>CAWJXL010000012.1:0-27041 GCA_963846695.1 uncultured Fibrobacterota bacterium | reverse complement strand
GTATTCTGAAATACGAAAAACTCTCAAATGGAAAAATTGCAAAATTCAATATAAACGATGATGTAATAACTGAATCCGATAAAGTGACCGCCTTTTATTTGTTGGGTGTAGAGATAGCGTCACGTTCAAAGCTATATTCTATACCTCTCCCACCTCGGATTATTCAAGCGTTGATAAGGGATGGTATTGAATGGCTCAAATATGCCTTCGCTGGCGCTACTTCTGAAATGTCCGGTGCCTCTTGGGACAATTTTCTTTATTGTGCCTTGCCTGTTTATATTTTGTCCGTAGATGGAAGGTCGCATAAGTTCAATTTTGCCAATGGTAATAAGCGTACCATGCAACAGGGTTGGGTCAAACGCAGTGACCTTATAAAGTCAGTGGTCGCCAATGATAAAAATGGTAGCTTTAACCAATTGCAAGCACCTAATTCCGAGTTCTTCCGATTACATCCTGATATCAATTTTCAAGTTGTTTGCCGGTCTCTTTTCTTGAATTATCTTGAAAATGAGAACAAATGCTTTACACGACTATTTTGGGGAGCATTTACGATAGCGGACATTGAAGATTGTGTAGCCGAAGCTGTAAGGTCCCTTTCAATGAATGAATTCACTGCAAAAGAAGCCTTTACATGCGAATTCTGTAAGAGGCCTATTCCGCAAGAACGCCGCTTACGGAAAGCTAAATATTGTTCCCCCAAGTGTCAAAAAAATGCTGCTAACCGGCGTGTAAAATAGTAAGTATAGGTAGTATACTAAGGATAGATTCCCTACTAAGCATCTCCTTTTATTCCCTGCCGTCCGCATTAATTTTTATTACAACCATCGCGCGAAAGCGCACCCATATAACGGGATCAATTGTAATCACACCTTTTTAGAAAGGAGTATTTATGAGTTCTAAGGAAGTGGTAGATGCCTTAGTCGATGCCGCAATTAAAAACGGCGATTCTGTCGAATGCTATGGCGACTACGACGATGAACTGTCGGAAGGTCACGATGTAGAACTTTTCCAGCATGGCGGCCTTTCTGTTGTCGTAGAATGGAATGACGGCAAGGAAAGTATTGAGCCGTTCACGGACGAGGCCGAAGCGCGCGCGGCGTTCGATGAAGTCAAAGAAGCCATTGAGCAGGAAGAGGAATGATTACTTGGGGCCCCATGATTCACCTCATGGGGCTTTTTTATTCTGCACAAAAGGCGAGGCGGCATAATGAAAGAAATCCAGACTTTTGACGAAAAGCCCATTAATAAACTGGAAGACTATAGCGCCTGTTATACTACTGAATCGCTTGCAATCCGCCTGAATGTGAGCAAAAAATTCATTGTATCGCACAGGCGAAGTATTTCGGGCGCAATGAAGATAGGCCGAATCTGGCGTTTCGACAAGGCAGCGGTGGAGAAAAAACTGCTTTCAGGCGCTCTTTTTTAAAAATGGCGTGACGGGGTTTAAAATGCTATTTTTTAGGGGCAAGCATCCGGCATTCATAACCCGAATCGAGGGAATATGAATGCCAGATTAAAAGAGCCGGGAATCGAGCAGGTTGAACCGGGAAAATACCGGATAACCGTTCGAATCCGCATAAACGGCAAGATTATAGAACGCCGTGAAATTGTAAGCGGAACGAAAGAAAAAGCACGAGACCGGCGCTACTTTTTGAAGCGGGAACTCCGTGAAGGAAATCCCGCATGCTCTTTGACATCTACAGAGTTGAGAACCTTCGGTGATTTGCTTAAAATCTATAAGGAAAAACGGGAACACTGTTCGGTTGCCCATTTAAACAAAATCAGGATAGTCGAACGGAAGCTTGGATTATTTCCCCTTCCCCACTTTTCCGAAAGATTTGAGCAATACATGAGGATGTTGAAAACGACCAACTCAGAAAAGACAGGCAAACCCCGTTCTAATGCCAGTTTGAACAGGCCTGTCGAGATCGTGCGGGCTGTGTTTAACATGGGTGTGGCTTTAGGCCTTCTGGAAACTAACCCGATTATCAGGGCGCGTTTCCCAAAACTTAAAGTGCATTCTCGTGATGTTATATTGCACGACAATGACCGGCAACGTCTCCTGAATATTATTAATAAAGAGGCGCCGCACCTGTCTGCAATCGTGCGTTTTGCCCTTCAAGTCCCCTGCCGAAAATCCGAACTGGTGAATATGAAGAAAGAAGATTTGGATTTAATTCATAATGCCATCCGGGTAAAGGCGGAGAACGCAAAAAACGACAGGGGGTGCTGGAAGCCGATCCCGCCCGATATGGTGGAGTATTTCAGAAATCTACCGAATCAAACGGAATATCTTTTTTACCGCGAAGTTGAAGATAAGAAAACCGGCGAACGAAAGTATTCCGGCCTCGGTTCGTTTCATTCAGCGTGGCGGCGTTGTCGGAAACTGGCGAATCTGCAAGGCCTGCATTTCCACGATACCCGTCACATGGCGGCAACGGCGCTTATCGATAACGGGACCCCGGAACAGGTTGTAATGACCGTAGCAAACTGGAAAACCAATATGCTGCGGACTTACTACCACAGGGAGCCGAAAACTGCGCTTGATTTGGTCCGATTCAGCCCTAACCGTGAAGACGGTGTGAAGACGCCGAAGGTCTCTGCATTGTAGAAATGCCAAAAATAGGCGAAAAAGGCCATTTTTGGTAGTGCGAAAAATTTTTCTCAGCCATCAAACTGGGGTTCGATTCCCCATAGCGCTACCAGTTTAACCGTCTATCCCCCCCCCCCCCGTTTCTTTTATGTCAAGTTCCGCCGGGACTTCAAAATAAATGGTTGCTCCCTTCCCGACTTCGCCTTCGGCCCATACCTTCCCGCCATGATGCTCTATAATCCGGCGGATAATCGCGAGACCGATGCCGGTTCCCGGAAATTCACTCTCGGAATGGAGCCTTTGAAACGGGGTGAACAACTTCCGGCTGTGCGCCATATCGAATCCCTCCCCGTTATCGCGCACAAAATATATGGTTTTCTCCCCCTCCTGCCTGGAAGAAAACTCGATCCTCGCCTGTGGCCGCCTTGAAGTGAACTTCCAGGCATTGAAAATAAGGTTCTCCATCACAATACGCATCAGCCCCGCATCGGCATGCACGATTATATCATCGACAGCAAATTCCACCACCCGTTCGGGAGCATTATGTTTCAATTCCCGTGCCAGGGTTTTTACGATGTCGCCCAGATCGACATCCGCCCGCTTGATCTCAACGCGGGTTATGCGGGACAGCTTGAGCAGATCATCGATGATTTGCGCCATTCGATCGACCGATCTGGTGATTTGCTTAAGGTACACTTTCTCCTCATCATCCATCTTTGCCGCATATTCCTTCGCAAGCATGGTGCTGAATGCGCCGATGGCGCGCAATGGCCCCCGCAGGTCATGCGAGACCGAATAGTTGAACGAATCGAGCTCGGCATTGCGCGCCTGCAGGAGAGCGTTGGTTTCTTCCAGCGCCACCTCGATTCTCGTGCGCTCGGTGATATCCGCATGGACCCATAACCGTCCAAACCGTTTTTCATTGATCCACATGGGAATGAAATCCCGCAGGAAAGTTCTTCCCCCGCTCATGTCGACAACTTCGCCATGTACCGATTGCCCCAGACTCACTAATTCCCTGATATGGGCCACCTCTGCGTCCGGGTCTGCATAGGAAAACCTGATTTTTTCAATTATTTCGTCTGCGGACAGTTTCAACAGGTCATTGGGAGAATCCTTCAAACCAAAATTGTCACAGAAGGCCTGGTTGGCAAATTCCACCTTATTATCATCCGTAACCAGCAGAATTCCAAAATGCATGCTCGAAAGGATCAGGTAGAACCGCCGTAACGCGATCTGCCGCTCCTCTTCCAACTTCCTGCGGACGGTGATGTCGCGGTTGAGCCCCATGATGCCCATCTGATGCCCCGACTCGTCCTTCTGCACTACCCAGCGGCTATCCACGATGATCTCCTGGCCGTCCTTGCAGGTTTGGGTCAGTTCACCCTCCCATGGCGCCTTTTTCCGCTATTTCCATGTTGATCTCTGCCAGCGGCTTGGGAAAGAGGGTTTTAAGCAAATCATGAACGAAGCAACCCATGGCCTCCTTGTTCGTCCATCCATACATCATCTCCGCGCCCCGGTTCCAGAATGTGATCCTGTCCTCCTCGTTCCGTACGATAATTGCGTCGTGGGCGAGATCGAGGAGTGAAGCCTGCTTATGCAACTCCCTTTCGGCCCGGATGTACTCGGAGATATCGGCCCCCGTGGTGATGAAGTACTCTCCAAAGGGAACGCTGGTGAACCGGAAGGTCTTATCGAGGTTGGGGAAGTAGTCCTCGAAATGATATGCCTCCCCTTCGGTAAATATTTTCCGGACTACCGGCATAAAATGTTCGGTCGCGCCCGGCCCGAAGATCTCGTCGGTGGTTTTCCCCAGGACCTGCTCGCGGGTTTTCTCCCACGTTTTAAGCGCCGGCGGGTTTGCATTCACCAGTCGCCAGGTCTTGATTTGTCCTTCGGCGTCACGGACCAGCTCCCAGAAATGGACCTCCTCGGTCATATTCTCGAAAAGGCCCCGGTACTTGGATTCGCTCTCCTGTAACGCCGTCTCGGCCTTCTTTCGCTCGGTAATATCCCGCCCGTAAAAGTTGACATAGTCCGTCCCCGTCACCGGAACAACGTGGAACGAGTAGATCCGCTCATTGCACTCCATTTCCACGATCGTATGAGATCGGCGGTCAACGGTTTCAGTGATCATCCGGCTGACTTCTTCCGGAGCAACGCCTCCCACGGGTACGTTCCACAACTGCAAAAGCGCTCCGCTGGCTTCGTTGGCATACAATACCACCCCCCTCCGGCTCAGCCGTAAAACCGGGTTGGGGTTCTCGGAGGGGAATTTCGCAAGGGATTGCATCTCCCTTTCGATACGTTTGCGTTCGGTTATATCGCGCAACACGCTTACGATGCACTTTCTGTTTCCGATCACCACCATGAACGCGTTGTAATCCGCCGGAATGATCGTTCCATCCCTGGCGAGGAGTTCCGTTTCACCGCGCAACACTTTGCTGGCTTCAATCTTTTCCACGATGGACGCCGATTCCACCTTATGAGGAACCGACACAAGGTCGCCGGCTTTCATCGCGAAAATTTCTTCATTCGTGTACCCGGACAACGCCTGCATCGTGCGGTTGCAGTCGATATACCGGCCCGTGGCGAAATCAACGACAAGTATCGCGTCATTGCTGTTCTCGAAGATGGATCTGAATTTCTCTTTCTCCTCCTTCAGGTTTGCCGCGGACACTATGATCTCGGTGATATCGACAAAGGTGACCACCACGCCTTCTGTTCTGTTTTCCGACGTCCGGAACGGGAACGTGGAGCGCAGGTACCAGGCCTCGCCGATCGCGATTTCCTTTTTAACGGTTTCCAGACCATCGAGCGCCGTCCGGATATCGGTTAAAAGACCGGTCCCCATGCGCTCCAGCGCCAGGTCCGCGACCGGCCGCCCGATGTCCGAGGGGAGCAGGTTGATAAGCCCGGTCATCGGGGGGGTGAACCGCCGAACGTTCAATTGATGATCGAGGAAGAGGGTCGGAATATTCGTGCTGGAGAGGAAGTTATTGAGGTCGTTGTTGGTCGCCTCCTGTTCCTCGATCTTGCTCTGCAGCTGCGCATTGACCGTTATGAGTTCCTCATTGATCGACTGCAACTCCTCGCGCGAGGTCTCCATCTCCTCATTCGCGGCTTCAAGCTCTTCGTTGGAAGATTGCAGCTCCTCATTGGAGCTCTTCAGCTCTTCGACATTGGTCTGCAGCTCGTTTCGCGTCGTCGAGAGCTCGCGTTCCAGTTGGCGGAGCGCGGCGCGGTCGGCTTCCGTGCCCATCAGCACCGTGCCTTCCACACGTTGCGGCATAGTATTGTCGGTAAGGGTGACCAGGAACACTTCGGCATTGTCGGCGGGATTTTTGAAGCTTCGGATGGTAAAAAGGGCGGCGCGTTCCTTATTCTCCGCATCCGGCAGAGCGACCTGGATCGAAACGGGCTCCGGCGTCTGCGATGCATTGTAAAGCGCGCCCCGCACGCGGTTGCGCATCCGCTCGGGAACCCAGGCGATGAAATCGAAGAATGAAAGATCGGCCGGCGGTTCGAGGAACCTTTTTACCGAACCGTTGAAGTGGAGGATTTCGTAGCGGTTGTTAACCAGCACCGCCGCCGGTGCATAAAGGGAGAGAAGCGTTTCATGGGCAAATTTGGTTATGGACCCGTCCGTACCTGGGGCCGGACGGCTTGCAACAACCTTTTTTTTCGATTCCGGGACCACGAGAGCGGAGAAACCATACCGCGCAGGATTGGCCTGCGGAATACGCTGAAAAATTCGGTTACGCTTGACACCAAGCGATTTGAAGAACCCTTTACGATGCTCAATGGATTCGGCATTGCCGAGAAACAGGTAGCCGTTTTCCTTGAGCGCATAATGAAAATTTGAAATACATTTTTGCTGAGCTTCGGGTTCGAGATAGATAAGCAGATTACGACAAATGATAAGATCAAGTTTCGAAAAAGGCGGGTCAGTGAGAAGGTTCTGCTTTGCGAAAACGACGTGATCCCGTACGTTTTTTTTGATTCGGACATGTGAGCCGGTTTCAATGTAGTTGAAATAAGCCTTCAAATACTCGGCAGGCATATCCGCCGAAACGCCGCCCGGATACTTCCCATTACGCGCGATTGCCAATGAAGCCTCGTTGATATCGGTGCCGAAGACCTGAATATCGCTGCTTTTTTTGGCTGTCTCGATCTCATGCAACAACATCATAACGATCGAATACGCCTCCTCCCCGGTCGAGCATCCCGGTGTCCAGACACGAATGGAGTCGTTGGATTTCTTATCATTGATGAGGGGGTGAATGACATCCCGGCGTAAAGCATCCCACGTTGCGGGATCGCGGAAAAAAGAGGTCACCCCGATCATCAGGTCCGTTGCAAGACGGTCTGTTTCGGCAGGGTTTTTATCCATCAGCACCATATAATCCTCAATGCTCGTAAGCCCATTAAGCGACATACGTCGCTGCACCCTGCGGGCAATCACCGTTTTCTTGTAATCATCAAACCTGAAACCCGCTTTTTCGTGAAGAAAAACGGAAAGAGAATTCAGTGAAGGTTGGTTCTCCAGTTGAGCGGCATCAGGCTGTTTTAAAATTGCGCCCGCCAGAGTGACCAGACGGAGGGCGATGTTTTCAGGAGTGAGCACCTCATCGATAGCGCCCGCTTCAATCGCCGAATTGGGCATGCCGGGAACTTCCGCCGTATCTGGATCCTGCACCAGCACGGCTCCGCCCTTGCACTGCACCTCCCGCACACCACGCGATCCGTCGGTACCTGCTCCGGAGAGAACCACGGCTATAGCATTATTCTGGACGGTTTCGGCAAGAGAACAGAAAAAGGTGTCGATCGGCAAATGCACGCCGTCCTTCTGACGGAGTTCTGCACGGAATCGTCCCGAATCAATCGTGATATCATGGTCAGGCTGGTTGACATACACCTTTCCCCTCTCGATTGTCATGCCATTCGTTATCGCGATGATATCGCGTGAGGGAAACTGTTTGCGCAGGATCTCGGGCAGCAGGCTTTTCTTATCGGCAAGAAGGTGCTGAATGAAGACGACGGCGGCCCCGAAGTCCACTGGAAGCGATTCGAGCACCTTTTTAAAAGGGACCAAGCCGCCAGCAGAAGCGCCGATCCCGATTATGGGAAAGGTGGTTCTTTTCTCGGATTGATTCGCAACCTCGGCTGTATTCATACAGCATCCTTGGTTTAAATATCGGGCGGCGGCACTCCCGCACTTATTCCAATGACTTCAATACCCGAATTATATGGGCCGCTCCGGCTGCGCCGATTTTTGGCAATTCGATGACGTTTTTGCCGGTTATGAACTCAAATACACATTTTCCCGACAAGTCGAATATCTCTACCTTCATTGCCTTGGAGACCATCGCCTGCGGAATCACGATTCTAGAGCCTATCGCTATGAAATTACCTGTTCTCATCGAAAACAGCGCGGATTTCACCATTGCATGCGTTTCGATTCCGGTGACCTGCGGCACGCTTACCAGAACGACGAAATCGATGGCCGAACTTCCCAGGGTCACCGTGGCCCCCGGCGCATAGATATTGGTATAGAGCTGGTATTGAACCCGATTCAGGTTATTGTCTCTCCACCACCCGGTTACGCCGGTATTGGAAAAACCGGCGGCGGTGATCCATGACGGCACGGTTGCCTGTCTCGTGAACATTATGTAGACGTTCGCGCTTTGCCCGAGATTGGACTGTATGGTGAACGACAGGCTGGTCGTTGAATCCGCCGCGCTCTGCCGTTTGGTGGCTATCCATCGCGCATTTGTCAGCACGGTCGGAATTGAATCGAAGGTATTGTCGGCCTTGCCGTCGCACTGATAGTACACCGGCCACTGCGCATGCACCGGTATATTGACAAAATAGGCGGTATCCTTTGTATTGCTCGATGATAGATTGGTGATAGAGGCCGAAGTATCGGTTGGAGCGCTCGGCCCCGAACCTTCATAATAGAGCACCGCGGTGTCGGCGTTCCCGTTGCCGTCCGCGGCGATAACGATATTTTTGCCCCTCGCAAGTACCGTGTCGAAATAAAACACGTTGTTAATGACACTTCCCCCGGCCCCGGAAGGCTGGGTGTACAATCCGTCGTTTTTCGTACCCTTGCCGGTTCCATTGACATACAGGGTAATGGCGGGACTGTTGGAGTAGACTTTGACGTCTCTCACGGATTTCCGTAAATACCAGTGCTTCCCGTTGATATACACAAGCGGGACATTCGGCATTCCCTTCGCCTGCCAGAGGTAGTAGCAATCCTTGGGGAACCCCGCATAGGTCTCCAGTCCCTTGGAGTTCATTCCTTTATACTTCACATCGCAGATATCGAACTGAAGCCAGTGCGAATGAAGGGGCACAAAGGAAGGGTTGGTGTTGAAGATGTACTGGAATTGAAATTCATTCACCAGGCTCTGATACTCTTCAGGTTCCAGGGTATCGACCTTGAATGTCATCGCCGTATAACTTTGATGCGTCGTGATGACGCCGCCGGCACCGCTTTCGGTTACCCAATGGTAGCCGCTGGGGAAACTTTGAATGGTGCCGCCGTACCAGCCCGTGTAGGTATGCCAGAAGACGTAGTTCACGCTGGTAGGATCGGTGCCGTCGCTTTCAAACGAGGCCGGCTTGATGGTATCGAGAGATTTTATATCGGCGGCCCAGCGATTTATGGTGGTGAGATTGGATAGTTCGTTGCCGGCGCACCACCATAAAATGCAAGGATGGTTGAAATTCTGCAACACCATTTCGAAGACGTTACTGTCCCGCGCGGCATCACCGAGATTGGTTGACGTTCCTCCCCAGTCGCCCGTTTCCGTCGAAACGCCGATCCCGCGTTCGTCGGCAATATTATAAGTAAATACCGGATGGGGATAGTGAACGAGCCGTACATAATTCATTCCGAGTTTTTGAATGTCGTTAAACTGGGAATTCACCGTTAGGCTGTCGACGGCATTCCCCTCGTATTCATTCTCCGAATGCAAATCGGTTCCCCGCAAAAAATGCTGCGCGCCATTGATAGTGAAAGAACTGGTCGTCAGCGAGTAATAACGAAATCCGATGCGCTGCGGAACCATATCCGTTAAAACGCCATTCACCCATGATTCGGTATAGACCATGTAAAAATGGGGGCTGCCTAAGCTCCACAACACCGGATTCGGTACCATGCCGGACGTCATGACCGAATCTCTTGAACTCGCATTGACCCTGATCGTGTCGGTAAGCGTCAGGACGATATTGCCCCCGCTGTCGCAGACAATATTATTGATCGCGTAGGACTGGCCGACGGTATCGTAATTCCTCAGCATTGTTTTAATCGATACCTGGGCGCTTGCGGCACTGACATTTTTTTGTGAAATAAAAACGCCCGGCGAGGCAAAGTCGGTGGGATCGATGACATATTTATTCGTGGCAAGCGTCCAGACTTTGCGGTGGATCCCTCCAAAATGCATCCACCCGTTCTGCGACGCCGGCAGACCTGGATTGCTGTCGTTATCTACCTTAACGGCGAGGACATTATCACTATCGACCCTGGTTGCTCGTGCATCATATATGAATGCCGTGTAACCGCCCTTATGCTGTCCCAGTCGCGTTCCGTTGAGATAAACGTCCGCAACCGCCATTACTCCATCAAAGTAGAGATAAAACCTTTTGCCGCCGATCGTATCGTTGGGGGTGCCGATAAAATGGGTACGATACCAGCAATTGGTATAAAATGTTTTATTGGCATGTGTATTCCAGGTATGGGGAATGGATACGGTAGCCCATGCGGCATCATTATAGCCGATCACCTGAGCACCGGTTACGGTGTTACTGGAATCAAATTTCCAGACGTTGCCGCTCAGATCGGTTTTCACTCTGCCATTAGCAGGTACGGTATACGTTGCGGAAAAAACCACAGGGGAAGCCCAGAAGGATGTTACCAGTGCCGCTGCGGGAAAAAAAAGATATCGGCCTTTCATGAACCCTCCGGATGGTGAATAGTACGCGGTGAATCCCTGATCGCGTTATGACGTTTAAATTACTTTATGCCTGCAAAATTCTTATAGACGCCATCACCCAAGGCGACGGCACAAAAGAACTGAGGTCGTTTTCGCAGGAGAAGCGGTCCGGCACCACCGGGTCAGACTGCCCCGCTCTTGCATCATAATTATTTAACAAAAGTCATTTCCTGCATTTAAGAAACTTTGCCTCTTCCGTCTGCATCAAATGTATGATTCACCTATAGTTAGGGTTGACTGCCTATTGCCGGAATATCTATATTAACGATTATAGAGTTTAATGCCGGGCAGAAGCGGCGTTCGAGCCGTACAAGAGGGATGTACGTTTGTGGGCTAAATTATAACCACAGGAGGAAGCGGTATGTCATTATTCAAAGTTAAGCAGTGGTTTTACCCGGTCATGGTGAGCTTGGCGGTTTCGCTGGTTGTTGGAGCGCAGACCCCTGCCGCTCCGGTTCTCACTTCGCCTTCGAACGGCGCCGGCGGCCAGGGGACATCGGTTATGCTGCGGTGGGGAACGGTAGATACCGCGGTTTCCTACACCGTGCAGGTATCCACCGGATCGGACTTCAGCGCCCTCACGGTAAACCAGGCGGGTATTACGTCGGCCTCATACGCGGTGAACGGGCTGACAACAGGAATAACGTATTACTGGCAGGTGAGTGCAACAAGCGCCACCGACTCTACCAGCCCCTGGTCGGCAATATGGAGTTTTTCAACCCCGGCGGTGCCGGCACCGCCGACGCTCACCTCACCTGCGAATGGCGCCGTCGGGCAGGCGGCATCGGTTACGCTGCATTGGGGAACGGTGAATACCGCAACCTCCTACACCGTCGTGCTATCCACCGTATCGGACTTCAGCGTTTTCACCGACTCGGTAAAGCAGGCGGGTTCGAACGCGAACTCATATGTGACTAGCGGGCTGATAATCGGGATAAATTATTATTGGATGGTGAATGCAACGAACGCCGTTGACTCCACCAGCGCATGGTCATCGGTATGGAGTTTTTCAACCTTGGCGGTGCCGGCAACGCCGACGCTTGTCGCTCCGTCCAACAATGCCGCCAATCAGGCCACCTCCCTGACCTTGAGCTGGAACTCCTCGGCACGGGCAACCGGTTATGCCGCGGAGGTATCTACTGTATCAACCTTTGCCACGTCGGTTTTCTACCAGGCCGGGCTTTCCGGCTCTCCTGCGGCAGTGAGCGGACTGTCCGCGGGAAACGGTTATTACTGGCGCGTTGATGCGAACGATGCAAGCGGGACAAGCGCATGGTCTACCGTTCGGCATTTTACCACCGCTTTTGCCGTACCGACGCTGTCTTCGCCCGCAAACGGCGCAACGGGCCAGGCACTGGCACTTACCCTGCAGTGGGGAACGGTGCCCGGCGCGATTTCCTACTCAGTGGAGGTAGCCGCTTCATCGACCTTCAGCGCTACCACAATAGATCAGGTCGGCCTTTCCGCGAACTCATACGCGGCGGCAGGACTATCAAACGGAACGACCTATTACTGGCGGGCGAATGCGACGAACGGAACGGTGACGAGCGCATGGTCGAATGCCTGGAATTTCACGACCATCGTAGCGGTGCCGGCGGTCCCCATGCTTTTATCGCCGACGAATGGCACGGCAAATGCCTCGAATTCGCCGACACTCGGCTGGGACTCGGTTCCCGGCGCGACTTTCTATTCCTTTCAATTATCAAACGTCGCTGATTTCTCGGTCAAAGTCCTGACCGCATCACCGTACTTGCAGACGACCATCACTGCGTCTAATCTTGTCAACCTGACAATGTACTATTGGCGTGTCAGCGCGACGAATGCGGCCGGGACCAGCGCATGGTCGGGCGTATCAAGCTTCACCGTCAACGCTACCTCGACGGTTCCTTCGCGCGATAACTTGTCCGGGCCTTCTTTCCACATTATAAATGGGGTCATATCCTACTCCCTGGACCGCGAATGTCCGGTCGAAATCAGGATTTACGACATGCTCGGGCAGAAGGTTTTTGAATTCATGCGTCCGCAATCATCGGGAGGCTACTCACTTTCGGCTGAAAATCTGAACCTCCCCTCGGGACGGTATATCGTGCGTTTCAGGGCCGGGAATATGAATCGGACATCGGCAATGGTGAATATGACCGGACGGTAGGGCATTCTTCGGGAAAAGAAGGGGTTTTGCATGAAAGAAGAGCGCCGTGAGGCGCTCTTCTTTCATGCATTGAATTGTTTCTCTCCTGTTGTTAACGTTTAAATCTTGTATAATCGATATTATACTTTGTAATTTTGTATTGTATTATCCGCTTGGTAGTGCCCAGAAGCGTTGCTGCCTCGGTCTGATTGCCGCGCGAATCCTTGAGCGCATCGATGATGAGCTCACGCTCGTAGGCCGCAACCAGGCTTTCGAAGCCGTCCTTGCGCACGCCAGCCGCGGTGAGCTCCTTCATCTGGAGCGAGGGCGGAAGATCGTGTCCCTCGATGCTGTCGCCCGTGGCGACGAGAACGGCGCGTTCCACCACGTTTTCAAGCTCCCGCACATTACCCGGCCAGTGGTACGCAACCAGCATGTCGATCGCCGGCGTCGATATGCGCTTGATGCTCTTGTTGTGCACCTTGCAATACTTCACGATGAAATGGTCCGCCAAGGCCTGGACCTCCCCGCCCCCCCGGTTGCGCAGCGGCGGAAGGACGATGGTGAAAACGTTGATTCGGTAGTAAAGGTCTTCGCGGAATCGTCCTTCCTTCACATCCGTTTCAAGGTCGCGGTTGGTGGCGCAAATGAGCCGCACATTGACGGGAACTATATTCGTCCCGCCCACGCGCTGGATCTCTTTTTCCTGGATCGCGCGAAGGAGCCGTCCCTGGGCGGTCAGGGGCATCTCCCCTATTTCGTCGAGGAAAAGGGTGCCGCCGCTGGCCGCCTCGAAGCGGCCGATCCGCTGGGATACTGCACCGGTAAACGATCCCTTCTCATGACCGAACAGTTCGGATTCGAGGAGCGACTCCGGGAGCGCCGCGCAGTTGACCGCCACGAAAGGTCCTTCCTTGACGCCGCTCTTGCTGTGGATGGCGCGGGCGATGATTTCCTTGCCCGTGCCCGTTTCACCCCGGATGAGCACGCTGGTCGGCGACGGCGCCACCTGGCCGATCTGACGGAAAATTTCGCGCATAAGGCTGGATTTCCCGATCATCTCCGACGGTTTCCCCATGTCCTCAAGGGTGGCGCGCAGTTCGAGGTTTTCCCTTTCAAGCGCCGCGATCCGCGCCTGGTTCTGCCGCCGCTCGTCAACGACCTGCGCGATGATATCGGCAACCGCCTCCAGAAACCGAATCTCGTTTTCCAGCACCTCGGGTTGCGCATCGGTCATGCGATCGACCGACAGCGCGCCGATCACCGTCTCACCCACCTTGATGGGCACGCACAGAAAGGCGATGTTGCTTCCCGCAAGCGAGCTGCGCGCCCCGGTCTTGTTGAGAAACTGCGGTTCATTGCGGATCTGCGGGATCAGGATCGACTTCCCGGTCGCCACCACCTTCCCGGTCACTCCCTCGCCGAGCCGGTAACGGCCCTTGCGCTTCTCGCTTTCTGAGATGCCTCTCGCGGCATCGACCACCAGTTCGGAGTTGTCGACTGAAAGTATTGAAATCATGCCGCGATTCATGCCCGCATGTATTTCGAGAATTTCAAGAATCTCCTCCATGAGTTTTTCCAGGTCGCCGCCCTGCCCCAGCACGCGGGCAATGTGGTACAGCACGGAGAGACCGTTGAAACCGAGGTCCATTTTTAATTCGGAAAGTACCATGATCGACGATTCTGCAATGCGGAAAGAGCCATGCCGGATCTGTCCGGCGGATAACTCTTCAGGTATTGATAGAAAAACCGCTGCAGGACTGGAACAGCAACTCCGGCAGCGGCAAAAAACCTGGGACGAGGTCCACTACTTGATGAACAGCATCTCCCAGTACTTCGGTAACGCCCAGAATTCATCCGGTAAAACGGTTTCGATCGCATCAACGTGCCTACGGATGTGCTCCATCTGCGGTTTGACTTCGCTGAAGAGCAGCGCGGTCTTCTTTTCCAGACCTTCGGCCTGGCACTTTCCAAGCGCCGCATCGAGCAGCTTGACATTCTTCCGGATATAGAAAATCTCTTCGGAAAGCTTTTTAAGCGCCTCCTTGCGGTCTTCCACCGCGCCATCGATAAATTTGACGCCAGCTTCGGCGGCAAGATCCTGCAGTTCCATGAACCCACTGGCGAGATCACTCTGGAACTCATATGCCTCGGGCAATACCTGCGTGTTCACGATATCGCGGAGCGTCTTCGCCTCGATGTCGATCAGCTTCTCGTAGGTTTCAAGCCAGATGTGATAACGCGCCTTGAGTTCGACCTTGGAGAACACACCGTGCTTTTCGAACAGCGTGATCGCCCTTGGGGTCACGAGTGCCTTGAGCGCCTCGGCCGTGGAAGCCACGTTCGGGAGACCGCGCCTTGCCGCTTCCTTTACCCACTCCTCGGAGTAGTTGTTGCCCTCCCAGAGGATATTCTTCGACTCCTTGACAACCGATGCGAGCACCTTCAGCACCGCACCCTCGAACCCGTTTTTCTTTACCTCAGCCTTGATACGGTCGATAATCAACACCATGGAATCGGCAACGATAGTATTGATGACCGCAATGGCCGTGGAGATATTCTGCGAGCTGCCGACTGCGCGGAATTCGAACTTCGATCCTGTAAAGGCAAAGGTCGAGGTGCGGTTCCGGTCGCTTGTGTCCTTGGGAAACTTCGGCAGATGACCCACGCCGAGGTCGACAATCGACTGTTTTTTGCCCTTAGTCAGTTTGCCGCTCTCGATCTGGCCCACAATCTTGGTCAGCTGTTCGCCGAGAAAGATGCTGACGATGGCGGGAGGTGCTTCGTTCGCCCCGAGCCGATGCTCGTTGCCCGCACTCGCCACCGCTGCGCGCAGGAGGTCGGCATTGGTGTAGACCGCATGGATGACCGCCGCAAGAACGGTAAGAAACTGGAGGTTCTCCTCCGGTGCATCGCCCGGATTCAGCAGATTGTTGCCCTTATCATCGGCGAGTGACCAGTTCAGGTGCTTGCCAGAGCCGTTGATACCGGCGAACGGCTTTTCATGGAGCAAGCAAACCAGCCCGTGGCGGTGCGCAACCTTTTTCATGATGTCCATAAGCAACTGGTTGTGGTCTGCGGCCAAGTTTGACTTCTCGAAGATCGGCGCGAATTCGTACTGGTGCGGAGCCACCTCGTTGTGCCGCGTGGTCACCGGAATGCCGAGCTTGAACGCCTCCTCGGAAACATCGAACATGAAATTGAGAACACGATCCTTGATTGAACCGAAGTACTGGTCCTCCATTTGCTGGCCCTTGGGCGACGGGGCACCGACAAGGGTTCTGCCCGTCAGCACAAGGTCGGGGCGCATACGGTAGTATGATTCATCGATCAAGAAGTATTCCTGTTCCGGACCGCAGGTCGAGTAGACATTCTTTGCCTCTTCGTTGCCGAAAAGTTTCAAGAGGTCGAGAGCCGCCTTATTGATCGCCTGATCGCTTCGTAATAGTGGAAGCTTCTTATCGAGTGCTTCGCCCGTATACGAGACAAAAATGGTGGGAATGGTCAGAGTTTTTCCAGCGGCGACTTCTGCGATGTACGCCGGCGATGAGGGATCCCATGCCGTATAGCCGCGTGCTTCGAAAGTGGAACGGATGCCGCCCGACGGGAATGACGATGCATCGGGCTCGCCTTGGATCAGCTTGCTCCCAGCAAACTTTTCGATGACCGTTGAAACGCCCGTGAAACTGATGAAGCTGTCGTGCTTTTCGGCGGTGAGCCCGGTCATTGGCTGAAACCAGTGTGTGTAAGAGGTTGCACCGCGCTCAAGAGCCCACTCTTTCATGGCATGGGCAATTTCATCCGCCTGGCCAACAGAAATAACGTTTCCACCCTCCTGCCACTTTTTAAAGGCATTGAAGGTCTTTTCCGAAACCATTTTGCACATGACCCCTTCGCTGAAGGTATTAATCCCGAAGTAGTCGGAGACCGCCGGAGGGATCTCAACCTTCTTGACCTCGACCGGCTTAATAGATAAGGTAACTGCGGATCTTTTGCTCATAAAGCCCTTTCGAGAAAGTAGCACATTTTTGTTCTATAAAAGCTTGATTAATCCTTTGTTAAGCAAATAAAACGCAATTGGTATGCCATATCGGGTGTAATGCAGGCTCTTTTGTAATTATGTGTGATTTTTTCCCTATTTCCTGGCCAATTTGTAATGAAAATATCCACCATTATTGATCCGCACACATACTAGCTGGTATTTTATTAGAACAATTTTGTGCTTTAATACATTTTCAGCACATTTCTGTATCCAACAGGCACATTTCGATGTTCTCCTAGCACACGGAAAATACAAGAAACAACAAATTTGTTGCAAAATAATATACTGAAGCTTCAAGGGTCCCTTACAAAAAAGTATCTTCTTAACATTTATCCATGGCATATCAATTGCTCATACGTGAGTTAAAATACTATCTTTTGTTATAATAGTTCAATGTGTTGCTACTCACTTAGCCAAGTCGATGGCGCCGGAAGTACGAGATATCTAGTTGTGAGGTGTTCGGGCAACTGCCTGTCTGAATCGCAATCACCGTTAATATATACAAGGGAAAGACCGCATGAAACAACAAGGTCTCTATGATCCATGGTACGAGCACGATGCGTGCGGCGTCGGCTTTGTTGCCAATGTAAATGGCCAACGATTCGCACCAGATCGTTCATGACGGCATCACGATTCTCAAAAATCTTGCCCACCGCGGAGCAATCGGCGGCGATTCCAAAACCGGTGACGGCGCCGGAATGCTTCTCCAGCTTCCGCACCTCTTCTTTGCACGCGAATGCGAGCGCCTGCGCATTTCCCTGCCGCAGCAGGGATCCTACGGCGTCGGCATGGCGTTCCTGCCCCAGGAAATCAACCGGCGGAAGGCCGCCGTTTCGATCATCGACGCCACCGTCGCGGCCGAGGGCGGAAGCGTGCTCGGCTGGCGCGAGGTTCCCGTGCAGCCGGACGGGCTGGGAGAGATGGCCCGCTCCACCATGCCTTACATGGGGCAGATCTTCGTCGGCTTCGGATCACTGCACGGCGCCGATCTCGAACGACGACTCTATATCGTGCGCAAATCCATCGAGTCCGCCGCAAAAGCGGGGAATTTCACCGCGGCGGAACTCTACTTCGCCTCATTTTCCGGCTCCACCATTGTGTACAAGGGAATGTTCGTCGCCGCGCAATTCGAGCATTTCTTTCCGGACCTGGCCGACCCGAACCTGCAGAGCGCGCTCGCCCTGATCCACCAGCGTTACAGCACCAATACCTTTCCTTCGTGGCCCCTTGCCCATCCCTATCGCTACATCGCCCATAACGGCGAGATCAATACCCTGCGCGGCAACATCAACAAGATGAGCGCACGGGAGAAATCGCTTTCCTCCCCGCTCTTCGGCGAAGCCATCGCGAAGCTGTATCCCGTCATCGATACGAGCCTGAGCGATTCCGGCATCTTCGATAATGTTTTCGAACTGCTCACGCAGGGCGGCCGGGCGATGGAGCACGTCATCATGATGATGGTGCCGGAGGCGTTCGGCGCCAAGTACCATATCAGCGAAGACAAACGGGCATTTTACGAATACCACGCCTCGATCATGGAACCCTGGGACGGCCCGGCGGCCATCGCGTTTACCGACGGCGTCAAGATCGGCGCAACGCTCGACCGCAACGGCCTGCGGCCCGCCCGCTACGTCATCACCAAGGGCGGGAAGGTGGTCATGGCGTCCGAGGTGGGCGTGCTCGATATTCCGCCCGAAGAGGTCCTGCAGAAGGGACGCCTCGCGCCGGGCAAGCTTTTCCTCATCGACACCGCCCGGAACCGCATCATTTTCGACAACGAGATCAAGGCCATGGTCTCGCGCCGCAAGCCGTACCGCCGCTGGCTCGAACAGAACAAGATCGAGCTCAAGGGCCTCTTCCAGGCGCCCGGCGGCGTGCGCATCAACCGGGAGGCGCTTCTTTTCCGTCAATGGATGTTCGGCTACACCCGCGAAGAAATCAGGATGGTGGTGCAGTCCATGGCCGAAAACGGCCAGGAACCGGTGTACTCCATGGGCAACGATGCGGCGCTCGCCGTGCTGTCCGAGCGTCCGCAGCTCCTCTACAACTATTTCAAGCAGCTCTTCGCGCAGGTCACCAATCCCCCCATCGACCCCTACCGCGAAAACCTCGTCATGTCGCTCATGAGTTTCGTGGGACGCGAGCGGAACCTGCTTGACGAAACCCCGGAGCACTGCGCCCAGCTCAAGCTGCCGCATCCGGTGCTCCTCAACGAGGATATCGATAAACTCCGCGCCATCGACCACAACGGGTACCGTTGCGCCGTGCTGCCCATCACTTTTTTCGCCTCCATCGGCGAGAATGAACTCGAGGCGTCGCTTAAGGAACTCTGCCTCGCCGCGGAACGCAAGATCGACCAGGGTTACTCGCTCATCATTCTTTCCGACCGCGAAGTCTCCGAATCCAAGGCGCCGATTCCCTCCCTGCTTGCGGTCGCCGCGGTGCATCGCCATCTTGTCAAGGTGCAGAAGCGCGCCTCCGACCGGACTCATCATCGAAACCGGAGAGGCGCGCGACGTCATGCACTTCGCCATGCTCATCGGCTACGGCGCGAGCGCGGTAAATCCCTACCTCGCCTTCGAGCTCATTGCCGACATGAAGGAACACGGCAGGCTGCCGGCGAGTTTACGGCTCGAAAGCGCCATCGAGAACTATGTCACGGCCGTCAAAAAGGGGCTGCTCAAGATCATGTCGAAAATGGGCGTCTCCACGATCCGCTCCTACCGAGGCGCCCAGATCTTCGAGGCGGTCGGCCTGGATCCGGCTTTTGTCGAACGCTATTTCCCCGGGACCTCCTCGCGCATCGGCGGCATCGGCGCGGCGCGAAATAGCCCGCGAAACGCTCGAACGCCACGCAGGCGCTTATGCAAAGAGCGACGCGGAAATCGACGTCATCGATTCCGGCGGCCAGATCAACTACCGGCGTTTTTCGGAAAAACATCTTTTGTCGCCCGATGCCGTGATCGCGCTGCAGCGGGCGGTACGCGAGAACAGTTATGCGCTTGTACAAGCAGTATTCCGGCGTCATCAACGACGGAAACCGCAGCCTGTGCACGCTGCGCGGGCTGTTTACCTTCAAGGAAGCGCCGGCCGTCCCCCTTGACGAGGTCGAGCCGGTCGACTCCATAGTCAAGCGGTTCGTCACCTCCGCGATGTCCTTCGGCTCCATCAGCAAGGAGGCGCACGAGACCATGGCGATCGCAATGAATCGTCTCGGCGCGGCCTCGAACTCCGGTGAAGGAGGCGAGGACGAGGAGCGCTACATCCCGCTTGCCAACGGCGACTCGAAAAAGAGCGCGGTGAAACAGGTGGCCTCGGGCCGCTTCGGCGTCACGAGCAACTACCTGGTGAACTCCCGCGAATTGCAGATCAAGATGGCGCAGGGCGCAAAACCCGGCGAAGGCGGCCAGTTGCCGGGCCACAAGGTGAATGAGATCATCGCCAGGGTGCGCCACTCCACGCCCGGGGTCATGCTCATCTCGCCGCCGCCGCACCACGACATCTACTCCATCGAGGACCTTGCCCAGCTCATCTTCGATCTCAAGAGCGCGAACCCGGCCGCCCGCATCTCGGTAAAACTCGTCGCCGAGGTCGGCGTGGGGACCGTGGCCGCCGGTGTCGCGAAGGGAAAGGCCGACATGGTGCTCATCAGCGGCCATGACGGCGGCACCGGCGCCTCCCCGCTCTCATCGATCAAGTATGCCGGCATCCCGTGGGAGATCGGCCTTGCCGACACGCAGCAGACGCTGGTCATGAACCATCTGCGCGACCGCATCCGCGTGCAGGTCGACGGGCAGCTGCGCACCGGCCGCGACGTGGTCGTCGCCGCGCTGCTCGGCGCCGAGGAGTTCGGATTCGGCACCATCGCGCTGGTCACCCTGGGCTGCGTCATGATGCGCAAGTGTCACCTGAACACCTGTCCGGTCGGCATCGCCACGCAGGACCCCGAGCTTCGGGGGCGATTCACGGGCAAGCCGGAATACTGCATGAATTTCATGCGGTTTGTCGCGGCGGAAGCGCGCGAAATCATGGCACGCTTAGGCATCCGGACCTTCGATGAACTGGTCGGCAGGGTCGATCTCCTCGACGTCAATGGAGCCGTCGATCACTGGAAGCGCCGCGGACTCGATTTCTCCCGCGTGCTCGCCGTCCCGGAGGTCCCCGCGGGTTCGTCGCTTCGCTGCACCACCGGGCAGGCGCACGACTTCTCGCTGTCGCTCGATCCGGAGCTTATCACGAAGTCGGCCAAGGCGCTTGAAAAGAAGGAGCCGCTAAGCCTGTTCGCCTCCATACGCAACAACAACCGCACCGTGGGCGCCACGCTCTCGGCCGAGGTATCGAAGCGGTACGGATCGAAGGGGCTGCCGCCGGACACGATCAGGTGCAAATTCACCGGGTCGGCGGGCCAGAGTTTCGGCGCGTTCCTCGCGCCCGGCATCACCTTCGAACTCGAAGGCGACGCCAACGACTACTTCGGCAAGGGGCTCTCGGGCGGCAAGCTCATCGTTTACCCGCCGAAGGCCTCCACCTTCCGGCCGCAGAACAACATCATCACCGGCAACGTGAACCTGTTCGGCGCGACCGGCGGCGAGGCATACATCAACGGCATGGCCGGCGAGCGGTTTGCCGTCCGCAACAGCGGCGCGACCGCGGTCGTGGAGGGCGTGGGCGACCACGGCTGCGAGTACATGACCGGCGGCACCATCGTCGTGCTCGGCAAAACCGGGGTCAATTTCGCGGCCGGGATGAGCGGCGGCGTCGCCTACGTGCTCGACGAGGATCAGATGTTCGATACCAGGTGCAACAACGAGATGGTCGATATCGAACCGGTCGCCGGCGAGGGCGACGAGCGGCTTCTCTATCGTCTGTTAAACGACCATGTCACGCACACCGGCAGCGAGTACGCGGCGCGGATCCTCCGCGACTGGACCGAGATGCTGCCACAATTCGTCAAGGTAATGCCGATCGACTACCGGAAGGCGCTCGAACGGCTCCAGAAGGCGGAATCAAAGGAAACCGAAGTGGTGGCCGTCACCGAGGAGGTCTTCAGATAAATGGGTAAAGCGACCGGATTCCTCGAATTTCCCCGTGTTACCGGCTCCTGCCGGCCGGCGGGCGAACGTGTCGGCGATTACCGTGAATTCACCATCCCCCCCTCCCGCGACGAACTTTCGAAGCAGGGGGCGCGGTGCATGGACTGCGGCATTCCCTACTGTCATTCCACCGGCTGCCCGGTTTACAATCTTATCCCGGAATGGAACGATGACGTTTACCATGACGAATGGAAGGATGCGCTCCTGCGCCTTGAGGCGACGAACAACCTGCCGGAGATCACCGGCCGGGTGTGCCCGGCGCCCTGCGAAACCGCCTGCACGCTCTCGATCAACTGCGCCCCGGTAACGATCAAGCAGCTCGAACTCGCCATCATCGAAAACGGCTTTAATCAGGGCTGGGTGATTCCCCGCCCGCCTCGCCGCGAAAGCGGCCACAGGGTGGCGATCATCGGCAGCGGCCCGGCCGGGCTCGCCGCGGCCCAGCAGCTCAGGCGCAGCGGCCATAGCGTCACGGTGTTCGAAAAGGCCGCGCGCCTCGGCGGAATCATGCGCTACGGCATTCCCGATTTCAAACTGGAAAAGTGGGTGATCGACCGCCGCCTGAAGCAGATGTCCGATGAGGGCGTGGTTTTCGAACCGAACGTCCTGGTAAGCGAAGATGTCTCGGTCCGCTACCTCCGCAGGACCTTCGACGTGGTTCTCCTGACCGTGGGCGCCGGACACCCGCGCGACCTTGTCGCGCACGGCAGGGAGCTTTCCGGCATCCACTTCGCCATGGAGTACCTCACCCGGTCGAACAGGTCCGTATCGGGCGAGGAATTGACGGGCGACGGAATTTCCGCCGGAGACAAGGTCGTTCTCGTCATCGGCGGCGGCGACACCGGTTCCGACTGCGTGGGCACCGCGCACCGCCAGGGAGCGAAGAAGGTCTACCAGTTCGAGATCCTCCCGAAGCCCGCGGAGTGGGAGCAGCCGTGGAATCCCGTCTGGCCGCACTGGCCGAATATTTTACGCTCGTCAAGCTCACACGACGAGGGGTGCGACCGGGAGTGGTCGATCCTTACCAAGCAATTTTCCGGCGACGGAACGGTTGCCGAAGGCGCCTTCGTCCGCGTCAACTGGCGGAAAGACCCCGCGACGGGCAGGCAGACGATGGTCGAAATTGCCGGAAGCGAATTCTCGCTCAAGGTGGATCTCGTGCTTCTGGCCCTCGGCTTCCTGCACGCCGAACACAGCAAGCTCACCGATGAACTCGGAATCGATTTCGACGAACATGGGAACATCAGGTTCCGGCACGATTACAGCACCTCGACGAAGGGCGTGTTCGTGGCCGGGGATGCGGGCACGGGCGCGTCGCTCGTGGTGCGGGCGATCTGGCATGGGCGGGAAGCTGCGGCGGAGATTGATAAGTATTTGAAGGGTTAGAAGCTTCGATTCGACCGTCATACGGAACAACCCCGGAAATCTCACGGCGCCTCATGCACAAATTTGTGCATTTTTTCACTCAACCACGCCGGGGGTGAGGGATTTGAGGAAGATTGAACCGGGGAAATCACATAAGACATTGAAAATATTGCAAATGAACCATGATGAACCACCCGAAACAGATTAACGGCGTTTGAACGGCATTCGAACGGCATTTTAGCGATGCGGAAACCGAAGAAGAACCGAGAGTGAGTGATGCAGCTTGGTAAGACTGTAGAAGAAGCAAACGACAGAAAATTGACTGGAAGAAAGGACTATGTCGGAAAGACCGATATTTCTGTACGACTTTGCACAATACTGAAGGAACTTATTTTGAGAAAGGGAAAAACGCTTTATCGGGCTTCAGCAACACTTTCGCTTCATCCCTTCGAAAGAATGAACACAATAAAAAATAACACCGGCATCCCATAGAAAACCAGTGAAATTGAGGGAATTTTTGTTCTTTTATCACAAAAAATACCATATTTTCAAGAGCAGAAGGCGATAAAGCCGCAAAATTTGATTAATTTCGCCAATTTCCCATGGGATGAACGGGTAAAGATGAATAAACTGTATAGCTTTCTTTTGGCCAAAAAAGCCAATATAAGCTCATTATGTCCATACCAATACATACATAATTTCCACCCGACCCTCCATTAGTGAGCATATTGCAAGCTAAAAGCAAGCTTCCGACCAAAATTAAAGTGTATCCGGTGCTACGTTTAGGGACAATTGTACCCTGGATTTCTTTGACATTATTCCAATGGGTAGATAATACAGGAGTAAAGTTTGTCCACCAATATGTCTGCCCATAGTAGTTAGATGATGCTCCAGAATTTATTATATACTTGTAATATTGATAAACATCTTTTCCTTCATAAGCGATTTTCTTATAATAAGAGGCGTCTCCTTCTGCTTCTGCAAGAATTCCGTCTTTTGACATTAATATCATTGCGGGCGATTCGCAATTCAGACATATTAACTTCAACCCATCGACGGGATCCCGTACCGCTAGGACATTGGAAACGTCACCATACATGCTGCCGGGATTATATAAAGGAGGAGAAATATCAATGTTCGCGTGATCTGTTCCGCTAGGTAAAACACAATTAAGGCTTCCCTCCCGATTAACTGTATTAAGATTCACTTGTGAAGGATCAACCACCGAAACTATCGTCCCATATTTCATGCATCCCATTAAAGTAAGAATGTAGATAAAACTAAATAAAAATGAAATCTTCATTTTATTATTCCTTTTAAGTAGTGTCAGGTTAAAAGTTGAAAAAATAGGAATGGTACCGTTTTTAGTTGAAACTGCCAGAATCTCCTCAGGCTATAAACTACGCTGCGCAGCTTACGGTGTAAAGTCTATAAATAAGCCAATGCAACTATAACAGAAAATATCAATACAGGATTTGGAAAAAATTCGCATGTAACAGTTAAGAAAAACAAAGCCGGTTGTATGATTCAATCCCGCCTAAGTCTTTCAAACCTATGCACGCAATATATTATTCGGGAAAGTCATAAGCAATAACAATTTATCCTCCCCTCTTTTACCCTTTTCCGCCCCATATTTAATAAACCCCAAAGGAGGCCCCGAATGGCAGAAAGAATCGGAATTAACGAGATCATTAGAGCAGTTGCGAAGAATCATGGCTCAGGAAGCCAATGGAAATGTGTATAATTGCGAAGGACAGTTGCGATTTTTGTTTGACCGTTTTTTATGGCCCAATCATACGCAGTCCTTCCCTTGTTGTCTGTTGCATTCACATCCGCGCCGTTTTGCAGAAGCAACTTGGCTGTTTCTATAGGCCAGCTTGGATATCTAACTACGCCCGTTGTAGCCATCATGAGCGCGGTTTGGCCATCATTGTCCTTTGCATTCACATCAGCACCATGCTCCAATAGCAGTTTGGCTGTTTCTATTTGCCCACTCCATGCAGCCATCATGAGCGCGTTAGTGCCATAAATATTCTTTGCACTTACATCAGCGCCGTATTCAATAAGTAATGCGGCTCCATTTGTGCTCCCTATAAATGCAGCTTGCATGAGTGCGTTGTTGCCGTGTTTGTTCCTTGCATTCACATCAGCACCATGCTCCAGTAACGGTTTGATTATATATTCAGCGTCCCGGTTAAATGCACCATACATGAGCGCAGTACCGCCATTGCTATCCTTTGCATTCTCATCGGCACCCTTTTCTATAAGAAATTCTATTGATGTTCCTAGGTACTTATGCATTGCAGCCAACATAAGCGCGGTTCGGCCGTGTTTGTCCGTTGCATTCACATTAATCCGACCCTTTACAACAGAGTCAATGAATTGTTGCTCCATTCGATAGGTTGATACGCAATTTAAAGAGCACCCACCAGACCCAATGCAGCGCCAGTAAACATCAGCATCGTTTTGTTCCGTATTCGCTTGAATAGCGGCGACCTTCCCGATAACTGCTTCTGTTTTTCGTCAACGCCTGCCATAAAAACCCCTTTGATGGCACTTGCGGGAAGCATATCATGGACTGACTTCTGAATGCAAATCAACAGTTTCATGTTTTATCCCTCCACAGATACAAGGGAATGCCCCGTTTTTAGTTGAAACTGACAGAATCTCCTAAGGCTATAAATTACGCTGCGCAGCTCACCGTGTCAAATCTTTTTTGCCACCGCGCTATAGCTGTCCTGGTCTTGGCAATGAACTGGTACCCTCTCTGCCTGACGGTAGACAGGTTTGAATGTCCTTTCTGTTTTCTCTGTCGCAGCGAAAGCAGCTATGAGAGGAAGAACTCGAGAGGGGAGGGGGCACATTCCCCCTTGCATAGCTATTATTTTACTCCAAAGAGTGCGACCCATTCAATCCATTCTTCATCATACAAGAAAATATACTCACTTGGTAAGCTTTGCCCATAAATTGGTTATAATTGCCCATAAATTGCCCATCTTCGCACTCAGAAGGTTGGCGACATCCATGCAGTTATGGGCTTTAGCATAATCAAACGCAGTCTTACCGTCGATGTCTTTTGCATTTACATTAGCTCCATTTTCTATGAGCAACTTGATTAAATTTGGGTGTCCGTAAGTTGCAGCAATCATAAGCACGGTAGTGCCGTTACTGTTCATTTCATTCGCATAAGCACCATGCTCCAAGAGTAGCTTTACAGTTTTTATGTCTATGTCTTCTCCAACAATTGGGTTGTTTCCACCGAGTACAGCATATGTAAGCGGAGTCCCGCCGTTTTTGTCCATTGCATTCACATCGGCACTCTTTTCCAATAGTAGCTTGACTATTTCGGTGTAATGCAACCATGCAGCCATTATGAGCGCTGTCTGGCCGGCGTTGTCCTTTGCATCCACATCGGCGCCGTTTTCTAGAAGCAATTTTACTGCTTCTGGTTTTCCCCACTCCGCAGCCTCTATAAGCGCGGTCTTTCCGTCGCTAGCCCTTGCATTTACTGCGAACCGAACACTCTCTGCGGCTTCAATGAGCTGTGTATCAATCTGTCCATTCGCCTTCTGCGGCGAGGTTATAAATGCACTTACCAATGCTGCAATAGTAAATGCCTGCATCGTTCCACGTCCAACCCGTTTGAGTAGTGGCAGTTTTCTCGATAACTGCTTCCTTGTTTCACAAGGTCCTGTCGCACAAATCCCTTTGATGGCACCTGCGGGAAGCGTACATTGGGCCACCTTCAGAGTGAAAATTAACGGTTTCATGTTTTAGCCCTCCCTATACAAGGGAATGACGCGTTTTTAACCCA
>CAWJXL010000011.1:0-15351 GCA_963846695.1 uncultured Fibrobacterota bacterium | reverse complement strand
TGAAGGGGGGCAGGCGGGGCAACTTAAAAACAACGGAAAAGGGTATTGTTTCCGGCGGGGGGAAGGGCGATTCTGGAGTTTGAAGGATTATTCGGGAGAAAGAGCGGGGAAAGAAGAAAGAAATTCGGACAGTCCTTCGTTTTGGCGAAAAATATGATGAAAGGAAAAGAATTCACGATAAACAGGGGTTTTAGCTTCAAAAAATGCGGAATATCTGCGACTTTATACGAGTCGTCTGCGGTCTGTCTGCGAGTCGTCTGCGTTCGGTCTGCGGGTCGTTTGCGCTATCTACCGACATGATGCCCCAAAACAAGTAATTATTTTTATAAAAACTGGGCAGGATTTTGCTTTCCTAGAATGGTTGTTCCGCGTGATAAGTTCCTCTAAAATGACATGGACAACACGCGGGGAAATCATTATATTTTTAACTTGGTTTCGCCACTATTTTTGTCGCAATGCTTTTTTCCCTAGAATAGGCAGGCTATGCGTTCAACAAATCTTGATAATATTCAACTTATCGTACCACATACCCAAACTTCTTTAATAAAAGATCCTTTTCATTATACAAACAATAAAATCAATCGTTCAGATCTTTTTTTTCATGATTGGTATAGATTTGTCCTTTCGTTCCCTCCCCACCTTGTCAGGCATTATTTAAAATCATTTGATCTGAATAAATCGTCTATAGTTCTTGATCCTTTTTGCGGAACAGGTACGACATTAGTTGAATCGAAGCTAAATGGTTTTAAGTCATTTGGAATTGAAGCTAATCCAATGGCTCATTTTGCCTCCTCAGTAAAAATCGATTGGAATATTTCTCCCGACCTGTTGGAATCGAAAGCTGCCATTATTGCGCGAAAAACCTTCACGGCGCTTTTAGCTGAAGGAATTGACGATGACAAACAAATCGATTTTCCTTCATCTAAACTGCAATTGCGGTCTCTTCCTCCTGAAGCATTTAATCTTCTGCTAACAAATTCAATAAGCGATATTCCACTTCATAAAACGTTAACTTTATTGGATGAAATTTCTCATTTTAAGTCTTCTACGTGTTACAAATATTTGATTCTTGCACTTGCTAAAGCCTTGGTGTTTCGTATTAGTAATTTGAAATTTGGCCCTGAAGTTGGAGTAGGTAAGCAAAAAAAGGACGTTTCGGTTATTAATTCTTGGATGAATGAGGTAAGTTTTATCGTATCAGATCTACGAAGATTAAAAGGGGAAAAAGGACCGAAATCAAAAGTTTTCTTGGGTGATTCTAGAGATATTGGAAAGTATTTAAAACCGAAATCTGTTGATGCCGTTATTACTTCGCCACCGTATCCTAATGAAAAAGATTATTCACGTACGACAAGACTTGAATCAGTTTTGCTTGGTCTAATTAATAATAAACAACAATTGCGTGAATTTAAAAAGGGTTTTATTCGCTCGAATACAAGGAATGTTTATAAAGGTGATAATGATTCTCTTTGGGTGGAAAATAATAAAGATATTCAAAAAATCGCGCAAAATATCGAAAATCGTAGAATAGAATTAGGTAAAACTTCCGGTTTTGAAAAACTCTATCCGAAAGTAACGAGACTTTATTTCGGTGGTATGGCAAGGCATTTAAGCGAACTGAGGCCGATTTTAAAACCTGGTGCAAAATTAGCATATGTAGTTGGTGACCAAGCTTCTTATCTTCGTGTAATGATCAGAACGGGCAATTTATTGGCAGACATTGCAAAATCTTTAGGCTATGATATGACCAATATCGATTTATTCAGAACCCGTTTTGCAACTGCAACCGGCGAACAACTTAGAGAAGAGGTGGTCGTTTTACAATGGAAAGGGAAATGAGGATAGATAACAATGAATAAACCAAATGCTTATACGCGAATAATTGAAAATATATTTTTCCGCCATTTCAAAAAAGGTTCAAGGGAAGTCGAATTTGATAGAAGTGAAATCGTTGAAGTTGCTCAGGAACTAGGCATTTCTCATCCAAAAAATCTCGGTGATTTGGTTTATTCATTCCGTTATCGTGCACCTTTGCCGGAATCTATCCGCGAAAAAGCGCCGACTGGAAGCGAATGGATAATTCGATCCGCCGGGCCTTCAAAATACAAGTTCATGATAGCGCGTTTTTCAACCATAAAGCCGTCAGAACTTCTTTCAGAAACAAAAATTCCGGATGCGACTCCGGGTATTATAGAAATCTATGCATTATCAGACGAACAAGCATTGCTTGCAAAGGTACGGTATAACAGGCTAATCGATATATTTACAGGGATCGCTTGTTATTCACTTCAAAGTCATCTCCGTACAAATATTCCTGATCTTGGGCAGGTTGAAACCGATGAGCTTTATGTTGGTATCGATAAGAAAGGCTCTCATTATGTAATTCCTGTTCAAGCAAAGGGGGGTTCCGATACACTTGGAATAATTCAAATTGAACAGGACATGGCTATTTGCAAAGCTAAGTTTCCAAATCTTATTTGCCGACCAATCGCAACACAATTCATGTCGGATGATCTCATAGCTTTGTTCGAATTTGAATTAAATCGCTCTCAAATATCTATTGTTTCTGAAAAGCATTATCGCCTTGTTCCATCCGATGAGGTGACAACAGAGGACTTGCAGCAGTATAGAATTAGAAAAGCAGATTAATTTTAAAGGCGATGTTATAGAAATAGGTAGAAAATATATCTGACTTTTTCCTGATAATGTATCAGGCAAAAATGACGATTTATAAACATTCGGGAGATACCGGACGTAAAAGGTTTGCGAGATAATCTTAAATATTGGGATTACGAAGAAATATCAAGAACACATGAAAGTCTTGAATATGTGAACTCTTCTATAAATAATCTTTGGCTTGTTCCACAAGGCTTTTAATTTATTAATGAGAAGATCATTTTGGCAATGAACTACCCCGCAGCAAGCTGCGGGGAATTAGACCCATAGTGATTGAACTAAAAAATGCCCGCCACGGTTTCCCTGGCCATCAATTGAATGAAACAGCCTGCCTACATAGAGACGAATGGCAGGTAGATCGAAAAACTCTCATGCGTCTCCACTACCTCCAGCACGAATCCTTCGAAGATCCCGGCTCCATTCTCACCTGGGCTCACGAGCGCAATCATTCGGTCACCAGTTCAATGATTTTCGACGGCGAACCCCTCCCCTCCCTCGACTCGTTCGATATGCTCGTCATGATGGGCGGGTACATGAGCGTGTACGAGGAGGACCTCCATCCCTGGCTCGTCGGTGAGAAGGAGTTCATCAGGCAGGCCATACGGTCGGAGAAGGCGGTTCTGGGCGTCTGCCTCGGAGCACAGCTCATCGCAAGCGCGCTCGGGGCGCAGGTGCGCAAAAACCGCTATAAGGAGATCGGCTGGTTTCCCGTGACACTCACCCCTGAGGGCGAAACGTCCGCGCTCCTTGACGGCTGGCCCAAAACGTTCGAGGCGTTCCACTGGCACGGCGATGCGTTCGATCTCCCCAAGGGCGCGGTCAGGCTTGCCGAGAGCGACGCCTGCGCCAACCAGGCGTTCGTTTATGGCGAGCGTACCGTGGCGCTGCAGTTCCATGTGGAAACCACCGCGGACAGCGTAATGCGGCTGGTTATGAGCTGCGGCGACGACCTTGCCGAGAGCAGTCCCTACGTACAATCGGCGGATGCGATTCTTAATAATAAAGACCCGCTGCCGGAATTGCCGAAGCTGCTGTTTCCGATGCTGGACAGGCTGATGGAATTGTAATAACAATTGCTGCAATATCTATATTATACGACTATTTTATCAACAGGCCCGTGAACCTGAAAAGTCTCCTCACCGGGAAAATCCCATGAGAAAACTCCTCGCCGTTTCGTTTCTCTGTACGGTTGCCGCGTTCATTGGCGGATGCACGAAAACCACGAACACCATCATAGGGAGCAGCAGCGATTCTTCTTCAGGCAACGTGACCTGGACGATAAGAACGGCGGGGGTGCCGGATAGCTTTCTTCTTAATGCCGGCACTGTCAGTTATGGTACTGTTCTATCCGACAGCGAATTCATCGTGTTCGGCGCCGGTGCGATTCTCAGCTCGCCGGACGGAAAATCCTGGGTCCGGCACGCATCCAATCTCTCCTCTCCGCCCATCGCGGTAGCATGGGACTCCGCCACCTTCGTCGGGATAACCGACAGCGGTATTGTCAGCACATCGGACGGCGCCGATTGGACAATGCGATTTTCAACCCCGTCATTGCGTCTATGTGCAGTAACATGGGGCGCCAATCTATTCGTGGCAGTCGGTACAACCACGGCGACTCCCGACACCGCCTATGCGTTCGTTTCACCCGACGGCATCACCTGGAGTGCCGGGGCCATTGGTCTGGGAACGCCTGCGGTTATTGCGTGGGGAGATAGTCAGTTTACGGCCGTGGGGAACGGCGTTGCATATACGTCAACCGATGGCGCACGATGGTCCCAGGCTTTTACGATCGTTCATGCCTCCGATTCAAATACTTCCATCGCCTATGGGGCAGAATTGTTTGCAGCGGTGATCGGCGGATACAGCGATAACACCGGACTTTACACCTCGACTGACGGCATCAATTGGATATCCCAGCTTTCCGGGACATGGGGATATAATCAATTCAACGCGATTGCATGGAGCGGAAAAAGTTTCATCGTCGCGGGATCTTCGGTTTTAACCTCCATCGATGGCCTCAGTTGGACGATCCACCCTGATTTACCGTCGGGAATCACTATTCGAGGAATGGCAGCTGGCAAAAATACTATTGTCGCCCTGTCAAACATGGCTATCCTTACCTCACCCTGATCGACCTCATCCGGTCACCGGATCATCGCCTGACGGATGAAGAATGCGGTAAGCCCCCTGCAATAAATCAACCCCCAATGCAGTCCAGCCCGATAAGTAAGATGAAGCAGCGAGCTCTGATGACGCTTCTTTCATCGCACTCCCTGAAAATAGTATCGCATCATGCGTCAAAATAGTTCAAAAGTGTATCATAACCCCTCCATTTCACAATTTTGCGCCAATCGCTGCGGATTCCTGTCGAATTCGGCCCCTTTCAGGTGGCACGCGATTTGAACTATACCAAGTGCGTAAGTTTTTTTGAGAAGCTGACTGAATTGTATCCGATAACCATCACTCAACGGAGATGTTATGAAGAAGTCCCGTTTTCTGCCGATCGTTGCTTTTATCATCGGACTGCCGGTCATGGCGTTCGCGACCCCATCCACGGAGTTATGGACCGCAGGAACCACGGACATTCAGTCGTACGGCATCGGGCACCTCGATATCGACGATTACTTCCATGTAGCGAACTCGTCTTCGGATGCCTACGACGCTTTCCCCACCGATGTCGGCTACACGCTCGGCATTCTGCCGTTCAGCAAACTACAGATGGAAATCGGCATCGACCTCATGGGAGCGCAGAATTTCCCGCTGTTGTTCAACACCAAGGCCGCTATTCCGGAAGACGCATTTTTCAAGGGCCAGCCAGCCATTGCCGTCGGTCTTTTCGATGCAGGCGTGAAAACCGATGTGACCGATGCGGATATCCGCTACCTGAATATCGGCAAAACGCTTCCGGTCATCGGCAGGCTGTTTGTCGGTGGTTACGAAGGGAATAAAACGATAGCAGGCAATGATGGAGTCAATAAGGGAGTTACGCTCGCCTGGGACCGTTCCTTTCTCCCGGCGAAATCCGCGGGCGGCGTTGATTATACACGTATTACGGTCTGCGCCGATCTCGCCACCGGCAACAATGCCTACGGCGGCGGCGGTCCGGGGATTTCCTACAATTTCAATGAAAATATCTGCGTCCTCGTTGGGCCTATTTTCTACAACGACCAGGCGATCAACGGCAAGTGGAAAATCACCACCCAGCTCGACGTCAATTTTAAAGACTGGTAACGGCAACAACACTATCCAGCGAAGGGAGTGCTTATGATCAACAGTGGTGATACCGCGTGGGTCCTTGCATCGACGGCGCTCGTCATGCTGATGACGGCGCCCGGCCTGGCCTTCTTCTACGGAGGCCTTGTCAGGAGAAAAAATGTCCTGTCGGTCATGATGCAGTCGTTCTTCATGCTGTGCATGGTAAGCGTTCAATGGGTCCTGTTCGGGTACAGCCTTGCCTTCGGTCCGGATTTCCATCACATCGTCGGCGGGCTCCAATGGATCGGTCTGCACGGGGTGTGGATGACGCCGGATGCCGATTATGCCGGAACGATTCCCCACCTGCTGTTTTGCATGTTCCAGATGATGTTCGCGGTCATCACGCCGGCGCTCATAACCGGCGCTTTCGCGGAACGCATGAAATTTGCCACCTTCGCCATATTCAGCATACTGTGGGCAACGCTCGTGTACGATCCCATCGCTCACTGGGTCTGGGGAGCGGGCGGCTGGCTGCGGAACCTCGGCGCGCTCGATTTTGCAGGCGGCACCGTGGTGCATATTTCGTCGGGGGTATCGGCGCTCGTCTGCGCCCTCATGCTCGGACAGCGCAAGAATTACCCGGAATCTCCCGTCTCTCCGCACAACATGACCCACACGGTCTTGGGAGCTGCGCTCCTGTGGTTCGGATGGTTCGGATTCAATGCCGGCAGCGCGCTGGCGGCCAACGAACTCGCGGTCTCGGCGTTTACCGCCACCAATACGGCCACCGCTGCGGCGGCGCTCACCTGGCTCGTCATCGAGTGGCTCGTTGCGGGAAAGCCGACCGTCCTCGGTGTTGCAACCGGTGCGGTGGCAGGGCTTGTGGCCATAACCCCGGCATCCGGATTTGTCGGCCCCCTCTCCTCGATTGCCATCGGCATGTTGGTCGGCGCCGGCTGCTTCATCTCGGTTACGATCATCAAAGGGAAACTCGGCTATGACGACAGTCTCGATGCGTTCGGGGTACATGGCGTCGGCGGAATGATCGGCGCCCTGGCAACAGGGCTCTTCGCCTCCAAGGCAGTGAACGCCGGCGGCAACAACGGGCTTTTCTTCGGGAATCCTGCCCAGCTCGGCATTCAGGCGATCGCGGTTCTTGCAACCATTGCGTACGCGGTAACAATGACCGTCATCCTGCTCACGATTCTCAAGGCAGTCATGGGCCTCAGGGTCAGCGATGATGAAGAGACCATGGGCCTTGACCATACGCAACACAAGGAAAGCGCCTACACACTCTTAGACTGAGGAGAACGATCATGAAAATGGTTATTGCAATAATTCAGCCGCACAAGCTCGATGCCGTGCTGAAGGCGTTGGACAGCAGGGAGATCTTTCTGAAAACCGTCAGCAACGTTTTAGGCTGCGGCCGACAGAAAGGGGAGTCGGAGGTCTACCGGGGGGTCCGCGAAGCCGGAAACCTGATTAAGAAAGTCCGGTTGGAAATAGCGGTCAACGAGAGTTATCTGGATGCGACCCTTGAAGCGATCTCTTCGGCAGCGAGAAGCGGGAAGATCGGCGACGGCAAGATTTTCGTTCTCGATCTTGCAGAGTGCATCAGGATTCGTACCGGTGAAACCGGTTCGGTTGCAATCGGATAAGGGATAAGGACTATGCCACGGGAGGCACGGGCTTCGGCCTCCAATTCTTTTCAAAAATGTATCGATGCCCGTATAAAGAGTTAATTCGGTACGAATTCTCTTCACAATCGTCTCAAAATGAACGATTATAAATCGATTATAAATATTGAAATCGGCCCCAAAGGAGAGTCTATCGTAAAAAGAGACCATATTTTGCATCAATTCAGAAAACTGGAACATTTTCGATAAATAATTAAAATCAAAATTGTATCAAAAGGGCTGTGCCAATACAATTGTGTATATGGTATAGCCTTTTTTTGCTATATTTAAGCGTTTTGACTTGGAACACCTTTTGATTCATCCTGCTTCAATACAATATTGTTGCTAATTTTCCTCAAAAACATATCACTTAATTGCTCTCAATGTGGGAATTATCTTTTAAAAATCCCGCTCCTCTCAACCTTATGAAAGGGAAGCACTCATGATTAACAGCTCGGATACCGCTTTTGTTCTCATTTCTGCCGCGCTTGTCATGCTTATGACTACGCCCGGCCTGGCCTTTTTCTATGGGGGGCTCGTCAGAAGAAAAAATGTGCTCTCAACCATGATGCAATCTTTTTTCATCCTCTGCATGCTCAGCGTACAATGGGTTCTCTTCGGCTATTCGCTCGCCTTCGGACCCGACATCGGTCATTTCATCGGCAACCTCTCATGGATCGGCCTGAAAGGGGTCACCATGGCGCCAAACCCCGATTATGCCGCGACCATTCCGCATCAACTCTATGTCGCCTACCAGATGATGTTTGCGGTCATTACTCCGGCGCTTATTACCGGCGCCTTCGCAGAGCGCATGAAGTTCATCTCCTTTGCGCTGTTCAGCCTGCTCTGGGCCACGTTCGTCTATGATCCGGTCTGCCACTGGGTATGGGGGGCCGGAGGGTGGCTCAAACTGCGGGGCGTTATCGATTTCGCGGGAGGGTCCGTGGTGCACATCACCAGCGGCGTCTCGGCCCTTGTGGCCGCACTCATGCTTGGCAAACGGCAAGGGTTCCCTTCAGAGCAGCTTCCGCCGCACAACATGACCTATGTTCTCCTCGGCGCCTCGCTGCTCTGGTTCGGCTGGTTCGGCTTCAATGCGGGCAGCGCGCTCGGCGCGAATGAAATCGCGGTAAGCGCATTCCTGGTCACCAATACCGCGGCCGCGGTTGCCGCCCTGACCTGGCTCGCCATCGAATGGATTTCCGCAGGAAAGCCGACCGTGCTCGGCGGGGCCACGGGAGCGGTGGCCGGTCTCGCCACCATCACCCCCGCCTCGGGCTATGTCTCAGTGGCTTCGGCGATGGCCATCGGCGTTCTCGCCGCCCTTTTCTGCTATGCAGCGGTGGTCTTCGTCAAACAGAAATTCACCTATGACGACAGCCTCGACGCGTTCGGCGTGCATGGCATCGGGGGAATGGTCGGCATGCTGGCAACCGGGCTCTTTGCCCGGAAATTCATCAATGCCGCAGGCAACGACGGCCTCATTGCGGGCAATTTCGCCTTCTTCGGGGAGCAAGCGCTGGCGGTAGGCGCGGTCGTTCTCTACTCGGTTGCGCTCACGTATATTCTTCTAAAGGGTATCGACATTCTTTGCGGTCTGCGTGTCAATGACGAGGAAGAGGTCATGGGTCTCGACCATACGCAGCATCGCGAGTCCGCCTATACACTGCTTGAATAAAGACAGCGGCGGGCGCCTCGTATAGTAATGAAAACACCAATCTTGGAGAAACTTATGAAATTAGTCATTGCCATTATCCAGCCCCATAAGCTCGATGCGGTCATGAAGGCTCTTGATGCGAAAGAAATCTACCTGAAAACCGTCAGCAATGTACTCGGTTGCGGAAGACAGAAGGGTATGTCAGAGGTATACCGGGGCGTCCGCGAGGCCGGAAACCTGATCAAGAAAGTCCGGCTCGAAATCGCGGTGAACGACAACTATCTGGACCCGACCATCGAGGCGATCCGCAGCGCGGCGCAGAGCGGAAAAATCGGCGACGGCAAGATATTCGTCCTCGACCTTGCCGACTGCATCCGCATTCGCACCGGTGAACGGGGAGGGGAAGCGATCGGGTAAAAAAGTTGGAGGGTTGAAGAGTTGTAAAAGAATTAAAATCCCTCTCCCATAGTCCAGATCTGCCGATCGAAGCCGGGTACATGCAGATCGAGACGGGCGCCCTGCGGCGTCGCGCTCCAGACATAGATAAAATCCGTCTCGTCAAACCCCGGCGGCGTTTCATGGCGGCTGATCTCTCTTTCAAAGGGCGAAGAACCGACCTGTTTTGAAAGTATAAGCAGGCGGGGAGGCCGTTCTTTCTTTACATAAAATAGTTTGCGCTCCCTGAGCGTATATAAAACCGAATCAGTCCGATAGGTGCTGGCGACGGCATCCTTCCACAATTCCCACCCGTGCTCGGGACCGGATTCAAGCCACCGCCTGAATTGCAGTCCGTAAAGCATGAGCGCCAGGAACAGAAGCGGAAGAAACAGTTTTATTCTTTTAATACGAAGGAGATTCCAGAAAAATTCGGCGGCAATGAAATTTACGACTAGGAGCAAAATCGTATCGAACAGACCGTTATGGAAGGAACAGCGGAAAAGATTCAGAAAAAATGCCGCAGCGAGCACAACCCCGTAGCCGATATATCGTGGCTTTCGGAAAGGCAGGAAGCGGAAAAACAGGTAGGCAATGGGGATAATAAGGAGGGGGGCAGCCCATAAGAGCACGGCAGGGAACATACTTATTCCTCTTCTGCTGCTTAATGGTTATCGCGGATGATGGCTTTGCCGCTCCCCTCGGACGAATGCATGTTCATGACATGTGGAAGATTTCATCGTCCAAGTGCCGACCGCGAATTTTATAAAGATACATTACGAAGAGTTCGTTGAACCTGAAACTCCTTCTAGCAAAAAAGAGAGCGAGAGGCATCGTGGTGGTGGCGCCCCCGCCGGCTGCATCGGCAAAAAATATTTATATCGCAAAAGGATAACAATCTACTGATAACAGGAATAAGGACGATACTCTTCGTTTATAAGGGTTCTGAATTCCATGCATGAGGCATGCATATATTCGGTGATAATGCTCAGGTGATCTACTGCACAATCTACTGCTGGTTCTCGATATTCTTGCCTTCCCAGAACTTCCTGAAATCGGCAGCATACTTTTCGATCCATTCGCAGTAGATATCGTTCAGGGAGCGATCCTGCAGAGGGTCGTGCTGAAGCTGAACCCCCAGGTACCATTTATATTTTTCCATCTCCTGGATTTCCGCTTCGATACTTTTCCGAGTATCCTCCTCCCTCGTTTTTGGTGAAGAGGGAATCATGATGTCTTCGGATTGGGCTTGATTTTCGCTCATAATGGAGCCCGCCGTATACATTGGTTGGTCTCTAATCCTTTCCGCTGAGCCACATACGGTCCTTTTGCGCCACGTCGTGGACCCCACGCGCTTATGCAGCCCCCCGGCGCCACGCATAAACTTTGCAATAAAAGTCCAAACTTTTTTCAATATAATACATTCCACATCGAATTTTAACAATTATGAGGTCCGCTTTCAGTTCTTATTTTTAAGGAAGGTAAACGAGGTTCCTCTCTCCTCTCCGAACCGTTCCCTATGAGCATCCCGACTCCTGTTTTCAGTTTTCTATTCCGACTCCTGACTTCCGGCTTCTGACTCCAGATTCCACCTTTCGTTTAATAATCTAAAACCTGCTGCCCTGCATAGAGCATGGCGCAATATATTTTTTAAATTTTTTAACCCTGATAATTGTATTTTATTCAAAGATGCACTAGTTACATGCCGCCATCTCCGCCGCTCTCCGCCCCGAACCAGCTCAAAAAAATCGGTTTTTTAACCGCCACCGCGCTTGTCATTGCCAATATGGTCGGTGCCGGGGTCTTTACGAGCCTGGGTTTCCAAGCGGCTGACATCAAGCAGCCGCTTACCCTGTTGCTTCTGTGGGTCATCGGCGGGCTTCTGGCGCTGTGCGGCGGCTTCTGCTACGCCGAACTCGGTTCGTCGCTTCCCCGTTCCGGCGGAGAGTACCACTACCTCACGCGTCTCTTCCACCCCCGGGTTGGTTTTCTTTCCGGATGGGTCTCATTAACGATCGGATTTTCCGCTCCCATAGCGCTTCTGGCCATGGCATTCGGCCATTATTTCCACGGATCTCTTCCCATTCTTTCGCCACGCCTCCTTGCAACAGCGGTAGTCGCCTGTATAACCGTCGTGCATCTTTTTGAGCTGCGAATCGGCGGAAAATTCCAGTTTGCGGTCACCCTCACCGAACTGCTTCTTATTGCATCGTTTATTTTGGGCGGTATTTTTGTTACCCCGCATCCCGTTGCTCTCAATTTGCTTCCGACAAGGGGAAGTCTTTCTCTTGTTCTGAGCCCGGCCTTCGCGGTCTCGCTGGTCTATGTTTCCTATTCCTATTCGGGATGGAACTGCTCGACGTATCTTGCAAGCGAGATAAAAAATCCTTCCCTGAATATTCCTCGATCGATTCTCACCGGCACCTGCATCGTGCTCCTCCTCTACGTGCTGCTCAACTACATTTTTCTGCGCAGCACGCCGATCGGCGACCTGGCAGGCCATTTGGAAATAGGCCTTATCGCGGCAGTCAATATTCTGGGGCCGGTCGGCGGCAGGGTAATGGGGCTGTTCATCGCGCTGTGCCTTGTCTCCTCCATCAGTTCAATGGTGATCGCGGGTCCGAGAATTCTCAAGGTCATGGGAGAAGATTATCCGCGGCTTTCGTTTTTCTCGCGCGAAAGCTCCCGCGGCATCCCATGGATCGCGATTCTCACGCAGACCGTAATCGCACTCCTGTTGCTCTGGACCTCGACCTTCGATAAAATCCTGACCTTTGTCGGCTTTACGCTTGCGTTATTCACCTGCCTGAGCGTCATCGGCGTTTTCATTCTGCGAATCCGGAATATTGCCCCGCCGGATGCCTATAAAACCACCGGGTTTCCGCTGACGCCGATTCTATTTCTGGTACTCAACCTCTGGATGATCGGGTATCTCATCGGGGAACGGCCGAGAGAATCGTCGGCTGGTTTCGGCCTTTTAGCGGCTGGAATCATCGTTCATCGTCTCATACAAAGGAGTCCTGCAAAATGATGTCCGTCCTTCCGAGAGTGTGCTTCTTACTGTATATCCTTTCTTCGACCGCCTTCGGCGGTATGGATGCGCTGCAATCCGCGGCGGCGGCAACGCCCGCTTCTCCCGCGCCCGGTTTCGGTTCGGCAACGTTCGACTCCGGCCTCACGGACCAGGCGCGCATCTATGCCGGGATGATGCCGCTCAATCCCCTGCACTACAGCAACCTTACCTCGACAAAGGCCTGGCAGCAGCATCGCAAAATATTCGAAGAAAACTGGGAGAAATTGAGCAAGCGACTTCAGGCAATGTCGGTCTGGCGCGATTCCGCCCTGGCGGGTATTTTAATGAAGGGCGCCACGCTCTTCTACCCGTTCAGCGGGCCTGATTTCCTGAATGCCGATCTCTTCTTTCCCGATTGCGAACAATCCATCTACCTGAGCCTCGAAGGCGCCGGCTCCATTCCTTCAACGGACATGAACGAAGTGCACTTCAACGGCTTTCTCGAAGATGTCCGTGCGGCCATGGCCAAAATCTTCGAGAGGAATTATTTCATAACCTCGTATATGAACAAGGATTTTCATACACCCTATCTGAAGGGCAACCTTACCGCCTTCATGATATTCCTGGCACGCCGCAATTGCGCCATCGTTTCGATCGAAAAAATTCATGTCGACTCCGCGGGCAGGCTGGTCAATGCACCAGCCGATACGGGGATTGCGGGCAAAAAGGATATTTCAGGGATTGAAATCCAGTATGTAAAAGCCGGGGGCGACGGAAGCGTTCATTCGCTCTTCTACTTCCCGGTAGACATCCAGGACAAATCTCTGAACCTCAAGCCTCAGTTTCAGACCTTTCTCGGCGCGATGACCAATATGATTACCTTTACAAAAGCTGCTTCCTACTGCATGCACGGCGGCGATTTTTCGATCATCCGCGGGATCTGTCTGCGGGCGAAAGCGGTGCTTGAGGACGATACCGGAATTCCTTACCGGTTCTTCAAACAGGATGAATGGGAGGTATCGCTCTACGGGCGTTATACGAAGCCGGTAAAGGATTTCCACTACGGATTCCAGAAGGATCTCGATTCCGCCTACCGGTCCGGGAAAAATGTCAAGCCGCTGCCCTACAGCATCGGCTATCATTGGCGGGATGGCTTTTCGAGTTTCATCTTGGCTATACGGAAGGGTATGCAATAATTATTATTAGTACCTCAAATTTTCTTTTTAAAGCATGATTTGGGCGTACGGGCTGGCGCAAAATCCAATAACACTTCCAAATTGAAATATCTGATTATTATCTATCTCAGCCTTCCAAACGTTATATATTCATTTTTTGCCCATCAAATTTCTTGAAGGACTAATTACTAGGACTAAAGAACGGTCTCATGCATGGTATCCGTTTCAAAATCCGGTGCTCCCCTTAACTGGATTTTACAGACATTAATGCCTGCATGGGGATCTATTATTAACAACCCCGACCGCTACAACCTGCAATTCATCTACACCCGGATCGACCGCGATGCGGAGAATAAACCCCATTTCAGCCATCACCCGTTCAACGTCGACCGGCTGCGCTACTTCTACCCGGCAAGCCTGGTCAAGCTGCCCCTTGCGGCGCTCGCGCTTGAAAAAATAAATGCCCTAGCCACGGCGGGGCTGACCGCGCGAACACCGATGCAGGTTGTCAATATCCTTCCCTGCGGAATTCCCTATGACCGCGACGACGGGGCGCAACCGGAGGATCCCGTAGCCGCGGCATCCTCCATCATGCGGATGCTTATCGCAAGCGACAACGGCGGCTATAACCGTCTCTGGGAATTCCTGACCAGGGATTATGCGAACAGGCGGTTATTGGAATGCGGCTTCGGCGATATCCGCCTCCTGCACCGCCTGGCCGCCTCCGGCTGCACCGCGGGGCAGAACCGGGTGAGCAACCCGGTCCGCTTTGTCGATGGTTCCGGAAAAACGATCTACAAGCAGGAGGTGTCGGTTTCTTCGATTCCCGATGCCAATCCGCTTGCGCCGGTCGCGTTCGGCACGGCTTCAATCGTTAACGGGGAATTCAGGCCGAAGCCGTTTACGGCGGATCATCTCAACTATGCGTCCCTCGATGCAATGCACCGGTTTCTCATCGCCATCATATTTCCCGACTCTTTGCCGCCGGAGCAGTCGGTACGCCTTGCCGGTGAGGATTACCGGCTTATCCGGACAGGGATGGGGCTTTTGCCCGGCGAATCCGGCATGCCGCGCTATGCCGCCTATCCGGACAATTTCAAGAAGTTCTTCCTGTTCGGCAACGCCGGCCGCCCCCTTTCACCCGCTCTGCGGGAATTCAACGTGGCCGGACGCGCCTATGGTTTCCTGAGCGATTGCGCCTACCTGGCTGATTCCAGGCTGGGAATCGATTTTTTCCTCTCGGCAACGATCTACGTAAACGCAAACGGCATCGTCAATGACGACGTCTATGAATACGATTCCATCGGGAGGCCGTTTTTTACCGCACTGTGCAGGGCGGCATATGAATATGAAAAGAAACGGGAAAGACGGTTTAGGCCCGATCTCAGGGAATTTCTGCCGATCTCACCGTAGAAATACACGGCCATGCGTCTCTACCGAATCGGTTATTTTACAAATCTCCCGACACATTGCTCATCGGCACCCGGTACCGTCACCATGCAGAAATATATGCTCCGAACCAGC
>CAWJXL010000010.1:0-57029 GCA_963846695.1 uncultured Fibrobacterota bacterium | reverse complement strand
TGCGACGCATGGCCGTGAAGCCGACCGGGTACATCAGGCGCCAGACCGCGCTGTTGATGGCGATACAGGTTGTTCCGCTTTGTATTGCGCCGATGCTGGTGATCCCCTTTCTGGCGCACCACGGTCTTTTGAGCGGGTGGGTCAGGACGAATATCTTCCCCGACGGCTCCTGGTGGCACGCGTATGGTTTTGTGCTCGGCGCGGCCGCTCTTTATTCATAACCTCGCAACCGGGCAGCCGACGGTTCCCGGCTTATCGCGGGCGTCTGGCAGAGATCGTAATCGTGCCGCTTATCGTGTACAAATGGGGTAAGGGCGCTTATTGCGGATGGATCTGTTCCTGCGGGGCGCTGGCCGAGTCGCTGGGTGATGAATACCGGACGACCGCACCCCACGGTCCCATGCCGAAAAAAATCGAGAACGCCGGGCAGGCGGTGCTGTTGTTCGCCCTCCTGGTAACCGTTCTTGCCCTGCTGGCCGGTGCAAGGGGAAGCCCGGCGTCTCGTTGCGCTTCCGGCATCTACGCCCTAGCCGTGGATATGGTTTTCGCCGGGGTGCTGGGCGTGGGTGTTTATTTCTTCCTGTCGGCAGGGTCTGGTGCCGTTTCTTATGCCCGCTCGCGGCGCTCATGCATATCTATGTGCGGTTCCCGGCATATCGCATTTTCGCCGATAATAAACGGTGCATTTCGTGCGCCATCTGCACCAAGGTATGCCACATGGGAATTGACGTATGGGATACGCCAACAAGGGCATCCCCATGAACGACGTGGAGTGCGTCCGTTGCAGCGCGTGCGTGGTGAGCTGCCCGATGCGGGTTTTATCATTCGGCGCTCTTTCGGGTCCCGGACCCGGACAATGTCGCCTACAAAAAAGGCGTCCCCTCCGTATCTTCAGGCTGGGAAAGCGGCCTGCCTCTCATGCCCGGCACGACGCAGTCCGAACCGCCTTCCGCCGGTGCGCACGCGCGGCGGGTGATTCGCTTCTCGTGAAATCCCCCATTCCACCGCGATCCGGTCTGGTATCGTTGTTTCTTCTATCGTCGGTCACCTCCCTTCCTACGGCGCGTCCGCCGGTGCACCCATGGTTATTCCTTCTCGGAGCGGGCGGCATGTTCGCATCGATGATTTTTCTCTCCCGTCGATGGCCGGAAGGGAAGTCACTCGCGCTCCCCCTCGGTATCGCGCTTCTCGTCCGCATGCTGTTTATTGCGTTTTTCCCGGCCTGCGACGATGTCAACCGATACATCTGGGAAGGGCAGGATCCAGAACCGCGGGTTCAACCCGTTTGTCATTTCCCCCGATTTTCCGCAAACAATGACCATGCGGGACGCCGTATGGCGGGGGATCAATCACAAGGAAATTCCGACCGCGGGTACCGGGCCCTCTGGCGTAATTTCTGTTCCGTGGTACCGCCGCCGTTGCTCCGGGCGTTACGGGTTTCAAACTGCTCGTCACGATATTCGACATCGCGATACTGTTCCTGCTGTTGTTCATGGTGCGCCGAATCAAACTTCCGTCCCGCCACGCGCTGCTCTATGCCATGAATCCGCTTGTCATCATCTTCATAAGCGGGCAGGGGCATATGGACTCCATGGTCGTATGCCTGTTGCTGTGTGCACTGGTTCTTTCCGGAACCGGATACCGGGGCCTTACGTTGCTGCATTCGGATGCGCCGTTCTGGCGAAGCCCTACGCACTGCTGCTGCTGCCGTTTTTTATCCGGGCGAACGGAGTTCGTCGCCTGGCATTCTTGTTTCTCCCGCTGGCGTTGCTGGCCTTTTACGGGAAAAGCATGGGGTATTTTTTGGAACATCCGTGATGTTCGCGCACCGGTTTTCCTAGACTGGGCCGTCGAATGCGATCTGCGCGAATGTCCTGGGGTTGATTCGGTCACGTCCCTTTGCATCCTTTCCATCGTTTTATTTTCGGGCATGGGGTGTATCTTTTTTCTCACCCCTTTGCTCATACGGGCCGCCGACAGGCGCTCGGATTGCTGCTGTTGTGCTTCCCACGGTGCACCCGTGGTACTTTCTGCTCATGACGCCGTTCATCGTTTTTTTCCGTCAATGGTCATGGACATCGCTCCATTTCACGGCCATTGCGCCGATTTTCTTTTTCAACCAATCGGTGTCTTTGTCATTTTTTCATCATGGCCCGCTGCTCATGACGATCGAATACCTTCCCTTTTTATTATTTGCGGCATGGGAACTGTTTACCGGAAACAGGCGGTGGCCCGCGCGTTATCCCGCCCCGCAACGCGTGAGCGTCATCGCGCCCGCGCGGAACGAGGAGCGACGGATTTCCGGGTGTATCGAATCCATCCTGCGGCAGGATATCCAGGCTGAAATCATCGTCGTCGACGGCGGATCGAGCGACGGCACCCTTGAAAAAGTCCGTGGATACCCCATGGTGAAAATCCTTCATTCTGTGCCGGGAGGGGCGTTCAGATCGCCGCCGGTTCGAAGTGCGCGACGGGGGACCTGATCATGGTTCTCCATGCCGATTCGCGGCTGACGCCGGGCGCCGTGCGGAAGGCGTTTGAAGCCGTGCACCGATGCCCCGATGCGGCGGGAGGCGCAATGGAAGCGCGCTACGATTCCGCGTCATTACGGTTCAGAGTCACCGCACCGCTTAATAATCTCAGGGCGCGGCTGCTCGGCATTGCATTCGGGGATCAGGCGCAGTTTTACCGGACAAGCGCCGTGCCGCAGGGGTTCCCGGAATTCCGGCTGATGGAGGATATCGAATTATCGTTGCGCCTCAAAGAGCGCGGCGCCACGCTGTTTATCCCGCGCGGCGTTGTAAGCTCAACCCGCAGATGGAACGCCGTCGGCTTTGCAAAGAATATTTTCATGGTATCCGCTTACCGTCGTATTCCTTTTCCTTCGGGGATTCAGACTCATTCACGACAACGGCGAATGGTTCTACCGGCGTTACTATGGAAAGAAAGCCTGAGAGGATATCCCTCGTCATCCTTGCCAGGGTTCCGCTGCCGGGAACCGCGAAAACCCGCATTGCCGCGTTGGCCGGGCCGGGAACGGCGAACCGGATTACCGCGACCTGTTAACCGAAACCGCTCGAATTGCTGGCGAAACGGCGTACCATGTGGCATACACCGGTCATGAGCATCCGTTGGAATTGTCGAACATCTTCTCCAACGCCCTCTCGTTCTTTCCGCAGACCGGGGATACCCTGGGCGACCGCATGCGTAACGCATGCACATACCGGTATTCACGGGATGAAACGGGAGTGATACTGATCGGGTGCGATTGTCCCTATCTTACGGGCGCCGTCATTTCGCAGGCCAGGGACGGTTTGGAGCGCATCTGCGATGTCGTCATAGGCCCGGCATCCGACGGCGGCTACTATCTGATCGGTTGCAGGCAGTCGGCGTTGTCGATCTTTAACGCCCGCGGCTGGGGAACGCCGGAGTTGCTGAAAGAGACCTTGGCGATAATCAACCGTGAAAAATATCGCTGCATGCTCCTTCCAACATTCTCCGACATCGATGAAATTGAAGATTTTATCGAATGGAAGTCGCGCGGGCAATCGCGGAGATAGGCCGCCGTAAGTCGCTCTTACGAGCCTCTCTTTACCTTCGCCCTTCCATCTCCTATTTTATCTATCCTGCTCCTTTCCCTTCGAGGAACCCATGAACCACCTCTATTACGGCGATAATCTCGACGTCATGCGGCGTGCGGGCGCCCTTATCGTGTGACATTGTAATCCCGTAACTGTGGCCTGGATCTGCGATCCAGGTATCGTATCGTCCCCATTCTCTCTTCCGTATTGTTCGTCAAGGATGAGGCGACGGGTGGAGAGAGAAAGGGAGCCGAAAACAGGATTAAAACGCCCTTCGAAGGGCATTCGAAGATGGTTTAAATGGCGTTCGAAGACGGCTGAGCGGTGGCTGATTTCTCGATCCTCAACCGATGGTCGAAAAACATGCTGACAGAAACTCTTTTTTCGGGCTTTCAGGTTTCAGCACTTCCCCTATCGCTATCGAGTATTTTTTTTCGCTCCGGAAAAACTGTTGATTGTCCTGCTGCTCGAAGAATACCCGAAATGACAAACCATTTGAGTACAAAAATCCCCGGTTATTGTCTTTTTCGAGATGGGCCGGATAGGTCGTGGCTCGAATTTCAGAACCCCCTCGCAATAATAAAAGCATTAACACTTCCAGATGTCATGCCTGCGCTGCGGGAGATATCGCGATCCGTAGAGGAAAAATCCTTACATGCCATGGGATTTATTTCATATGAGGCGGCGCCTGCTTTCGACGACGTTTTCCCCGTGAGATGCTGCGAAGGGTTTCCTCTTCTGTGGTTTGGACTCTATCGCGCCCCCCTTCCTTTTGCGATTAAGACGCCAGCCTCTTTCGAGCCGGCTCATCTGCCGAAATGGACACCTTCCTATCGACGCGATGACTACTTTAATACCGTGAATGAAATCCAAGAACGGATTGCAAGCGGTGAGACATATCAGGTCAACTTCACATTTCCCTTTTTTGCGCAGTTCGATGAAGACCCGCTCTCCTTCTTCCTGGCTACAGCGGGAATCGATTCTCCTCCTTACGCGAGTTTTCTCGACATAGGAAACTGTTCGATAGCCTCCTTTTCGCCTGAGCTGTTTTTTGAATGCGATGGCAGGTTGTTAGTCTCTCGCCCCATGAAGGGGACCTTGCCTCGCGGTCGTACCACCGCTGAAGACAGTATACTCGGCGCTCGACTGCGTTCAAGTGAAAAAGAGCGCGCTGAAAATATCATGATTGTGGATATGATCCGAAACGATATGGGAAGAATTGCAAATCGCAGCTCGGTTCGTGTCGACAAACTTTTCAAGATAGAGCGTTATCCCACGGTTCTGCAAATGACTTCCACAATTTCGTGTACAACACCGGCATCATTTCCTAAAATCATCGAGGCGTTATTCCCCTGTGCCTCGGTTACCGGCGCTCCCAAGAGCAGCACCATGGGCATCATTAACAGACTTGAAAAATTTCCGAGAAAAATATACACCGGTGCCATTGGCCGTCTCTGGCCGGGAGGAGGAAGCCGCTTCAGCGTTGCAATCCGAACGGCTCTCATTGATACCACGAACAAACAGGCTGAGTACCATGTTGGCGGGGGGATTGTTGCTGATTCCAAACCAGAGACAGAATACGAGGAATGTCTTATCAAAACACGCGTCCTCGCCGCTCGCTTTCCAGAGTTTTCATTGGTGGAAACGATCCTCCTTCCCGTGGATAAGGAATTTTTTCTTTTAGACTTTCATCTGAAGCGGCTTATGGATTCGGCATACTACTTTACTTTCAATTACGAGGAAGCTAAAATCCGTGAGTATTTGACCAAAGTCGCGGAAATAGAGCATCGCCCTGCTCGCATCCGACTCCTCCTCGATCGATGGGGAGGCCTTTCACATGAATTTTCCAGTATGACATCTGATGAGGGTCCCATTAGTGTTTTCATCGCTAAAGAGCCGGTCGATGCTGAAAACCCGTTTCTCTATCACAAGACAACCAACCGCTCAGTCTACGAGAAGGCGAAGGATTCCTTTCCCGGTATGGACGACGTAATTCTATGGAACGAGAGAGGAGAAGCAACCGAGACCTCAATCGGCAACATCGTAGCTGAACTGAATGGCTGTCTGGTGACACCGCCCGTCGAATGCGGCCTTCTTCCCGGTGTTTATCGCGCTTCTCTGCTTCATGCCGGTATCATTAAAGAGGGCAGGATCCTCCTGGATGACTTGAAAATATGCAAGAAATTATTCCGGATAAATTCCGTGCGAAAACAACAGGAGTGCCGGATAGTTGACTATACCATTGGACAAAGTTTTCATTCCACGCGCGGGCACCCTTATCGTGTGACATTGTGATCCCGTGTGACCCGGGTCTGCGACTCAGGTATCATATCTTCTGAACGCCCCCCTTTCCCTTTTGTCCGTCAAGGGTGAGGCGACGGGTTTTTGCAACTCCGCAGCCCTCTTTTTCCCCGCCTTCCCATTGCTTATTTTATCCTTCCGGCCTGCACGACACGCTGAGCGCCCCGATCGAAGATCAGGGCCACACGACGTCAGGGCCACACGACGACGATCCTTTTCGAGGAACCCATGAACCACCTCTACTACGGCGATAATCTCGACATCATGCGGCGGTATATCAAGGACGAGACGGTCGATCTGGTCTATCTCGACCCGCCGTTCAACAGCAGCCGGAACTACAACGTGATCTTCGAGCAGAAGACGGGCGACGCGGCCGGCGCGCAGATCAAGGCGTTCGAGGACACCTGGCATTGGGACCATATCGCCGCCGTGGCGTACAAGGAGATCGTGGAAGCGGGCGGGCAAATATCGATCGTCATGCAGGCGTTCCGGTCGTTCCTTGGCGAGAGCGACATGATGGCGTATCTGGTCATGATGGCGCCGAGGCTGGTGGAGTTGCGGAGATGCCTGAAAGAAACGGGAAGCCTGTATCTGCACTGTGATTCAACGGCAAGCCATTATTTGAAAATTCTCCTCGATGCAGTCTTCGGGCCGAACAATTTCAGGACTGAAATAATCTGGAAGAGAAGCAGCGCCCATAGCGACGCGAAGCAAGGCAGGAAGCAGCATGGGAAAATCCATGATGTCATTTTGTTCTATACAAAGGGAGATGACTGGCGGTGGAATACCCTTTTCACCAAATATGATGAAGACTACGTTAATGATTTTTACCGATACACCGAAGAAGGAACTGGAAGGAAATATAGGCTTGGTGATTTAACGGCTGCGAAACCCGGCGGCGATACCGCCTATGAATGGCGGGTGATGAGGAAAAAGGGATCTGAAAAATGGGTCGCGGATTTAGACAATGAATGTAAAAACCCGATTGCAGGATGGGAATATAAGGGAGTTCCGCCCTATAAGGGCAGATATTGGGCGTATTCGAAAAAAAACATGGTCGATTATCGCGAAACAAAATCGACTTTATCCACTCGAAAATCGGAATGCCCTGCTATAAACGATATCTGGACGAAATGCCCGGTGTTCCGTTACAGGATATGTGGATCGATATCACCCCTATTTCCTCGTTGGCCGCCGAACGTCTCGGCTACCCCACCCAGAAGCCCGAAGCCCTCCTCGAACGCATCATCAAGGCATCGAGCAACGAAGGCGACGTGGTCCTCGACCCCTTCTGCGGCTGCGGCACCGCCATCGCCGTCGCGCAGAAGCTCAACCGTCAATGGATCGGGATCGACATCACCCACCTTGCGATATCGCTCATGAAGAACCGGCTCCGGGACACCTTCGGGGAGTCGATCAAGGATGAGTACCGTGTGATCGGCGAGCCGGTCGATCTCGCGGGCGCGCAGGAGCTTGCGAAGACCGACCCGTATCAATTCCAGTGGTGGGCGCTCGGGCTGGTCGGCGCGCGTCCGGTGGAGCAGAAGAAGGGCGCGGACAAGGGAATCGACGGCAGGCTCTTTTTCCACGACGACAACTCCGGCAGGACGCGGCAGGTGATTTTCTCGGTGAAGGCGGGCCAGGTCCACTCGTCGCACATCATCGAATTGCGTGGCGTGCTTGACCGGGAGAGGGCGGAGATGGGCGCGCTGCTCACCATGGAGGAGCCGACCCGCAACATGCTGCGGGAGGCGAGCGCCGCCGACCTATACGAGTCGAAAGACCTGGGAAAATCTTTTCCGAAAATTCAGATTTTACCATCGAGGAGCTTTTGAAGGGAAAAAAGCCGGAGATTCCCTATCACGCGGCAGCGACCTTCAAGAAGGCGGAGAAGTTCGAAAGGAAGGACGCGGAGCAGGAAGAGATGTTTTAGGGGAAAATCGGTTTAATCAGGCTAAGGATTCAAAGCTCTGATCTTGTTCGAGATGGAGCGGCAGCCAAAGAGGGTGAATCATGGCCGCTTCAATTATATTTTATGGCAAAGCGAGGAAGATAACATGACTACTGCTTCAATGACAAAAAAAGAATTACGCGACACCCTTCGTGCGATAAAAAATTTTGGTGAGAGAAAAGCGCTTACTCCTAAGAGCGCAAAGGCATTTCTTATTTCTACGGGGGTGTATACAAAAAAAGGTAACTTGAAAAAAGCTTATAAATGAAACAGGCATACCATGTCCTTTTTGCCTTCTTTCATTCTTGGTTATCATGGATGCGATAAAGAGGTCGGGTTAAAAATTGTTAATCAAGTAATCCCCCATACGTATAAAAACAACTCTTATGATTGGCTTGGAAACGGGCTGTATTTTTGGGAAAATAATCCTCAAAGAGCTTTAGAATTTGCCGCAGAATTATCTAAAATCAAGCGTCCCGGCAGTCCAAAAATAAATAAGCCTTTTGTCATCGGCGCCATCATTGATCCGGGGGATTGTTTCAATTTATTGGATTCGGATGCTTTTCCTATTTTAAAACAAGCTTTTGAAGTATTCAGGGAAAGGCTAAAAATATCAAATCTTAAAATGCCGGAAAACAAGTCTTTAGGAAATTCAAGTTACCCTCTGTTAAGGAATCTTGATTGCGCCGTTATTGAATTCATGCATACGATTCAAAAAAAAAGAAAACATTCCTATGACACGGTTAGAGGCGCTTTTTGGGAGGGCGGCCCGATTTATCCCGGAGCGGGCATTTTTTCAAAAAGCCATGTTCAAATTTGCGTCAGAAATCCTGCATGTATTAAAGGGTATTTCTTGCCCCCAATTATATAATCCAAAAGCGAGATGGCCATGTACTTCGGCGTCAGTAAAAGAATCGGCAAGGGCCTGCGGATCGGCACCGCCATCAATACGAAGAATTGGGACGGCGACGCCGCGCTCTCCACCAGCGAATCGACACGCTGGCATACGAATTGCGTTATTTGACTGAGGAGGAGACCGTGAAAAAATCATCAAGCCGCTCTGATAATCACATGCAGGATACCACGCCGCAACTATTCATTCTTGCCGGTCCCAACGGAGCGGGAAAAACGACATGCGCCATGAAACTGCTGCCGGATTTTCTGCAGTGCGACGAGTATGTGAACGCGGAAGGCATCGCGGCCGGTCTTTCACGATTCAGGCCGGAATCGGTCGCGATCAATGCCGGCCGCGCGATGCTGTGGCGGATTCAGGTGCTCTACCGGCAAAAAAAGTCCTTCGCCTTTGAAACGACCCTGGCGACGCGAAGCTTTGCCGGCATTCTCAAACGATGCAGACGGGCCGGGTATTCCGTCACCATGATTTTCCTGTGGCTCCAGAGCCCGGCGCTGGCGGTCGAGCGCGTCGCGATGCGGGCGGAAAGCGGAGGGTATTCAATCCCGTCCGAAGCGATCATCAGGCGCCATAAAAAAAGCGTCGAAAACTTTTTCCACCTCTACATGCCGCTGGTCGATAACTGGCTGGTGTATGATAACTCCTCTGAAAATCCGGAACTGATAGCGCGGAAATCCACCGGGGAAAGAGCCGAACTATATAATCACCAAAGCTGGTTGAAACTACGGAAGGAATCGCGATGAGAACGACGGAGAATCGACGATTGATGGAAACTATCGATAAGGGCGTCCGCGCGGGCGTGAAACAGGCCCTGTCGGATCATAAAAAAGCCGGTATCCCGATCGTCGTGTGGGAGAACGGCAGGGTTAAAAAGATTCCCGACCGCGGGATCACGGTAAACGATCAATCGCGGGCATAACGGGGCGGGGGAACGATAGGGTTGCCGGGAAACTCACCTCAATCGTGGCAGGCGACGCTGTGGATCTGTTTTGCCGCGCAGATCTGCTCGGCGGTGGGCTACTCGACGATATTTCCCTTTCTTCCGCTCTATCTTCGCCATTTATTAACATCATCCCGGTGGAGCATCGCCACGCTGTCGGGGATGGTGTACTCGGTACAGGCGTTCACGATGATGTTCGCCTCACCGTTCTGGGGCGCGCTCGCCGACCGTTACGGCCGGAAGCCCATGGTCGTCCGCGCCATGCTCGGAGGCGGCATCTCCATCCTGCTGATGAGTTTCGCGGCGACCGCCGGACAGCTCATCTTCCTGCGGGCCGTGCAGGGCCTGTTCAGCGGCGTCATATCGGCGGTCAGCGCCCTCGTCGTGTCAAAAACGCCCCGCGACAAGACGGGCTATGCCATGGGAATCCTCCAGCTCGGGCTCTGGGGCGGCCTTGCGCTCGGGCCGCTCCTCGGAGGATTTTTAGCGGATCGTTTCGGCTTTCGCTTGACGTTCATGGCGACCTCGCTGCTGGTGTGCGCATCAGGGGTCTCCATCTGGATCGCCATCGACGAATCCTATACCCCTGCCACCAGCCATACCAGGGGAGAACGGTCGTTCCTGCGGACCTGGCGTCGCATCTTCTCCTACCCCGGTCTTGGGGCGACGTTCGTGATACGGTTGCTGGTCAGCATGGGACGCACCGGACTTTCGCCGTTTCTCCCGCTCTTCGTGCAGGCGCTCCGACCCGGCAATCCGCACGCCGCGGAGTATACCGGCCTGATTCTCGGTCTCTCGTCGGCGGCAAGCACCGTGGCCGCCCTCTATCTCGGCCGGCTGGGCGACCGTGTCGGCCACCATCGCATCGCGCTGTATTCCGGCATGGTCACCGCCCTCTTCTTCTTTCCGCAGACGCTCGTCGACAAGCCATGGGAGCTTCTGATTCTCTATACCGTCACGGGCGCCGGCATTGGCGGACTGACGCCGTCCCTGAGTTCGCTTCTGGCAAGGCTCTCGAAGCCGAGCGATGCGGGCGGCGTATACGGCATTGACAACTCCATCACCGCCGCCGGACGGACGGCCGCGCCGCTCATCGCCTCCCTCGTGGCCGCCTGGTTCGGGCTGCGCTGGGTTTTTTGCGCGACGGGCCTGGTATTCGTCGCGGTGGCGGTCATGACCGCGCTGTTCCTGTCATCCCAGGCGATGGGACGGCGCGGGGAGGAAACCGCGGAGATCATCGAACTTGAACTTTCCGAGCCGGAATAGGCGTATGACAAGTAGCAGGGGTTTGGAATCAAGGATGTTATTGCTATAGCTTTTTTAGAGGTCCCCTGAAATAAACCGTTATGCTTTGGTCACGACTCCGGAAGGGCGGCGGGGAGCAACCTTTTCCATGATTTGCTTATCGGTTGAACAGTTCGTATCCTCTTCCGTCTGGACTTCCCAATAAAAGGAGCATTGCCGGCAGCTCTCGAATCTTTGCCCGTAGGTGCAGGTGATTTCACTGCCGTATAAGGTGCCCGCGATAACCTAGCAGGCGCGTCCGCCGTTTTTCCCGCGATTAATTCCATCGGCCGAGGCTTCGACGCTTGCCGGGCAGACGCCGAGTTCAGACTCCTTATGCCCGTTGGGCTGGCGTCCGCAATTGCTGAAATCCCAGCAGTTTCTCCAATTCAAGGTGGTTCCGTTCGCGTGATGAGCGGAATTACCCTTCTTCTTCACTCAGTATAGTGTACGGTCATGAGACGGGGAAATCAACGGGAAAATGCGATCATTCGCCGTTTTGTTGTTATGGGGACCGCATTTTCAAAGGTCCACTTAAAAAAAAGAAGACATCCGGCACGGATGCCTTCTCTATTCAATAATCAATCAATAAACCGGCGTTAATACATGGCCGCCGCCCGACTACCTTGTTATCATGACGAAGCTCTCTTTTCAATGCCCGCCGCCTTGAAATGAACGATATACCGTCCCGCGGCACAATTGCAATTCTTCAGCTCGATCGCATACCGGCCGGCGGATTGGGTCCGCTTCAGCACCATCGAGGCCCTTCCCAGCAGGTCGCTGAACGTTATTTCCACCACACCCGCCGACGCCAGCGAATATACCAGCGCATCGCCCCTGACGCCGAAATCCGTTTTCAACGTACCCTGATCGCCCTGCCTCGACACTGACGTGGTTACCGTCGTGAAACTCCAGGCGGTTGACCACAAACCTTGCCCGGCGACGTTTACGCCTGCAACCTGCCAGTAATAGGTCGTGCCCAAGGCAAGGTTGGTCACCGAAGCGGAAGTAACCGAAACGCTCTGGCTCAGAAATGTCGTGGCAAAGGTGGAAGCGGTGGAGATCTGAAGAGCATACGACGTTGCCGCGCTTGCCGTTCCCCAGTTGAGCGTAAGGCTGGCCGCCTGGTTTTGAGCGCCGCTTGCCGGCGATGAGAGAGCGGGCGTTCCGGCGGTGGCGACAATGGTTGCGAAGCTCCAGGCTCCCGACCAGCCGCCGCTGCCCCCCGCGTTCGATGCCCCCGCCCTCCAATAGTAGGTGGTGCTGTTCGCCAACGCGCCCGCCAAGATGAACGGTGCGGTCAGGCCGGACTGGCCGAACACGGTTGTGCCGAAAACCGCATCGGTCGATACCTGCGCCTGGTACGACGACGCCGTACTCACCGTGCTCCAGCTAAGAAAGATCGCCACCGGCTGATTCACGGCCCCATTGGTCGGCGATGCGAGAGCGGGTGCTGCCCGGAACCGGCATGGTTGTCACGAAGGACCATGCACTTGACCAGAGGCTCGTTACGCTGGTCCCGTCGTAGGCATTGACGCGCCAGAAATACGTCGCCAGATACGACGAGGGGGCCGACCGCCTGTGACGGCGCGGTAAGCCCGCCCTGGCTGAACACCATGGCCGAAAAAGCGGAAGACGTCGAAACCTGCAGCGTATAGGAGGCCGCACCGGATACGCCTCCCCAGACCAGTACCGGTAAAATCGGCTGATTCACGGCACCGTTGGTTGGGGAAGTCAGGAGAGGAGCCGACCAGGGAGCGATGGTTGAAAAGCTCCAGGCGCCGGACCATGAGCCTGTTCCGGCGGAGTTGGTCGCATTCGCGCGCCAGTAGTACGTGACGCTGTTGGCAAGGCCGGTGATGGCCTGAGCGGTTCCCGTGATCCCGGGCTGGTCGTACACCGTTGTGGAAAACGCTGAGGTGGCCGAGACCTGCACCTCATACCCGGTCGCGGTGTAAACCGCTCCCCATGCAAGCGTCAAGGATACCGGCTGATTCACGGCCCCATTTGACGGGGTAGAGAGCGTCGGAGCCGACGGCGTCGGGCTCGGCTGGATAAACGTCTGTGAGGCGTTCTGGTTGGCAAAGCAGAGCTTGATCCAGTCATGACTGCGGCCGACGTTCGCGATTTCAGCCTCTTCGATCTTGCCGCGCCACAAATAGGTGGTAGCGGTTCCCGCTTCGGGGCGATTCCCGATGGCAACCGGATGGGTCGTTGCGGCAGCGGTGGTGCCGGATGACAACGTCACCGTACCGGAAGACAAAACGCCGTCGATATAGATGGAATCCGCGTAATTCGGCGATGTTCCGGCATTGGTACGGACGAAGACGATATGATGCCACGCATTAGTGCCTATCGCCGATGCGGACTGGCACCATGCCCACCCCGTGGACGAAACGTACTGAAGACCGCCCCAATGGGGAGTGGCATCCATCTCCTTCAGCTCCCACATGTAGTTGCCCTTGTCCAGAATTGCATGTTCCGCGTTGGTCGTGGTGGCATAGGCCCATGCGGACAGGGTGAACGGCCCTCCATTCGTAAAGTTCAGTGAAGTGGCATTGGAGGAGGTTGAATCCGCCGTGATGAGATACTGAGTTGTGCCATTGAAGGTATCCGCCAGGCCGATAACCCCGGCGGCTCCCGGAGTCGGCTTCACCGATCCGGTCAAGGGCATTTTGCCGAGCGCATCGGTCGTATCCTGCAAGTGCCACACGTTCGTGAAGCCATTGGAAAACACCGCAGGACCGCTCGATCCCGCCGATGCAGTGTCGTTTCCCCAGTACATCCGGATGCTTTGTGACGTTACTCCATAAAACACCGTATCCACCAGCACCCAGATCTCCGCTAATTGGTGTGTCGCATCCCATCGCTCGACCTGATAGGGATAGCCCGCATTGAGATTGCCGCCTTTGGCGAACCGGAGGTCATTCGGCGTATTCGGGAAACTCGCAGTGTTGAAAACCGCCGAATTAGCGCTGGTCAACCTGATCAGTACCGGGAAGTTCACCTGGTTGCTCGTGATCCCCGTGGCGCCCGGATTCATGATAAAATCCTGGTAGCCGCTCCACCCGGTATAAAGCTGGCCGAATGCCACCGAACCGGACGCGGCCAAGATCATTCCGCCGATCATTGTTGCACGAAATAGGATTTTCACGGCTTTTTTCATGGGACCCCCCTGGATGGTTTGTAGGAATAGCATTCTTATCAGTTGAAACCGACGAAATTTTCTAAGAATATAATTTAATCTGCGCGACAGGCCGTGTCAAATTTTTGTTGTCTGCGTGCTGAAGCGTCAGTGCGGCAGGCGATTGCATCATGGCTATGGTATTTTAGTGTTGTTTTAAGGATATTATAATGACCTTTTATCGTATTTTCAGAGTAGTATTATTGCTTTTTTCGCGTAGTAGTGGTACACCATCTATGGCTCGAAGTTATGACATGCTGTTTCAATGCTGAACTTGCCGTTCGGTCACGTTCCCGGGTTTCCGGAGGTCTAATAGAAAATTATGTCGGCGTTCAGTCCATCGCCCCTTACCCTGAAGAAAATCAGCACTTTAACAATAAAGGCGGTTATCAGACGAAGAAGTAGTATTGCTGTTTTTGCTGTTTTTGCTGTTTTTGCTGTTTTTGCTGTTTTTGTAGTTTAGACGTTCGACAAATACAAATAAAATATAGGAAAGGAGCTATCGCAATGATTCCGTACATAGCAAAATGGTTCACCGGAGGCGGCCCGTTCATGTGGGCCATTCTGGCGGTTCTCGCCTTCGCCGCAGCGGTGGTTATCGAACGCGCCATATTCTACTACATCATCTGCCGCGGCCGCGGCACCATGATCGTCGCCCGGGTCGCCAGAAGCCTCAATGACGGTGAGGCCGAGAAAGCCCTGCAGATCGCTTCCGGCGCCGCTCCGGTAACGGTGCTGATCCGCACCGCAGTCGAACGGTTCAACGCCGGCATGGAAGTGACCGAGATCCAGGAGGGGATCGAGGAGGCCGCCATCAAGGAGCTCCCCCGTTACGGCAACCGCCTCAACTACCTGGTGCTCTTCGCCAATATCGCGACGCTCCTCGGCCTGCTCGGCACCATCACCGGGTTGCAGCTCGCCTTCTCCTCCCTCGGCTCGGTGGAGGCGTCCCGGAAGGCGACCATGCTGGCCACGGGAATCTCGGAACTCATGGTGTGCACCGCGTTCGGTCTCATGGTCGCCATACCGAGCATGGTCGCCTACACCGTGCTGCACAACAAGCAGAACCGCCTCACGCGCGACCTCGATGAATCGATTGTCAAACTCATGAACTACCTCCGGAAAAAGCGTCCGCACTAGGACGGGCGGATCTTCCATGCAGCTATCCCTCTTTCAGCTCAACATGCCGGTCTCGGAGAGCGCCGAGGACAACGAGATCGACGTTGCGCCGGTGATGAACATGTTCATCATCCTGGTCACGTTCCTCATCTCCATGACCGTTTTCACGCATATCGCCATTCTCCAGTTCACCCTGCCGCCGAACGTCTCCAAGGCCCTCGACCAGTCGCGGGGCAGGCCGAAGCTGCGGCTGACCGTGCGGCTCGGGTCCGATTTCCTGGGCGTCGTGCTCGGCGACAGGCTGCTCGACTCCCTTCCCGTTGCGGGCGGGAGGTTCCCCTTCGAAGCGCTCGCCGCGCGGCTGAAGGAACGGCGGGCGGGCGCGGACGAGCGGGACGAGATCGTCATCGCCACGCGGGACGAGGTCGCCTTCAAGCAGGTGGTGCGCGTCATGGACCTCTGCCGGGACGCCGGGTTCGGCAAGGTGGGGCTGTCAAGCGCAACTGTCAATCCAGAGGCCGGCAGATGACGCTCTCGAAAAATCCCCGCTTCACCTTCGGCAATGCCGATACCGGCACATTCAGGCCCCAGCTCACGTCGCTCGTCGACGTGATGGCTATCATCCTCATCTTTCTCATCAAGACCTTCTCGACCGAGGGGAATATCATCACCCCGTCATCCGACCTCGAGCTGCCGGTCTCGACCTCGGAAAAGAAGCCGTCGCCGCGCTGGAGCATCGAGATCTCGCGGAACGCGGTCATGTCAGAAGGCGCCTACATCTCCCCGACCGCAGGCTTCGCGAAGCGCGACTCGCTCCTCATGCCGGAACTTTACAAGTGGCTCCAGGCCATGCGCCGCCTCCGCGGCGACACGACCTCCAAAGCGCTCATCCAGTGCGACAGGGAGGTCCCCTACGCCATCGTGAAGAAGGTCATGTATACATGCAGCAAGGCGAAGTTCACCGACTTTTCCGTTCTCGTGATCCGGGAGGAGTGAGGTGACGGCGTCCCGCGACCGGCTTTTAGCCATTTACGAACAGGAGATCGAGGCCGAAATAGGGCCGGGCGAGCTGCTGTTCCGCATCATCGTCGCCCTCTCGTTCGCGGCATTCGGCGCAGCCGGCTGGTACCTGCGGACGCACACCCCGCCCGAGCAAACGATCGAGGAACAGATGGCAAAACCCCGGCAGGTTTCATTCATCATCGAGGAGAAAAAAATCGCGCCGGTCGTGGTCCAGAAGGCGCCTCCAGCGGTCGAGGCCCCGAAACCCGCGCCGGTAAAAATCGAACCGAAAAAAACCGAGCCGGTCGATCTGACGAGTAAACCCGTCCCCGCGCAGAAAATCGAGGACGTCAAGCCGGAGACGCCGCCCGCCGCGCCGGTCCGCCGGGTCTACGGCCTCCGCAAGGTGTATGCCACCGGTTTCGGCGAGGGCGGCGCCGCCTCGGATGCGGTGATCGGAAAGCTCGGCAACACCCTGAACGCTCCCATCGACACCTTTATCCCCAAAAAAGAGGAGCTGAAGGGGACGGTGGCGCCGGTGACCACGGTGCAGAAGTATCCGGTACTCAAGGTGCAGGTCCAGCCCGAGTACACCAAGGAAATGAGGGACCATGACATCGAGGGGGTCATGCGCGCGAATATTCTCGTGGACATCGATGGGAAGGTGAAGAAGGCCATCGTGCTCAACGACCTCGGCTACGGATCGAAACAGCGGGTCTACGACGCGTGCCTGAAACTGCTGTTCGATCCGGCTCTCAGGAACAACGAGCCGGTCGCCGTATGGATTGCGATTTCATTTACTTTCGTATTATCGGATTAATTCGGCATCGTGAACAAACGGGAAACACTCACGGGATTCATGGTGAAGTCGGCATTTCTTATCACTCTTTTCGGCGCGATCCTTGTCCGGGCGGCCGGACCTTCGTTCGCCGGGCCGGGGCAGAACACTCCCGCCCCGCCGACGGCCGTTGCGGCCGACACCGCCCCCCCGCCGCTCGAAAAGGAACCGGTGCTCACCGGTTTCGTCAAGGCGGTCTATCCCCCCGCACTGCTCAAGCAGGGCATTACCGGAACCGTGACGCTCGAATTGTTCGTCAACGAACGCGGGGCCGTGGACAGCGTCGTGGTGACCAAGGGCCTGGCCCCGGCGCTCGATTCCGCCGTGGCAAAGGCCTCGGCCGCGTTCGTGTTTACCCCGGCCATCGCAGGGGGAAAGCCGGTGCCGGTGCTCATCACCTACGACTACCGCATCACGCTAGCCGACGAGATCCGAAAGATCGACACGGTGGTCAATTTCTCCGGCCGCGTTGTCGAGCGCGGGACGCGCGCACCGATCGTCGGCGCCATGGTGTTCGTTTCCATCCTCGATACGACGGCCGATTCCACGATCAAAATCCCCTGGAACGTTTACCTGCACAAGATCGGGTCGCTGCCGGGACAGCATCTGGAGGGGAGCGACGTGGCCGCGACCACGGATTCGCTGGGCTATTTTTCGTTCAGATCGCTGCCCATCGGCAGGATCATGGTCAGCATCGCCGCGCCCGGCTGCGAGGTCTTCCGGGAGTACCACGCCATCAAGCCGGGAAAAGCTCTTGAGGTCACCTATCGCCTCGAACGGGTTTCCTTTGCCGCCGATTACAACATCGTCGTTCACGGCCAGAAGGATGAGGTGGAGGAGGTGGCGGAGCGGACCCTGACACAGAACGAGGTGCAGATGATTCCCGGCTTCGGCGGCGACGCGGTCAAGGTCATCGAGTCGCTGCCCGGCGTCGCGCGCGCATCGATCCTGTCAGGCCAGATCGTCATCCGCGGATCGGCTACCGGCGATTCGCACTTCTATATCGACGGCGTGACCCTGCCGACGCTCTTCCACTTCGGCGGCGTCACCTCGACCTACAATTCCGAAGCGCTGCAAGACGTCGATTACTATCCCGGCGGATTCGGAACGCGCTACGGCGACGCCCTGGGGGGCGTGGTCGACCTGACCGGGCGCAGGCCCAAAACCGACCGCCTCCATGGCTATCTCGACGTCAACCTGTTCGACGCGGGATTCATGCTCGAAGGTCCACTGTCGGACAACGTTTCGTTCCTGGTTACCGCGCGCCGGAGCTACATCGCCAACGTCCTGGACTGGTTTGTCAATGACGTGGCCCGCATCCAGCTCCCCTTCACGGTCGTGCCTTACTACTGGGACTATATCGCGCGCCTGGACGCCGACCTGAACAAGAACAACCACGTCTACGTGACCTTCTTCGGCTCCGAGGACAATCTTGATCTTATCAGCTCAAGCGAGCGCGGCGGCAGCAACCAGATCTCCTCCAATACGAATGAAATAAGCGACCTCTCATATTTCGACATGGGCATCGCAGGCTGGCAGTGGACCCTGAGCGACAAGGTGAAAAACGACCTGCATTTCGCCCTCTGCCGCATCAGCCAGCAGGAGTCGATAGCCGGTTTTACCAGTGCGAACGGCAATACGCTGGCCCGGTACCTTCGCGACGAACTCACCATCGCCTCCTCGAACGCCCTGAAATGGCACGCGGGAATCGACATTCAGGCGATCCCCTACAGCCTGGACCTTTCTTATATCGATAATCATGGAAATCTGGTCAACGACACCGTTCACGACAACGTGGGTCCCTACGCCGCCTACGGCTTTGTCGACTGGAAAGTAGTCCCGAAACTCACCCTGACGCCGGGCGTGCGGTACGACTATTACCCCGAGCTGCACTACGACGGTTCCATCGTCCCCGAGCTCTGGAGCTATGGCTCGTGGAACGACAAGGGCCCGTCGGGCGAGCCGTCGCTGCGGCTGTCCGCGAGATATGCGATCGACGATAAACAGACGGTAAAGGGCTCGGCGGGCACGTATAACGAAACGCCGCAGCCGCTCGTCGAGTCGATCCTCCCCAACCTGGGTAACCCCGACCTCGGAGCGCAACTGGGAGCGCAGTATGTCGTCGGGTACGAACGGAAGATCAGTTCGCTGGTCAGCGCCGACCTGGAGGCCTATTACAATCGTCAATGGGACGACGCGACGCGGCCATCCAACCTTGAATTGGCCGCCGATCCCTCCCTTCCGCCCTATATCGGCAACGGCCTGGCCCAGATGCACGGCGTCGAGCTCCTCCTGAAGCACGAGCAGGGCAAGCGCTTCTTCGGATGGCTCGCATACTCACTTTCGCGAAGCGAACGCTGGAATTACGATGAAAACCAGTGGGTGCTTTACAATCAGGACCAGACGAACAACCTCCAGCTCGTCGGCAGCTACAAGGTGACCCCGACGCAGACGGCCGGCATCCGCTTCCAGTACGTCACCGGCGACCCGACGACCCCGATAAACGGAAGCCTTATTTACGATGCTGACTCGCGAAGGTACATCCCGAACGACGGTCCGGTCAACTCCGCCCGCATGCCCCCTTATATCGATCTCGATCTGCGGTACGACAAGAAATTCGTCTATGCCCTCTGGCAGTGGTCGGTTTACATCGACGTGTCCCACATCGAGAACTGGTTCGGCAAAGGGTACCACAGCCCTGAGCTCAACAATTACGAGTGGAACTACAACTATACGGAAAAGAGCGTTTTTTCGGATGTGACCCGCCCGGCCTTCGGTGTAAGAATGGAATTTTAAAAATCGCCTCACCCCCATCCACTCTCCACACGTGGAGAGGGGAAAACAAAAAGCGGCAAGTGTAAGGCGAAAAAGGTGACCTTATGAAAAAACTCACAATGGTTCTCGCCGGAGCGGTTCTCCTCCTCCAATGCAGTTCGTTCCAGGACCGGTACGACCGTCTCGAACCTAATGTGATCCGGCCCATCGGCTTCGTCTTCGACCCTTATACCGAGGGAGCGCCGGGCGATACCCTCCACCTGCACGCCTACTTCGCCGGCGATACGGTCGTCTCCTCGACCTGGCAGCTCTCGTACAACATTCTTCAGAGCGCCAACGGTAACGGCGACACCATAACCGATTACGTCCCTCTCGCCTATTTCGGGCTGACCAATAACCTGCCCGATTCAATGGATTTTTACTTTGTCATACCGGATACGACCTTCTACCTGACCCAGGCCATAACGCAGCAGTCGCTTTCCGCGCTGAAAAGTTCCCTGCCCCCTGCCATGGCGGCCATGACCCGGCAGGGCTTTGCCGCATTCCTGCGCGCGTTCGGGACGGTGAACATCAATGATACGCCGGCGGTTGCCGCATTCCTGCAAACGTGGGGACCGACGCTCGGCATCAACGCCGCCTCTCCCGTCGCAATGGATTCGCTGGCCGTCGTCGCCGAAAAGGTAGTCTCCGTCTTTTCGGTGCAGGGGGTGGTCCTCGCCACCTTGTCCGCAAGAGACGGCTCGCAGCTCCAGGTGCAGGGACAATTTACCATCCGGTATAACCGGCATTTCCAGAATACGCCGCTTGACACCATACTCCCGCTGGAGCAGAATCCGACCATGCACTGGGTCGGCGTGTATACAATTAAGAACAACACCGCGAGAGGATTCGATCCCGGCGACTCGATCCTCGCGAGGCAAACTATGCGCCCCGGTACCTCTATAACGACCTGTCACCGGTAGCCGTCTCGGACACCATCCTCATCGATACAGGCTTCACCTATTTCTTCGGGGCCGACAGCGGGATCAATCCGGTTATGCAGAACGGCGTTGCGGTCATCGACACCGCGCGGGATAAAGTAACCTACTTCGATTCCAAGACCGGACGGGATACGTTCCAGCTTGCGACCTGGTTTTACAACTGGGAATACGAGAACGACCTCGACTCGGTCACGTTACCGGTAGATTCGCTCCTCCTCCTGGTTCCGGGAAGCTCGGGCGGCGGGGAAGAGTCGTACATGCAGTTCCTCCCTTCGGTCGATACGAAGATGACCCATGCGCACATCTGGGCCACGGTCTACGATTCCTACCTCGGTCAATTGAACTTTCCCGCAGGGTTCATGATCCGGGACTTCGATATTTACTTCAAATACACCACGGCGTACAGGGCGAAGCACCACTAGCGGATACCTATGCCTTCACTTCGGCAACGATCGTGCTGATGTGGATCGAAAAGGATGATTTCTCCTGATCCACGCGAGAGTAAAGAGTTACTTTCCCGGATTCAACGGCACGAGCCGATACAATATCATCACATTGACGCACCATCGATGCCTTCTTCTGAATAAGGTTGAAGAATATCCTTGACAATTTATCGAAATTATCGAATACTTAACCATGGGATGCCGGTTATCTTTTTTTCAGGAGATGACGATGCTGGAACAATGTGAAAAACTTATCGTATGTGGCTTTTATAGGAACTTCAAAAACCACAGCGAGGTGGTAAAAAATGGTTGGATTAACATGTTTTGCGAAGACAAACAAAAATCGGAAAAATGCAGGCGTAAATATTTTAAACGTGAAACGGGTAATTTCCCGCTTCCAAACATGGCGCCGATTGGAAGGCATCTTTGGCGTACCCGGACAATTAATGGATGAATATAAAAAATAGCCCTTCCTTTCCGGCCGGCTTGATATAGGTTGTTAAATTTTACGTCTCTTCCGTACCCCACAGCCGCATCCGATACCCGACCCCGGTCTCGGTGACGATAAACGGCTGCGCGGGATCGGATTCTATCTTTTTCCGCAACTGGGCGATATGGACGCGCAGCTTCCGGCTCCCGCCTTCCAAGGCATAAGCGCCCCACAGTTCCTTGATGATATGATTGTGCGTCAGGAGTTTTTCCGCATTTTTCGTGAACAGGGTCAGAAGGCTGTATTCCGTAACCGTGAGTTTCGTCTCCGATCCGCCGAGCGTGACTCGCCTGTTTACATAGTCTATCACCAGCCCGTTGTTCCGGAATTCCCGAAGCTCCTCTCCTGACTTCTCAAGGTGACGCAACGCGACACGGATTCGCGCGACAAGTTCCTTGATGCCGAACGGCTTCGTGATGTAGTCGTCGGCCCCGGCCTCAAGGGCCGCGACCTTCCCGGTCTCGTCGCTTCGCACCGACAGGATGAGAATCGGGACCCGGTTCCATTCCCTGATCCGCTTCAGCACCGCAATGCCGTCGGCATCGGGGAGGCCGAGGTCAAGAAGCACAATGTCGGGATGTTCGACCGCGGCAAGGTAAGCCCCTTCCTTGCCGGTCGCCGCTTCCATCACCGAGAATCCGTTCGATTCAAGGGTCAGGCGAAGGATCCTCCGGATCTGCAACTCATCGTCGATGAGGAGAACTCTTGCTTCGGGTATGTTCATACTGAATAACGCGACCGCCGAATTGTTGACATGTATTAAGCGTCTATACTTGAAAATACTTTCCGGGTTCCATGCGTATTGATGTCAGGGACCGAACCTTCCTTCAGAAAATGCATGTAGACTGGGTCGATTAAAAGAAATATAATTTAAATAAAATATTATCTCATTGACATTCATTTATTATTTTTGCAAACAAGGCGAAGATCATGGCAATGGTATCGGGCTCTCATGCTTCGGGCAGCGGACTGCATGTGCGGGATTTCCTTCCGTGTTTCATCATCATAACCAGGATCTTTTTTTAATCTTGCGGCAATTGCATGCGGCATTAATCACTCTGCTGCCCTGAAGACGCGGAAGATTTCCATGAAATCAACAGCTTTTTTCTTGCACTGTGCCTTGCCTCTGCTCCATCCATTCGGCCAGACGCCCGATAACAGTCCCGATTCAACCAGACCCTGGAATCTGCATTATCAATTCACGGCGGTCCAGCAGTATCACCCCCCGTTCCATGCGCTGTACGGCGGCGCGAATAGTTTGCAGAACGCGAGCGAGGAGGCGCTGACCGTGACCAGTACTCTCTATGCGGGATGCCGACTATGGCCAGGCGGTTCGATTTATTGTAATCCGGAAATGTCGGGGGGTAAAGGTTTCAGCGGTGGCACCGGCACATCGGCGGTTTCTGGAGGCGGGGGGCCTGGGATTTCTTATCGCCGACGGCAAGTTGGTGCACTATGGAACCGAGAACATTCTCGAAGCGTATTACCAGGCCAGGATCGTAGCCTCCATTTATGCCACGGCGGATTATCAGCTTATCGTGAATCCGGCGTATAATGAGGACCGGGGGCCGGTGAATGTCTATTCTCTAAGAGTGCATGTCGAATTATAACTACCGCCAACAATGCTTTCCCCTATCGATATCATGAACCAATGTCTGCATGCTTTACAGGCAGCAGAATCTTAAATCGTGCTCCGCCTGCCTCACAGTTGGAGGCCTCGATGGTCCCGCCCTGGATTTCGACAAACGCCTTGGTGATTGACAAACCCAGCCCCGTACCACCGGGCTTGGATCCCGGAATGCGGTAGAATTTCTCAAACAGCCTGCCGACCGAATCGGGCGGAATGCCTGGGCCGGTATCCTCGACCGTAATTGTCAGAATCGCCAGCGCATAGGCGGCGGCAAGGGTGATCCTGGTTTGCGGCGGCGTATATTGCGCAGCATTGACGAGCAGGTTGGAAATCGCCTGCTGCAGAGCAGCGAGTCGGCTTCGACCAGCGGCATGTTTTCCCCGACCTCCAAAACAACCGTGTGAAATTCGAGTTCGTCGGCGAGCTCACGCAGGAGATTATTGAAAATATCACGAATATCAACCCATCTCCCGACGAATAGCCACCGCGCCCGATTCAATGCGCGTCATATTGAGCAAATTTTCCACCACCTGATTGAGGCGCCCGGAAGCAGTCCGTATATCTTCGATGAGGATTTCGAAGTGTGCGGTTGTTCGCGCGCGTAGCGGGGTCGGAAAGCGCATTCGACGCGGTGGCGATGGCGGTGATCGGCGTCCGCAGCTCATGGGAGATCGAACGCAGGAAGGTTTTGCTGAGCCTTTCGGCGCGTAGAAACATGCGCTCGATCGCAATTGATATCTGCTGCAATGACATCCGGAAATGGCCTTCCTTATCGAAGGGAAGCATGACACTCTTGGCGGTTACGATTCCGACGACGCCGTAGCAATGTTCCTGCGACATGAGAGGATAGTAGGTCGCCCTGGCAAACGGCAGGGTTCCGGTTCCCCGGCCCGCCGTGTTCCTGTTTTTATGCACCCATTCGGCGACACTCCACTCTTTTTCGTCTTGATCCTTAAAGGAACTCGCAAGATGCGCCATGCGGTCGATGACCGGCTCTTGGTTTGAGCCCGGCTCCGCAATATACAGGGAGACCTGGGCGTCGAAATCACGGTCGAGATGCGAAACCGCGATTTTTGCGATATCGTCCAGCGTCTCCGTTGCCGAAAGATCCCGCACCAAGAAATAGAGCGATTCGGTCTGGCGCTCTCGTACCCTGACGGTATCACGCTGCCGCCGGATCCGTAAAGTTAAAATCGTGGTAATCAGCGCAATGATAAAATACAGGAAAACGAGCAAAATATCGGCAGAGCGGGAAATCGCGAAGGTATATTTCGGCGGAATAAACAGGAAATCCCAGAGAATCGCGCTCAGGGCGGCGGCAGAGAACAGGGGGCCCGGTCCTACATACGGAGAGAGCAGAGCGATGATAAAAAGGAAAAACATGCCGACCGACCGGTAATCCATGATCCCGGCGAAGGCCTGGCAGGCTATTGCCGCCAACGCTATCGTGCCCAAGACGGCTCCGTACTGCCGGATCGAAGAGATCCTCGACAAAGGAATAAACCCTCGATGTCGTCCTGTTTTCGGCGCCGCGATATCCCCCTGTACGACATATATATCGATGTTCCCGCTCTCGCGTATGAGCCTGTTGACAAGAGATCCGCCCTGGAAGAGGTCGAGGAGCGGATTGGTCTGCGATTTCCCGATGATGATCTGCGTAACGTTGTTATGCCGCGCCGTGCGGAGCAACGCCTTCACGATATCGTCGTCTGCCGTCGTTACTACGGTCGCGCCCAGTTCCTGCGCGAGTGTAATGTTTTTCCGCAATAATTTTTCCGATTCAACGGAGAGAGACTTCGTGGTCTGGATATATACCGCAACCCACGGCGCCTGCATGGTGTCTGCAATCCGTTTTGTCCAACGGATGAGCTGCTCGGAATAAGGGCTTGGACCGACCGCCACCATGAGCCGCTCCAAGGTTTTCCAAGGGCCTTGGACCCTGTTCTCCTGCATGAAATCCTTGAGCTGCAGGTCGACCCGCTGCGCCGTAACCCGCAACGCGATTTCCCGAAGTGCGGTAAGATTGCCCTTCCGGAAGAAATTCGCCACCGCAGCCGCCGACCGCTCCGGCGTATAGATTTTCCCCTCTGAAAAACGCTGGAGAAGATCCTCGGGTGAAATATCGACAATTTCTATTTCATCGGCGGCGTCCAGAATGCCGTCCGGAACGGTTTCGCGCACGGTAATACCGCTGATCTGGTGCACCGTATCGATAAGGCTTTCCACATGCTGGACATTGAGGGTTGAAAAAACATTAATGCCGTTGTCAAGAAGCTCAAGAACATCCTGATATCGCTTCGCATGACGCATTCCTTCGGCATTGGTATGGGCCAGCTCATCGACCAGAACATAGTCGGGTTTTCGCCGCAGTATTTTGTCGAGGTCTAATTCCAGAAGTGTTACACCGCGATGGGTGACGGGTATTCTAGAGATTACCGGTAGTCCGGTAAGAAGTGCTTCAGTTTCCGCCCGTCCATGCGTTTCGACAATGCCGATTGCGATATCGACGTCTCGTGATTTCAGCGTCTGGGCCGCTTGCAGCATGGTGTACGTTTTACCGACGCCCGCGCACATGCCGAAGAAAATTTTCAGGCGTCCTCTTCCCTCGCGCTGTTTTTTACGCGCGAGAGAGGCAAGTAAGCTTTCCGGGGCGGGTCGTGTTTCGTCGTTCATCGAGGTGATCCTGCCAAAGAATCCAGTGCGAGATTGAGGAGCAACGTATTCACCCGCGTGCCTGATAAAATAGACGATTTCAATCTTCCCGCCAAATGAACAACGATTGCCTTGAGTTCTTCAATCTGTTCCGGGCTGAACTGCCTCACTCCCGCAATCCGGCGGACCTGCAACACTGCCGATTCCCCGCTGATATCCGGATCGAGGCCGCTTCCCGAGGAGTACAACATATCCGAAGGCACATCAGCCGCCGAATCAAGAAGATTTAATCGCCGAAAAGCAGCCATGCGCACCGCAACCGTATCGGCAAGTGCAAGCGATGAAGGGCTCAGATTGCTGCCGCCTGACGGCAGCGGATTGTAATCGACTGCCGATGGCCGCGGCCGGAAGTAACGGTCACTTGTGAATCTTCGGCCGATAAGGAGCGAGCCAAAAACCCGACCATCCCGTTTTATGAGACTGCCGTTCGCCTCGCGGGGAAACCATACCTGTCCGACGCCGGTCAGAACCATGGGATACATAATACCGGTCAGGATGGTAAGGACAATAAGCATCAGAACTGCATTTTTAATCGTTTTCATTGCTTTGCTCCCTTATACAAGGCCGATTGCTGTTATCAACATGTCGATGAGTTTGATACCCATGAAAGGAATAATCAACCCGCCCACCCCGTAAATCAGAAGATTCTTCAGCAAAATCTCGGAAGCTCGCGCCGGACGGAAGGCCGCTCCTTTGAGCGCCAGCGGAATGAGCGCGGCAATGATCAGTGCGTTGAAGATAACCGCGCTGAGAATGGCGCTCTGCGGGGAGTGCAATTCCATTATGTTAAGAGCGGAGAGCGGTCCGGGCACAGCTCCGACCGCATAGAGCCCACCGAACATGGCCGGTATGATGGCGAAATACTTCGAGATGTCATTGGCAATGGAAAATGTTGTCAGAGCTCCCCGCGTCATGAGCAGCTGTTTGCCTATCTCAACGATCTCGATGAGCTTGGTCGGATTGCTTTCGAGATCTATCATGTTGCCGGCCTCGCGGGCCGCCTGGGTGCCGGAATTCATGGCCACGCCGATATCCGCCTGCGCGAGCGCAGGCGCGTCGTTTGTGCCGTCGCCGATCATGGCGATCATGCGTCCCTGCCGCTGTTCCTGCCTGATCCTTTCGAGCTTGGATTCCGGAGAGGCATTGGCAATGAAATCATCCACTCCGGCCTCAGCGGCAATTGCCGCCGCGGTAAGGGCATTGTCGCCGGTTATCATGATGGTTTTAATTCCCATCTTTCGCATATGATCAAAACGCTCCCTGATGCCTCCCTTGATGATGTCTTTCAAGTGAATGACCCCCAGGACCTTTCCATTCTCCGCGACGACGAGAGGTGTACCGCCTTCCTTAGCTATCTGTTCGACAACCGCATGGACCTCGTTGGGAAAATCTTTTCCCGCGTCTTCGATATGGCTGCGGATCGCCTCGTAGGCTCCCTTGCGAATGGCCCGTTCTCCTCCGGAAGGTGGCTTTATATCGACTCCGCTCATCTTCGTGCGCGCTGAAAAGGGAATGAATTGCGCGTGAACATCGGCCACCTCTCGGCCCCGGATGCCGAACTGCTGCTTCGCAAGAACGACGATCGACCGGCCTTCGGGAGTCTCATCCGCCAGGGAGGCGAGCTGGGCGGCATCGGCGAGCTGTTCCGTTGAAACCCCGGGTGCCGGCACAAACTGCGATGCCATTCGGTTGCCGATGGTGATGGTGCCGGTTTTATCGAGCAGGAGGACATCCACATCGCCCGCCGCCTCGATCGCCCTTCCGCTGAGCGCGATGACCTTGCGTTTCAATAAGCGATCCATGCCTGAAATGCCGATGGCGCTGAGCAGGCCACCGATGGTGGTGGGAATGAGGCAGACAAGGAGTGAAATCAGCACCGGCAGGGAGAGAAGGATTGCTCCGTTCTGTCCGGTGGTCCGTTCGAGATAGAGGCTCAGCGCCGGCAGCGTTGCCACAACGAGCAGGAAAATCAAGGTAAGGCTTGATAAAAGCAATGTGAGGGCGATCTCGTTCGGCGTTTTACGGCGAGTCGCCCCTTCCACGAGCTTGATCATACGGTTGATAAAGGAATCCTCACGGTCACGCGTTATCCGGATGATGATGGCATCGCTGAGAATGCGCGTGCCGCCCGTCACCGCGCTCCGGTCGCCGCCGGATTCGCGTATGACCGGCGCCGACTCCCCGGTAATCGCCGACTCGTCGACGCTCGCTATGCCCTCGATGACCTCTCCATCGCCCGGAATCGTATCGCCGGCGACGCATAACACAACATTATCCTTAATAATCTCTTCTGCGTATACTTTCTCGGTATGCTCGGAGCAGCCGAGGATGGTATCGGCCTTCACAAGCATTCCCTTCCTATAATGAAGAATTTTTTTTACCATTAATCCCGAAACCGACTTACGTAAGCTCGTTGCCTGGGCTCTGCTCCTGCTTTTTGCCATAGCTTCGGCGAAGTTGGCGAAAAAAAACGTAATCCAGAGCCAGATGGTAATTTGAAGAGTGAATTCTGCGGCATGATGCGAGAGAATTTCGCGCACCAGGGAATAAGTAGATAGAAGGGCGCCGATGCCCACGATAAACATCACGGGATTCCGGAACTGCGAGGCAGGATTGAAATTCTTTAACGCCTCAACGAGAGCCGATTTGGCAATTGCCGGATCGAAAAGTCCGGGAGACTTTGTTTTCTGTTCGTCCATAGTTATAGCCCTTTGCCCGAGATTGTAAGAAGATGTTGTAAAATCGGGCCAAGTGAGAGTGCCGGGAAAAAGTTCAATGCGCCAACGATGATGATGGTGCCGATAAGCAGTATCAGGAAAAGCGTTCCGTGCGTCGGGAAAGTGCCGGAGGAGACCGGACGGATATTCTTTGCAGCCAGACTCCCGGCAATGCCGAGAACCGCAAGCAGGGTGACGAACCGCCCCACGAGCATCGCAACCGGCGTGGTCAGGTTATAGAACGGCGCAGCGGCGTTGAGGCCGCCGAAGGCGCTGCCGTTGTTGTTCGACACCGATGCGAAAGCGTACAGGATCTCGTTCAGACCGCCGATCCCTGATGCGCCGAGAGCGTCAATACCTGGCTTGACGCTACAGGCAATCGCCGCAAAGATCAACATGATCACCGGCGATGCCAACACACCGATCACACACATCTTTACTTCGGCACGCCTCGATGGTTTTGCCTATATACTCCGGCGACCTGCCGACCATGAGCCCGGCGATGAAGACCGCGATGATCGCATAGAGGACCATGCCGTAGAGCCCGGATCCCACACCGCCGAAAATGACCTCGCCCATCATCATATTGAACATTGCGACACACCCGGTAAGCGGTGCCAGGCTCTCGTGCATGCAATTGACCGCGCCGCACGAAGCCGCGGTCGTGACCACCGCAAACAACGCCGATCCGGTGATTCCGAAGCGGAGTTCCTTGCCTTCCAATGCGCCGTGCGTGTGCAGAACCGGATTATAGGCGTTTTCGGCACAAATCGCAACGCAGAGTCCTGCACAGAAGATCAGCAGCATGGCCACGAAAAGCGTCGTACCGTGTTTCGGCGAACCGATCATCTTTCCAAAGGCAAAGGTTAGCGCCCCCGGAATAAGGAAAATTGCGAAAATTTCGAGAAAATTCGTCAACGGCGTGGGATTTTCGAACGGATGAGCGCTGTTGGCGTTGAAAAATCCGCCACCGTTCGTGCCGAGTTGTTTAATTGCTATTTGTGATGCAGCTGGTCCGAGCGGGAATGATTTGCTCCTGTCCATCAAGCTTCGCCGCCGTAATATAGGGAGACATCGTCTGTACGGTCCCTTGCTCGATAAGTAGTATCGACAGAATCAGGGACAATGGCAAAAGGATATAGACGATGGACTTGACGAGATCGGACCAGAAGTTGCCGATCGAGGCACTGTTTTTCTGCAAAATTCCTCTCGCAAGTGCCGCAATGACGGCGATGGCGGTTGCGGCGCTCACGAAATTCTGCACCGCCAAGGCAGCCATCTGCGTAAAGTACGACATCGTTGTTTCACCGGCATACGTCTGCCAGTTTGTGTTCGTCACAAAACTGACCGCGGTATTGAGCGCGGTCAAAAACGGCACCGGTCCAAAATGCTGCGGATTCAGGGGAAGGCGGTTTTGAATGAGCTGGATAAATAGGACCCCAATAACCCCCAAGCCATTGAAAACCATGAGAGATGCCGCATAGCGCTTCCAAGCCATCGGTTCCCCGGGATCGATTCCGCACACCCGATAGATCGCCCGCTCAATTACCGAGAATCCCCACAGACCGAGTGGTTTTTTTCCGTCGAAGACCCGTGCGATATATATTCCTAAAAGAGGGCTTAATAATACCAGGGAACCGATAAAAAGAGCTAAAAGCTTGTAATCCTTGATATCCATAGATAGTCTCCGCTTTAGAATTTTTCGGGAAGGATTATGGCAACGGCCAAATAAGCGATGAGCAACACTGCAACGATGCCGCCGATGAGAAAGTCTGAGATCATAGACGCTCCTGAATAAAGGTATCGACCAGATTTATATTCAGAAATTAATGTGCCGAATCTTAAGAAACCGTTAAGAATTGAAAGGACATATTAAGAAAGAATAAAGATTCGGTATAAACCTGAAAAAAATCCGGAGAAGGAGCCTTCTTCCTAGTCGCCAATTATTTTAAAATTCTGTGACTAAAACCGCTGCGGTCATCATTCCTCCATTCTGCGATTTCTACTTTACACGTCACCGGTTCTCCGCGCTCGGCGCGGACATCGTCGGAAAACTGCTCGAACGCGCCGGCATCAGGACAACGATTCTCAATTTCCCGCTCATGAAAGTGAAGGGAACGCCGATCGATCTGCCGTCGGAGATTTTGTACCTTAAACCCTTTCTCATGGAAAGAGAGACCGGCAGGCTTTCCTTCTTCACGACCTACCGCCGCTTCGGACCTGCGGATGACCGGTGCGTCGGGATGATTGAGGCGCTGCGGCCGGGTATCTGTTTTTTCTCCCTTTTTGCTTTCTGCTACGCCGACGACGCGCTGAGCCTTGCGGCGCACATCAGGGCGGAATTACCGGCGATTCCGCTCGTTATCGGCGGGGCCGGCGCGAGCGTCCATCCGAAATATCTGCTCAGCGGGGCGTTCGATTATGTCCTGCAGGGCGAGGCGGAAGCGTGCCTGCCCCCTTTCATCGAGGCGATCGGGCAGCCCGTACCTGATTTCAGCCAGGTTCCCGGCTTGTACTGCGGCACGGGAGGCCGGTCTGCCCGCATCATGACTTCTCCGCAGCAGCAGGAAATGCTGATCCCTCTCGTCAAAACCGCAGAGTCGTCCCGTGCCAAAACTTATGCAACCTCGCTGGCGCGCGGCTGCCCAAAGCGATGCGACTTCTGTTCGATCAGTCTGCTCTTCGGGAGGACGTTGCGAACGGTCCCGCTCAAAGAGCTCGACGAACTTTTGCAGAGCCGGTTGACCGAGCTCGTGCAACCGGGCAAGCGCACCATTATCAATATCGAAGACGATAACCTCCTCTGCGACGAAGTGTTCTTCAGGGCCATGATCTCACTCTTCCGCAGGCATATTCCCGACGTCGGGTTCATCGCCGAAAACGGACTCGATTATACGCTTCTCACGCCTGGCCTTTGCGCCTGGCTCATCGAAAACGGAATGCGCAAGTTCAACCTCTCGCTCGCCTCCACAAACCCGGCCATTCTGCAAAACCGTGGGCGGAGCCTCGATCTCACTCACTATGAAAAGGTTACTACTTTACTTGCTGCTAAAAATATCCCGACCGTTACCTACATAATCTGCGGATTCGGGGAGGATACGCCTCAAACAATCGCTGATGCGCTTAACTACCTGAACGATAAGCCGACACTCATCGGCATTTCGCCGTTTTATCCGGTACCCGGACTGCCACGCTTCATTGATCTGCAACTATTTGACCCTCCTGACGCCCGGCTGTGCTGCGGGTCAAGCATGTATCCATGGAACCAATCGCTTTCCACGGCAACCATGGTGACCGCGTTCCGGCTCGCACGCTTGAGTAATTTGAAAAAAAGCGTGAACAAACGTGAGATGGAGGAGGAGGTTATCGGATTAATAGGAAAAGAAAAACGGCTCTTTTCTTTAATGATTGGGAAAAACGGCAGGGAAGAGATAACGCCTGTGCCGGGGATTGATGTGGAACTCCTTCGCAGAGCGGACTTTTTATAAGCCCGCGCGTTGCAATTAACTATCTTATTTAGTCTAACAATTCTATTGGCGTAAATGAAAGGTAATTGTCCCTTCTCCGAATCATTTTTGCAATCCTTTTGCATAGGCGGCGATGCCCGCCCGCTGCAACGAGGCCACCGGTTCTATCCTGTGAGGTGATCGTCTCATGGCAACTATTATAGAAAAAGTACCTGACCGAAAACGATCCGGCCGGCCGACTGCCGGTTCACGGATGTGTGCGGGAGCCCTGCTTTCGCTTGCCCTTCTTTGCATGGCGCTTTCCTGCAAATCATCGTCCGAAGTTTCTTCGTCCGGCGGCTCCTCGCCCGGGCATTTCTCACGCCGGGGAGACAACGCAGCCGGTCAGTTAGTCCCGGTCGTCGCCGTCCCTGCGGTCAGCGGGGACATCAACATTTACCTTACGGGAATAGGATCGGTGGTCCCGCTCCGGACGGTAACGGTCAAGACTCTGGTCGATGGTCAGCTCCAGCAGGTGCTTTTCAAGGAGGGACAGCGGGTCGAAAGTGGCTCTCTGCTGGCGATCATTGACCCCCGACCGTTCGAAGCGCAGGTGATGCAAGCCGAGGGTCAGCTCGGCCGTGATACGTCCCTTCTTGCGAACGCACGGATCGACCTCAAACGCTACCAGGCGCTCTCAGCGCAGGACGCGATCCCGGAGCAGCAGCTCGCAACCCAGGAAGCGCTCGTGGAGCAGTATGAGGGCACCGTGAAACTGGATCAGGGTATGCTTGACAATGCCCGCCTCCAACTCACCTACTCCCGCATCACGGCGACGGTGACCGGTGTCGCGGGGCTGCGCCTCGTCGATCCGGGCAATATCGTTCATGCGACGGATGCAAGTGGGATAGTGATCCTGACGCAGGAACAGCCGATCACGGTGGTTTTCACGATCTCCGAGGACAATCTGCCCCAGCTTCTCGCGCAGATGCGAAAGGGCGGCAACCCGACCGTGGAAGTGCTTGACCGAAGCGATAATAAAAAACTCGCCGAAGGCCACGTTCTTGCCGTGAACAACCGCATCGATTCGATGACCGGTACAATTCAGATCAAGGCAATCTTTCCGAATGAACATTACGAGCTCGCTCCGGGCCAATTTGTCAATGCCCACCTGCTGCTCGACGTCAAACGCGATGTCACGGTCATTCCCCAAGCCGCCTTACAGCGTGGCCCGCAGGGGATGTTCGTGTACGTGGTAAAACCCGACCGGACCGTGGCGGTACAGCCGGTCACGACCGGACCCTCCGAAGGCGACCGGGTTGCCGCCCTAGAAGGGGTATCGCCCGGCGACACCGTGGTTGTAGAGGGCGCCGACCGACTCCACGAAGGCGTACACGTGGAAATCCGGGGGAGCAGGAGCAGAGAGGGGACATGAACCCTTCGCGGATCTTCATCCAGCGACCCATTGCCACGTCGCTTTTCATGGCGGCGATTCTCCTCGCCGGTCTGTTTGCCTTAAAACAATTGCCGATATCCGCGTTGCCGGAGGTCGAGTATCCGACCATACAGGTTATCACCCTGTATCCCGGAGCGTCGGCCGACGTGATGGTATCGACGGTCACCTCCCCGCTCGAAACCCAGTTCGGCCAGATGCCGGGACTCAGGGAGATGAATTCGTCAAGTTCGGGTGGCGCATCCGTGGTGACGCTCCAGTTCGACCTGAAGCAGAGCATCGATGTAGCGGAGCAGGAGGTGCAGGAGGCGATCAATGCCGCTTCCTCGTTTCTGCCGAGCGATCTGCCTTCGCCGCCGGTGTACAGCAAGATAAACCCGGCCGACGCGCCCATCATGACGCTTGCCCTCACCTCAAAGACCCTGCCGCAACCGCAGGTGGAGGACCTTGCCGAAACACGGCTCGTGCCCAAGCTTTCCGAGGTACCGGGCGTGGGAGCCGTCACCATCGGCGGCGGCCGGCGACCGGCGGTGCGCATCAGGGCAAACCCCACCGCGCTGGCTTCGTACGGCCTGACGCTCGAAAGCATCCGGACCGCGGTCATAGCGCAGAATGTCAATGAGGCCAAGGGAGAGTTCGACGGCGCCCGCCAGTCTTCCACGATAGGCGCAAACGACCAGTTGTCGGGCAGCACCCAGTACAAGCCGCTGGTCATCGCCTACCATAACGGTTCCCCCGTCCGGCTGTCCGATGTCGCGGATATGGTCGATGATGTAGAAAATACCATGCTCGCGGCTTGGAAGGACGATACGCCGGCGGTTGTCCTCGATATCCACCGCCAGCCTGGCTCGAATGTCATCGGCGTTGTCAACAACATTAACCGGCTACTGCCGCAGTTGCAGACAACGCTGCCACCCGGCGTGACGGCGCAGATTGTCACCGACCGCACCATCAGCATCCGCTCCTCGGTGCAGGACATCGCCTTTGAACTTTGTTTAGCAGGCTTCCTCGTAGTGGTGGTCATCTTCCTCTTTCTGCGCACCACGGCGGGCACCCTCATACCAGGTATTGCCTTGCCGTTGTCGCTCATCGGCACCTTCGGCATCATGTACCTCCTTGGGTACAGCCTCGATAACCTTTCGCTCATGGCGCTGACCATTGCCGCAGGATTCGTGGTTGATGACGCCATCGTCATGATCGAGAATATCTCACGGTTCATCGAAGAAGGTGAAAGCCCCCTCGAAGCCGCACTCAAGGGATCCCAGCAGATCGCCTTCACTATCATATCGCTCACGATTTCGCTTGTCGCGGTACTCATTCCGCTGCTCTTCATGGGGGATGTCGTGGGGCGACTTTTCCGTGAATTTTCCGTTACGCTTGGCGTTACGATCCTCTTCTCCGCCGTTGTCTCCCTGACTCTGACACCCATGCTGTGCGCATTGCTTCTGCGCCATACGCCTCCCATCGAGAAGCAAAGCCGATTTTATGCCAGGTCGCAGGCCATGTTCGACCACGTCATTGCAGCTTACGGCAAATCGCTTGAGTGGGTGCTTAAATACCAGCGGCCGGTACTCTTTGTGTTCCTCGGCACCATGGCGCTGACGGTGATTCTGTACATGGTTATGCCGATAGGATTCATCCCGGTACAGGATACCGGGCTCCTCGAAGGATTTACCGAGGCTCCCCCGTCGATCTCCTTTCAAGCGATGACCGATGCGCAGAAGAATCTCGCGCACGCGATCCTTGCTGACAGCGCCGTCGTCAAGCCTTACCTCGTTTATCGGTGTCGACGGCGTCAACCCGACCCTCAATTCAGGAAGGATGCTCATCAACCTGAAGCCGCCTGAACATCGCAAAGGCAGCGCCGTCGAAATCATGCGCCGCATCCAGCAGGAAACCGTCGATATCACGGGCATACGGCTTTTCCTGCAGCCGGTCCAGGATCTTACCATCGAAAGCAGGTTTCGCAAAAACCAGTACCAGTTCAGCCTCGAGGATCCTAATTCCGATGAACTCGACGACTGGACGAGTAAAATGATCGACATATTGGCGCAGCGGCCGGAATTGACCGATGTGTCAAGCGACGCGCAGAACAACGGCCTCGAGGCGCACGTCGTCATCGACCGGCCCACCGCATCGAGGCTCGGCATCTCTGCGGGCACCGTCGATGCGAATCTCTACGACGCCTACGGCCAACGGATAGTGTCGACCATCTTCAGCCAGCTTTCTCAATACCGGGTGATTCTGGAAGTGAACCCGGAATTCAGCGAAAACCCGGCGAATCTTAATGACCTTTACCTGCAGGGCGCAAAGGGAACGCCCGTTCCCATGAGCGCGGTAGTACAGGTGGCCGAGACCACCACCGCGCTATCCATCGAGCGGCAGGGCCAGTTCCCGGCATCGATGATCTCATTCAACCTCGCGCCCGGGACCTCGCTGCTTAAGGCGATAGGGGTGATCAATGATGAGGTAAAAAAGAGCGGCCTTCCCCCAAGCGTCACTCCCAGTTTTCAGGGAACCGCCGATGCGCTGCAATCGTCACTGGGGAATGAACTCTTCCTGATCCTCTCCGCGCTCCTTGCCGTGTATATCGTGCTCGGGGTCCTTTATGAAAGCTATATCCACCCGCTGACGATCCTTTCAACACTCCCATCGGCCGGAGTGGGTGCGCTCGCCTCGCTGCTCCTCTTCCGCACCGAGTTCACCATCATCACCCTCATCGGCATCATTCTGCTCATTGGTATCGTGAAGAAAAACGGAATCATGATGGTGGATTTCGCGCTCCAGGGAGAGCGAAACGAAGGTATGAGTCCGGAGAAGGCGATCTTTCAGGCCGCCAAGCTGCGGTTCCGCCCCATCATGATGACCACGCTGGCTGCGCTGTTTGCCGCCGTGCCACTGGCCTTCGGTGGTGGAATGGGATTCGAGTTGCGGCGCCCTTTGGGCATCGCGATCATCGGCGGCCTCATCTTCAGCCAGGCACTTACGCTCTATACGACGCCGGTCGTTTATCTCTGGTTTGACAGAATCGGCAAGAAGCGCGGTGCATCGCAACGGGGTAAAACGGAGGCCGCATGAACATTTCGGCCCCCTTTATCCAGAGACCGATCGCCACAGTGCTACTGACCACCGGCCTGACTCTGGCAGGCTTGCTGGCGCTGAAAATCCTTCCGGTCGCTCCGCTGCCGCAGGTTGACTATCCGACTATTTCCGTTGGAGCTTCCATGCCGGGAGCTAGTCCGGAGATCATGGCCGCCACGGTCGCCGCACCACTCGAAAAGAGGCTCGGCATCATCTCGGGCGTTACCGAAATGACCTCGACAAGTTATCTCGGGTCAACCAGCATCATCCTGCAGTTCGACCTGAGCCGGGACATCGACGGCGCGGCGAGGGACGTTCAGGCCGCCATCAATGCCGCCCGGGCCGACCTGCCGACCAACCTGTTGAGCAATCCTACTTACCGCAAAGTCAATCCTTCCGATGCGCCGATAGTCATCCTGGCGCTCACCTCCGACCGCGAGAGGCCGGAGCTGGTTTATGATGCCGCATCGAGCATCATGGCGCAGAAGCTCATGCAGGTCCAAGGCATCGGTCAGGTAATTGTAGGCGGGGCATCGCTTCCCGCAGTGCGGGTTGAACTCAATCCGACCGCTCTTTCCAGCTACAGGATCGGGTTCGCCGATGTGCGCAGCGCGATCGACTCGGCCAATGTAACCCGGCCGATAGGTAAGCTTAACGGCAAGGAACGGCTCTACGAAATCGTGACGAACGGCCCGCTGCGAAAAGCGGCGCAGTACGCGCCGCTCGTCATTTCCTATCGCCATGGAGCTCCAGTAAAGCTCTCCGATGTCGCAATTGTCCGGGATTCTGTGCAGGATCTGCGCAATATGGGCCTGGTGAACGGCAAGCGCGCGACGCCGGTCATCCTGTTCAAGCAACCGGGCGCCAACATCATCGAAACCATCGACAACGTCAAGAAAGTGCTCCCGGGCCTGGTCGCCGAAATGCCCGGCGATGTGAAGGTGACGGTCGCCATGGACCGCAGCACTACCATACGCGCCTCGCTGAAGGAAGTCGAGCGGACGCTCATGTTCTCAGGCATCCTGGTCATCCTCGTCGTCTTCGTTTTTCTGCGAAACGTCAGGGCGACGATGATCCCCGCGATCGCGGTCCCTGTATCGCTCATCGGCACCTTCGGCGTCATGTACCTCCTCGGGTACTCCCTCGATAACCTTTCGCTCATGGCGCTCACCATCGCCACGGGATTCGTGGTTGACGATGCAATTGTTGTCCTGGAGAACATATCACGCCACCGGGAGCAAGGGGTGCTGCCGGTCCAGGCCGCGATCGATGGTGCACGTGAGGTCGGATTCACCGTGCTGTCCATGAGCACCTCGTTGTGCGCCGTATTCATCCCGATCCTTCTCATGGGCGGCGTTCTGGGGCGGCTGTTCAACGAATTTGCCGTTACCCTTTCGGTGGCGATCCTTGTTTCCATGGTTATTTCACTTACGACAACACCGATGATGTGCGCAACCATCCTGAAGAACTCCGTGCCTTCCTCGAAGGTAAGCCGCCGCGCGGACCTCTTTGAAAGGTTGCATAATGGATATGCAAAAAGCCTCGAAGTGGCGCTGCGACATCGGAGAATCATGGTATCGCTGACATTTCTTGCCGTCGCAGCCACCATCGTTCTCTTCATTCTGGTGCCCAAGGGATTTTTTCCGCAGCAGGATACCGGACGGATCATGGGTTCCATCCTCGCATCGCAGGATATTTCGTTCTCGGAGATGAAGAAAAAGGTGCAGTCGATCGGCGATATCATCATGCGCGATTCGGCCGTGGAAAACGCCGTGGTCTTTACGGGAGGCGGGCAGACCATCAACACCGGCAGGATGTTCATTGCACTCAAGGACTTCGGCGGTCGAAAATCCGATGCCGACCAGATCATTGCGAGGCTGCGAAAGAAGCTGGCCATGGTTCCGGGCGCGCAGACCTACCTCCAATCGACGCAGGATGTACGGGTCGGAGGCAGGATGAGCGGCGGGCAGTACCAGTTCACCCTGCAGGGCGAGGACCTCAAGCAACTTAATACCTGGGCTCCGCAGATCGAACAGATGCTGCATAAGATCCCCGGGATTGCGGATGTGTCGAGCGACCAACAGAGCCATGGCCTTACGACGCAACTCACGATCGACCGCACTACCGCGTCCCGCCTGGGCATTACCCCGGCGCTCATCGATGAGACACTCTACGACGCCTTCGGCCAACGTGCGGTTTCGATCATCTATACGGGCCTCAACCAGTACCGCGTCGTCATGGAGGTCGAATCGAAATTCTGGCAACGTCCCGAGGCGCTACGATCGATTTATGTGCGGACGCCCGACAGCGCCCAGGTGCCAATGGCAGCCTTTTCGAAATTTGAAGTGCTGCCCGCACTCCTTGCGGTAAATCATCACGCCCAGTTTCCGGCCGTCACCTTGTCCTTCAACCTCAGGGAAAAAGCTTCGCTGGGCGGAGCGATTGCAGCGATCACGGCCGCCATGCATTCCACGGTAATGCCCGGAGGCATGCGTTCCGGCTTCGCCGGGACCGCGCAGGCTTTCCAGGCTTCTCTTGCAAACGAGCCGCTGCTCATACTCGCGGCGCTTCTGGCCGTATATATCGTGCTCGGCATTCTCTATGAAAGCTACCTGCACCCGCTGACGATTCTGTCCACGCTCCCGTCGGCCGGGGTGGGAGCGTTTCTGGCGATGATCGTCACCGGCACGCAATTCGACATTCTCAGCTTGGTCGGCTGCCTGCTCCTTATCGGCCTTGTAAAAAAGAACGGCATTCTGATGATCGATTTCGCGCTGCAGGGGCAGCGGAAAGAGGGCCTGAGTCCGCGCGATGCTATCTATCGGGCGTCGCTTCTCCGGTTCCGGCCGATCATGATGACCACCATGGCAGCTCTTTTTGCCGCGCTGCCGCTGGCCCTCATGAAAGGCTCGGGCTACGAACTGCGCCGGCCGCTCGGGATCGCCATCATCGGCGGGCTCATGCTCAGCCAGGTGATGACGCTCTACACGACACCGGTGATCTATCTGTATATAGACAGGCTGCGCGTATGGACAAAACGAAATGGGAAAAAACGATCCGAAGTGTCCGGAGCTATAACATAGGAGAAAGCATCCGGCAGTCATTCGTCCCTCCTCGTGGGGACATAGACAGTAGTGGGCGGGTTTCAAACCAGCTCCTACAATCCCCATCTCCCTGATTGCAGGGAGCCGTATTAACGAATGGAATATCGATTATGAGCACAGCGCCTCAAAACAAAATTTATTGCCGGATCTTGACCTCCGCACTTTTTGCCGCGATTTTTTCGGGTGGGTGCTCGGTCGGACCGAACTATCACCGGCCAACCGTCACGACACCATCCGCGTATAAGGAATTATCGGGCTGGAAGCAGGCCGAGCCAGCTGACACGCTTGTCAAGGGCGGATGGTGGCGGGCATTCAACGATCCCTTGCTCGACACGCTCGAAGGCCAGGTCGCTGTTTCAAATCAGACCATCGCGGCTGCGGAAGCGCAATACCGGCAGGCAAGGGCACTGGTCAAATCCTCGCGCGCGGGTTATTTCCCGACCGTGTCAGCGCAGGGTTCATCGTCGCGGGCAAAGGAATCGCAGAATGCCGGAACCCTTAGTAGGTCGGAAGCGGCAACACCCCCGCCATTTACTGATAATCTCCTGCAGGGCGATGTCGCCTGGGAGCCCGATATATGGGGCCGGGTACGGCGCACGGTGGAATCGAGCCGGGCAGGTGCCCAGGCAAGCGCCGCCGACCTTGCCGCGATTTGTCTGAGCTCACAGGCGGAACTCGCTCAGGATTATTTCGCCCTGCGCATCGCCGACATCCAGGAACGACTTTTGGATTCATCGGTTGCGATTTACAGCAAATTTTTTAACCTGACGCAACTTCGCGATGAACAAGGCATCGCTTCGCAGGCCGATGTTCTCGCCGCACAGACTCAGCTTGCCTCAGCGCAGGCGCAATTGATAGATATCGGCGTCCAGCGAAGCCAGTTGGAACACGCAGTGGCGACACTGATCGGTGAACCGGCATCGTTCTTCGCAATAGATCCGGTCGATACCCTGCCGATGCGCATCGTCGCCGTACCTCCCGCACTCCCTTCCACGCTTCTGGAGCGGCGTCCCGACGTTGCAGCGGCCGAGCGTGCCGTTGCAGCGGCAAATGCCCAAATCGGGGTGGCTAAGGCAGCATATTATCCGAACCTCACGCTAAGCGGCACAGGCGGCTATGAAAGTTCAGATTTTTCGAATTTGTTATCATGGCCGAGTCGCATGTGGTCCTTGGGCGGTGCGCTTGCGGAAAATCTTTTCACCGGGGGGCAGCGCATCGCGCAGGTGGAAGCGGCCAAGGCGGCGTATGATGCACAGGTGGCAACCTACCGTCAAACCGTGCTCTCCGCATTCGAGGAGGTGGAGGATAATCTCGCCGCACTACGCATCCTCGGCGAAGAGGAGGTCGCGCAGGATGCGGCGGTGAAAGCGGCAAGCCGTTCGTCCACGATAACGCTTGACCGCTATAAACAAGGGGTCGCGAGCGCACTCGATGTCATCAATACGCAAACAATCGAGCTTGAAAATAAAAGAAGCGCCGTCACGGTTCTCGGTAACCGCCTCTCGGCTTCGGTACTTCTTATCAAGGCCATAGGCGGAGGATGGGATTCGGATTCCCTGAAAAAATTATAATACAAAATTCGCCAATTGGTTTGATTCCTCGCGGTATCGGTAGATTTACCATCAGAACCCGCCAAATGAGGTATTTTTTTAAAACTGACCAACTGCGGCGACGATCGATGACCGTCATCACCTCCGCCTGAGAAAAGGTAGTGTGCCATGAACCACGTCTTGGTTGAACCCGAGCAGTGCAAAGGGTGCGGGCTCTGCGTTACATTTTGTCCTAAGCAGTGCTTCGTCATCAGCGCCTCTATCAATGAAATGGGGTACCAGTATGCGGTATTCCAGTCGACCGCCTGTACTGCCTGCGGCATCTGTTACCATGTGTGCCCCGAAGCCGGAGCCATCACGATATTCGAGGAAAAAGAAACGGCAAACTGTAATGCCTAAGCAGCTCGTCATGGGCAACGAAGCGGTTGTTTACGGCGCCCTTCTGGGAGGTGCAACACACTTTTTTGGCTACCCCATCACTCCGGCGAGCGAGATCGCGCATGCGGCCGCCTCATTTTTTCCGGCAGCAGGCCGGTTCTTTCTCCAGGCGGAGTCTGAGGTCAGTGTTATCAATATGATCTACGGCGCCGCTTCAGCCGGGGCGCGTGCCATGACCGCCACCTCGGGTCCAGGGCTCTCGCTCATGGCCGAAGGACTCTCCTACCTGGCAGGCGCCGAGCTGCCGAGCGTCATTGTGAATGTTCAGCGGGCCGGGCCCGGACTCGGATTCATCTGGCCCGAACAAAGCGATTATAACTCGGTTGTCAAAGGCGGGGGGCACGGTAATTATCACAATATCGTGCTTGCCCCCAACTCGGTCCAGGAGCTGTGCGATTTTACCTACCGCGCTTTTGAAATCGCCGATGCCTGGCGCACCACGGTCATCATCCTTTCCGACGCCTGCATCAGCCAGATGATGGAGCCGCTGGAATTGCCCTCCGCGGTTAAGCACGGGGCGCGCAAGGAGTGGGCGGTGTACGGCGACCGTGCGAGCAGAATGAATCTGATCAGTTCGATCTATGCCGCGCCCGAAGCCCTCTCGGCGCTTAACGACCGGTTGCAGGATAAATATCGGGCTTTCAAAGAAAAACTTGTTGATTACGATGAAACAGCAGTGCCGGATGCCGAGGTGCTGCTCGTCGCTTTCGGCATCAGCTCGCGGATCGCCCTCTCGGCTGTGCGCCAGTTACGGGAGCACGGCATCAGGGCCGGCCTGTTCAGGCCGAAGACCCTGTTCCCTTTCCCGAAAGTGCGCCTCGAAGCGCTCGCTCCGATGTTTCGGAAAATCATCGTCGTCGAACTTAATAATGGGCAGATGGCCGAAGATGTGGAGCTCGCCGTCAAATCCTCATGCCCGGTCCTTCGCTATAACTGGTACGGCGGCATTATCCCCACCGCGGAGATGATCACCGAAAAGGTCATTGCCGACATGAAACGCAGGCCGCTATGATAAAATTCGAGAAACCCCGCTCCTTATACCCCTCGTTCGACAGGAAGGGTGCATTGCCCCTTGTCACAACCTACTGTCCGGGCTGCGGCCACGGCACCGTGCATAAACTGATTGCGGGCGCGATCGACGAGCTGGGCGTTCAGGACCAAACCATCATGCTCTCGCCGGTGGGGTGCAGCGTCTATCTCTACTATTACTTCGATACAGGGAACGTGCAGTGCTCTCACGGCCGTTCGCCGGCGGTGGCCACCGGTCTGCGCCGGACCCTTGAGAACGCCATTGTCGTCTGCTACCAGGGCGACGGCGACCTGGCGGGCATCGGTACTACCGAGATCGTGCATGCGGCGAATCGGGGCGAAAATCTTTCAGTTTTTTTTGTCAACAATGCAATTTACGGAATGACCGGCGGCCAGATGGCCCCCACTACGCTTTCCGGTCAGAAAACGGCCACCACGCCGCTGGGCCGTTCCTCTTTCGACGGCGCTCCCATCGGCATGTCCGAGGTGATCAATAGCCTTTCCCTCCCGGTCTACATCGAACGGGTCTCTCTCGCCACACCCGTGGGCATCATGAAAACGGACCGGGCCATAAAAAAAGCCTTGGCGAATCAAGTCGGGAAGAAAGGATTCTCTTTTGTCGAGATTCTTTCCCCTGCCCGGTCAACTGGAAGATGGATCCGACTGAAGCGCGGGAATGGCTTGCGAAAAACATGGAACCGGTCTTCCCGGTAAAGGTCTTCCGCGATAAAGAAGCGACAACCGAACAGCTTCCCTCCTTTTCGGCAAGTCATCCCATGCTTTCAGATGAGGCGCTGCTCTCACTTCTCGGAAGCGGCGGATCGGCGCTGCCGCAGCGTCCACGCTGTGTTAAAACCTTCCCGGACCAGTTGATAAAAATCGGTGGGTTCGGCGGCCAGGGAGTGCTCTCCGCCGGCAGCATGCTGGCAAAATGTGCCATCGCCGAAGGCCTTAATGCAACCTGGCTTCCTTCCTACGGCGCCGAGATGCGCGGCGGCACGGCGAACACGAGCATCATCCTGTCCTCATCCGAGATCGGCTCGCCTGCCGTTGACAGGCCTAACGTTCTTCTGGCCTTCAACGCCCCATCGCTCAACGCGTTCGAGGATATGGTGCAACCGGGAGGACTTATTATTGTCAACTCCTCGATCTCGGACCGGAAGGTACGACGCGGAGACGTGCGGACGCTCTGCGTACCCGCCTCCGACATTGCCAAGGAAGAAGGCTTCGTTCCCGGCGCCAACAGTGCCATGCTCACCGCCTATTTTATGGCGACAAAGATCCTCGACCTTGGAACCTTTCGCGAACTGATTCCGATCAGCGTCAAAAAAAAGAATCTCGCTGAACTGAATTTGAAAATTGTTGAAAGGACGGAAAGGTACATTAAGCAATCATCAGTGAAGTAACCATAAAAGGGTTTGCTTTGGCTGAAACCGTCCCATAGGGGAATTCGCGTACGCCTTCTTCTGTGCGAGAATTCCTGCGCCGTCAAGATGTCTTAATCCAATCTCCATAGCCCAGTCCATATTATTGCAAGCCATTGATCCGGCATATGCTTTATAAGGAAGATGGTCGGCGGCTATACAGGTAGTAGGTCTGAGCGACAAGGAACGTCCCTGCCTCATGGGCAGCCCGGTAAACCCGGCTGCCCCGCTCGATCCATGGAGGCAGGCGCACCATTGTCACGAGGGAAAGTGATGCGGTGTCGATATTCTCCCCCCGCTTCCATGAGGAACGATGGCGCAGATCGTGGTCAGCCAGCACCATAGTCGTGCCTGCGGTATCATGGTCGACAAGCGTTGCCAAACGATGGGATGCGTTGCATGCCCAGTTGTCCTGCGAGCAAAAAGTGAAGGTGCGGTAGGCGTCGGCATTCACCATGGAAAAATAGGAAGCATGCACCAGAATTCGGCTTCCCGCCGGCACGGTGCGTTCAAGAACGCCGGTCAATTTTCGTTTGGCATCATCCGTCATCGCTATTGTCAATGGCAAAAACCCGGAATAGCCTTCGACGGCAACTGCAATTCCCGCGGCAAGTACGAATGCGATGCCGTGCATTTTTCCTCTGAAGTGCTTACGTATCCCATATAAGGCATACCCCGCAGGGAACAAGGCGATCAGAGCGGCGTTCAGGGTAAAGCGCTCATAAACGAACCCGACCGGCACCAGCAGGAAACAATAGAAGAAAAGCACCGGAACAAGGATCGGCGCTGCATCGGACCATTTCCTTTTGACCATAAGGAAAGCCGTTCCGGCCAGTCCAAGGAAGGCAACAAGCGGTGATGCGGTGGTGAAGAAGCACCGAAGGGTGGAGAAAAGGAGGGCAACCTGATCGTGCGGCGAGAACCCGAAGGTTCGGAACTGTCCCTGGCGGATGAGAATGAAACGAAGATGATTTATCCAGCGCGCTGGCTGCGGCACTATGGCGGCCAGACCGTAAGCGCCGATCACGATGGCGGTGTAGACAATGGTTTTGCGGAGCCGGACTGCAAATAGACTCTTGCCCCCGTCATATAGGAGCAGAAGGCACTGCGGGATGATGAACATCATCGCCTCATCCTTGGTGGCTACCGCAAAGCCGCCGAAGATGGCGCTTAAAAGAAGTGCATGCCTCCGGGGGAGGGGGACAACCGGAACGCAATAAATGGCCCGCAGGAAGATTACATAGGAGAGTACCCACCAGAAGCACTCAGGGATATCGAGATTCGTAACCCGGGAGTAATAGACGAAAACCGCCGATGACATGAGGGAGAGCATCAGGAAGATCGCCGTAGTCCGATCGGTAATCAATCTGATCGTTCGGAACAGCACTGCGCAGATCGTCGCACCCATAAAAGCGGTTACGGCCCTTCCCGCAACGATGAGGATGGTCATCGCAGCGACAGGATCATGAAGTCCGAATGGGTAGGAGGCAACGGGAACACCGAGAATGCCGCTGATCTTAAAAAACACGAAGCAGAACAGATACACACCGCCGAGGATGAGATATTGCAGGGCAGGATAGGCGAGCTGATCGTGTGATCCGTTGAAATTCAGGAAAAAATGGATCGGCCCCATCGGCACTATCGAGTCGATTTCAGCCGGAAATTCCGAAGGCATGCTCCAGAAGAGACCCGGCACCAGAAGAAGAAACGCAACCAAGAAAACAACTGTTTCGGCGGTGTACCGCGAAAGAAAGGAGCGAAATACTGAAATTAAACGCATCCGCTCACTCTCCGCTATTAGTTTATGCATCCATTGCTATGCTTTAAGCCTTACGCCGCCCGTCTCTCCGCATCGTCAAATTTGACCGAGACAATGGTCGAAACACCCGACTCGCGCTGCGTCACGCCGTAGAGCATGTCGCTCGCCTCCATCGTACGTTTGTTGTGCGTGATCACGATGAACTGGGTGTTGGTCGAGAATTTCCGCACGACATTGATAAACCGGACAGTGTTGGCCTCGTCAAGCGGTGCATCGAGCTCGTCAAGTATGCAGTAGGCCGAAGGTTTGACAAGATAGAGCGCGAAAAGCAGCGAGATGGCCGTAAGCGCCCGTTCACCCGCCGATAGCATCTGCACGCCCCGCATCTTCTTTCCAGCCGGCCGCACGTTGATATGGATCACGGCTTCGAGCGGATCCATGTTCTCTTCGAGGCTGACATTCGCTTCGCCGCCCTCGAAAAATAAAGTGAACATTTCAGTAAAATGCTTCCGGACGAGTTCGAAAGTGGTCAGAAATTGCGCCCGCGCTTCCTTGTCGAGTTTTCTGACGGCGTGTTCGAGATCGTCGACCGCCTTCTGCAGGTCGTCGCGCTGGGCCGAAAGTTCGTTGAACCGCTTGCTTTCGGTTTCGTAGTCCTCGAAGGCGGCCATGTTGACTTCGCCGACTCGGCGCAGCCGTTCGCGCAGCATTTCGATCTGCCGCATGACCTCGGTTTCGTCTTCGGCAATGACCGGAATTTCTTCGACCGGAGCCGAAAGATCGACTTCGTAGGCTTCCCAGATGCGTTCGCGGATGCGACGCTGCTCCTGCTCATCGCGTGTCTGTTCGATCTCGGCGGCATGAATCCGGTTTGAAAACTCCTCAAAGTTCGACTGCTCGATCTTCGCTGCCTTCCGGTGTTCTTCGATTTCAACGAGCTTGCCGCTGTACTCTTCACGGATGCCGTCTCGAACCGCTGCGAGCGAGGTACGCTGCGAAACGAGTGCAGCCTGCTCTTGCCGGCAAATATCGGCTTTGTCGGCGAGCGCGATTGCCTCGACCTCGGCCTTTTGCTTTTCACCCAATTTTTGCTGCTTCCGCTCAAAAGCCCGGACGTTATCGTTTGATAATCGTTCGACATCCTGCCGGTCCTGCTGGAGCCGGTTGTGCAGCCCCTGCACCTCGAGCTCATGGTTCTTGAGCCTGTCGGCGAGCAGGCGGCGCTCGTCTTCCATGGCGCGAACGGTTTTTCTCGTTTCTTCCAGCCGTACTTCGAGCTCTTCAAGACGGCCCTGCTGCACCGCGACCCCGGCCTCCCGCACGGCAATGTCGGATTCGGCATCGGCTATTTTCGACGTCAAGATCGCCCGCCTCGGCCAGAAGCGCATTGACCTTCTCGCTGATCGTTTCGATCTCGTTGTCATAGTGCCGGATTGCGGCCTGCCGCTCCTGCGAGAATCGCTGCCCCCCGTTGAGCCGTTCATCTATTTCCACGAGCGCTTTCTTCGCTTCGTCGCGGTTGATGATGCAAATCTCCTTCTCCTGGATCGTGGCGGCATGCTCTTTTTCGCAATGTTCTAGAAAGGCAGTCAGCTTTTCCATCTCGATCTTCCGCGCCAGAATTCCCGGCTGCTCCTTTTTCGGCTGCCCGGCAATGACCGTGCCGTCGCCTTTACACATAACGCCGTCACGGGCGACGAACAGGTACGAGGCATCGTGAGTCCGGGAGAGCGCCAGAGCCTGCTCGCCGTTCTCCACTGTCATGACGCCCGAAAAAAGATACCCCCCCAGCGCCTCACAATCCGGGGCGGTGGTCACCATCGGCCGAATGGCTGCCAAGCCAGCCGGGGACGCAGCGGTCGTGGAAGGCATGGGCGATCCGGTCGAGCGCCACCATGCGGGCGGCGCCGGATTTCTCACCTTGCAAACGCAACATGGCGGACCGGAGATGCTCCTCGGTATCGAACACTGCGGTCTGCACCGCACCGCCGAGGGCCTTTTCGATAATGGCAACATTCGCCTCATCACCAACGCGGATAAGGTCGGCAACGCTGCCGCGCAGCCCCTTGGGCATTGCCTTGAGCAACGCCTTGATGCCTCCCTCATACCCTTCGAACGCCGCATCGAGCCCTTCAAGGAAGCGCATCTGCGACAGCGAGGATTCCCCTTGCGCTTCGAGCCGTTTCTCCCGCTCGATAAGCCCCTGGTACTGCTCACCCTCTTTGTCTATGCGTTCAACCAGGGTCTGGCGCGATTGCATCAGCATGCGGTTCTCCTCGTCGGCCGTTGCAAGTTGCCTATGACATGTTTCTACCGCTTCACGGCATTCGTCTTCATGCACACGTAGACTCTGTAACTCACGGCGGTTCCGCTCCCGCTGGGCAAGACCGGTCGCCAGAGTCGACTTGAAGGCGCTTATGCCGTCCTTGGAATCGCCGATCAGGGTGATGAGGCCGATCTGGTCGCGCGCCAGTGCATCGGTCTCATCGCGGCAGGCGCGCAGGCGACCGTCAAACGCCTCGATTTCACCCTTCATTGCCTGCATCCGTTCCGTACACCGCAGGTAATCGCTCTCACGCCCGACAATGCAGGTTTCCACCTGCGTGCGCAGGGTGCTATTCTCCTGGATCTGCGCATCCATGACCTGCATATCCCGTTCTACCGCCGCCGCGGCTTCACGGAGACTCTTCGACCGCTCCATAGCGACCGAAAGGTCACGGTCGAGACGAATGATCCGTTCGTTCGCCTCGCTGACAGTGCGGGCCGCGATTTCGAGATCCTTCTCCTTTTCGAGTGCGTTGAGCCGCATCTTCTCCAACTGCGATTCCCCGGCGCTGATGCGCGCCCGGAACGATTCACGCTCGGTGATCAACTCATCGAGCTTTTTGCCGCGTAGCGCAAGGGCTTGAGCGAGCACAATGAACGACCGGTTCCAGTGGCCGAGTTCGAGCCGCTTGAGGTCTTCGCGATAGGTCTTGTAACGCTGTGCCTTTTCGACATGGCGGGCCAGCATACGCACCTGCCGGTCGGCCTCCTGCACCTTATCGTTGATGCGGAGGAGATCCTGGCGGGTTTTATCGAGCTGCCGCAGACTCTCCTTTCGGCGATGCTTGTATTTCCCGATGCCGGACGCCTCTTCAAACAGGATACGGCGTTCTTCGGCTTTGTCGCTCAGGATCGAGTCGATCATGCTGCGCTCGATCGTTGTGTAGACGCTGCTGCCAAGGCCGGTATCGATAAAGAGATCGTGAATATCTCGCAACCGGCAGGGCACCTTATTGAGTCGATATTCACTATCGCCGCTGCGGAAAATGCGGCGGGAGATGGCGACCTCACCATATTCGACCGGCAGGATCCCCTTATCGTTTTCTATTGTCAGAGTTACCTCGGCCATGTTGAGCGGCTGGCGGCTCTGCGTGCCGGAAAAAATCACATCCGACATGCTGGCGCTTCGGAGCACAGTCACCTTCTGCTCCCCAAGAACCCAGCGAATAGCGTCGACCACATTGCTCTTACCGCAACCGTTCGGCCCGATGACCGCGGTCATGCCAGCGCCGAATTCGAGCTCGGTTTTTTCCGCAAATGATTTAAATCCGAATAGGGAGAGTCTGCGCAGAATCATAAGGTTCCCTCGATACTGGAAGGGGAATGGATATACTACCTTTTGATGTATATGAAGTATCAAAATACTATATATGGTAGGCTGGATCAAGAAAGATAATTATTTTTTTATCGGATATTTTCCATCTTTTTTGAGGATTAATCTTTGATACAGGTGTTCCCATTTTGCCCAAAAGGCAAAATGGACGAATTATTATAGTTTCGGTTGCAGCAGCCGGCTTCGCCTACCCTTGCTTAGGTGAATTTGGAGCCCCTACGAGCAAGGATTGAATTCTTCTACTTTCTTTTTTCCTTGGGGAGTCTGAAAAATATATTTTGCATGATTGGCATCTTTTGCAAGAGAAAAGATACAATGCTGGAAGGACTCAAGCCCGCCTATAACCGTTTGCTCTCGCCGACAGCCCGTCTGCTTATCAAATTGGGTCTTCGGCCTAACCACCTTACCCTGACCGGTCTGATTCTGTTCTGCATCGCCGGATGGTTTGCTTTTCGGGGCCACTGGATCTTTGCCGCGGTCTCAGTGGTTATCGGCTCGGGCTGCGACGGTCTCGATGGCCTCCTCGCACGCCTGACCAATAAAAATACCGCCTTCGGCGCTGTCCTTGATTCGGTCTGCGACCGCCTGACCGAAATCGTTCTGCTTTTCGGCCTGCTCGGGTTTTATCTCACCCGCAGCCCGGTTCTTCTGTATGACAAGGGGATTCTTTTCTGCTACACCACGATAACACTGTCGCTCATGGTAAGTTATGTCAAGGCACGATGCGAAGGAATGGAGATTGCCTGTTCAGGGGGACTGCTTCAGCGTCCGGAACGGCTCATTGTGCTCGGCCTTGGCCTCCTCTGCGGCCCCGTGGTCATGGTATGGCTCCTCGCTGGCCTTTCAGCCCTCGCGGCCATCACCATGGTACAACGATGCTCCATCGCCGGTCGAAATGCGAAAAACAGACATCCCTGAAAAGGTGCCGCAATAATATTTTGACGCAGTGGAATCCGGGCGAGATATTTCAAAGCCCCGCACGTACAAGGTCGTGTAGCCGGATGATGCCGACCACCCTGTTTTTCTGATCGACCACCGGCAGTACCGAGATCTGCGATGGCCGATTTTCCATGAGGGCGAGCGCCTCCATCGCCAGTCGTTCTTTGTGAATAGCGACGGGGTCGGCGGACATGATTTCATCGACCTTTACTTCGAGAAAATTCTTACCCTGCCTGATCGTTCGCTTGAGATCGCCGTCGGTATAGATGCCGCGGAGCGTATCCGAGGCATCGGTAACGATCACCGCCCCCATGGCCTTGGAGGTCAATATATACAGCGCTTCGGACATGGGCGTACCCGTGATGACTTTCGGTATCTCTTCTCCGCTATGCATAAGTTCGCTGACACGCAGCAGAAGCTTTTTCCCCAGAGTTCCTGACGGATGCAGACGGCTGTAATCCTCTTCCGTGAATCCCCGGCGACGCATGAGGCAGGCGGCAAGCGCATCCCCCAGCGCAAGCGCGACGATGACACTCGATGTCGGAGAGAGGTTGAGCGGGCAGGCCTCTTCCTTGACGCCAGCATCAAGCGCGCAGTCGGCAAATTCGCCGAGCGAACAGCGCTTTCGCCCGACAACGGCAATGGTTTTCAGCCCGAGACGCTTGAACGCCTGGAGCACCTCCAGCACCTCCTTGGTCTCACCGCTGTTGGAAAAAAGCAGGCCGATGTCGTTTTTCTGCGCGAGGCCGATATCGCCGTGCATCGCCTCGACCGGGTGAAGAAAGACGGCCGGCGTTCCAGTGCTCGAAAAGGTCGCCGCAGCCTTGCCGGCAACGATACCCGACTTCCCGAGCCCCGAAGTAATGACTTTTCCCGTCGCCGCAAAAATCAGGTCAACCGCAACATCAAAGGTGGGCCCGATTCTCTGCATCAACTCTTCAAGGCCGAGTATCTCTTTTTTTAGCGTCAGGCGGGCGAATTCTATGCTGCTCACAACCGTTCCTCCCTGCTTGCTGCAGAAGAATCACATTGAAATCCCTTAACGATAGTAGGGATATTCACCCGTCCGTTTCTGCAAACCTCACTGCCCTATCTTCACGACCTGCCGGACGTAGTCGCGGGATCCGACCGACAGCTTGCCGTAGTAGAGACCATCCGGGCACGACCTCGTCGAAACCGTGAGTGCCGCTCCCGGACTGAAATACCACTCCCGTACCGTCCGTCCCTCGAGGTTAAACAGCACAAACCTCGCGCCGGTGGAACCGCGCGTCAATGTACCGGGAACCATGAAAACAATCTGATCGCCGCGTTGTACCATGCGAATGGCCGCCGGAACGGCCGCAATGGAAGCCGCGCCGTGCGAGACGTTCACCGGGCCGGTCGCGGGCGGTATGACTGAGTTCATCGTTGCGCTGCCCGGCGTAAGCCCCGCGGCAGTGGCGGTAACGGTGATGAGGCCTGCCGTATTGTATTGGGTCTGAATATAGGCTTCGGCGATTCCTCCGATTGCCGCACCGGGATTGCCGTCGGGAGTTATGATGGTGCCTGGCCCTGAAACTGAAAAGGTGATAGCGGTGGTCGCCGTCGGCATCACGGTCCCGTTGGTGTCGACGATTGAGGCATACGCTATCGCTATGTCCGATCCGTCGGCAAGCAGTTGCATTCGGGCGGTATCGAGCTTGACAACAACCCTGGTTGCCGTGACCGGTGTTTTAACGGTATCCGAAGCCTTCACGATTCCGCCTATCAGGCCATTGGCCACCAGTGTCCCGGCTTTGTAGGACGAAACGGTAAAGGTGAAGGGGGGGTGTTCCAGTTTAGCGGTGGCACTACCCGTGTCCGGCTTTTGCGTCGCCACCAGTGTGCCGTTGAGGTAAAGGGATACAGTATCGCAGTTGCTGAAAACAGTGACCGAGGTCGGCGAACCGGAGCGCCACTGGTTAGCGATGAACACCATGGGACCGGAACTGACGCCGGGCATGATGATGGTCGGGTCGCGCTGGCTCTGGAACATGTAGTAGGAATATTTAGGGTAGCGGTATGGATCAACGATGCCGCCCGAGCAGAAACCATTGGCATAATTTGACATGCCGAAGTAATCGTTGTATACCCATAGCGCATCAAATGAGAGCCCGGCAAGAGCCCGGTCGGTACTCAAGGAAGAGGAGTGATTCGCCGCTTCCACCAGCATGCCGACATCCAGGTTCGCCCGCGTCTGCATGCTGGTGCTGGTGAATCCGCCGAACTCCCAATGGCCGTACTCCGATACACCGTACGCAGTCGTGACACCGCCTGGAGACCTTCCTCCCTGCTGCACCGCTGCCTGATAGATATCAAGGATATTCAGCGAAGTCCCGCCGCTTGGAGCCTGCTGACCCACCGTATACCCCCGGGGGCTCGGAATTTCCGAATGCACGATGGCATTTGCCGTATCCAACCAAGCTGCAGGGGGGTTGCTTTCGTTCATCGCACTCTCCCAGCAAACTATCGAGGGATGATTACGGTAGTAATGGACAAGGGTATGCAGATCGCGGCGCAGGTTCGCGGCAAAGGTGGCGTTGGAATAGCCGGCGGTATATTGCCATCCCACGAGCGCCGGTTCGACCATGATGCCGAGCTTATCGCATGCGTCTATAAACGCATGGTTCTGCAGGTAGTGCGAACAACGGACCCAGTTGAACCCGGCTTCCTTCAGGCGCAATGCATCGCGATATTGGCCCGACGCAGGGACCGCGTTGCCTATTCCTCCATAGTCCTGGTGGTGATTTGCTCCACGCGCAATGATTCTGGTGCCATTGAGAAGGAAACCGCCTGCTTTCGAGTAGGAAACGGTCTTGATCCCGATCGTCGTGCTCAGCGAATCGGCCGGCACTGAACCGTCGTATACCCGGGAGATGATCCGGTATAGGTTCGGGTAGCTTGGGCTCCACAGGCGCGGATTTGCAACGGTAAAGCTCTGGCTGAAGGTGGAATCCTTGCCAGCGGCAATCGTTGTCGCGGGCGAAGTCTGGGTCTGCAGCACGGCGCCGTTCGAATCGAGGAGCGTTGTCGTCAGCACGCAACTCTTTGCGTTGACCCCTTCGTTGAGTACGTCGGTTTTGACCCGCACGACAGCGGAGGTCGCTGATACCGCAGAATCGGTCACGAAAACCCCGCCGCCCGCGATCTTATTCGCATAGACCGCATCGGTGATATGCAGTGAGTCCATGACATGGATATTGACATCACGGTACAACCCACCGTAAAAAAAGAAATCCGGCTGCTCACCGGGCGATACGTTGGTATTGACGCTGTTGTTGAGGCAGACGGCAATCACGTTCGTGGCGCCGTACTGAAGATCTCCCGTAATATCGATGGAAAACGGGTTATAGCCCCCGAGGTACACGAGTTTCAGGTTGCCGTTGATCCATATCGTATCGGTCTGCATGGCAGCCTCGAATTCCAGAAATACTTTTTTCCCCCTCCACGTGGAGTCAGGAACGAACGACTTGCGGTACTCGCAGTAGCCCTTGTAATAACCATAGTTGGGGATGCTTATGGCCGATTCCACATGCACCGTATGCGGCAGGCACACCGTGCTCCATGATGCATCGCTGAAAGAGATCGCCTGAGCGCCGTTTATATAGCCCTGGTAAAATTTCCAATTGGCGGAATACCGGATATCCTGCCGTGGAAATGTCTGCGCTTCGGAATAAAAAAAGAGCATTGAAAAAATCAACACCTTGGCCGTCGATGAAATTCTCATCATGCACCTTACATTCGATAGGCTCATTTGATCCACCGCCTCTCTTGTTACCTACTATCCATAAGATAAATGCGGATATATTTGTAAAATCGTGTAATTCTTTATCCGGTTATAATCTACTAAATGAATTAATGAAAAGCATCTTTTTTAATCCGCGTCAATCCGTGCTATCTCCGTACCGGTAAAATATGCCTTGAGAATCCGGTCGAAGGGCTCTCCCCGGCGTGCCCGCCCGACGGCGCCCATCTGACACATTCCCACGCCGTGACCATACCCTTTGCCGTGAAGGGTAAACCGATCAGGTCCGTTCTCAACAATGGTAAAATTCGAGCTTCGCAGAAGGTCTCCTGAGCCGGAGTCGCGCCGCAGAATGAACCGAAGCCGGTCACCGCCGCTTTCTATGCTTCCGCCCTTCCCTTCGAGCTTGCACGCCTTTACCCTGCCCGAAGAGAACCGATCAAGCACCCTTATCTTCCGCAGTTCGCCGACGATTGACTGCTGACCCTGAATCTTCTCACTATTCTCACGGATTATTGCGGAGAGCTGGTCGACGCTCCAGCTCTCTTCCCATTCGAAGAGCGGAGAAAAGGCACAATAGGGCTTTCCATCGGGATCGAGGTCGCTTTGCGATTGCAGATACGGGCAGGATGGCTTGTTCCAGGCTTCGTGGAAGCCCGCCGTAGAGCCGCCGCAGGTAGAATGAAAGTAGATATCGGCAAGAGAATCGCCCCAGCGAACAACCAGACCTTGAGTCGAGCGGACTGCTGAATCGGCCTCTACGGTTTCGACATCGGCGCCGCCATAGACCTGGTCCGCAATAGTGCCGAGCAGATCGAACGACTCTCCCCTGCTCCCCCGGATACGCTTGCAGGCATAGGTCCGCGATGCGACCGCCTGCGCCTTCAACGCTTCCAGCTCCCGCCAGGATCGCTTCCCCATTTCAAGCGGCACCACGCCGCGGAGATAGTCTTCAATGTCGAGGCAGTTGAGCACCGCATAGTTCCGGGCTCCGGCCAAGACCATGGAGCCGCGATAGCGTCGCGCATTGAAGGCGATGGCCGAGGTTTCGCACGAGGTCACCAAAGTGCATGGAAGCGACGTCTGGAACTCAGGAGAATCGCCCGACCGGACAGTAATTCTCCCATTCTCCTGCATGGCAATGACGACCCGCCCCGATAGCCTGAAGGGCTCCCCGGCCGAGGACGAATGAAGGACTATGTATCATGCACGATAGAAAACCGATTGTTTGCCACTCGGGCGAGGGCGATTCGAATCATCGCTCCGGATCGAAAGGGGGGCGAAAGCGGGGACACGAAACGGGAAGCCGGAAACTGTCATTGGAAAGCGAGGTTCGGGGGTTTTTTCCCTTCCAGTGACACCGGACCGTGCACCAGCCGGTTTTGCCTGAGGTTGCAGCGCCGTCGCCCGACTTTTCTGCTTGACCGGAGGGTTAGGAACCACGATCGGGGCGCAGAACACCACGGCGCCAATGAAAAACGCAAAAAAGGCACTTCGAAACCGCTTAGTCCTGTTCTCCACCGGTTTTTGCCAGTTTCTTAAGTTTGCTGTTCAAGAGTCGACGCTGCATCGGCGAGAGACGGTCGATAAAGAGAATGCCGTTCAGGTGATCGACCTCATGCTGGATCGCACGGGCAAGCCGACCATCGGCATTTTCAATCGTATACTCTTTTCCATCGAGATCGAGCGCCTTTACCGAGACACATTTATGACGCATGACGGGATGCCAGATCGTCGGGACGCTGAGGCACCCCTCGTCCTCGGTAATCGTCTCCGGGGAGGCATAAACGATTTCAGGATTGATGAGAAAGTACGGTTCCGCTTCTCCGCCAGTGGGATCGATGATGGCGAATCTTTTGCCGTACGGCCGATCTGGGTCGCGGCAAGTCCCACGCCATTCTCATGACGCATGGTAATAACCATCTCATCGGCTAACGTTTTCAGATCGCCGTCAATGGTGGTAATCGGTGTCGCCGTGGTGCGGAGAAAAGGGTCTCCGTAGTAATGCATTGCCAGCACAACTAACCTACCTTTTCTTCCTTTTCCGGGGTTTTTTCCGATCCATCGGAGTTCAGGATGGCGGTAACGGCGCTTTTGGAGAATTCGACCACCGTGTTTTCCGCGATCTTCAACATGACCGTGGTGTCTTTCACATTCCCGACCGTGCCGAAAATGCCCGAAGAGGTCATCACCCGGTCGCCCCGCTTGATGGCTGCAAGCAATCGCTGCCGCATCTTTGCTTTCTTCTGCTCCGGACGAATCATGAAGAAAAAGATCACCACGAACATCACGAGGAGCATGGGCAGCATACCGGTCAGTCCGCCCATGCCAGGTCTGCCGCCGGTTTGGGCAAAGAGTGGGGTTGCCAAAAGCATCACCGGGGTGAGTCCGATCAAAAAACGAAGGAGAAACTGGCGCATCGTAAGTCCTTTCAATGGGTGAGATTGCGGAAATTATTGCTGGTTATTAATCCCTCGCCGATAGGGATAATTATCAAAAATAAGTCGGGACAGGGGATTTGTGCC
>CAWJXL010000009.1:0-29592 GCA_963846695.1 uncultured Fibrobacterota bacterium | reverse complement strand
ACACGGCGGCAAAATCGAGCGGAACGCCCCCGCTTCCCGTCGTGGCCGGCGTATCAGCGGCTTCACGATGCTTTGCGGAATCCCCTCCCGCCTGCGGCGTCCTGGGCGCCGCCTGCCTGCAGCCCGCGGCGGCAATGACAAGCACGACAAAGATCCGGAGAGCGTTGTTGCGGTGAGCGCCGGACGCCATGCGCCGGAGGGTTTTTGCGAAGACGGCGGAAACGATGCTGGAACGGAATGGCCTGTCGGACATGAGCGGATTCGAACGGTGAAAACAATTCATTGGTGAAGCGGGCCGCCTACCCGGTCGGGCTGCCTCCGGTGCTTCCGGAACGGTACTAAAATAACTGATGCTTTGGATATTCACCCTAAAACGTAAACGCGGTCTGCACGATGATGTTGTTGTTCGGCGTCAGGTTTCCCCTCCCGTCACGGACGAAGCCGAACCGCGAGTCCCAGATGAGGGTGGCGCCCTGCGCGATCGCGAAGCCGAACCGGTACCCGTAATACATGTCCGGCGTATGCTCGAAGAACCGGTCGTAGGTCGGCCGGGCGGAAGCATTGAGAAGGGGCGCCCCGGTCGAATCGTAGCGGGTGATATCGGAACCGATGTTTATTTTGTAAACATACGCCTCGAGTCGCTTCAGTTTCGGGATTGCACCGACGATGGCGTTACCCAGGGCCGCGGTGGCCTCAAACCGCTGGTCCTTGTTATCCCCGCCCTGCCCGACCATGTACTGGTAGGCGGCCGAAACGTTCATGAAAGGGGTGATATCCACTCCCGCGCGGCCGAATGCCCCGTTCCGCTCTCCATCGGGAAGCGAGTCGGCCTTGGCGTATATCGTCGGATAGCGGACGAGCCGTTCGTCCATATAGTAAGGTCCGAAGAAGCCGGGTTCGAACCTTCCCGCCGTATGCCGGTATTCGATGGCGGCATTGAGCCGCGAGACCTTGAGCGCGAATCCCGGCGCGCCGAATCCCCAGCCCGTGACGCCATCGGTGCGCGCTCCGGACTGCCCGTACAGATCGAGCGAAAGGGGCGGTCCGCCGATGAGCGGCTGGCTGAGATCGAAGCCGTAGATGCCGAACGACCGGAACCCGCTCCGTGCGGCGCTCTCCGCGGCAAGCTGCTTTTCCGTGGAATCCACATCATACCCCAGATTATTGAGCGTATCAACTAACGCGGGATTATTCAGAAACCCGCCCCCCTCCAGGCTTTGAATGAGACCCTCGTTCGCGGTCGGCTGCCAGTCCCGCGCCGGGGCATAGACATTCCGGTCGAGGGCATACGTCGCTCCCACCTGGAGACCGCTCAGTAATGGAATGTCCGCCTGCTTGAGCGGCCGCAGCGCAAACCGGGCGGCGCCCACCCCGCCGCCATAGTACGAGCGCAGCTCCTGGGCATCCGCCAGCATGAACTGGAACGAGGCGTCCAGCGAGGTCAGGCGGTTCATGTTGAGTTGCACGCCGAGGGACTTCTGGTCCGGATAGTGAAGCATGTTGGTGAACCGGTCCACGATGAAGCCGTAGCCGAACGTCACGTCGGAGAGTCCGCCGACCTTGATAAACAGGGGGTCCTGCTCCTGGCCGTAGCGGATGTAACGGATTTTTCGCGTTATCGCTTCGAGCGGCTCGTTCCTGAAATTCCACCCCAGGTTCGTGGGATTGCCGTTCTGATCGAGGAACAGCTCGATATCGAAAAAAACGCCGAAACGCCAGATCGGCGCCTCGATGCCGAACGCCAGCCGCGTCCACTGCTCGTTGCCAACGGTCACGCTGCCGAGCGATCCCTCGAAGCTCGTGCCCTCCACCGCGCCCGTCGCCATGGCCGACGCATCGACCGAGGTCTGGCCGCCCGTTGCCGTGGAGGTTGCCGCGCCGCCTGCCGCTGGACCCTGCGCCCATACGCCGGAAAAACCGGCGAACACCACTCCCATGCCCGCGAATAGTCGTGATTTCATCCCGCCCCCAGCTAGGAAGCTCCCGACAGGTGGATTTGAACGGCTGTTAAACAGCCATTAAACGGTCATCAAACGGCGTTCGAAGGGAGTTTGAAGGCCGTTTATTAATCAATTCATAAGCAATATCATATAAAACCGTAGTAATATCATCTTAGCATCAAAGTCGCCTGCCTCTGAAATGTTCCCGCCTTGAAGCGTACAAAGTATATACCTGCTGAAATCATGCTGTTTTTTAAATCAAGGGAATAGGAACCCGCTGACTGGCATCTCTTAATGGACAGCGCCCTCCTGCCCAGTATATCACAAATAGACATCTCTACTTTCTCCATCTTCGACAAAGAATAGGCGATTGAGCCATTTTTAATGCTGAAGTTATCGTTGCCATTGAGCATAGGGCGCGGTTCGACAGAAACCTGAGGAGAAAAATACCAGACACTTGACCAGGGACCAGTTCCCGCCGCGTTGGCAGCATTTAGATGCATATAAATTTTTCTATTGTAGGCGGCAGTCACGACCGTGTTTGGGGTATAGTATTCGACGTAGATGGGGTAGGCTGGATCAATAATAGTATCAAACAAAATATCGCTCTGTGAGACTATGGTGCTCGCGAAGCTGGAAGTCGTTGAAAACTGGCATGTATAAGAGGTTGCGGTGGCAACAGGGTACCATAATAATTCTTCATTTTCTGGCTCGTTAAGCTCTGACCCATTGCCCGGGCTAACGAACACCGGAGCAGCCGGAACCGTCAGCGTCACAAAGCTCCATTCACTCGACCAATCGGTTCCACTGGCATTGACCGCGCCTACCCGCCAGTAATAGGTGATTCCACCGTAGGCGAGGCCGCTTGCCGTTGCGGTCAATCCTGCGCCGCTATGGGCGAATACCGTCGTTGAAAAAGTTGAACCGGTCGAGATCTGAACCGTGTAGGATGTGGCGCCGCTTGCGGAATTCCAGCTTAAGGTAAGAGGCGTCATCTGACCGGTCGCCCCGTTCGATGGAGAGGAGAGCACGGGTTGGCCGGGGCCGGGACCGCTGATCACCGTGACGTTGGCGCTGCTGTAATTCGCCACGTAAATCATATCGGTCACCTGGTTCACCGCTACTGCATTAGGACGTGTCCCCGCGGTAAGGGAGGACGCCGAATTGGTCGCTCCGTTGATTATGACCGCCGTGCCGCTGTTATTCGCCAAATAAATGATGTCGGTGGCCGGGTTCACCGCCGCCGCCACGCAGTTCATCCCCGCGCCGGTTATGCTTGTCGCCGCGTTGGTCGCTCCGGTTATGGCAGTTGCGAAACTGCTGCCGGAATTAGCTACATACACCATGTTGGTCACCTGATCCACCGCAATGGAATAGGGCGTTATTCCTACGCTTACCGTAGCCGCCACGCTGGCCGCTGTCGAACTGGTCGCTCCGTTGATTACCGTGACCATGCTGTTCGTTCCGGAGGTACCATAGTTTGCCACGTATATCTTATCGGTCGCCGAATTTACCGCTACCGCAAAGGGCTCGGATCCCCCGGTCAGGGTGGCCGTCGCATTCGATCCGTTGATTATGGTGATGGTGCCGCCGTAATTCGGCACATACGTCATGTCGGTCACCGGATTTACCGCTATCGCGACGGGCTCGGTTCCCACGGTCACCGTGTAGGTAAAATTGTTCGCTCCGTCGATCACCGTGACATTATTGCTGCCGTAATTCGCCACATAAATCATGTTGGTTACCGGGTTCACGGCCTGGGCCACGGGAGAGGTTCCCACGCCTATGGTCGTCGCCACGCTGGCCGCCGTCGAACCCGTCGCCCCGTTGATTACCGTGACGCTGTTGCCGTTTTTATTCGCCACATACACCATATTGGTCACCGGATTCACCACTATCGAAGAATTCGATGACCTTCCGATTCCGGCGCTCAGGATCGTCGTCGAGTTGGTCGCCCCGTCGATCACCGTGACGAAACTGTCGTCCGCGACATAAATTTTATTGGTGACCGAATCTATGGCGATTGCACGGGGCAGCGTGTGGGTCGCCACCGTCGTGAGAACCGCATCGGCCCGAACGCCGATTGTCCCGGCACACGTCATTGCCGCCGCACAAACCGCACTTCGCACGTTGGATTTCATGAGACCTCCCCGGTGCAATTCTTATAAATCAAGTAATAGCCCGGCACTCAGCCTGAACTATCTATGAATCATCGCGGAAAATTCACGGCAGGAAACAACAAGGCGGGATTACGGTATCGATTGTTACGCGATAATTTCCGCGGTCCACTCTCCGGTAGAGCGGTGTTTCCGTTCCGCCCGCATTTTTCCGTACAGGATCGCGCGTACGATCTCAATAACCGTTTTCGCTTTAACGGCGGCGACGTTGATGACCAGGTCATAATTCGCGGGGTCTTCGATATCCGCGTGAAAATATTTCCTGGCAAATAAGCCTCGTTGCTTCTCGACAACCGCGATATACTCCCGCGATTGTTTTTCGGAGAGCCGCAGTTCCAGCATGATGTTCCTTACCCGCACCTCGCGGGGAGCGATGAGTCTCATGGTAAGCCTGCCTTCCGGCCGGAGCAGAAAGTTCGCGCCCCTGCCGAGAATGACGGCGTTTCTATGCGCGGCAATGGTTAAGAGCACCCGTGTCAAACTCTGGAAATAGCTTTTTGAGCGGAAATGCCCTTCGGCGAGGGATTCCGAAAGGGAATCTTCAAGCCATGATTGCGTCTTTTCGTCAAGCGTGGCGACAAGCCGGTTGCTTAAGCGCATGCTGTGGGCCATGAGGTCCATCAGTTCAAAGCCGAACACGTCGAGGCCGAACTCCCGCGCAAGCATTCCGGCAATGGAATCGGCGCCGCATCCCGGCTCCCTGGAAATCGTAATCACCGGGCGTTCCCACCTTCCAGCATCGCCGCCGGTTTCATCAATACATGGTTTTTGAGATTTTGAATTTTTCCATTTTTCTATTTGAAGTTCGACACGATGCAACAGCAACAGCTCGTTTTCCACGCTCATACGGTCCGCCTTTTCGGGTTTACCAGGTACGCCATCACGTCGCTCTCGCCGAGGAACGACTGGAACGCCTGCATGAACACCGAGACTTGCTCGCCCGCTGTCCCCGCGATCTCCCTGAAGGCCGCGATGTGTCCGGAAAATCCTATATAGATAAAATAGGCGATGGGAGGGGAAAGGTAAAGGGAAAACCGTTACGCTTCGTAATGACCGTCGTCCCCACCGGAGCCGACCTGCTTCGCCTGCCTTCAGGGGCTCCCAGAAATTAGATTTTAACGCTTATCAAACGCCCTTCGAAGGGGGTTCAAAGACGGTTAAAAATAGCTTGTCGAACCATGAATCAATATTCAGCCCATACGTAAAAATGTATTTTTAATATTCAAACAAATAGCCGCCTCTAAAATCGCTGTCCCCTTGAGCGTGGCAGTAAGAAAGCATTGAAATTATGATTACTATGGAAAAAAAAGGACAAACCAGAAACGTGGCGGGAAATCAAGATGCAATCATTGAAGCTTCAATGTTGGAAAAAATCTCCTCCTATGACGAAGAACTATATAAAAAATTCAGTAGCATAATATCTGTCGATAAAACCTTAACACGGCAACTAGTAAGCTTTCAAGCAAATAAAAAAAGGGGGTATTATCGCTGGTACAAATATAAAGAAGGGTTTTCGGCGGATTTGGTGGAAAAATACAAAGGGGCCCGAAAAAATCATTGCAAAAAACTATTAGATCCGTTTGCCGGCAGCGGTACCGCTCTTTTTGCCGCGAGTGAAATGGGAATTGACTCCCTTGGAATCGAGCTATTGCCAATAGGGCAGATGCTGATCGAAACGAGGAACATACTTCTAAGAGCTTATCCATAAATAATATTGACATTGAGGTTGGCATTTATCATATTTAGTGCATGGATGAAAACGCGTCGAAACGGCTGTATTCATGGGATATTTCTGATGAATTTTGGGAAAAGGTTGAGCCATACATACCCAAGAAACAGAGGAACCGGAAACGGAAGTATATACGCGACCCCGGAGGAGGAAGGAAGCCAATTCCTCCAAGAAAGGTGCTTGAAGGCATTGTATACGTATTGCGCACGGGAATACAATGGAAAGCTGCGCCCAAAGAGCGTTTTGGCAGCGCAAGTGCGCTCCACCGATATTTTCTTGAATGGCAGGCTGCCGGATTATTTGAAAAACTTTGGAAAGCAGGCCTTGCCGAGTACGATGAGATGGAAGGAATCGCCTGGAGATGGCAAAGTATTGATGGTTCAATGAACAAGGCACCACTGGCAATTGAGGAGGTGGGGCCAAATCCCACAGATCGGGGAAAAAAAAGGAACCAAGCGAAGCGTTCTCGTAGACGGCCGTGGAATCCCACTGTCGATCATCGTCAGCGGAGCCCAGACTCACGACATGAAATTACTTCCTGAAACGTTGAACAACATTGTGGTAAAGCGTCCGAAAACGAAGCAAAGGCGAACGCATCATTTGTGTGCTGATAAAGGATACAGCGGTGAACCTGCGTTGAAAGAATGCTTGAATCGACGCTACATTCCGCATATCAAACAGCGGGGTGAGGAAATCGAAATGAAACGCAAAAATCCGAAGTATAAAGCCCGCCGGTGGGTGGTCGAGCGATGTCATTCATGGCTTAATCGATATCGGAAATTGCTGGTCCGTTTTGAAAAATTAGCTCGTAGTTATGAAGGACTTATTCAACTCGCCTGTGCGATGATATGTTTCAGACAAACAACTTTTATTTATGGATAAGCTCTAAATGAATTTACAGTTAAAGACTTTGAAACCATTGAAAGATGGGTAAAGTGCAAACCGTGGCAAAACGCCAATGGCGCTCAGGATTTTAATGAATTAAAAATAACCGCAAAGGCATATCCAGAAAAAACCGGATCACAAATTAAAAAATATCTGTATTGTTTAAACCAGGAAAACAGCAAAGTGCAGAAAGTCTTAACGTTTGCACTTCTATGCATTCTTGAAAATATCAGCTACACCCGCAAGGACGGTCAATATTTAAGATGGGATAAACGTTCCGGAAGAGGTTACGGAACAATACCATTTGATAAGGGAATAATAGCGGAATTTGATAAGGAAATTATTATCAAACTTGACGAATTACTTGCTGATTCAAGGGGAGAAACATTCATCGACCTTTTTTCGGCTACCAAGCGGATCATCAAGCCGGGTACGATAAAAATCTTAAAGGGGTCGTGTCTGGATATATTGCCGACTCTTCAAGGAACAGATTTTGATTTAGAGCTTATCCATAAATAAAAGTTGTTTGTCTGAAACATATCATCGCACAGGCGAGTTGAATAAGTCCTTCATAACTACGAGCTAATTTTTCAAAACGAACCAGCAATTTCCGATATCGATTAAGCCATGAATGACATCGCTCGACCACCCACCGGCGGGCTTTATACTTCGGATTTTTGCGTTTCATTTCGATTTCCTCACCCCGCTGTTTGATATGCGGAATGTAGCGTCGATTCAAGCATTCTTTCAACGCAGGTTCACCGCTGTATCCTTTATCAGCACACAAATGATGCGTTCGCCTTTGCTTCGTTTTCGGACGCTTTACCACAATGTTGTTCAACGTTTCAGGAAGTAATTTCATGTCGTGAGTCTGGGCTCCGCTGACGATGATCGACAGTGGGATTCCACGGCCGTCTACGAGAACGCTTCGCTTGGTTCCTTTTTTTTCCCCGATCTGTGGGATTTGGCCCCACCTCCTCAATTGCCAGTGATGCCTTGTTCATTGAACCATCAATACTTTGCCATCTCCAGGCGATTCCTTCCATCTCATCGTACTCGGCAAGGCCTGCTTTCCAAAGTTTTTCAAATAATCCGGCAGCCTGCCATTCAAGAAAATATCGGTGGAGCGCACTTGCGCTGCCAAAACGCTCTTTGGGCGCAGCTTTCCATTGTATTCCCGTGCGCAATACGTATACAATGCCTTCAAGCACCTTTCTTGGAGGAATTGGCTTCCTTCCTCCTCCGGGGTCGCGTATATACTTCCGTTTCCGGTTCCTCTGTTTCTTGGGTATGTATGGCTCAACCTTTTCCCAAAATTCATCAGAAATATCCCATGAATACAGCCGTTTCGACGCGTTTTCATCCATGCACTAAATATGATAAATGCCAACCTCAATGTCAATATTATTTATGGATAAGCTCTTAGTTATTACTTCTCCTCCTTATTGTAACAGATATGATTATACCCGAACATATGCACTGGAATTGGCAATGCTTCAAATCAATGAAAAGGAACTATCGGATTTACGGCAAACAATGATAAGCTGCACGGTTGAAAACCGACCCAAAGATTTGGAAGTAATGAATCATCGATGGAAAAAGGCAATTAATGCCGCAAATTCAAATAAATTGCTTCAGGCTATTATTGAATACTTGGAATTTAAGAAGGCGAATAAAACATTAAGATCTTATCCGTAAATTATATTTAATGCATGGCGCAAACAAAACGACGCCGGGTCTGCAGCCGGGACGCGTCCCCGACACCGTATCGATACAAGTCCTGGACGATATCCGATGAATTCTGGGCAAAAGTCGAGCCCTTGATTCCAGATCCGGTGCGTGACCCGAAGCGAAAATACCGTCGGGCTCCAGGTGCTGGCCGCAGGCGGATTGCAAAGCGCGTTGTATTTGCTGCGATAGTGTATGTTGCGCGTACTGGTATCCAGTGGAAAGCATTGCCAAAATCGGAATTCGGTGCCGGAAGTGCGATCCACGCGTACTTTATGGCGTGGGCTCGCGCTGGCGTGTTTGAACGCATTTGGACGACAGGACTGTCCGAGTATGATGAACTGGAGGGAGTCGCCTGGCTATGGCAAAGCGTTGACGGAAGCACTAACAAGGCTCCGTTGGCGCAGGAGTCTGTCGGGCCAAACCCGACGGATCGGGGAAAAAATGGGGACAAAGCGTTCGGTACTTGTCGACGCTCGTGGCGTCCCGCTTTCCGCCGTCGTATCAGGAGCCAACACGCACGATTCACGACTACTGGGGGCGACATTGGACCAAACCCGACGTGAATCGTCCTGCAAAAGAAACAACCTCTGCCTTGATGCCGGGTATGTGGGGAAGGCAGATGATGTGATAAAACACGGATTAGTCCCACACATCCGTCCGCGTTCTGAGGAACAAAAGCGCGGTCGGGGCAAGAAAAAAGCGCGTCGTTGGGTAGTGGAGCGCGTGTTTTCATGGCTGAATCAATATCGAAAACTCAAAACTCGATACGAGAAGCTCGATGTGTCGCACCAAGGTCTGCTATCGCTCTGTTGTGGCATGATTGTCTGGCGTCAAATAATCGTTATTTACGGATAAACTCTAAAGCAATATTCGGGCGTTTCTAAGATTAGGGCAGAGGTTAAAGATGAAAGAGTGACAAAGTAAATGATTAAAAAAGGAGACGGGGGAAAGCATTCCTTCTTCATCCCTCATCCTTTCTACTCCCCCATTACCTGCACGAAAATTTTTCTCGACCTAGGCCGATTGTCGTGATCGATCACCACGATCTGCTGCCAGGTCCCGAGCTTCATCCTACCTGAGGTAAAGGGTACCGTAATGCCGGGTCCCATGAGCGTCGCGCGGATATGGGAAAATCCGTTGTCGTCGCCCCACGTCTGCGAATGCCGGGAGTGCATGGTATGCGGGACTATCGCTTCCAGGCTATCGCGCACGTCGGCCGCGAGCGCCGGCTCATATTCCACAGTCGAGACCGATGCGGTTGATCCCTGCATGAAGACCGTCACGATGCCACTATCAATTTTCGATACGGCAATGATGTTCGCGATTTCGTCGGTGATATCCTTTATGTCGGAAAAACCCTCGGTGAGGATAGAGATGGATTTGCCGTAAATCATGGACGACTCCTTTGATCGATGAGATATTACAATAAGATAGATTTACTTTGCCAGCGAATCCAACATTGCATCGATATCGGTTGACTCAAGCGTCTCCGGTTCGGCCTCTTTTGCAACAACCTCGGAATCTATGCGGAGTGAGACCTTGCGTTGAGGATTTTCAGCGGAGCTATCCGCTTCAGGAACGGCAAAGCCCTGCCGGACCATGATCGCATAGATTAACCGTGAGCGCCGGGTGACATAGCGCGACGGCGAGGTCGGCCTGAATTTGATCGGGTTGGGCAGAACCGAGGCAAGCAGCGCCGCCTCGCGGGCGCTGAGCTGCGCGGCAGGATGGCCGAAGTAGCGCTGCGACGCGGCCTCGATGCCGAACACGCCTTCACCCCACTCAACGACATTGAGGTAGATCTCGATGATTCGCCGTTTGGAGAGGGTATGTTCGATCCGCCAGGTAAGGATTGCCTCTTTGATCTTCCGGATCGGGTTCTTGCCCGGGCTTAAATAGAGGTTCTTGGCGAGTTGCTGCGAAATCGTGCTCCCGCCGAGCGTGAATTTCCTCGTTTTAATGTCTTTCTCAAGTGCATACTTGATCGCCGACAGATCAAACCCATCGTGCCGCCAGAATTTTGCATCCTCTCCGATCACCACCGCACGTATGATAAACGGCGAAATGCGACCGTACCTCACCCACTGGCGCAGGATCGTGACCCGTTTTCCTTCATCCTTCCACTGCCGCTCTCGGTACTTCATGAAGGAAGTTGTGCCGGGATTACGCGTCTTAAGTGCACTAATGCTGGGGAAAAAGCAATACCATACCACGTTGCCTAAAAGGCAGACGGCCAACAGGAGGAAAATTTTGACGAATATTTTTGGGGATTTACTCATGTGGCGGCCAAATCATCGTGTCGCATAAAATACACTAATGTTGACAGATTCAGCCGCATGTGCACGGACCCGGGGTTGCCATGGATGATGCGAGCGCTGACTACGCCGGAGGATGGGGGCGCCCCGATTCGAAAAAAGGCGGCTCCCGATAACCATTCCGCCGATCGATCACTCCCCGTCACTGCATTGAAACAACATTCCAATTCATAGTATTTTGTCTATTTAATATCGCCGCTCGATTTTTAAATCTAGATGGCCTGCCATATTTCACCTTCGCCGCTAGGTTGTGATGAAGTCTTCTGCCATACTTTTTTCAAGGCAACCGCCGCCCGGAGTAGCACCAACCTCCCAGTCGGCCCCGGCCGTCTATTCGCCGGGCTATGGGATAAACCTGAAGAGCCCGCTTGCCAGGGAACTGCTGCCGTTCATCGCCCTCTGTATTGTCATTGTGTGGTATGCCGCATTCAAGGTCGGCCTCATGCAGTGCAATCCTGGGTATACGCCCGAGGCGGACAGGGGGATGTTCTGGAGCGAAACAGCCTACCAGTACCGGTATGCCAAAATGTTCGCCGAAAACGATCCGCATATCTGGCAGACCCTGAGACGGGATACGCGGCTCCAATATCCCGACGGCGTCGATACGTGGAAAGATTACACCACCTTCATGGAACCATTCGACGGACTGGTATACCGTTTTTTCGTACCGAAAAGTATTCCCTTCCATGTCTTTCTGCTCTGGTTTGTCGCCTTTTTCAGTTCGCTGACCGCTTTCCTCATTTATGCGGTATGCCGCGCCGTCTGGAAAAACAGGATGATCGCCTCCATCGCAGCACTCTCATGGTTGCTCATGCCTGCGAGCTTCATGCGCCAGGTGTCGGCAATTTACCTTAAAGAGGACTTTTCCCTGCTCTTCGTGGTTGCCTTCATCATGCTTTTCATGGTCGGCATCGAGGATAAGCGGCGCCGGATCGCCCTGCTCGGCGGCGTTTCACTTTTCATAGCGCTGGCATCGTGGCACCTCTCGCAGTTTTTCTACCTCCTCCTCATGGGATGCGCCGCCCTTTTTCTCATCTTCCGTACCGAATGGGAAAGGCATTGGACCCGGAATATTCTCATCTATCTCGCTTGTGCGCTGGCCGCCGCCTGCCTTCCGGTGCTTTGGCAGCGGGCGTTTATCATTTCGCAATCAATGCTCCTCTGCTATGCCCTGCTTGCGGCAATCGTCATCAAACAACGCTTCGAAAAGAACGACCCCACCCGGTGGTGGCAGAAGGCCGGAATTCTCGGAGGCGCTTTTTTGGTTTTTGCCTTGAGCGACCTCCCCTTTGCTGCACATTTCAGGGAGTATGCCCACGTTTTCGAGCTCTTCATTTACACTGATTTTCTTTATATTTCATGCTCCGCGTCCCCGCTGCGTCTTTCGCAGCTATTCCACTGTCTATGCATTCTTTTCAGGTCTTCGAAGCTATACAACGCGGCCGTGGAATTTTTTGACCACGAAAGGTCTATTGATGAAGAGAAGTCGTTGGATAGTGCGATGTTTGGAAGTGGAGCGCTGCTTAAGGAACGTGCGTTTGAAGTGGCGATGGGGCTTTAAATTGAGGAAGGAGCAGTGACTAAACCTGTTCCTTCCTTCAGTGAAGGTATTATTGGTTAGCAAGGCTTCGCTGAAATCACATCCACCTGGCAAAAACCCTGCATTACGCTTTGTCGACAAGCTTTAGCTTACAAGATATTTCATCTTTATTGCTTCCCACTCCTTCTTGATATTATCGCGCAAACCCCGAGATGGATGCGGGATGCACCAAATAAATGTTGATGGAAATTCCTCATAAAAAAACAACTTCTCTCCCTCCATAAATTTCCGGCTCTCAAAAGGAGGCAGCCAAGACCAATACATTTTTGATTCACCCCACACTATAACAATTTTTGGATTTAGTATGGTCAGTGTTTCAAAAAAGGCATTACGAGATTTCTCAATAAGTTCCGCCGTAATAAACTTTTTATCCGCAGCATTCACGCCAACCACCTCTTGGAAAAAATTGTAAAACGCCAATTCTTCCCAAATATAGTCAGAATCATGATACCTCTCACCGGTGATCATTGCAGCTGTAAAGCGCTGGCCCCTGAACCACCGACGCCATCTCCCTTCCGAAACAGCCGCGAGTAAGGCATCATCAAAAACATCTAATGTCAAATCACGCTGGCTATTTTGCTCCTGTGCGCCGAAATGCGACTCTCCTAATACAAGGATTTTATTCTTTGTTTCAAAATATTTTTGTCCTACATAGGGTAAAAATTTTATGAGCTTACTGGCCTTAAGTTTTTCTTCTATTTCCTGGTACATGCTTTTCTCCTTATTAACTATTTATAAAGTAGCATCCCGTCAGCTCTGTTGCGGTGTAGTTCATTGGCAAGATTCGACTAAAAACTCAAAGTGGCTTCGCCACAATTTGTTAAATCTTCTTTACCTTGCAGGCTGATGTTTTTTGGTGAAGCTTTTTGAGCAAGAGCTGGATGTCAAGATCGAAAGACTTCCATACTGACTTCCACAAAGCTTGCAAGTGTATTGAGCTTTTTCGCTTCCTTCATACAAGGTGTGTTGCTTACCATTCGGGTTTTTCGAGCAAGAGCTTGAGGTCAAGATCGCTATGCTTGTATACTTGCTCCCGCACCACTCACAATAACAGTTTGCCATTTTCATTCTCCTTTGATCTGTTGTGCTTTGCTTTTGTTGGTTTTCTGCTTCCCCGTTTGCGCGCAATACGCTCTTCCACAACCTTACAAGTTTCATTCGAATTGTAACATTTTATATTCCTTACCCTCGCGTAGCAATATAATTCCCGCCCTACCGTAAAGCACATCAAGCCCTCAGCCCTGGAGATAAAAAACAACCCACCACAAAGCACTCGATTCTGCCTCATCTATTTTGAAGACAGCGGCGGTAAAAGGCCAATGCTGTGGCTTTTTGAAAATAACTGCCCTATTCAAGATACATTGCCAATATTATTATCATCGTTCACATCGAATAGCAAGGCCATTGCTGATAAAAAGAACTATCCCGGACAGAAACTATTTATCAGATAATCTTCTTAAAGTATTTTCATAGGTTGAAATCAGTGTTCGTAAGGGGTCTGCCCCATGATAAAAAGCAGCTGAATCACAACCATAATGCCGCTTATCTGATGCGCGAGTAGTGCGCTTTAAAAACCAGGCAATAGTCAAAACCTCTGCGTCTTTTATCTTAAATTTACCATAAATTGGATATTTTACCTGGAATCCTCCATTTAAACCCGAAAAATAGCCATCCTTCTGAGGCTACCTTGCTTTATTTCGTGAATATAGGTCATTTTTCAATTTGCTGTCAATAAAAAATGCCGTTAAATTGGCTTCTGTGGTCGTAACACATCCTCTCGATGCATAAATTGCAATGTTTGCCCATTTTTGTCGACACCTCTCCCATCGGTATTTCAGTTGTATTCGGGTATTTCTGTTATCCGGAAGGCGAAGGACAAAGACGGCTTATCTTGTTCATGATGCCTCGCCATATCCATTCTTTGATACTCACCTCGGCCAGCAGCATGTGGTAATACCGGGCATGCTTTATCAATCTCCCACCGATTTTTATCAGCTTCAATTGTATGGTCCTCAAGGACCAATCCTTTATCACTTCAGGTAATGCCAGTGTCCTGAAAATGTTCCCAAGGTTATATGCCATTATGAACAGTTTCAGCCTGACTTCGTTCTCCTCAAATCCTTGACAGCTGAGCCTTGTCCAGTTCAGAGCATATTTTCCCTCTTTTATCCATTGTTCACAGGTGCCCCTCTTGTTGTAGAACTTCACCACCCGGCTCTTATTCCATTTCAGACTGGTTACTATGTATCCTATCCGAGGGAATAATTCTCCCTCATGATGTTCTATCTTTGAAACTATTCTCCGTTCCTTTTCCCATGTGTCAGCACCATACCTGAAACTTACATATTTTATAACCGGCCTATTGCTCGGTCTTCCAACAGGCCTCTTTGCAAATTCCGCAATTTTCTCCCACAATTTATTGTTCTCTTTTATCCGTATCGCATAATCTACCTGGTACTCTTCACATAACTCAAACAACCCCGGTATTGCAAATGCGGCGTCTCCGCGTAATTTTACGGTCATACCCTTTGCAGTATAATACCGGAAGAGGGGCTCCAGAAATTCCTTCCAACCGTCTGCACTGTGCACATGACCAGGCCTCAACTTCACCTTCAGACATTCCCCGTAATGATTGAATACGAACAACGGATGATAACACTTTAAACCAAAATGCCCGTTATAACTTGATAATTCCTGTTCCCCATACACCGGACTCTCAGAACTGTCTATGTCCAGCAATATCTCCTTGTTCCTTCGCACAGAATCTACTTTTTCTATCCACTTTGCCGTTATTTCGTCCAGTTTGTTCAGGTTTTTTCTGCCCAGCAGTATCTCCTTCTCAAATCTTCCTATGGTCGTCTCGCCTGCACCTGCTCTTTCCAGTGCCCGTTCCCCGATTACCGCTCTCATACCGGGGTCTTTCCTTAAGCCCTCTGCATCATTGGTGTCTTCATACCCTCCAAGCCTTGAGTATACCGATTGCCGCAGCAACCCTATCATTTCATGCTGAATATTTTTCCCGTGTCTACTGTCTTTAAGGTATTCTTCTGCAATTTCTGTCAATCCAAGCTTCTCATCCATTTCCCGTATCGCTACCAATCCGCCATCAGATGTTACTTGCGCTCCCTTGAAATTTATCCTTAACTTCTTATTGAATTTAACACAAAAACAATTGTTTTTGCTTTCACCCATTGGGTTCCCCTTTTATTAGCCACTTATTGACAATAATATAGGTGAAAATAGGGCTTTTTGCAACATATTTCTTCAAATATTTCCGTTCCATTTGGAGTATCCGGGTTACAAGGTCCGGTATCTCGGCGTGATGCCCTCGAATCCGTCGGTCCTTCCGTTTGAAGCGCGCGTATTCTGGGCGGGCGATTTCAATGGCGCGACGCTCGATAAACTCATCACCGCTTTCAAGTGGTATTCGCCCTTCATTGCGGCGGTCCCGCTCGTTTTCCTCTTCGGTATGGCGCGTGGAAAGTTGACGCGGCAGGAGCAGTTCCTCAGCTTGGTCTTTCTCGGCGCTGGCTTCATCTACTGGCTGGTGGACCGGTTGTCGGTGTTCTTCGCCCCGGTGTTCTGTATCACACTCTGCATCATGCCCGCCCTGGCGTTCAGGATGACGGAACGAAAAGCGTTGCGGAAAAAAACAGCGCCCTTCCATTCGGTCTACTGGACGGCATACGCCTTTTTCGGAATGGTGATGGCTCTCAATTTTTACATAGTCAACAAAATGAAACCCGTCATTGGCGAAATCGCGGCCAACAAGACGGAGTTATTCGATTGGATCCGCGCCGCCACCGGTCCGGACGATCCGTTCGTCGGCAACTTTTCCGACGGCCCAATGATCCTGCTGTACACCGGACGCCCCGTGGTTCTCAACTCCCAATACGAAAACAGCTTTATCCGCAAGCGCACCGTCGAATTCTACAAGGCGTATTTCGGCAGCGAGGACGACCTCTATGCTTTCTGCACCAGATACGGCGTCCGGTACGTGATGGCACGGGCGGCGGCGGCGATCGATGAAAAACCGGGCACCGACCGGTGGAGCGCCGCCTTCATCGGCCCTCTCCCGGAAAAAAGCGCCGCCGCGCTCATCCAGTTCGAGCCCCAAACCATGACCCATTTCGCTCCGGTGTTTGACAATGCGGCATACCGCGTCGTACAGGTCATGCACCCCGGCGAAAAACCCTCCACGCCATGGAAACGAGGCTACAGCCCGCGGTTCGACGCTTCGCTGTTCGAGAAGAACGGTTTCTCCTACGTCCGAACCGGCGATGCACTCCGGAGGCTGGACGCCGCCGCTGACCTGCTGCGTGATGCCGCTCCGCTCTTTGAGCAGATGATGCAGGCGTTTCAATCGAACCTCCCGGACCGCGGCCGGCAGCTTGCCGACCTGGCACGCGAAAAACTCAGGAAAGCCGCAATGCTTGACCCGAAAGATTATATGATATTCTCCAACTGGGCGATCTTGGAGATGGAGTCGGGAAATCCGCGCGAGGCGGTCGACAAGGCGGCACAGGCGCTTTCCATCGCGCCGTCCGACCGCCTCCTCCAGCGAATGTTTTTCGACTTCTCCGGCCGGACCGGCCAGTGGGAACTCTCGGAGATCGCGGGGAAGAAGCTCCTCGAAGATCCCGCCAATTTCTGGAACCGTTCATTCTTGCAGCAGCAGATCGCCGATGCGGCCCTTTCCAGAAAAGAGTACGCAACGGCCGTAACCTATGCGGACAGCGCCCTTGCCGGAATCGCCTTGCCGGACAGCTCAGGCTGCAACCGGGGAATGCTTTACTATATCCTCGCAGCCGCAGCGTACCGGCAGGGCTACGTGAAGCAAGCGCAGGCGGATCTAACCGCATGTGCGAAACTATCGCCTGACGCAGAGGTACAGAGGAGAGTCGAGACGCTCATTGCCGAAGCAAATGGGAATACGACGAAACGGCAATAATGTCCCTGCCTTCAGGTACAATGTCTTTTTATCGCCCGAACAATTCTACCGTGCAGGAAACAGCCGGCTTTACCGACCCGTTTTCCTGATGGTAGAGAACTATCAAATAACATCCCGCCAGGGGGGCTTTGCGTTTAACCGCTGAAGGAAATAAAGGCACCCCGTAACTGCCGGCCGCCATGAATTTGTCTACAAGGGTTCCCACCGTTCTGCCCCGGCTGTCAAGAAGCGCCAGCCGGATCGGTTCGCCGACCGGGATCGAAAAGTCTACCGTGGACGTTTTGGACACTGCATGCAACGAGTATGCTGGGGATGCAACGGCGGGCGGATTCGCCTGGCGGATTCCAGTTGCCCCGTTGATAAATATAAGCTCGATGCCGTTACCCATTTTTAAATTCCTCGAATACCTTCTGTCAATTGTGTTATCCCAATGTTCGTGAACACCGAGGCTGGCCAACCGGGTAGTCGTGGTCGCGTGGTTTGGATCGTAGAAGGTGCCCGAAGGTGGGTTGTTCGCCTCCGCCGCTTCAATCATATAATCTTCAGCGCCGGGGATTTTCGGGTACTGGGCGGGATCGGTATCGAGTTGGAACAGATCGAAAAGCACGCTTTCAATCGCAACCGCGTCCTGTGAGGCGAACAGGCTCGATGTCCAACCTCCATTAAACGGCGTCGTTGACCATTTGCGCGGCACCGTATCGGTATTGTGATTTCCGGCATAGAGCCCATCGATGAGATACAACAGCGTTTTCCCTCCCAGTTGTGCGTGCCCCATGAGGTCAACAATGGCACGATAGCTTCCCATTTGGGAATCTACATACGCCAGCGTCTGATGCAGGCTGTAATACCCGCTGTCGGTCGGCGCTCGTATGAGCGACCCGTAATTGTTCTTTGCGCAAAGGGTAACGCCCGCCCCCAGGTGCGACTTCATATTACCAACATTGATAACGTAGGTTGCCTGGACATAGTGATTCGGTATATAATCCTGCCTAACTCCCGTCGGTCGGCAACTCCAGTATATCGGCACGGTTGAAAACGCGACCTTCGTGCGGCCGAATTTACCCCCATAATCCATGTAATGAACATTGGGAAATTCGGCATGACAGGAGTCATAATATTCATTGGGATAATAGGCGGTGGGATCTCCGATTGAGATGTCGGCCTGGTTGACATGAACCGTATTTACAAGCTGCCGCAACAGCGAACGAACCACCTGCGGGGAGGAGTTCATGTAATCAAGCTCTTTAACGAGAGCATAGGTTGCGGTGTCAACACAGCACCAAGCGGGGTTAAAACTGCACATGGTAAGATTAATCTTTATCGCGATTTTTTCCCCCGAGGTATATCCCTTGGCGCCGCGGCCATGCGTTTGATTATAGTAGCGGAACAGGGTGTCCCATGCGGTTGAATCGGTTGCCTTTCCACTGAGTGAACGCAGCGTCTGGGACATCATCCTGTCTACGACGGTCTGGAACGTATGATTGCTTTGCCACCAGTGGCCGTCGCCAAGGCCGGTCCAATTTGATACCGTCGAATCATGCACCCAGACGACCCGCCCCGGATTCGCCCCTTGTGCCACGCCGACCGGGGCATTGGGTGTTACAGCGGCATGCGTAGAGGAGCGGGGCATTGAAATAAAGATTCCTCCCGTGATTCCGCCGACGATAACACAACTTGCGGCCATAAAAAAACGCGACCGATGGATAAAAGCACGCGCCCGTTTTAAAAACATACAGGACATGCCCACTCCCAACAGCCATAAGACGAAGGTGGATGCTATCGGCGCCGCAACCCGCATACAGGGGTAGGCGGCGCGGCTTGGTTTTGGAATAACGCGTATGAGGAACCAGCCGAGCGATCCGATTCCGAGAAACGGGAAAAATGCTTTCAGGGAAAATTGCCGTATCGGGCGTATTGGGAAGCCTTTCTTGTGCGGATTACCCGATGTTTCTCTCATATGTTCACTCCCTTCAAATCACGACAAAAGAGTGATGACCGAATCTCACTATCCCAGCTAGCAGTGATGGGGAAGCGCGCGAAGCGCGGTATTATTATTTATCAACTTCGATGATGCAAGGATTCCGCGATCTCCTGCATTACTTCGCCGGCACTACCGCATGAGCGAAATCCGGTCACAGAGCGCACGCGAACCGAATTGCAGCTTGATGAGATAGCTCCCGTTCGGCACCAGCGACCCGCCGTTGTCCTTGCAGTCCCAGACCATTGCATATCTTCCGCTGTTGAGATATTCGGATGCAAGACTGCGGACCTTCTGGTTCTGGAGATTGAAAATGCCGAGCTGAATGGGAAATCCGACCGGCAGATAGAGATCGATCTTTACTTCATTGCCGGCTATTACCTCGGACTGCGGCATCATGAACGGCTTCGGGTCCATGTAGAGTGAGTCCTTCACTCCGGGCTGGTCCAGAAAAGCCGAATGCGGCCCCGTCGTCGTGTCGTTGCCCCGCGGTCCAAGCGTGTCCGAGCCTTGCCACGCCGCTTCCCAATATGGAGAGGTTCTGTAATTAGAATGCAACGTATCCGGTGGATTGGCGACACCGGATACGACATCGGTGTATGTGCCTAATCCGTTATATCCCGTAATGAAGGTGTATTGACTCGGGTCCTGTAGGTAATTACCGAAACCGGCATTCGACTGCCACAAGAGGTATCGCGGGTCGCTGTATGACGGGCTATATGACGCGCCGGACAATATTGGCGGAATGGTTGGCGGTAGATGTTCCGTATCCGATAATCCCATCAGTTTGGCGGCGATCCTGTCAACGGCAAGATTATCCTCGCTGGCAACCGCGCAATAATACTTGATGCTCGAACCGCCGCCGGGGCCGGCTCCCTGCATCCCCTCCCAAGCATCAAGAATCGCGAGGTCCGGATGGCCGAGCGGAACGAACTGGCTGGCGTTCTGAAATATGTTGTAAGCGAGAACCTTATCCTCTCCGGCGACCGTTCCCGAAGGGGATCTATCGTGCATGGCATTCTTGCAACTAGCAACGGAGCTGCCGGCGGCGCCAATATCGGTAACGGGAGGTGCAGTCAGAAGCGGGAACCCCATGCACATGTTCTTGGTGGTTCCCGTGATGACCATGTTGTTATGGGTTTTCGGCCGGCAAATTGAAATAATGAAGTTATTCGGATTCAAAAAAGCCGACGTACCCCAGATGGCAACGGTGCTCGACAAATTTGTTTTCCATAAATGCCTGATGGCCGGAGGAAATATGGAAGCCGTCCCGGTGGTCTGGCCTGAAGAGGTTACGACGATGTTATTATTTAAATCCACCAGCGTAACGTTTGTAACATTTGCATAACCACCGGGAAGAAAATATGTAAAGTAACCCTGTGAAGAGAACAATGATGAAGTAGTCGATGCGCTGGCCTCCGCTATGTAAATTGGGCAGGACGAGCCGATGGTATTTCTTATAAAATTGATAACGGCGGCAAGCGCATCGGGATGAGTCATGGCAAGATAATATTTAGTACCATTAGCAGCCGCAAGAGAGTCTTGTGTGCCCGTGCTGACGCAATTCGGCTTGAGAATGATGGTCTTCCCTGCCGCTATCGCGTTGGCAATGAGCGACTGGAACGGCGCTATCACGGCGGCAATCGTCGCCTGACGTGTAGAGAAGTACGAAGGTTTGACAAAAGCAATGCTGCTCGGTGCCGGACGCGGATATTCGGCAAACGCGCTCTTTTTCAGCAGGCTCGCGCCGCCGATCATTGCCGCAGCGCCGATGGAGGTGTTCTTGAGGAACTCTCTTCTGTTAAAATTCATTGGGTTGCCTTTTCACGATGAGCGTAACCTTCACGGTGGACTCTCAGGCCCTTGCCGTAAAAAATATAAGGAATTCCATCTCTTAAAACAATATTAAAACCCTGTATCGGCGCTATGACGGAATTCCCCGCCGCGCTCGTCTGCGGCCCGGGACTGTTGCAAAGACCGGGGAAAAGTTGCCAGATCTCCTTATTTTAGAACCTGAATTGCGGCTAACTCCTTTCCCGACTTGGCGTTAGCCCGACTTTCCTCTATGCCGGCCCACTCTCACGCCCTTTTTTAGCCGCCCGATATTCCGGCATCTCAAATATAACGTTTGTGTGGATACTATACTATTACGTAGTTTATTGAAAGGGGTTGTAGTGTTTCTATGCAAAATCCGCTTGTGTCCACAGTATGAAAACTCCGGGAGACGTTTTATTATGAGCGGTTTAGCGACAAGGTTTATGATCGGGATGGGGATCCTGCTGGTATTTTTTCAATGGAGTTCCGCCCAACAATGGACGCAAACGAGCGGGCCGGGAGGTGGTTCCGTTCAGTGTTTCGCGGCGAACGGATCGAAGATCTTTGCCGGGACATGGAGCGGCGGCGTTTTTCTTACCACCAACAACGGCACAAGCTGGACTGCGGTCAATTCCGGCCTGCCGACGGATTCGTGGGTGTATTCCCTTGCGGACAGCGGGTCGAAGATCTTTGCCGGGACCAATACCGGCGTTTATCTTTCCACCAATAACGGTGCAACCTGGAGCGTGACCGATACCGGCCAGCTCAATACCGGGGTTCTATCGCTTGCGGTACTGGGAACGAGAATCGTCGCCGGGACTGACGGTCATGGTGTTTTTTATTCCACCGACTTCGGCACAACCTGGGATCGGGTTGCAATCGATAGTTTGAGCCTTGATTCCACCCGCGTTTTTTCTTTATTGGTCAGCGGAACGATTATCTTTGCCGGAGGCGATAGCGGCGTTTATCGTTCCAGCGACTCCATTGCAGACTGGACCAAGGTCAATTCCGGCCTTACCGCTACCTCTGTCCGATCTCTTGCGTCAAATTCCTCGTATATCTTTGCCGGAACGAATGGCGGCGGTGTTTTTCAGTCCAATAACAGCGCTACACCAAGCTGGAGCGCGTTCAATTCTTCCGGCCTGACGAACATGTACGTTCAATCGCTCGTGGTGAACGGGTCGAATCTCCTTGCCGGAACGAATGGCGGCGGTGTTTTTCAATCCTCCACTAGCGGCGCAAGCTGGACCGCGGTCAATTCCGGCCTGCCCGCAGGCACTCGCGGCATTCTTTCTCTCTGGGTCAATGGATCGTATATCTATGCCGGGACCTTGAATGGCGGCGTTTTTCGTTCCTCCACCAGCGGTACGCCGAGCTGGACCGCGGTCAATTCCGGCCTGGCGAATACATATGTTCAATCGCTCGCGGTGAACGGATCGTATCTCTTTGCTGGGCTCAAATTCGGGGGTGGCGTGGTCAGTTCCACCACCAACGGCTCCACGTGGACGACCATCAACCCGGGTCAGCCGACCGATACCTGTGACATCCTTTCGCTTGCAGCGAGCGGCTCGAACCTCTTTGCCGGGACCGACAGTGGCGGCGTTTTCCAATCAACCGACAACGGCTCAAGCTGGAGCGCGTTCAATTCTTCCGGCCTGACGAATATGTACGTTCAATCGCTCGTGGTGAACGGGTCGAATCTCCTTGCCGGAACGAATGGCGGCGGCATTTTTCAATCCTCCACCGACGGTGCAAGCTGGACCGCAGTCAATTCCGGCCTGACAAATATGTACGTTCAATCGCTCGTGGTGAACGGATCGTATATCTATGTCGGAACCAGGGGCGGCGGCGTTTTTCAATCCTCCACGGGCGGCACGCCAAGTTGGACCGCGGTCAATTCCGGCCTGCCCATGGATACGTGTGACTATTCGCTTGCAGTGAGCGGAACCAACATGTTCGTCGGGACCGACAGCGGCGTTTTTCTTTCAGCCAATAATGGCGCAAGCTGGACCGCGGTCAATTCCGGCCTGCCGATCCTGTTCATCAACTCTCTTACGGCAATCGGGGCGAATATCTTTGCCGGAACCTATGGGGACGGTATCTATCTTTCCACCAACAACGGCGCAAGCTGGACCACGTTCGGTTCCGGGCTGACGAATGATATGGTCTTGTCTTTAGGGGCAAACAGTTCGTACCTATTTGCCGGGACCGGCGGCAGCGGCGTCTGGAATGCCAGTCTCAGTGGCCTGACCATTACACCCGGAACACCGGTACTTGCTTCGCCAACAAACGGTTCCGTAAACCAGCCGACGATGCCGACATTGAACTGGGGCAGCATGAGCGGTGCAACATCGTACGGAGTACAGGTATCGACCTCCTCAAGCTTCAGCAGCACGGTATTCAGTCAGACGGGTCTCACCGGGCTATCCACGGCCGTAAGCGGACTTACAAACAACGCGACCTACTACTGGCAGGCGAATGCGACGAATGCAGGCGGTACGAGCGCCTGGTCGAGTGCATGGAATTTTACCACTGTTGTCGCTGCGTCCGGCATTCCCTCGCTTGCGTCGCCAACAAGCGGTTCCGTAAACCAGCCGGTAACACCGAACCTGAGTTGGGGCAGTGTGAGCGGCGCTGCGTCCTATGGGGTACAGGTGGCAATTGTCTCAAACTTTTCCAGCACGGTATTCAGTCAAACGGGTCTCACCGGGCTATCCGCAACCGTAAGCGGTCTTACAAATAACTTGACTTACTACTGGCAGGCGAATGCGACGAATGCGGGCGGTACGAGCGCCTGGTCGGGTGCGTGGAATTTTACCACTGTTGTCGTTGCGCCCGGCATTCCCTCGCTTGCGTCGCCGACGAGCGGTTCCGTAAACCAGCCGGTAACGCTGAACCTGAATTGGGGCAGCGTGAGCGGCGCTGCGTCCTACGCGGTACAGGTAGCAACCTCCTCAACTTTTTCCGGCACGGTATTCGAGCAGGCTGGTCTTACCGCGCTCTCCGCGACGGTCGGCGGTCTTGCGAACGGCTCGACCTACTACTGGCAAGCGAATGCGACGAATATGGGCGGCAGCAGCATCTGGTCGGGAGCGTGGAGCTTTACCACCAACGTAGCCGCACCGGCCGCTCCGGCGCTCACGTCTCCAACGAACAACACCCTTAACCAGCCGGTAACGCTGAATCTGAACTGGGGTAGCGTCAGCAACGCGGTGTCGTTTACGGTGCAGGTAGCAACCTCCTCAAGCTTCACCGTCACGGTATTCAGCGAAAGTGGTCTAACGATGCCTTCTGCGACCGTGAGCGGTCTTGCACACAACACGACCTACTTCTGGCAGGCGAATGCCACGAACATCGGCGGCAGCAGCATCTGGTCGGGAGCGTGGAGTTTTACTACCACCAGCATCGTTGCGCCGGGAGTTCCTGCGCTTTCGTCTCCGACGAACGGCGCCGTAAACCAGCCGGTAGCGCTGAGTCTGAGCTGGAGCACTGTAAGCGATGCGATATCCTATGGGGTACAGGGAACAACCGATCAGAATTTCGGCAGCACGATATTCAGTGCAAGCGGTCTCACGACGGTCTCCACGACCGCGACAGGTCTTGCAAACAGTACGACCTACTACTGGCAGGCGAATGCGGCGAACATCGGGGGGACGAGCGTATGGACGGTCGCCTGGACTTTTACTACGGTAATTGCGGCGCCCGATATTCCTCTGCTCTCTTCCCCTGCAAACAATGCGGAAGGGCTGCCGGTAACCGTGAGCCTGAGTTGGGGCCAGTCGGCGAGGGCGGCCGGGTATGCCCTCCAGGTATCCACTGCGTCGGCATTCAATAGTACGGTGATCAGCCAGGCGGGAATAACGGCAATGGCATTCCCGATCGGCGGCCTTGCAAACAATGTCACCTATTATTGGGAAGTGATGCGCGGCGAACATCGGCGGGACGAGCGCATGGTCCGGATGCCTGGAACTTTACGACCGTTGCAAAAATCAACCTGCCGATCCTTTCAGGGTGGAATATGGTTTCATTCAATATCCACTTTGCGGACTCCTGCATCGATCCATAATCAGAATGCCTCGCCGGACCTGATAGTTTCCTCCTAGTTAAAGATGGCGCCGGGCATGCCTGCATCCCGACTGAATGCATTACCGATCTTGATACTGTGCATACCGGCCAGGGGTACCAGGTGTATGCAAGCGCCGATGATACCGTCAGAGCGCAGGGACCGGCCGTCGATGTCGCTGCGACCCCGTTATCCTTGGGGTCCGAGTGGAATATGGTCGGCTACCTTCCGCAGGTATCGATGCAGATAACCTCCGCGCTGAACAGTATTACTCCGCAAATTCTTCTTGTCAAGAATAACTCGGGTAGGGTCTACTGGCCGGATTACGGCATTAATACCATCACTACCATGAACGTCGGGGCAGGTTACTGGACCTGCATGAAGAGTCCCGCAACGCTCACCTACCCGGCCGCGAAGGAAAGAGCGAATGTCCGTCAGATGCTCAGCCTTCCCGATCCGCGTCACTACGCATCGCATGCGATAACCGGGAATAACGCGACGCTTCTGGCAAAGCGGGTGATTATCGGCGGAAAAACCGTTCCGGACTCCAGCGAGATTGCTGCGTTTGATGAAAAGGGCGCACTTGTCGGCGCCGGGTGCGTAGTGCATGGACTTGCCGCATTTACGGTCTGGGGCAACGACCCACGAGCAAAAGGAAAGAATGGTGCGGCTGCAAATGAGCCGATATCCTTCAAGCTCTGGGATGGCATGCAAGAATATCCGCTTGATTTCATGGCAAGCAACGGTTCAGGAGCACGCTATTCTGAAAATGCAGTCTTCCTCGGGTCGCTGACGGTTTCGCCGGGCGCGCTCATTAAAAAATTCGACCTCTCCAAGGCCTACCCCAATCCATTCAGGGGATCGGTGCATATCGTCTTTGATGTCCCAATGATAAACGGAAATTCGGAGCAGAATATTGCTATCGAGATCTATGACCTGGAAGGGAGACTCGTCGAGCAGCTTGCGAAGGACATGTACAGAGCCGGGCACTACGCCATCCAATGGGACGCCGGGACCGACAGGAACATGGCAGCCCCTTCACGCGTCTACATCGTACGCATGCAGGCGGACAGATTTGATAAAAGGTTGAAAATCATCCGGATGAGAAATTAACGATTTTTTTGACTCACTATAGGGCTTTTTATATTTTCTTTAAACAACCCATCTGGCATCGTTTTTTTATCGTACAAGGGGTTACCGGCCAGAGGGGGGAGTAATGCTTCTTTCAAACAGGGACCGATACAATCGGATGTCGTTGATCTTTTAACCAAAGGAGGGTTCAGATGGTTCGTAACAGGGATTCGCACGAAGGCCTTCACGCTGTTCAACCTGGAGGAGCTTCAATGATAAAAATCGGGTGCATCGCGGCCGTAGTCGGTGCGCTGACGCAGGGGGTGTTCGCGGGGGACACGCTGACGACCTGGCAATATTCCACCGCCATTATGCTCAATACCTCCGCGACGGGGGCAAACGTTACGACCTCACAGAAGGATTTTCCCGTTTTGATCCGTTTGACCTCTCTCAATGCGGCGACGGTGTTTGCCACGGCGAGGAGCGACGGCGGCGACCTGCGGTTTTCTCACGCGGGCGACACCGGGCAACTTCCTTATGAGCTAAATAAGTACGATCCGGTACGCCAGAAAGCATTTATCTGGGTGAAGGCGGACTCGGTGCAGGGGAACAATGCAAGTCAATCGATACGGATGTGGTGGGGAAAAAGCTCTGTGACGACCACCTCGGATTCGGCGGCGGTGTTCGCGCCCGCGAACGGGTTCAGTCTCGTATTGCATCTCAATAAGAGTTCCGGATCGGGCACGGCAGCAAGCCCGTACACCTTTGGCGATGCTACGGGGCAGGGAAACAACGGATTGGGGTACGGCGTGGTGGATTCCCCCGCGGTGATTGACAGCGGCCGCTCTTTTAATAGAGAAGTAACCATAGCGCAGGATTCCATTGTGGTCAACAGTTTGTTCGGCAAGCCCCAAATTATCTCGCTATCAATATGGATAAAGGCGGATTCGATTGATCAAGGAGACGCAACAGCCACGAGGAGCGACATCTGTTCCGTGGGAAATTTTATTGATTTTCGGGTCGCGGGCACCCCTGCCGGCGATTCGATACGCACGTCCTACCATTACGGCGACTCCGCCGCCACGAACTATCACTCCGACGACAATCTCCTCTCCAGCGCGTCGGGCCCGCAGTTCTGGTATCAGGGTTGGAGGCATGTGGCGTATGTCTTCAATTATGGCGCAGAGATGGTGTATGTAAATGGGGTGCTGTGGAATACGTTGAACTATACTGATTCGATAACGTGGGCATCCGAAAATTTTGTTGATTCGTACACGAAGCTGGGATCCAAGAATGGGCCCAACCAGGCGGATACCAGTAAATTTTTCGGTACGATGTCCGAGTTGCGGATTGAAAAAGTCGCCCGGCCCGCCGACTGGATCAAGCTGTGCTTTAAGAACCAGCAGGCCAGTGATTCACTGACGAGCCTGAGCGCCACCGGTCCGGCAATTCCCACGCTTTCCCTGCCGGTAACCAATACCGTGATACCATCGTTAACCTTGACACTCAGTTGGAATACGGCCGCCCTGGCGACGATGTATGGGGTGCAGGTATCGACCGATGTCAACTTCGGCAGCGAGGTATTCCAGGAGAACCTTACGATAACCTCCGTCGTACCGATAGGCCTTGCCAACAGTACGACCTATTACTGGCGGGTGAATGCCACCGGAACTACCACCAGCGCATGGTCAAGCGTCTGGAGCTTCACGACTGCAGGTCTCGGGAGTGCTGCCGGGAGGCGATCGGATTTCGCTGAATACGGATTTTGTTGTAACGGGCGGCATAATTTCCTATTCGTTGGCCGCGCCGGGCCCCGTGGAAATTGCGTTCAGCGATCTGCTCGGAAGGTCGGCGCTGGTGTTGAATCGAACACAATCCGTCGGTCGTTATGCGATCGAACTTAAGAATTGCAATCTTGCCGCCGGACAGTACCTCGTCAGGTTCAAAACGGCAGGCATTGAAAAGAAGGCGTCTATCGTAATAACAAGGTAGTGAACGAAAGCGCAGTTTTCAGGTGACTTGACTACCGAAAGGATAAAAGGAGCGGTTACCACGCTCCTTTTATCCATAAAGAGGGTGGCGTTTTTGTGAATTACAGGCAAACCTGGCGCCCATTTCGTAAGCTTTTTGGCAATCCGCCGGAAATACTTCTCGTCGCCGCGTGGCTTTAGCTTCACTATCCATTCCCGTGGCCACATACTTGGAATAATCATCAAATTGATACGTATCGGTAACCACCAGCGACTCCGATGCTCCGAAAATCCTTTTCAGAATCATTTCCATCAATTTAAATTGCTGTTCGTATCCAGCTTCCTTGATCCGGTTCTCCGATGCACCCATGGTGTAAATGAAACCGACCAGTATCTTCTTTTTAAGGAGGGATGAGCGTTCCAGATCATACACCAGATAGGGAAATATGAGACGCTCCAGAAATGACCTCATCTCGCCGGTTACTCCTCCCAGGTAGATGGGTGAACCCAGGATGATCGCGTCGGCTTCTTTAACTCTGTCCAGAATGGGGGTTACGTCATCGTTTACGGCGCACGTGCCATAACTTTTACCCTCCTTCATTTTACAATCAAAACAACTCGTACAACCTTTATAATTCAGATCATAAAGCTGGGTGAGTTCCGTTTCCGCTCCTTGCGAAGCCGCGCCTTCCATCGCCCTATTTAATAATGTAGCGGTATTCCAGGCTTTTCGCGGACTTCCATTAATGGCGATAATCTTCATAAACCATCCCGCCGTTGAGATATTGGAATTACCCAGTGAGACAATTACTTCCTAAAACTTTTTACCAGAGCCGTAAGGTCCTCCATCGATGCATTTGCTTCTTGAAGCATTCTTTCCGTATTCGTTAGGCGTTCTCTGAGTACCTCTCGATCGACTTCCCCTTCTTGTTTCCCCTTATCGTAGAAGGATAGAAATCTGTTACGTTGAACAACCCAGACGGCGGTCCCGCCGACCATTACTCCCACGACAGCAACTATGGCATATATCATGAATATGCCTCCTTCAATAAAAGGAGCGATTCTCTCATGCATGAATCTACGATGTCGCGCAAGCGAGCAGCAAAGGAAATCGAAAGGAAACTCGGTAGCCTGCTACTAGGTGGTGAAATCGGGTTTTCTGTTGAAGCAGGCGGATTTTTATTGAATGCTCAACAGAAGACCCGCGGAGCAAGCGTGATCTATGCCGATCAAGCGGAGACTCAGCCCGTGGTATCCGCTGCTCAGTCGTTTAATGCCTCTAAAGATGTTACGAGTAACATCAACCAGTTTAATTTCGGTCTGACGGGTGGTATCGGATTTACACAAGGAGTTGGTTCCGGTGGAGC
>CAWJXL010000008.1:0-36207 GCA_963846695.1 uncultured Fibrobacterota bacterium | reverse complement strand
CCTGTTTGCAAGAGCCCCGACCTCACTCCTTCTCTCAAAGGAGTTCGGGGTGTCGCACGGCATGGTCGTTGCAAAAATCAAACCCGCGGCTCCCTCCTAAGCCTCCACCAGCTCCACTTCCTTTATCGCCTTATATTCGTTCAGCTTGTTGCGCAGGGTGCGGATGGATATTCCCAGCATTTCCGCGGCCCTGGTCCGGTTTCCGCGGCAATGACGAAGTGTTTTCATGATAAGTTGCCTTTCCGCCTCCTCGACGGTCATGCCAGCCTCAAGGCCTCCTGATTCGTCCTTGCCTAAATCCACCTGCGGAGCGAAGTGAAATGTCTCAGGCCGAATCTTTCCCGTGCGGGTGAAGACCACTGCGCGTTCGATGGCGTTTTCAAGCTCCCGGATATTGCCCGGCCACGGATGACGCATGAGCGCATCGAGGCTTCCCTCGGCAAATCCTTCGACGCTGAGTCCATTCTCCTCGTTGTATCGCTTCAGGAAATGGCCCGCAAGGGCGGGAATGTCCTCACGCCGGTCCCGCAGCGTCGGGAGGTGGATCCGCATCACATTCAGGCGATGATACAGGTCCTCGCGAAATCTGCCCTTTCCGACCTCCTCCTCCAACTTCCTGTTGGTGGTGACCACGATCCGGACATCGACCTCGAAGGGCTGATCGCCCCCTACTTTGTGAATTTCCCGCTCCCGGAGGGCGCGCAGAAGTTTCGCCTGCCCCGCCATCGGCATCTCCCCTATCTCATCCAGAAGGAGCGTTCCGCCGGACGCGGCTTCGAACTTTCCGCGTTTCCGCATAATGGCGCCGATGAAGGCGCCTTGTTCATGGCCGAAAAACTCGGACTGGAGGAAACCATCGGGAAAGGCGGCGCAATTGACCTTGACAAAGGATCCGTGATTGCGGGGGCTCTGGAAGTGAATCGACCGGGCGATAAGCTCCTTGCCGGTTCCCGGTTCGCCGGTGATGAGAACGGTGGAGCGGCTGTCGGCAGCACGGGCGACCATGACCCGAACCTCTTCCATCGCGGCGGTCTTCCCGATCGAGATCCATGTACCGTTCAGGGCTGATTTCAGCTGCCGGTTTTCATTGACAAGCGACTGATGCTGAAGAGCCCGCATCACGGTCACCTCAAGCTCGCGCATGAGCGTGTCGGATTTCTGAATGAAATCGTAGGCCCCTTTTTTCATGGCTTCCACCGCCGTCCCAACCGCGCCGAATGGAGTGATGATGAGAAACGGTACATCGGGATCGGTCTGCTTTATTCTATCAAGCAGTTCGATGCCGGTCATATGCGGCATTTTCATGTCTGAAATGACGAGATTGAACCTGCCGCGCGAGACTTCATTGAGCGCGCTCCGGCCGTCCGGGGCCTGCACGACATCGAAATTTCGGCGGCCAAGCATATCGGCAATCGAATCCCTGAACAATTCATTATCGTCGACTACCAGAATCTTTTTTCTGTCCATTGCTCTTTCGCTACTCCTCCAATTTCGGTAGAAAAACCCTGAACGTCGAACCGCATGCGTACCATTCGATCTGCCGGCGGGACGAACCGGTCAAGTTCCGGATCTTCATTGTATCATTTCCATACATGATTTTCAACTCTTTAAATCCATGCTTCGAGCGGTGATCCTGCCGACACCCGTCCGGATAGTATTTTCGTTTCGTCAGCTATTGAGGAGGCAGGTGCAATGAAGTGTCCACATTGCGGATATCAGACCGACGATTATGCGATAACCACCATCTGCACTCTCTGCGGCGTCGGGTTCGCCACCGGCGGCTTCACCGGTTTACCGGAAAAGGGATCGGCGCCGAGAAGAAACGTCAAGCCATCGTCCGCCGCAGCGCCGCTTAATTCCTATGCCCGGATATTCTATGAATCTTTTACAAGGCCCGGTGTTTTTTTCTCGGGTCCCGGCGCACGGGTATCATCGAACCAGGCGCTCGTGTACGGCCTGGTCATGGGCAGCGTCGGAACCCTGCTCACCATAGGAGTGACCGCGATTTTTCCTTCATCAATTTCCTCACTTCTCAACGAAAATGGCCTTTATCGGCATGCAACCCGCTATACCCCGGTGGTCCTGATGCTGACCCCGTTCATCCTTATCGTCCAGTTTTATGTATCGGCGGCCTATGTGCAGGCCATGCTGAAAATCAGCGGCAGCAAACCGAAGCCTTTTGCAACGACCTTCACAACGTTATGTTATGCCGGAGGGGCGCAGATCTTTGAATGGATCCCGCTCATCGGCCCCTTTCTCTCCTTCATCGCCTGGATTTATCTGGCGATAGCCGGGCTCCACGCCGTGCACGGCATCAGCCGCGTTCGCACCGCCACCGCCCTGCTGCTGCCGATAGTCCTGCTTGTCGTACTTCTGACCTTTGTCCTGATCATCGGCCTCGCGGGGATCGCGATAGTCGGCGGGTCGCGGCCGGATTTATGGAAGTTTCTCCATCCATAGGGGTTCTTCCCCTTTTTGTTTGCACTGCAGAAGGATTTAAAGCCGCTTTAACGGGCGAATAATGACTGTTTTTAAAGACTTTGAAGGGGATTAAGAAAGAGGCGATGCGAAAATAAACAGCTCAATTCCAATTGGATTGTCACTCCAACCCTCGAACTCTCCAACTCTTTTATTCCCCATATGGCTCTATCCCCATCGCCTTCATCGCCTCTCCAACGGTAAAAAACGACCCGGCGACGACAACGACATCTTCCGGCCCGTTCAGGGCATGATCAATCGCCTCGGCGATGTCCTGAAATTCGGCGCATGCTCCCGTAAAATCGGCGGGGACCGCCCGGCGCAGGTCAACGGTCGTGGCCGCGCGGTCAGTCGCCGGTTTTGCAAGGATGAGCCGCCGTGCACAGCGCGCATAGTGCGGCAGCATGGCGGCGTAATCTTTATCTCTCATTATGCCGAGAACGATGCAGATCGAAGGGAGACGCTGCTCAAACGTTCGGTTGTAAAATTGGTCTTCAAGCGCCCGGCAGAACGACTCCGCGGCGGCGGGATTGTGGCCAACATCGAAGATGATCCGTTTGCCGCGCGCGATAACCGCCTGAAACCGGCCCGGCAGACGCGCGTTGTCAAGACCGGCCGCGACGGCGGCATGGTCGCGGATTCCTGCCTCATGCAGGGCGCTCAGGGCGAGCAATGCATTGATCACCTGATAATCGCCCGGGAGATTGATGCGATAGCGTTTCCCTTCGAAGGCAAACGAGGCGCCCTGGCCGTCAATCGCGACATCCGAGGCCATGCTGCGGTCAATCAGGCGGAGCGGAGCATGCCGGTCGTTGCAGATATTCACCGCGAGCCCCGCGATCCCAGGCTCATCGGGCCTTGCCATGATGAGAGGAATGTCATTCTTGACTATCCCGAGTTTTTCCCCGGCGATCGAGAGGAGATCGTCGCCCAGATACCCGGTATGGTCCACGGCGAGGCGGGTTATCAGGGACACGCGGGGCGCCACGACATTCGTCGCATCGAGCCTCCCGCCGAGACCGGTCTCGAACACCGCCCAATCCGATCCGCTCCCGCCTGAAAATTTCGAAGGCCATGAGCGTCGTTGCCTCGAAAAAAGTCAGTTTCAGATCGCCGATGACCGGAATGAGGGCATCGTATACCGCAAGCCAGACGCGTTCAGCGATGGGGCGGCCGTCAATGAGAAAACGCTCCTCGAAGCGAACCAGGTGCGGGGACATGAAAAGCCCGGTTTTAAAACCGCAGGCGCGCAGACCGGATTCAAGGCAGGTGCAGACCGACCCCTTACCGTTTGTCCCGGCGACATGGAAACAGGGGTAGCTGTTCTGCGGGTTGCCGATGGCGGCCGCGGCGGCGACCATGCGGTCGAGGTCGTATTTGATGCCGAGCGCGGTGAGGCTGAACAGATGCTCCCGGATGGTTGAGACACGCTCCATGGTCGGCGGAACGACCTCAGAAATTCCGGGTTGCGATGATGATGATCCCTTTACGGATCAGCATGATCGCTATGGCGGCGAGAAGCAGGTTGGCGATTTTCGAGGCGATTTGCGGAGCCTCCGGCGCCCATGAAGCGCATTATTCTTCCGGAAAAAACAAAAACCAGTCCGGCAATGCCGATATTGAGGACCGTGGCAATGGCGGTCATCATGAAGCCATGCTGACGTACAAGGAGCATGATGGTTGTCAGAACCGCCGGTCCGACGATGAGCGGCACACCGAGCGGAACCGGTCCGAGTTCTTCAAGATTGGCCGCGACCGAGCGTTTTTCCGTTGATAACAGGTCGCGGACCGAAAGCATCAGCAGGATGATTCCGCCGGCGATCATGAAATCGGCAACCGTGATGCCGAGAAGCCGTAACACCCATTCCCCGAGAAAAATGAACGAAATCGCGACGCAAAGGGCGGTAATAATTGAAGTTCGGATGAGGCGGTTGACCTGCCCCTCTTCGGCGACGCCGACCAGCGAGGCAAATATCGGCAACACACCGAGCGCATCGACCGCCACGAAAAGCGGCACAAAACAGAGCCAGAATGTAGTGAAATGAAAATGCAACCGTTCCCCCAATCAATCTTTCGCCAGTAGATCCAGAGCTGCCGCGTGCAAGAGCCCATTGGTTGCAAGATAGCCGCCGTGATCGGTAAGACGTTCTCCTCCCCGATGATCGGTGATTCGTCCGCCCGCCTCCCGGATAAGCACCACTCCGGCCGCAAAATCCCATATCGGGTCATCGAACTCGATAACCATATCGATGGCGCCCTCCGCGAGAAAGGACAGATTGCGCGCCGAGGACCCCGACATTCGAACATAAAAGATACGCGGAGCAAACCTCCGTAATGAATCGATTTTTTTCACGACATCGGAGCGAAAATCGGAATCGTGGGCCATCGCGCACTCCGCAAGAGTTGCGTTCTGCGAGACGGCTATGCGCCTCTCGTTCTTCCAGGCCCCCGCCCCCAGTTCGGCGGCGTAGCAATCCCCCTCGGCCGGCATATAAATAACCCCTGCGACAAATTGCTCTCCCCGCATGAGCCCGATCGAAACGCCGTAAACCGGAATATTCCGAAGATAATTATGCGTCCCATCGAGCGGGTCGATGATCCAGCAGTATTCACTGCCCCGCGCCGATCCACCGCTCTCCTCGCCGATGATCGACCAGTCGGGGAAGGCCGCCTGCAATCTCCCGATGATGATCTCCTCCGCAGCCCTGTCGAGGGTCGACACCAGCGACCGGTCGGCTTTCCGCTCGACCTTCACCTGCATCCCGAAATTTTTCTTCAGCATCTCACCCGCCTCGCGGGCGGCATCCATGGCAACGTGCAGAGGACCGGTCATGAAACTTCCCTGCTTTTCGTAAGAAGCGTGTGCGAGCTGCCGTTAGGTTTTGCAGGGCCGCTGATACGCGCGGTCGAGCGCCGCTCGATGATGGCACCCTCCACTTCTATTTTGTTTTGCATCGGGATGACGTTTGGCGAAATTATATACCTGATCATCGCGTTGATAATCCCGGTCGTATTAAAATCATAGGATGTCATCTGATATTCCATTGCGTCGAGCGAATTGTCGAAACCGATTACCGAGAGGTCGCACGGAATGCGTATCCCGGCGGTTTTGAGGAAATCGAGAGCCAGCGTGGCGGCGAAATCATTGGCGAAAATCCAGGCGGTAATTTCTTTGTCGGCGAGCGCTTTTGCAAAAAGCGGCGACATCTTCCGATAAATTTCGCCGTTTGCACAGTTTTGTTCGGTAAGGTACTTTGAAATGCTGTAACGAATAGTGCCGAATTTTCCGGAAAATTTCGAGCGGAATTTCTCTCCCCGCTCATACTGAGCGAAAAATGATCGTATATCCTCGTTCTTATCGAGATGGTGGATGAACTCCCACTGATAGGCATAGGATTTCAGCACAAAGGGAGTTACCGCCGCGGGGAATCCCGCCTTGCCATACATTTCGGTCACCCCTTCGAGCCGATACTGTGACCATGCCGCTTTATGAAATGGCGAGAAAAAACCGATCCGGGTATGCCCGAGATTCAAAAGATACTGGCCGACATGCTTTGCCGGTTGCGAGGTTGCCGTGGCCGTAAAAAATCTAATGTTCGGTGGCGCCGCAGGGAATCGGGAATCGTCCAGCCACCCACGACATCCAGCACCGCGATCGGTTTTTCATTGGCGACCAGTTCTTTCAGAACCTCGGCGGGATCAACCTCAAGATTGGCAACGATATAGGCAATCCCCAAAACGACATCGCTTTTCAGGTTATACGGCCGTTGCGTTGCTGAATGAATATACCTGAGCCGGCCGTTTTGACGGAAGTAGACGGCAATGTCAAGACCGATTTTTTTCTGAATGCACTCCGCTTCGAGCAGTCGAAAACTTAACTTGTCCTGGTGATCGGACCAGATTTTAGCATCTTCCCATCCGCATCCGATGGCGACGATCCGATCGTTCTGGTTGGCGGAGGAAAGCGGCGGAACGGTGTACCCCTTCCCCCTGGCTCTGATGGCATCATCGGCCTCAAGCGATTCCAGCGTTTTTTTAATGGTAGCAAACGACGCATCGTACCGGTATTGCAACTCTTTGATGCACGGGAGAAGTTCTCCCGGCGCAAACCTGCCCGTCAGGATGTCCTTCTGGAGATGCGCCTTCAGTTTCAACCACAACGCGCCGGGATATTCGGGTACGACATCGGCCGCCGCTATCCCTTTATCAAATGAATAACGGTCTCCCGCCGCGACGACAGGGGTCGTAACGGTCGGACGGCCCGTCAGAAAAGGGTCGATTTCGCGCATCGACTTCAATTGACCCATCGCTTTCCACATTGTAACGAACGAGACATCGGCGCTTCTCGCCAGACGCCGGATGGAGGGCAAGTGAGCCCCGAAACGTCCCGAATTGATTCCCGCGATGAGGAATTCCAGCGCTTTTTTGATTCCCGGTTTTCGCTTGATTCTATTGTTCATTGCCGATATCCTATAGTGTTCAATAATATATCAAATGCGGCAATTCGGCGATAGTACTTCTTTCATGGTGGTGAATTTCCGACCCGCCATGATCGGGTATGCCGTCCGCGCTGTTTTGGTTTTGCGAATATATCGTTATCTATTTTAGTGACCATGTTCCACCGGCAAAGCTTCAAGAGCACCCTGCTTGCCGTCATTACATCTCCAGCCCTGACCGTTGGAGTACTGGTTTCGCTTTTGCTTCTTGTGGCATATGGAACGATTTTCCAGGCTACTCACGGCCTTTTCGAAGCGCATCGCCGCATCTTCGACGCATGGATCTTTTTTTTTGCGGGATGCATCCCTTTCCCGGGTGTCAGAACGATCATTCTCCTGCTCTGCATCCACCTGCTCGCAACCGGGCTGAGCCGTTTCAGGCGCTCGCCCCGTACCATAGGCCTGCTCTGCCTTCACCTCGGCATTGGCGCCATGCTTGTCGCCGCTGCGGCCAGCGGTATGGTTCGCTCCGAATCAGTTCTCGCCATCGGCAAAGGCGAAACCTCCTCATCGAGCGTCTCGGAGGACGGCCGCGACCGGGAGCTCCCCCTTCAATGCACCCTGCTTGATTTTTCCATCAACTGCCATCCCGGAACCATGTCGCCGGCCGATTTCGCGAGCCGCCTGCATGTCAAGGGACCGGGAATTGATCGCGAGGTGGTCATCAGCCTGAATCGGCCCTTCCGGTATCGCGACTATACGCTGTACCAGTCATCCTATCGGGAGGATGAAGACGTACCGGTCAGTGAGCTTGCCGTGGTGAAAAATCCGCTTCGGCCGCTTCCACCCCTTGCGGCGATCATAATCGCCGCGGGCCTCATTCTGCATTTCGGCATAAAATGTGCCCTTGTGTTCGGGAAACCCCATGCTTGAAAAATCGCCGGGCGAGCGCACGGTTCTTGCCATTGCGTTTTTCTTTCTTGCTGCGAGCCTCAGTCTCTTTGCCCGCGAAAAAGAGCCGGACGGCTCCGCGCCGTTTTTCAAGGAAGCCTCCCGTCTTCTTATCCTGGATAACGGGCGCATCAAGCCGCTTGCCGTTTATGCACGCTACACCTTGTTCGAACTGTCAGGCCGCTACTCATGCGGAAAGAGTTCGGCAATAACCTGGCTATGCCGGGTACTGTTCAGTCCGCAGGAATCACTGGACGATCCGGTCGTCCTCATCAATGATCCGGCGGTTGCCGACGCCATAGGCATCTCCCCCGCAAAGAACCGCCGCTACCCGTTGCGCGCTCTTCTGCCCGTTATCAACCGGCTCGAAGCCGGGGCGATGAAGGCGCGTCTCATGGATCCGGCCGACCGCTCGAACGTCGAAAATGAACTGCTGCGCGTCTGCCTGAACGTACAAAGGCTGCTCACTCTCTGTGGAGCATTGACATTTGCCGCCACGCCGCGGGACAGCGGCTTCGGCCTCGCGATGGTTCCGGCAGAAGAGCATGGTACGATCTCCTGGCATGATCCGTTCGAACGTCGTGCGACCGGAAGCAATCGGCCGACGATTGACCCGGTGGTCGCCGGTCTTTACGAAGCGAACGAAGCCCTTCTCAAACGGGATTATGCCGCAGGCGCCGCAAATCTTCATTCTGTAAACAGCGAAGTACAGAGGCGCCTGGTCCGTCATGGAATTCGCATCCATCCGGAGCTTGAGCTCTTTTATACCTCGCTCGATCCGTTTTCCCCTGCACTGTCGGCGTATTTCATCTCGTTCGCGCTGCTCCTCGCCGGTGTCGCCTTACGTCGGGAATGGATCTGCGGCCCGGGTGCTTTCGCCCTTTCGGGAGGCTTGCTGCTCCATACGGCGGGGCTTGTCATGCGCATGATCATCATGCGACGACCGCCGGTCGCCACCTTTTACGAGACGTTCGTGTTTGTCGCCTGGGCTGGCGTCCTTCTCGGCATCGTGGTATCGGCGTTCCAGAAAAGAAAGTATGGTCTCTTCATCGCTGCTTTCATGGGCAGTCTGTTTCTCTCCCTTGCGACCCGATTCTCCGCCGGCGGCGATACCTTGGGAATGCTGGCCCCGGTGCTCAACAGTAACTTCTGGCTATCGTTGCACATCATCACGATTGCCACCGGGTATGCCGGCTGTCTCGGCGCCGGCCTGCTCGGTCATCTCTCGCTCATGCGGCGGGGATTCCAGGCTGGGCCGCCTGAGTGCGCTGGCGGCCTGTCCCTCGACCACGGTCTGAGTAGAGCAATGTGGATAATGCTTGCGGTCGGGCTGACCTTTACCACCATCGGCACCGTTCTCGGCGGCATGTGGGCGGAACAGGCATGGGGACGGTTCTGGGGATGGGATCCCAAGGAGAATGGGGCGCTGCTCATCATTCTCTGGTGCGCGATTCTCTTTCATGCCCGAAACGCAGGGTTCCTGCGGCGCCATGACGGGGCGTTCGGCATCGCACTCGGAGTTCCTCTTGTCATGCTGGCCTGGGTTGGTGTCAACCTGCTCGGCATCGGCATGCACTCCTACGGCTTCTCCGTTATCGGGGCGAGGATTCTCTTCAGCGTGCTCGGGGCGGATGCGGTTTTCATGGGGGTTCTGGCCGGAAGGTTACTCTATATCAGGTGGAAGACCGGAGAATAGACCCATAATTCTCATCAAAACCCTGTTTGGAAATCCGGGGAGAAATCCTCAGCGAGGAGTTGCTTCAGGGCCGTGGCACGGGGCAGCGTTTGCATTCGCCCGCCTCATTAAATAATTTTTGGTAGGACGCGCCGTTTCCCTGGTCCCGGACAGCTTACCACAAGGGGAGAATCATGAAAGCAATCGTTGACAAGAATACCTGTATCGGCTGCGGACTTTGCGCTTCAGATTGTCCAGCAGTATTCTCAATGACAGATGATAATGTCGCAGCGGTTATTGCCTCCCCGGTTCCGCCGGAGCACCGGGAAACGGCTCGACTCGCCGCGGAGAACTGCCCGGTCGCGGCAATAACCATTACCAACGAATGAGGGAGCCGCCTTTGAATTTTCCACAAATCGTCCCTGGCGTCTGGAAGCTCGGGGTCACCGACTGGGATCGTCGCCTTTTCGATTCCCTGATTCCGCTCCCGGACGGCACCAGCTACAACGCATACCTCGTGCGCGGAAGTGAAAAAACCGCATTGCTCGATACGGTTGATGCGGTTATGCCGGATATGTTGCTCGACCAGCTTCGGGAGGTCGGAGCGGTCGACTATATCGTCACCCATCATGCCGAACAGGACCACTCCGGCGCGCTGCCGGCGGTGCTGGCGAAATACCCCGAAGCGGTCGTGCTTTGCTCAACCAAATGCAAACCGATGCTCGTCGACCATCTCGGACTCGATGGAAAAAGAATTCGGACGGTTGTGGATGGCGAGACGGCGCCACTCGGCGGTAAAACCCTCGAATTCATCTATACTCCATGGGTGCACTGGCCGGAAACCATGTGTACCCTGCTTACCGAAGATCGCATTCTTTTCTCATGTGACTTCTTCGGCTCGCATATGGCAACGACCGACGTCTTTGCCGTTGACAAGGCGCGCGTGTACGAGGCCGCCAAACGTTATTATGCGGAGATCATGATGCCGTTCCGCCCGGCGGTGCGCGCCAACATTACGAAGATTGAAAAACGCGATGTCGCGATTATTGCGCCGAGCCACGGCCCGGTCTACCGGGAGCCGCAGTTCATCCTTGCCGCCTACCGGGACTGGACTTCCGATACGCCGAAAAACGAGGTTGTGCTGCCCTATGTCTCGATGCACGGCAGCACCAGGAAAATGGTCGAACACCTGGTGCATGCGCTTTCGCAGCACGGAGTGACGGTCTATCAATTCGACCTCAGTGTCACGGATATCGGCAGGCTTGCCATCACCCTGGTCGATGCCGCCACCGTGGTCCTCGGCACTCCCACCGTCCATGTCGGTCCGCATCCGCTGATTTTTTATGCGTCGCACCTGGCGAATGCGCTGCGGCCGAAGGTGAGATACGCCTCCATCATCGGATCCTACGGCTGGGCGAGCAAGGCGGTGGAGCATATCGCCTCGCTCATTCCGAATTTGAAGGTCGAGGTGCTGGACCCGGTGCTGTGCAGGGGTCTTCCGCGCGAGCCCGACTTCGCGGCACTTGACAGACTTGCCTCATCTATTGCTCAAAGGCACGCGGCTTTCGCCATATCCTTCTGATCTTTCTTACCCGCATCCTTCATCGGACCGCCGAAGGGCGGAGCAGCATTATTGCCCTGAACCTTCTGATTCCCTGCACCGTGGTTGAAAAGGTATTTTTTCTACATGCATCTCTCATCGATCACGCTTGATCCCTCCCGTTTTCCGGAAAGCACCCTCTATCCCTTCAATCTGCCGATCTTCCGGAATACGCGGCGCATCGAGTTCGAGACAAATGTAACGTTCTTCGCCGGTGAGAACGGGAGCGGAAAATCCACGCTCCTCAGGGCAATGACCAAACGGTGCGGAATTTACATCTGGGCTGAAAGCTGCTGGTCCCGTCCGCACTTCAATCCCCATGAGGAATCCCTTTGCAACTACCTGGAGGCAGCCTGGACCGGTACGCCGAAACCGGGCGCTTTCTTTTCGGCCCAGACATATGAGCATATGGCTACGATGATAGAGCTCTGGGCCTCGGACGATCCGAAGCTCCTCGACTATTTCGGCGGCAAATCGCTCATCGAGCAATCCCACGGCGAATCGTTCATGTCCTTCTTTAAATCCCGCTACACGATCGAAGGTGTGTACTTTCTGGACGAACCGGAAACAGCGCTGTCGCCCAGGCGCCAGCTCGAGTTCGTTGAGTTCCTCGGAGAGCTTGATAAACGTGGGCACGCGCAGTTCATCATCGCGACCCACTCCCCGCTTCTGCTCGGGTGCGCGAACGCCTCGATATTCTCATTTGACCATTCTGGCATATCGCGGGTCAACTACGAGGAGACCGAGCACTTCAAGGTGTATCGTGATTTTTTCCTGAACAGGTGTATGGGCGCCAAATAGGAAACATTGCAGGCGAGTGCGCTGTATTTATTCATAAGCAAACAAAAAATTGCAATAATTTGTTTTTTTTGTAGAATCCATTTCCGGATGGAATTATTTTCAATAATGTGCGGATACATTACACTCCTTCACTGTATCACGATGCCGGCAGCCGGGATCCCGGTTCGACCGTTCTTCATCGGAGTTGAAATAGAAGGATATATTTGATACATTAAGGTTAATATGGCACCAGAGATACCATCCCTTAAAATCGACCGATTTAAAAAAATTATCGCCTTGATAAATTCCGATAAACGCGTTTCGCTCGCCACTATCGAGAAATCCCTCCACGTATCGCGTATCACCATCCAGCGTGACCTTGTCGAGCTCGAAAACCGTAAGCTCATCCGGCGTTTCCATGGCGGCGCCATGTCACTCGACTATTCAAGGGACTTCTACGATTACGATCTTAAGAAATCAGTAAACATCGAGGCAAAAAAGGCTATTGCCGCAAAAGCGAACCGGCTGATACAGGAAAATTCCTTTATCTGTCTCGACTCCAGTTCAACGGTGTCCTATTTATCAGAAACCATTTTTCCAAGCAATGTTCTGGCGTTTTGCTGCTGTATCGATTGCTTTAAGAACCTTTCGTCCCGGGAGGATATTCAGGTCATTCTGGCGGGAGGCCGGATCAATAGAAAAAGCAGCACATTAGCCGGTCCGGAAGCGGTAAGCATGATTCGGAAATTCTATTTCGATCTGGCATTTTTCTCCGCCGAATCATTCATTCCAGACCGGGGATTCTTTGACCCCCATGAGGATGAGGTACAGATGAAACGGGCAATGATCGAGTGCTCCCGAAAGAAGGTCATGCTTATCGATTCCTCGAAACTACTGGAGCAGGCCGGGATTCAGATATGCTCCAACGATGAGGTCGATTATGTGGTGACCGATAAGCCTGGTAATGTATCGCTGAGGAAAATCTTCAAGGAGAAGCTTCTCTAAGACGACCTCAAAACTACCGTTCATTGTTCGACAGGCCAGTCCCGAGCTGAGCCGAAGGACTTGTCGTGAACGGTATTTTTTGACGGGCGCATTTTTTTAAGATCAGTCCCTATGTTCTTACGCCGCTCAGTGGACGAACTGTTTCTTTTCAGGGATTTTCTCGATACGGTAAGGAGCCCACGATGGAGGAAGAGCGATCAGTCAATGTGCAGGAAGCAAAAAAAATAATCATTGAAGTCGGCATGAAATGCTGGCAAAAAGGGTGGGTCGCTTCGAACGACGGCAATATTTCCTACCGGATCGGTAAGAACGAAATACTTTGCACCCCGACAGGCGTTTCCAAGGGGATGCTTACCATGAATCACATCTGCACGGTCGATATGGACGGGAGGCTCATCCATCCCTCAGATTATCTTCCATCAAGTGAAATAAAAATGCACCTCCGGGTGTTCAGGGAACGTCCAGATGTCGGAAGTGTCTTCCATGCCCACCCGCCCTATGCGACTGCACACGCCGTTGTGGGCATCCCCTTGACCGAATGCATCATTCCGGAGATTGTCATCGGCCTTGGATCCATCCCCCTTGTTCCCTACGGCACCCCTTCGACCGAAGAGATTCCCGACCGGCTGGCGCCCTTCGTCAAGGACTATGACGCCTGGCTTCTGGAGAGCCACGGGGCGCTTACCGCAGGCGCTGACCCCTATCAATCCTATTTTCGCATGGAATCCCTTGAACTCTATGCCCAAGTGCTTCATATCGCAAAGAGTCTGGGAAAGATCAAGGTCCTTGACCCTGAAACGGTACAAACGCTGATTCCTCTGCGAAAACGGTTCGGAGTCGAGAATAAGAACAATATTCGCAATTAAATCGATAAGTGATTTTGATTCTTCGAGCTTTGAGCTTCTTTCATTTTAATAATCCTGTATTCCTTTAATCCTTTAAATCGTGTTCAGAAACTTTTAAACCGTGAATATGCCTCTTCCCAGACATCATGATCATACGGTTCGTAGACAGTGACATCGAAGGAGTTACGGACAAGCTCGCGTCCTTCGCCGAGAGAACCGATCCGCCCCAGCGCAATTGCCTGCATGACCACGTTACCGATGACGGTAGCCTCGACCGGGCCGGCTATAATGGTCCGCCCGGTAGCATTGGCGGCAAAGGTGCAGAGGAGCTTATTCTGCGACCCACCTCCGACTATATGGATCGGGTCCAGACGTTTGCCGAGAATCCCCTCCAGTTGTTCGAGTGTTTTCCGATAGCTGAGCGCCAGGCTTTCGAGAGCGCAGCGAACTATCGCGCCTCTCCCCTCCGGAACAGGCTGCCCGGTTTTTAAGCAGAATGTTCTGATGCGTTCGGGCATTTCCCCCGGTCGTGCAAACCCGGCATCCGCGGGGTCGATGAACGAAACGAGCGGTGGAGCAGTGCCGGCGATTTCGGCAAGCTGCGGATAGGTCAAAGGTTCGCCGTCTTTCGTCCAGGTATGGCGACACTCCTGCAGGATCCAGAGGCCGGTGAGATTTTTCAGGAACCGGAAGGTGCCAGCCACCCCTCCCTCATTGGTAAAATCGGCGGCAAGGCCGGCATCGGTAATGCACGGTTTATCGAGTTCTGCGCCGAGAAGCGACCATGTACCGCAACTGATATAGGCGAAATCTGCTTTGCAAGCAGGAACCGCCGCCACGGCAAGAGCCGTGTCATGACACCCCGGCGCAATAACCGGAATGCTCCCGTGCAAGCCGAGTTCGTCGGCCAGATCGAGACGCAGCGGAGAGAGTACCGAGCCTGGAGCCACGACCGGTCCGAAGAGACGACTCGGCAAGCCGAAATTTTCGATCAGGGGCCATGCCCAGTCGCCCTGCCGTGGATTGAAGCACTGCGAGGTGGTTGCTATGGTAAACTCGCTTGCTGTTTGTCCACTGAGCCAGTAGTTGAAGAGATCCGGCATCATGAGCAGCCGTCCGGCTGCATCAATAAGGGTTGAGGAACGTAATTTCAAGGCATAAAGTTGATAGAGCGTATTGATCGGCATGCACTGCACGCCGGTTTGTTCGAAGATTTCGCGTTTCGGAACGCAAGCGAACGCCTTTTTAAGAATGCCATCGGTGAGCTGGTCGCGGTAGTGATAGGGGTTGGCGAGAAGATTTCCCTGCCCATCGAGAAGTGCAAAGTCGACGCCCCAGGTGTCGACGCCTATGCCGGAAATGGTATTACCCCGGCCGGCAATCGCCATGCCAGCCTTGACCTGGGACCATAGTCGTAGCGCATCGGTGTGCAGGCCGTCGGGAAACCGCATTGGTGCGCTTTCGAAACGGTGCTCCTCGGAAAGAGCAAGTTTTGCGCCGTCGAACCGGCCGAGCATGACACGGCCACTCTCGGCGCCGAGATCAAGCGCACAGAAGTTCAGCGTTTGTGCCATGAAATGCGGTCACCGCCGGCCGTAGAGCGGCCCGTAGGCGGTGCACGCCCTGAAATCAGCGCCTTCGGGATCGACGGTACCGAATGAGTTCCACGCCGTGGGACGAAAGATGCGCTCCTCTTCCACATTGTGCATGGACACCGGAATTCGCAGCATGGAGGCGAGGGTGATCAGGTCGGCGCCTATATGGCCGTAGCTGATGGCCGCGTGGTTCGCCCCCCAGGAATTCATGACCGAGTACACGTCTTTGAAAGCGCCCCTCCCGGTTAATCGCGGTGCGAACCAGGTCGTGGGCCACGAAGGATTCGTGCGGTCGATGATAATGCCGCCGATCGATGGCACCAGGTCCACCGATTGCCCTTCAGCAATCTGCAGCACCGGTCCGAGTCCCTTGACAAGATTGACCCGCGACATCGTCATCGGCATTCCTCCCCTCGTTTCGAAGGTCGTCGAAAATCCACCTCCCCGGAAATAGCCGTAGTCGGCCGGGCAGAACCGCGCCGCTCCGAGGCACGTTTCCACCTCCTGCGGCGTGATCTCCCAGAAGGGCTTCATCGCCGGTCTCCCGTCTTTCGACTGCCGACCGGTACCATCGAGGCAGGCGGCGCCGGAATTGATAAGATGGATAATGCCGTATGCTGCCACGCCCGAAAGCGATGCGCCGGACACGCGTCGTACCGCTTCCGGACTCCAGTAGGTCCGCACATCGGAGAAGATCTGGGCCGTTCCCGTCATGAGATGGCCGAACAGCATGGCGATACCGTTAAGAAAGTCGTTCTCCGTGGCCACAACAAACGGCTGCCGGATGCCGTTCCAGTCGAAGGAGGAGGTAAGCATGGTTTCGAGAAAATCGCCGTTGGGAAAGTGGTCGGTCCACTGGCGCTGCCCCTGAAATCCGGCGGCGATGGCGTTATGACCGAGAGCTTCCTCGTCGAACCCGAGCTTGTCGAGAATGGGATTGCCGATCATCAGGTCACGGCCGATTATGACCATTTTGACGATGAATTCCCAGTCCTTCTCCTTCTTCTTCGTCGAGAGCGGTGTGCCATTGTAGTCGGTTCCCTCGATGCACGACCTTTTCACCCAGGCGATCGCGCGGGCGTACTCTTCCTTATCGTAAATACCCTCCTCGATCCGGCGGATGAACTCCGACATGTCGATGCTTTCGTAGCTCATGCCGAGCCAACATTCGAGGAAGCCGGGGTTCACGATGGAGCCGGCGATGCCCATGGATACGCCGCCCATGCCGAGATACGATTTTCCCCGCATGGTAGTGAGGGCAATGGCCGCCCTAGTAAATTGGAGAAGACTGGCCCGCACGTCGGCCGGGATCGAGGTGTCGATGACATCCTGAACATCGCGACCGTAAATCCCGAAGGCGGGAAGCCCCTTCTGCGTGTGCCCGGCCAGGCAGGCGGCCAGGTAGACCGCACCCGGCCGCTCGGTACCGTTGAATCCCCACACCGCCTTGGGGCGAAGCGGGTCCATATCCATGGTCTCGGAACCGTAGCACCAGCACGGGGTTACGGTGATGGTTGCCGCGACTCCTTCACGCGCAAATTTCGCGGATGCGCGTGCCGACTCGGCAAAGCCGCCGATGCAGGTGTCGGCAATGACGCACTCCACCTTCTCACCACTTGCGTGGCGCAGGTTTTCCTCTATAAGCATCGCGGCCGAGCGCGCCATGTCCATGGTGCGGACCTCAAGCGACTCCCGGACCCCGTTTCGCCGGCCGTCGATAACGGGCCGGATACCGATTTTCGGCTGAGTGCCCCAAAGACGGTTTCCCGTCACTACTGCCTCCACGGTCATCTCCTCTTAAGAGAGGTATCTGCCTCGGTGAGTCACGACATCAATCATATTGTTGTATCGGTACATGGATTTCAGATTACCCGACCACGACGCCTTTTTTCAGAATAATATTCGCGTACAGCGCTGTTTCGCTCGTGGCAACCACCGCAAAGGCCTTTTTCGCGCGCTCGTAAAAGGCGAACCGCTCAACTGGTTCAAAATCCGTAAAAAACTCCTGCTTTTTGCAGATGGAACGGTAGTTGTCCCAGATTTTGGGCACATAGGTATCCCCCGGAACGAGCGCCATGAGTGCGACCGGCCTAGGGACATACCTATCGAGCGGGAAAAATTTCAGCACGGCTTCCAGAATTTCGGGCACCATGTTACCGTCGCTGCGTACGAGCCGTTGCGCGATGGATGCTGCCGGGAAATTACCGTCGGCGATGACCAGTTCGTCCCCGTGTCCCATCTCCATGAGGATTTTAAGCAGGTCAGGAGAGATGATCGAAGGAATTCCTTTAAGCATTTTTTGTCCTTTCAAAATGGTAAAAACAGTTCGATATTATTTTGATCGTATTTTTTTAACATAATTTAATGTGACGCTTTCTGTTTTATAAAATTACCTTCATACAATGGGCCTTTGGGTTCTGAACCCACAAATGCGTAAAAAGTAATATAGACATAACAACACAATGGAACAATCATGGCAAGCGCCATGCTGTGCTTGGCGACTATGCCCATAATCGGGGTAAACACCGCCCCGCCAATGATGCCCATGATGATCATCGAACCGCCAATCTTGGTGTTTGGACCGAGTCCCTTGACACCAAGAGCAAAAATAGTCGGGAACATGAGCGACATAAAGAAACTGGTACTGAGCACAGCCCATAGGCCGATCAAGCTTGGAAAAGCGGAGCTGATTGCAACAAGGCAAATATTAACAATTGAAAAGGTACCCATCAGGCTTCTTGGATTGACATATCGCATTATAAATGCCACCGAAAAACGGCCGACAAGAAATGCCCCCAATGTACCTGCAAGGAAATATCCTGCGGTTTTTTCCGCCATATGTGCATAATCCTGAGCATAAACAATAAAGTAGCTCCATGTACCAACCTGTGCGCCTACATAAAAGAATTGAGCTAAAACGCCCAATTTAAAATGGCGGAAACGAAACAGTTCTTTAAAACTTCCTTTTTCTTCTTTACCATTTACGATGTGCTCGTCGCTTAAATGAGGAAATTTTGTGCATATTAAAAGAAGCGCCCAGATAAAAGTAATTGCGCTGATTACCATATATGGAGCCACTACTCTCATTGTTTCGGCATTCAAATAGGACTGATAAGTCCCCGCAGTCTTCATTTGGGCAACTTGATCGGTAGTGAGCTCGATGCCCGAAAGAATAAAAAATGTGCCAACCAATACCCCCGCGATTGAGCCGATTGGATTGAAAGCTTGTGAAAAATTGAGCCTTCGTTCGGATGATGCCGGGTCGCCAAGTACGGAAATAAAAGAATTTGCACCGGTTTCGAGAAACGCCAAACCGCTGGCTATCACAAATAATGCAAAAAGGAAAAAATTGAACTTCCCGATTATTGCTGCCGGATAAAAAAGAAATGTCCCAGTACTGAATAGGAACAGCCCCATAACCAGCCCGGTTTTATAATTGAATTTACGCATAATTAAAGCCGCTGGAATTGATAACAAAAAATAACCCATATAAAAAGCCGATTGGAGCAGACCAGCTTGAAATCTGGAAAGCTCAAAAGACTTCATAAATTGCTTGATTAAAATGTCGTTTAAGTTGTTGGGAACCCCCCAAAAGAAAAACAAAGCCGTAACTAAAATGAAAGGAACTATTGCGGCTTTATTGACGATTTTGTGTTCTTCCATATTCTTACTTTCTATATACGGAAAAGGTTATTTGCGTCTACCGAAAAACAACAGTCTGTGATGGAGTCTCACGCTGGAGTTATCTTCCCATCTAAATCCCACAAATCCTCCCAGCTCTGACCCGCCTTCCACAGGAATACCTGTCCCTTCACCAGACGGCAATTCTTGTCGATCAGGGAAATGGCCTTCATGTCTTCATCCGTCAGCGGCGGCGAAACCGTTGCCTTCAGGTTGGCCAGATACTTGCTCCTCGTCACTGAGAGCGGAATCGGCACCTGTCCGCGCCGAATGGCCCACTTGATGCATACGATCGCCGGGTGAACATCGAGCCGATGGGCGATGTTTACGATCACGGGATCTTCGATATCCACCGTGTCGGTCGGCGTCCGGTCGCGCTCGGGTCGACACGGTGAACCGATGGGTGAGAAACCGATCGGAATGATCCCGTTGGTCTCGAGAAAGTCGAAGAGTTCCTGCTGTTGGAAATGCGGATGGAGTTCCAGTTCGTTCGAAACCGGTTTGATCTCGGCATCGCGCAGCAGAAGCTTCATCTTCGGGATCGTCATGTTGGAGGTTCCAATATGCCGCACCAAGCCCATCTTCACAAGCTTCTCCAGTTGGCGCCAGGTTTTAAGGTAATTCTCGTGGATGTACGGCCGGGCATTGGGGTCGCGCGAAGTAACGTCTACGCCCGTGGCGTGAAAATTGGGAAAGGGCCAGTGAATCAGGTAGAGATCCAGGTAATCGAGCCCGAGAGCCGAGAGCGACTTTTCGCAGGAGGGGATCACGTCCCGCTCGGCATGCTTATCATTCCATAATTTCGATGTTATCCATAACTCTTCGCGCCTGAGACCTTCCCGCATAACCTCGCGCAGCGCTCCGCCGATCGCTGCTTCGTTCCCGTATACCGAGGCGCAATCGATATGCCGGTACCCAAGGCTGATGGCGTCCTTCACCGCACCGGCGATCCGGTCGCCATCGTATCGGTCATTGCCGAACGTTCCCAGGCCGATCGCCGGCAAACGGGCGCCATTTGGAAGGATTTTAAAGGGAACGGCCGCCGGATCGACGCCGTCGATTGCAGGACGAAAAGACCGGCCTCCCGCGCCGTTACCAACCTTCATCAGGATAGCTTGCTCTGCTCCATTCATCATCACTCTCCTGTTATTTGACTTCTTCGTCAAAGACCACGGCAACCTTGCCGCATTTACCTTCGGCCATGAGCGCGTAGGCGTCAGATACTTTGTCGAGTGTAAAACGGTGAGTTACCAGATCCTCGGGATGGATGCCCCACCGGACGATCCGTTCAACGAGGTCCTCCATCAGCCAGATGCTGGTGACCCATGAGCCGTAAATGGTTTTCTGGTCGTGAATGATATCCTGACTCGGGTTGAAGGCAACGCTCCCACCCTCGCCGATAAAGGCGATTTTCCCCCATTTTCTCGTCGCCCTGACGGCGACGGTCCTGCCGTCCGCATGGCCGGATGCGTCGATCGCACGCTCAACGCCATTTCCTCTCGTTAATTCCATGACCTTCCGGACCGTGTCCGGTCCGGTAATAAGAACCTCATCGGCAAGGTTCTTTTCCGCTACGATGGCGCACCGTTCCTGCACCACGTCGACGCCGATAAGCCTCTGCGCTCCCATAGCTCTGGCCAACATGAGCGTAGCAAGCCCCACCGGACCGAGCCCGACGACGAGGACAGCATCGTTACCCGAAATGCCGATCTTCTGCAGCCCTTCGTAAACCGTGCCGAATCCGCAGGCGACTTGCGCGCCGTCGGTGTAAGTAAGCCCATTGGGAAGGAACACGCAGTCTTTCTCATCGGCAAGAAGAAATGGCGCCATGCCGCCGTCCCGCTGCCAACCGTAGGCAGCCCGCAGCGGGCTCGTACAGCTGATCATGTACCCCCGCCGACAATCGTTGCACAGCCCGCATCCAGAGATGTGGTAGACTACCACCCGGTCTCCCTCCTTGAAACGCCGCATACCAGGTCCGCATTTTACAATCTGTCCCGAGGGTTCATGTCCCGCGATTTTGTTCTGGTATCCTTCGGGTCCCTTACCAAGGTGCTCGCGGTAGATCGCACGGATATCGCTCCCGCAAATGGTCGATGCCTTGGTCCTGATGAGCACTTCTCCATGGCCGGGAAGAGGAATATCGACCTCTTTTATGACAACGGTGCTGTTGCCGGGGAGAAAAGCCGCTTTCATTGTTTTTTCCATGCATTGCTCCTCATGGTAATCCACAGGGGCGTAAACCTTCCCCTGAGGTCGGTTCTAGAACCGACATGGTGCACTAGTACATTTGCGAAGGATCCGATTTTTTTTCCGTGACTCCGGCCTCAGGTCATGCGCTCGATAAGCCTGGTAGGGATGGTAACGATCCCCTCCTTCAGAGTGCTTCTTTTCTGCAAATCTGCAATTACCGAAATCGCCTTCATTCCGATGAGTTTCAGTTGCTGATCGACGGTCGTGAGTGGAATGTAGGACGTTACCGAATCGATCATGTTGCCGAAGCCGATAAGCACCACGTCCTTGCCCACCAGAATCCGCTTCTCCAGAAAGGCGCCGATAGCGCCCATCGCTTCATAGTCGTTGGCGCAGATGACGGCATCCCATCGCTTCTGAAAGGAAAAGTGCTCCCGAATCGTTTCGTAGGCGGAAATGGCGTCGAAATCGGTATCGAGGTAAACGATAGATTTTCCTTCGATCAGTCTGAATTTTTGCGCTGCCTTCTGCATGCCGATCAGCCGCTCCCGGGCGTTGTACTGTTTCTCACGGCCCTTCAGGACGATTATCGATTGCGCCCGACGGCGATTGATGCAATAGTCAACCATATCGAATCCGGCGTTCCGGTAATCGTTGACAATATTGATGGAGTGATCGAGCAGCCATTCAATGGTGACAAAAGGAACTTTCTTGGCCGTCTTAAGGCATTCACTCCGCATCCAGCCGAATGCCTCCTCGATGAATATAACGCTGCACCGGTCCCTTCTTGCGGTCCGCAGCAGCTCAGCGGTCTGTTCGTTCCAGGCAAGTTTAACCGTCGAAAGGCTGTAGATTTGAATATTCAGGTCGTTATTACGGTTGGCCTCGAACATGCCGTCGAGAATATATGTAAAGAAGGTCAGGCGGCTGCTTGGAAGAAATACGAAAACATTGTTTGACACCGGCGATGGTCTGGTAACGAAATATCCCGCTCCAGCCCTGGAATAGATCACCTTTTCCTGCTTGAGTTCAAGGTACGCCTTTTGCACGGTCGCCGGGGAAACGCCGGCGCTTCGCGATATATCGCGGACCGATTCGATGCTCTGGTTCTCCTTCCACTCCCCGCTTTCGATCAAATCCATGATGCGGTTTTTGATTTGGCGGAACGGTGGGGTCGAGGATTCCCGGTCGATGAAGATTTCCATGGTGTAAATACCCGTTTTTGCCGCTATTCCAAGGTTGAATACTTTCTTATCGATCGATATATATAGTCCGTAATTGAAACCTGCATTGGCCGTTTCACTCACTTGCTGCGGGGAGAATGCCTATGGGATGCCAATTTACTCATGTGTTTTCGCTACTTTTGCCTTGCGATAACGGCCTGGAAGGCAAAGGATCCCGGTAAAACCGGTATTCCCTCCTGTTGATAGAGCCTTCTTCCGTCAATGCTGAAAAAAGTGACTGGCCTCGTGCCCGAAAAACCGTTCATGCCGGCCATATTGAGACCGTTTTTGCCGAGCGACAGGTATATCCCGGTACAACCGGCGGCTTTTAATTCTCCCGTTGGCACGGGAGTCGATGCGGGCCGCTTGACTCCCGTCGCGGCCACCTTCCAATCGGAGTAACCGAAATCGACCTGGCTGATTTCCACCTTGGCATTGCCGATGGTGGCAGTCGCTGTCAAGCGCATATACCGTGCATTGACCGGCTGAAACAATGCAACCTTCATCGCGGTGTTTCCCACCCACGTTCCATTATAGCCGCTATTGAGTGTTACCGGTGTAAAGGTCACATCATCGTTACTGTAAGAAATCGTATAACCGGTAATGGAGCCGAGGGAATCCCGTTTTGTGGTATCCGTGCGCGAGATCTGCACCGGCACCTGTTGACACATATTAATTCCGTTATATACGGCGCCGAGATCGACCGTTATATACTGTGGAAGCGCGCTACTGGAGGTCCAAATTGATTCCGTATAATAATCGGCAAAACCGCCGTCGCTGACGCCATCGATCGCATAATCCGGGTAGCTGGTGCCTTTCACGTTGGACCCCGTGCTGGACGCCGCCGCACTAATGGCGGTAATGACATATTCCATGTGCGGAGGTTGCGCGGGAAGTTCCTTCCGACTCGCCTTGAGATATTTGCCCGTAGCAATGGTGTCCCCGAACTGCGCAAGCCAAGTAACGTATTCCGGCTGCATGAGACCCTGATCGTTGGGATCGATGCACGGCGTCGTGTTACACCACACGGAGTCGAAAGGCTTCACCCAATTGTTACAAAGCGATGAAACGGTAACTGCCGGAGGTTTACCGGAGTCACTAGGCACCCAGAACCAGTAACTGCCATGCCCTCCTTTGTTACTCAGCCAAGAGGCATAGATATTGGTGACCGGTGGAATGACTCCCTTGGAATTTTCATAATAAACGATGTCTTCCTGCCAGGGAAAGAACAGCCCTTCGTGATCGCTAAAGATGGTATTCGGCGAATACTTGTACATGGTATCACGAAAATTCTGGTAGGGTATGACCGTCTTACCCATGGACCACGCCCACCCATCGGTGATCAGGAGTGGAATGTAACTGCCATAGGAAAGCCCGTACTCAAGGAGCTCACGTTCCTGCGTAAAGGTGTAATCGACGTACGATGCCGGTAGCCTGCCGGGGACGCCGGAGCCGGTGACCGTGCTGTTTTCCATGGGAGAGGTGGTAACGAGATTGAGGTTGCCGCCTTTCCAGCTCCGGTCCTGGACGGACAGATACAGGCAGGGAACCATCCCGCTGTCAATACACGCCTGAACAAAAAGGGCGACCACGTCCTTGCGCGCCGAATCGTTGATCGCGCTATTCGTGCAATTGTACGTGGTGGTCGAGGTTGCCCAGTTGCAGAATCCGTCCTGATGCTTGCACACCAGCACCATGTATTTGAAGCCCCCCGCCTTCGATGCAGATACCCACTGTGCCGGATTGATCTTGGTTGGTTTATACATCGTCACCGGTTCATTTGCGACATCCTGACCCATTCCGTTGAAGGTGTTCATGCCAAAATGCATGAACTGCCCCAGACGATAATCGGAAAACGCGCGTCGTAACGTATCGAGGTGCGTTTCTGCACCCGTAGGCAGTCCCCTGGACAACACGATTGCAACAATGGACATTAAAAAACCACCGCCATAACAACCTGAAAAGCGTTTGTTCCGAAATTTCATATCGCATCCTTCCTCGACAAACCGTGATAGTGTGCTATTACACTCTCATCTTATTACAAAGCTATTGTTTTTTATAATATAATAATTTTTTTTCTTTCTCCCAACATTTTTTTAAAATTTTTAATAAATCTAAATGCCGAGGGCTGCGCTTTATTGAACTTGAGCAACAGGCTTCATCGAATCTGCGTAGTGCAGGGAGCTTTCAATCCGGCAAGGCCGGGATTAAAGTTATGCATGGTATAGGAATAAGCGGTGAAGGTAAGCTTCGGCATGGCTGGATTTCGGATCCACTTCATGGCCACCTTATCCCCCCCGATGATAAGCGTTTGTTCCTGGCCATTTGCGAGAGTGGCGGTCAGTACGACCGATGGCCTGTTAAACCCCATGGCGCTATCCGTGAGAGCCATATTCCCTTCCCACGACACCGTTTTGAACTGGGCCATCGAATTGAGAACAAACTCAACTTTTTTCCCCTCTGCGGGGCAATGTATCGGTGAGGTAATCATCCACCCGCCTTTTTTCCCGCTGTCGGACAAAGCATTGCCGACTTTAACCAGTTTGATGGTGCCGCTGTCCGCACTCACGATTTTCAGCGCCGTAACCGCCGCTGGATCAAACTGGCAGCACGCTTTTATCAAGCCATAGATGGCGCTTCGCGGAAAGCGCGAATCGAATTCCGCCTGGAACCGAGTAGACATCATTTGATCCTATGGACCTCACGTAATATGAATCAAACGTTTCACCGGTTTTGCCGATATAAGCCCCCCCCAGCGAGGCACCATTGATGTCCAGGCATTGCACAAAAAGGGCGGTAGTCGGAATCGACCTCGAATTCCGCCTGCTTCCCGGGATTACTCGAAACAAGGTCCTGACGCTGCATTGTAGCGATCATGAGGAGCGCTTTTGTGACCAGCGCCGTATCGGCCGGGTATTCCAATTCAGAGATACGCACATGACCGGTCGTATTCGGCGACGGCTGGTTAATCGGCAAAACGAACCAGTTGGCCCCGCGGCGTATAAGTGTAGTGGTATCGGACCGGTCCGCGAAATGAATCCGGGTGCATGCCGACCAAGAGAATCCGGGGAAAACCAGGAGCGATTGCGCGGCGGGCTTCCGGTGCTGCAAATGATTTACCAGAATTATTACCCCAATAACCATGAGAAGTATGCCGGCCAGAATTCGTTTCATTCCATGATCCTTGCAAGAAGACGCAATGTCGCAAAAGACTTGGAAATCGGGGTCGTTCCCTTGCCCTCACTGTGGAGAGAGTACCCTACCCTCCCGCGATGTAATATAATTTCCGGAATCTGGCCCCTGAAGTTACCCGATGGAAGTACAGTCGCGTCAAGTATCATGAAAAATAATATTTACAGATGCGTCTTCAGGGCACCATGGCCTACTCGCCACATGACACATCGGAACATGGTGGCAGTCCGTCGCAGGGGTCGCTCGCATAAGGAAGACAAATCCCACCCAATGATGGAATTTTATTACGGTGCGATAAAAAGGGAAAATGGGTCGAATCGTATAGACAGACATTTGGTTTTTCAATTGCAAAAAAGAAGCCCCGCCATTTTTCTAACGGCAGGGCTTCAATCCCTTCTAAATGGTGATTGCAACTTCTATTGTATTCTTACCAGCTTCAGCCGCTTGTCGAAGTTGGCCGCCTTCATCTGAATCACGTACACGCTTGATCCGACCATCGCAGTTCCCGACGACTCGCCGCTCCACGACACCACATAGTGTCCGGCCGCATATTTCCCCCGGGCCAACTGGTGAACCACGATGCCTTTCATATTGAAAATATTGATCTCAATATCGTGTTCCGCCACCCCGTTGATCGTCGGAACATCGAAGGCCACCCGCACGAATCCCCTGAACGGGTTCGGATACACCCGCGCAAGATTGAACTCCCTGATCAGCGCTCCCTCAGGCACCGAAAGGCTTCCAAGGAAAACCGCCTGCGCCGCATAGCTCACCGCACTGCCATCGTTTGTCTGGAACGTCACCGGGTACTCCCCTGTTTTGTTCCACAGCTTGAAGGTGATCTTCTCGGAAGCGCCCAGACCGTCCTTCCGTTTGGTCTGGGTGTTCGTGCCCCACACCGGGAAGGCGGCGAGGCCATGGATTACCGTGCCCGAACCGACCAGATTCCCGCTTCCATCAAAGGCGCCGATTTCGCAACTGTCCGGAGCAGCCTGGTTACCGAATAGCACCCGGGTGGCCAGAACCGAGGCATTATTCCCGGTATTGGCATGCTTCCCGTAATGGCGCGGGTCGGAAGACTGAGCAATTGATGCGCATTCGACGACACTTCCTTCGGGGACCCCGCGTATTCCAGCGTCGCGACGCTCTTCATGTACATGAAGTAGCTCTGTCCCACGACCATGGTATCGATTTCGTCAATCTCGTAATCCGGAAAGTAGATTTCGCCGTCATTATCCTTCATCATCATGATCTGCGATACGATACCCGAGAGCGTGGTCTCAATCGGCAGATTGATTTGCGGCAGATATGCCGGCAGGTTCCATCCCTTGTTCAGGGAGATCGGCGTGGCATACGCATTGATCGCAGAGCCGACCGCACGAACCGTATCCGTCGAATCGCTATACATCTGGTAACCTTCGCCAGTATGCAGCATGCCCAGACCGTTGATCCCCATGCTGGGCCAATACGTCTCGCCCGCGAGATCCTTCACCAGCACGAACCCCTTGGGATAGTGCTCGGTTCGCATCGTCGTGGTGTCGCCGAAAACCGCCTCAGGGGTGGAATCCGAAGGCCTGATGTTCAGCGAAATCATATTCCATCCCGAATTGACAGGCAGGCTGAAATTCACCAGCGTCGTAAAACTCCATTTCCCGACCACGCGCTCGCTCCACCGGCATCCGCCGCCGCACCTTCCAGAAGTAGGTCACGTTGTTCCCCAGACCGGATAGCGCCATGCCTCGTCGCCGGTATCCCCGATCTCGTCGGCGACAAAACTGCCGAAGCCCGCATCCGTCGATACCTCCACAGAATACGAAGCCGCGCGCGCCGATGTGCTCCACCCAAGGCTCAACGTTACCGGCTGGGCCATTGCGCCGCTTGCCGGTGACGATAGCTGCGGAACATCCGGCACGGCGATGACCGTCGTGAAGCTCCAACCGCCCGACCAGCCGCTTACACCGCCCGCATCCTTCGCGCCGACACGCCAGTAGTAGGTCGCACTGTTGCCAAGCCCGCTTACCGCCGCCATCGTACCGGTCAGACCGATCTGTGCCGTCACCGTGCTGCCGAATGCCGCATCCGTCGATACCTGCACCGCGTAGGTCGCCGCATTGGTTGACGTGTTCCAGCTCAAACTGAGCGATACCGGCTGATTGCCCGCGCCGTTCGAAGGCGAGGCAAGAACCGGCACGCCGGGCGCCGCAACAATCGTCGTGAAGCTCCACGCATTCGACCAGCTCGTACCGCCCACATTCGACGCATTCGCGCGCCAGTAGTAGGTCGTGCTGTTCGTCAGTCCGTTCACCGTCGCATTGGTCAGCACTCCGCTCTGGTCAAAGAGGGTACTGCCGAACCTACTCGACAGCGATACCTCAACTTCATACGAGGTCGCCAGGGCAGAGCTGCCCCAGCTCAGACCGAGTGAAGAGATCGGCTGGTTACCCGCACCGTTTGAAGGCGAGGCAAGAGAATGGTGCCGCAGGAGCCGCAACGATGGTCGTGAAGCTCCAACACCCGACCAGCCGCTCACACCGCCCGCATCCTTCGCATCCGACACGCCAGTAGTAGGTCGCACTGTTGCCAAGCCGCTTACCGACGCCATCGTACCGGTCAGCATCCGCTCTGCGCCGTCACCGTGCTGCCGAATGCCGCATCCATCGATACCTGCAACCGCATAAGGTCGCGGCATTGGCAGACGTGTTCCAGCTCAAGCCGAGCGATATCGGCTGGTTGCCGGCGCCGTTCGAAGGCGAGGCAAGAGAAGGTGCACGCCGGAGCCGCAACGATCGTCGTGAAGCTCCACGCATTCGACCAGCTCGTGCCGCCCACATTCGACGCATTCGCGCGCCAGTAGTAGGTCGTGCTGTTCGTCAAGTCCATTCACAGTCGCATTGGTCAGCACTCCGCTCTGGTCAAAGAGGGTACTGCCAAACCCGCTCGACAGCGATACCTCAACTTCATACGAGGTGGCCAGGGCAGAGCTGCCCCAGCTCAGACCCAGCGAAGAGATCGGCTGGTTACCCGCACCGTTTGAAGGCGAGGCAAGAGAAGGCGCCGAAGGAGCCGCAACGATGGTCGTGAAGCTCCAACCGCCCGACCAGCCGCTCACACCGCCCGCATCCTTCGCCCCGACACGCCAGTAATATGTCGCACTGTTGCCAAGACCGCTTATCGACGCCGTCGTACCGGTCAGACCGATCTGCGCCGTCACCGTGCTGCCGAATGCCGCATCCGTCGATACCTGCACCGCATAGGTCGCCGCATTGGCTGACGTGTTCCAGCTCAAACCGAGCGAAAACCGGCTGGTTGCCCGCGCCGTTCGAAGGCGAGGCTAGAACCGGCGCGCCGGGCGCCGCAACGATCGTAGTGAAGCTCCAACCATCCGACCAGCCGCTTACTCCGCCGGCATCCTTCGCGCCGACACGCCAGTAGTAGGTCATACTGTTGCCAAGCCCGCTTATCGATGCCATCGTACCGGTCAGACCGATCTGCGCCGTCACGGTGCTGCCGAATGCCGCATCCGTCGATACCTGCACCGCGTAGGTCGCCGCATTGGTTGACGTGTTCCAGCTCAGGACCACCGGCAGCAGTACATTGGTCGCGCCGCTCGATGGCGAGGCCAGTTGCGGCACGCCGGGAGTCGCAATAATCGTGGTAAAGGTCCACACGCCCGACCAAGCGCTTACCCCTCTGATATTTTTCGCCCCCACGCGCCAGATATAAGCGGTGGAATTGGCAAGGCTCGCTTAACGCCTGCGACGTTCCCGTCAGGCCGCCCTGACTGAATACCGTCGTCGTAAAATCGGAACCCGCAGAAACATCAAGATGGTACGAGACCGCCCTGGCCACGCTGTTCCACGAGAGATTCAGGTTGACCGGCTCGCCAGTCGCGCCATTCGTGGGCAGTGCAAGCTAAGGCGCACCGGGTGCCCCGATGACCGTCGTAAAGCTCCAGACGCTCGACCAGGCGCTCACCCCGCCGGCATTTTTCGCCCCCACCCGCCAGATATAAGCGGTGGAGTTGGCAAGGCCGTTTAATGTCTGCGATGTTCCCGTCAGGCTCCCCTGACTGAATACCGTCGTCGTAAAGTCCGAACCCGCAGAAACATCGAGATGGTACGAAACCGCCGCACTCACGCTGTTCCACGAGAGACTCAGGCTTACCGGCTCGCCGGTCGCCCCATTCGTCGGCAGTACGAGTTGCGGCGCGCCCGGTGCGGCGATAACCGTGGTAAAACTCCAAGCTCCCGACCAGCCGCTCACCCCGCCCGCATCCTTCGCACCGACACGCCAGTAGTAGGTCGCACTGTTGCCGAGACCGCTTATCGACGCCATCGTACCGGTCAGACCGATCTGCGCAGTCACCGTGCTGCCGAACACCGCATCCGTCGATACTTGCACCGCATAGGTCGCCGCATTGGCTGACGTGTTCCAGCTCAGGACTACCGGCAGCGGTACGTTCGTCGCGCCGCTCGATGGCGAGGCCAGTTGCGGCACGCCGGGAGCTGCAATAATCGTGGTAAAGGTCCAGACGCCCGACCAGGCGCTTACCCCGTTGATATTTTTTGCCCCCACCCGCCAGATATAGGCCGTGGAGTTGGCCAGGCTGCTTAACGCCTGCGATGTTCCCGTCAGGCCCCCCTGACTGAATACCGTCGTCGTAAAATCGGAACCCGCAGAAACATCAAGATGGTACGAGACCGCCCCGGCCACGCTGTTCCACGAGAGATCCGGGTTGACCGGTTCGCCGGTCGCGCCATTCGTCGGCAGTGCAAGCACCGGCGCACCGGGTGCACCGATGACCGTCGTAAAGCTCCAGACGCTCGACCAGGCGCTCACCCCGCCGGCATTCTTCGCCCCCACGCTTCCAATAATAAGTAGTCACATTGGCAAGCCCGCTTACCATCTGCGATGTCCCCGTCAGGCCCCCCTGGAAATAGACCGTCGTAGAGAAAGTGGAGACCGCTGAAATGTTCAAGGCATACGAGGTCGCCGTATTCACACTGTTCCAACTGAACGTCGGTGTGATGGAAATATTCCCTGACGTATTGGTCGGCGAAACAAGGGTCGGCGCAACGGGAGCCGATATGCCCGTCAGGCTGCCGAGAATCGAAATACCGTTGGTAACATAGAAAGAATCGTTGCGGGCTCCGGGGTTTTGGAGACTGTCGAGATAGGTTGCCACCGCCTTCATCTCCGTCGAATGCACCGCATCCCACATCCGATACCGCAATACCTCGCTATCGGCCATGCCGTCAACCGTCCGTGACTGCGAATTCTGGCCCCAGACCGTTATGGTTGCATTGGTGTCTCTCCACACGGCATCTCCCACGCAAAGTCCGGTATGGTTGAAGACCGCTATTTCATCCCCACTCTGAATCACCGATCCGTTAAGGGTCGGATTGATCGAATCCTTTACCAGAACGGTCATGCTGCTTCCGGTAACCGTGTAAGGCACGATAAAGTGCGAGATCGTTGTGAAGCTCCATGCGCCCGACCAGGCGCTCGTTCCGCCGGAACTCGCGGCGTCCACTTTCCAATAGTAGGTCGAGAGCGTCTGAAGTCCCGCTACCGTCTGGGCAGTCGTCGTGAGGCCGGACCCGGAAAATACGGTCGTTGAAAAATCCGAAACCGCCGCTACCTGCAATCCGTAAGATAGCGCATTGACGCTGGTGCTCCAGCTCAGATTCAGCGTCGTCGCCTGACCCACGGCATTATTAGTCGGCAGGAACAGGGTCGGCACGGCAGGAGCGGCAGGCATGGTCGTAAAGCTCGATGCTCCGGACCACGCGCTCACCCCGCCTGCATCTTTCGCCCCCACCTCCCAATAGTAGATGGTCTGAATAGGCAAGGTCAGTGATAGTACTGCGAAGTCGTTGTCAAACCCCTCAGATCGAATACCGTTGTCGAAAAATCCGACGCAGTAGCTACATTCAGATGGTACGAAACCGCGTTGCTCACGCTGCCCCATGAGAGGCTCAGGTTGATCGGTTCATTTGCCGCGCCATTCGTCGGCGAGGAGAGAACCGGCGCAACGGGCGCCGCTATCACCGTGGTGAAGCTCCACGCGGACGCCCAGGCCGTGCCGCCGGGACCGGTTGCCGCAACCTTCCAGTAATACGTCGTTGCATTGGCGAGCGTGGGTAATGCCTCCGATGTGGTTGCCGCAGGTAATGGGTTAGTCCAGCTATTCACCGTCGTTGAAAACGTTGAAGTGATCGCCAACTGAACCGTATAGGAGGTCACCGGCCCGCCGGAATTCGATGACCAGCTCAGGGTCAATCCGGATATTGCCTGGTTCTGCGAGGCGTTCGACGGGGACGAGATCAGAGGAACGCCGGGAATTTGGGCGGTTGTAAAGCTCCATGCCGCCGACCAGGCCTGGGTGCCGTTTGAATTCGTCGCATCGACGTGCCAGTAATAGGTCGTGCCGCCGTTGAGACCGGGGGGCGCGTACGTGAGTCCGCTGATGAGGCCCTGATCGGCGACCGTCGCCGATCCGAACCCTGAAGAGGTCGCTACCTGCACCTCATAGGTCGCCGCTCCCGTAGCTGTCGTCCAACTGAGGATAAGCGATGGAAATTGATTCGTAGAATTGTTGGCCGGAGCTGAAAGCGCGGGTATCGACGGCAGGGTGCCGAGAGCGACAAGCGCCTGGCTCGGCTGCTCGTTCTGATACGACAGATTCACCCAGTCGGCAGAACGGGCCACGCTGGCAATCTCAGGCTCGTCGATCAGGCCATGCCATTTATTGGTATCCGTTGGGGAGGAGCCGGTAGTCAATCGTGCACCGATGCCGATATTCTCGGTGGTGTCCCGCGTTCCCCCGCTGGTGGCGGAGTCCGAACCGGTTCCGGCATTCACTCCATTGACATAGAGCACCATATTCGGTCCGTTCCGGACGCTGACGATATGCACCCACTGACCAGCCGTCGAAGCGGCTATTCCTCCGGCCGGCGTTCTTTTCGACTGCGCCCCGCCGCTCGCCCGTTGTTCCAGAAAACAATATTCATACGAGGAGGTAGTACCCGCCGTGCCGCGTTCATACAACTGGTACTGTCCAGCGCCAGCGGTGCCCTTTGAAATGATTCCCGGAGTTGACTGATCCCCGGTAGTCCATGACGACAGAACCCACGCCGAAAGCGTGTATACGCCTTGGGAGGGAAAACATACCTTGCCCGGCGGAGATTCGGTGTTGGCCGCCCAGAATCCCTGAGTTGTCCCGTTGAAGCTCCTGGCGTTTCCGATCACTCCGGGCACAACCGCAGGAGCCGCTATATTCGTGGCGGTATAACTGTTCACCGTCGCATCATTCGCATTGCCGGCGCTCGTTTCACTGAAGTGGTACACCGCCTGATACCCGTTGCCGGTATCGAAAACCGCCGCACCGCTCGAGAGGCTGGCCGCACCGCCGTTGCCATAGTGCATCTCGATGGAGCGGGTGTTATCGTTACCGTACACGGTATCCACAAGCACCCAGATCGCCGCGGAATCATTCGCCGGTCCCGATGCCGACCAGTAGTCGATCTGGTAAGGAAACGCCTTTTTATAGTTGGCGCCGCTCGAGAAACGAAGATCGGCCCCGCCGCTGGCGATCTGGCTCCATCCCGAGAAATTCGACGTGGTGAGCCGCACAAGAACCGGGAAGTTGATCTGATTGCTCGCTACGTACGCCGCGCCGGTGCCGGAATTCGTGGTATTGAGGGGAATCTGGAAGTGATGGCTCCATAAATCCGCATAATCTTCCGCAGAGGTAAAGGACCGAACGACGGACATAGTACCGCCGCCGACATTTATTGCATTCACGCGCCAGTAATAGAGAGTGTTATACGCCAGCGGACCGATGCCCGCAAAGGTGCCGGTGAGGCCCTGCACATCAAGAATCGTCGATGAAAAACTCGCATCGGTTGACGATACCTGCACCTCATACGACGTAGCCGTTGCGACCGAACCCCACGCCACATTCGGGGAGAGCGGTATGCTCGAAAAACCGTTTTCCGGAGAAACCAGGACCGGCGCTCCGGGCGCAGGAGGAACCGTCGTGAAGCTCCAGGCGGTTGCCCATGCGGAACTGCCATTGGGACCGGTTGCCAAAACCTCCCAGTAATAGGTTGTTGAGCTTGCGAGGGTGGGCAATGCCACTGAGGTTGTTGGAGCCGCTATCGGGTTACTCCAGCTATTCACCGTCGTTGAAAAAGTTGAAGCGGTCGACAACTGTACCGTATAGGAGGTCACCGACCCGCCGGAGCCGGATGACCAGCTCAGGGATAATCCGGAAAATGCCTGGTTTGGCGCACCGTTTGCCGGAGACGAAAGCACGGGAGTTCCCGTCGCAACCCCCGTAGTAAAACTCCATGAGGCAGCCCATGCGCCGTGCCGCCCGGACCGGCGGTGCCGCCGGTAGCCACGTCGAAAACCTGCCAGTAGAAGGTTGTGCTGCCGGCGAGAGAACTCAAAACCTGCGATGTGCCGGTCAGGCCCGTGAGATAGGTTACCGCCGATGCAAACGTCGCAGACGTGGATACCATCAGCCCATAGGACGTTGCGCCGGAGACGGCGTTCCAGTTCAAAGTCAGACTTGAATACGGTTGATCCGTAGCGCCGCTCGCCGGAGAAGAAAGCGACGGCGCGACCGGCTGATACGAATTCATCGTCACCAGCGTCTGGTTCGTCTGCTGGTTGGCATAATCAAGCGCGACCCACGCGGCGCTGCGGGCGGTATTTTCGATGCGGACCTCGTTAAGCGATCCGTTGAAGTAACGATAGGTTGAGCCGTTGGAGGGGTTATAGCCCAGACCCGTGGTGGCGGGGCTTATGTTATACGAAATAGGGTAGGTGTTCGACCCCCAATTGTTGGCGGTCGTCCCCATGGCGGGAACAGCGCCGTTTTCATAAAACGATTCCTGCGGTGATGAACCGGAGGGATTGATAACCGCGGATACATAACTCCACCCCTTGCCGTACAACACCGATGAGGCCGCATAATTAATTGCAGGCCACGCGGAGCCGCTGGCTTGATTGTTCTGGTAAAAAACGGCATTGCCCCCGCTGACGTTCGACTCAAGCGTCGCCTCATTGGCTATTGATATGTAGTCCATCTGGCTCGTTGACGACGTGCTCATCCAGCAGGACATGGTGAGGGTTGCAGGACTGCCCATCACGCCCGAAACGCTCATGATTTCGCCGCTGGTGCCGTTGAAGGAATACCCCGAGTCGATCTGTCCGGAAACCTTGACAGCCCCGGCATTGGTAAGGTTATAACCGTTGCCTGTCGCATCGGTATTATCCTGCAAATGCCAGACCCCCACAAAGTTATTACTCGGACTGAACACCCTCGGCCCGCTCGACTGGCTGATCACGCCGGCCATTTGCCAGTACATGGTAAGCTGCGTTGCAGCGCTCGCGGTTACCGTCGGCACAAGAACCCAGATTTCAGCCAGATTATCCGTCCCGTCCCATCGCTGAATCTGATAAGAAAGTTGCGTTGCAGGAGCGCCGCCCGCCGAAAAGCGAATGTCCGCACCGCCGGGCTGCGTCTGGCCCCATCCGGAAAAGTTGGTTGAATTGAGACGGACGAGCACCGGGAAATTGGACACGGTACTCGAAACATTCGCACCGTTCGAGCCGGTATTGACCGTAAGGTTCGTACTCTGACCCCATTGGGTGTAGTCTTCGGTGACGGAAAAGGACCACACCGCCGACCACGGGCCCGTGCCGCTGATATTCGTCGCCTGGACCTGCCAGTAATAGACATAAGGCGGCGGCGTAAGAGGACCGATTGCCTGACTGGTGCCGCTCGTGCTGTAGGCAACCGTACTGGAAAAATTTGAAGCGGTGGAGATCCACAGGGTATAGGATAGCTGTCCGTAGCCGCTGGAGCTGCTCCAGCTCAGGGTCGGCGATGCCGACTGGTTTATCGCATTGTTCGACGGAGAAGTCAGCACCGGCGCAGCCGGAATTGCGGGAACGGTCTGGAAACTCCAGGAGGCCGCCCACACGCCGGCCCCGCCGTTACCGCCGACCGCATTCACCTGCCAGTAATAGGTCGTATTGGTGTTGAGGGTGTTCGGGAGGATCTGCGACGTACCCGCGACGCTGCCGCTGTAAACCGTGGAGGCGAAGCTGCCCGCCACGCTTGAGACCTGCAAGGTGTAGGAAGCCGCTCCCGTCACCGCTCCCCAGCTCAGGCTCAACGAGGTCAGCGGCTGGTTCACCGCGCCATTTGTCGGCGCCGAAAGCGAGGGAGTCGCAATGACCGTCGTAAAAGTCCAGACGCTCGACCAGCCGGCATCCGCGCCGTTATATGCATTGACTTCCCAGTAGTATGTGGTATAATTTGACAGGCCGGGAACGCTCTGAGAGATTGAGGTCAGGCCCTGATCGCCGCTGTTATAAATCGGCGTTGCGAAGGCCGATTCGGTGGAAACCTGAAGCCAATACGACGTCGCGCCGCTGACCGCTGCCCACGTCAATGTGGGCGGGATAGGTTGATTTATGGCATTATTCGTCGGCGTCGCCAGCGGTGGAGCGCCGAATGCGGCTATGGTCGCAAA
>CAWJXL010000007.1:0-121770 GCA_963846695.1 uncultured Fibrobacterota bacterium | reverse complement strand
TCCCATAATATACCAAATTGACTTCTATATGAATAAATATATTCCTCCTTATCGGTAAAAACCGCAAAATTCGATAATTGATTTGACATCTCCCTAAACGGCAAAGGCATGTGAATTATGGCAATCTTCCCGTTAATTATTAAAAACCTGCTCCGCGGCGGTCTATTAATAATCTTTAACACCTGCTTAGGAAGGGAATACGGCGGACTAATTAAATCGCTATATTCAAGACGGTCATGAATGATTATTCTAACGGAAGCTTTAATTATTTGCCCTGCCTTTTCTATTCTTTCCGCATCATCAGTGATATTCTTTTCATTCAATAGCCAATCATTCAAAGATTTTTGAAGTCCGACAATGTGCTCATTTCGTAAACTATTAGTCAGCCATAAAAACTCAGATAAGCCATTTTTGCTAACCTCTTTTGCAATTGCGTCGTTAATTGATTTCGTAACTTTGCTAGGATGAAAAATTTGATCAAGCTCCGGATTCTGTTCGCTCCGTTCCCGCAGGAGTGAGAGAGGTACTTGAAAAAGGTTCAATTTACTTAAAAGGATAATAATTCCTTCGGATAAAAATGCACCCAATAATGCACCACTTAAAATATGTAAATTTATGTAAGTTGCCGCTGAAGCTATTCTAACATTTTTTGCAAGATAAGGTACTTCACTGTTTTGAAAAGCCGGTGCCCATGTATGCCTAAAAGGACCATCAATGAATAAGGAAATGGTATCCATCTTTGCTATAACTAAATAGACCAGAAGTGCAAAAGCTGCGCATAGCAAATAATGAAAATGAATTGCCAAGGAGGTCGATACTAATACAGAGTAAAACCTTACTAGTATAACAACGGCAATGCCAATAATTAAGCAATCAATAGTCCTTTTGTAGCAATCAACTTCAATATGCATTGCGATTGGATGCACTCCAATTGGACAACCAAAAAAAATGGAAAGCCATGCAAATATAAAATAAGTTGCAAATAATGTCAAAAAACCAGGTAAATAATTAATGCTTACATTTTTTTTCGCGCTTTCATGATAATATACGTTGGAAAGAGGGGATATAAGGGCATTTTGAAGGATGGTGAAAACCTGATAAAGAGGAATCATCGATAGAACAGCAGCGATAAGTGCAAAAAAAGGAAGAAAAATTCTTATTAAATTTGGCATTTAATAATATCCTTTCATTGGACTTTATGGGGTTCTTTTAAACTCTTTCTTTTGGTCAAATTTTTCGGGGCTCTGCCTCGACTTTACAACCTTAGTAGAAAACAATTCAAACATTTTTGTTTTAATTTCAATACCCGGAAGCTCTGCTTCGGAGTAATTCATTGATCTTCTGACCAGTAAATTACAAATCCCAATTATCCAAAAAACCACAATGCTAGCTATAATCCAATATTGAATATCCCTGCAAAAAATGATCAGCATCGGTACAAAGATGCCGTTGCTGCTACGGTGATTGATGACACCCTAATGAAATCAGAATTCATTTTTTCTTCTATTTTATTTTCTTTTTCACCATTAATGCGTAGACGACTATAAAAAAACAACGCTATCCACATTAATACAGATTGCCTAAGCAAAAAGCCGGAAGGGCATGAATTGCCGAATGAATCATGATGCGGCAATATGAAATAAGTCAAAGGACTCTCCCGCATATGTTGACCCAACGGCGTGTGATTAAATGACGGCTTAAGCATTAGGTATTCAATTGCAAATACCCCTACCAGCAGAATGCCAATTGTAATAAAAACTTTCAAAAAAATGCCTATGTTTTTTAATTTGTCGACAGATATCTCAAATTTTTTCTTAATTAGATTCTTCGTAACAACTATTGCACATAAAGCCAAACTAAGCATTTGAACAATTAATCGATCAATAAAATAAGTTAATTTTATAATTAATGCATTTTTATTGGGTGAATATGGTTGCGTGAATAGCGGAATAGTAAAAAAAACCATTAATGGCACACTTACACAAGTAATGACTATAAATGGTTTGTAATTAAATGATCGAAAGAAATCCCAATAACTTTTTTCATTATAGCCTTTTTTAGATTTATTTGATTTATTTATGGCAAAATATGAAGCGGTAAATAGTACGAGGTAAAATATCCAAAAAATAAATGTTGAAGCCCCAATCGTGACTCCCATATCAAAAAAAGAATGAAAACCTCGGTAAATTCGAGAAAAGATAATAAAAACCAACGACAATGACATAACGATAATAGCGATGTCTTCACCTGAAGGGAAAGAATTGAATGCCTTATTCTCCGTTTTTGGCATAAATAAACCCCCTTCTCAAAAAGGTAGATTTATTGGAAATTGACCCATGGTCAGGCTCTTTTTGATCACCTAAAAATACCATTTCCTCTTTTCAAAATGCAACGCTTCGAAGCAATCCCTTATTAAACATATCATATCCTATCATAAAAACCCATAAATAACATTAAAAATATCATGATGGTTCATCAAAAATAAGCGAAACTTCCTTTAAATAAACTTCAGAAATAGCAATATCCGTACCCTCTGTGGTGATGAAATCAGCACAAATAAAATAGTTTAGATTAATATAATCATTGCCACTTTCCGAAAATAAGATTTTTTTCGATTTTGCCAATCTCAAAGGGTACACCATAGGCCCTGCAATTTTGGGGCCCCCCTGCCACGCAGAGCGAAATGGATCCCCGAAAAATTCCTGAAGCTACTTGGGGCGGCTCCTACATCAACCGTTCCGCCTTTATCTTCACCGCCGCCGCCGCCAGCCGCTTCGCCATTGCTGCCGTAATCCTCCGCTTCCCGGTCTCGTATTCGCTCACCATGGTCTGGCGGATACCCACGGCGGAGGCGAGCCGCTTCTGCGACATTCCCGCCTTGAGCCGCGCCCCTTCAAGAAGGTTGCCGGTGCGGTTGACTTCCATTTCACGATAAAAGGCCGTGGATTCGATATCGACTGCGGTTTCGGCGTCGGCATTTTTATCGGAGATGAACCTGCACGCGGAACTTCCGCGCAAGCCATTCCACCGCTTCCTTCGCGCCTTCGCCGTTAATCGACAACAAACAAAAAAATCGTAATCATCAATACTTGCCATTCACCCGAAAAAAGGGTATATTGTCGTCCTGGCTTTATACAATGCACCCGAATTGAAAAATTTTAGCCAGCCATAGTAGACCTCAAACAAAAAAAACGTAATCATCAATACTTGCAATTCACCCGAAAAAAGGGTATATTGTCATTATGGCTTTATATTCGGTTCTCTTGAAAAAGGCCGTGCAGAAAAATATTCGAAAGTTGCCGGTAAGCGTTCAGGATCGATTCGAAGCCCTGGTCGTCGCGCTCCGAGATGGAGGACCCACGGGACCGCATAACTGGACGAATTACAGCAAGCTCGGAGAGAACGAATATCACTGCCATATAACGTATCGCCATGTCGCCTGTTGGCGGCATGAGAAAGAAACAATCATCATCGAGGTGTATTATGCCGGTAGCCGCGAAAACGCACCCTATTAGCCTTCATTTCAAGCCGATGACGCCTGCCCGTGTTATCCGGTCGGTTAAACAGCAGTTTTCCGAGTATCTTCTCGACGACGAGGATGAATACGTCGATTGGTTTAAAACCGATCTGCACGCCGAAATAGCCGCGCGCATGAAACCGGGCGATTATCTGCGGAATTTCCGCGAAGCGCACGGACTGACCCAGAAAGAGTTATCCATTAAGTTGGCCGTTCCCGGAAACTACGTATCGGACATGGAGACCGGTCGGCGGTCGATCAGCCGGATGAACGCGAAAAGGCTGGCAAAAATTTTTAATGTTAATCCCGGAGTTTTTATCTGAAACAGTTGTCCTGCGATTGCCTTTGTTAATGTAAGGAGCCTATCATGCCGCACCCGCATCACCATCACGTTTATTCCGCTGAAAAGGCTTCGTTCCTTCGGAGCGGCCTCAGAAGATTTCTCATGAATCCCGCGAAATTGCTCGCGCCCCTGGTCAAGGAAGGCATGACGGTCCTTGAGGTGGGATGCGGCCCCGGATTCTTCACCGTCGAGGCGGCGCGCCTGGTCGGCACGGGGGGCAAGGTCATCGCGGCCGATTTACAGCAGGCGATGCTCGATCTGGTGCGTGAAGCCGTGAAGGACGACCAAACCGGCCGCCGGATCGTCCTGCATAAGTGCGGCGAGGATCGCATCGGCGTCACCGGGCCCGTCGATCTCATTCTCGCGATCCACGTCGTCCATGAGCTTCCGGACCGTTAAAAAATTCTTCAATGAGATGAGATCGGCCATCAGGGACAACGGCACGCTCTTTCTTATGGAGCCCGCATTCATCGTATCGGGAAAGGAGTTCGGCGAAACCCTGGGCTTCGCTTCGAAAGCCGGATTCATCGTAGTCGGGCGGGAAAGAAAAATCATGGACAGGGCCGCTGTTTTAAGGGTCTCATGACGCGGCCGACCCGAAGGCCGCCGGAAAATGTCGCACGGTATATCTATTATCTATATTTCACGGTCATTTCGATTTTACGCATGGAGAAACGATTGCCGCAGGCGCGGCGCATGCACGTCCGACGGGAGGCAGTGGATGAACATCATAGAAGTCAAGGGAGTTACCAAAGACTATGCCCTGGGTACCACCACCGTGCATGCCCTGCGCGGCATCGATCTGGACATCGAGGAGGGCGACCTCATGACCATCATGGGGCCGTCGGGCAGCGGTAAGACCACGCTCCTCAACATCATCGGCTGCATCGACAAATCGACCAGCGGAAGCGTCAGGGTCCACGGCGGCGATGTATCGAGCCTCGGCGACCGGCAGATAACCGACCTGCGTCTCAACCGGATCGGGTTTATCTTCCAGACCTTCAACCTGATCCCGGTCCTGAACTCCCTTGAAAATGTGGAATTTCCCCTGCTTCTCAAGAAGAAGGATTCGCGGCCGGAAATCCGGCGCAAGGCGGAAAAACTGATCGAGGAAGTGGGGATCAGGGAATATATGAAGCACCGGCCCGCCGAACTTTCCGGCGGACAGCGCCAGCGGGTGGCCATTGCGCGCGCGCTCGTCACGAACCCGGACATCGTTCTGGCCGACGAACCGACCGCCAACCTCGATTCGGTCACCGGCGCCCAGATCCTCGATCTCATGAAAGAGATGAATGCACGGGAACGGACGACCTTCATCTTTTCGACGCATGACGCCAATGTGCTCAAGTACGCGAAAACCATGGTAAAGATCAAGGACGGCGTTGTCCTTGAAAAGAGCGCCCTATGAGCCTCATCATCAAAATCGCCTGGCGCAACATCATACGCCATCGCGGGAAGAGCCTGATCATCGGCGCGATCCTGTTCATCGGCGCCCTGCTCATGACCGTGGGCAACGGCGTCATTTCGGGAATGGACGCCGGTCTGCAGAAGAACATCGTCGAGGGGTTCTGCGGCGACGCTCTGCTCGTCTCCGATAAGCAGGAATCCGACAATGTCTTCCTCGAATTCATGGGGAAGGCCGTGGCGCCGATCACCGACTACAAGGCGATCGATTCCGCCCTGAAAACCATACCTTACGTCCGGAAATGGCTGCCCATGGGCAAGAATTTGGCCATGGCGCTGAACGAGGAGGGCGGCCTCGCCTCGAGCGCCTTCGTGCTCGGAGTTGATATGCAGGAGTATCGGCGCATTCTTCGGCGACAACCTGAAACTGATCGAAGGCCGGTTTCTTAAAGGCAATGAGCCGGGCGTGCTGGTGCCCACCGGATGGCGCAAGCTGTTCGGCGACTACTACGACATCCTCTTCTCTCCCGAAGGAACGAAGCTCGATACGTCGCAACTCGGCAAGGGCATAACCTCGCGTCTTTCCGAGCTGACGGTCAAGCACAGCGTCGTATTCATGGGGGAGAACAACGAAAATGCCACAACCGACGTCCGCGTGCCGGTGCGCGGGGTGGTCAAGTACCGGTCGCTCAATACCATCTGGGGCAAGTTCCCCATCATGGACATCGAATCCTACCGCGAGTGCCTGGGTTATTTTTCCGCACGAGCAACCTCGGCGCCGGTCAAGAAAGAGGATCTCGACCTCCTGTCGAAAAGCGACGAATCGCTCGATAATCTCTTTTCATCGGGCGGTATGATCGTCAACCGGAAGACCGGCGCGGCCTCCGCAGCGCTTGCCGAAGGAAGCCTCGCGATCACCCGCGACACGGTGGCGCGCCCGCGGATCGATCCCGATGCGGGAACCTGGAACCTCGTCCTTCTCCGCATCAGCGACGGGAGGGGCCTCGACAAATCGGTAGCCGATCTCAACAAGACGCTTTCCGCCGGGAAGCTCGGGGTCCGGGCCGTCACCTGGAAAAAGGCGACTGGCATGATCGGTTCCATGGCCGCGCTCATCAAAAGCTCGCTCTTCGTCTTCGTCATGTTCCTGTTCTTCGTGGCGATCATCATCATCGTGAATACGCTTTCGATGGCGGCCATCGAGCGCACGTCGGAAATCGGAATGATGCGGGCGGTCGGCGCGCGCAAGGGATTCATCCGCCTGATGTTTCTCGGCGAAACGGCCGCGCTCTCCGCCATTTTCGGCGGCGCCGGGATCGCGGCTGGAATAATCATTGTCAACATCCTGGCCGCGTTCAATTTCACCACCGATAACGACATGATACAGTTGCTTTACGGCGGCGATACCTTCAAGCCGATGCTGTCGGTCATCGATATCGCCCTGGCAATCGTTCAACTGGTCATCGTCACCCTCATCGCCGTGACGTACCCGATCCGCGTGGCGAGCGGCATCACCCCGCTCGATGCCGTTTCACGGGAATAGGAGCAGCCATGCCGGTCTTGTTCAATATTTCATTTCGCAATCTGCTGCGGCAGAAGCGCCGGAACATCCTCCTGGGCATCGCCATCGCCTTCGGGACCATGGTGCTCATCGTGGCCAACGCCTTTTCGCACGGCATCTCGAAGGTGCTTTTCGAACAGGTCGTCCGCTATACCAACGGGCACGTGGCGGTGTCGTACATGCGCAACGGCGACATGATGAGCCAGGTTTTTCATGATGCGCAACGCATCCGCGATGCGGCGACGAAAGCCGCTCCGGAAGCGAAGCGCATCGAGGAGCAGGTCGGCGTCTTCGCCCGCGCGATCGGCAACGGCGTTGCGGACAACGTCATCATGATCGGCGTGAACTTGAACGGATCATTGACGCCGGAAGAGATGAGGGAGTTCGCTTCGAATTTCAAGATGCTGCAGGGCTCTTTTATGGCGCTCAAGGATAAAAGCGTGGGGTATCCGGTCATCCTTGCCGAGCAGAAGGCCAGGTACCTGCGGGTGAAAATGGGCGACGTGGTCAGTGTCCGTTTTACCGGCGTCAACAATGAATCGTCGAGCGCCCGGCTCACCGTGGTCGGCATCTTCAAACCGGCGAATATTTTCATGTCAAGCCCGGCATTCCTTGAACTGCACGATCTCAAGACGCTTGCCGGGTACGGCCCTCACGATATCGCCCCCGTGCACATCAATGTCAAGAACCCGCAACGCAGCGCCAAGGCCATTGCCGACCGACTCCACGACCTGCTGAAACCCGGCCTTGCGGTCATTACCGGTGTCGGAACGCTCAGAGGCAGGGACGTGCCGGTGACCGTGCTCGGATTCCGGACCGATTCCGCCTCTCAGGCGATCATGCGGCGGGGCGTTTCGCTTTCCGCCGGAGATTCATCCGGGGCCTTCGGCTACCGCGGCGTTGTCATCGCGAAGGAGCTGACGATGCGTCTCGGCGCCGGAATCGGCGACACGCTCTCTTTCTCCTGGAAAGGCAAATTCGCCCCCGACTCCGGCGCCGCGACCTTCGTGGTCACCGCCCTCGCCGACACGGCCGCGAAACTCCCGGCGAACTGCGTGCTTGTCAATGAGCGGGAGTTCTACCACGCCTACTATGCGCCGCTCCCGGCCGCGCCTTCGCCCGACCTCCTGAAGACACTGCCCGATTCATTGAGCCCGCTCCATGCGGCGCTCGCGCCGGAGTTCATGCTGATGAAGCGGTGCGCCACGACCGACGAATACACGAAGATGACGGAGGAGATGGGGCGGGGGAAGTTCAAGGGGATCATGGTATGCGTCGGGTCGATGTACGAGACCGCATCCGCGATTCTCCAGGTGGAAGCCGCGCTCAATATCATAACCCTCGTGGCCGGGCTCATCCTCTTCTTCATTATTTTAATCGGCGTCGTCAACACGCTGCGCATGACCATACGGGAGCGCACGCGGGAAATCGGCGCCGTGCGCGCCATCGGGATGCAGCGGTCGCAGGTGCTGGGCATGTTCCTTCTCGAAACCGTGTTTCTCGCCTTTTTCGCCTCGATCGCCGGGACCATCGCCGCGTTCGCCGCGATGCGGGGTCTTTCGTCCTTTACGATTGATGCGGCCGACAACCCGATGGGCATACTTCTTGTCAAGGGGCATCTGTTCTTCGCGCCCACCGCGACCGCCGCTGCGGCCTATATTCTTTTCATCATGGCGATCGCCGCCGCAACGGCGTATTTCCCGGCGCGCCGCGCCGCGAAACTTACCGCCGCGCACGCGATGCGGCACTACGAATAAGAGCTTATCCATAAATAATATTGACATTGAGGTTGGCATTTATCATATTTAGTGCATGGATGAAAACGCGTCGAAACGGCTGTATTCATGGGATATTTCTGATGAATTTTGGGAAAAGGTTGAGCCATACATACCCAAGAAACAGAGGAACCGGAAACGGAAGTATATACGCGACCCCGGAGGAGGAAGGAAGCCAATTCCTCCAAGAAAGGTGCTTGAAGGCATTGTATACGTATTGCGCACGGGAATACAATGGAAAGCTGCGCCCAAAGAGCGTTTTGGCAGCGCAAGTGCGCTCCACCGATATTTTCTTGAATGGCAGGCTGCCGGATTATTTGAAAAACTTTGGAAAGCAGGCCTTGCCGAGTACGATGAGATGGAAGGAATCGCCTGGAGATGGCAAAGTATTGATGGTTCAATGAACAAGGCACCACTGGCAATTGAGGAGGTGGGGCCAAATCCCACAGATCGGGGAAAAAAAAGGAACCAAGCGAAGCGTTCTCGTAGACGGCCGTGGAATCCCACTGTCGATCATCGTCAGCGGAGCCCAGACTCACGACATGAAATTACTTCCTGAAACGTTGAACAACATTGTGGTAAAGCGTCCGAAAACGAAGCAAAGGCGAACGCATCATTTGTGTGCTGATAAAGGATACAGCGGTGAACCTGCGTTGAAAGAATGCTTGAATCGACGCTACATTCCGCATATCAAACAGCGGGGTGAGGAAATCGAAATGAAACGCAAAAATCCGAAGTATAAAGCCCGCCGGTGGGTGGTCGAGCGATGTCATTCATGGCTTAATCGATATCGGAAATTGCTGGTCCGTTTTGAAAAATTAGCTCGTAGTTATGAAGGACTTATTCAACTCGCCTGTGCGATGATATGTTTCAGACAAACAACTTTTATTTATGGATAAGCTCTAAAGGATTGCATCTATGCTGAAATGGGCACCCCTGGCGTTGTTTCTTCCGGCCTCCATCGCAAGCGCGCAACCGCCGATTGAAGAGATTCTCAAAACCATGCAGGATAACATCTCCATCACTACCGATGTCCGCGCCATGGTCACCATGACGCAGCAGAAGGTGGATCAGGGAACCAAGGTCTTCGAAATGGCCTACTACCGCCGCGACCGGGACGATGCCTTCCTCATCGCCTTTGCCGCCCCGGAGTCGGAGAAGGGGAACGGGTACCTGCGCATCGAGGACAACTTCTGGATGTACCGCCGGAATACGCGCACCTTCCAGCATATCAACCGGGACGAAAGCATCGGCGGCACCGACGCAAAGGGCGAGGACTTCGAAACCCGGAGGCTCACCGAACTCTACCAGGGGGCAACCGACCAGGCCGGCAAGGAGGTCATTGCGTCGGATAAGCTCGGCGCCATTCCGGTGTGGCGCTTCGAAGTCAAGGCGAAGGTAGCCGATGTCTCCTACCCGTACCGCACCTTCTGGGTGCGGCAGGATAACCGGCTCTCGCTGAAGGAGCAGTCGTTTTCGAGTTCCAAAACGCTCATGAACACCGCCTACTACCTTAAGTACACGCAGGTGCTCGGCAAATACGTCCCGATCGAGCAGATTTATATCGACGAATTCGAAAAGGGCAACAAGACCGAGGTCAAAATTTCGGGGATCGTCACCGGCAAACTGGATGACAAGATATTTACCAAGGCGTATCTGGAGAATTTGAGTAATTGAGAAAAATAAGGATTTAAAGTCTTTTATGATAAAACCGATCCTCATCACGTTGTTTCCGCTTCTCCCGTTTGCCCTATTCGCCGGGGAGAAGATAGATGAAAACGCCCTCTTCGCCGACAGCTCCTCGCTGGTCGACAGCGCTACGGTGGTCAACACGCAATTGGCGAAGAGCGGCGCCGAGGAGAAGAAGGGGGTTGCGTTTTCCGGCACCGTCAACGCCTACGCCGATCCGGCCCTGAGCCGTTCCTGGTTCGACAGCCCGGACCTTCATGCCGTCGCCTTGGAGACCCGCATCGTCGGCAACGGCTTTGTCGACGCGCGGCTCTTCGGCGGGGCAAAAGCATACGCCGACCTGCAGGGTTCCTTCGTGCCGACCCCTTCGTATGCATCGCTGGACCCCGGTACCTTCGGGAAACCGGACAGCGGTCTGGTGTTCGATATATCGGAGCTTTTCGTGGATGCAAACATCAACAAGATCGTCTACTTCAGGGCGGGCAGACAGGTGCTGCAGTGGGGGCCGTGCAACTTCTGGAATCCGACCGATCTTGTCAATGTGGAGCAGAAGACCTTCCTCCCGAAGGAGGGAGACCGCGACGGCACCTACGGACTCAAGATCCATATCCCCTATAAGACGCTGTTCAACTTCTACTCCTTCATCGATGCGAATAATGCCCCGACGGCGGACAGCCTTGCCGCGGCCGCCAAGGCCGAGGTGCTCGTGGGCAGAACCGAGATGGCGCTCTCCGCGTGGGGAAAAAAAGGCCGAAGGCCGGTGGCTGGATTCGATCTCACCTCGCAGCTTTTCAATGTCCAGATCGCGGGCGAGGCCAGCCTGCGCAACGAATCGGACATGCTGGGCCTCAAAAAAGTGTCGGATTCGGTCTGGGACACCACGACACTGGGCAATCAATGGTTTCCGCGCCTCTGCCTGAGCCTGACCAGGCTCTTTCCGCTCGGCGGCGTCGCCGACCGATTGACGATGAATACGGAATTTTACTATAACGGCGCGGGATACAACGATAATATTTTCAGCGACCCGGTACTCGGCAAGGACCTTCAGCAGCTGATCGCCGGCTCGATTTCCCAACTCAGGACCGACCTCAGGAATATGCCGTGGCTGACGAATCCTGCAACGCTCTCCAGCCTTTACCAACCCAACAGCTACTCGAAATATTACGCAGCCTTGTTCGGCTCGATCAGCCAGTTTATCATCGACCCCATGACCCTTACCTGCAACGCCATCGGCAACCTTCAACAGAAAAGTTTCGTCGTTTCCGCCGGGATCGGCTACCAGTCGCTCAACGATTTCGTCTTCAGCGTCTCGCTCAACGCCTTCCTTGGACCGAAGAATACCGAGTACACCTTCTCGGGGAATGCGCTGATGGTGCAGGTAAAAACGGGAGTGATATTCTAGGCTTCACCCGCCGATCCAGCTTCGCTTGACGAAAAGGGCTCCCTTTTTATCAAGATAATCAACGGGCGATCATTTTTTCAACAAAAGCGGAAAAAATTGCATAACACTTTGATTATTCAACTAATACGCATCATTTACTCGGGCAGTTAAACGTGCGGTCAAAAAAATAATCCAGAAATAGGTTGCATTCTTTCCCTTTTGGCCCTATATTTATACCCGTTTGAAAAAGCCTTTCCATTGTTACCCCACCTTCCTTTCAAGGCGAAAGCCAGGGGAGAAGTAGTAAGAATGCAGCTTCCTAAATCCAGACGTCGACAAAAACTCCGCGAAAAAAAGTGCCTCTATCCGGGGTGCGGTAAGATTTTTTTTGGTATTCATATTTCCAAGTATTGCCCGGAACACCGACAGGACCGATACCGGATCCGAAAACGGACAAAACCCGAGGATGTAAATATAAAAAATCAGACGTTCAAGCACAGTTACACCGAAGTGGTGACCATGGTCATGAACTGCGCTCTGGAGGGCTGCATCCATCAATTCGAGGTAAAGATTTATCCTCGCCAGTATATCTATCCCAAATACTGTCCCGAACACAGAAACGAATACCGCCGGATCAGGCATCTGGAGCTGATCAATCGCCCGGACCTTATCGAACTCATGTTGCAGGAAGGGGAGAATTTCGAAATAGAGCATCTCCCTGAAGTGGAAACTGACCACCTCGATGAAGAGATAATCGACGATGCAGTCTGACCACCATGGGTACCTGCCGGCTTCGCGGGCGGAAACCGAAAGGAAGAGGGAGAGTATTTTCCCCCTTTTTTAGGGGACTAAAACCGCAGGCAGTTGTTGCTATCTTATACGCGCCGCACGGCGCGCGACGTGGTGCGCAGGATTCGGTTTCGTCCGCCGATCACCCTCTATTTCCTGTAATTCTCCTTAAGATAGCTGAACGCTATTAACCGGTCCTTACTGCCGTCGCTGATCACCGTGTCGTAGGGTTTTTTCTCACTTTTCACCCATTTGTTGTTATCGTCAAGATTCCAGTAAATCTGCCGCAGACATTTTTCGGTTTTTGTCATGAGAAGGATGGTGTCTCCCTTGAGTCCGTAGTTCCCATGCGAAATAAACTGCCAGTCCTCCTTGAGCTGGGGGCCGGTCTGGCCTTTCATTTCCTCATCCATGTCAAAGGAGCCGTCTTTCAAAAAGGAAACTTTGGTTTTTTCCAGCGCATTCGCGCCCTCTTCCCGATGTTGCTTCAGCATGGTCCAGGTGCCGAGAATTTTTCCTCCCGTCTGCTTCGCGCGCTCCTCATCCCTCAGAAGCGACGGCATCAAGGAATCGAGGTGGTCGGCAACCCCCCGCGCCTGAAGGTACCACCCTTTCAGGATATATGAATTGAGGGAAGAGAAGAGGCTGTCCGCCGCCTTCAGCTGCAGGCCGGAAAGGCCGGCCTTCTGTGCCGAAAGCAATTTAAAGAGGGAATCGGTCCGGGCCTTATTCGCCTGCATGACCCCGTTACACCATTTTTCCGCCGCCGCCACATGCACCTTCAACGAATCGAGACTGGCGTGGTACCCAGGCAGGCTCTGCTCCTTGCCGGCTTTTGCGTTCTCCAGGTCGACCCGCGCGGTCGACAGGACGCTGTCGGGCGTCCCCTTGGTTTCCAATGCCTTGAGCCGGGCTTCCAGAGCGATGATGGACTTGTCGCCGCCGCCGCCGGTCGAGAGGACAACCGCGCCAGCGAAGACGGCACACACTGCCATGACGATGCGATGGTTAAGCTTCATAGGTGCCCCTCCTGATTTAATAGAGTGTAATGGATGATACGCGGAATTACCCAAAAAGAAATTAATACGAAAAAACGGCGAAGTCAACTATAATGGAAAATTTCTACAATCGGGAGGAACGATCCTTCAGATAAGGCGCAAGATCGTTTCGGGCGCCGTACCCGCCCAGGCCCATAATCGCCTCATCCGGAATGGACTTGGCCCGGAGGGGAAGAACGATTTCACGCAGGAGGTCCGGCGCCCATGCTACGAGTATAACAGCGCCTGCGGAGCCGGCAATGCGCACTTCGTTCATAGTTGCCGGCAGGAGCACCGTGACGCCGAGTGAGAGTTCGGTCCTCCCGCCCTGATAAAGAAGGCGTGCGGCGCCGCCGACGACCGTGACAATCCTGAACGATCGTTTCGCCTCCATGACGGCCTCGACGTTCCGCATGAACGCATATTGCTCGATGGCAAAATACCCGCATGCGACGCGGATGCTCCGGCAAAATCCCCGTTCGGCGAAGGTAATCGGCGTGAGCGGGCGATTATCGAAGGTGGAACGATCGACGACGGCGCATGCCTCACGGATATGGAGGGGGCGGGGTGTGCCGGCGGCATCGAGCCGTTCCCAGTCGTAGAGGCGGAACGTGGTATCGGAGGTTTCCTGTACCTCATACATGAGCGAACCATCGAGGATGGCATGAACGGTGCCTGCAGGGATGAAGAGCACATCGCCGGGTTTGATCGCAACCGACGAGAGCGCGTCGGGAAGCGTGGAAGAGGCAACGGCCGATTGCATCTCCTGAATGGTCAGGTCGCGGTTAAACCCCAGGATGCACCGTGCTTGCTCCTTTGCGGCAACGATGTACCAGCACTCGGTCTTGCCGAACTCCCCCCACCCGTTCGCGCGCGCCTGCACGTCGTCGGGATGCACCTGCACCGAGAGACGCTCCGAAGCGTCGATGAATTTGCAAAGCAGGGGGAAGGCGCCCGATGGCGGGATATCGCCGAGGAGTTCACGGGGGGATTCCGACGCAAGGCGTGCGAGGCTCATCCCGGCAAGCGGGCCGGCGGCGACCGTTGACTGGTCGCGTTCGTAGCCGCTGATCTCCCAGGATTCGCCGACCCGCTTCGCAGTCGACAGCGGTCGACCCAGACGCTCGGCCAGAGCCGTTCCGCCCCAGAGCGTTTCCTTATAAATCGGCGCAAAAAAAAGCGGCTCTGCGGGGATCTTCACGGGTTGGTTACTTCCTTTCGAGCATGACGTATCGGAAGCTACTTCAGATCTTCAAATTCCCCGTCGCTGATGTCCGCTTTTTTCCTGAACGGGTCTTTATCCTTTTGCGTCGGTGGTGGAACCGGCTTCGATTTCTGCCGCCAGTGAGGCACTACCATGGAAAGCAGGGATCGAAGGATGAGAATTATCAGAATCAGTTCAAGGAATTTTGTCATCTTTTTTCTACGATTACTCGCGGCCCGGCACATAATAATTTCGCCGCCGGAACGTAGTAAAAATATTTCAAGCCCTTCCCTGCATCGTGTTTTCTCCACGAGGGCATGCCCGAATCGCGGTCCATTATTGTCGGACCGTTGCAGCGGGGGGCGGGAAAGATGCAATTTTCCGGACTTCGGTGAGGTGCGTGCACCGGTCCTCAACGATTCCATGACACTAAAAGCGGAGGGGGAACCTATGAGTGTTGATATTGCAAAGCTGAACGACCGCATACGCGAAGAGAGCAGCTTTGTAACGCTTCTGAAAGGTGAGGTCGGCAAGGTTATCGTGGGGCAGTCGCGGATGATCGACCGGCTGCTGATCGGGCTTCTGTGCCGCGGCCATATCCTGTTGGAGGGCGTTCCGGGACTCGCCAAGACGCTCGCCGTCTCGACGCTGGCAAAGGCGATCGATACCGGCTTCCGGCGGCTCCAGTTCACCCCGGACCTCCTGCCCGCGGACCTCGTCGGAACCATGATCTATAACCAGAAAAGCGGTGAATTCGTCCCGAAAAAGGGGCCGCTGTTCTCGAATATCATCCTTGCCGACGAGATCAACCGCGCTCCGGCAAAGGTGCAGAGCGCCTTGCTCGAAGCGATGCAGGAGCGCCAGGTAACCATCGGCGATACCACCTACCCCCTCGAGGAACCCTTTCTCGTGCTTGCGACGCAGAACCCGATCGAGCAGGAGGGAACCTATCCCCTGCCCGAGGCGCAGGTCGACCGTTTCATGCTCAAGCTGAAGGTCGTCTATCCCAGCCGCGAAGAGGAGAAGCAGATTCTCGAACGGATGGCCGGCGATGAGGTTCCGCCGGTGCAGAAGGTCATTTCGGTCGATAAGATCCTGTCGGCGCGGTCGGTGGTGAACGAAATCTACATGGACCCGAAGGTCGAGGACTACATAGTCAATATCGTTTTCGCAAGCCGGGAGCCGTCAACGGCGGGACTGGCCGAGCTGAAGGATCTGGTCGCCTGGGGCGCCTCGCCGCGCGCCACGCATCAACCTGACCCGCGCCGCCCGCGCCCATGCCTTCATCCGCGGCCGGGGCTATGTGACACCCGAGGACGTGAAATCCATCGGCATGGACGTACTGCGCCACCGCATCATCGTCACCTACGAGGCCGAGGCCGAAAACGTCACGCCCGAGGACATCGTGCAGAAGATTTTCGACCGCGTCGAAGTTCCATGATCGCTTCCTGAAGCGCAAATTCATCGTCAACCACTGACCGTCCGATACCGAGGAAGCCATGATCCCCCGCGAAGTGCTGCAGAAGGTGCGCCGCATCGAGATCCGGACCAAGAGCGTCGTGGACTCGATCCTGTCCGGCGAATACCACAGCGTCTTCAAGGGACGCGGCATGGAGTTCTCCGAGGTCCGCTCCTACGTCGAGGGAGACGACATCCGTTTCATCGACTGGAACGTCACCGCGCGAATGAACGGGCTCTATGTCAAGAAGCACGTCGAGGAGCGGGAGCTGACGGTCATGCTCGTGGTCGATGCCTCGGCCTCGGGCAGCTTCGGCAGCGTCAATAAGTTCAAGGGCGAGATGGGAGCCGAAATCTGCGCCCTCCTCGCCTTCTCCGCGATCAAGAACAACGACCGCGTGGGCCTCATCATTTTCACCTCCGAGATCGAGCGGTATATCCCCCCGCAGAAGGGCAGGAACCATGTGCTGCGGGTCATCCGCGAGATGCTCTACTTCGAGCCCCGAAAACGGGGCACCGATATCGCCGGCGCTCTCTCCTACCTGAATCGCGTGCAGCGCCGCAGGGCCGTGGTCTTCCTGGTCTCCGACTTCTTCGCGCCGCCCTTTGCCAAGCCGCTCCGCGTCACGGCCCGCCGCCACGACCTCGTGGCGATCTCGCTGCGCGACCCCCGCGAACACGAACTCCCCGACATCGGGCTCCTCGAGCTCGCCGACGCCGAGACCGGCGAAACGCGGCTCGTGGACTCCTCCTCCCGTCGGTTCCGCGCCCTTTATAAGAAAAATATGGACGAGCGCGTCGCCGCGACCTCGCAGGCCTTCACCTCAAACGGCGTGGACGAGATCCCGGTCTCCACCGGCACCGACTACACCGAGTCGCTGGTCAAGTTTTTCCGGAAACGGGAGAAGATGTACCGATAATTTGAGTAGAGGGATTTTTCGTTACTATTACTAAAAGTTCTTTTGGATGGCCGAGCCGGGTCACCCGCACGTGGTGGGAGTGCTTTATAACTGGCCTCGGTTGGCGGGGACCCCCGAGACCTCCGCGAAAAAAAGAAAAACCATTCCCTCCTGCGCAATCCCTCAATTGCGCTCGGGGACTTGCGCAGCCTACCTCACCACAAACCTCGCCGAATAGCTCTTCCCGTCGCCGAGCGGAAGGTTCAGGCGGAAGAGTTGATGCAGGCAGTGCTGCGAGAAGCGTTTGAGGGGGATAAATTATAATTCAAAGAAATTATCTATCTATATTCTGAAATGACATTGACCGGTAACATACCTGAAATCTGCAACTAACCGCGGGTTTCGAGGCTCAATAACCCCTTTCCATGGAGGTCCGTATGAAGAAGCTCGTGCTGTCCGCCGTTCTCCTTTCCTTCTGCTTTGCGCCCATGACCCAGCTCCTTGCTCAACCGATGGAGGGTGGCGTCCACGAAGAAGCGGTCATGCATCCGCGCATCGCCGCCGCGATCCACAACCTTCAGGATGCGATCGACTACATGCAGGCCGCGCCGCACGATTTCGGGGGCCACAAGAAGGCCGCAATTTTAGAATGCAAAAGAGCCATCAAGGAACTCAAAAAGGCGCTGGCATACCGGGAACACCACGATCACCCCTAAGTCCCTGCGGAAGGGCGGGTTTAAAACCCGCCCATTCAAAAATAGCAATTCAACATCGAACAAATTAACAAGCCACATAAATGACAAAAGCCCCGCCGATCTCTACCCGCAGGGCTTTGATACCTTCGGATGTGTGATGCGCTTCTATTGAATTCTTACCAGCTTCAGCCTCTTGTCGAAGTTGGCAGCTTTCATCCTCACGATGTACACGCTCGATCCCACCCCGGACTCTCGGCCCTCGCCACTGTTCCACGACAACGCATAGTGACCCGCACGGTAGATCCCGCTCGCCAACTCCTTCACAAGGCTCCCCTTCAGGTCGTACACCGCAAGCTCGATCCCATGCTCCGTCACCCCACCTATCGTCGGCACATCGAACGCTATCTTCACCGAGCCTCGGAACGGGTTCGGATACGCCCGCGTCAGATCAAACTTCGTGATCAGATACCCGTCCGGAACACTCAACACCCCCAGGAATACCTTATCCACCCCATACTTCGCCGGAGTCCCATTCTGCGTAACGTAATCCAGCGGATACTCCCGCTTCCCGTCCCACAACCTGAACGTCACCGACTCCGATACCGCACAGCCGTCCTTCTTCTTCGTCTTTGACTGCGGGTCAATGCCCCACACCGCAAAGGCCGCGATCCCGTGGATCACCGTCCCCGAGCCCACAAGACTCCCCGATCCATCAAACGCCCCGACCTCGCTGGAGTCCGCTACCACCTTGTCTCCGATGGTCACCCGCTTCGCCAGAAGCGTCGCATTGTTCCCCGTATTCGCATGCGTCGCATAGTGCCGCGGTTCGGGCAGGCGAAGCATTGTCTTACTCCCACCGCTCGCGGCTACTCTTTTCGGCACTCCCGTATCCGGCGTCGGGTAGGTCAGCGACGCCGCCGAACTCATCAGCACCTTGTACCCCTCTCCGACATACATGATCCCGATATCGTCGATCCCCAGCGACGGCCAGTAGGCATGGCCCGAGTTGTTCTTGACAATGATCAGCAACGTGTCGATGCCCGCAAGCGCATGCTCTATCGAATCGTCACTCGGCGGCAGATAAGCGATCGTATTCCAGCCCGAGGAGAGCGGGATCGCCGTGGCGGCATAATTCACCGGGATACCCAGCACTTCCATCGTATCGGGAACGGTCGTATATACCTGATACCCCTGCCCCACCTGAACATAGTTGATGTTATCCTGGTACGCCGCGGGACAGTACACGTCCCCCGCGTTATCTTTCACAAACAAGAAGCCGCCCGGGTCGGTGCCGAATACCGCCGGCGTCGTGTCCTGCAATGGAATGACATTCAGCGACTTCATGTTCCACGCCGTGTTGAGCGGTATCACCTGCGTCATACCCGCGCTGAAACTCCACGTTCCCGACCATGCGCCCGTGGCCGCCGCACCCGTCGCGTTCGCCTCCCAGTAATAGGTCACACCGCCCGTCAGGCCGCTCACGACCCCGTAAAGCCCGGTGAGGCCGCTCTGTCCGGACACCGTGCTCCCGAAGGACATATCGGTCGATACCTGCACCCCGTACGAGATCGCTCCGCTCACGCTGCCCCAGGAGAGGCTCAAGGTCAGCGGCTGGCCGGTTGCACCGTTTGCCGGCGATGAGAGGGCCGGCGAACCGATGGTGGTGGTAAAACTCCACGCCGCGGACCAGGCGGTCGTGCCAGCACCGTTGGTCGCGTTCACCTGCCAGTAGTAGGTCGTGCTTCCGGCGAGTCCGGCAACCGTGGCAGAAACGCCGGTGAGCCCCGCCTGATCGGAAACCGTCGCAACGCCGAACCCTGCCGCGGTCGCCACCCGCACCTCATAGGTCAACGCTCCCGAAACGCTGTTCCAGCTCAGCGTCAGCGCTGTCGGTTGACCTGTTGCATTATTGGTCGGTGAGGCAAGCGTGGGTATCGACGGCAGGGCGGCGAGAACCACCAATGTCTGGTTCGCCTGCTGGTTCTGAAAGCATAACGTGAGCCAGGCCGCGTTGCGGGAAACATCTTCGACGCGGACTTCATTGAGTAATCCATTGAACTCAGCGGTAGTAGCGGTGGTTCCCGTGCCTAATAAGGTTGAGTCGCCTTCTCCAGTCCCACCATAGACGATAGCATGATTTTGCGTTCCCATACGCGACCCTGTCACCGGCACCACACTGGCGGGAATGGAGTCGTTCTGCCAGTAAAATTCATTTGAGCTTACGGGATTGAAAACGCCGGCGATATACTGCCACCCCAGGCCTTTTACCGTCGGACCGTCTTGAAAATCGGCAAAATTCGCAGTGGTTGCATTGGTATCGTACATCATACAATGGCCGGTGCCTGTCGATGCGCAAGCCCGGACTCCCGCAGCATTACCCAGCCATATCATCTGCCCGTCTCCGCTCGCGCTTGCACTGAGATTCACCCAACTGGATAGTGTAAGGGTGTCATGATTACCCAGATAGCTCCCCTTGTTTGCAAGATAGCTGCCGCCGGACGTTCCCGTGAAGCTATAACAGGTGTCGATCAACCCCGGCGCCTTGGCGGGAGCGAAATTACTGCTTGTATAAAGGCCATAGGCGCCAGTCGCATCGGTCAAATCCGAAAGGTGCCAGACCGCGAGGAATCCATTGCTCGGATTGAAAACCGCCGGCCCGTTCGATTGGCTTGCAACGCCGCTATTCCCATAGTGCATTTCAATAGATTGTGATGAGCTGTTCCCCAATACCGTATCCAGAAGGACCCAGATTTCGGCTATATTATCCGTCGCATCCCAGCGCTGGATCTGATAGGGAAACGCCCTTGTATAATCGGCGGACTTCGAGAACCGGATATCCGCACCACCGGCCTGCACCAAGCCGAATCCGGAAAAGTTGGATGAGGTGAGACGGACCAGCACCGGAAAATTGTAAACATTATTGGCGACATTCGCACCAGTCGCGCTGGTATTGAGTGGAATGGGCATATGATGCGACCAGGCGGTGTAATCCTCGACCGTGGTAAATCCATAGACGCCCGACCAGACACTTGTACCGCCGATGTTGGACGCATTCACACGCCAATAATAGACGGTTGCAAACCCGAGCGGACCGATGGCTTGAGAGGTCCCGGTAATGCCGGGCTGGTCAAAAATCGTGGGTGAAAAACCGGAAGACATTGATACCTGCACCTCATATGAGGAAGCGGTTGCGACCGACCCCCAGGTCAAATTCGGGGTCAGCGGCTGGCCCGCCCATCCGTTGGACGGTGAAGCAAGCACCGGAACTCCCGGCGCAGGCGGAACGGTCGTGAAGCTCCAGAAAGCCGACCAGGCACCCGTACCGCCATTGCCGCCGGTCGCATTGACCTCCCAGTAATAGGTCGTTGAGGTTGCAAGCCCGCTCAACGTCTGCGAAAGACCCGATAATCCGGATTGGCTGAAAACCGTGGTCGCAAAACCCGATGCGGTCGAAACCTGCAACGCATAGGAACCCGTTCCGGCCACCGATCCCCAGTTCAGGCTCAACGATACCGCTTGATTCACCGCCCCGTTTGCCGGCGTCGAAAGAACCGGCTGCCCGATAATAGTGATAAAACTCCACACGGCCGACCATGCGGTTGGATCGGGACTTTGCGTCAGGGTGTTATCATAGGCATTGGCTCGCCAGTAATAGGTAGTATAGTTGGTAAGTCCCGGAACGTTGAGAATATTTGCGGCAATGCCGCTTTGATCCAGAACGGTGGAGCCGAATGCGGGGTCGGTTGACACCTGCACCTCATAGGAGCTTGCACCGGTGACCAGCACCCAGGTTAAATTCGGGGAGAGCGCCTGATTGATCACATTATTTGCCGGGGCGGTCAGAGGCGGCGGAATCCATGGTGTTGCAGTTGTAAATGTCCAGACGGCCGACCATGCGCTTGTTCCGGAGGCGCCGGTTGCATTTACACGCCAGTAATAGAAGGTGCCGTTTGCAAGACCGGCGGGGGATTGGGAGGTCGTCAAAAGCCCCGGTTGATCAAATACCGTACCGGCAAATGTCGACGTGGTCGCAACCTGTACGTCGTAGGAGGTCGCTAACGAAGCGGTATTCCAACTTAGCGTCAAGGCCACCGGCTGTCCCACCGCATTGTTGGAAGGCAGGGAAAGCGTGGGGACTCCCGGACCCGTGGCGTTCAGACTCGTCAAGGAATCGCTGGCCTGCTGGTTCTCAAAGCACAGCTTGAGCCAGTCGGCGGGCCGAACGACATTATCAACACGAAACTCACACTCGATGCCGTAAAGTCTACTGGTATCTGTTTTTGAAAGAGCCAATCCCGACCTGGCGCCCAACTTCGTGTTACCAGTCACGTCATCGTTGGCGGTGTTAATAGGGATCGCCCAATCTATAGCATCAGTATTTGTCGCCGCTGCCCCCACTGCCCCCCCGTTTACATACCCCTGCTCAAATTTAGTGCCGCTGGTACCGGTGGGATCACAAACATACGTGACATGCTTCCAACCCTGTTTCAGAACGTTCACTTTCGAGTTGAGGAAGTACTGACCATCCGACGAGCCGCCCGTAGCCTTGTAATAGGTCGCGCGTAATGAATCGAGGGCCGTTGTGTTCTTACCTCTAACCTTAAATTCTATAAAACCTCCTATGTTAAAAAGTTCAGCCGCGGGGTCGCTTGATGCTGAGTCATGAATCGAATCCACCTTCACCCATGCCGACATGGTAAAGGCGCTGGGACTGCCGAGCAGACTGGCGACCACGATGGTATCCGTACCTTTGCCGTTGTCTTCATTGAAAGCGCGGCCGCTGTCAATCACCGAAGGGGAATCCACCGTGCCGTACCCGAGTCCGGTGCGTCCCTGCCCCGTCGCGTCTCCAAAGATAAACGGGCTTGCCGGGGTTCCTGATCCCGAACTCTTATTGAGGTGCCATACGAGGGCGAACCCGTTTGCCGGCGCAAACACATTGGCCGAATCCGAGGTGGTAACCGCACCGCTCTTTCCCCACCACATCCGTATCGATTGACTTGCATTGTTCCCCTGCACCGAGTCCGCCTTCACCCAGATAACCGCCCTCTGGCGCACCGGATCGTACTTATTCAGTTCATAGGGAATCTGTCCGGTATCGCCCGCGTGGGAAAACCGCAGGTCCCCTCCGTTTGCCTGCGCCGTGGCAAACACCGCCGCCGCATTGAGAGAGGTCAGACGGATCAAAACGGGAAAATTCTTCTGCGTGGTCGTGGTTTTTGCGCCCGTCGTTGAGGTATTGAGCGTAATGGGGGTATTATAGAGCCAGGTGCTCAGCGTATCTGCTGCGAATACCGCCTGCGCCAGCGCGCCGACCATGCCTGCAAGGTACCGGATTTTTTTCAGTGAATGGTTGAATCGATACAATGTCGCAGCGGCTGCATGCGACCCGTGGGGATTAATCATATCGATGCCTCTCTTTCTGGGAAAACGATTCCGTGAAAAACGCCATTGTTTGGTCAGAAAATTGCTATGTATGGGAGGTATTTGCGGATTTCTGTATATCATAGAGCGATAAAAGCAACCCATTGTGATTTGATAAAATAAAGGTCTTTTGAAAAAAAGGCAAGTTTTTTTGCACCACTTTATTATTATTATGTTTTGCGCCGCCGGTTATTTCCGGCATTGCCGCATCCGATCCTGTACATTTATATTCATTATAGACGGCTGAACCGTGATTGCATAACGTCCCGTTCCGAGTTCCAGGAGGAGTCATATGAAGAAAATTCTTGTATGGTTTGCCATTTCGGCCATCATTCTCCTTAGTTTATTGCCCGGAGGATGTGCAAAGAGCGGCCCTACCGCACTATCCAGGGGCGGAGGATCCGGTAGTATCGAGACCTCGTCGCAGAGCATCTCCGCTGCGCAAGGCGGGACCATCACCCTCCCGAGCGGAAGCAGCGTTACGATCCCTCCCGGACTTCTTGCAAGCGATACGACGGTAACGCTCACTCTGCTCTCATCTATGCCGAAACAACCTCCCTGCGGAATCATCCAGGGTGTCGGCGCCTGTCTGGAGATCTCGTTGGGCCCGGGAAACAGTGCTAAAAGTTCCCAGCCGGCGAACAAAACAACGGTGGCGCAAGTGCAATCAGGAGAGGCTGACTTTACCATTAATTACAGCGGCGGCATAACGACGAATATTCCGGGTTCGGCTCCGCTGGTCGATATCATCGATTCCTCAGGCAACCACAATTTCGTCGGCGTCCCCGGTGAAGTAGTGGATAGTTCGAGCGGCATAGCCGCAGTCTTCCAGGTTCAGTCGGCCATCTTCCGCCAGATGCACGGCATGGTCGTCAGCATGGCGAACCTTATCCCTTCGTTGGTAGGCGCACCGGACCCATTCGCCCCTCAAATCTGGAACGGCTCCGGCTGGGTCACTTATCCACAGGGATTCGACAACACTAAAAAAACACTCCTGTTAGTCCACGGCATATTCAGCAACGTGAGCTCGGCTTATCCCTGCGTTGCCGCCATCATGGCCGCGGGAGGGTACGAACAGGTGATCGGATTCAACTACGACTGGACTCAGGCAGCCGGCACTACCGGATCGAGCCTCGCCAATTTTCTTACTACCCTTCAAACCGCAGGACTTTCACAGATCGACATCGAAGCCCACAGCTATGGAGGCCTGACTGTGGTGTCGGGAGCATCACAGTCCACCCTGCTGATCAACAATATTATCATGGAGGGCTCACCCATTTCGGGGACACCGGCTGCCGCTTAGCGCAGGGCGGCATCGTTCCGTGGGCAACGACCTTCTTCAATATGCCTTTGGTCGGAAACGTCTTCCCCTCCACGGTCAAGACGCTCAATGACATCGGCAATGGCGGATTTCTGTCCAGTCTGCTTGCAGGCGTCGCCGCGCAAATACCGCAACTTCTCTCAAACCATCCGGAAACCCAATTCATAAGGGTAGTCGGCACTGATAGCTCCATGACGCCTTTATTCGCAAATACCCTGGTTTTCAACGGTGCACCGAATGACGGCGTTGTCGGTACCAACAGCCTGTCTGCCCCGAGCCTGCCGGGTCCCCAAACAATGTCTTTTCCGCTGAAACACACCCAGCTTGAGTGTGATTCGAACGTGATCCAGGCCGTCGGTGCAGCGCTGATAAACGATAACGTTACAGGAACATGGAATGGTACCCTGAATCAGCCGGGCGCTAATTCCAGCGGTTGCCCTGCACAATCGGTTTCATTCTCTTTAACGCTGAACGAGGATGCAAGCCATAATATTACCGGTTCGACTTCCAACGACAGGACCATAACGTCCGGCCGCCGCACCGGCGATACCATTACCGTCACGCTAAGCACCATGTTCGGTTCCCGCGGCCCGTATACCTGGGTCTGGGACGGCGCAAACACCATCACCGGCTCCATGGCCTACTTCTGTTACGATCTGACCACCGGCGCTCTTAACAGCGAGGGAATTGAAACGTTCAGCGTGACTCGTTCTCAGTAGGTCCGCCTTTCATTCCCTATTTATAGTGCCACACTAGGACCATTTCCTCTGTCCATTCTCTTCTTTTTTTTCTTACCGCAGCTACTTTTACTTTGTGTTTCGTATTTTCGGCATCGACGGCAGGTTTCCTCTCGGCACAGTATACGTTGTTTTGTCGTTGTTTCGCAGCTTGCTCTTGGTAGAGTAGGTGTTGGTTATGTCGCTTATGTCGGTTCTTTCTTTTCCTGGATCTTTTTGTATGTCCCCTTCTTTTCTCTTATTTTGCACTCCTATTTCCACTTTTTGCTCTTCCTTTTTCTTCCACTCTCTCTACATCCTTACCTTACCCATTTTATACCTCCTTTTTTCTATTCTTCTCTCCTCTTCTCCTCTTTTTTCTCCTCTACTCTCCTTATTCCCTTTCTTTATATATGCATCTCCCTTCCCTCCCCCCCTACCCTCTCTAATTTCCACCCTCTCCCCAAACCCTTCCTGCCCGGTTTCCGTTACAGCAGGGACCCAGGGGCCATGTTTACAGGAAAGAGCGGCAGAACAGCCATTGAAGCATAATCGGATCATTTTCCGGGCGGCTGTTACCGTGATGAGCGGGCTCCTGCCCCCCCCCCCTCCCTTTCCCCTCTTTTCCCCTGCTGTTCCCCCGCATCCCCCCCTGTCGCCTTGCGGCCGCTTTTCAGCGTATGCCTGCCCCATTCGACCGCACTTGTAAGCACTTGGATGTCGACCAGTCGTCCTTTGCGAAGATCACGTGGTTCCGTAAACACTTCACCCCTCCCGCAGAATTTGAAGGGAGGCATTTTTCGGTCGAATTCCAGGCGGTATCGAAGCCGCACCGTATACCTGAACGGCCGGCAGGTCGGGGAGCACAAGGGAGCCTATACCCCCTTTCCCGTTGATATCACCACCGACGTGCGGATCGGCCGCGACAATGTTCTGGCCGTGCGGGTCGATTCGCGCCGGCGCGGGGATATTCGCCTCGGGCGGAGGCGTCGATTACTTCATTTTCGGCGGCATCGTGCGCGATGTGGCGCTGGTCATCACCGATCCGCTCCATGCCGAATGGGTTTACGCGGTAAAGGATTCGGCACGACGGATGCGTCTAGTCGCACATCGCCATACCGGCGCCGTGCAAAAGAAGTGCGCCGTCACCACCCTCATTGCCGATTCGTCGGGCGCAATTGTCGCATCGGAGGAGGCCGGGCGACCATCGCCGCGAACGCCGCCGTTGAATTCGATGCCGCCATCGGCCCGATTCCATCCCTGCGCCTATGGCAGCCCGATCACCCCTATGTATATACGGCCATAACGCAGGTCTATGAGGGTAACCGGCAGGCCGACGAACTTCGCCAGACGTTCGGCGTGCGGTCATTTACATTCAGCAGAACAACCGGTTTTTTCATCATGGAAGCCCGATGAAACTCCGCGGCCTCAACCGGCACGAAACGTTTCCCTTCATCGGCCGCGCGGCGGCAGACCGTCTGCAGGCCAGGGATGCGGATATCATCAGGCGCGATTTCGGCTGTAACATCGTCCGCTGCTCCCACTACCCGCAATCGCCCGCGTTTCTCGACCGTTGCGATGAGATTGAGCCTCCTCTTGCTGAGGATTCCCGGCTGGCTCTATGTGGGCAATGCCGCCTGGCAGGCGATAGCAATTGACAATGTGAAAGAGATGGTCATGCGCGACCGGAATCACCCCTCGTCGTGAGCTTCGGCGTGCGCATCAACGAATCGGCGGATTTTCACGATTTTTACCTTAAGACAAATGCCGTGGCACGTGAGCTTGATCCTTCGCGTCCGACCCACGGCGTGCGGGTTGCGGGCCGCGGCTCGATGCGTGAATTTCTGGAGGATGTCTGGGGTCAGAACTTCGCCGTCCCGGCAACGATCCCGCATCCGATGCCCTGGATTACGACCGAATGCGTCGGTCACCGGTTCGCAACGCACTCCTGGGACGGCAACGGGCGGCTTGTCGGTCAGATGCTCCACTTTGCCGCAGCCAACGACTCGGCTGTGGCAAATCCTGAAATCGCCGGCATCCTCGGCTGGTGCGCCTTCGATTACAACTCGCCGCATTTTACCGCCGAGAGAAGCGTCAACTACCACGGGGTCGCGGACATCTACCGCCTGCCGAAATATGCCGCTATGTTCTACCGCTCGCAGGCCGATCCGGTTGCGTACGGTCCCATGATCTTTATCGCCGATTCCTGGGAAAAATCGAGTATGCCGCGCGATATATGGGTCGTGAGCAACTGCGACCGCGCCGAACTTTTTGTCAATGGAGTCTCCCTCGGGAAAAAATCCCCGACCAGCTATCGCTCGCTCGCGCACCCGCTGTTTGTCTGGAAAACGGTTCCGGTCAGGCAAGGGGAGCTCAGGGCCGTCGGGTACCTCGGCGACTCCGTTGCGGCGACCTGTGTCCGGACAACGCCCGGCCTTCGGCGGCGCTGAGGATCGCCCCGGACGACAGCGTTCTCGACGACGGCGGCGATATGACGCGGGTCGTGGTAACCATTGTCGATGCCAATGGACAAACCGTCCCGCAGGCGCGTACCATGGTTTCCTTATCGGTGACCGGCCCTGCCGAATTTCAGGGTGAGAGCCCGGTTGCGCTTGAGGACGGAACAACCGCCTTCTTTGTGAAAACACGGGCGGATCGGGCCGGGACCGTGATCTGCCGCGCGCGCTCCACGGCCATGAAGGAGGCCTATGCGTCCATACGTGTTTCCGTCAACCGCCGGGGTGCCTGGTGAACCCGTTCCGGTCGAGTCCCTTCCCGTTCATCGCCGCCGTGCTTGCTCTATGGGGTTTTTCGTCTTCCGCAGAGGGCGATTCATCACGGACGGATACCCTGCTCCTGCGCGACAACTGGCAATTCCTTTTTGCTGGGGACGATTCCGGCGTCGCCTTTGCGAAGAGTCCGTTCCTTGGCGGAGAAGAGGTGGCGATTCCGCACGTTTTCCCTGGAAAGGGTAACAATGGGAGTCCGGAAAAAGGGTTTGGGTGGTACTGCCGCGAAATTGAGATTCCGCAATCGTTCGGCAACCGAGATATTTCGCTCGAATTCGAAGGGGTCTGCCTGTTCGCCCGGATCTTCATCGACGGCGCAGCTGCGGGCTCCTGCACCTTTCCGTACCTGCCGTTCTCGGTCGATTGCACGCCGTTTGTCATTGGAAAGAGCCGGATCCGCCTCGCCGTCCGCGTCGACAGCCGGCTGATTTCGGGGAGAATTCCCGACGACAAGGCGCTCGGCTGGCGGGTGTACGGCGGGATACCCCGGCCGGTGCGTCTCCTGGCCCGTCCGCGCCGGCGCATCGACAGCGTCGCACTACGCACCTTCTTTCACACCGGCGATATCTTCGACCTCTCGATCCATGCCGTGGCTGCGCACGAAAAATGGGACAGCGTGGAGCTGCGGATTGCGGCTCCGGACCGACCAGGCTCGCTCGTCAAGGCAACCTTCCGGGGGACCGACACCACGCTTCGTCTCCATGACGTTCAGCCATGGACGCCGGACTCCCCCTGCCGCTACCGTATCGCATTGGTCCCCTTCTTTCACGGGAGCGGGGGCGACACATGTACCGTGCTGCGCGGCTTCTGCCAGCTGACGGCTGAAAAAGCGAAGCTTTATCTTAACGGCAACCCTTATTATCTGCGCGGGATGGGGAGGCACGATGAGCTCGGTCGTAAGGGTCCGCTGCTAAGCCGGGAGGAGCGACGAAAAGATCTGTGCGACCTTAAGTCCCTCGGCGTCAATTTCCTGCGGATCGCCCACGTTCCCCAGGACCCCGATATCTACGAGATCTGCGACAGCCTCGGCCTCCTCGTCATGGACGAAATTCCCGCATGGAAAACCGACGGCAAGTTTCTCGCAAGCAAACCAGGACTGAGCTGCGGGAGCGGCTATATGCGCGCGCTCATCCGGGCTCACGGCAATTACACCTGCATCGGCCTCTGGTCGATCGGTAACCAGCTCGCCACCTTCAGGGCCGGGGCGGCCGGCTTCATCAAGGCGGTGGCGTCTGAAGTCAGGGCCGCCGACCCGTCGCGTCCGGTGACCTTCTGCAGTTACTGGTACGGGCTCGACCGGGCTTTCCCGTATGTCGATGTAATCGCGGTCAACGAGTACTTCGGCTGGGAACTGGCATCGCTTTCGCTCCTTGGACCGGTGCTCGACGGCATCCATGCAAAGTGGCCCGACAAGCCGGTCATCGTTTCCGAGTTCGGAGCGCAATCGGCCTTCGGCCGGCGCAATTCACGGCCGAAGCTTGCGGGCATCGTCAAGAGTATGGTGGCCAAGGACCTGAGCGAAGACCACCAGGCGCTCTTTCTCGGAGCGCATATGGATACCATCTGGGGAAAGCGTTCCTATGTCAATGGCATGGTCGTATGGGCCTATGCCGATTACTTTTCGGAGCTGCACAAGGCCCGCACGAGGGACATGCCCCTCGGGCTTAATGGCTGCGGCATCGTGACGGGCGACCGGAAAACAAAACGTGCGTATGCGGTCGTGCGGGACCGCTATGCCGCGTTTCGGCGGCTCTTTCCAGGGAAAGCGCCATCCCCGGCAGGAGAGTGAGGCTTCGTCTCTTTATTGGGTAACAGCGGCGCCGTATACAGGAATTATCTTGAGAAGCATCATGCCGACCCCACCGAAAATATCGGTCGTCCTTCCGGTTCATAATGAGGCGGCAAACATAAGCGCCCTGCTGGCCGAGATCGCTGCGGTCTTCGATTCGATCATCCGGCAAAGGTACGAAATAATCGTTGTTGACGATGCGTCAAGCGACCGCACCATCGGCGAGGTCGGGAACTACAAGGCGGCCGTGGCCCTTTCTCACCGGTCAGAGACGCTTCTTACGGATATTGCTTTTATCGCCCTGACCGTGCGGGGAGGGCAGGCCAAGGCGCTCATGCGGGGAATGCGCGCGGCACAGGGCGAGTTCATCGTCACCATGGACGCCGATTTGCAATACGATCCCGCCGACCTTCCTCTTCTGCTCGAAAAAATGAACACTTGCGACATGGTCTGCGGGGTACGGACAAACCGGAGCGACGGAACGGCGCGGCTTATCTGTTCGCGAGTTGCCAATGCCTTCAGAAATATGGTGACGGACGACTCCCAGCGCGACGGCGGTTGCGTTTTCAGAATCATGCGGCGGCAATGCCTTACCGCCATTCTTCCCCTCGAAGGCCGCCTGTATGGATGCGATTTCTTTTTCCACCCCCTGTTTGTCCGAAAGGCGGGCTACCGCCTAGGTGAAGTTGAGGTACGCCACCGGCCGCGCGCCGGGGGACGAACCAACTACCGGCTCATGCGAGGCAGGCTTATACGCGGCATCGCCGCATGCCTTGTGGCGAGGAAATTGGTTTCGGACGCTTGAGAGTTAAAGGTTTCAGGAAGGTGTCTAAAAATTCGTCATTATTTCGATACACTCAATTATTTTTTTAATGAGTAGTGGAAAACCACTACCGACTATTTATGAAAACCGCTTCGCTCAAAACCTATCTCGAAGATCAATATCGTGCGTACCACCGAACCGAGTACCTCCGGATCGATCCCCTGGTATGTCTGAGGGTATTTGACCGGGTGCAGGATATCGAGATAGCGGCTCTTGTTGCGGCGGTGCTGGCCTATGGGAGGGCGGAGACGATTATCCGAAATGTAACCGAGATCTTCAGGCGTACCGGGCCATCCATCGCAGCCTTTGCCTTGGAAACCACCCTTGCGGAAAAGGCGCGCCTGCTTCGAGACTTCAAACATCGTTTCACCGATGGGTATGATATCGCCGTGCTCCTGCACGCCCTGGGCCAGATCCGGTCCGAAACCGATTCCCTCGAATCGCTGTTTGCGGCGGGTTTCCGTGAAGACGATCCCACGATAAAAGGCGGTCTTGAGCATTTTACCCGGACGATCCGGCAAAAGGCCCATCGGGTGGCTCCCTTGCGCGACACGAGCATCGGCTACCTTCTCCCCTTCCCCTCCTCCGGCAGCGCCTGCAAACGGTTGAACATGTATCTGCGCTGGATGGTCCGGAAACGTGACGGCATCGATCTTGGCATATGGGAAACCATCCCACCGTCCGGCCTTATCATGCCCGTGGATACCCATGTGGCCCGGATTTCACGGGAGCTGGGGCTGACGGCGCGTAACTCGGTCGACTGGCGGATGGCGGAAGAGATTACCGTTTCGCTCCGCGCCTGCGATGCCATGGATCCCATCCGATTCGACTTTTCCCTGTGCCGGGCAGGCATGGTGCATTTCAGAAGGGACGCGGCATGACCGAAAACGGCTCCGGCAGGCAAAAAGCTTCGAAGCATTTCAAGGGCATTCCGGTCAGCGCCGGCACGGTCGCCGCGCGCATCTGCCTTTTTTCCATCGGCCGCCAGAAGCTCATCCCCGAATACTCCCTCGAAAACGACGAAGCGGTCAGCCAGGAACTGCGCCGCTTCGGCGCCGCGCGGATCCAGTGCGCGGAGGAACTGACCCGCATCGCGGCAAACGTCGAGGTATCGATCGGCAAGGCGGAGGCAGAGATTTTCATCACCCAGCAGCACATCCTGAACGACCCCAAGGTGATCGATGCCATCGCCATGCTCATTACCGCGCAACATAAAAACACGGAGTGGGCGATCAACAAGGTCCTTCTCGGGTTCGAGGACAGGATGGCATCTCTTGACAATCAGTATCTGCGCGAACGGTCGGGCGATATCAGCGAGCTTCGGCGCCGTCTGCTCAATCGCCTGACCAATTCGCAAGCCGGTTTCATATGCAAGGGGCAGTACCATTGCCGGCAGGGAGTGGACAGCATCATCGTCGCCGAAGAGCTGACCACGGAGATGATCGTCAACATGCGGATGGACCGGGTGCTCGGGCTCGTGACCGAGCACGGCGGGGTGACGTCGCACGCCGCTATCCTTGCGCGATCACTCGGCATCCCGGCGGTTTCCGGCATAAGCGGCATCATGCAGCATGTCGGGTGCGGCGATATCGTTCTGATCAACGGCGACACGGGCGAGGTCCATCTCCATCCCGACGGGAGCGCGGTACAGGCCCTGTCGCAAGGAACGGAGTACCGGGAGGAGCGCGAAGGAATCGTCGCCACGCCGAAAGGCATGGAACTGTCCGCCAATGCGAGCACGCTCGAAGATGTAAAGCTTGCGCGCCTTCTGCATGCCGACGGCATCGGTCTGTTCCGCACCGAAATCCTGTTTGTCGGAGCGGAGCGGCTGCTTTCCGAGGACGAGCAGCATGTCTTTTACCGCGACGTTGCGGATATCATGGACGGATCGCCCGTCACCTTCCGGATGCTCGACGTCGGGGGGACAAGCCGCTGCCGTTTCTACGGCTCAAGAAGGAGGCCAACCCGTTTCTGGGGTTTCGCGGCGCGCGATTCCTTCTCGGTAACCATGCGATCTTTGACGCGCAGATCAGGGCTCTGGGCCGTGTCTCCCTGAAGCGGAAGATACGGGTTCTTTTCCCGATGGTTATTGACGCACAGCAAATGCAGGCGCTCCTTGACCGGTCGCGGGACGCGCTTGCGGGGACTCCGCACGACGCCGCCAACATCGAATATGGCGCCATGTTCGAGGTGCCGAGCGCCTTCATCCAGGCGCGTGAAATAATGAAAAAAATCGATTTCTCAAGTATCGGTTCCAACGATCTCATCCAGTATCTTTTCGCCATGGACCGTGACAATGAAATGATGTCGCAGGAGTATAATCCCGAACATCCGGCGTTATGGATCTTCCTGCGGGAACTGAGCGGCATCGCGCGCGAGCTGCGCAAGCCCCTTTCCATATGCGGCGAAATGGCCGCCCGTGAAGGCATTCCCCGCCGTCTCATCGAAGCGAAGATCACCTCACTCTCGGTCGCGCCGCGGCTTATTCCACGGGTCCGATGGGAAATGATCGGCGTTGCCGGAGCTTCCTTTCCTGACGTCACGATGGCGCAATGAATAAAAGGGGGGCGGTCGATTCATGACTGAATTCCGCGTTTTGTTCGTCGATAATCATCATTATTCCTCGCGCATCGCCGCAGCCTACTTCGATCGCTATGCGCCCCGAGGCATCACCGCCACGAGCGCCGGCGTGTCGCCGCGGCCCCTCGATCAGGACGTTATCTCCCTCTTTTCCGAACAGGGCCTTCCCCGGCCCGACGAACGGTGCGTTTCAATCGAGGACTACCATGCCGATCATTTCGATCTTGCCATCGCCATCGGTCTGCGGAAGCAGGAGCTGTTGCCGTCGCTTCCCTTCCGGCTGTTCCCGCTCCACTGGGATATCGACGCACCGGTGAAACCCGAGGACCCTGAAAGCAGGCGCCGCCATGCCGGCGCCATCGAGAGCGCGGTGAAGGATTTTTTCCATTACGGCTACCATGACGCATTCTTCAACCGCTCTGCTTTCTTTGAAAATGTGTTCGAAAGCCTGAATGAAGGGGTCATGGTTCACGATCTTTCCCGCCGGATTTTTTTCTTCAGCCGGGGGGCGGAAAAGATCACCGGCGTGAAGAAGGAGTCGGTCCTGGGCCGGGATTGCCACGATCTCTTCGCCCCGAAACTTTGCGGGAGGGAGTGCGTATTCTGCGTAAACGGCGGTTGCGCGATTCCCGAACAATCGTCCTACACCGCCGCGTTCATCGCTCCGGGCAGCCTCCGGAAGCAGCTGAAGATCAATCGCGTTCCCCTGAAAGACGAAAACGGAACGGTGACCGGCGCGATTCTTGCCTTAAGCGATCAAACCCGCTTGGCCGAGCTTGAGGAAAAGCTCGGGAAAACGAACTCGTTTTCCGGAATCATCGGCCGCGATCATACCATGCTTGCCGTGTTCGAACTGATCCGCGATATCGCGGGAAGCGACTACCCGGTCATCATTACCGGCGAAAGCGGAACCGGCAAGGAACTGGTCGCCGCGGCGATCCATAATGAAAGCACGCGGCGCGACAATATGTTCCTTGCGGTAAACTGCGGCGCATTACCCGAGGGTATCCTTGAAAGCGAATTATTCGGCCATGTCAAAGGGGCCTTCACCGGGGCGATACGCGATAAAAAAGGCCGGTTCGAGCTGGCGGACAAGGGCACCCTGTTCCTCGACGAAATCGCCGAGCTTACCCCGCGCATGCAGGTCAAGCTTCTGCGTGTTTTGCAGGAGGGAGTTTTTGAACCGGTCGGCGGCGAAACCGCGAAAAAGGTCGATGTCCGGGTGATCTGCGCCACGAACCGCGATCTCAAAGCGCACATCGCCGACGGTTCCTTCCGCAATGACCTTTACTATCGGCTCGCGGTCATGCCCATCGAGCTGCCGCCGCTGCGGAAGCGCCGCAACGATATCGCTCTTCTGGCCGGCCACTTCCTGAGCGAGTTTTCGAAAAAACTTGGGAAGGGGATCCTCTCCTTTTCGGACGAGGCCATGGCGCTTCTCATGAACTACGGGTGGCCGGGAAACGTGCGCCAGTTGCAGAATGCGATACAGTTCGCGCTTATCAAATGCCGCGACCGGCAGATTCGGCCCCTGCATCTTCCTCCGGAAATCACCGACGCCGTGATCGTTTCCGCACCAACGCCGAAGATCAAGGGCAAGGCGGGGCGGCACCCGAAACTCTCGGCCGACGCGGTGCGGCCAGGCGCTTTCGAGGGCGGGCGGCAACAAGGCGAAGACGGCACGCATTCTGGGCGTCGGCAGGGCCACTCTCTATAACTTTCTGCATGAACATCCGGAGATACCCGGGCATGACCAATGACAACGGAATAACGCGGGTGAATCCGGTTTCCTCCCGGTTATCCCCGAAGGGCATGGCCGCGATTTTTTCCATTTTTTTCCTTATTTACAACCTTAATCTGGTGCCGCGCCCGAACAGCGATGCCATTCCTTCGGAGCTTCTTCCGTTTTCGCTCATCGCCCATCACACCGCGTACCTCGACGACTATTACCAGTATTACCGGGAGAAATGGCAGGACCCGAAAGGGTGCTACTTCCTGGTGCCCTCCGGAGGACATTACCTTTCAGTCTATCCCATCGTACAATCGCTGATCATCGCTCCGGCCTATCTTCCCGTTGTCTCGCTGCTGCACCTTTCGTACGCACCGCCGGCCAAAATCGTGCTTATCGCCTATGTCACGGGAAAAATCGCGGCCTCGACAATCGCCGCTCTCTCGGCGGTCGCCATGTACGCGGTGCTGGTGACGATTTTCGGCGGCGGAGGGATGACCCTGGCTTTGACCTTTGCCTATGGTCTCGGCTCCACGATATGGTCGCAGGCAAGCCAGCATCTCCTGCAGCACGGCTTCAGCTGTCTCATGGTACTCTGTTCGCTGGTTTTTTACCTTCGAGCCGGCGGGAGAAGGCGCTTCCTTTTTCTTTCCGGATTGGCTGCCGCGCTGGCGGTTGCGGAGCGGTACAACAATGTTTTTTTTGCCGGCATCCTTGCTGCCTGGGTCGCGGCCGGGTTTTACCGGAAGCCATCGGCGCAGATCGCCTTTTTCGCTTCCCCCTTCGTTCTCGGTTCCTTGCTCATGTGGTACAATTTCCACTACTTCAATAATTTTTCAGGCGGCTACGAGGTGAGCGGCATCGGGGCTCCCCTGCTTGCCGGACTCGCCGGGAGTCTTTTCTCGCCGAGCCGCGGACTGTTCATATACAGTCCCTTCCTTCTCGCCTCGATAGCTGGGATGGCGATCTTTATCGGTACCCGGGAGTACCGTCGTTACCCGTTGCTCTTCGGCATCGCTGCGGCTATCGTCGCCAATATTTATCTGGTTTCCCGATGGCCGTCGTGGTGGGGCGGCTGGTGCTATGGACCGCGCCTTTTAACCGAGATCGTCCCTCTGATGATCCTCTTTATCCCGTTTTGCCGGCCGATATTTCATAAATCAATGGTGACGAGGGCGTTGTTTTCCATCAGCCTCGCCGCATCGATCGTCATTCACGCCATCGGCGCCTTCTGTTACCCCAACGGCATGTCGAACGCCCTGCCGGACAATGTCGATAGAGATCCGTCAAGGCTCTGGAACATTGCCGGAAATCAGATTTTTGTCGAAGCCCGGGCGGGCGTTTATACGGAAGTTTTCGAAGATATTTTCGCTAAAATTACCGGCAAGGCTTCGGCGACCCAGGCCGAAGCCCCTCTGCCGGATTCGGTGATGCGCGCCTCGATCATCGTCGGAGCCCTGCCGGTCCGCATGCATCCGGGATACTCCTACCGTGTCCGGTTTTCCGCGGTGAACCGGAGCGCTACCCTGTGGCCCTCCGTCGCGCGGAAAGACGGCGCTTACGGGCTCTTCCTGGGAGGCTACTGGGAAAAAAACGGCGACACCGTTACCCGGTTTGATAACAAGCGAACCATGCTCTGGGACCTTCGGCCCGGCGCAACCTGGCGAGGCGATCTCGTCGTCACCGCGCCTTCGGTTCCGGGCTCCTACCTGCTCGGGTTTGATATCTTTCAGGCCGGCAATGGCTGGTTTCATGAAAGGGGATCGACCGATTCGCACCTCCTCGTCGAAGTCGGCAATCCTCCGGCCCCGAACTGACCCGCCTCCCGCGATCCGCCCGCGCTTTTCCATCGCCATTCGAAGGCTTTCAGTCCATACTCTCGTGAGTCAAATTCCGGTGACCGACGGCTCCTTGACGAGAGCGGGAGATCCGGCTAAAAACAGGTCGATGCGGTCGCGCAGGGTCGCGCAGTCCTTCGACCCCTGCGCTGTTCGATACAATTCGTGGCCGAAAAAGAAGTTGCAGGCGAAATAAGCGGCGAACTGTTTGAGCCTCCCGATCGCCTTGTGGGGCGGGAAATCCTCGCATACGTAGCCGCAAAAACGGTTCCATATCTCACGGTAATCCACCCGCGTTGCGCCGCAGGAAATCTCGCGGAAGATCCATGGTTTGACGGCGGCCATTCTTCCGATCATGCAACCGGCGCAATGCCCTTCATCAAGCAGGGAGGCCGCGTGGCGCGCCGCAACGATATCGCCGTTGCCGATGACGGGCAGGCCCGCCTGTGAGGCGATCCAGGGGAACAGTGACCACCGCGCCGTCCGCGTCAGTTTCTCGTCCGCGAAGCGCGGATGCACGATGATCGCGTCCACGCCCGCCTCCCGGATAACCTTCATGCGGTCCGCGAAGCGCTCCCGCCAATCCGCGGTCCGTTTGCCGAGACGGCATTTCACCGTCAGAAGTCCCTTCCATCGGGAGCGAACCGCGATGAGAACGGCCTGCAGGCGGTCGCGATCGTCGAAGAGCTCGGTGCCGCCTCCCCGCTTTCTGATTTCGGGGGCCGGACAGCCGAGGTTGATATCGATGCCGTACGGGTCTATCGTCGCGAGATTTTCCACTGCCGGCACGATGTTGACACTGTCAACAAGTCCAAGCTGGTAAAAAAGGAGTCCCTCCGACGGGCGCCGCCGGGTAAACGGCGAGGCGTCAAGGTTCTCCCGCACGATGGCCGGTGCGGAAAGCATTTCGGTGAAAAGCGCGCCATACCCTCCGAAATCGGCAACCAGCCGGCGGAACGCGCTGTGCGTTATCCCGGCCATGGGGGCAAGCAGGAGGGGGATGCCAATGACGTTGCCGGCGATGACGAGATTATTTCCGGGGGCGTTCACGGTGGAAAAATAGTCCGGAGGCGATAAAATAGAGCGCGGCCGCGACGAGGGCGACAATGAGGATCCCGAAACCGATCTCTTCGATGGTTTGCTCGACAATTGCTAAATGCTTGCCGAATTTGTAGCCGAGATAGCCGACGACTCCCGCCCACAGAATGCCGCTCAGGACATTGGAGAGGAGAAACTTCGGGTAGTTCATCCGTGAGACACCGGCCATGAGCGCGGTCAGCAGCCGAAGATACGAAATCCAGCGGCCGATAAAGACCGCAATGCCCCCGTGATATGCAAAAAAATCCTCTGTTTTCCGGATGTGCGTCTCTTTGAACCAGAGCCGGCCGGAAAGGCGCTCGAAGAGCACCCTGCCGCCCCGCCTGCCGATCATGTATCCGATCGAATCACCGGCGATTGCACCGAGAGATGCAAAGAAAAAAACGAGCCAGATATTGAAGCCCTTGCCCGCTCCGGCCGTGGCTGCGGCGATGAGCAATGCCGTCTCGCCGGGCAGGGGCAACCCCGAATACTCCGCGGCGATAAGGAAAAACACCAGCGGATACCCGATATGGTTGATCAAGGCTTCAATCGACATGATTTCAGACCGGATGCTCCCCGCAATAAAGCATACTGTTCCTGATCGATTCCCGGTTATCATCGCCGGGACGGGGGAGCGATATGAATATACTCCATCGATTCGTAAATTTTCTCGGAAAACAACACCGGGAGCCCGGAAATAGGGATTCCTCGGCTATCCTTCCCGAAGAACCCCGGCACCGTAGGAGCTGGCGACAGATTCAGGGCATCTGGTTTAAACGCAGGAAATTATTGCAATGCAACCATTTTATATTTTGTAGCAATGTTCCCGCTTCGTAACGACAACCCGACCCTGCAGAAATCCCTTACCACGATTTTCATCATTCTCGCCAATATCGTGATCTGGGTGACGATTCAGGGGATGGGCTCGAACCCCGCCATGCTCAATTCGGTCTGTACCCTCGGACTCATTCCCGGCGAACTTCTCCACACCATTCCGGCAGGAACGCGCGTCCCCGTCGGGAGGCATTTTCTCTATGTCATTACCGCCACACCGCACTGGGCGACCCTTTTCACGCACATGTTCCTGCACGGCGGCTGGTTCCACATCATCGGCAATCTGTGGTTTCTCTGGGTTTTCGGCAACAATGTCGAGGATGCGATGGGCCGCGTCCGGTTTCTGGTTTTCTACCTGCTCTGCGGGCTCTCGGCGGCCGCCGCCCAGATACTCTCCGACCCGACCAGCGCCGTTCCCATGATCGGCGCCTCGGGCGCGATAAGCGGCGTCATGGGGGCGTATGCGGTCCTTTACCCGCGCGTGGGAGTGCACGTTCTTATCTTCCTCGGCTTCTTCATCCAGCGGATCGTGCTCCCCGCATGGATCATGCTCGGCTACTGGTTTTTTCTGCAGGTCATCGGCGCGATACCCTCTGTCGCCGGTTCGGGCGGCGGGGTGGCATTCTGGGCGCATATCGGCGGCTTTGCATCGGGGATTATTCTGCTATCCTTTTTTAAGAGCCGGAAACGCATGGCCGCCCATGCGGAACTCATGCGCCACTGGCGGGCCGAACGGCACCTTCGGGGTATTTAACGACTAAGGAAATTACAATCATATGAAATGGCCGAACCGCTTTTTCCCGCTGAAGAGATGGATTGATTGTTCAAAATTGTTTTTAATCGGCGGTGCCTTGGCCGTCACTTCTTTGGAAGCCTACACACCGGTTACAAGCCATAGGGTTTATTGGAACTTCAATCCGAGCTGGAAATTTTCCGCAACGCCGTTATCGGCGGCGGATTCCGCATCGGCAATCACGAACCCGGCCTTCAACGATGCATCATGGGCTGTCGTCTCCCTCCCGCATACCACGAAATGGCTTACCGTCTTTAATTCCCATCAGGTTAACGGCATCGTTTGGTACCGAAAGCATTTCTCCCTTCCTTCCTCCTATCAGGGCAGGAAAGTATTCATCCAGTTTTTAGGCGCGATGCAGCTTGCGGATGTATGGCTCAATGGGGTGCACCTCACCCAGCATCAGGGCGGATTCATGGAATTTACCCTCGATGCAACGAATAATGTGAGCTTCGGAACCGCTGATAATATTCTAACGGCAAGGCTCGACAATACCCCTAATACCAACTTTCCTCCCGGAAACAGCAACCCGGATCTATCATTATGCGGTGGTCTTTATCGCGACGTCAAATTATATGTTACCGATAGATTGCATGTAACCGATGCTGTTTTTGCAAACAAAGTCGCTGGCGGCGGAATTTTCGTTACCTATCCCTCGGTTTCCGCTGCCTCAGCCGTCGTGAATGTCCAGACCGATGTTATAAATGAGAATTCAATCCCGAAAAATTGCACCGTGGTTTCTGAAATCACCGATGCGGGCGGAGCCGTCGTGCAGTCCTCTTCTTCAGCAATGACCATCCTCGCGGGTTTCGATACCGCTTTCTCACAATCGATTACCGTCGGAAATGCGCACCTCTGGTATCCGGACACTCCCTACCTCTATGCCCTGCATACAATAATCGAGGACAGCGCAGCCCCGGTCGATACTTATACGACAAGAATCGGCATCAGGACCATCCATTGGAGTCATACAGCTCCCGCTCTTACGTGCAATGGAAAATCCTATAAGCTATTCGGGGGCGATATCGAGCAGGATATTTACGGAATCGGCAATGCGCAGCCTCAGAGGGCAATTTATAACGATATGCGCAGATTCAAGGAGGCGGGCTTTGATTTCGCCCGGTTAAGCTGTTTTCCGCACCATCCGGCGCTTTACGATGCCTGCGATGAGTTGGGGATAGTGATACAGGACGAGATGACCGGATGGCAGTATTTCGGAGGAACTGCCTTTCAAACGGCTTCCTATAACGAATGCGAGCAGATGATCCGGAGAGACCGAAACCATCCGTGTGTTTTTGTCTGGGAAACAAGCCTCAACGAATCCAATTTCACGACCGCCTGGGCAAGCGCAATGAGCGCCCACGCAAATGCGGAATATCCTGCTCCGTCCGGCCAGTTCTGGACCTGCGCCTGGCAAAATCCTCAATATTTTACCATGGTTACCGGCAATACCGATGCAGGTATCAGGACATCGACCAGTAGCCAGCCCATAACCATCGACGAAGGCGGCGACTGGGAGTATGGCGGCCTGGCTTCAACCAGTCGGGCGCTTCGTACCGCTTCCGATTCGTCGCTCCTGAAGCAGTGCACCAATTGCCAATTTTTTCTCGATTCGAATCTTTTGCTTTCCTGGTATAGCGCCGGTGCTTATTTTGTTTATGAAGATTATGCGGGGTACGGCGATTCCACTTTTAATCCCGGCGTCATGTCCATGGATCGCATTCCGAAGTTTGCCTACTACTTTTTCCAGAGCCAGCGCGATCCGTCCGTTATTAGTCCCAATTTCCATTCGGGTCCCATGGTTTACATTGCGAATCGATGGGCGCCGGGATCTCCGGCAACGGTCCGGGTATTCAGCAATTGCCAGCAGGTTTCGCTGTATCTCAATGATACGTTGTTTGCAACGCAAAGTCCCGGCACCGGGGCGGTAACCTCGGCCTTGCCCCATGCGCCTTTTATCTTTAATTTTCCCGCGTATAAGTCCGGCACCTTGAAAGCCGTCGGGCTGATCAACGGCAGCCAGGTCGCCACATTCATCAGACAAACGCCGGGCATGGCAAAGACCGTCAGGTTGCGCGCGGAAGAGGATACCCTTCTGGCGGACAGCAGCGATGCCCGGCTTGTCTGGATCGATATCATTGATTCCAACGGCACCGTCGTCCCGACAGCAACCAATCAAGTGACTATCAGCATTGTAAGCGGACCGGGAACAATCCTGGGGCCAAACCCGCTCACCATGATGGGAGGCCAGTTGGCCACGTGGATACGGGGTTCCACAACCGGGGGCCTGATAATCATTCAGGGCACCGCTACGGGGTTAACGCCAGGCTTCGATACCCTGAACGCCATGGCGCCGTCCGTGACCTCGGTTATTTCCTCAAGGCCCGTAGCGAAGATGAACCGCCAGGTGGTATCTCCGGAGTTCTTCAAGGTCACCGACGGCATGTTCTTTGTCCCGGAAAAATTTGCAGGCCATTGCACCATGCTGTCAGTGTACGACCTTTCCGGAAAGCTACTGAAAACGATTCAATCTAAAAGCAGGGTCATCGACCTTCATAAAGAGATCGGTCGCTCCGTCGCGGAAGTGTACCTTGTGAAAATAATCGAACAACGTTAGATTCCTTAAAATGAATGGCGGAAGCGACCCCTGTAATTATTACCGTCAATAACGCCGCCGGAAACCAGCCCTATAAATTATCATCTATACAAGGGGAAATCGTGGCACACCGCATCAGTATTGTTTTAGGGTTATCATTATACATTGCACTGCCGGCCGGAGCGGCATCGGTGACGATCAACAATGCTGTTCCCCGGATCGACATCAACGGCGATACGCTCGATGCTCACGACGGATGCCTGAAGCTTTTCGGGCAAACCTACTACCTGTACGGGACCAGCTACAACAACCAGAACGGATTTACCTACAGTAACCGGTTTGTGTGTTACAGTTCGCCGGACCTTGTTACCTGGACGCCGCACGGAAGTATCACCAATGCTTACGATTCGCTTACCGGCATGTATTTCCGGCCGCATGTGGTCTACAACAAGCGCACCGGTAAATATGTCCTCTGGTATAACTGGTACCCCAAAGGGCAGAACTGGAATGGGCAGTTCGGCAACGCGGTCAGCAACAATCCATGGGGCCCTTTTGTTGTCAATAATGCCTATGTTACAATCCCGACCGCCGATACGGTGGGAGATTTCGCAGTGTACACCGACGGCGATACGACCGGGTACTGCGTTTATGGATGGCATAACGGATCGTCCGCAATGCTCAGCAATGATTTTCTCTCGATCCAACCCGGCACAAATTTTATAGGCAACGGTGAAGGATTCTGCATGTTCAAACGTCTTTCCAAATACTATTTCATCTGGGGCGCCAACTGCTGTTTCTGCTCAGGCGGCGCGCCGGCTGATGTCAGTTATTCAACGGTTTATTCGGGACCTTTCACCACCAATAAAACAGCCAATATCATCGGAGCCACCACCCATTCGCAGGCGCTTGGGGTTGCTGAGATCATGACGACTACCGGCCTCGCTTACTGCTATTTGGGTGACCGCTGGCAGTCAACGCCGAACGGGATTAAAGGGAATGATTATGTATATATAAGCGAGCCGATGGTGTTCGATACAAACGGTAATATCGGGCCGCTTGCTTCATTCACGACTTCGTGGACCGCCAACCTTGCTGCCGGCGTCGCCTCAGCCGGACCTGCCATCGGAAAAAACCTAGCCAGGGGAAAAACCGTGGCCGCATCGAGCTCATACGAAGGCAGCGGGTGGGGAATAGCTTACGCAATCGATGGTAAAAATTTCTCCCAGAGCACCTCTATGGGGTGGTCGAGTAACGATTCGCTTACGGTGAGCCATACCGAATGGCTCCGGATCGATCTCGGCGCATCGTATCCAATCGGCAGCATCAGGCTCTGGCCGCGCATGCTGACCGGAGCGACCGGCACGTGCCCCTCGGCTATTGCTCCCGACACGAACGCCGGCAGGGGGTTTCCGGTCAATTTTACCATCCGAGTAACGACCGATACCGGCAGCGGCCACTGGACTACCATTGACTCGGTGACCGGACAGCCGAACCCTGGAACCGTCCCACAGCGCTATTCATTTTCAACCGTAAGCGCACGGTATGTGAAAATGACCGGGACTGTACTGCCGGCGGTCGCGGGACAATATCGCATGCAATTCGCCGAGGTGGGGGTTTACCAAGGGCCTACGGTTGTTCCGGTGCGGCACTCTTCCCGCGGGGGAGGAGCCGCTCGCACTATCCCTAATCCGCAGGCCAGACTATTCCTCTCCATGCGGTCGGCAGGCCTGTCCGGAGACAGGCCTTTTGTCGGCGTTATTTACCAGGGCAAGGTCTACGATATTCATGGGCGGAAAATAGCGGGCGCATCGGTAAGGAGCCTGTGGAGATAAATGAGTTCCGATTTTAAGATTTCCATTCTTCATTTGTTCATATGGAAAATTCAGGCTCATGCCGGGGGGAAAAATGATCATAGACTCATTCAAAAAGCCGTTGCATATGGCATTTACAGCGATAGCGATTCTCGTCTTTTTCGCTGCCCCGCCGACATCGGCGAACTGATAATAAAAAGGGAGAATCGCCGTCTTGGAGGCTACCAACAAGCGTCTTCTCCATTCTCAGAAACCAGCTCAGGCCGAACAACATCCAGTAGAACCTCCCGAGAAAGTTAGGATAATGGTGAAAAGCATCCGAGCGCTTCGAAACAAGCTCGGCCTTTCACCCCGGTTCAACGAGCGTGAGACATCCTCCATTTTTTCGCAAGAACCATTCGATCCGGACCGGGACATCCGTGCAATGGTTTTCTAAGAAAATTTCTATGGAATTTTTTATAGGTAGAATCCTTACGGACACTCTGAGCTAATAAAATCTGAAGAGTTTTGGGATTTATCCTTAAAAATCCGGCATCAAACAAAATATGCAGATCTGCCCGCAAAAGAAGTCCATTTCTTATATCGTAGCTATTTTCGTCACCTGCAGGAATAATATGCGCGGCCTCCAGCACCTCTTTTGTTGGGCAACCGGATACAGAGCATCGTTGTCCGTAAACATCAAGCAAGGACGCTTTGAATCTCGATTGATTAATGCGCTCTTTTCTCGTAACCTCAACGTATTTCTCCTTGGACTTCTTAGGCATTTTAAAATCGTTCAGCGGAACAACATCCCATGACGTAACTCCGCATTTTCTCTCCTGCTTGCCTTTGTCATCTTCCCAGCTAATCTCTTTTACTGCGCTTCTGGTATTATCAGTAAATGTTATAGTAAGTATACCAAGAAGAATATCATTATGCCCATTTTTATCGAGCTGTCTTTTAGACAAATTTATATAATCCAACTCAGCCTTATTGCCCGTTACAGAGATACAAAAGCAGCAATCGCATTTTTCATCTTTTAATCTGCGATGAACCTCTTGGTGAACAGAGGAACGTCTTACACATTCTTCCGGAAATTCCCGGCTACTAATAATATCGTCCCACCAGCCGGCGTGGTTCCAACGTACCTGAAGGAATTTTTCTCCAGGATATTCTTTATGGGGAAAGTTAATGTATCTTTTCATCGATTACCTCCTGCATGTATAAGAGGGAATTTTCGTTGAGCGGGATGTCCCAGTAAGGATCATACTTTTTCGTGAAGGCATCGAGACCGATTGATTTTAATTCATCGAATTTTGCAAGGCAGAGCGACGACGCCTTTTTATAGCTTGAATGGCTGAAGGTCGAAATAATTGAATCAGTTTAAAAACCGTAATATATATTATTTTTGTTTTACCCTTTGGCCTGTTTATTGCATTTCAAGGAACAAGCTTAATGGCGATATCGAAATTGATTTTTTCGGTATATGACGGAACTTTATCGGCCCTGTGACTTGGTTGCTTTCTTTTGTAAATATTTTTGCGCCATTAAAGTGAAAAACAGCGCAAAAAAAGCGCAATTCCGGCGTTTAGAGCGTTTATTCGCGGTTTTTAATTGCGCCGGTAGCGCAAAAATGGTGAAAAATGACGCATTTTTCGCCTTGGAAGATAGCGATCTGCCCTCAGGTGATCGCGAAAATACTCATGATCCGATTTTAACGCTTTCTGCGAGATGGGGTTGGGCCAGGGCCGTTTTAAAGCAGTTTTATTGCCCTTCTATAGCCCTTTTATACCGCCAGCGCTGGCCGGGGTAATAAAAGGCGGTTTAAATGCCGTTAAATGGCCGTTTTAAGCTGGTTAATAGATTCATAAGCGCCCGCAAGCCGTAAAAATGGAAAACAGTGAAGTTATAGTATTCCCGGCATAAACGCCCTCTTCGCCGTTCTTGTCAACATCCCGCATAACTTCACCAGCGGCATTTTCTCGAAATCAGGCCGTTTTCCTTCCTTCTCTTTAAGCGCCGTTAGACGCTCATGGACTCTTCGCGCCTGGAGCACGAATGATTCGAGGTTTGCCTCGATGATCTGCGGAAACGGCATGCCGTCGGTCTCGATGGCCAGAAAGGGAAGGTCGCCGATATCCTCGAAGGCCCGGGTCCTTTCTTTCCATCCGGGAAGGCGGCTCTTGCCTTCCACGTTCATCTCTTTCTTCAATATCGCCTCGGCGACACGGGAGGGCATGCAGCCGAAGGGTCCGATGGAGATCACGCCGCACGACGGCGCGAGAATTTCACGCAGGGCAAGCCCGACGGTCAGGATGGCCTCGCCGCGGAAGTTGATATCGATCAGGTGATTCGCGCTGCCCACGGTTTTCTCCACCTCGGTGAGTTCGAACGAATATACCCCGCTGCGCGAGAGCAGGGATTTGATCCGCCACTCCCACCACTCCTGGAGGCGGCTCGTGAGCCTGATCCGCATCCTTTCCCCCTGCGTCAGGGGGTGCTCGACGAGACCGGCATTGACCACCATGTTGTTATAGTGCAGGTACTCGGAAATCGGCGCGACCCGGACCATGAAGCCGGCGGCTTCGAGGTAATCAACGATATTCTTCCGTGAAAATTCGTCGCGGCGGACAAAGATCTCGCCGACAAGGGAAACGACCGGAATGCCGCCGGGCGTGCGCCGCAGCGGGATGGCAGCCAGCCGCTTCGCGAAATCCGCCAGGAGCCCCCCGAAATCGACGGAGAGGCGGCCTTCAAGATAGTCAAGGAGTATCCGCCACCCGTCTTCAAGGGCGGCGAACGCATTGTCACGGTCCACTGCCGCGACCGACAGCATGCTGCGGATGTCGCCGACAACGTCCGAAACCACGATGGCCTGCCACCCCTTGAGCAGGGCGCGGCTGCCGAGTCCGCCGTAGCCGTTCTCGTCGGTCAGGGACAGCACCTCCGCATTCTCGATCCGGTTTTTCTCGATGACCTGCGAGAGCGCCCGCCCGTACTGGCCAAGGCGGCACGGCCCGCCGCCGGTCGGCATGAACAGCAGGGTCACGATATTCCCGTCGGCGCGGTTTTTAAGGTAGCGCATGAACGATCCGGTTGTCACGAGATAGGGCAGGCACTCCTTGCAGGTCGCGTGCTTCCTGCCTTCGACCAGCTCCTCCTTGCGTGCAACCGGCAAGGCCCTGGTCCTTAAACCGCGGCCGCGGAGCACCGCCGCGAGCGCCTCGGTTCCGTAACGCCCCATGCTGGGAATGACGATTTCGACCGACGGGTCCGTGAATTCAAGCCGTTTTCCGGATGAGGAAACCACGCGCGGCGGCGTTCCGGGAAGCAGTCGCGCGGGCCGGAAGGCATGACGATGGTGAGACGGTCCCGCGAGACGGCGGTAGCTTTCCATGATGTCGAGCGCCGCTTCGACCCGGGTATCGATGCCGGCATCCGCCGTGTGCTGGTCGACCTCGAGGGTGAGCGACGGCTTGACGCCCATCAGGCGGCGGAAATAGCCGAGCAGAAAGGAGTCCGGTCCGCATGAAAAGTTCGTTATGTAAAAGCCGAAAAGGTTCGGCCTGTCCTTGACATACGAGGCGGCCTTCATGATCTTCTGCCCGGTCGCCCAGTACATGCGCCGATCAACCTCGCGGTCGGCGGCGGGAAGCATGTCGCAGGGAATCACGAGGCGGCCGCGCGAGGCGGTTTTGTGCGGGATGCCCTTGTTTGCATCCTCGGAGAATGCGCTGTAGGGTCTGCCGAACACCACGATACCGAAAGCGGTCGGGTCGGCGTCGAGCCCGGCAAGCGCTTTTTCCCCTTCATCAATCAGCCGCTCCTCGAACTCGCGCTGTCGCCGGCAGGCGAAACGCCATGCCTCGCGCGATTTCGCCTCGGCGATCCCCATGCCTCGCGCCATGGCGGCAACGGCATCCGCGGCCGCCCCGCAGGAGGCGTTCATGTTGAGAAGGGGGCAGAGGAGCACGGTTCCGCGCTCTTCGATCTCACGGCGGAAGGATGTCTTAAGGTAGTACGGCTCCCCCTGGACGAAAACGCAGGTCTTGCTCCAGATCGGCACATTCTTGACAGGAAGGAGCGAAACCTGGGGCAGGAACAGGTAATCGGGTTTTTTCATGAGAAGGTTATGGAAGCTGCCGTGCGTTATCTCTGCGGGAAGACAGAACGACGACTCGGTCCGCGCCATGCCTTCCGCGTCGATTCCATCGGGCAGGACTATGGAGAATCCGAGACGGTCGAAAAAATTCGAGTAGAGCGGATAGAGCGAGTGGGTCAGGAACGACCGCATGATGCCGACGGTCCGCTCGGGCCGGTCCGCATTTCCGCATCGCGACGGCGTAGAGGGGGCGACGCCGTACTCGTCGAAGAGGAGGCGCTGCCGTAACGCAACGAGGTCGAGCGGCGCGACCGCCACCTCGCGATGCAGCCGGAGGTTGGCGTACAAGTTGCAGACGCCGCCGAACGGATACATGCGGCCGTCGATGCGGAGGCGAAGAATCTCGCACTTCGCTCCGCACCGTTCACGTCCTCCGGCGCAGGTAAAGCTGCCCTCGCGGACTGCATCCCGTTCGACAAGTTCGTCAAGGTTAAAGGCGCCGGCCTTCGCGAGGCCGCGCTCGATCCGTGCGGCCGTTTCGAGCGCGACGCCGAACGCGCCCATGAGGCCGGGATCGGGCGGCACGACGATCCGGGCATTCATGAGCGAAGCCATGGCGAGCGGCACCGCCCGGTTGTAACAGACCCCTCCCTGCATGAAGATCGTTTTCCCCACCTGACGCGAGCCCTTGACCCTGTTAAGGTAGTTGAGACAGATGGAGTAGACGAGCCCGGCGAGGATCTCTCCTCGGCCGAACCCCTCCTGACCAGCGGTTTTGATGTCGCTCGAGATGAAGGCCGCGCACTGGTCCGTGAAATTCGGCGGCGCCTCTCCCTCAAGAGCAAGTTCGGCGATTGCCTCGGTCGCCACGTTGAGCGACTCCCTGGCGGATTCCTCGAGGAAGGAGCCGGTTCCGGCGCTGCACGCCTCGTTCATTGCATAATCGGAAGCTACCCCGGCCGTGAGATAGGTGTACTTGGCATCCTGGCCGCCGATTTCGAAGATCGTATCGACCTCGGGATCGAAGAACGTCGCCGCCGCCGCATGGGCGATGATCTCGTTGATCACGTTGTCGGTAAGGCCGTGAAGGGCCGCGATCTGGCGGCCCGAACCGGTGACGCCCAGGCCGACGATTGCCAAGGTCACCCCATTCGTTTGCGAGCGAAGCGCCGCGTAGCAGTCGCGCGAGGCGCGGACCGGGTCGCCGTTCGTGCGCAGGTAGACGGATGCAACAACCCGGCGGTCGGCGCTGCGCATGAGAACCGCCTTGGTGGTCGTCGACCCGACGTCGAGCCCGAGGATGCAGACATCGCCCTCGCGGGGCGCATCCCGCCGCGAGGGCTTGAATTCGACGAGCAGCGCCGCTTCGTGCAGGGGACGATGCCGGGAGAACGAATCGAGGCGGTTGTTGACGAGCGTGCCGATGGCCGCGCGCAGGGGAGGGAGACTCATGGTCGAGCGCCCAGAGGGCTGCGCCGTACGCTTCGAAACACGCCGCAAGCGGCGGAATTTCGAGAAGCGGATACCGCGCTTTCAGATGCCCGACCATAGCGAGGTTAAGCGATCCGCCTCCGATGAGCGCGATCCGGTCGCAAGAGGTGGTCTTGAGGAGTTCGTGAATTTTGTCGGCCATCATGAGGCAGAGCCCGGCGACGATATCGGCCTTCGACTCTCCCTTGTTGAGTGCATGGGTACAGTCGCTCTTGCAGAAAACGCTGCAGCGCCCGGCAATCCGGCGCGGGGCGCCCCTCATGGCAAGCGCCACCGCCTCATCGAGGGTGAGCCCCATTCTCCGGATCTGCTGGAGGAAGAATTCGCCGGTCCCGGAAGCGCACTTATTGCCGGACAGCACCGAACCAAGCCCGCCCGCGCGGTTGATCGTGTAGACAAGCTGCGTCTCGCCGCCCGAACTGATCACCGCCTCCGGCAGTTCCCTTCCGTCGTACATCGTGCGGAGCGCATACTCGACCGCCTCCGGTTCGGAAAGGGATGGCAGCGCCACGCACCGCCGGAAGGAACGGCCGGTGACCGCGATCCGGTCCACGCCGCCTTTTTCGAGCGCCCCGGCAAGGAGGTCAAGAAAGACCCTCTTCGGGTTCCCTTCGTGCGGGAGGCGCAGCGCCCCGGCGACGGTTATTGCATTGTCAATATTTGACAACTCGACGCACTGCAATGTCGTCGCGCCGAAACAGATCCCGATGGCTCTCATGCGCGATTCCCGACTGGCGATTCCATGCGATGGACTGCTCCCTTTCATACCTTACTGCAACAGACGGGCGGTATTTATCGATGATGTATTTTATCCCGGAATGACGGACCCGCTGCAATCTTTCAAAATAAAACTTTTCCCGAATGTGCGCAAACGTTCAAGGTGAATATATGTATGACGAAAACGATCCCCAATCGGTCGAACGCTACTCTTCGGCGATCACGCTGTCGGACATGGAAGTATTCATCTTCCCCGAATTGCTCTATGCGCTTGTACTTGCGAATATCATGTCGCCCAGGCTCTGGCAGTGGCGTGACGATCCATGGTTCGCCGGCATCGATACCAAGTCGCCGCAGCGCCGGATACAGCGCCTGAAGCAATACATCATCGACCATTTCGCCTTCAACCTCGATCTGGACACCTGGGGATTGACGACCAAGGGCGAGGAGCTCTCCCGGTTCTCCCCGTTCATCGGACCGGAGGTCCTCGAAAAAAGCAATGCGCTGTTCGGCTACGAGGGCGACAAGTACTATTTCGATATCGACATCCGACGTCATTTCGGGCTTGACAAATACTCCTCGGACAGCATCCCGTACTGGAAAACCGAAACGCTCGAGGCCATGGAGAGCTTCCGCCATAAGCCCGGCTATCCCGCCGGCGCGGGAGAATGCGTTTCGCTGTCCGCCCTTTACGCCGCCGCTGCATTCGTGGTGGCCAGCGTTTCGCTTGACCGGATCTATCTGCTTGCCACCCCGCTCCATTCCCAGAACTTTCTTGACGTCGGGAGCGGCATACTGACCAACAATCGCCGGATCGTCACTCGAACCATGTGGTTCAACGGCACCGAGCTTTCGGCCAAGGCGCGCCGGGCGCTCGAAAACGAGCAGGTAACCATCGTCGCGGATCGCACAGGCTATATCCATTCGCTCTATCCCGAGGCAACCATACAGCGCCAGCGCTACCATACCCTTTCCACCCGGCTGCGCTCGTTCCTCTCGTCCGATTTCATCGATTTCGAGATCCTTGCCAATTTCCTGCGCTACCAGTCGCAGCTCCAGCGCTGCTTCCAGATCGCACATGTCGCATTCGACAAGACCCGCTACATCGAGGCGGAAAAGGTATTCGCCTACGAGCACAACTCCAAGGCGCGCGTCAGCGACGGAACGCGCGGGCTCCTCTTGAGCGAGATCGAAGAGGATGAATTCTACCCGGGGCCGATCCCGGGCAGGCTCCTGCTCAACGAGCTGGAGGAGTTTTTCCGCACCACGCGGGTATCGCTTGACGACAAGGACACCATCGAACGCCTGAAGGCGCAGTTGCACCACACCTGCTACAACGTGGACCAGGTCATTCCGGAGCTGAAGAAATTCTGCCGGACCGAGCCGCGCCTCCCCGTATTCGAGGAGAAGAAGCCCGTTGCAACGACGCCCATCGACCTCGATGGGGTCACCTCGGCGGCGGGGGCGCGGGAGCGGATCGGGGAGTTGCGGGGGTCAAACGCGAGCTGCGATCTTGCTTTCAGCGCATTCCGCGATTGCACGGCATCGCCCTGGAAACCGTTTATCAAGGCCGCTCTCGAACGCAACCCGGTGAGCATCGGGGGGCTGAAAGAACATTCGCCCGACAGCGCCTATGCGCTGCTTTCCGAACTCCCCGGCGATTCCATCTACCCGGAGCCTAGCCGCATCGCCCAGCCCGATGAGGTATGGAATTACCGACGGGGAGACGGCTTGGAAAAGGCGCTCTGCCTTGCCAATGTACTCCGGTCGAGGGACCCGGGCGCCGCGATAACCCTTGAAAGAACGGGGAGGGAGATACTGTTGACCATTGGAACCATGGCGTCCTACAAATTTGCGACCGCGAAAACCGTGGACCTGCCGCTGCCGAAAGACTTTGTTTTCTGATGGAGGAAGCGCCTGAAAGGGCGCGGGGAAAATCAATAAAAGGGTTCACGCAGGAACGCAGAGAAAAACAAATCAGAGGTGTCGTCTCAGCCTTTCCTGAGCAATTCCCACTCACGGGCAACGCCGTCCTCATTGTTGGTCCATGGCGACACCCTGTCAGCCGCACTCTTTACCTCTACCCCTGCATTGGCCATGGCGATGCCCAGACCCGCCTTCTGCAGCATGGGAATATCGTTCTGCGCATCGCCGAACGCCGCGACCTCGGACAGGTCTATCCCATAGGCGAGCGCCAATGCTTCGAGACCGCTGGCCTTGTTGGCCTTCGGGTCCAGAAATTCGAGATAGTAATCCCACGTGCGGCAGATGTAGACCGAATCGCCCCACAACGATCGGAAGTGGTGTTCCTGCTCGTCCAGGACCGGCGGCGACCCGACGAAGATTATCTTGGACGGACGTCGGCCGCGAAAACGGTCGAGGGACGGCTCAAACCGGTAGACCGAGGAGGTCTGTCGCACATAAAGATCGATCCATGGAATTGATTTTTCCGTGCGCACGGCATAAAGGTCGTCATCGATATAGTAGTTGAGGGCGAACTCGCGGTCCCTGCCGTACTCGATAAGGAAATCGGCCGTAGCGCTCGATAGCGGCGCATAGTACACGCGCGACGACCCGCGACCGTTCCTCATCCATACCTCGGCGCCGTTCAGGGTCAGAAGCGCCACATTTTTGAGTCCTTTCGGGAGGTACGGGGTGACGCTGCTCCCTATTCTTCCGGTGGCAAAGGCGATGACAGCGCCCTCTGCCGCGATCTCCCATAAAGCCTGCACGTTCGCCGATGATAACCGTTTTTTATCGTCGAGCAGGGTGCCGTCAAGATCAAAGGCAAAAAGCTTATATCGCATGGTCGGTATCATCCATAATCCGCCTCAGCGGTGGAAATCATGAAATACTGCCCACCGGCGTCAACGGTACTAAATTTGCTTTCAAAATAAAAATTTGTTACCGAGAGCATAAAATACCTTTTACCCGAAAGCCTCGGTTTAGGCAGATTCGATTATTCTTCGAGGGAGATCGAAAATGTATTTTACCCTGAATCGTGGGGGGAACTTATGGATTCAATGCCTTCGACCTTTAATGATCAGAAAGGGGCGGATATGGATGCCATGCGCGCTACGATCAACGAGTTCACCGATGAGGAACTCCTGAATGCCTATTTTCGCACCAGGGACCAATACACCCCGGAAGCGCAGGCGATTATGGTCGAAGTTATGCGGCAGCGCGGCCTGAGCGAAAAAGACCTGACCCGTGCCCGTGACGCAGCCGCCCCAGGGACGGACGGTGCGACCGTGCGCTACGAAATCAACGATTTCGTTCCCTTCGAACACTCCTTCTCAGCCACCGACCTCTTGCTCGCTTCCGCGGTGTTGCACGATAATTCCATCCCGTTTTTTGCCGACAACCCCACTTCCTCGACTACGTTTCCGATCGAGACCGAGGCGGATAGGCGGCTCACCATCAGGGTCCACAAGGAGTTCGTGGGAAAAGCGCATGAACTTCTCGGGGAGCATTTCTCCAGGGACGGCAACCGATACGTTCTCAAGCACGAAGGAACCCGCGAACGGCTGAGGGCTTTTAATTTTCACGATATCCCGGCTTCGGAACAAACCCTCCTTGAGGAGCTTGAGGTCTCCTTGACCGCCCAGGAGCGGGCGGTCATCGCCACCCTTGGCCGTCGCCTGCTCAAGGAAGCGGATCTCATTGAAAAAAAACAGGACCGGATCCTTTTCTACTACGACTCCCTTGAACCCCTCATCAAGGAACTCGATGCGCCCGAAAGCGCTCCGCTCAACCGGAATGATCTTCTGGCCATCCTTGAAATCATGCAGGTCTATGTGGACGATGAGGGGTTGCCGGACTTCATGGATGAGTCCATTGCCACGCTCCTTTCCTTTTTTCTGGAAGCCGGCAGTGCCCCCTCTTGACGCGGCTGCGGTGTCCGCATCCGGGGCCTCTGTTTTCAAAGGGTTGACAAAACCTGCGGCGAAAACCATTTTGGGGAACATTCATCGGCAGTGATACTTCAACAGAAGGATGTCGTATAATGGCAAGCGTTAAGAAGAAGAGAAAGGCAAAGATTAATCGCCACAAAAGAAAAAAACGTCGTCGTCTCAATCGGCATAAGAAAAAGTAGCTTTTTTGTGGTGCAGTAGCGCATCGGAAGGGCGGCTTTGCGGCCGTCCTTTTTTTTGAGTTCCCTCATGGCTCATACTGCCCTGCCGATCGGGCCTCTACAGATGAGAAACCATGCCATGACTACCGTCCTGCAGGGCATCATCACCGATCTTTCATATCAGAATGAAGACACCGGATACACGGTGCTGCTTCTCCAGACCGCAACAGAAGCGCGACCCGTTACCTGCGTGGGAGTCATGCCGACCGTCGGCAAAGGCGAATCGGTCAGGCTGCAGGGCGCCTTCGAACTCCACAGACGGTTCGGCAGGCAGTTCACGGTCGAGAGGTACGAGATCGTGCGGCCGACCACGATCGACGGCATCCTGCACTACCTGAGCTCAGGCCTCATCGTCAGCGTCGGACCCGGCAAGGCGAAGCTCATCGTAGCGAGGTTCGGCCTTAATACGCTCGATACCCTCGACAACGAGCCCGACCGCCTCGGCGAGGTCCACGGTATCGGCCCGAAAACGCTGGAAAAAATCAAATCCTCCTGGCAGCGCCAGCGCCACCTTCGCGATCTCATGATCTTTCTTCAGGAGATCGGGGTCACGGTCAACGGCGCGCTGAAAATTTACAAAGCGTATGGCCCGGCCTCCCGGGAGAAGATATCGAGCGATCCGTACGCGCTTCTCGACGACGTATGGGGCGTGGGATTCAAAAAGGCCGACGCCATAGCCCAAAAGCTGGGCTTCAAACATGACTCCTACAAACGCATCCGGGCCGGCATGCGATACGCGCTCGATAATGCCGCCGGCAGCGAAGGCCACTGCTTTTTGCCCGCCGGCGAACTCATCGCTCAGGCCGAACGGCTCCTGGAGGTTTCCCAAGATCTCGTGATCTATACGCTCGACCATGCGGCAGACGCCGATATTTTTATTCGTGAAGACGGCCGCGTTTACCTGCCGCTCTATTATCATGCGGAAAAAGCCGCGGCAACGTTTCTTCGGAAACGGATCGAGGGTACTCCCGGACAAGGGGTTTCCGCAAGGGAAGGGGTGCGGGAATGGCTTGCTGCATACGAATCGAGGACCGGCTTCCGGGCGGACGGCCTCCAGGCCGAGGCGATCGTCGGTGCGGCAAGCCACGCGCTGTTCCTGCTCACCGGCGGTCCGGGAACCGGGAAAACCGCGATCCTGCAGGTGCTGGTCTCCTACTTCGGCGAGCGCGGCAGGACGGTCGCCCTCGCCGCGCCCACCGGGCGGGCCGCGGTGCGTATGGGCACCGTTGCCGGATGCGCCGCCAAGACCATCCACCACCTGCTCGAATTCACCGGACGGCCCGGCGGCGGCTTACGGTTCATGCGCAACGAGCAGAACCCCATCGAGGCCGACGTCCTGATCATCGACGAGATGTCAATGGTTGACATCCCGCTTATGCGAAACCTCCTGGCGGCAGTCGCTCCTGACACGACGCTGGTCATGGTCGGCGACAACAACCAGCTTCCCTCGGTTGGTCCGGGCAATGTTCTGTCCGATCTTATCGCGAGCGGCAGGATACCGCATGTCCATCTTACGAAGATCTTCAGGCAGGCAACACAGTCCCGGATCGTGACCGCCGCCCACGAGATCATGAACGGCAGCACCCCGCAGTTTTCCAACGCTCCTTCCGATAATTGCTTTTTCATGACGCAGGCGGATCCCGAAGCGTGCGCCGACACCATCGTCGACCTGGTAGTGCGGCGGCTGCCCGGTCGTTATGGTCTCGATCCGGTCGCGGACATTCAGGTGCTCTCTCCCATGCACCGCGGCCCGCTCGGGACTCTGAATCTCACCGCGCGCCTGCAGCGCGAACTTGCCAAATCGCCCGAACGGATCTCGCGCGGCGCCGTGGAAATTGTTCTTGGAGATAAGGTTCTGCAGCTCCGCAACAACTACGATCTGGGCGTTTTCAACGGCGACGTCGGCATCGTCACCGCCATCGAAGAGGAAGAGGGGGTAACAGTCGATTTCGACGGGAACATCGTGCGTTACAGTATCAAAGAGCTGGATGAGCTGATTCCCGCCTACTGCATGAGCATCCATAAAAGTCAGGGATCCGAATTCAAGGCGGTGGTGATCCCTCTCTCCACTCAGCACTTCATCCTGCTGCAACGGAATCTGCTCTATACCGCCCTGACCCGGGCGCGTCACCTCTGCGTTTTTGTGGGTACCCGCAAGGCATTATCAATCGCGGTAGCCAATAACAAGGCGATTCTTCGCTACTCATCGCTTGCTGAACGACTGCAAGTGGCGCCATAGATCGGTCACCATCGCGGAGTTACCGCCAATAGCATGAATCATTTATATTTATTTTGAATCAGCGGCTTCGTGCATGCAGTGACGGCAGCGGCGGCGGAATTTTTGCCGTCGGGCTTGAAAGAGCGCTTTACTGCATATATATTGATGTTTTACGCGCCAGTAGCTCAGTTGGATAGAGCGTCGGCCTCCGGAGCCGAAGGTCACAGGTTCAACTCCTGTCTGGCGTACCACGAACTTCCGGCGCTTATTGCATGTTGTACACTCAGCAAGGAGGTTAACATTAACTTCCAGACTCGTACCATCGGATTATTCGAAATCGTCGAACCGAAGCTTGAACAGGACGAGGTGTTCGATTCCAATCTGCTGAAGCAGACCATCGATTCGATGATTTCCGAAGGGAAACGGAACATCAGCGTCGATCTTGCCGCACTCGATTATCTCTATTCAGATACGATCAATGCGCTTATAGTCATGAATAAGCGGATGCTCGATGTCTTTGGTCGCCTCTCTCTTCTAGCGCCTCAGCCTCCGGTAATGGATATCCTGAAAAAAAGCGGCGTCCAGAATATATTGAAGATATTTGCCGATGAAGCGGAAATTATCCGGCTGTCCGAAGAGCTTGCCAGCCAGGTAGGAGGAATTCCCTCCGCTGCAGCGCACAAAGCGCCGGTTTCGGAATTTGATGACCTGCGTGCCGAGATCGGCTCGGCATTCGGCGACGGGCTTACCGCCCCGCCGGCAGCCGGCCCCGCCGTGTCCGCTCAACCGCCTGCAGGAGCACGACACGCTCCCGGACCCGTTGCCCAGCCGCATTTCACGCCTCCGCATCCGCAACCCGGCCTGCCGCACGCGCCAAGGGCGCCCATGGCTGCACCGCACGAGACGCTTGCGGCGTCGAAGCCTCCCCTTTCGCAAAAAACGCCTTTGCAGAAGCCGCAGCAAGATCTTGACGATTTTGAGGCCACTCTCGACGGAAGGAGTGCGGCGAAAGCTTTACCTGCCGACAGAATTACACGGCCTGCACCGACTGTTGCCAAAAGGTCGCCCGCCATTCCGGTGGTCATCGCGGTAGTGGCGCTGATCGTCCTGGGCGTGGGTGGGTATTTCGCCTATATAAACTATTTTTCATCAAGGAAGGAACCAACGCTGTCCCCGATTCCGACAACCCCGGAAACACCGAAAGCGGCAGTCCAGCCAGCCGCTCCCCAGCCTCCTGCCGAAAATGCGCCGGAACAGGTCGCTACTCCGGCCCCGGCCGAAAAACCAGCCGAAACGGTTGCCGTGGCTCCTGCCGCCCCGGTCGAAGAGCAACCGGCGAAGGAGACAGTCACGAAAAGGGCGGCTCATGCCAAGGCCAAAGCCAAGCGGCACGAAGCCGTTGCCAGGAAGAAGGCGGAGGCTGCCGCAGTTCAGGAAGCGGAAGCTCCTGCTTCCGCCGCACCGGCGCCGGCTGCGGTTGAACGAAAGCCTGCCGCACTCGCCGGTGAGGGAGCGGCGACCACCACCTTTATTGCCTCGCAACCGCCGAACGCCGATGTTTATCTGGACGGCAAACTTATCGGCAAGTCTTATACCGAGCTGCAGGTTACTCCCGGTGCCCACACGTTACGGCTTGTTAAGGATAGCAAAGAGGTGACGCAGCAGATAACCTTCCACCCCGGCAAGAATCCGACGACCTTCATCAGCATCAAGTAGTGTCGCCACGATGGAGATCGACACGGTCAAAAAGAAGACAAGGAGTGAAATAGTCGATACCGGAAAAGATAGGCGCCATAAGCCTGGCGCCTATCTTTTCGTTTATGGCGGCCTCTCGAAAAATTTATCAGAAAACTGCATTGCACTTGAAAACCGTGAAGATGTATTTTCCTCATCCGCTCAAAATTTGGTTGCCGCTTTAGCTCAGTCGGTAGAGCAACGGACTGAAAATCCGTGTGTCCGCAGTTCAATTCTGCGAGGCGGCATATAGAAAAACCCTCCGAAGTCATTGATTTTTAAGTGAAATCGGGGGGTTTCTTTTTTCCTCCGATTCCCTGCCGAAAAGTTGCAAAAAGCCCCAAAATACCACCTTTTACCCCTCAGTGTGAAAACATTTCACACCGCTTGTAAATATTAACGGGAACAGATACGGCTTATTATGCGGGTTGGGTGGGATATGAAGAAACGGCTTTTCAGCACGGGTAGGGCGGCAAGATCGGCAAAGGGTACTCAGCAAGCTGTTCGGGGGCAACCTGACGCTCTACGGGGCGCTCAGGAAGCTGGATACAGCAGAGGACCGACCGGAAGGCCGGGCCGGAATCCGGGCTTTTAGGCGGTCGATTCGCGGGGGATGGAAGGAACAGGAAGTATGACGTCTTCCACTTTTTTCCCTTCTCTCCCCAACCTCAGGTGCATGAGGCCCCTTCCTTAAACGAAAGAATGCCGTCAACGGAACTTGCGAAGGGCGACCCACCGGTCGCCCCTACAGTTTCCTCATCGGAACTCCCAAAGAACCTGGCGTCAGCGAAAACAGAATCTCAGTCTTCGAGCAGCGTCATAGTCAGGGTGGCTGCCGATACGAAATCGGGCGCCCCGCTCGAATAGTTCGAGCCCGAGACCGGTTGCGGGATAGTGGAGGTGCACAAATAGCTCAGAACCGTCGTTTGTCCGACGGTTGAAATTTCCGGCATCCTGAAGACGCCGTCGTACCCGGTAATCGACGCCCGGTCAGCGGTCGCCCCATCCGGCGAAGCCCATGCCAGCGTGTGGTTGGCATCAAGCCCTAGCATCCCATAGGTTCCGAAAGATGTTCCACTTCCGTTGAAGGCCACCACCCAGTCCATATCACTGCTGCTCGGACAAATGGCCTGGTCCTGCCAGGTCACGGAAACGGGGGTCGCTGAATCGCCATAGAGAAAGAGCAGGCTCACGTTCCCTCCGGCACCCACTCCCCACTTGTAAGCCATTGCCGTCCCTATATTGCTGTAAAAAGCGGCTTTCCCGAATCTGCTGACCGAGGGGCTGATCGGTGGGTTGCCGGACATTCGGGGCGGCGAGAACGAGCCGTTGGAGTAGGTGGTCATGAGCCAGTGCGTCGGATCGAAAACGACATAGACCTGGGGAGTCGAGTCTGTGCCGATCGTAACGGGAGAGGCGAAGCAGATGAAGGATGTGCCGTCTTCCGAGCCGGCGTTCTGGTCGGTCACCTGGATGGGTTGGGCGCCGCCGGAGGGCGGTGTCGCGACCAGCTGGTTCGGTGATGTGGGGTCCGAATAAATTCCCGCTGCCGAATCGTCTATGACCACGGTATAGGTATTACTGTAGCGGATTACCACACCGCCGAAGGTCCCGGTCTGCACCGCGACGCCGCCTGTATGCAGCGTGGCGAGCGAACCCATTGACCGATCATAAGTTGCGGTAAATCCGGATACCGCGCTGATGGCGGCATTCATCGGGTTTCCGCCCACCGGGAAATAACCGACACCGGTAATGGTGATCGTCATTTTTGATGGTGACAGACGATAATCCCCGCCCATAGAAGAGAGAGAGCCGATTTTCTTGGACAGCCCGGTTGCCGGCGCTGCCGCGGTCGGACCGTTAAGGATGCTCAGTTTTCCCGTTGCGGTCGGGTGGTTTGTTTTCATTGCGCACCCTGCGACCACGATAGTTGCAAGCAATATTACCCATGTTTTTTTCATTGCGGTTTCCCTCTTTATCGAACCATAAAAACTGGATTTAAAAATTCTGGATAGGCGCGAGTACAATAAACCCAGATACTCCACAAAAGATAATATATATGTTGCCAAAAGCCCTTTTGCATCAAGAGAATATGGAGGATTTCAAATTATATCAATTGCACTTTACCGAGTTCTAAATTCATCCGTGACAAAATCGACTTGGGCAGACATGGCGGAATTCAGTCACGAATCAGCACCCATCATTATTTTCAACAAGGAGCCATTATGGCGGAAAAAGTTACCTGCGAATGCTGTGGTTTTGAGTCAAGTTATGTTCAAACCCTGACAAGCTATTTACCGTATGAAGGATCTGAAAAAAATAGGTACCTGTTCAGAACATAGGCCTCGGTGATCCCATTCAGTTTTCCCTCGATTTTTCCCAAGAAAAATTTCTTTGCTTCATCAGAATAATCAAAATTATCCCACCTGCGCTTTTTTGCATTCCATATTGTCCCGGCTTGTATCATTTCACACGTAATTCCCATCGTCTCAGTTCCTGGTCTTGTCCCAATGAGGGCTTCCCCCCGATTTTCCAGAGAAATATAAAGAGGCAGTCATCAGAGCTGCGGAGTGTTGTACCGTGAAAAAACATTTTGCTTCGCCGCCAGCCATCCAGATTCACTGTATGGATTGATCTGTCCATAATCGTTCAGAAAAAATATCTTCTCATATATTGGTTGATCGCTCAAGTCTACGATTTATCTTCCTAATACCCGAACCCCGGACAATGTAGAGGGAAAATCTTATGAAGAACGCTGCGCTCAAAATAGGGATTGCCTTAATGCTCTTTTCGTTCTCAGCCTACCCAGCTATACAAACAATCACCGCCGATACCTTGAATAAAATGCTCACCTATGGACCAAGCCAGAACTTTCTTCTCATTGATGTACGTGAAGTTAGCGAACTCAGCTCTGGAGTTATTGCAACACCAAACTGCCATCCATATAATCTGCCATGGAATTCTCATGTTCTTGACAGCAACATGTCCAAACTTCCGAAAAATGTAATGATGATCCTCTATTGCCAGAGTGGGGTTCGAAGCTCTGCTGCTACGCAACATTTAGATTCAAATGGGTTTACCATGGTCTATTCGCTGGTTGGCGGCTTCGGTGGATGGACGGGGTCGAAAGAGCCATCATCCTATGTAAAAAGCACTGCCGATTTGCCTGCACCGTCGATGGTAACAACATCGGTTTTGCGAGAACCCGGCATTCACACTCAAAATACCGGACTTTTAAATGTGCGAAACGGATACCTTCTTCTCAGCAAGACGCTGTCAGAGTGGCACGTTCTACGCTTCTATTCCCTGCAAGGAAGCTGCATTCTTCAAAGGTACGACCCTTTCTATTTGCAAGCAAGTTTCAAGATTCCAGCCGAAGTTGGAAAAGGTACCTATATTCTAAGTCTCGATATATGGGGCAAGAAGAATTCGCAGACGCTAAAAATATGGCGATAGACGTTCGATGGATAATAAGAATTTTCTACACCTCACGTATCAGTAAATGATCAGAGTTTAATCAGTTGATTGAGAGTGAATTTATCTCTCTATAGTCTATTTCCGAATTCAGCTCTGTCCAACTTTAGGTGCATGAGGCCCCTTCCTTAAAACCCTGTGCAAGTGATCGATCCCCTCTAATAATCCATCCGGGAATCCAGCATCACGCATAATATCTGGGGCGCCGAACACGCAGATTTTCTAGGGAGGGTCGGCAGCTTAGGATACACTCTTTCCATTGTTCGGAGATACCTTCGAGCCCGTATTTCAGCACACCAGAAGCTTCAAGTCCATCTAATCGGGTTCTTTATCTATCGGATCGAGACAAACTCTCTGGCATCCAAAGCTCCATGAATTCGGAGAGGACATCCTGCAGGAGTGCGTGATCTTCGCAGCTGATGGGCTACCCAGATACAAGCTCTGTCATCGCAACAAAATTAGTTTGCATTCTATAATTAACGGTACACAATCATGTCACTTATGCTGGTAACGCCTGACGAATATCGCACCAAAAGAAGGCTCCCTGGATCAATGTTTTTTATGCCGCGTAATGCCAGGGTTGTACCCCCTTGTGTATTTGCCCGGCCAATTTTTCGACCCATACAGTTAAAAAATTCGACGGAAACCGAATGTCCTTCAAGGGATTCCGGAAGAATCAAAGTGGATCCGCGCAGACGAAGCTCTTGGTGTTGCATCAACCTATGCCGCAATGGTGAATTTGTTGCAGTAATTGAAAAAGGAGCAACCAGAAAATCCCCTGCATGATTAATTACCGCCCAGGCAGTATGGTTGGAAGTATCGATACCGTAGGCACCAAGGGAATATGCCGAAGACCAGGGACCCGTAATAAACTGCGGCGTTCCCCCTTTATTCAGAGTTACTGCATTGAACCACGTACCGGTCGAGTCTCTGCTTAAAAGGCCGATTTTCCCTGAATTCAGATCGGATATTGAGAAGCCGGGCCCGTAGCTCATGGAAAGAGGAAAGGTTGTGGTCTGGCTGGTGCCTAGGGCAAGGGCCATCCCCCAGATCGAACAGACAGTTCCGGAAGGGCCCAGCCCTGACACCGTCGACCATCCGGTCGTTATAAATTGTGAGAATCGGCGATTTCCGTAGTCCTTAGCAGTATCGGAATTGACACCACCAAGAATCCGGACAATCGTTCCTGCAAGGCTGTCGACCATGGTCGTATAAGACTGCCCCTGAGCGATGAGAAACTCTTTGCCATTGAGGCCATAACCGAACGTTTCGCGTTTCTTCCAATAGCCGGTGAGCGGCGGCGTTGTCGTGATATCCCCGGAATCATCGGGAGAGACCTGAACACTGTAAAAGTCGATGGAGACCCGCATGCTGTCAACGGTTACTATGGAGTAGCCAATATGGGCAAGCTCCTGACGTAGAGGAGTTTCACGGACGCGGCCGAAGGCGGGTACATCATATACCGAGTCGATAGGTGGTCTGGCTGGCGAATAGAACTTGTATGAATCGGACCCGGAAATGATCTCCTGAATCCGGGTCGTGCTGTTGGTTGCGGTTACCAGAGCCCGGTTGAACATATGGTCATGGCCGCCTATGTAATAGCGTATGCCGTTTGCGGCAAGACTGCGGATAAATGCATTTTGCCCGGATGAATCGAGGGCCGGCGTGTTGCCGAAGAGATTGTCGGCATGGTTTTCCGTGATGATCCCTTTATGCCCGAGGACGAACGCATGGGTACCGGCCGGTCTTTCGGCAAGCATGTTCGTGATCCATGCCTGTTGCGCATCGATCGTGTTTGACGAACTATTTGCAGGGGTGAACTGATCCAGAAGCACGAATGTCGCATTTTGATAAGTAAATGAATAACTCAAGCCTGCAAGCGCGGCACTGGGGCTTGAAAAACCGGTTCCAACCGTGAAGGTGGTTCCGGTCTTCGCTGCAGGATGAGTGTTGGCGCTGTCGGTATAAACAAAAGCATTTGCCGGCGTATTATTATTTATGCCGTTTGCTGTTTGTGGAAAGATGCGGACAAATTCAGCCGCAGCGGTTGCCGATGATTCGTGATTGCCGCGCAGGGGATAAAATCCGATTCCAGCATTATAAAGCGCCTGTACATAAGTGGCACGGGTATCAAGTGCAATGACTGTTCCAGCATCAGTGATATTGCCGACTGCTATGACGAATTTCACTCCTTGATTAATGACTTCCCGATTCACCTGATTTATTATGTCGACAGCAACAGAATTAGGGTTTTTCCCATCATCCGATGCGGCCGGCCATTGAGTATCGCCTATAATGCCGAATTTCCAAGGTGCCGCATTAGTAAATCCAGCCATTAACGAACTCAATACCATGCCAAATCTAACAAGTGCCCTAATGTTCATATTTAGCTTCTCCAGCGCAAGCTTAATAGATTTTGTGCTATAGAATTGGACGGTTCACGGTTATTCTAAGTACTCAAAAAAACCGAGTGGAGGCATCTTCGAAGAAGGGGGTACCCCCACGGTTTAGAGGAGGGACATTGAGAGTTATTCGAAGAGACTCTCCACCCGGCATAGAACCTTATTAATATAATAAAATTGTTTGCTTAAAGTGTGCTGACCGGGATCATCATCCAGCAGATCAGGAAGGAGGTTCTACGTCGGCAGAAGGAACGGGAATATAGGGGGAAACACCCAGTCATAGGCGACTACGGCCTAGCTTTGAGAGGTAAGGCTGGCCTGACGGCAAAAAAATTCACTTTTAACGGGAAGGCGGCATAACATGAGAGAAAAAATGATGGTATCAACCCACGGAGGGATCCTTGTTGAGGTCTCCATAATTCGGAAATTTTCAGCCTTCGGGTTCGATTTTGCGGTGCATCACGTCCCCAATAGGTTTGAGGAGATTGTCGATAAGGCCATTACCTTCAAAAAGACATTTACGGTATCGGAAATTTTCACGGGCCGGAATATCGTGTACGGGTACGAGTTCGATCACGGCACCCAGGCGGAGGCATACGCAAAGGGGACGGTGGAAAATTACGGTCCCAAGGCGATCAGTGAGGCCATTCGACATTATCGCGATCTGCTACAGCAGAAGAAAGCGGCATGAGGACGCTACGGGGAGCTGCCAAAAAAGTGGTGAACGGTCAAAGGCAGCTACGTTTTTTTCAGGGGATTCTTTCGGTTCGGTGGTTCATACCGTCAGAGCAGCGATACAGCATACCCTGTGTCCTAGGCGGTAGGAGGGTCAAAAGCGACTACGGTGGAAAGAAATGTGGAAAAGAATGAGTCTGAGTCCTGCTAAATGTAAAAGTGAAAGGTTTACAAACTGTGCCACGTTTTGCCACGTTTTTTTGCAATACCCTGCCAAATACTGCGTAAAAACGCAATATTTCGCAGTTGTCCAAAACGCGGATAAAAATTGCTATCTAATTGATTTTAATGGGCATTAAGGAAGAAATCAGGTCAAACTGAAAATCCGTGTGTCCGCAGTTCAATTCTGCGAGGCGGCACTTTCAGAAAGCCCGCTATCCTTACGACAAGGTGGCGGGCTTTTTTTTTGCCTTTTTAACCCAAAATCAGGACGTTTTAAATTTTTTCACCGTCGGGTCGGGGGTCCAAGTACCCCTCCACTCACGCCATTCAACATCCTTCAAAAAAATTCAGTTTTTACTTTATGCACATACGCATACACTCATATACGGTCCTTAACCCTCCAGCGCGCTTCTGTTCCCGCTGAAATACTCTTCGACCTGTTCCAGCGTCCTTCCTTTCGTTTCCGGAAGAAAGAAGGTGACCGTGACGAAGTACACCACCGTGCAGCTGGCCCAGAACAGGAACATCGCCGAATAGCCGTGGTTGCCCACCATCGGCAGGAACACGGCTGCGATGCCGGTGGAGATCCCTTGGTTGATGAGGAGGGCTATGCCCATTCCCACCGATCGGATGCGGGTCGGCAAGAGCTCCGAAAGCGCAAGCCAGACGCAAATCCCCGGACCGATGGAAAATGATGCGATGAAAAGTAACAGGCATCCTAGGACGAGGTACCCGGTGGTACGGGTGGGGACCGGACCGTACTGTGCCCGCCTGATCACCAGATTGCCCGGCTGCATGCCGTTGGGGAAGGCGGCGATGCGCACAAACGGATCATGGTCGTTCGATGCCGCACGCACCACCTTTTCCTGCCCACCGATGCGGTAGAGCACGGTGACCTGCATTGGACTATTGTCTATTGACATGCCATGGTTCATCCCGTTGACCTGGAAGGCAAGGGCGTTGTCCTTTATTGCCAAGGCCATCTTTTCGCGCACATCGATCCGCTTCGATTCGAAGCTGAAATAGACCAATGCGCCGATCACGAGCGATACGATGATGCCCGCGGTCCCGATTTTCAGAAGGAACTTCCTCCCCTTCCTGTCGATAAGCGCGACGGCTGCAAGGGTCATGATGCTGTTGAGCGCGGTCACCATGACGCTTCCCTGTACCGAAAGCGTATCACTGAGCCCTGCCTGCTTGAGAATGACGACGACATACTGGAGCACGGAGTTGATACCGGTGGTCTGGTTGCAGCCAAGGATGATACAGGCAAGTATAAAAGGGACGACGTACTTTCGCTGTAAAAGCGAATCTCCGACTCCGGCACTTTTTTTCTGCACCGTTTCCGCCGCGACGGTCTCGATCTCCCTGATTTCGATTTCCGCCTGCTCGGGCGACAGTGATTTACAGATGACCGCGAATGCCTGTTCGCGCCGTCCCCGACGGAAGAGCCATCGCGGCGATTCCGAAAGGAAAAACGTGCCGAGCATGAAAACGATTCCCGGGTATACGACGGCAAGATACATGCCCCGCCAGGCCTGGTTCGCGGCGGCCGCGGTCAGCTTCGGATCGCCGACGGCGGCCTTGATAGACGCATCAGTCCGGGTTGTATAGTAGAGCCCGATGAGGGATGCCCCTGCGATGCCTAATGTTAACATAAACTGGAAGAGCGCAATCCCGCTTCCACGCCGGTTCGAGGGCAGGCTTTCCGCCAGGTAGAGCGGAATCACCACGGCGATAAAGCCGCCGCTGAATCCCTGCAGGAGGCGGCCGGCCAGGAGCGGGACGAACCCTTGCGAAATGTAAATGATCCCGACGCTCAGGACAAAGAGCAGGCCCGAGACGATCATCATCTTCTTCCTGCCGAACCAGTCCGACAGGACGCCGGCGACCAGCGAGGCGAACATGCTTCCACCCAGTACCGCGGCCACGATGAAGGAGGTCTGGTATTCGGTGAGGTTAATGGTCAGGTTCAGGTAGAGCAGCGCGGCCGCGATGACGCCGACGTCGATGCCGTAAAGCAAGCCGCCCATGCCGGAGATGAAAAGCTGGAGGAGATTGGATCGTTTTTGCATCGGTCTTATCCTGGCCGGTCTTTTTAGTCGCCTCATCCAACCTGTATTCTTTGTGCAAGTTCCGAGTCGTCGGCGAGGAAGGGTGGGACGCATCCAAAGGGTGGCCATTCCCGACGCATTTTCGGGTACGCTAAAGTTACCTTGCCAATCATGGTTTCCTTGAAATATCTTGCAAACCGAGGATGAAAATTTTTGCAGGATGGACTCACACTGATTTTACCTGAAATCTCGCAACGGAGGGAGCCAATGAATTTCACCATCGTCGTCGTTCTGATGGCTTTAATGGTTGGAACCGGTTTCTGGTTTTTTCATCGTAGCAGACTACGAGTATTCTACGAAAAGGGAAAACGTGAGGGGGAATTGGACAGGGTGATACTCAGCGACCTTTTATCGAAATCAGAAGGCATGCTCCAAAATACAAAATCATCGGTCGATTCATTATCCCGCGATATCTCCGAGCTTCAGGAAGAAAATACTGTGCTGAAACGGGCACTTGCAGAGGCTCATGTATCTGCCATGGAACGTTCCAATCAATCCGGCCTGAAGAAGAACATGCAAGTTCCGGCCCGTTTAATTGATGGCGCCATCGAAATACTGGAGCTGAAGTGGTAATGTCGAAATCATGAAGATTCTTCGGAAACAAACGGTTCCACATCACCAGCCGATGGTTATTGCGAAGTAGGGAGACATGCGCGGGGCCTCAGAGTCTATGCGGCTCCATTATCCGGCCATAGCAAAGATGACTACGAAGTGCTATGCAAGGGTGAGGGATAAATTTGCATAGAAGATAAAATATATCGCTCAATTTACTATAAGAATTCCAATGCATTCCCTCCTTAAATCGACGATTCCATCATGGCGGGATTTTATCTCAGCATCGGAATTCCGCAATAATAATTCCAGTCGGTCCCTTATATCGACCCTTTCTCTGTCGCTTTCAATTGATGCAGGCGTGGTATTCAACGCATCAGCGCACGAAAACGCCGGGATGTTGCCATAGACGGCAATTGGTCTCACCAACGAACGGGCGGTGCCTTCAGCCAGTCGCATCGTATACAGGTAATAACAAATGCACGCAGGCGGCGCGTCTGGCAATTGAATATGCGTGACGTCGGAAGAAATCGAATCGGTTTGCAGATGTTTAATAATAGCATCAACCAGCGGATGGCCGATGCCAAGGAGATCGACGCCTTTTTTTCGCGTGGCCAGCTTTCTGCTGATAGTAACACGGGAATAGTGAGGCGCAACGCCCTTATAAGTGAGCAAATTTTTCGGTGTTATGATTTCCGCAAGATCACCCGAAGGAATGAAACTTCCGCCGAAGCGGAAAATGGTTTTCTGAACGAAATGGCCCAAATCCGCAAGATCATATTTGCCCCGTATTTCCGCATACTTTTCCATATTAAATGACGATAACTCTTGCGAAAATTCCCTGATAGCCTGGCTCGCTTCCTTTGCTTTTTCAAGAGCTTCTTTTATTTCCTGTGCGGTACGGTCGTAATCGCGGTCAATGAGTGCGTTTCTGTAGAGTTCGGTATAATTAGCGTTCGTGCCGTAATAGCCAAGAATTTCCGTTCGAAAATCCTCGGCGACTTCGCCGGTTGCTTTGTCGATTTTTCCTATCGTCTGAGCTATGTCATAGAGTTTGCTTTCAAGAATATCATAGACCTTTTCTTCAATCGTGCCTTCACCGACCAAGTTGTAAACCTGAGCGGTTTCCTGTTGGCCGTATCGATGAATACGGCCTATACGTTGTTCCACCGCCATCGGGTTCCAGGGTAGGTCATAATTGAAAAGTACACGACATACCTGGAGGTTTATGCCTTCGCCTCCAGCGGTCGTACTCAGGAGAAATTCTGCCCCGTTTTCCTCCCAGAACGATTCGCAGGCGGCTATTTTATCCTCCAAAGGGCCGCCGCGCACGATTGCTATTTTAGACTTATCGTAATAGTGGGTTAGTTCATCGCGAAGAAAAAAGAGCGTTTGCAGGTATTGGGTGAAAATAATAATCTTCTCCGCAGGGTTCTCGCTTCGGAGTTGCTCAATTGCGCGAATCAGCGTGTCAAACTTCCGGTCCGGCCCTTCATCGATCATTGCTAAAAGTTCACGCAGCCGCTCAATCTCATTGGGTATTTCTACTTCCGATTCAAGAATAGCGTCGCCTGACTCGCTTTCATCGAGAGCCCACGAGGTTATCTCCTCATTGAATTCCGGCCTTTTGCTCAAGCGCTGCTTGAATTTGGCAATATAGGCGTCGGCATCAGCCTGGGATACCGCACTCACGCCTTCAAATTGAAGAATGTCTTTTACTATTCCGCGCATCTCTTCCTGATACCTAACTATTCTTGCGGACAGATCGCTTCTGGTTATAGTTCCGAGTTTTCCGCTTTCCAATGCCATTTGACGTCGAGCCAACAGGGAAATGAGCCTGCGTCGTAGAGCCTGTTTTATTGCGCGAGGGCTGGATGACATTATTTTTTGAAAGGTCGCCATGAGAAATCCGACCGCCCGTTCGCGCTTGGTCGTTTTTCCGCCGGTGCCGATCGCGACGTTGTAACCTTCTTTCAAATATGCCGTAATCCGTTCATAATAGTTTTCTTCACGTAAAGAAAGCCTGAATCGGTGGGTATGCACCTGCCGGCGCATGAAAATAGGGTTCCCGTCGGCGTCGGTCACTTCGCGCTTCGTCCGCCGGATCATGACCCTGCCCAATAAGCCCCTATGGTCTTTCATGGCTTCGGGGTTTTCGAAAAGCTGGTCGTCGAGAAGCTGGATAAGGGACCAGAATTGAAAAGCGTCCCCCTGGTGCGGCGTAGCCGAAAGAAACAGGAGGTCCCGCGATATCGATTTCAACCGTTCAGCCATTTTATAATTCAGGGTGCGTTCGATCTTTGTTCCGTAACGCCTGCGCGTCAAATGGTGCGCTTCGTCGATAACAATGCAATCCCAGCGCGGCGCCGACAACAATTTAGATAAACGATCTTCCCTTTTCAGGGTATCTACCGAAGCCACAACGAGATTATGCTGCTCCCAGGCATAGGGCGTCGCGTCGGTGAAATCCTTGCCGAACACGTCAAAAAACATCCTGAAGCAATCCCGCATTTCGCGTTGCCAGTTATCGGTAAGCCCGGCGGGGCAGATAACAAGAACGCGGTTTCCTTCGCCGCGTGCATGCATCTCCCGTATGACCATGCCGGTTTCTATGGTCTTGCCAAGCCCGACTTCATCGGCAATCAGAAATTTTCTGCGCGTGGCGTTAATGAGGGTATGGGTCAGCAGAATCTGGTGGGGCAATAAATCGGTTTTGCTGTTACTGAGCGAGCCGCCGCCGTTTTCGAGGGGAAACTCATGCGCAAAAAGTCTTAAAAAGAAATCCCAAGGAGGGCAATATTGCCTTTTTGAGAATCGGCCAAATACATCATCCACCGGTTCTACCGCGGCTGCGGAACAAGACTCCAGAATGCGTCGTCCGTCGCGTTCAACGGCAATATCAACACTATACTCCGTGTCAGCTTCATGACGCACCCGCAATACTTCTCCGATAGGTTGTCCCGGCAGATAGAGTATTCGAACCCTTGAACCTTCTTGAATATTTTCCATAACGCTTCAACTGGTCAGATTAAAGCTTGCATTGTAACAGCAAGCGCCGCCTTGCAATGGGTTACGCATGGGTTTCCCGAAAATATGGTCGATAGGCAGACGCTCGCGGCGGTATTCCAGGTAAAGGGTATTACCGTAGCGTAAAGTACCGGAAAAGACTATTTGGACTTGGATTCTTTTTCGCTGAAGTGACTGAGCGGCATGTCGAAGTTTTTTACCGAAAAAATGAGCCATTTCCTCCCGTTGTGCCTCTGAAATTGCATACAGCGTTTGTTCCAGACCGCTCACGAAATAATCGGAATCTAGAGGGAGGTCGGTTCCATTCGTCTCTATTTCGCGCAGGAAATCCAGAAAGCCGAAACGGTTTACACACGGCTTCACGCCATCCGCGAGGAAAGGTTTCATATACTTCTGCTCGATAAGCGTGTACCCAAGCATCTCAGACCTCCAGTAAGCTCAGCACTTTTCGAATCGGTTGCTGAAATGTCGCATTGCGCTTGACCACATAGTCCAGGGCAACGCGAATCTGCGGCATGACGGCGCTGAAGCGCCGCAGCCAGGGCGTAAGATTATCCCCTGCATCCGCGATATTCATCAGGTGATGCACAATATTTACCAGTGGTATTTTATCAAAACGCTCTTCCTCCATTTCCGGAAATAGCGTTGTTTGTATAATTCGTTCATCGGAACCTCCGAAAAACTTTTCCAACGCCCCGGCGCGCTCCGCCGGTTTCTTCACCTCATAGGTCCTGCCTCGTCCCGCCCTGCCTTTTTTCATGACGCCCTCTTTGAGGAGCGCCTCCGGTTCGATGAGTCCCCGAATCGCCTTGGTTACTTCGTCCACTTTTATCTCGGTACGGTCGCACAGGCAGGTGAAATAGACATAACTGACCGGGTCGATATGTTCAAGCTCTGTAGGCAATTGATTGGCGGATGGTTCTAACTGTTCGACCATCATGCGTATTGAAGGCAACGCATCATGCAAAGGCACGACTTCATTTTTATAATCGATTATGTTACCGTAATGAATGCTGTAAAATTGCAGGCATTTGCCGATAAGGACCATATTTTTGTCCGCAATCGACAAAGGCTCTTTGCCGTACCTACCGGAATCGACAAGTTTGATCTCTTCCCGCGCCTTGCGCCGTATTTCCTGGCGTATTCCGGCCCAGGAAACTTTTCTATCCGATTTCTCTAATCTTTTACGGCATACGTGGATTAGATCGTATGAGGGGTTCTGTTTATCCATCAGGTGCAAAGAGGTCTCAGATTCACCTTGGATTGGATACACCGCTTCAATATAAAAGCCCGCCTTGCAGATTGATTCAAGGAGCGCTTCCCATGCGCTGTCTTCGGAATGGTGAAAGGTGAAGACGAGCAGGCCATCGTCATTCATGGCTTCATTGCACCGCATCCAGACCTTGGTCAGTCCATCCGAATAGTCTTTTGACGTTTTGCCCCGCGTAGGGTTTTCGATAATCTCCTCGACCTTCGGCGTGTATTCGGGGGCTGTAGTGGACCCCAAAAATTGGACAGGTATCTAAGGTAGTTTTTATTGACATGTTGCACGGTTCAACCGATTTTATAGGAGGAGGCACCGATGCAACGAAAACGCCACAGTGCGGAATTCAAGGCTCAAGTGGTACTCAAGGCACTCAGCGGAGAAATGACTACCGCCGAGATCGCCAAGCGGTATGGGATCCACCCTCTCATGGTCACGAAGTGGAAAAAGCACGCAGTCGATCTTCTGCCCTCGCTGTTTTCCCGGAAGCCTGAACACGAGCGAGAGGAACGGGAGGAGCGTGAAGCTGAGTTGTTCCAGCAGATAGGCCAGTTGCAATATGAGCTGGAATGGTTAAAAAAAAAGACGGCGGCTTTCAACCGATGAAAAGCGTCGCCTTATCGATCCGTCTGAGCCTCGGCTTAGTATTGCCGTCCAATGCTCTCTGCTGGGGTTGGCGCGTTCGAGCTGCTACCATGCAAGTCAGGGAGAGAGCGAAATTAATCTTAGCCTTATGCATACCATCGACGAATTGTATACGCAACACCCCACCTTTGGAAGTCGGAGCATGATGGCCATGCTGAACCGGATGGGGCACTCGGTTAACCGGAAGCGCATTCAGCGATTAATGCATCTCATGGGTCTGGAAGCGATTTATCCTAAACGGAATCTGAGCGCACCAGATAAGCAGCACATGGTGTTTCCGTATTTACTGCGGCATTTACCTATAGAACGTGTCAATCAGGTCTGGGGTGTCGATATCACCTACTTGCGGCTACAATCAGGCTTTGCGTTCCTGGTAGCGTTTCTGGACTGGTTCAGTCGATATGTGCTTTCATTCGCGGTCTCAACGACGCCGGATCACCAGTTCTGCTTATCTGCCCTTAATGAGGCCCTGGAAATCGGTAAAGCTGAGATCTGCAATTCCGATCAGGGCGCACAATTTACGGCAGTTCCTTTCGTTAGCCGCCTGCAGGAAGCCGGAGTACGGGTCAGCATGGATGGTCGTGGGCGTGCACTGGATAACGTTTTCACTGAACGTCTCTGGCGAACGGTTAAATACGAAGACGTTTACCTGAAGGACTATCTGTCGCCGCGAGATTCATTCCGCGGGCTCACCGCCTATTTCCAGTTCTATAACTACGAGAGACCGCATCAGGCATTGAATTATCGAACACCGTCAGAGGTTTTTTATGCACCCGTTTAATGCCGTAACTGGACACACCCGGGGCGGGGGGACACATTCCCCCCTGCACCCCCTTTGCACAACTATTATTTTATTTCAAAAAGCAAAAGCAAAACAACTAATCAACACAACATGTCAACTACCTTATCCACCCCTTAAAACTGTCCAACGATTGGGGGCCACCTCAGGCGAAACAGGGATAGGTGCGGCGAAGGATGAGGCGCAGCCAGACGTAGAAGAAGTCGGCAAGTTCGGAGTAGTTGACGTTACCGGCGTAGGGAGGGTCGGTGATGGCAAGGCGAACCTTTCCATTTGTGTATGCTGTCGAATCCTGACATGATAAATGCGCGTTTGCCGAAGAAATTATTTCATTTGAAGGGAATCGTTCCGTTCTTTTATCGCCAAGGGTGCAATCGTAAGGATTGTGATTGAATTCTTTTCCTTCAATAGTTTTCCCGCTGCCGGCAATGTAAGTACCATAATACGGGTAAGGTCCAAATACGTTAATCTCGCAAGGCGTTAGTTTTGGTTGAAAATCATGCCTCGAAAAAATACCCCCGAAGGGGCTTCTTCCCCCTGAATTGCAACGGTATCTCGCAAACATGTTATTTGCTTCAAGCGACATCTGAAATGCGCTTAAAAGCATCTCCTTCATTGTCTGGTTCTCTTCCTCATCAATAGCCTTTAGCAGCAAACTAAGGCATAAGAGCTGCCGGGAGTTGAACATCTGCGACCAGCGTCGGTAATGGTGTGCAATTAAACCGGATTTCGTTTTTTCACCGATAGGCACTTCGCTCTTTGGATAGGGCAGCATCTCCTTTAACGCCTCCCACGTCTTTTCCGCATCCTGGTATCTTTTCACGTCCTCTGCTTCGAACTTCTTGAAGAACTTGCCGCTGTTTTTCTTCAATGCGCAGGAATGATTTCGATTTCTATTCAAATCGCCATTATTAAAAAGATGTTCCGGCTCGCTGTCATCACTCCCGCCGCCGTTGCAGGCAGGGCACCAGCCTTCGATTGCGTAGGGCTTGACCGGCAAAAGCTCATCTCCGGGTAATTTTCGGACGGCTTTGATAACCGCTTCTGTAACGCCGCACGTAGGGCATTTATACTCCTTATTCGGCAGGTTTCCTTTGCTGGGGTCATATTCGTTTCTGCATGCCGGACATGTTACCGTTTCAGGCAGTGTTCCCCGGTATTGCCATACGGAATAACAGGAAGGGCAGAGAAGTACATTGAGCGGCACTTTTTTTCTGTCTTTTTTGCGGTCATAGAGATTTAGAATTTCAATGGTGAAATTACACCAGGGGCAGCGCGCATTCTGATTGGTTTTGTCCCACACGGCCCAACGCTTGTTCGATCTTCCCTCGCCTGCGGAGTCGCTGCCGCTGTTTATCATCAATTCCGGCTTTGCCACGAGCGATGCCGCTTCATGTTCAAGGTCGAAGGTCTTGCCGCATTCCGGGCACCCGAATTCCGGTGTGTAGCGTATCGAGGGATTTTTTTGCGAAACGATATGGCTGGAAAAGAGCGGAACCTGATGATGCCGTGTATCGGGGCAGGTGACCACCTTGACCCAGAACGTATAAATGATGTCCGCTTCACCGTCGCAGCAGGGGCAAATGGTTTTATAGTGGGAAAGCAATTCTTCCTTAATGGTTTTGCCGGTAATGGTCTGCCGGTTTTCCAATCGCCCGAACGCGGCCTTGAGTTCTTCAATATCGACCTGTTCGGATTCCGTTTTGACGATAAACCATGCAACGGGATTGAGATCAATGCCGGTTATGTCGCAGCCCAGGCGCAAGGCTTCGATGATCGTGGTGCCGCCGCCCATGAAAGGGTCGAGAATGGTTACTCCGTTTGTATCGGGATCGTTGGTATGGTCTTTGTAGAATTCGGCCATGATGTCGGCGCCTGCCGGTTTGGTCGCCCCTAAAAGGATTGCCCTGAAAACGCAGGAGGCGCGTCGCGCGAACCATTTATGCATCTGATAGATGGGCTTGAACGAATTACGCTCAGGGATCGCCAGCTTGTTTATTTCGACAATCGGGAAATTCTCTTCAATCGCTCGTTTCATTGATGGCCATTCATGGGTTTATTATATCGTAATTGCGCTCATATTCAAATGTTTTCACCCAACCTCAAGCTCCACCCACGGCGTAATCATTTCCATGAGCGAGAGGCCGCCATGCTTGTAAAGCTTTTGCGCGGCAGGGCCGGTGGAACGGGTTTTCACTCTGCCTTTAATAATTGCCACATGGCGGGCGTCGTCTCTAAAGATGTCAGTTGATTCGGGAATAACCGCATTTGTGGTCTCTCTATAGCGTTCATTGCCGAAGAAGTCGTTAAGAGTTTTTTGCTCTCGTGTCGGACGCTCAACATCGAGTCCCGCGCCGAAATAAACATATCCGTGGTCGCTGGTGACAATGATCTTTTTTTTGCCGCGGATACCCTGGACCAGATTTATCCATGCGGTCTCGAAAAGCGCGTGGAGATTCCCGAAGTGTTCCGCAAATCGAGCGCCGCTGTCTAAGTAGGTATTGTCCGGGAAAGCGGACCAGATCAGCAACGGTTCGTCATATTCAAGGTTCGGGGCTGCGGTGTTGCTTTCCGCGTACACAGCTTTAATGCCCTTTTCTTTAAGCTCTCTGCGGGTTGTAAGCTGAGAGGGCGCTACCTTGTCCAGACCAAGGTTTTGGTCGATAAAAGAGAGGGTTTCCGAAGGTATGGCCGCGTGTGCATGACCAGACGCTCGTATCGAAAAACCGCTTTTTTCCGCAAGAATTTCTATAAGCGGCAGCTCACGTATCGAAAGACCATCGAAAACAATGACCGCCGTATGCGGATTTTTAAGCGCCTCAAGTATGGAACGTTCCGGCGATTTCGTTTGAATAAGCTCACCATAGGCTCTATCCGCCGCTGCTGAAAGAATTTCTTCCAGCGCGCAGGCCTGTTTTTCACCTTCGATTAGGTAGTTCTCCGGCATGAGGGTATTGTACCGGTGGGCGGACCATACTTCGTTTTTCAGCCACTCCCAGAGCAAGGGCAGTCGCGGGCCTGGGGCGGTAAGGTTCCGGATAATGCCGTCAAGATTCATGCCCAGTCTCCGTTTCTATGGACAAATCAGCCGCATACGTGGCACCGGGAAGAACGGGCAACTGCTCTATCTGAATTTCAATATCGCTTTTTGTGTAACGCCCAACTTTCCCTATGACTATTTCAAACGTTGCGTCACCGCATCCGGTCAGATTCCCCCGGATGGCTGCGGGCAAATCGCTCAAGTCGGCAATATTCCTTTGCTCAAAGAAAATTTTATAGCGTGCCCTTGTAATTATTCCCGTTTCGTAATGCAACAATTTGAATGCGACTTCCTGTTTTAATTGCCCTGCGGAACCTTTGCCGGGTATGCGCTCTTCTACCGTCTGCTTCGCAATACATACGCAAGGGTCTTTGCCGCACGTCTTACAAGTCTCCGCACCTTCTTTCTCTTTTTCGCCAGAATCCAAGGTTGCGGTGGGCTTCCCGCAAACACAGGGGGTTGCACCACATATTCTGCATGGTTCAGTGCCCGTTGAAGCCGGTCCTTCCCGTTCCCAGGGCGCCGTCACCTCGGCTTTCGACATCTCCTGTTCACTGAGATGCGGGCGGTCCCCGCAAAAATTTCCTCTTTGGTGGCGTATTCCGATAATTCCATCCTTGCAAAGCTCGATAAGGCCTTTTTGAACGGCGCTGACGACTGCCGGAACCGGGAAGGTGATGGTGTTGCGGTACTCTTCCTCAATTTGCCCGACTGTTTTCCCCGTAATTGTTGCGATCCTGAATTCGAGGTGTTCTTTAAAAACCTGTGGTGGGTATAAATGGTTACTGAGATATTCGAGGATACGGTCTTTTGTGCAATCACCGCTCAGCGGCTCGGCTTCGATAATGTCGTCAAGTACGGTATCGCCATATTCTTCCCAATGCATATAAACCGCGCCGACCCGTTTGATTCTGTCAATAATGTTGTTGAGATCGGCGTGGGCTATTTTTTCATATTCGTCCTTTTTAGAGCCTTTTGTGGTGCCGCTTATTAAATCCCGCGCCGCAACGATTCTTTTTGCCCATTTTATAAGGTCACGGTCGTGTTCCAGGGCAAAAGACCCGTCTTTCGGCTCAATAAGTATTACCAGGTTCCTTTTATCCAGCCCGAAGTAAAGATTATGGCGCTCCTCCTGCGTCAGTTTTCGCGTTGCCAGCACATACCGCAGCCGGTTTTTTGCAAGCGCGGAGAGGGCGGTTTTCATCTCGGCATCATTATCGGTATAAATGGCGCTGGAAGAGGGGTCCCCGAAAACATTGTTCTGGAGCGTCTCGCGCAAAAATGACGCTGCTTTTTCATCGGAACAGTTGATTGACTTGAACTCTATTTTAGCGTCCGCGTTTTCTTCAACATCAAAAAAATAACGGCCATTATCCGAGTGGAAATAGGAGGCATATTTCGGGAAAGCCTGGAGTGTGCGCTCAATCTCGTTGATGTCGTGTGCTGGGTTCAGCATATCCATGACAAGTTCTTCTTTTGTGGCGCCGCGCTGGTTTCCGGTGGCGGTAAGCGTATAAAGAAGTGTTGCGGCTGAAATCCGGTGTGAATCCGGAAATCGGGATATAAGTTCATTCGCATTTTGAAACGCATTATCGATTAATTGCCCGCCGACGTCGAGGTCGGACAGTATTCTGCTGTTTCCTCTATCCGCAAGTGTTGCATCGCAGGGCGTTATTATGTCGTTGCCGGCATGGGTTAGCCGTACAAGGTTGCCGAGGAAAGCAAGGGCGCCTCTAACGTTTTGGAAACCGCCTCTTTTCGGAATCCTTTGCTGTACAATATTCATAAGTGATGGCGAAAAGGGATAACTCGCTTCAAAGGCTTGTCGCAATTTATCGGCATCTATTGAACAATTTCGTTTCCAGAGGTTTATATACGATTCGATAACCAACTGCACTTTTTCTCTGTCGAGCCGCGCAAAATTTTCAAAGAGCCTGTGCAGAATAACGGCGCTGTTATCTTTGACATTTTGAAAACGTACTTCAAGACGTGGCACGCGTTTCAAGGTGCTGCCGGGTTCTTCCTGGTCTGAATATACGCTGGCAAAGAGCGTTATGTTGGTATCGCGGTTTCCAGCTTCGGAGAGCTGCTGAAGAAATCCAATATTTTGTGCACGAATGGCGGGATCGCTTATGCAGCGAATGCCCATTTCAAGTTCGTCGAAAATACAGATGAGCCTTCTGTTTCCTATAGCCTCAATAATTTCTTCTTTTTGCGGATGAGTATTCCCATTATAGCGTTGATGTCCAAGTCTGTCAAATATGAGGTTCCATAGTTTTTCCTGCGGATTATCGGTGAACTTATTGAGAACGACAACGTAGTCGCTTTGCGGAATTTGAATTTCAATTCCATTGGAAGCAAACCATTGTTGCGCTATGGATGGGTTTTTGAAGATATGGTAAATCAAAAGAAGCAAATGTGACTTTCCGCTCCCCTTGAGTGCTTCAAAAAGAAATAAGCCGCTTGCCTTTTCCTTGGCATTGAACCGATTATTCAAAGATTCGGCAACCCGTTTTATATCGGAGGTTGGAAAGGTCAAATTAAAGAATTCCGATGCATTGGCCTCTATTGCACCTGGTGAAGCTCCGTCTGCACGGGCGATATCAATAATGCCTTCCACACCTTCAGGTTTCAGGACATCGCTACGCGGTTTCAGATAATCGCTATAGGGCATGATTTCTCCTCTTCATCTTAATTCCGTCGTGTTTCTCTTCAATGCATTGAGGGTGCAGAATTCCCGGTTCTGGTCGAACCGTTGAATGAGGCCAAGAATTGAGGGAGGGGGCATAACAAGATAAAATAAATAAAAATCTGATAGGTGTTGAAATTTCCCGAGTTTTGATAAATACCGACGAAAAAAAAGAAACACTTTCTCCCAACAAACACATTTCTATTGGCGATTCAGAACATAAGCCCCTATGGGACCTTCGGGCATCCCTTCACCCAAGGAAATTCGCTATCATTCTATCTCAAATGCCACCGATTTGACTCCTGTAGAAAGTCCATTTCGATGGTGAAATTTAGTGAATTCAGAACTTTTTTAGTGTAGAAATACCACCTACAAAGAGACCCGGCATAGTTTATTTTCTTCGCCTCATACGTGTTCCGATCCTATCGAAAAATCGCATCTACCCATAAAAAGCTTTCCCTGACAGAAGAACGAAGGCTCATCCGAAGGGCCAGGAAAGGCGATATTTCCGCACGCCAGAAGCTTCAAGTCCATCTGATCGGTTTTTTCATCTACCGGATCGAGACGACGCTCTGAATTCGCTTCTAAGAATTCGTGGCTTTGACGGAATCCGGCCACAAGTTTTGAAGGTAATCCGCATTTGGCAGCCATTCGGCTTCTCCTATGCATTTCTTCCACCTCCGGGATTTATATTTTAGATCGCTTAAAATGAAGGGTTTTCAATAATAATTATCAGCATAAAAACTCCGATTTTATCGCAATTTTACTATGGTGTTGGGGGAAGAGAAAGCAAAAAACTTCTTATCTTATTATAAATCAGTACATTGCGGCCATAGCTCAATTGGATAGAGCATCTGACTACGGATCAGAAGGTTGCAGGTTCAATTCCCGCTGGCCGTACCACTAAAAGCCCTGAAATCCTTAGTAAAATCGAGGTTTCAGGGCTTTTTTAATTTTGTTTTTGCGTCTCAACAGGAATCAATAGCTGAAAAAAACAGTAAGGCCGGATAAACCGGTCCTGAACAGGTGGAGTGACCATGGGGTGGGACGGGACGATAGTTCGGACACTTGCCGGTAATGGGGACGACCGCTACTATGGGAAAGATGAACAACAAAAGTCGAGTCTGCGTCTTGCTGAATGGTGAAGTGTATGGTTGACAGATGTTTCAACCTTTTGTTTCAAAACCATGCAAAATACCGCGGAAATTTGCAATTTTTTAAAGCGCCGTGCCGCGGATGAGTCCTTCCCCGGAGAAACGGACTGTGGCACTATTACTTTGCCCAGAACTCTTGCAATCGAGCGCTATTTCTATATATACTCCATACATACGGACCATTATTCCCGTCCAATGAAGAGCCATATTCTAAATAGGTGCAAAGCCAGGGTGCGGAGGAAGCCATACCATGAAAAAACTGATAATCGGATGCGCATGCATGCTGGCGCTGTTTCAGGGCGCAGGCGTGGTCCTTTCAGACCAACTATACCTCCTTCACCCCCGGAACCGTTTGGCTTGCCAATGATAGCATTCATATCGATTGTCACGCCGGAAACATCCTGTACGATTCCCAGTTAAAAACCTACTACTGGTACGGCGAGCATTACGCAACCCCGGCAGGCGTGGAATGCTATTCGTCGAAAGACCTCTATAACTGGGTGAACCAGGGACTCGTACTTGCCAAGGGAACCATCCAAGTCTGCGAACGCCCGAAAGTCGTCTACAGCCCGGTAGCGGGCAAGTATGTGATGTGGTTTCATTATGACAATAGCAGCTACACCCTTGCCAATCTTGGTGTTGCGACGGCCGACAGCGCAACGGGGCAGTTTACGCTGCTCAGCCACTTCAGGCCTAACGGGCACCAGTCGCGTGATATAGGCATGTTCCAGAATGACAGCGGGAAGGTCTACATCATTTACGCAGCGGACAGCACCAACGTCACCATACGGGTTGTCCAGCTTTCGGCCGATTATACCACTATCACCACGAACGACACCAATATCCACGCCCATTGCGAAGGTCCCGCAATGATGAAGATGAACGGCATCTACTATCTGTTGACCAGCCAGTGTTCGGGATGGACTCCCAATCCGGCTGCCTACTACACCGCATTGTCCACTAACGGACCATTTACGAACAAAGGGACCCCGTGTATAAGCGACACCGCCAAAAACACCTTCAACTCCCAGTCATGCTACATTTTCAAAATCCCCGGCTATAGCAATGTATATATGTACATGGGCGACCGGTGGAACGGCAGCGGAAATAAAAACTCGCAGTATGTTTTTCTGCCGATCACCATCACTGCCGGCGATACCATGCAGATCAAATGGTATTCCAGCTGGAACCTGAGCATGTTCACCCAGGATGCCGTCATCGACCCTCCGGGAGCCCGGCAAGCGGGCATATCCGGCACCAGAGCCTCGAAAGTAGGGAAGGTTGCCTATTTCGACATCTTCGGCAGGAAGCTGTGCTGCACGAGCCGTGACCTCCGGACGGACGGCCGTTCACCCGTGGCCTCCGGCGTCTACATCATGGTCCCGGAACAGGGCACCCCGGTACCAATGGTGGTCAAACCGTAGCGCTAAACCCTCCGATTCCGAATTTTCTGCGGAATTCACCGGACTTCGATCGAGTACTGTCAGAAGATGGTGCGCTTCGATTCAAAGGTAACTACGACACCGGCGCACGGGATTACGGCTCGAAAAAAACTTCAGCATCGGAATCGGCAGATACCACCTGCCGTTTATGCTGCCAGAAACCCTGGAAAACTCTAATTACAGGTGTGGTACTTTGGGGGGTAAGGTCGTGCATTAAACAAAATGCGGAATAATCGAGATTATTTCCTTTTTTTCATTGCCGTTCTATTCACCCTTGCGGCTTTGCGTTTACCGGCTCCGGCATCACTGATAATATTGTAAATAGTAATAAGATGGAGGCCGAATTTATCGGCTAAAGCGCGTCCTATCAATCCTTTTTTGTAGAGCGCGACTATAGCAGCGTTCCTTTTGGGAATATCCGGAAGAATGGCAGGAATGCCGTATTTTTTTCGTATGATGAATGCATGATTGCGGCTGATCCCGATCTTTTCACCAATTGCCTTGTCTGTTATAAACTTTTTTTGCAATTTAATCAATTCATCCCTGGTGATACGTGGCGGCGGAAAGACGGTTCTCGCTCCAGGTATTGGCGGGATACCATAAAACTTACGGATGATGTGAACCGCCTGACGAGTTATTCCAAATTTTTTGCCGATTTCAGCATCAGTTTTAAACTTCTTTTGAAGATTTAACAATTCAGATTTAGAGAATCGTGGCATTGAACCTGTCTCCATTCAATATAGTCAATCAGGTTAAATAGTTTACCCGCACCGTAATAAAGATGCGGTTCGATCTTCGTACCATGTTCGATTTCCTCCGGTACTGTGGATACGTGCAGAAACCCTGAAGCAAATCATGGAACATCCGCCGATAGCTGATTTCAGCCTTCCTTCGAATCCTTCCGGGTTTCGATTAAAAGAAAAATACTTCGGTACTCACGTAGTGAGAACAGATTTTATGCAGCCGCCATCCGGACCCTCTGATTTGTATTGAGAGTTTATCCATAAATAAAAGTTGCTTGCCTGAAACATATCATGGCACAAGCGCTACGAGAACGCTTCGCTTGGAAGCGATCACTTTCAGTTTTGAAAGGGTCCGTTCCTCAGGGATAATCTTGTCGAACTCCTTAACGACGGCCCTCTCTCCCGGAGTATGAGAAACCTTCCGAGGCGGTGCGCCTCGTCCCGTACAATAACCGTCGCCGTTGATGCTTAACAACACAAACATTAATTATTTTTCCCCGCGGCGACGTTTCGCCCCGCGCCCGCGGTTTTCCGGCGTGACGGCGCCGGAAAGGGAGAGTCCGGTGTCTCTTCGTGCAAGGCTGAATGTGTCGGCGTTTTTCGTCACATTGTTGTTGCAGATTCCATCCCTGCGAATCATTTACAAATACCTGCCGCATTCCGGCATCGTCGCGGCGTGCTTTTTCATCCTCTCACTCATCGGCTACAGGGTGACGGTTTTCGGCCACCGTAAGAGGGTGCAGGCAATGCTGCGAAGCCCGTTTTTTTCCGGCGGATTGCTGCTGCTGCTGCTCATCGCTTCATTTCTCGCCTATCCGCATGCCTGCGCTCTGAAGGCGGTCGGGCGGGGATCGACCGCCGACGATGCGCTTCGGCTGGCCGCGGCCAATTTTTTCAACGGCAAAGGGATGTATTCCGCGCTCATCAATCCAACGACCCCCATAAGTCCCGGTCCGGGGTGGGTTATCCTGAACAGTCTCTTTAGTCTGACCAACCTCTTCCCGCTCATGACGTTCGCGTATCTGGCGTTGTCCGCCGCGATCATTTTCCGGGGCAAACGGGAGGGAGTCGCCCAGGGGTCCCTGTTCATCGTCCTCATGCTCTCATCGCCGATGCTCTGGTATCTGTCGGTCACCGGGTACGATATGCCGGGCATCGGGTGCGTTTTCGCCCTGTGCATCGCCCTCACCCATGCCCTCTCCACTCTGCGCGGGGCAAAACAATGGATCGCAACGCTCCTTCTGGGACTTTGCATGGGTGCGGCTGCGGGGACGAGCAGGATGCTCTATACGTTTTTCCCCCTGGTACCCGCGCTGTTGCTGTTTAAATCATTTCCCCGGCAGGCAATGGTCCTTGGACTCTCCGGGATCCTGACAGCGCTCGGCATCGATTACCTCTTTTATGCAGCAAACCCGCACCACTTTCAACCCCTGCACATCGGGCACAAGGCTTACGCTGCCATGGGGGCGCCGCTCATCGTTGCCGGCGGAGCGGCCGCGATCATCACCGCCGGTCTCGCCTTCCGCAAGGTTACAACCTCCCTGCGGTCCTGGTTTTTCTGGGCCGGGCGTCTGCGTCCTCGTTCCCCACCTCTTCATCGCTGTGGGAGAATTATCGGCCCGGTCGTGGAACCCCGCCGTCTGGGAAGGAGCGCACTACTATTTCCCGGCCATTCCCCTTCTTGCGGCGGCAATTGCCATGGCCGCGCCTCAGCAGGGGGCGTCCCTGAGCGGGAGGGGGACTCGCCTCGGATAAACGCCCCGACTAGGACGGTAATTTCCATAGAGCAAGATTGGTCGCGGCCAGGACGCCGCTCAGGTCCCTGACCATGCACGAATCGGGCAACGTGATGATGCCGGCGTCCGCCCCGCCGAGCGGCGAGAAGAAATGCATCGCAATGCCCGCTTGCCCTCGATTGATGATAAGACAAATCACGCGTCGGTCCCCCCAGTCCCTGTTGGGCACGAGAAAATACCGGAGCGATTCCTTTTTCATGTAAGAAGCCGCTCCTAGCTCCCTGAGGCAGGTGCCGTAATCGTAATTCATTGTCAAGCCATCGGTGGCCTGCACCGAAAGATGCGAATAATAGGCGATGAATCCGGGCTGATCGAAAACCATGATCCGGGTTTCCGGAGGCAACAGGGAATCGAGCGTATGCGCCAGCGCAATCGGCCAGGGCTCTGCGACGTCGAACTTCTTTATATGATCGTACCAGACCCGGCTCCAGGCCCGGTACTGGAGCCAGTTTTTTGCCGCGACCGCGATGAGAATCGAGGTAAAGAATGCAATGCCGAACGCCCGAAGGCCGGTTGCGGATACGAAGGCGCGGCAGCGCTTTCGCAGGATCAATGCGGCAAAGGGGAGAAGATACGCGGCATTGAGCGCCCCGGCGACGTAATACCAATGCCATGCGGTATGATGCAAAGTAAAGAATACGTCGTAGAACGTCTGCCCAATGAACCCCGCGTTGATGGAAAAAAGGGGAAGTGAAAACGGAATCGGTTTTTTCCCGCCCATGCAAAACAGGGTAATGGCCGAAAGCAGCGTGATGCCCGCGCCGAGTTTTCCCAGGGCGTGCAGGTTAAACACCGGATGGGGAAAGCTGGATTTTATCGCCCCGCTGATCGGCAAAGGATGTCCGAAATAAAGCTGGTTGATAATAAGGTAGGAAATCGCCGGGATTGCCGCACCCGCCCCTGCTGTGAGCAACCCCCGCCAATCCGGGTTCCGCGCCCGGATGCCGCCGAAGAGTCGTGCGATGAAATAGACCGCTGCAATGAAAACGTTGTCCAGCCGCGCCAGGAACGCCATGCCGAGCGACAGTCCCAGGCATGCTTCCTGAAATGCCCCGCGGTCCTTGGCAAGACAGAAACGCCAGAAAACCATGAGCGCCAGACCATTGATACATGCTTCGGAACCGAAGACCAGGCTGCCCCAGAAAAAGGCGGCTAACACGGGCAGCGACCATTTCCAGTAGGGCTTGGGTTCGGGAATTACCGACCTAAAAAAGAACACGATGGCGATGAAGAGGGATGCCTGAGCCGCGGCGACACAATAGAGCAGGAGAGCCTTGTCGTTTCCAACCAAAAGGGAGAGAGCGGCGCACACGACCATCCACAGGGGATGATAGCCGTTCGTCAGTGTGACGCCGTTAAAGGTGCTGCCCAGGCCTTTCGCGAAGTTATTGGCAATTTGAAGATAGAATACCGAATCATCCAACAAAAACCGGGCGGGCCGAAGAAAGATCGGTATAACGGCAACGGTGCAGACGACGATAAAAATGCAATAGTAAAGTTTCGGGTTCCACCATGGAGGTTGTATATCGAGAGGTGAACTTTGCCGCATAATGCACCCGTACTATGACTTCGCACCGGTTAATTCCTGAAGTGAGAAGCTAATATACTATAAATTCGTCAGGAGATTTAAGCGGAAATGCGCGATTTTGCGATACCTCCTGCGGGTATGGCCGCACGCGACAAAATTGCCGCACTATTGCCGCGCGTTTTTTATTTTTGCGAAGAACCGTGAATGCATGAGACCGGAAATGCAATCCTGCACGGCCACGGGCAAACGGCGCAATGGTTGCCGGGAATAAGCTTACGGTTTCCCGGCGGACCTGTAACCCTGAAAGAGTTTAAAGGAGTGATCTTCATGACCCATCGAAGTGATCGTAACCCAGTTGCCGCAGCCATCCTCGTCTTCTCACTGAGCGTGACATCGTTTGCAGCGCCGGACAGCGTCCGAACGCTCCCTGTACCGCAAACCTCCATCGGGAAACCGCTCATGCAGGCTTTAATGGAACGGAAATCAAGCCGCATGTTCGATTCAAAACCATTGTCCATGCAGGATCTTTCCAATCTCCTTTGGGCCGGGTTCGGCATCAATCGGCCTGAAAAAGGTGGAAGAACCGCTCCTTCCGCCATGAACAGACAGGAGATTGACCTCTATGTCGCGCTGCCCGAAGGCATGTACCGCTATGATGCAAAGGCCAACATGCTCAGGCTCGTCATTCCGGCCGATCTTCGTGAATTGACCGGAACGCAAGGCTTTGCCGCGACCGCCTCCTGCAATATCGTCTTTGTCGTTGACCGCGAGCGCGAGAGCGCCAGGGGAGGCCGCTCCTGGGCCGAGGTCGATGCGGCCTTCATCTCCGAAAATATCTACCTCTATTGCGCATCTGAAGGGCTGGCGACCGTCGTCCGGGCGTCGGTCGATAAAAAAGCCCTCGGTGTTGCGATGAAGCTCGGGAAAGAGCAGGAAATAGTTTTTGCTCAGAGCGTAGGATATCAGAAGAAGTAGCAGAGACAATCCGGCGTTTTCGGGCTCAAAAAAGCGAGGACAGCGGCACGAGGAGCTTCCCTGCGCGGAAAATCACCTACCGCCGCCTGATCTCTCGACGCGGCCATAAAAAAACATTTGACATGGGGTCTCCGAAGCAATATTTTGAAGAAGTACCTATTGATGGCTCGGTCCCTTCGCTGCGGGCGGAGGGAGAATTTTCCGGTTTTTAGCGCGGTTGATAATTCATAATTTTAACTATTTCCATGGGAGGAGTTTTATGAAGGTACTCTACGTGTTGCTGCTTGGAGCGCTCACCGCCGGTCTCTTTGCCGAGACGGTCGTGAAAAACAGCGCGCCGTTTTCATTCCCCACCACGACGGGAATCCTCAACGGCTATTTATTGCAAAACAAGGAGGCGGTCTTTGTCGGCAACGTAAATCTTTCCGGCAGGAAAATAATTACGCTGTCGTGGTCGTTGCCGGTGAAAGCAGGCGGCGGGGGAATCATCTCCATTTTTAATCTGTCGGGGGCGAAAATAAAATCCTTTCAAATATCCTCGCCGCAGGGGTACGTCAATTGGGATATTTCCGGCGTTCGAAGGAGTGCAAATGGAATCTACTTCGCGACGCTTTCCTACGGATCGATCAAAAAAAACCTGAAACTGATGTTTTGCCGATAGGGGGACTCCATGACTAAAAAAATCTTTTTCTTCATAACGCTGGTTTCGGTCGGCACGCTGGTTTCGGCGGTTCCGCTCACCGTGGATACCACCCATACTGTGGTGGATACGGTCATGGTGCCGGTAAAAATCCTGAAACTGACGAGCGTTACCGGGTCCGGCGCCAGCATGGTATCCAATTACTCCGGCCAGGTAACCTATAACCTGCATATCGGGGGCAATGATTCCCTCAACGTCGGCCTCAGCTTCGTTCCGGTGGGCGGCGGAACCACCATTGTTCCCACGTGGGATTCCGGCATGGTGGGGCCGATGGGCTTTGTCAACGGCATCAACGGCAAGAATCGCATTTATTTCCGCTGCTCGATTACCGGTACGCCGGCGGCTTCCTATACGGCCTGCATTACGATGAACGACACGTTGAGCCATATCATGTTTACTACCGACAGCCTGCTCTACCTGATGACGACCCAGAATAAGGACGACCAGCTCCACGGGACCGGGAGTGCCCGCATGTCGCCCGATATCGCGTCCCTCGGCATTCCTGGCTATTATATGTCAAACGGCACGTCGAGCGCCTGCCACGGTGCGACCGTAGGGGGGTCGTCCACCGGGTTCCCGACACCCATCGCCATGGCTTCCACCTTTGACACGGCGCTCATAGACAGCGAGGGGATCGTCCTCGCCGAGGAATTCTATGCAAAGGGTATCTATATCGCCGAAGGTCCGATGGTGAATACGGTGCGCGACCCTCGTGGAGGAAGGGACTGGGAGACTTTCGGCGAAGACCCGTACCTGTCCGGGATGATTGCCGCCTCCTATTCCAAAGGCGTTCAGAGCCTGAAGTGCGTTAATATGCCAAAGCATCTCATTTGCAACGACATGGAAAATAATCGGGGCAGCTACAGCGCCAATGTCAGCGAGCGGACCCTGCGGGAGATATATGCCATGCCCTGGGAGTACGCCATCAAGCAGGGTAAGGCCTATTCGGTCATGAGCGCCATGAATGAAGTAAATGGCACCTATTGTTCCCAGAATCCGCACACCTTAACGGATATCCTCAAGAAAGATTTTGGATTCCGGGGCTTTGTTGTCTGTGATATGGGGTCGCTGCATTCAACTCCCCTGGCGGCCAATGCCGGAGAGGACGTGGAATTAGAGAGTTCGAGTTATTTCGGCTCAACCTTGATAAGCGCCGTAACCGCGAACACTGTCTCCATGGCCCGTCTCAACGACATGGCAAGGAGGATACTGCAGTTGAAAGTGTGGGCGGGTCTCATCGGGAAGGTCGGCCTAAGTGCGGTGACCCAATACGCGTCACTGCTTAACGACGCCGCGCATCAGGCGCTGTGCCTGAAGGTCGCCCAGGAGTCGATTACGCTCGTGAAGAATGCTAAATTCGGCACCGAAACAACTCCCACCTTGCCTCTCAGCAAATCAGATACGGTCGCCCTCGTCGGTCCTTATTACACGGTGGGACGCACCAGCGCCGACCACAGCAGCGGCGAGGAGTGTGCGTTCGATACCATATCGTTTCTTCAGGGAGTAACCGCGGAATTGCCACCGGGACATGTGCTCGATTCATCGCATTGGCGGAACGCCAACGTGGTAATCGCCTGCCTCGGTGTGTCCGGGGAAGGTGAGGGAAGCGACCGGACAACGGCTACGCTCGAACCGCCGTCGGGCCAGATCGCGCTGGTAAATGCCATTCTCGCGGCGGGTAAGAAGTGCGTCGTGGTAATGACCGGCGGGAGCGCCGCGGTGGGGGATGTGTGGGATAGTGTTTCCGCGGTGGTGGTCGCATGGTATCCCGGCGAGAAACAGGGCACCGCGCTTGCCCAGATCCTCTTCGGCGATGTGAATCCCTCGGGAAAGTTGTCGGCCTCCTGGCCCGCTTCCCTGAGCCAATTGCCGCCGTTTTCTTCAGCGAATAATGTTGTTCCCTATGAACGCGCCGACACCGGCAGAGGGTATCGGTATTATGACCGTTGCAATCTGACGCCGCTCTATCCCTTCGGGTACGGCCTCAGCTACACGACCTTCAAATACAGCAACCTGACCATAACCCCCAATCCGGCCTTTGTGGGCCAGGACATTGTCGTTACGGCGACAATTCAAAATACGGGAGCTGACAGCGGGGCCGAAGTCCCGCAGCTTTATGTCAGCGATCTCGCTCCCCCGCTCCCGCGGCCGGTCAAAGAGTTGCGCGGGTTTGCACGGGTCTGTCTGGCGGCGGGCGCCTCGACGACCGTCTCCTTTGCCTTGCATGAGAGAGAATTCGCCTATTTCGACACGACCGCCGCCTCGGTTACCTCCTGGGCGCCCTACGGCCAATTCGTGACGCATCCGGGCAATTACGCCATCAAGGTGGGACCGTCTTCGGCGACCCTGCCGCTCAGCGGGACGTTGACTTTGCAGTAAAAGGATCGTTGGACGTTGAAACCGCTATTGGGGGGCGACCGCCGGTCGTCCCCTCTCTATAATCCGGATTCCTATTGTTTACAGGTAAGTTAACTAAGGAAAGGAAAGATATGATGAAGGCATGTATCGCTGGTCCGACGATAGTACTCCTGCTTACCATCGGGGCCTCCTTTGCCGACGACAGCACGGGGGTTCAACCGACAAAGGTAACGCAATCCGGTTTTATAGGTCTTGAAGCGGGAGAAATAGTGCATGGGGTCAAAGAGTGGAATGCAGAGGGTAATTCAGAAGATCCTTTGATTAACCATGCTCCTTTGGAGCGGTTGCTGTTCCAATATGTTTATGATTACAATATCGCTCCCCACATCCGCGCGGTCATCGGGATGGAATGCCAACTGGGTTTTTCGTACCCCTATGACGAGTATTACAGCACAAATGTACAATCGGCCGGGATCTCGGTATATCCGGATCGGGCCGAGGGCATGTACACGCTCGACGATCTTCCCCTGCCGCTCAAATTACAATTCGGGTTCGGCTATTTCCCGTTCCGGACCGACCCCGATGTCAAGAACCTGGGCGAATACCTGTTCAGGAGCGGCACCTATCCGACCTACGTGCTCAACAACTTCAACCGCCCCTACGCACGGCTGCTCGGCGTGCGGGCCAGCGGCACTGCGTGGGACTGCCTGCATGGGGACGTTCTCCTCACCAGTGCGACGCAGTATATGCCGCTGGAGGACTATTCCCTCACCTTTCTCGGGAGCTTCAACCTGGAAAAAGTTTTTGAGATCGGTGCGGCCATCAGTTTCACCAACATTATTCCGGCGGACAGCAATATAACCACCCCGAAGAACAGCGGGTATTATTACATCGATAAAAACGGCGATACTTCCAATTATACCTTTAAAGCCATCAAGCCGATGGGAAGGTTCGCCTTTGACCCGAAGCCGCTCCTTCCCGCCGATCTGTCCCGCCTGATGGGCAAAAGCGATGGCCGTTTGTATGGCGAGGTGTGCGTCACGGGGTGGGAAAATTACAAAAATTACGATACTGCGGCTGCGGCGCTGCACCTTTACGAAAATCGGCTTGACCGGACCGTGGCCATGATGGGATTCAACGTGCCGACGTTCAAGGCGCTGGATGTGCTTTCGTTTGAAATGGAGCATGAGTCAAATAGATATCCCAATAGTCTGATAAATCTGATGCAAGGAAGAACCCCGCCCTATCCAATTCCTAATTTTACTCCCGATCTATCAGCGGTATCGCCCGGACAAAAAACCTGGCCGTGGTTCTGGTCGCTCTATGTAAAAAAAACATTTTTACGCAAATTCGCCCTCATTGCACTTGCCGCGCACGACCACATGCGGCCGGTCCAGTATGATGCAACGATACCCGCTACCGATGATATTCTTGAAAGGAAAGGCGATTGGTGGTGGAACGTTCGGCTGAATGTTTACCTTTAAAGAACTGGTGATTTATGGTAAAGCGGCGAAGATTTTTAATCGGTTCGCTGCGCTGCATGTTGTCCGGAATGCTCTTGCTGGCGGCCGGTTCAACGGTTCGGGCGAATATCAACGATACCGGCATCTGGGGCGATCAGGGGAACGGCACCTATTATAACCGCATCATTCCCGGCGATTATAGCGATGAAGATGTTATACTGGTCGACAGTACCTACTACATGATCAGTTCGACCATGCAACTGTCTCCCGGAATGGTCGTGCTGTCGTCGAGGGATCTGGTGAACTGGCGGATCATCAGTCATGTCGTCAGCGATATTTCCAAAATCAGTTCGGCCTATAACTATACCGGGATGAACAGTTATGGGAAAGGGGTCTGGGCCGGTTCCATCAGGTATCACAACAATAAATTCTGGGTTTACTTCAGTACGGACGGTCAAGGGTATTTCATGAGTACGGCGGTCAATCCCGCCGGCCCGTGGGATACGCTGACCAGTGTCACCACCGATACCGGCACCGGTTTTCCCGGCGCCGGGTGGGACGATTGCTGCCCGTATTGGGAATATGACAGCGCCACAGGCGATACCATGGGTTATTTTGTCGGATCGAATACCACCGCTCCCTATACCATTCATCTGTTTCAAATGACCGCGGACAGCAAACACCTGGTCGCCACCAGCAATACCGTCATTTACAGCGGACCCGGTGCGGAAGCGAACAAACTATGGAAGTATAACGGATATTACTATTTCTATCATAGTGAAAATTCCGGTGGCACCGGAAGAAACGTGTTCATGCTGCGTTCCGCCACTATCTGGGGAACCGGCGGATCGCCCGGTCACGCGGGAACGTATCAAAAGAAGCAGCTTTTCACCAACAACAGCACAGGTACCGACCGGCAACCCAACCAGGGCGGCATTGTACCCACACCATCGGGATCGTCATGGTGGTTTGTCACCCATCAGGGGATCCTCGGCGCTGACGGCAGACCGTGCTGTCTCCTGCCGGTTACGTGGATTAATAACTGGCCTATTATAGGAACCGTCAATACCACGGATACCATCGGCACAATGGTCTGGAGCGACACGAAGCCCATAAGCGGCTACCCCATCATGCTTCCCCAATCCTCGGACGAGTTCAACGACACCGTGCTCGGGCCTCAATGGGAGTGGAATTACCAGCCAAGAACGGGCTATTGGTCGTTGACCGCGAGGCCCGGTTTCCTGCGCCTCAACGCATTCACCCCGCTTGCAACCGATAATTTATTCAAAGCCGGCAATACGCTGACGCAGCGATTCATGCGCGGCGATTCCGGTGTTGCAATGGTAAAGATTGATATCGCGCATATGGCCGATGGCCAGGAAGCAGGGATGTGCCACATGAACGGGGGATCTACCTATTCTACCATAGGCGTCCTGCAGAGCAGCACCGGCGTGCGAAACTTCCGTTATAAAAACGGTTCGACGGCAGTACTGGGACCCGCGATACCGACTGCCGATACCACGATATGGTTCAGGTCCGAAATGAAAGACACGACAAATACGGCATTCCAGTATAGTCTCGATTCGATAACGTTTACAACGCTCGGCGGCAGTTACACCATGGCCGGAGCAGGATACAGGGGGGATCGTCTAGGGGTCTATACCTTCAACAACACTTCGAATACAGGCTATGTTGATGTTGACTGGTTCCATTACACCTATTCCGGACCGACACTGACCACGACTGCTGTTGAATCAAAAAAAAACTGGGAGAACGGAACTATTAGAGCAGCCTGCCGTTGGATTATCCTTAAAAACAACGTACTGTATTTTAATGTTCCGGATCAAGCTATCCTGCGTTTGGAGGTTCATGATCTGCTGGGGCGGACGCTGTTCGCAACGAATGCGCGGGAGTTCTCGACCGGTTGTGCCTTGCCGATAAAATTGAGCGGAGGAGTCTATTGTGTGCATGTCGTAGGGGTGCGTCAATCGTACGATGTACCGGTGTTGATGCAATAATATTCCTCCCTCCGGTATCAGCGGCGGTGAATTCATCGGGTATAAAAGATGATGTTTAATGATAATATGGTGGAGGAGTTGATCATGAACAGACACGTTCACATCCCGCAGGCTTCGGTATTTTGCGTTTATATCCTTATCGCAGCGGCATCTATCGGGAACGCTCAATCCATAACCTGGACAGCGCCATGGATAAGCTACAACAACAGTGAGACGTTTCCTCTTTTCAGACACGACTTTACCATTGCCAAACCGCTTGCAACCGCCACCGCCTACGTGTGCGGGCTCGGGCTCCACGAATTCCACATCAACGGCCAGAAAGTAGGAAACAACGTGCAGGAGCCGCTGTGGAGTACCTACAGCAAGAGATGCTTCTACGTTACCTACAATGTGACCTCGCTTCTGGTGCAGGGGCAGAATACCATGGGCGTCATGCTCGGGAATGGCATGTACGATGTCGATGCCGCCGCCGTGGGCTCGCGTTACGCCAAGTTCACCGGCAGTGTCGCCGTTAAAAAAATGACTTTGATGCTGGTTCTTAATTACTCCGACGGTATAGATACCACCATCGTGAGCGACACCTCCTGGCGAGTAACGAAATCGCCCATCACCTTCAGCAGCGTCTATGGCGGCGAGGACTACGATGCCCGGCTGGATCAGCATGGATGGGACATGCCGGGCTATACGGATTCGAGCGCCTATGCGGCCTGGGTGCCGGCCACGGTCTGTTCAGGACCGGGCGGTACATTGATGGCCCAGGAAGGCCAGCCGATACAGGTCCGGCACGTCTGGACGGCCGGAACACCGACAGCGCTCTCCGGAGGGGCCTACGAGTATAATCTGACGCAGAATATCGCCGGAGTCCCCGTGATAACGGTGCAGGGAAGTGCCGGCCAGACCATCAAGCTCAGTTTCCGCGAACTTTTCAATTCATATACCTGGGGACCGAATGCCAATACGTACTGCCAGTATACCTTGAAAGGCAACGGCACGGAAACGTGGTCCCCCCGGTTTTTCTACTACGGCTTCCAATTTGTTAAGGTTCAGGGGGCTTCGCTGACCGCCGATACCGTTGCCAATGCAGATGTGGCATTGAATAAGACCGTTTCGGCGTCGAGCTCGTACACGGGGGAGGGTGGTCTGCTGCCAACGTCGTTGACGGCATAACCACCAGCACCGGCAGCTCGATGGGATGGAGCAGCAACAACAGCCTCACGACAAATCATACGGAATGGATAATCATCAACCTGGGCTCAAGCTACCAGCTTCAGGAGGTGGAATTATATCCACGGGACGACAACGGCAACGTCGGGTACGGATTTCCCGTCAATTTTACCATACAGGTGTCGCCCGACAGCGCAAACTGGACTACCGTGTCAACGGAAACGGGGTATCCAATGCCCACAAGCGGCGCGGTGCAGCCTTTTTCTTTTACCGCGCAGAGTGCAAAGTATGTCAAGGTCCAGGGCACCAGCCTGAGGTCCAACCCGAATGACAACAACTCCTACCGCATGCAGTTTGCGGAAATAGAGGCGATTTCAAGCCAGGCGACGCTGCCGGTGATACTTTCCGTTCAGGGCAATGAACAGAACTGCGTTACCGCTACCGGCAGTTTTACCTGCTCCGACACCCTCTGGAACAAGGAGCACTATATCATCGACAAAGCCATTGAGGGAAATATGCAGTCAATAGCGACCGATTGTCCGCACCGCGAAAAGCTGGGATGGCTTGAAGAGTCGCATCTCGTCGGCCCTTCGATCATGTACAATTTCGGCGTGTCCGGTTTTTACCATAAGATATTCGACGATATGGGAGATGCGCAGTTATCCAGCGGGTTGGTGCCGGATATAGCGCCGGAATTCACGGTATTCAGCGGCGGGTTCCGGGATTCTCCCGAATGGGGCAGCGCCTGCGTCATCGGTCCATGGCTGGCCTTCCAGTTTTACGGGGACACCACCTTTCTCAGCGGGCACTATGCAGCGGCGAAGGCCTACGTCAACTACCTGACCGGTAAATCGTCCGGATACCTCCTTAACTACGGTCTCTGCGACTGGTACGGCATCGATCTGGACTCGGCGTCACTGATAAAATTGTGTCCCTCCTCCATTTATTACTATGACCTGACGGTGATGACGCAGGCCGCCGCGGTTCTTAAAATGACCGCCGACTCTGCTACCTGGGCAACGCTTGCGGCGAATATCAAAACCGCCTACAACAACGCTCTCTTCAAGACGTCCACCAACAGCTATGCGACCGGCGATCAATGCGCGCTGGCAATGCCGCTTGCGCTCGGACTGGTTCCCGCCGCCAATAAGGCGGCGGTACTGGCCAATCTTATTGCGCGGATAAAATCTGACGGCTACCGCGCGCAGGTCGGCGAAATCGGCAACCGGTTTGTTTATAAGGCGCTTTACGACAACTATCGTTCGGACGTGGCCGCCACCATTGCCTCCCAGACGACCGCGCCGAGCTACGGCTATCTTGCCAATTCCGGGAGGACAACGCTTACCGAAAGCATGGCCGGAGATACCTCTGATTCACAATTTCACATGATGTGGGGACATATCGAGGAGTGGTTCTACCGGGCGGTCGCGGGCATTGCGCCGAATAAACCCGGGTATGCGGAGATCCTCTTCAATCCGCAGGTGGCGGGTATCATCGGGAGCGCCTCGGGCAGCGTCCAGACCATGAGCGGTGCCGCTTCATCAAGCTGGACCTATGCAAATAAAATCTTTGACCAGACCATTACCATTCCCCCGAACGGCACCGGGCTTGTTTTCCTGCCGAGTGTCGGTTACCATCCCGACGGTGCCATCGCCTATGACGGCAGTACGGTCATATGGAATAACGCTGCGGTTGTCGGAGCAGCGCCGGGCGTCACCTACGACTCGACGACCGATACAAACTATATCGTCTGGACCGTCGCCGCAGGCACCTACCATTTCAGGGTCGGGCCTCCGGGAACGCCGCCCCCGACCACCAAAGTCGCCTCCGTTGCCGCGGCCGGCATCGCTCCCCGATTCTCCTTTTCCTGTATGGGGGAGAAGCTGTACTTCAACCTGACCGGCGTCAGTAGAGTAAGGATAAGCGACATAAAGGGAAGAACGGTCCGCGAAGTTGCCGTTGCACCGCGCGCGGAGAGCGTGACTTGGGATCGCAGGAATAATGGCGGCATACAGGTTTCCCCGGGGGTTTATTGTGTTAGTGTCAAGGGCAGGAACGGCGAACGGACGCTTTCCCTGTTTATCAAATAAGCCGCTTTCCGCCTACCAGCCCTGGACCGAGTTTTGAAGGATCAGCTGGACAAGCTGCGCTATAGCCCTTGTCTTGCCCGTCTGTTCGTTTTCGCTCTGCAGGCTGTAAACTCCCTCACCGGTAACGGTGCCCTTATAAATCGCCGTTCCCTTTGTATTGTCGGTAAATTCTACCGCGGCGGTGATCCGAACCACGTACTGCTGCACGCTGACCTGGCGCGTGTCGGCGGCGCTGAAGGTGTAGGGCACATTGGCGTAGGAGGTGACGGTTCCGGTAATCGTGGCGTTGCCGTCGTGCTGAACGACCTTGAGGAGGTTACCGGATACGATTTGCGTGGAGAGGGCGCTCGTGATCGCATCAGCCACGTCGGATTCGAGAGACTGGTTGGCAAAGAGCGGGATTTCCACGGTTTTAAGATGGCCGGGAAGCGAGGAGCCCGAGAAGGTGTAGATGCCGCACCCACTAGCAAAAAGCAAAACCAGAATACCGGCAAGAATCCATCGGATCATGGATCAAACCTCCTCATACGGCACATAGGTCGCGCTTGATGCCGCCGCGCCGTCAGGGCCGTCGGTGAAAAAGCCCTTGATGCCCTCGATTGCGGCGGTCTTGTCATTGAAGGTCCGTACCTCTCCGTCAAGCGACCGGATGAAATGCTTCCCATACCCCCTGGTGACGATACGGTTGTCAAGAACGAGGAGCGCGCCCCGGTCGGCTACGGAACGGATGAGCCGCCCGCACCCTTGCCGGAAACGGATGACCGCTTCAGGAACCGCGTATGACATGAAGGATTCTCCATGGAGACGGGTCATTTTTTCGGAGAGGGCCAGGGTAAGCGGATGGGTGGGGACTGGGAACGGAAGACGGGTGATGATGACGATTTCGCACGCATCACCCGGCGCATCGATGCCCTCCCAGAAGCTGTCGGTTCCCAAAAGTATCATCTGCCGGTCTCCCCTGAACTGTTCAAGGAGCGCGTGTCTGCCGCCGCTTATGTTCTGGGCCAGAATATTTTCTTTTGTAATAGATGGCCGGGCGCGCAGACAGGTATACGTTTCGGAGAGCAGAGAATTGGCGGTAAAGAGCACCAGGATATTTTTCCTGAGCGAGGAGTGCAGGTCGCCGACAAGAGCGGCAATATAGCCCGGAAACTCGCGCGAGTCCGGATCCGGCGAGCTTCGGATCGCTCCCATGATCGTCTGATGGCCGCCGAACGGGCTTGCATAAAAAGAGACCGTGGTGCGCTCCCGGAAGGCATCGAGGCCCACAGAGTTGAAGAAATAATCGACCGATCGCGCAACCGAAAGCGTGGCAGAGGTGAAAACGATTGCGCCGCGGCATTCTTTCCATACCGATGAGAGGATCGCCGCGATGTCGAGCGGGACGCCGCACAGCTTGGTCCACCCTTTGTCAAAATTGCCCTCGGCCCAGAAGGCGTGATCCTCGGTCTGGGCCGAGATGAGATAGCCGAGATCTGCGAGAAGCTGGGAGGTTCTTTCCTGGCACCCTGCCGCCGCCTCCTTGATGAGGTCGAGATCTTTTCCGCCGTCGGCCGTGAGCTCCTGTTTCAACTGGTGAAGCAGGTCGCGCAGCATTTCGAGCGAAGTCTGAAATGCCGATGCCTCGACATTCGAGGCGAAATCGCCGCTCTTTACCGTGATCTGGTAGTCGGCCCGGCCTGGGACATCCGGAGTCCGTGTCCGCGCCCACGCCTGAATCGATTCGAGCAGGGACTGGGAGTATTTCCTGACGCGCTTCAGCTGCGACTTCAGGTCTTTGCCGCAGGTGGAAATTCCCAGGCTTCCCTTTACCTCTGACATTGACTGAACAAGATTATTGAGTTCCTCGAGGAAAAGCGAGATGCGGTTGGTATCGAGCTCCACGCGCAGGTACCGGTGGCCGCCGTCCTCGAGGTGGTGCGCCTCATCGTAGATGATGGCATCGATCGGGCCCAGAAAGGAGTTCGCCGCGCCCATTTCGGCGAAGAACAGCGCATGATTGATGACGACGATATGCGATCCGGCGGCTTTCTGCCTTGCCTGCTGGAGAAAACAGGTCTTGAAGAACTGGCAGCGACGGCCCTCGCAGCCGCGGCCTTCGGCAGAAATGAGGTTCCACACCTTCTGAAACCATTTCGGGTTGAACTGGTTCTGTTCTTCGATGTCGCCGCTCTCGGTCGATTCGACCCAGGGGATGAGGGGGAGCACGGCGAACCGCTCGCGTATGGAAAGATTGCCCATCTCGCCCCGGAGCAGCCGTTCGAATCGGTTCAGGCAGAGGTAGTTGCCGCGTCCCTTGAGGGAGGAACAGCGAAGCTTCCCTTCGGTAAGGCGGTTTACCAGCGGAAGATCTTTTGAAAGAAGCTGATCCTGCAAGTTGCGCGTTCTGGTGGCGATGAGAACGCGGCACCGGTTCTTCATGGCCCAGAGAGCGGCAGGGACGAGGTAGGCGAGCGATTTGCCGGTGCCGGTACCCGCCTCCGCTACGAGAATCGACTGGGTGTTGAACGCGCCGGCGACCTCTACGGCCATGGTTCGCTGCGACTCGCGAAGGGTAAAGGCCGGCAGTACCTTTTCGAGGCCTCCTCCCCGGGAGAAGATTTTTCTTGTCGCCTCGATATCAATTTCGCGAAAGATTTCCGGCGATTGCAGTTTCGCGGTGGTGGTCGTTTCGCCGCGCTGGCGCACGATCACCCGCGGCCGCGAGTCGCCCAGCGATTTGAAAATGAGCATTTTCAGGAACGAGGCCGGGGCTGCGGCGGCCATGGTCTGCCGCACCCGCTGTGGAAGCCTCCCCAGCTTGGGAATAAGCAGGACGGCGATCTCTCCCGATGCCTTTGCGTCGAACAGCGCGCGATGGGCGTTGTCAAGGGTCACGTCGAGGCTGTTGCTGACGGATTTCAGCGAGAACCGTATGCCGGATTGCAACAAAATTTTGGAGAGCAGCGCGGTGTCGAGCGACTTTTCGCCGATCGTATGCAGGCCGGTGCGATCCAACGCTTTGTTGATAAACGTAAGATCAAAAAACACCTGATGCCCGCATACCGGAAGATCGCCGATGAAGGCCAGAAGGTTGGGTGCAACGGTCTCGAAGGGGAGGGCGGTCGCGGTGTCGGCGTCGGTGATGCCGGTGAGATCGGTGATCGCCGCCGGGATCGGCATACCGGGATTTATAAGGGATGAAAACTCGCCGGAAACCATTCCATTCGTGAATTTTACGGCGCCGATCTCGATGATACGGTCGCTCGAAAAGTCCAGACCGGTCGTCTCCACGTCGATGGCAACGAAATCCGGGACCGTGACAACCGGCACGGGGGGGCGATCGCCCTGCCTGCGGTCGGGGGGCTTGTTCGGGGGCAAAGCTTTTTTTCCCGTTTCAGCGATGAGTCGTGCCTTGAGTTTGTCCGATAAAAGGTCGCTCAACCGGGGCATGAAGGTGCTTTCTAAAAAAGGTATGGAAGGCGATTATTTCAGGTCAAAAATACACTCTCACAACGGGTTCCAACATTTCTTTGTAGGGTTGAGAGAGGCGTCGGTGAATTATCCAGGTCCGATTGCCGCAGCGTAATGTTTCGGCTTTTTTCAGACGGCCATCCCGTTGTATTTTTAATACTTTCTACGGAACTTCAGTCCCGGCAACACTAAGAAACCCACCACGGGCTTTCACGGCGGCAGAACGGTAATGACCACGCGAATCAACATTCCGATCTATGATGAAAGTAAAATTAAAACCCTCTCCTCGCTTGAACACATCCGGCTGCGCACCGGAATGTACATCGGGAGGATGGGGGACGGATCGAACCCCGACGACGGCATCTATATCCTTCTGAAAGAGGTGATCGATAACGCGGTCGATGAGTTCATCATGGGATTCGGCAGGAAGATCGACGTGGCGATCGAGAACGGCATCGCCTCGGTGCGCGACTATGGCCGGGGCATTCCGCTTGGGAAGGTCATCGACTGCGTTTCCACGATCAATACCGGTGCCAAATACAATGACGATGTGTTCCAATTCAGCGTGGGGCTCAATGGGGTCGGCACCAAGGCGGTGAACGCCCTGTCGAGCCGGTTTAGGGTGGTCTCCTATCGCGACGGCGACTATTTCGAGGCGATATTCGAGCGCGGCACCCTGAAGTCGAAGAAAAAGGGTTTGTCGCGCGAACCGGACGGTACCTACGTGGAATTTGAGCCGGACCCGGAGATTTTCGGCGATTTCCGGTTCAACCATGAGTATGTCGAAAAGCGGCTCTGGAATTACGCCTACCTCAATACCGGTCTCAAGCTCTTTTACGACAAGGAGAAGATCGAATCCAAAAACGGGTTGCTCGACCTGCTGCAGGCCGAGGTGGGGGAACAGACGGTCTATGGAGCGGCGTATTTCCGGCAGAAGCAGATCGAATGCGCCTTCACCCATACCGGTTCCTACGGCGAGACCTACTTCGCATTCGTTAATGGCCAGTACACGAGCGACGGCGGGAGCCACCTCAGCGCCTTTCGCGAAGGTTTTTTGAAGGGGGTCAACGAGTTTTTCAAGCAGAACTACAACGGCATTGATGTGCGCGAAGGGATCGCGGGCGCCATCGCGATCAAGCTCAAGAATCCGGTGTTCGAGTCGCAGACCAAGAACAAGCTCGGTAACGCGGAGATCCGGGGATGGATCATTTCGGAGGTCAAGTCCGGGGTCGTCGATTTCCTCCACAAGAACGGCGAGGCGGCGAAACTGCTCGAATCGAAGATCACCCAGAACGAGAAGCTGCGCACCGAGCTCAATGCCGTCAAGAAGGAAGCCAAGGAGGCGGCGAGAAGAATCGAGATCAAGATTCCGAACCTTAAAGACTGCAAGCACCATCTTCAGGACGGCACCAAGGGGGGCGACTCGACCATCTTCATCACCGAGGGGCAATCGGCGGGGGGCTCCATCATTTCGGCGCGCGACGTGCTCACCCAGGCGATCTTCACGCTCAAGGGCAAGCCGCTGAACGTGTTCGGCCGCACCCGCGCCGCCATTTACCAGAACGAAGAGCTGTACAACCTCATGATGGCGCTGGGCATCGAGGAGGATGTCGAGAACCTTCGGTACGGCCGCGTGGTGCTCGCCACCGATGCCGACGTGGACGGTTTCCATATCCGTAATCTGCTCCTGACCTTCTTTCTCACCTACTTCGAGGAACTGGCGGTGGCCGGGCATATTTACATCCTGGAAACGCCGCTCTTCCGCGTCCGGAACAGGAAGGAGACCCGCTACTGTTACAGTGAACGCGAGCGCGACGCGGCGGTGAAGGCGATCGGCGATCCGGAGGTGACGCGCTTCAAAGGTCTCGGCGAGATATCGCCGTCGGAGTTCGGCCGTTTCATCGGCGAGGACATGCGGCTGGTCGAGGTCAACGTGAAGCCCGTTAAATTGATCCCCGGAACCCTCGAATTTTACATGGGTAAAAATACGCCCGACCGGCGGGAATATATCATGGAGAACCTGATCTGATGGCCTCAATCAAAAATCTCTACGATACCAATTATCTCGAATACGCCTCCTACGTCATCAAGGATCGCGCCATCCCCCATCTTTCCGACGGACTCAAACCCGTGCAGCGGCGCATCCTGCATACGCTGTATGAGATGGATGACGGCAAGTTCCACAAGGTCGCCAACGTCGTGGGCCAGTGCATGCGGTACCACCCGCACGGCGACGCCTCGATCGGCGATGCGCTCGTGACGCTGGCCGCCAAGGATCTCTTTATTGACAAGCAGGGAAACTTCGGGAACATCTTTACCGGCGATCCGGCTTCGGCCGTACGATATATCGAATGTCGCCTTTCGGCGCTTGCAAAGGAGACCCTGTTCAATCCCCCGATCACCGAATTCGAGCCGTCCTATGACGGCCGCAACCGGGAGCCGGTCGTGCTGCCGGCGAAGATCCCAGTGCTCCTTGCCCTCGGCGCCGAAGGGATCGCGGTGGGCATGGCGACGAAGATCATGCCGCATAACCTGATCGAACTGCTCGAAGCGGAGATCGCCTGCCTCGAGGGCGACCAGCTCCTTGTCTTTCCGGACTTCCCGACCGGCGGTCTGGCCGATATGTCCGAGTACAACGACGGCAACGGCAAGGTTCTGGTCCGCGCCCGGCTCGATACGAGCGATGAAAAGCGGATCGTGATCAGGGACCTGCCGTTCGGCTCCACCACGGAATCGCTCATCGCCTCGATCGAGGACGCCGCGCGAAAGGGGAAGCTCAAGATAGCGGGGATTGCCGATTATACGGCGGAGCAGGTGGAGATCGAGGTCCGTCTCGCACGCGGCATCCATACCAGCGAAACGGTCGATGCGCTCTATGCTTTTACCGAATGCGAGCAGTCGATATCCGTCAATCTCCTCGTGATAAAGGACAATAAGCCGGCGACCGTGACCGTCTCCGAGGTCATACAGCACAGCGCCGGGAAGCTGGTTGAAATCCTGCGGGCGGAACTCAAGCTCGAAGAGACACAGCTCCGTGACACGCTCCACGCCCGGACAATCGAGCAGATATTCATTGAAAACAGGATCTACAAGAAGATCGAGGACAAGACCTCGTCGCAGGGGGTGATCGATGCGGTGATGAAGGGGCTCGAACCGTTCAAAGATGAGATCAAACGGGAGGTCACGACCGGGGATGTCGAGACCCTGCTCAAGATTCCGATTCGTCGCATAAGCCTCTACGATATCAACCGGGCGAAGCGGGAGATGCAGGAGATCCGCGACCGGCTTGCCGAAATTAAAAAACATCTCGGCGCCATCGTCGAGTACGCCGTAGCGTTCCTGAGGCGTCTCATCGATAAATACCGCGACGGATTTCCCCGTCGAACCGAGCAAGTTTCGCTGACCAGGGTTGATGTGCGTGAGGCGGCGCAGCGCAACCTCAAGCTTCGCTACGACCGCGACACCGGCTACCTCGGCTACGAGGTGGCCGGCAGCTCGTTGTTCGATGTGTCGCCGTACGACAGGGTCCTCGTAATACGCAAGGGAGGCGCCTACTCGGTGTCGAATGTGGTCGACAAGACCTTCGTGGACAAGGGCATGCTCCATTGCGGTTTCGCAGACAAGGAGACGCTCGCGAACACGGTATTCACCGTGGTGTTCCGCGACGACGAAACCGGATACCCATATATCAAGCGCTGCCGGATCGAGCAGTTCATCCTCAACAAGGGCTATTCCATCGTACCGGACAAGTGTACGCCGCTGAAACTGACAACCGACCGGCATGCCGAGCTGTTCGTGGAATACAAGCCCGGCCCTCGCATCAGGGTCCTCGAAGAAAAATTCTCCATCGACGACTATCTGGTCAAGGGCGCGAAGTCGGGCGGCGTCCGGCTTGCCGCGCGCGAGATCAAATCAGCGAAGTTCACCGGCCTCGACGGCGATCAGGTTGAGCTCCCGATAAAGGATCACCCCGAGGAAGGAGAGCAGGTGGAGTTGACTATAGAGACTAAAAAAGATGAGGAAGGAAGGAGATAAAAGAATACCGCTATATTTTAGAAATGGAAAAATAGAACGAACTGCCCTTGCCCACTTCCGATTCGACCCAGATTTTACCGTTATGCGCCTCGATGATGCCTTTTGCAATAGCTAAACCAAGACCGAAGCCTTTGATCCCCAGTGAACTCACTTCCTCGGAACGATAAAACTTTTCATACAGTTTATTCAAATCATCATTTTTTATGCCGAGCCCTTCATCCTTAATGCAAATAACCTGGCCGTCGGTGGTTTCTTTCCCGCTTATGATTATGTTCCCGTTCTTCGGCGAATATTTCACGGCGTTTTCAAGAAGGTTTATCACCACCTGCCTGATCTTATCCTTGTTGGCCATGATGGACGGCAGCTTTTCGGGAAAATTCACTTCGATGCGCATATCGTGTGACATTTTGAATGATTCAATCGTTTCATTAATTATTATATATAAATTTGCCGGAACTTTCGGCATGGGCGTTATGCCTGCCTCGATCATTGAAATATCCAGATATTCATCGAGCAGCCGGGAAAGCCGCGTCGCCTCGGCATCGATTATTTCGAGATAATGCCTTTTATTTTCTTCGGGTAATTCTAAATTCATCAGCGTGCCGGCAAATCCTTTTATCGCGGTCAGCGGACCTTTTAATTCGTGGGATGTCATTACAAGGAATTCTGATTTCAATTTGTCCAATTTGAGCAGTTTGCCGTTCGATGCTTCAAGCTGCAGTGTCTTTTCCCTGAGCTCACGGGTTAATTGACGCAATTCATCGTTTGCCCTGCGTATCGTATCCAGAATAATCTGTTTATCGACTATTTTTTCATCGTTGAAGACCTTGAGGATAATGCTGACTGTCACGGTTATCGCAACGGCGCATACGGTCCGGAAAAGCTGGACCGGCACGAGCAGCGACGACCGGAACGAATCCTCATTAATGACGCTGGAGGGAAAAAAGGCGGCGTTCTTAACCACCACGCCGGCTAAAATTCCGTAGATGATAAATACTATTCCGGCAAAAATAAAATAGTTATTCAGTTTTAATAATATGACGGCATCACGTTTATAATATAAAAACAAGGCAAAACCGGTAATCAGGCACCCTGGAAACGCCAATACATACCTCGTCACAACATCGCCCGTTCTCGTGAAATCGGAAGATACAAAACTTATGGCAAAAATAGCGGCTATCAGCACCCAGATTAAATTTCCGCCTAAAAAGGCAATTGCGTGGAATTTCTTTGCAGCATTCGTTCTCGATGCCATGAGAAGGAGACGCCTGCCGAATTCAAACAAAAAGGCGAACGATAAAACTTCCGTGAATAATTCAAGCGGTTTTAAATCGGTTCCCTTGATGAATGACCACATGGATAGCCATTCAAGGGTTCCATGAATAATGCCGAAGGCGGATAAAAGCCAGAAGATTTTTGCAATTCTTAATTCACTCGCCTTATTAGTCTGGAAAAGAACGGCAAGACCCATAATGATAAAGGCCAATCCATAAACGAAATAGACGATATCAAAATTGTTCCGGATTGCTTGTTCGACCAGGTCCATTCAGGTCTCCTTAAAGCCGGTAACTACCATAGTCGAAGTACCGCTCAGTATAGGGCATGGTTAACCATTCCCTGAAATTGCATCTCGCCGGGTTGGAACGGCCACTCCGGGTTTCTGCGGAGGTTTTTACCCGGGAATCGATCATGGCTCTCCTCTTTCTGGAGAAGCCGTCCATGTCCAGTCCAACCGATTGTACCGCGCTCACCTTTTCTCTTCCCCAATTCTCCGATATCCCGGGTAAATCGCGGGTACTACTCCGCCGCTACCTTCTCTCATGCTGAAGCCTTGAACCGCAGGGAGGGGGCGGGTTCGGGACGGCCCGTTGTCCATACGACCGGATGTTTTATGAACCGTTTTGCGGCGGTAACGGCTTTTTCCCTGGTGGGATATTGGGATATGCGGATGCCGCTGAAATTATTCGGATCGGTTTTACACACAAGATATCCGTCATCGCGATCACGCAGCACCCTTGCTTGACGACCGTCGTGTTCGAACTCCGCTATTTCCACCAATGATTTAAGGTACATTGCATATCTCTCACGCTTCGATCAAACCGTTGATAATGCAGCACTCCGTTAATTACTAAAGCAAAAACAAGGCCACGCGACCGCCATGTCAATAGCGGTGAAATCATGCCGTAAAAAGGGGGAACGACCTCTGAAAAGGCCGATTCAGGATTAGTCGCTATGCATTGTAATACATTCCAACGAGACGGAAAGAGGGGGAGGCAAATGGATTGCATCAGCACAATCGAATTGCCATGGTTGGGGAAACATCCGGATTATCTTTAATTTTGTCACGTTGTCACTTTTTCAATACCTGTAACTCATATCATGCTTCATCGTAACCCGCTTCCCCTCATATATCATGGTCTGGGAATAACTGCTACCGAAGGGCAGAATCGTCCCTCCCTGCAGTTTGTAACGAATGATAAGAGGGCTCCGCACGGTTGCCTCGGCCGGCGGGAGTGCCATGGCGGTACATTCGGCCAGCGCGGCGGACGAGCGGTCGAATTGGAGAACCGTGTTGCTGAGATACTCCCTGAATGCCGGATTCGACGATGCTACCGCGAAGGTGATGCTCTGCACGGTTTCTTCTATCAGGCTGAAGGTATCGCGGGGCTGAAAGCTGGGAAACAGGGCCACGGTAAAATCATGTTTTTGATAGGGAAGCGCCGGAAGATCGTGGGTGAGTTGCCCTGCCTCGGACCTTGTGGAACCGCCCTCTGCAACCATGCTGATCGTTTCATCGATATGGCAATGAATATGATTGCGCGTCATGAGCGTCTGGTTGGCGAACAGGTTGACAAGGCAGGCGTGAGCCGTGGAATCGGGCGTTGTGCCCCGCACGATGAAGGGATCTGCAGGCGCGGCCGGCGTTCCATGCGGTGGAGCCGCAGCGGAGGGTAAAGAGGACCGGGCCGGTTGCGCGGTATTCGCCGCCGGTGCGCCATTTCCTGAGCCCGGCTGTACATAGCCGACATCTACCGTCGGATCGTTCAGCCGCTGCGCCGTGATGAAATCGTCCAGCTTGCGGCGAATGCGGTAGTAGGGGATGACCGCATACCGCGCATCACCAAACGGTGCCGAGAAATCCGTATCCGCATCCATGAGAGCCGCGGAATAGAGGCTGTCCGGGTTCGTCAATTCTCTGAACCGGTGTTCGGTCAATTGTCCGGAGAAGTGCGCGGGGAACCTTTGACACGTCCGGTGCCATGCGTCGACCACGTACCATGACCAATGGCTCTTCCAGCCGTCGAATCGCTCATCAAGGGTTATCGTCTTGATCTCGCTGAAGCCCCGGTAGATGGTCCAGGAATAGATCGGCGCATTCATGGAAAAGTTCAGGGACTGTTCCGGCGTCGGCGCTGGACTCACGAACATGGGGGACGTTTGGCTGTCTATGTTGCCGTGCAACGGGTAATAAACGGCTGAAACATGGTACTCGCCGAAATTCTCGTCGCCGAGCGGGATGGAAACCGGGCCCGTGTTCGGCTGTTCGGCAGGAACGCCTTGCTCGTAACGGGTGCAGGCGAAACAAAGCGCGAGAAGCGCCGCAACGATGGCACACCGGTTCATGAAGCCCTCTCTCCCTGGGGAAAGTACCCTTGCCGATATCATAAATTACCTTACGCTTCGTCGGGAGACCTGTCGCGGGTTTGTATCACTTTGTCACGAACAGTAGTGTCGCCGGTTACGTTGGAGCGTATGGGAGGACTCCCCCCGGAATCGCGTTTTCATCGATATTTTATTTGTCAGGACCGAATGTCAGTTGATAAGAACAATAGCACGCGAACTGATGTATCCCCGCGATATCCCGCCCCGCCGAGGCGAGAATATGATGTTCCGGCGACGGATTGATTATTACCCCGATGTTGAACCCCGCCTCGGTTCCCGCATATCCCGGCTGTCTGGTAACGGCGAAGAGTTCGGCTCCCAGGGTCAGGGCGTTTGATACATCCCGCTGACCTTGCCATCCAAACAGGAAGAAATTTTCCGACGGGCGCCCTATGGCAGCCTGATACCCGCCGCCGCCATAGGTGGTCCAGGGTCTCGAAGCTCTTCTGGAGCCAGAGCGGGAGAAAGAGCTGCACCGTTCCGGCCCCCAATTCTTTCGACGAATCCCCGGTCGGAAGTTCGATGGCCGGGAAGATCCCGGCCTGCGGCCTTTCCGCGGACTCCCGGATGAATCGGTACTTTACACCGAGTTCGAGATCTCCCGGACCGTAGGCGGGATGGCCATCGGCATCGGAATTGACGGCAAGCCGGGCTATCGCATGGATCTGCACGTCGGACAGCAGGCCATAGTTGACTTCGACGGACGGCGCCGTTCCCGAAATAATTCCGTTCGCTCCCGACAATTGCGAGGCGCAGTAAAATTCCAAGTGCCGGTAATCGACCGGTTCGGGATCGTCGGTAACGAACGGCGGACCGGCGACGACCGCCGCCGCGGCCGCAAGAACAAGCAGGGCCGGGGGAAAGCGGAAGCGCAATCCGCGAATGCGCCGGGTGTTCATCATCCACTGCCCGCCACAAATGACAAAAGGAGCAACGCGAACACCACCGAGGTAATCAGCGTGTACAGCCGGTCGCGCTGCGCCAGGAAGATCAGGATCGAGGCGCCGACGCGCGTTACGGGGGTCAGGATGAGGAGCAGGAGGCCCAGCGACGCGAAGGCCTGTCCGTGCAACAGGCGCAAGCCCGTTACAATATCCTTGAACGAATGGGGGAATGCGCCGGCGGCGGTTTTCAGGTCATGGAGCTCCCTCGGTGAAGCAATGAATGAAGGATGACGCAGGAGCGTGAGGACCGCACCGATTGCGATGACGGCGGCACTCGCGAATACGCCGGCACGGAGAATTGTGCTGATGACCACTTCCGCGCCCCGGACCTTCCGTTCGTCACCGCTCCCCTCGGCGGGCGTGAAAAGGTTTTTCTCGTGGGTCATTGTACCAGCCCCTTGATCAGCATCTGCAGGGAGACGAGCAGCAGGATCGCCACGAAGGCCGCCCGCAGGCGCCGGCTCTTTATCCGACCCATGAGACGGGAACCGAGCAACGCGCCGGCGCTGACTCCCACGGCGACCGGCGCCGCGATGAACGGCACGATATCCCCGCGCATGAAATAGATTCCCGCCCCCGCCGCGGCCGTCACCCCGATCATGAAATTGCTCGTTGCGGTCGAAACCTTGATGGGCAGCCGCATGGCAAGGTCCATGGCGGGAACCTTGAGCGCACCGGACCCGATGCCGAGGAGGCCGCTCATGACGCCGGCGACGTACATGAGCACGAGCCCTATGCGGGTCCCTCGCACGCGATAAACAACCTCCCTGCCGAGCGCCTTGTCGAAGTAGCTTCCGTGAAGGCGGAGACGGTCGGACCATGGAGCGCCGCCGACGCTTTCGCGCGTCTCACCGCGGCGCAGCATCATGAGCGCCGAATATCCCATGATGATCCCGAAGAGAATTTCGAGCGCCCTGCCTCCCACGCGTCCCGCGCAATAGGCCCCGGAGAGAGCGCCGAGCGTGGTGGCGACTTCGAGCACCATCGCCACGCGCAGGTTGGTCATGCGTTCGCGGACATAGGCCGCCGCGGCGCCGCTCGACGTGGCGATCACCGAAACGATGGATGCGCCGATGGCGTAGCGGATATTGACATGAAGAAGCAGCGTGAGGGCCGGGATCACGATGAGGCCGCCGCCGAGACCGAGCAGCGAACCGAGACTGCCGGCAATGATCGAAATGGCGAACGTGATACAGCAGAATTCAAATGGGGTCATGACTATGGTCCTATTTTCATTACTCTTTTCATCTTCCGGGCACGGAATTTCTGATACATATCATCATCGAGATCGGGAAGGAGACAGGAAGAATATAAACGAATGTGTGCATAAATTCTCACGGATTTCCATAAAATCGACAATTTTCCTCCTATCTTTTCATTCCGATTGCCGAAAAAAACGCGGATAGTCTCGACGCATGGCATGGACCCGAATTTGCTTGTTTATTGGGGAGAAGGGAAAGATGGCAAGGAGTGCATTGATAAGATTTCAATGCCGAAGGATAAAAAGAGTATCATTTTTGTTCAGCAAGAAGACGAGGCATGTATGAAAATCGGAATACTAGGATCCGGAGCAGTCGGCCAGACGCTGGGAAGCGGCTTTCTGAAACACGGCCACGAAGTCATGCTTGGCACCCGTACGGTTGACAAACTGTCGGAATGGGCATCGCAGAACCCGGCGGGACGCGCCGGGAGCTTTACCGACGCGGCCATATTCGCGGAAACCGCGGTGCTGGCGGTCAAAGGCACGGCCGCACTCGATGCGCTCCGTGAAGCGGGCGGCGTGAATCTGCTTGGCAAGCCGGTCATCGATGTCACCAACCCCATTGCCGACCTGCCGCCGGAAAACGGCGTGCTGCGCTTCTTTACCACGCTTGACGAATCGCTGATGGAACGGCTTCAACGGGAGTTTCCTGACATACACTTTGTCAAAGCGTTCAACTCGGTCGGCCATGCCTGCATGGTCGACCCTTCCTTTAATAAGGGAACCAAGCCGACCATGTTCATCTGCGGAAACGACGGCGGAGCGAAAAAAATCGTATCCGGCATCTGCGCCCAGTTCGGCTGGGAAGGCGAGGACCTCGGCAAGGCCGAGGCTGCCCGCGCCATTGAGCCGCTGTGCATGCTCTGGTGCATTCCGGGGCTGTTGCGCAATGACTGGTGGCATGCGTTCAAGCTGCTGCGGTAAGGGCCGGTTTGGAACCCGCCCGCCCCTACGGATTTACTTCTTTCCCTTCTTCACCGGCTTCTTTGCAATGGCTTTCTTCGCAACGACCTGCTTGACAACCGCCCTTTTGGCAACAACCTTTGGGGTAACTGCCTTCTTCGCCGGGGCTTTTGCCGCTGCCGCAAGCTTGTCCTCGACCGCCGCCTGGGCCGCCGCGAGACGCGCGATGGGCACGCGGAACGGGGAGCAGGACACGTAGTTCATGCCGAGTGCATGGCAGAACTTGACCGAGTCCGCATCGCCGCCGTGCTCGCCGCAGATACCGACCTTGAGGCTCGGGTTTCGTTTCGTGCGGCCGCGCTCGATGCCCATGCGGATAAGCTCGCCGACGCCATCCTTGTCGATGGTCTGGAACGGGTCGGCTGGAAGGATCTTGTTCGCCAGGTAATCGGGCAGGAAGCTGCCGATATCGTCGCGCGAAAAGCCGAAACTCATCTGGGTCAGGTCGTTGGTCCCGAACGAGAAGAACTCCGCGCTCTCGGCCATCTGTATCGGCCAGTAAGCGCCGCGCGCGGGATCTCGATCATGGTGCCGTACATGAACGGGATCTTTTTGAGTCCGAGCTTTGTGCGGACTTCGGCATAGACCCGGTCGACGATTTTCCTCTGGTGTTCGAGTTCGGTGACCGCGCAGGTTACCGGGATCATGATCTCCGGATAGGCCTTTTTGCCGGCCTTGATCAGCTCGCCCGCCGCTTCGAGGATTGCGCGAATCTGCATCTCCGAAACTTCCGGATAGGTGATGCCGAGACGCACGCCGCGGTGCCCGAGCATGGGATTGGTCTCATGCAGGCTTTCGCCGCGCTTCTTCGCCTCCGCGGCATCGATCCTGAGTTCGGCGGCGAGAGCCGCCATCCTCTCCGGCTGGTGCGGGACGAACTCATGGAGCGGGGGATCGAGGAGGCGGATCGTAATCGGCAACCCATTCATGACCTCCATGGTCGCCTTGATGTCCTTCTTGACGAACACGGAGAGCTCGCCGAGCGCCGCCTTCCGTTCCTCGACGGTCTTGCTCAGGATCATGGTGCGGAGCAGGAAGAGCGGCTGGTCGCTGCCCTCGCCGTAGAACATGTGCTCGGTGCGGAAGAGCCCGATGCCCTCGGCGCCGAACTGGACGGCCTTGGCCGCATCCTTGGGCGTATCGGCATTGGTGCGGATCTTCAGCACGCGCAGCTTGTCGCAGAGCGTCATGAGGTCTTTATAGGACTGGTTGTGTTCGAGGTCGATGTCCACGAGCGGGAGCGATCCCTTATACACGAGTCCGCTGGTGCCGTTGATGGAGATCCAGTCGCCTTCGCCGATCACTTCGCCTTTTTTGGTTGTGAACGATTTCGCGCCGACCTCGATCTCGGAACAGCCGACCACGCAGCACTTGCCCCAGCCGCGCGCCACGAGCGCCGCATGCGAGGTCATGCCGCCCTTGGAGGTGAGGATCGCCTGCGACTTATGCATGCCGTCCACGTCCTCCGGGGAGGTTTCTTCACGGACGAGAATAACCTTCTCGCCCTTTGCCGCCCACGCCACCGCGGATTCGGAGGTGAACACCGCCCGGCCCCGCGCGCCGCCCGGTCCGGCCGGAAGGCCCTTGGCGATGGGCGTATTGGTCTTCTCCGCCGCCGGATCGAGCCTGGGCAGGAGCAGTTCGACGAGCTGGTTCGGGCCCACGCGCATGATCGCGGTCTCGGCCGTGATCTGCCGTGCCTTGCACATCTCGGTGGCCATGCGGACGGCGGCGACGCCGTTGCGTTTGCCCACGCGGCACTGCAACATATACAGCACGCCGTTTTCAATGGTAAACTCGATGTCCTGCATGTCCCTGTAGTGCTTTTCGAGCCGGTTCTGGAAGCCGTACAGCTTCTTGTAATTTTCCGGCATCAGGGTTTCGAGCGTATCCAAGTGCGCGCTCTGGTCGTTCTTGGAATAGTCATTGATGGGCGCCGGCGTGCGGATACCCGCCACGACATCTTCACCCTGCGCGTTGATGAGGTATTCGCCGTAGAACTGGTTCTCACCGTTGCCCGGGGTTGCGGGTGAACGCCACGCCGGTCGCGGAGTTGTCGCCCATGTTGCCGAAAACCATTGACTGCACGTTGACCGCGGTTCCCCACTCGTCGGGAATTCTCTCGATGCGACGGTAATCGACCGCGCGCTTGCCGTTCCAGCTCATGAAGACCGCGCCGATGCCGCCCCAGAGCTGCGCCATCGGGTCCTCGGGAAATGACTTGCCGAGAACGTCCTTCACGATTTTCTTGAACTCAGCCACGAGGCTCTTGAGGTCGTCGACCGTGAGCTCGGTATCGATCTTGTATCCCTTCACCTTCTTGACCTCTTCGAGCCGCTCATCGAGCCGCTTGCGGATACCCTTGCCGCCCCTGGGCTCGATCCCTTCGGCCTTCTCCATGACCACGTCGGCGTACATCATGATCAGACGGCGATAGGCGTCGTAGGCGAAGCGCGGATTGTTGGTTTGCGCGATGAGGCCCTGAATGGTGACATCGTTGAGCCCGACGTTGAGCACCGTATCCATCATGCCCGGCATCGAGCGGCGGGCGCCGGAACGGACCGAAACGAGGAGCGGATTTTTTGCATCGCCGAACTTTTTCGTGCCCATGAGCTTCTCGACCCTGGCGAGGGCATCCTCGACCTGTTTCTTGATCTCTTTGGGGTAGGTGCGCTTGTTGTCGTAGTAGTAGGTGCAGACTTCGGTGGTGATGGTGAAACCAGGAGGAACCGGGAGCTTCAGGTCCGGATGGCCAGCCATTTCGGCCAGATTCGCCCCTTTGCCGCCCAGAAGGTTTTTCATCGATTCGTTGCCGTCGGCTTTCCCGCCGCCGAAGAAATAGACATACTTGGCCATAGAGGTATCCTCCAAAAGGGATGAGTGTTGGCTCTTGCGTGCTGAGTTATTTCCGCTTCGAACACGGTGCGCGTCGGATCAAGCGTTACACCATGGATTGAATAAAAAGCCTTCAAAAATACATTTCAAGCGGATGGGACTGCAAAAGAAGATGGTGGATGAAGGACGGAGGCGGGGTTTAAATGCCCATAAAACGGCGTTAGAAGAGGGTTTGAAGGGCGTTTAATAACACAGGAGGAAGCCGGTAAGTTAGGGTAGGAGTGAAGCGCTCAAGAAAAGGATCACTGAAGTGTTCAAGGAACGGCTTGCCGGAGCGCCGAAGAGCGGGGCGGGGCACTCGGCGCTGATCCATAGCCATGGTCCTGTTTCCAACAACTCAGAAACAGCGAGGTATTGCACTGAAAGTATTTTCTGGTTCTTTATGAGAAGGATGGGAAAACATATTTTAAATGACATCAAAATGTATTCCCCCCAAGGTATACACCAGAAAAGGTGAAACCAATAATTGGATTTTTAGGGGATAACACCTTGGAAGTATCGCAGACTTCACTTACGTTTCCTATACCGGATGAGCCGCTTGTCCAGCTTGAGGCAACAGTACCTATTGATAGTTTTTTTCCAGAAAAAGAGGCTAATCGGCTTGCAGAAATTGAATCTTTTAATAAGCACCTTTTCAGGCCTAATACGTATTTGCATAAGTGGTGGGCACGGCGCTCAGGCTCTACTTTTCGCTATATATTGAAGCAGCTTGTTCCGGATTTTTCAAAAAGAGATTATTATTTACCTGGAGGCTTGGAAGGAGTCACAATTCTCGATCCAATGATGGGTGGAGGAACAATCCTTCATGAGGCAATCCGTCTTGGTTCTAACGTGATCGGTTATGACATAGATCCTATTCCGGTATTGCAGGCAAAAGCATCTTTTTCAAGCATCCCCGTTTCCGATAAAATTTACGTTTATAACTTTCTTCAGAAGGAACTGTCAAAACGGTTTTGCAATTATTATAAGACCACCTGCCCTATCTGCAATGGTAGCGCTGAGATCCAATTCACGCTTTATGGTCTACGCAAAATGACCTCCGATGGCGAGGTGCTTGCCGTTGACTCTTTTATTTTGCGTGAAGAATCCGATGATACCCAAATACGCCTTGAAGAATTTTATCCCTTACGAGAAGTATGCCAAAATGGACAAAGTTGGCCAATTATTGATAAAGATGATGCCCGTAAACAAGAAATAAATGCTAAATCAGCGGATATCCTTTCTGTTCCTTTTACGAAACGATATGTTCCTATAATTATTGTTGGATATTGTCATATACATCATACCTTTTTCAAAAAAATTGCTGAAGCCGATCTGAAGCTGATTTCATTGGCAGCACGTTGGGTTAAAAAAAATACTCAATATTCCTCATCTGACTTTGAAATACCTCATGGACCGAAGTCTGACGACTTAATAAATAGAAATATTCACTATTTCTCTGAACTTTTTTTTCCACGGCAGCTCGCCTATATTGCCCATTTTCAAGCCGTTTTATCAACTGTTTCTCAAGAGCACAAACTATGGTTGGCATTGCTCTTATCAACATCTCTTGAATTTAATTCTGCCTTATGCGGCTACAAAGGAGCAGAAAAAAGGCGTCCTGGTGCGATAAGACACGTTTTTTCACATCATGCATATTCTTTTCCTTATACGGCGCTTGAGAACAATCCAATGTTTTCGCGCGACACATCAGGCACACTAGGTAGCCTTTTTAAAAGTCGTATTGTTTCTGCTGGAGAATGGGCAAGAGAGCCTATTGAACGCCGCTTTGTTAATAAATTATGGATTAAGACTACAATTCAAAACGAGGTAGACATTGGAGAAGGGGTGTCATCTTTAACTGAGTTTTTAGGCAATCACAGAAAGTTTCTTGTAGCTCAAAACGACTCGACTCAAATGCCACTGCCATCGGGATCAGTTGATTTTATTGTAACCGATCCACCTTATTTTGATAGTGTTCAATATAGCGATCTTTCACACTTCTTTCGCTGTTGGCTCAAGACCTTGCTTCCCGAACAAGCCAATTGGCAATATCTTGCACAACATTCTGCCGTTGCAGAAACAATTGAAAATGAGGATAAATTTTGTTGCGTAATAGGCCGAATCTGGAAAGAGTGCAATCGATTGCTTGCGCGACCACACGGGAGATTAATATTTACTTATCATCACTGGAAAGCAAGCGCATGGGCAAAACTAACCATAGCTTTGCACCAAGCTGATTTCGTTTTGACCAATGCATTTGTATTACATTCAGAAAATCCGATATCAGTTCACATTAAGAATCTACATTCTTTAAAACACGACACAATACTAATACTCAAACCACGCAAAATCGGGTTCCCTATTTTTTGGCACAAACCAAAGCCAATTATTGATTTCGATAGTTATTCATTCTGTCAGGCATGTGGTCAAATGACAGGTTGGATATTGCAAACAACGCTACCCGAATCCCAGATTGAACAAGAGTGGACTACCTTTCTAAAAGGCTGATATATGGCTAAATATCCATCCGAAGTATTTGGCTATTATTGGAAGGATAATTCCAAAGATGCTTTATTATTTAGGAAAAAGCATGAATGCCCTTTTGTAAAAGCCGAGTGCTACAAAAAGAGCAGACTTATCTCTTATCCGTTCGGCGTTTGTACAGCTTATATCGATGAACAGAATATCGCGCTGTGTCCTCGCCGGTTTCTCGATAACGGAACTGTTTTCCGAGATATTGCTAAAGCTCATTTTGGCACAATTCACAACATTCTTGTTTTCAACGAGGTAGGATTAAAAGGTATAGGTAATTTCGATTTTGTAATGGTCAAACATAAACCAATTAGCACTGTTATAGAGGATTTTGCTGTCATAGAATTTCAGACAGGACAAACCACGGGCACTGGAAAGCTCGTTGAGGGTTTTAATGATTTTATGAAAAATGGCACGTATTCGACTGATGCAAATTATAACTTCGGCCTAAACTCATATGATATATGGAAAAGAACATTCACCCAAATACTTAACAAAGGCATTATTCTTGAAAAATGGAACCGTAAGATATTTTGGGTTATTCAGAAACCTATTTTCGATTACTTTTTGCATAAGTACCGTCTTGGTTCTCTTAAATATAATAAAAATCATTCTTCGGCTTTCGTTCTTTACGATCTAAATCTATTTAACAATAGCTTGATTCTTCAGGAGACGGATATAGTTTCTTCGACGGTTGATGAGCTTTTTAATGCATTTAGAAAAAACGATGATATTCCTCCTGTTGAGCAATTTGTTGAGCGCTTACAGGAGAAGGTCAATTCTAATATTAAACTTGGATTGAGACTAGATGTGCAGGGGTTCCCATCGAAGCTTGACGTTTATAGCAGGACCAGAGAGGATAGTGAAGAATATGAGGCTGATGAGATATAATTGACGCTTATGGTGTGATAATCTCATATATTGTGCACGAATCCAGTAATTTAAACGTGCTACTCCACGATAAATGACAGAATGGATATCTTATTGTAAACTATTTTATTGTTTTCTGTGACCCGATATATTTCCTACATCAACCATTATCAACCATTCATGCTTGATATGCAGCGCCTTGGCGAGGCGTCGGGACATTGGGGCCGTGATGCGGCGCTTACCCGTTTCGAATTCGCTCACCATGGCCTTAAAAAATTCCATTGACCCAGAGGGTATCCAATAGGTATATTCTAAAAAGGAGTGATTTAAAGTTCTTTAAGTTTTTCAAGCGGTCAGTTGGAAGAAGTTAAACGGGGATTTCAATGCCGGGGACGGCGGTGACGCGCGTGGAGCGTCGTCGTACGTTGAGCATTGGAGTCCTTTTTTTTTACACAACGATCAGCGAAGGGGGACGCTGTGTTCGTAACGAAAGGATGGTTGCACCATGAAGCACACCAGGGCAATGAGGGTTCGCTTCGCGGAATTGATGGCTGAGGAGCTTTCGTTCGCGAAGATTTCCGCCGAGATCGGCGTTTCGAAACCGACGCTCATAAAGTGGGCGGTGGAAATGGAAGACGAGATCTCCACCCTCAAATATATGGACCGGCAGGCGCTCATGGAAATGCACCGTCTCGACCCGCGGTCGAGGGTCGAGGAATCGGCCATCCGCCTGGTAAAAATTCGGGAGGCGATCAAGGGGCGGGATTTCGGCAAGGAAAAGCTGAAGGATCTGGCCGTCATGGAGGAGCGAACCGAGAGGCGGTTGTCGGCGGATCTGGAAGGAATAGAGCTGCATTCGGGCTACACGCGCGCCGGGATCGAAGCACGGTACGGCCCAAGGTTAATAAACGAAAAGAAACTCAGCCTTGAAATGCCGGATATTGACAAAAAGAAATAGCTGTCCTTTATGGGTATTTTTATCCCTGTCTTCGGCCGCCATTTTTTTTCACCCGATTTTCGGGTAAAATGGCTAAAACGGCGTGGAAACGCCAAATTCCACTGAAATGGCGGTAAAGTAACGGTAAAGTAATGGTAAAGTAACGGTAAAGTTGCCATTTGATAATGTAAGGGGGCGAATGTTTCCTTACGGCCCCGGTCGGGGCGAGATCGCGGAGGAGGATTCGGAAATCTCCATCGTCGTCCCGGAAAAAAGTAATTTTCAACCTGAAACCGGCAGTTGGAAAGGCCGAAGGTTTTTATTCCCATTATGGAAGCTTTTCTCGAAACCATCCTCGAAGAGAAACGGTCCGAGGTCGCGCATCTCCGCTCGAACCGGCGACCGTTTGAGGGCCGTACCTCGCCGAAGCGGCCGTTCGTCGAGGCGCTTGACCGGCGGCCTGAACTCGCCGTCATTGCCGAGGTCAAGAAGGCGTCGCCCTCCAGGGGTCTCATCCGCCCTGATTTCGACGCCGCAGCCATTGCCGCCGGTTATGAACGGGGAGGCGCGGCCGCCATTTCGGTTTTGACCGATGAAAAATTCTTCCAGGGGTGCGCCGAGTACCTTTCCGCGGTCCGCGACCGGACGATGCTTCCCGTCCTGCGCAAGGATTTCATCATCGATCTTTTGCAGGTGGAAGAGACCGCCCGCATGAATGCCGACGCCATGCTGCTCATCGCCGAGGCGCTCGATGCGGCGCAGCTTCGCGATTGTTACCAGGCGGCGCTGGCGCTCGATATCGATCCGCTCATCGAACTTCACTCCCGGTCCCGGCTCGAAAAGGTGCTGTCGCTCGGCCCGCGTCTCATCGGCATCAACAGCCGCGACCTTTCCACTTTTTCCATTGATATCGGCGCCGCGCTTTCGCTCATTGGAGAGATCCCCGCCGATATCACCATCGTCGCGGAGAGCGGAATCACCAATGCAAATCAGGCGCGCACGTTCCGTGACGCCGGGGTGCGCGCCCTTCTCGTGGGGGAAGCGCTGATGCGGGCGGAGGACCCCGTTGCCATGTTGACAGCATTGCGGATGGCGGGCGGCTGAATGCACATGCGTATCAAAATCTGCGGCATCACCCGCTATAGTGACGCAAAAGCCGCCGCCTCACTCGGCGTCGATGCCCTGGGATTCATCTTTTATGAGAAGAGTCCGCGCCATATCTCTCCGGAGTCCGCGGCGACCATCATCGCCCAGCTTCCGCCCTTTATTTCGCGCGTCGGCGTATTCGTCGACGAGAGCCCGGAGAAGGTCATTGCCATTGCCCGGGCCGCGGGCATCGATACCTTGCAACTTCACGGCATCGAATCTCCCTCCTACTGCGCGAGGATGCCGCTCCCGGTAATCAAGGCTTTTTCCATTAACCAGGGCACGGATCTTTCGGTTCTCGATCAGTACCGGACGGCCGGATTTCTTCTCGATACCTGGTCGTTGGATCACCGGGGCGGAACGGGAAAGACCTTCGACTGGTCCATTGCCGCAGAGGCATGCCGGAAATCGGACCGCATCATCCTGGCGGGCGGGCTTAATCCCGGAAATATTGAGGAGGCGATTGAGACCGTTCACCCCTATGGCGTTGACATCAACAGCGGGGTCGAAATCAGGCCCGGCGAAAAGAATCCCCACAAAATGCGGCAACTCGTGCAGGCGATCCGTTCCTGGGAACGGGGAGGACCGAATGTCGCAGCGTAGGGAGTGCGACGTTGTCCGGTTCCAGGACCTCCTCGGCCGGCTTCCGTGCGTGCCGGGCATGGAGCGGACTCTCCCGGTACTATTCCGATGCGGGCAAAATTAATTACCGTTTGTGTTCCGGCTGCAATTATTTTGTATTCTCTTTCATAGTATCAGTTTAGAGGATGAAAAAGACTTTTCTTTTCCATTCTTTGATTGCAGGGAAGTACGTAGTGTGGTATTTTGTGACAAAATATATAATATGTAGAAGGAACCGATTTGACTACCAAAGCGGACAAAATTAATTTATAAACTTTACCCTTTTCCTTCCTCCACCCAAAAGGGGAACGTTATAATTTTATACCTTTATCCTCAAAAAACAATATGAAAAAACACTCTACCCCGCATTCGCTCGATGTCATACGCGTATCGGTCCTTGTGCTGGCGGTGGTTTGCAGCGCCGGCGCAGGGAGAAAAATTTCCGTTCCGCATGATTTTCCCTCCATCCACGCGGCTCTTGGCGAATGCGATGCCGGCGATACGATCTTCGTGGCAAGGGGAACCTATCACGAGAACATCGCACTGGCCGACAATATCGTGCTTCAGGGCGAAGATATGCTGCAGACCGTCATCGACGGAAGCCTGAAGGGACCCTGCGTCATCGGCGCCGACGGGGCGGTGATCCGGAATTTTACAATACAGAATGGGACGGTCGGCATCCTGTGCCCCAATACCCGGCCGACCATCGATCGCAACCTGATCGTCGGCAATAAAGGCGCGGGCATCCATGCGGTACTCGCACTCCCGGATATCACCAACAACATCATTTACCGGAATAAATGGACCGGCATCTTTCTCGAAAGCGTCCGGAGCACGCGTTCCTCGGTGGACCACAACGTGATCGCGGAAAACGGGTACAGCGGCATTTTCTGCGGAAGCCGTACCGAGGCGCTCATCAGCAATAATATTATCACCGCAAACAAGGAATTCGGCATTTTTGTCGGACCCGATGCTCATAAAACGCGCATCACCAGCAACAACTTCTACGATAACCGCGATCCCTACAATGGCGATGCCGTCATACAGCCGAATAACATTGAAAAACCGCCGAATTTCATGGATCCGGGCTACCCTGAGTTTAACTATTTCGTCCGGCCGGTTTCGGCATGCAAAGGAAGAGGTGTAAACGGGTCCGATATCGGGCTCATAACCGAGCAGGCGGTGGCGGTTCGCATCAACGACCGTGACGGGGATGGAATTCCCGACGAGGTGGACCAGTGTCCCGATGTTCCGGAAGATAAGGACGGATTTGAGGACGAAGACGGATGCCCTGACTACGATAATGATAAGGACGGAATACCCGACTCGCTCGACCAGTGTCCCAACCTCCCGGGCGGCCGAAACGGCTACAAAGATAAAGACGGGTGCCCGGATTATGATAACGATAAGGACGGAATACCCGACTCGCTCGACCAATGTCCCAACCAGCCTGAAAATTTTAACGGGTACAAGGATGATGATGGGTGCCCGGATACGGTAGTTCTGGAAATTAAATCGCCGCTCATTCTTGATGGTGTTACCTTTAAAACCGCGTCCGCAGAGCTGGAAAGCGGCTCAAATGTGGCGTTGGATAAGGTCGTTGCCAGTCTCAGGGCGTATCCCGGCCTGAAGGTTGAAATTGCCGGTCATACCGATGAGGAGGGGAGCGATAGCTACAATATGGCGCTTTCCAACGATCGCGCCAAGGCCGTCATGGATTATCTGGTGGGCCATGGCATCGCTCAGGACCGGATTACCGCGAAGGGCTATGGCAAGACGCAGCTTCTCGTTCCAAGTACAACGCCCGAAGGTCGGGCGAAAAACCGACGGGTGGAAGTTATTCCCGTGAAATAATCCATCTTCAAGAAGGTTCCACTATGGTG
>CAWJXL010000006.1:0-58527 GCA_963846695.1 uncultured Fibrobacterota bacterium | reverse complement strand
GTCGGTGGTTAAACCCTCGATCCTCATTACACGATACACCGTTGAGGCGCTTACCGCAAGACTGCCGGAGTCCACACATTTTGCTGTCAATACTCGATGGGAATCGTCCACATATTGCTCTTCTTTCGCTACTGCAAGTATAGTCCTTCGTTCCTCCGGCAGCAGGGCGTGAGAAGCATGTAGAGGCCCTGGTTTGGTATCCGCAAGGATCGGCCGGGCAAACCAGTTCCGGACACGCCGCGCCCCAATCTGGAGCAGCTTACATGTTCGGTTCCGGTTAATGCCGCTTGCTTTACCTTGAAGAATTACTTCCATAATCGCTTTCTTCGTTGCCTCGGGTACTCGCTCACCATGTATCGGGCCAACTATTCCCCATTCACTTTTTTTTTAAGAGCCATGAACTCTACCGTCAGCGCGGCCAGCGTTTTCTCTTGTATTGCATGCTCTCGTTTTAAGGCTTCATATTGTTCTGCCGGAACTTCCAACGGGCGCTTTTTGCCCGGCCGCATCTGCCCCAGGGCCTTTATGCTGGCTTCCTTCGCGATGTCTTCGTACCGCCTGATTTCGTTCTGGTAAAGACCTTCCCGGCGCAGGATCTCGCCCTTCTTCCCGGGGTTCGTCTTAACCTCCAAAAGAACCTGATACTTCTTCTCCCCGGATAAATGCCGTCTCTTCCGGGGGGCTTGCTGCCCACCTGACCCTGACTGACTGTTTTCCATTCTGTCCTTTTCTCCGCCCCCGATTCCACATTCCAATCCTATTAAAGTTAGTTTAATTCAACGGAGAAAACGGACACGATCTCAGAAACGGCGGGCTACCGTGTGCATCGCTTAATGAATTCCTGAGATTCCCAAGATTGAATATCACTCCATTTAAAGAATTCGTAAGATGAAAACCGATTTGATCATTATCGATGCTGTCTAAACCAAGGATTTTTCTTGTAGACTTAAAAAGATCGGTTACTGTCATGCTTTGGGGAAGAGTAGTTCCGGTTTTTTCATGGATTATTTTCATCGTGCTTTCGAGCGATGAAATAGAATTTGTTATTGCAGTGTCAAACTTCCCATCTCTTATGGAAATCCTGGCTTTATCAATATCTTTATACGAAGCATAAAACTCATTATCAGTAAAAATTCCTTTGGCTTGTGATAATATGTTTTTTGTTGTTTCAGCGGCTTTTAAATTGCATTGTTTGCACTGATCATATGTGGTAAATCTTTTTTTGATTTTGCAAAGTAATTGTTCAACTTGTACGGCCTGTTCGCCCATATATTGCATTATACGAATTTGAGGAAGTACCGCGTCACACCCAAGTTCTCTATAAATTTTACCAGCATTACAACCAAAACAGTTTTCTGGCGCGACTTCGTTGGTTGCATGCTCTCCTGTTTGCTTTGCAGCCTTGCAAATCAGCGTGCCCATTCCAATATTTTGAAGATGGCAATCGATATTGTCTGTGTCTTTCAGTTCTGCCATTTTAATCCCCCTTATGCAAACATCCTTTTAACAAAGTCATCTGAATAATCATAACAGTAAGTTGAAATGTAATTCCGTAAAGATTGCTTTTCCGCTTGAGCAGCTTGATCGCCTGCTTGAGCTGTTAGATATGAGCCGATTACACCAGCTGCTTCAGCAAGTACCCCCTTAGCTTTATCGAACGTTTTAGGGCTAAAATAATAATTTTTTGCCCAGTGCCGGACACTCTCATCCAAGCCTTTATTGGTTGTCCATTGCTTATAACCAAAGACAGAGGTAATTCCCCTTCGACGGTTTATATAATTCATATTGTCAAAATTAATCCAATCTTTTAAAATTTTTACGATTGAAGCAACATTATCGGGATCACCGATATCAGATGTATTAATAGATAATATTGGTTTGCCAATATATACAATACTTTTGTCAAAGTTTGGGTCTGGCAGATCTGTCGTTATAGAATCATCCGTTTTAAAAAGTAACCTCTCTGGTTTATAGGAGTCACTATCCTTGGCGATTATAAGATAATAATTTAAGGGCCAAGTGGTATATAATTTTAGGTGTGATAGGGATTTATTGATAATGCCCAAAAATAGTGGATATTCACGAGAATTGAGCCAATCAATAAATTGATCACCTTTATATTCGAATTCTTTTCCCTCGGATTTAACCTGCACTGCATAGGAATTCGTAACAAACCCACGTCTCCATTCTCTCTCCATAATGTTACAAAACAGATCAAGACCAAAATCCTCCTCTTGATGGATTCGTGTAACGGGACCCAACGCAGATAGAATAAATTGGGCAAGAATCTCAGATCTAAATCCTTCACGAGTAAGCACTGCAAGGGTGCCACCTGACGTTTTTGATTCTGCCATATATATTTCTCCTTTTTCCGAAGAACTAATAGTTTTGTCTTTTTGCTTTTTCAATTTTGCATTCCGGTTTATCACGGCATATTTTACAATCATAATACCGATATGAGAAATCTCCAAAACATTTAGGGCGCCCCGCTCTCTTTAGAGACTCAATCCCTCCCCAGATAACGCCTCCTGCGACTGCAAGCTTGCCAGCTGCGCCAAAAAAATTTTAGGGGATGTCCCAGAATTAGTTGAAATTTACTGAAAGAGAGAATGCTCCTAAGGTAGATTATTGATTCTCAAGCAATAATACCAACAAAAGGAGCGATTCTCTCATGCATGAATCTACGATGTCGCGCAAGAGGGCAGCAAAGGAAATCGAAAGGAATCTCGGAGCCCTGCTGGTCGGTAGGGTGATTGCGCATGGCCGAAACGCCTTGGAAGAAATCAGCCGAGAAATGGGTAGGATGGTGGTGGAATCGGTGTTTCTGCTGGAGCGGGAGGAAATAGCCGGTCCGGACTATCATCCGAAGGTACGCGGGGTGAGTAAGTGGTCCAGTCAGGGAGGTTCGGTATTTATTGGGAAGCACAAGGAACGGGTGATGGTGCCCCGGCTTCGTGGTCCGAAGGGAGAAATACCCTTGGAGAGCTACCAGCGATTGAAAAACCCTGATGAATTTTCTCAGGAATTGTTGAACCATTGGCTGAGTGGCATGTCGGGTCGAAGATATTCCTGGCTCATAGAGGATGCTTCTAAGCATCTTGGAGTATCGGCAAGCAGCGTGTCCCGTCATCTTGTACTCGCCGGAGCAAAACGGTTGGAGGAGTTTAAGGAGCGTCGGCTGGAAAAGTTTGAGGCCTTTGCGGTCTATATTGATAGCGTTCATCGAGGCGGGAATGTTTTTATCGTGGCGCTCGGAGTAAACATTCGCGGTGAAAAGGAGGTGCTGGGTTTCTGGGAAGGTGCAACGGAAAATCACGAGATATGCGAAATGCTTTTCTGCGACTTGGAACAAAGAGGACTGGTGCTGCATAAAGGTATTCTGTTCATTACCGATGGTGGAAAAGGTGTCATCAAGGCGCTTCGCCGCCGTTTCGGTAGAAAGGTGCTGCACCAACGCTGCACGGTTCATAAATGCCGGAATATCTGTTCACATGTTCCTAAGCGGTACCATGAAGAGGCAAAGAGACGCTTTAACCGGGCAATTGCCATGGAACGCTATGAGGATGCACAACGGGAGCTGACTGCGCTGCACCGGTGGTTGAAAACCATCAATGGTTCCGCTGCTGAATCACTTAAGGAAGGAATGGAGGAGCTGCTGCTGCTTCATCTTCTTGAGGTTCCCTTCGCTCTTCGGCGCTCATTACGTTCCACCAACGCGATTGAAGGCTTGTTCTCAGGCGTTCGGCTCTATGAGAAAAACATCCGACGATACCGGTCATCGGCCATGAGTCAGCGATGGCTGGGAACCGTATTGCTCTCAAGTGAAAGGGGGTTCAGGAAAATCAGGGGGTACCAGTTCATTACCAAAACCAGGACAGCCATAGCACGATGGAATAAAAAACTTGATGTCTTGAGTTGCGCAGCGTAATTTATAGCCTTAGGAGACTTTGTCTGTTTCAACTAAAAACGGGACATTGCCAAAAAATTATTCAAACTTTTAGATGAACGAAACCTTTTCGCTTGTTCTTTTAGAGAAGAAACCATTGATTCAATCATCAGTTTCTGCCCTTTGACTTTGAATTGAACATTGCCTGTAGTTGAAAGCGTCGGAAGAATTGTTAAATAGATATTCTTTGCAAGCACTCCGGTTAGAGTGACATCATCGGTTTTGATGATGAGATACGGCATACCCTGCTGAAAAGCCATAGAGGATTCCGAGAATAAATAAGGGAAAGGCAATCCAATAGCCTCTGACTTTCCGACCTCAGTAGCGTTAAATCGTTTCGTCGCTAATCCGATCAGACAATCGCATTCACTCATTACTCTTTTGATTGCATCATCAGGTGAAACTGATGCTATTGCGATATTTCTTCCGACGGTTTTAACCGCAATACCTCGATTAATCAGCATCCTTTCGATTCGGTTCACCAAAGGTTCATCACAACTTCTAATCGAGCAGCTGAGAAATGCAGTTACTTCTATAGGTATTCTATTCATAATTATTTCCCGAACACACCCTCAAGCACCTTCGCCAGTCTCACTCCTGCCTTCTCAAGCTGCTCGTTACAAACCGGTCGCATCTTCGAGTAATAATTCCTCGAAAGCGAAATCACTGTCACTGTCGCGCCTGCAGGCAGTCCTGGATAAATTACATTTTTCGCAACCCGATAACTCTCAATCGCCCAATCCTCGACCGTTCCGGCATCCCATCGCTGTTTTTCAGCTGCCGAAATGTTCCGGTTTAATTCGTCACCGAGCTGGTCGGGGTCTTCTACCGCCTTCACCTCGATCAGTGGAATTTTCAGAACTGTTTTTCTCTATGTTCGGCCAAGGCACAGCGATTCTCATGGCGATACCTGATGGTGAGACCTATAAGTATGTGCTGATTGATAACAACAACGACCAGAAGAAAGAAGGCATCGATATAAAACGACTACTGAGCGACCTGCTTGGAGATAACTCGCTCGATGTTTTTATTAACACGCACCCTCAACTCTTTATGCCGCAGAACTTCAAAATCCATACTGATTTTTTCCTGAGAGACCAGCGAAACCCACATTTCCCGGTAATTCAGGGTCACTCTTTGAGATAGAATGCCGTCTCACCGCTCCCCTCGCGAAATCGAGCATAAGCAAAAGTTGTGCCAATATTGGTGGCCGTTCATACAGGATTTTACGCCTATTTAAACACCTTTTGACAGCCATTTTTTACTGTCTTTTTGAGCCTTTTATTTCCTTCAATCCGGTCATATTCTGGTAATTCCGGTAATTTCAGGTAATTTTTTTAGAGGTACTTAAAGAGCCTTTTTGCTTGACAATATGCCCATTAATTCTTCGGGTTTCGGCACGTTGGTTAAGCGCTTAAAATCCGCTGCATTCACCCGTGCACGCTATGGGTAGGGACTATGTAGGTATTAGGATGATGATTTTCCTCCTCCCGGAGCATTGTATTTTTATCTGCAAAAAAATCATACCGGCATGGTTTCAATACGCCAGTTCCATCATGACCCGATGCCAGGCATTTTCCGCTTTTCCACAACGATTCCAGGAAGGAGAGAGTTGTCATGAACGCCGACATCAAGGTTATCAGCTTGGCTTTTGTTAATGCCTTTCTGGTGAAGACGGAAACCGGATTCGTTCTGATTGATACCGGTTTGCCCGGTCAGGGGGAACTGTTGGAGAAGGAATTACGTGCCGCCGGATGTCTGCCCGGTACGCTGCAACTCATCATAATCACCCATGGGGACTGGGACCATACCGGGAATGCGGCCATGCTGCGGGAAAAATACACGGTGAAAATCGCCATGCATCAGGGCGATTGCAACCAGGTGGAAAACGGCGTATTCCTGAAGCGTTCGGTGCGGCCCCTGCTGTATCGGGTTTTCTTTACGGTCAGGATGCTGAGAAGAAAACTGCAAAAAAACAAAATGATTCTTCCCAAATTTAAACCGGATATCCTCCTGTCGGACGGCCAGCGGCTCGACGAGTACGGCCTGGCGGCGAACGTCATCCATATTCCCGGCCATACCCCGGGTTCGATCGGCATTGTAACCGACGGAGGCGATTTGTTCGCGGGCGATACCTTCGTGAACAGTAAAAAACCCTCTGATGCCCGGATCATAGAAAATGCCGACCAACTGGAAAGCAGCCTGGATAAAATAAGGAGCATGAATATCAAAACGGTGTATCCCGGCCATGGGAAGCCGTTTTTGATGCAGGATTATTTGACTTCGCGATGATTGCGGCGTATCTCCTTAACGATACCGATGGAAGCTGGAAGAGGTTATGAATGACAATAGTTGCCGGAACTATTTCCATGGCGCCTCAATCAGGATACCGAAACTATATATTTTTTAAAAAATCATGTCGAAAACAAAACGTTCCTCGCCCGCTTCCCCGCAAGCCCGCTCCCCAAAGAGATCAATCACCGCGGCATCCGAAACATCTCCCGGCTTTATGGCGCTCGAAAATTTTTTCAATAAAAAAGGAAATTATGTTCTCTTAGTGGTTATTTCAATTTTGGCCGTCGTTATATTCAAGGATTTCCTGCTCTTTCAGAAATTCTATCTCTTCCGGGATATCGGGAGCGATACGATAACCAATAATTATCCCGCCACGTATCACATAGCCGATTATCTCCGGACGAATGGTATCCCGAGATGGTCCTTCAACCAGGGGTTGGGACAGAATATTTTCCCGCTGAGTCTTTCCGATCCCTTTACCGATCTTCTGTATATCTTTGGCAAAGACGCCATCGCCGGCGGCATCGTTTATGTCGAGGTTCTGAAGATCTTTTGTGCAGGATTCCTGTGTTTTTTATTTCTGAGGAAAATCTCGATTTCAGGAATTGCGGCGGTTCTGGGGGCGCTTTCATACGCATTCTCCGGATTTATCATCCTGGCGGGTGCGTGGCAGGTGTTTTCGACCGAAGCGGTATTTATTATTTTCCTTCTCTATGCCTTCGAAAAACTTTTTCAGGATGATGATTGGCTGTTTTTCCCTCTCGCGGTCGGCCTTATTACCACCTTCCAGCCGTTCTGCATGTTTACCGAAAGCATTTTCCTGCTGATCTATGCGGTATGCCGGATTATTGAAACAAACGCCGTGCAAAAAAAGATGCTTGCGCCCCTGGGACTGAAAATGATCGGATTGGGGGCCATCGGCATTCTCTGCAGCTGTTTCTTTTCCATCGGTACGATTCAGCAGATGCTTGACAGCCCGCGTGTCGGCGGCGACTCCTCATTTTTAAAGACGCTGCTTGCCAGGCCGATTTTCGGCTTGCAGGAGGAATGGCTGAACGTAACGGCTGTCATGAGGCCGTTCTCGAACGACCTGCCGGGAATCGGCTCCCATTTTACCGGATGGGGGAATTACCTTGAAGCCCCGTTGTTTTATTGCGGTCTGGTAAATCTGCTCCTGGTGCCGCAGCTTTTCTCGCTGCCCGGCACAAGGCGGAAAATCGGATGCGCGGTCCTTCTCATTGCCTTCATAGTCCCGGTAGTGTTCCCGTTTTTCCGTGATGCTTTCTGGGCATTTACCGTCGATTATTACCGCACCTTCGGGTTTTTCGTGGTAATTGTCCTGATCCTGTGCAGCGTCAAGGCTTTTTCCGCCCTTGCGGAAATCGGGTCGCGTGAATATACCCGTACTTGCCCTGACCCTGGCGATACTTTTAACGGCGCTATATTTTCCCTACCCTCTCTATAAACAACGGCCGGCATTCTCGATTGATGAATCGTTACGCATGATCATTACCGTTTTCCTTTTCGGCTATGCATGCCTTATTGCACTTTTGCGGTTTCAGAAAATTAAAACGTCGCTGTTGATCTTCATACTGGCCGCAACCTGCGGCGAGCTGGCTTACTCCGCCTGCCTGACCGTCGATACCCGGCCGGTCATCACCGATGAGGTGGTAAAACAGAGGACCTGGTATAACGACGGCACCATCGATGCGATGCGGTATCTGCATTCCATGGATAAAACGTTTTTCAGGGTTTATAAGGATTATGCATCGGGCATGGCCATGCAATACAGCATCAACGACGCCAAGGTCCAGGATTTCTTCGGCCTGACATCCTACCATTCCTTCAACCAGAAATATTTCATCCGGTTTTTAACCGAGATGGGGCTTATCAATGCCACGGATGAGTGGCAAACCCGGTGGGTGAGACCGGTCCTTACCGATGATCGCCGGCTTCATTCATTTGTAAGCCTGAAATATGAGCTGACTAAAAACCCCGATATGCCGTGGAAGAATCTCATGTACGATTCGATAGCCAGGATCGGGGACATCTGCATATTGAAGAACCGCTGTTATCTTCCGCTCGGGTACACCTACGACGCGTATATTCCCTATAAAAAATTCCATCCTCTTCATAGAGAGCAAAAAATAGAACTGCTGCAAAAGGCTTTTGTCATTGACAGTGGAATTGCAGTGAAAGAACATTTCCCGGTATTCCCGGATATCGACACGGCAGTACCGTACCCGGTGGACAAGTATGCGGCTGATATTGCCGAACGGAAGCAGGACACGCTATCGATAGGTCTATGGGGGCAGAACGACATCAAAGGCACCATCACCGTCGCCGGCGGAAAGCTCCTGTTTTTTTCGATACCCTATGACAAAGGATGGCGGGCGACCATTGACGGAAAGCCTGCTTCATTGCTCTTAGTGAATATTGGCTTCATGGGGCTGCCCCTTGAAAAGGGAAGCCATACCGTTGAGCTCACGTTCACGCCGCAGTATTTTTATCAAGGCCTTCTGGTAACGATTGCAGGGATAGTGCTTTATGTCCTGACAATGCTGGCAAAATCATTTCTTGACAGTAAACGGAAACGGCAGACGGGATAAAGTATATTTTAAGCTCGAAAATTGGCTATGCCGAAAAACAGCAAGCGATATTCGGAAAAAAAATTTGAATCGAAGCAATCGTCCCGGAAAGGGCCTGAAATCGCACCGGCGCCGAAAGTCGGGGAAGGGCGTCTCATCGGGATATTCTGCCTTGCCGCGATGGTGCGTGTTTTTCTCTTCAGCGCCGCATTCCCCTTTTTCAATAATGTCGACGAACAGTTCCATCTGGATACCATTGTAAAATGGGCTCATGGCTATATTCCCCGACCGGCGAGTAACCATTTCGACCATGAGTCGTCGAGGCTGATTGCCGCCTTCAGCAGTCCGGAATATTTCCACAAGGCTGCGGAGTTTCCCGAAGGCAGGTTACCGGCTCCGGCCTGGCGGCGTGCACCGGAGGAGTCCGGCCACTATATCGCCCTGGGAACCGATATCTGGCTTGCACGACGAAGCAATGAGTCGTATTCACCTCCTCTTTACTATTGGCTCTGCGGCATGTGGTATAACTTCGGTAAATTCCTCGGCGCTGGCGGGTTGCTCCTCCTGTACTGGCTTCGATTTTCCAATGTATTATTTTATGGGCTCTTGGTGTTTTCCAGCTATCTTCTGTGCCGGAGCTGGTTTCCCGACAGCAGGAATGTCTATTGTGGCGTACCCCTGCTTCTCGTCTTTTTTCCCCAGGACCTCTATTACACCCTGAACAGCGATGTGCCGTCGGCGCTTTTTTTTGCCCTTTCCCTGTTTGGCTTAAACGAACTTTGCCGTGAAAAAAGGCCGACGTATCTCTATCCGCTCGTCGGCGCGGTTCTCGGCGCAACCTTTTTAATCAAGCTGACCGATATCTTCATCACCGCACCGTTGGCGCTTTACACCGGGCTCCTGCTGTTTCGCGCTTTCCATCAAGGCCGATGGGGTGAAGAAGCGGTCCGCTGCGCGCTGCTATGGATCGCTGCGGCGCTGCCTCCTGCACTATGGATGGGCTGGAATCTGCACGTTTTCGGCGATTTGACCGCGACAGGAGAAAAAGTCGCCATGCTGGGGTGGACCAGAAAACCCCTGTCAATGCTTTTGCAGCATCCTTTTTTTACGGTCGATGGTTTTTCATTCTTCTGGGCCGAGCTTTTGCGGACCTTCTGGCGGGGGGAGCTCGTCTGGGGACTCAAGAGACTCTCATGGGGGGTTGCGGATGGTTTTTACGTCTTTTCATCGATAGCGCTTCTTCTTTTTGGCATAGTCCGCAGCGTCATGGAAAGAGGGGAACGACATGCCCTTTTCACCCGGCTGGTATGCCTCTCGTGTTTTTTAACCGGAGCCGCCGTTCTCGTATATCTGTCGATTCGTTTCGATTTCGGGAACTGCTGGTACCCTTCCCGTGAAAATCCATTCTTCACATCGGGGCGACTGATTTCCGGGGCGACGGTTGCGTTTCTCTGTCTCTATGTCGAAAGTCTGGCGGGTCTGCTTTCAAAGATTAACAAACGCCTGAATCCGCTTTATGTCATAGGAGTTGCCGGGACCATGATTCTGGTGTGCGAAATCGTTATCAAGGCCCCGGTTTTCCGGAGCCCCTATAATTTTTTCCATATGGGGTGATGTCTTGATACCTTGCACAGTCGGGAATGGTACCGCCCGGTCGGTTGACATGCGCCGCGTACCGTGACCTGTTCCCGCTATTGCTGTCTGAAGAGAGGAACGACACGAGCATCGTCGCCCTGCTGCGCCTTATAAATGAGAATCCCCGCTGCGCTGCGGTTACCGGCGGCAGGTAGTGCCCGTCCCTTCAGGTCATAAAGACGGGTGCCCGGCAGCAAACGCATCAGATCGGTGGCATAGAAACCGTTGGATTTCCGCGTCACGGGTGCGCTCCTGAGAACCGCAGTCGCGCTGTAGGGAAAGCAACCGAGGTCCGGTGCGGCGCCGGGATAGGGGAGTCCGACGTTAATGCCTTTACCAATGCAAACACTGCCGGCGGCCAGGTGCATGAACGGCACATCCGGCAGACTGCCGTCGGGCTTTCGCGGACCGGAAATGCCGGTAGTGTCAATGCTCAAGAAGGCGGCATTCGTCAGGGTGATCGAGGGATTGAGATCCCAGGAATTATTGGACTCAACAACGAGGTTTTCCGGTCCGGTATTGGACACCGCAGTTCCGGTATAGGCAATGCAGTTCTTATAGGTTCCCATACCGGTGCCGGTTTTGGTGGTAAGGTCGTAGCCGAGCATATTGAAGTCGACGCCATTGCCGAAGGCGGTGTTGTTATAATAATTATTATTAGCGGGATGATGGTTCTGGTAAAATCCTGCATCCATACACCAGAATGCCAGGCAGTTCTCGACCGTATGCTGGGGTATCGGGTTGGGATAGCCTGTCGGAGGATTGCCCCATCCGCCTACCTTGAAACCGTTGCCATTACCAGCCGGGGACGGTGTCCTTGTGCCGGGAAGGTACCCACTCATCCAATTCCAGCAATTCTCTATGAGCGTAGGCTGGCTGCAGTTGATGCAATCAAATCCATCATCGCTATTCGACCAATTGCGACACCCGTCGAATACGTTCCCTATGGTGCCCGACGTCGTGGTGTGACAGCCCATGCCGTCGGCGTTGTTTCCCGCGCCATCCGAGGAATTAGGATCGTAATTATCGTGGGAGTCGCAATTCAGGACCAGATTGCCGTCGCCGGTCTGAATAAAAATCCCCGGCCCCATGTTGTTGTGGGTGTTGAGTTGTTCAAAAATGTTGTTGCTTCCCTCGATAAAGACGACCCAGTTTTCATGGTTCAGGTTGTTGTTCTGCGGGAGACCCCTGAGTTCCAAGCCTTTCAGGTGAATCCAACTTCCAGATATGTCAACGCCTCTGATACGGCAGTCACAGGTGTCCCCGTAAAAATCGAAGGTGGGTATTTCTCCCGGGTACGCCATGTAATGAATCAATTTTCCCGACGAGCCGCTTTTATTAAGAACAACGGTGTTGACGGTGGCGGTCTTGCCGGAACAATTGGTGGTGGCCTTCGTGTAATAATAGACCCCTGCCCGGAAATAAACCGTATCTCCGGCCGAAGCGGCTGTCTGGCCTTTTGCCCAGGTTGCAAAGGGCGCGGTGATGGTACCGGCGCTCGCGTCATTACCCGTCGGCGCCACATAATACACCGAGGAATAAGCGGATGCGGAAAAGAGAAAAACCCCGATTATTCGCGGAAAGCACGAATTGAATCGTATCATACAGGATACCTTTCTCGAAATAAAGCCATCTTCTCAGAGATGGCATGCATTCTACTCTTCATTCCTGCATCTGCACTTCCGGCACCATCGGGAGCAGGCAAGGATGATGGCGAGGAACGCAAGGGCGGCAATCGCACCAAGGATGATTTTTTTCCGGCAGCTCATGCCGCTGCAGCAGGTCGTTGCCCCGATGGAGGGATTGGTTCCCTTATTATCTGGCAAAGCGGAATGGGGCGCCTGGCCGGCGGCAGGCTCGGTTCCTGCAACTTCCGGATCATGTTTGTCGTTGGTCATCGAAGTTATCTCCTCTAAAAGGGTTGTCGGCGAATAGCGGGTTCAATAAAATTATCAAATGGTTCAGTATATATATCAATCAGTTACTTCAGAATCCCCAATCGTTCGGCGAATTGTCGCATAGGGGAGTGATTCTTGAGCATTTCTTAAAAATGCGAATCGCGATAGGTCCCCTGCTTGGATGCGAAGATACCAATTTATTAATATAATTGTTGTTTGCGCGGGAAGGCAGAAATGAGGTGAGGCACGAGGGATGGATACGGGGGAAGGCGGGATCACTCTTCTAGGGGGACGGAAGAAACAAGCATACGCGAAAAAAATCTGTCACGCAAGAGCAGGGTGATAAAAAACAGGCTGGCAAATGCTGCGGGGTCTTTCGGAAGGGACTCACTCGAACAATACGCTGATTCCACGGTTTCTTATAAAAATATTTTTGGTTAAAACAGTTGCGCAACGCAGAAATACTAAGTATTTTCTTCTGGCCGTTTTAAAACAGCTCGATGTTGAGTGAGCAAAGAAGTAACGAACGGCCGGGGTAAAAGAAATAAAGTTTGATGCGGTTGGTGCCGAATAGTATATTTAAAAATTGTCGAAAAACACAGGTCGACAATGGCTCTTTGAAAATTTCGATGTGTGTGATCGGTTTTCCGTGATTCTTGAGTGAATAAACGAGGATCAATAACTCTTATGGAGAGTTTGATCCTGGCTCAGAACGAACGCTGGCGGCGTGCCTAATACATGCAAGTCGTGCGTGAAAGAGGGGTAACCCTCGAGTAAAGCGGCAAACGGGTGAGTAACACGTAAGCAATCTACCTTCAAGTTGGGGATAACCTTGCCAACGCGGGGCTAATACCGGATGTGATCCGATAGTCGCATGATGGTCGGATTAAAGATGACCTCTACTTGTACGTTATCGCTTGGAGATGAGCTTGCGGCCCATTAGCTTGTTGGCGGGGTAATGGCCCACCAAGGCTATGATGGGTAGCCGGCCTGAGAGGGTGTACGGCCACATTGGGACTGAGATACGGCCCAGACTCCTACGGGAGGCAGCAGTAGGGAATTTTGCGCAATGGACGAAAGTCTGACGCAGCAACGCCGCGTGAGTGATGAAGGTCTTCGGATTGTAAAGCTCTGTTGAGTGGAAAGAAAAGTTTCGGCATTAATACCGCCGGAGCCTGACGGTACCGCTCGAGGAAGCCCCGGCTAACTACGTGCCAGCAGCCGCGGTAATACGTAGGGGGCAAGCGTTGTTCGGAATCACTGGGCGTAAAGGGAGCGTAGGCGGGACCGTAAGTTAGGAGTCTAATTCTCAGGCTTAACCTGAGGCCTGCTTTTAATACTGCGGTTCTTGAGTAAGGAAGAGGGAGATGGAATTTCAGGTGTAGCGGTGGAATGCGTAGATATCTGAAAGAACACCAGCAGCGAAGGCGGTCTCCTGGTCCTATACTGACGCTGAGGCTCGAAAGTTAGGGGAGCAAACAGGATTAGATACCCTGGTAGTCCTAACCGTAAACGATGGACACTAGATGTTGGGGGAGTCAATCCTTCCAGTGTCGTCGCTAACGCATTAAGTATCCCGCCTGGGAAGTACGCCCGCAAGGGTGAAACTCAAAGGAATTGACGGGGGCCCGCACAAGCGGTGGAGCATGTGCTTTAATTCGATGCAACGCGAAGAACCTTACCTGGGTTTGACATGGGAGTGAAAGTTTCCAGAGATGGGAGCCTTTCCGCAAGGGACACTCTACACAGGTGCTGCATGGTTGTCGTCAGCTCGTGTCGTGAGATGTTTGGTTAAGTCCAGCAACGAGCGCAACCCTCGCCCTTAGTTGCCATCAGGTAACGCTGGGAACTCTAAGGGGACCGCCTAGTTTAACTAGGAGGAAGGTGGGGATGACGTCAAATCATCATGGCCCTTACGTCCAGGGCAAGACACGTGCTACAATGGTCGGTACAACGGGATGCAAGACAGCGATGCCAAGCTAATCCCTTAAAACCGATCTCAGTTCGGATTGAAGTCTGCAATTCGACTTCATGAAGCTGGAATCGCTAGTAATCGCGGATCAGCATGCCGCGGTGAATACGTTCCCGGGCCTTGTACACACCGCCCGTCAAGCCATGAAAGATGGCAGTACCCGACGTCGCTTCTCTAACCCGCAAGGGGTGAGTGCGCCTAAGGTAAGGCCATTGATTGGGGCTAAGTCGTAACAAGGTAGCCGTATCGGAAGGTGCGGCTGGATCACCTCCTTTCTAAGGAGTATTGCGGACCATGCGGCAGGAGTTCAGGAAATTGAACTTTTGCATAACGCATGTACCCGCGATACATAACGGTTGACCGGAGTCCGGTCACACACATCAAAATTTTCAAAAGAGGCCGTAACTCTTTAAAATCCAATAGGGCCTGTAGCTCAGTTGGTTAGAGCACTTCTCTGATAAGGAAGGGGTCGAAAGTTCAAATCTTTCCAGGCCCACTTTCGTCTGGGAGGTGTTTTAACAGGGTTCCCAAGTGAGAGGGTACGGGAGCGGGCAAGGAAATACCTACAGTGCGCACCTATTGGGGCTGTAGCTCAGTTGGGAGAGCGCGTGCTTTGCAAGCACGAAGTCGCAGGTTCGATTCCTGTCAGCTCCATTTTGAAATCGAAAAATAGGTTTGCGATGGCGGGAGCGTCCGTCGTAAACTTGTTATATATATCCGTTCTTTGACATATTAATGCTGTAAATGAAGCACATATTTCGCCGATAGGCAAGTATTATTGTTTCAAGATACAAAGGGTATACAGGGAATGCCTTGGCATTGGTAGCCGATGAAGGACGTGGTAAGCTGCGATAAGCTTCGGGGAGTGGCAAACACACCGTGATCCGGAGATTTCCGAATGGGACAACCCATCACCTTCGGGTGATATCCTCAACTGAATACATAGGTTGTGGAAGGTAACGGGGTGAACTGAAACATCTAAGTAGCCCTAGGAAGAGAAAGTAAGCGAACGATTGCCCTAGTAGTGGTGAGCGAACGGGCAACAGCCTAAACCGATTCTGTTGTAAGCCGGTATGCGTTGACAGAACGGGGTAGCGGGACATTACTTGGTCGTTGTACCGAACGGCCGGGAAGTTACAAATCATATCTTTAGCTGAACCATCTGGAAAGTTGGGCCACAGAAGGTGATAGTCCTGTAAGCGAAAGAGATATGACTTCCTTGTAGTGTTCCCAAGTACTACGGAGCACGTGGAATTCCGTAGGAATCCGGGAGGACCATCTCCTAAGGCTAAATACTTACCAATGACCGATAGTGAACCAGTACCGCGAGGGAAAGGTGAAAAGCACCCCGAGAGGGGAGTGAAATAGAACCTGAAACTGTATACCTACAACCAGTCGAAGTCGTGAGTAGGAGGGGCAACCCTCCGAAAGGGATAACGGCGTACCTTTTGTTTAATGACCCAGCGAGTTACTCGGGTGCAGCCAGGCTAAGTGCCGCAGGCACGGAGCCGTAGCGAAAGCGAGTCTGAATAGGGCGATCGAGTTGCATTCGGTAGACGCGAATCCAAGTGAGCTAGCCATGACCAGGATGAAGTCCGGGTAAAACCGGATGGAGGTCCGAACCAACTCCTGTTGAAAAAGTAGTGGATGAGTTGTGGCTAGGGGTGAAAGGCTTATCAAACTTGGTGATAGCTCGTTCTCCTCGAAATATATTTAGGTATAGCCTCATATGGACAATAACGGAGGTAGAGCACTGAATGGACTAGGGGGCCCACCAGCCTGCCAAACCCAATCAAACTCCTAATGCCGTTATTCAATGTATGGGAGTCAGGGAGTGAGGGATAAGCTTCATTCCCGAGAGGGAAACAACCCTGACCATCAGCTAAGGTCCCTAAATGCATGTCAAGTGACTAAGGATGTATGTTTGCACTAACAGCTAGGATGTTGGCTTAGAAGCAGCCATCATTTAAAGAAAGCGTAACAGCTCACTAGTTCAGCGAATATGCGCCGAAAATACACGGGACTAAACATGCTACCGAAGCTGTGGATCTCCTTTGCAAGAAGGAGATGGTAGAGGAGCATTCTGTAAGCCTGTGAAGGTATCCCGTAAGGGGTGCTGGAGGTATCAGAAATGAGAATGCTGGGATGAGTAGCGATAATGCAGGTGAAAAACCTGCACACCGAAAGTCTAAGGTTTCCTGGGCAAGGTTCGTCCTCCCAGGGTAAGTCGGGACCTAAGCCGAGGCCGAACAGGCGTAGGCGATGGGAAACAGGTTTAAAATTCCTGTACCAGTTGTCAGTGCGATGGGGTGACGCAGGAAGCTATGGCCGGCCCACTATTGGTGTGGGTCTAAGCACAAAGGAGTGGAGTTCTGGCAAATCCGGACTCCTTTAACTCTGAAGTGTGATGGGGAACGGCGTCTTCGGACAAAGGAACCGGTCGATGCTCTGCTGCCGAGAAAAGCCTCTAAGCGTTACTCTGGCAACTGTCCGTACCGCAATCCGACACAGGTAGACGAGGCGAGTAGCCTCAGGTGCGCGAGAGAACCGTGGTAAAGGAACTCGGCAAATTAGCCCCGTAACTTCGGGATAAGGGGTGCCTGCTTCGGCAGGCCGCAGTGAAGAGGCTCAAGCGACTGTTTAACAAAAACACAGCACTCTGCTAAATCGTAAGATGAAGTATAGGGTGTGACACGTGCCCGGTGCCGGAAGGTTAACAGGAGATGTCAGCCAGGTTTCCTGGTAAAGCGTTGAATCGAAGCCCCGGTAAACGGCGGCCGTAACTATAACGGTCCTAAGGTAGCGAAATTCCTTGTCGGGTAAGTTCCGACCTGCACGAATCGTGTAACGACTTGAGCACTGTCTCTACCACGGACTCGGCGAAATTGGATTTCTGGTGAAGATACCAGACACCCGCAGCTATACGGAAAGACCCCATGAACCTTTACTGCAACTTGGCACTGGGTTTCGGCTACGTACGTGCAGGATAGGTGGGAGGCTTTGAAGCAAGGGCGCCAGCTCTTGTGGAGCCAACCTTGACATACCACCCTTATTTAGTTGAAATTCTAACCTTGCGCCCTCTATCGGGCGCAGGAAACAATGCCAGGGGGCCAGTTTGACTGGGGCGGTCGCCTCCTAAACAGTAACGGAGGCATCCAAAGGTTCCCTCAGCATGGTCGGTAATCATGCGTCGAGTGCAAAGGCATAAGGGAGCTTAACTGCGAGACAAACAAGTCGAGCAGATGCGAAAGCAGGGCTTAGTGATCCGGCGGTTGGAAATGGAACTGCCGTCGCTCAATGGATAAAAGGTACTCTGGGGATAACAGGCTTATCGCGCCCGAGCGTTCATAGCGACGGCGCGGTTTGGCACCTCGATGTCGGCTCATCGCATCCTGGGGCTGAAGAAGGTCCCAAGGGTTTGGCTGTTCGCCAATTAAAGCGGTACGTGAGCTGGGTTCAGAACGTCGTGAGACAGTTCGGTCCCTATCTACTGTGGGCGCACGATATTTGAGAGGAGCTATTCCTAGTACGAGAGGACCGGAATGGACGTACCTCTGGTGTACCAGTTGTTCCGCCAGGAGCATCGCTGGGTAGCTATGTACGGAACGGATAACCGCTGAATGCATCTAAGTGGGAAGCCGACCTCAAGATTAGATATCGCGTGGGGTATATCCCCCCTGAAGGATCCTTGAAGACTACAAGGTTGATAGGTCACAGATGTAAGCGTGGCGACACGTTCAGTCGAGTGATACTAATAATCCGTGAGGCTTGAAACATTATATTTTCTATCAGCGTATGTGCTTCATTTACAGCATGATATGTCGGATTCACCGGAAAAATTCTTCCTGGTGGTTCTAGCGCAGGGGTACCACCCGTTCCCATCTCGAACACGGAAGTTAAGCCCTGCAGCGCCGATGGTACTGCGTGGGCAACTGCGTGGGAGAGTAGGTCACCGCCAGGGATTTTATTTGCCTCCGACGACCAAGGTTTCGGAGGCTTTTTTTATTGCCGGAATACATCTACATCATTCGACTCGGCCATCTCCGTTCTCCTCCCCTCCGTACCGTTTTGACCTATCGGTCGGTCAGATTATTGTTTTTCAATGGTTTATAAAAGGGAATATGTTCTTGAAAGATGATGACCATGGACACGATGTATACTTCTATTTAGGTTGTTTTTGCCTTTTCCCATCTTCTGAAGGGTTTTAGTCATGGCACCAAGGAAATCTCGAATGCGTGCCGGGCCGATGGTTGCAACCCACGATGAGTCGATAAATATTTACCTCAAGCAAATAGCGAAGAATGCTCCGCTTACCAGCAAAAAAGAAGCCGAGTTGGCGGCGCGTATCCGCGAGGGCGATACCGAGGCATTCAAGGCCCTTGTCCTTGCCAATCTGCGATTTGTCGTCAGCGTTTCGCTTACCTATATAAATCAGGGATTGCCGCTCAACGATCTGATAAACGTCGGCAATGTCGGTCTCATGCGTGCCGCGAAGAAGTTCGATGAGAAGAAAAACTTCAGATTTATCTCATATGCGGTATGGTGGATTCGCCAGGCGATCCTTCAGGCTCTCGCGGACCAGTCCCGTATCGTGCGCGTGCCGATCAACCGCGTCGGATCTATTTACAAAATAGAACAGACGCAGAGGAAACTCCAGCAGAGGTACAAGCGTCCTGCTACGATACAAGAAATCGGCGAGGAAATCGGCATGTCTGCGCGGGATGTGCATATGATGATGCAAGTCGCCAGCCGCCATGCATCCCTCGATGCGCCCGCCGAGGACGGGCAGGCTACGCTGCACGACCGGCTTTCCTGCGATGGAGCAGGCGCTGTGGAAGAGATAATGACCCACCTGTCTCTTAGCCGGGAAGTAGGGCGGTCGCTCGCGAAACTTGATGCACGGGAAAGAGAGATTATCCATCTGTACTTCGGCATCGGTTGCGAAACCTCCTGCACGCTCGACGAAATCGGCCAGCGATTCAGTCTCACGCGCGAACGGGTCCGCCAGATCAAGGAAAGTGCGTTGAACAAATTGAAACGGCCGGCAATTAATTACGGACTCCGTGAATTTTACCGGTAGATTTAGCCATATCTTTTAACGAACAGGAGGATCACGAATGGCGCGAAAATCGCGGGCTTCAATGGAAAAAAACAACCGTGAGCGGGCCAAGAGGGAAAAACACCAGGAAAAGCAGGCTCGTCGGCTCGAACGCAAAGCTCAACGCCGATCCCCTGATGATGACGGCGTGCAGTAAGGATTCGCTGCTGCGGTGGTCATCACTTCATTGACAGTTCTTTCAACCCGGCACCCACTATTCTGATACCCCGAAGGGATCTTCAACACTCAGTCTACCGAGAATTTTTAGTTGCATCTATTAACATTCCACACAATTGCGGCGTGTAGCAAATATTTCAGTCAATCTTCCTCATCAACGGAGTTTCACCTTGAAAATATTGTTGATTTCACCGGGCATCTCCGCTGATACCAGAACCCCGGGCGGATTGATGATTCCGCAACTGGCATTGCACTTGCTCGAAGGGCTCACTCCGCAGGTGCATCGAGTTAAAATAGTTGAAGAAGAGAGTGAACGATTGGACATCGATCAGGAGTGCGACCTGGTCGGCATAAGCTGCATGACCTCCAATGCGCCCCGCGCTTATCACCTTGCCCGGGAGTTTAAAAAACGGGGAAAAAAGGTAATTCTCGGGGGAGTTCATCCTACGATTCTTCCTGATGAAGCGCTGCGGCATGCCGATGCGGTTGTTGTCGGGGAGGCGGAAGGGGTATGGGAACAGGTGCTTCGCGATTTCGAAACCGGCGGAATGAAGACGCACTATGAGCAGCAGCCGCCTTCGCTGGAGCGCTACATTCCGATTCATACCCGCCATGTTTCCCGAAAAAGGCTTTTTAACGTCGTTCCGGTCATGACGACGCGAGGGTGTCCATACAGCTGCGATTTCTGCTGTGTTTCCAATTTGTACGGAAAGAAAATCCGCCATGCGCCCATTGCCAATGTGGTACGTGATATCGAAGAGTCCAAAAATAAAATTTACATTTTTTTGGATGATAACATTATCGGCGACCGTCACTATGCGAAAGAGCTTTTCAGGGCGATACAACCCCTGAAAATAAAGTGGGTGGGTCAAGCCTCAATTTCTTTTGTCCATGATGCCGAGTTGATGAAGCTTGCCGCTAAAAGCGGATGCGGGGCGCTGTTTTTCGGCTTGGAAAGCGTTTCCGCGTTGCAATTGCAGAAAATGCGTAAATCCATAAAAGACATCGAAAAAATGGGCGAAGCGGTAAAAATAATAAAGGGGATGGGAATTCATTTCCATGCCTCCTTTGTCTTCGGATTCGACGACGATACCACGGCTGTTTTTCCTGAAACACTCGATTTTTTGCAACGATACCGGATTGGCACGGCCTCGTTCAATATTCTGACCCCGTACCCTGGAACCGCAGTGTACCGGCGGCTGAAGAACGAAGGACGTCTGCTCACTGAAAACTGGAAATATTACGACCATTCAACGGTTGTTTTCAGACCGAAAAACATGACTCCCTACGAGCTCCAGTCGGGTGAAATCTGGACGAAAAAGGAGTTCAGCAAAATATCTTCGGTGATTAAATATCTTCCCTGGAATTTGGCACACCCCCTACTCTATCTGGCAATGAATATCGGCATTCGCAAGAATGCCAAAGCGGATGCCGTGCGGCTCCCCCAGTTGGAGTTGGAATTGTTCGGAAGAAAGCCTGAACCGTCAATTTCTTTCCAGCCTTCGCCGGCGTTGACGGCATAAAGGGGCGGGTTCGAAACCCGCCCTTCCCTGAATAAAAAATCCAGAGACATTCGGCATAGATGGCACCTGCAAAGAAAATCAAGAATCAAGAGGAAGAGTATAATCTACCTCGGAATAACGCTATTTTAACCCATTTTATGCATTAGGAGGCTGTGAATGGTGGAGCCCCGCCGTTTCTGAGATCGTGTCCGTTTTCTCCGTTGAATTAAACTAACTTTAGTTTACTCGGCTATGCCGGGGTGTGCGTGTGCCCTAAGTTCTTGCTTTCAGCGCGGTCTTGATATATCTCCGATGGTGCATAATGTCACCATAAACCAAAGGAGGTACAGATGGCAAGAGGTGAAAATAAGGAGGGAATCAAGGGAAGGATCGAAATTCCAAGGATGGACAAACCTCCCGAGAGGGCAGGTTAACCATGATAACCATGTCACAGATCACTATCTCAGCTCACGGGGTGAATTCCTATGAACCGTCGACGAAAACGCAGGTGAAAAAGAGCACTTCGAAGGAAACGTCAACCCCAGATATTGTAAAGCGTCGGCTTTCGCCCCGTGCCGTAAGATATTATTTTTGTACTCCTTCCTGATCCCGCCCGGGTGGTGGAATTGGTAGACACTAGGGACTTAAAATCCCTTGGCCCTTAACGGCCGTGCCGGTTCGATTCCGGCCTCGGGCATTTTAAAAAACCTCTAAAATCCCATGTTTATGCGGGTTCCGCTTCAAGGCAGAATCTTATTCAGCAAGCACGACGCGCCAAACCCGGTAACTGCATCGGCGCGCACACTTCGCTCTTTGCTTGCCTATGCGGCAACTCCCGGACTCCGGGGTCGCGGCTCTGCGGTCCGCTTCGGCGCGCTTCCTATCGGAGTGCCGTGGAGCTTGCCGCCGATCGCCCCGGCCGCCAGGCAAAAAACAGGCGGCCATCCGCACCTCGGGGCGCCCGTAACGTAGATTTTGATGGCGGTTAAACGGTTAAAAAACGGGGTTCGAACGGGGTTCAAACGAGGTAAAAACTATCAAACCGCGCGGCAAAAATTATCAAACCGGCCGCGCCGTTAAAACTACTTATTCATCGTATTGTAAGTATTGATATTGTATATAGTTGCACCCATGTGAGTACAAAGGCAATAAGAATTTAAGCCAATTGCCGCTGCGCTTAAAATAAACCGCACTGCACCATGCCGTTTTTGCGCCGTTTTATATAGTTGAAACGAAATAAAAGATGTTGCCGTGTGAAACACAACTGCCGAACCGATAACTCCTGCCATATTCTTTTCGCCGAACACTGTGTAAATAGGATCGCCTTCACTACCGCCGCTGTTCAAGATCATTCCTGTGGTTGCAAAGTCTGCAACAAATGCCGCATGATTGCCCCACCATGTTGATAAGAATAAATCCTTTTCAATGATGGAATATTGAGGCTGCTGCAATACCAAATTAGCCGGAACATTTACCACATTGCCTGTACATGCATTGTTGGGTTTGACAATCGAATCGCATGAATCCTCTGCTAAACTAATTTGAACAAATGCTACGATAATTACACAGAGCATGATGGATGCGGAATTGTAAATTCGCATTTTTCTTATTATACACGGCGACGTAAATAATTGCTGATAAGAGGTCATTTCGTAATTAAATCGCAAAGATTAAGGATTCCAACATTCGCACTTTATTATGACGCTGTGTATAACGATACGGGCGCAGTCTGCATCATAATCTTGGTAGACTTAATCTTATGCCGAAAATTGTTCAACCATATCACACAATATTGTGATGATTGGAGTATTTCCCGGAGGATTTGACTCCATGAAAGCTTGACAGCTAATCGGGAAATAGCGTTGATCTCCGGAAAGGCTTCGGCAAGGTGGATCATTCGGGAAAGGTTAGGCACCGAAAACCCGCTTCCGTAGTCTTTGTCCAATTCTTTCGACGGTGTTGAAAGAATCTATCCCCGTACTCCGCACGCTTTTTTTTGAGAACGTCTTGCCGGATTCTTCGGCCAACATTCCAGTATAAGACGGTCTGCGCCGTGTTTACGGTCCGGGCAATACCTTCCCGCGCCTCTTGGATCATCTTCCGAATGTCTTCCAGAAGCCCGCCTGGGAGGACAATTCCTCCGCCCTGTTTTGCCAATAGGTTTTTGTTCATTGTTAGATGTCCGCATTCTCCGGTATCGGTTTAATAGCTCCGTGCTGCTTCTCCCACCGTTTCAGATAATCGGTCAGGATTTCATCAAGCAGGTTTTTTTGTTTCCGGCGTTCCCAATACGTCAGCGCCTTGAATTTCGCCCAGGTCGCTTTCTTCACGATGAGGGAAGCCCGCTCTTCATCTGCGGGAAGCATGTTCGGTTCATCGTACTTCCTTGGCCGTCCCCGCGCCCGCTTGCCGCCGTTTCCCGCCTCGGTTGCCGTTGTATCCGTCTCTCCGCCCACGTTCTTTTTAGCCATATTCTCCTTATGCCTGTCTGAATGTTTTATCGTAACATTGCCGGGTATATCGGTTCTTCGGCCTTTACCGCGCCGCCGGTCGTTACTGTCTGAAGTGTCGTTTCCATCGCGTCCTCCGTTTCTTTGGTTTCTATGCATTAATATAATATTTTTATTTCATAAAAACAGGAAAAATAATATATTTTTTTATCCTTATACTAATCCTTTGATAAAACACCCAGTTACATGACGGGCTTCCGTCGTTTTCAAGGAGGTCTAAGCAGTTGTGGCAACTGGTCGGGAAGTAATCTGAAGGGCAAAAGATGGCGGATATAACGGAGAGAGAAACTAAATAAAAATTTCTCTGCTATCTTACAGAAATATTTTCCCTAATCGCAGATAACAACGTAGAAACCATCAGGGCCATTATAAGATAAATGCCAATATTGGAGCAAAGCTCCCCTCAATATTTTAGCAACAATGAAAACGGCGCTATTGGACCCTGACCAGCTTCATTCTTTTATCGAAGTTGGCCGCCTTCATCCTCACGATGTACACGCTCGATCCCACCGCAGACTCACGGCCCTCGCCACTGTTCCACGACAGCGCATAGTGACCCGCCCGGTAGATCCCGCTCGCCAACTGCTTCACAAGGCTCCCCTTCAGGTCGTACACCGCCAGCTCGATCACATGCTGCGTTACCCCGCCTATCGTCGGTACATCGAATGCTATCTTCACCGACCCCCTGAACGGGTTCGGATACGCCCGCGTCAAATCGAACTTCGTGATAAGATATCCCTCAGGAACGCTCAGCACTCCCAGGAATACCTTATCCACCCCATACTTCGCCGGAGTCCCGTTCTGCGTAACGTAATCCAGCGGATACTCCCGCTTCCCGTCCCACAGCCTGAACGTCACCGACTCCGATACCGCGCAGCCGTCCTTCTTCTTCGTCTTTCCCTGAGGGTCGATCCCCCACACCGCAAAGGCCGCGATCCCGTGCATCACCGTCCCCGAACCCACCAGACTCCCCGTTCCATCAAACGCCCCGATCTCGCTTGAGTCCGGAACCGCCTTGTCCCCGATGGTCACACGCTTCGCCAGAAGCGTCGCATTGTTCCCCGTATTCGCATGCGTCGCATAGTGCCGCGGCTCGGGCAGCCGAAGCATCGTCTTCCCGCCCCTCGCGGCTACCCGCTTCGCCACCCCGGTATCCGGCGTCGGATAGGTCAGCGACGCCGCCGAACTCATCAGCACCTTGTACCCCTCTCCCACATACATGATCCCGATATCGTCGATCCCCAGCGACGGCCAGTAGGCATGGCCCGAGTTGTTCTTGACAATGATCAGCAACGTGTCGATGCCCGCAAGCGCATGCTCTATCGAATCGTCACTCGGCGGCAGGTAGGCGATCGTATTCCAGCCCGAGGAGAGCGCTATCGCCGTGGCGGCATAATTCACCGGGATGCCCATCACTTCCATCGTATCGGGAACGGTCGTATAAACCTGGTACCCCTGCCCGACCTGAACATAGTTGATGTTATCCTGGTACGCCGCAGGACAGTACACGTCCCCCGCGTTATCCTTCACAAACAAAAAGCCGCCGGGGTCGGTCCCGAACACCATTGTGGTCGTGTCCTGCAATGGAATGACATTCAACGACTTCATGTTCCACGCCGTGTTGAGCGGTATCACCTGCGTCATGCCCGCGCTGAAACTCCACACTCCCGACCACGCGCCCGTGGCTGCCGCACCCGTCGCGTTCGCCTCCCAGTAATAGGTCACCCCGCCCGTCAGGCTGGTAACGACCCCGTAAAGCCCGGTAAGGCCGGTTTGTCCGGACACCGTGCTCCCGAAGGACATATCGGTCGATACCTGCACCCCGTACGAGACCGCTCCGCTCACGCTGCCCCAGGAGAGGCTCAAGGTCACCGGCTGGCCGGTCGCTCCGTTTGCCGGCGATGAGAGGGCCGGCGAACCGATGGTGGTGGTAAAACTCCACGCCGCGGACCAGGCGGTCGTGCCCGCGCCATTGGTCGCGTTCACCTGCCAGTAGTAGGTCGTGCTTCCGGCGAGTCCGGCAACCGTGGCAGAAACGCCGGTGAGCCCTGCCTGATCGGAAACCGTCGCAACGCCGAACCCTGCTGCGGTCGCCACCTGCACCTCATAGGTCAACGCTCCCGAAACGCTGTTCCAGTTCAGTGTGAGCGCGGTTGGTTGACCTGTAGCATTATTGGCAGGAGAAGCAAGCGTGGGTATCGACGGCAGGGCGGCGAGAACCACCAATGTCTGGTTCGCCTGCTGGTTCTGGAAACACAGATTCAGCCAGTCAATGGAACGAATCACCTTATCGATACGCGGCTCATTCATTACCCCGCCGAAAAAGTATTTAGCTCCGCCCCCATTTCTGCCAAAGATAGTACTGACGCCATCGCCCGAGTAGGAGATAAGCGACGCCGAGTCGCCTGTTCCGACCAGCGCGCCATTGAGATACACCTGTTCCTTTGGATTGCTTCCCGATGGATTTATCTCAACTGCAAAATTTTTCCAGCCCGCATGGTAAACGACATTAGTTCCCACCCCGGTTGTCTGATAAAAATTCGGCCATATTGCTGCCGAATTGCGATAAAACCCCAGTGCCGAATCCCTGCCGGAACCCACAGGATTGGTTGCATTAGTGGCGGTAACTCGAAGAGCGGCGCAATCCCCTATGGACATAAGGTCGGATCCAACTCCACTGGTAGTGCTGATCGAATCTACCTTCGCCCAGCACGACAAAGTAACCATGGCGGGTGATCCCATCAGACCAACTACCTTAATAGAATCATTATTAGGTATCTTGAACTTGCTCGCATGCCCGATTATACCGATTGTATCGGTTATTGTGCTAGTCGGAGTTGCAGTTCTCCCATTTGCCGTCGCATCGGAATAGTTATTGACCCCAAGATGCCAAACGCCCAGAAACCCGTTCGTGGTATCGAACACCTGCGGGCCGTAGGAGGCGCCGGGGGCTGAGGCATTACCGTAGAACAGGGTTATAGAATGTGAGGCGTTACCTGCAAAGATGGTATCAACCAGCACCCAAATCGCCGCAGTATCATTTGTCGGTGACCAGAAGTCGATCTGAAAGGGGTATGCCCTTGTCGGGTCGGCGCCCGAGGAGAAACGGATATCGGCGCCGCCGGACTGCACCTGGGTTCTCATTAAGGGAAAATTCGCGGGATTGAAGCGAATGAGCACCGGAAATTTCGTCACGTTATTGCCGATGGTCGCGCCGGCAAGCGTCGTAAGCGGAATGTTCTTGCTGTAGGTCCAATTCGCGGCATAGTTTTCGCATGAAGTAAATGATAGGACGGATGACCACGGGCCGCTACCACCCGCGTTTGTCGCGCGCACTTCCCAGTAATACGTTGTAAGAAACTGGAGCGGACCGGGGTTATAGACGGCGGCAGTGATGCCGGGCTGGTCAAACGTTGTCGCTGAAAAACCCGAAGCGGTTGCCATCTGCATCTCATAGGAGGCGGCCGTTACTACCGTATTCCAGGTTAAATTAGGGGAAAGCGGAATGCTTGAAAAACCGTTTTCCGGCCATACGATGGTCGGCGCTCCCGGGGGAGGTGGAATGGTCGAGAAACTCCAGAAGGTGGACCACGGGCCGGTTCCGCTATTGCCTCCGGTCGCACTTACCTCCCAGTAGTAGGTCTGCAAAGTGCCCAGCGTGTTCGGGAGGGTCTGCGAAGTGCCCGAAACGCTCCCGTTGTAAACCGTTGATGCAAACGTCGACGCAGTCGAAACATTAAGCGTATAGGAGACAGCGTTGAATACCGTACCCCAGCTCAGGCCCACCGAGGACAGCGGCTGGTTGGCTGCACCATTCGTCGGTGTGGAAAGGAGCGGGACGGCAATAACAGTAGTAAAGCTCCAAGCGTTCGACCAGTTGCTTGGATTAGGAGAATCGCCGTCGCTGCCGCTGTTGGGATCATAGGCATTCGCCCGCCAGTAATAGGTAGTATAATTGGAAAGCCCGGTGCCGATTGGTATGGTGAGGGAAATCGCGGCTATCCCGCCCGTATCCTGTACAACGGATCCAAATGCGGGATCGGTCGATATCTGGATCTCATAAGAAGCGGCATTGGTTACTGCGACCCAGCTTAAGGTCGGGGTAAGTGCCGCATTGATCGCACCCGTAGCCGGGGAGAAAAGCGGCGGGGGCCCCCACAGCGTAATAGTGGAAAAACTCCAGACGGCCGACCATGCGCTGAGTCCTGAGGCGTTTATTGCCAGGGCGCGCCAGAAATAATAGGTGGCGTTCAGGAGTGTTGTTGGCGAACCCACCGTCTGAGAGGTCGAGGTAATGGCACTATCATCGGCGACCATTGAAGCCGTTGAGAAGGTGGAGGATGTTGCTAACTGCACCTGGTACGAGGTCGGCGTCGCGCCAAAACTTGAAGCCCACGAAAGAGTCAAAGTCACTGCCTGATTCGCTGCACTGTTCGAAGGCGAGGAGAGTGTAGGCGCAGAAGGCACCAGAAGCGGCTGGATAAAGGTTTGTGCCGGCAACTGATTTATATAGTTCAGCAAAATCCAGTTGGCGCTGCGGGGAACATTTTCAACGCGGGCCTCATTCATGGGACCTTTCAAGAATCGGCCGGTGTTACCTGAAGCTTCGTTATCGCCAAGCCAGGTAGCAGCGCCGGCATAATCGATAGCAGCAGTGTAAGCTGCCGTGCCGATCTGGACGCCGTTTTGATAAACCCACTCACCCGCAGCACCGCCGCCGGCACCGGTAGGGTTTACAACAGCGGTAACATACGTCCACGAGGTGGTGAGTGGCGTGCTGCCGCAACCATACCAGCCGCCGCTGTATTCGTAAAACATATCACTGCCGCCGCCGACGGTTGTCGTAAGCGTCGGAGAGTTATCCAGCGACAGGAAGTCCTGCTCGCCGCTGGTCTCGCTGTCGGCTACCCAGGTGGAAAGGGTAACAACCGTCGGGGAGCCCAGCACACTCGCATTTGAGAGATATGATGAACTCGCTCCGGCGAATGCGGCTGCCGAATCGATTATTCCGGCATCGATGTGCGTCGTGCCGTGGGCGGTAAGGCCATAGCCGTTGCCCGTTGCATCGCTCAAACCCGGAAAATTTCCGGTTGTAAGATTATTATTCAGATGCCAGACCGCTGCGAAACCATTGCCGATATTAAAAACCGCCTTTCCGCTCGAGTCCGCCGCGGCACCGCTGTTACCCCAATACATGGTTATACCCTGCGAGGTCGATCCGGAAAACACCGTGTCCACCAGCACCCAGATCACCGCCTGCTGGAGGGTTTTATTCCATTGCTCAATCTGGTAGGGATAGTGAACATTGGTATTGCTGCTTCGGGCAAAGCGCAAATCATTCGGGCTGGTTGTGCTGCTGAAAATCGCCGAATTGTTGGCCGAATTCAATCGCAAAAGCACCGGAAAATTCGCCACATTGGCCGTTATACCCGTCGCGCCGGGGTTCATCGCGTACAGCAAGCTATTGGACCACGAACCCGATGTATACGTTCCATCGGAACTCACCGTGATCGATATGGTCCCGCTCGTTACCGAGCCGGCCGAATTGGAGACGGTTATGGTACTGGTAAAGGTACCTGCAACCATCGCCGCCCCACCGATATACCCGGTGTTCGGATTGAGCGCCACTCCGGCGGGAAGGGAACCGGATGCAACAGTGTAAGTGAGAGGTGCGGTCGGACTACCGGTAACGGTCGGTACCATGGTAGTAATCACGGCTAGTTGGGCAGGCGTCTGCGTAGTGTTTGTGTAAGTTATCCCTGTCGGCGCCGTTTGCCCTATCGCAGCTTCCGTCATCAAGCCGACTATGGCAGCAACCCATAGGAATTTTTTCATCGAGAAGCCGATTCCTTGTACGGATTGAAGACCTTGGCGCAGATTCCCGCTGGTAACCATACCCACCCCTCGCTTCCTTAAATAGACCACATTATCAAGGTTATCGTTCAATGGCTACCTGCTATGCCTGCACGTCCGCAGCCGCCTTGGCAGTCCATCTGTCAATCTGGCACCGTTCAGGCACAGGTTCACCCGCACTACTTCGTCAACAGCACCGGTGCACTCCGGTCGATCCCCGCCGCCTTGAAACGAACGATGAACAGGCCTGCGGCAAGATTGCAGCTTTTAAGCTCGACAGTATACCTGCCGGCAGCCTGAGTTCTCATCACCAAAAGCGCCGTCCTTCCGAGAAGATCACTGAAAGAAATCTCGACCGGACCCGGATCCCTCAACGAGTAGACAAGAGCTTCTCCATTCACCGAAAATCCGGCCCTAAGAACCTCTTTCGCATCGACCAGGGCGGAGGTAATCGCGGTGCCGAAATCCCAAATCTGCGACCATGCACCCGCGCCGGCACTATTCCATCCGTCAACACGCCAGTAATAGGTGGTAATCTCCTTGAGATTGGCGACATTGACGGACGTCGCAGTGACTCCCGTCTGATCGAACACCGTCGACCCGGATCCGAAGGTTGCGCTGGTCCCGACCTGCACCTCATACGCGGAAGCTCCGGGGGAGGACTGCCAGATCAGGGTAATCGGAATAGTCTCGCCCCCAGAGCCGCTGGCCGGAGATGAAAGCAGCGGTGCGGCCGGAGTAGGCATGATGGTAGTAAAACTCCAGATTGACGACCAGTTTCCGTTGCCGCCCGAGTTCACGGCATTTGCACGCCAGTAAAAAAGCTGCAAGTTGGAAATTCCGGAAGCGGTGGCGCTTGGCGAGGTCAGGCCGGTCTGCCCGAAAACAGAACTGTTGAAACTGGAACCGGTCGAGACCTCCACGGTGTAAGAGACGGCGGTTGCTACCGTTCCCCAGATTAGGGTCAAGCTCGTCTGGACGTTCATTGCATTATTAGTCGGCGATAAAAGCGTCGGAACTCCGGGCAATTGGGTAGCGTTAGTTGTAAAGCTCCATATGCTGGACCAGGCGCTGATCAGTGTCAGGTCAGAGGCATTTACCTGCCAATAATAGGTTGTGGTATTTGCGAGTCCCGAGGCGGTAATGGAACCGGAGGCAATGCCTGCCTGGCCAAAGACCGTGGCGGCAAAAGTCGAGGTAGCCGAAATTTCCACGCTATAGGAGGTTGCCCCATTTACCGTGTTCCAGCTCAGGTTCGGCGTCAATACCTGGTTCGCGGCATTATTGGTCGGCGAGGAGAGCGTCGGGACCTGCGGCACGGAGATGGGGAAAATAAACGTCTGCCCGGGTTGCTGATTCAGGTAGCAGAGCGTTATCCAGTCGGCGCTGCGGGGGACATTTTCAACGCGGGCCTCATTCATGGCACCTTTGAGGAACCGGCCAGTGTTACCGCTGACCGGATTATCGCCCAGCCAGGTAGGGCTCGTGGCGCCGTAAACGATAGGGGACGTGTATGATGCTGAACCGACCTGGACGCCATTTTGATAGGTCCACTCGCCCGAGGAACCGCCGGCCGCACCGAGAGGGTTTACAACAGCGGTAACATACGTCCACGAGGTGGTGAGTGGCGTGCTGCCGCAACCATACCAGCCGCCGCTGTATTGGTAAAACAAATCACTGCCGCCGCCGGCGGTTGTCGTAAGCGTCGGAGAGTTATCCAGCGACAGGAAGTCCTGCTCGCCGCTGGTCTCGCTGTCGGCTACCCAGGTGGAAAGGGTAACAACCGTCGGGGAGCCCAGCACACTCGCATTTGAGAGATATGATGAACTCGCTCCGGCGAATGCGGCTGCCGAATCGATTATTCCGGCATCGATATGCGTCGTGCCATGGGCGGTAAGGCCATAGCCGTTGCCCGTTGCATCGCTCAAACCCGGAAAATTTCCAGTTGCAAGATTATTATTCAGATGCCAGACTGCGGTAAACCCATTGCCGGTGTTGAAAACCGCGCTTCCGCTCGAGTCTGCCGCGGCACTGCCGTTCCCCCAATACATCGTAATTCCCTGTCCCGTCGACTGGTAAAACACCGTGTCCACCAGTACCCAGATCAGCGCCTGCTGAAGGGTTGTATTCCATTGCTCGATCTGGTAAGGATAGTGGACGCCGGAATTGCCGCTTCTGGCAAAGCGCAAATCCTTCGGGCTGGTCGAGCTTGAAAAAATCCCCGAAACGTTGCTTGAATTCAATTGCAGCAATATTGGAAAATTCGCCACATTGGTCGAAATTCCCGTAGCGCTCGGATTTATTTCGAAGATCTGATCGTTGGACCATGCGCCGGATGCGTACGTTCCGTCGGAGGTCACTGTAATCGATAGGGCACCGCTGGTTACCGAGCCGGCCGCATTAGTGACGGTTATGGTACTGGTAAAGGTACCCGCAACCATCGCCGCCCCGCCGATATACCCGGTGTTCGGATTGAGCGCCACTCCGGCGGGAAGGGAACCGGATGCAACAGTATAGGTGAGAGGTGCGGTCGGACTACCGGTAACGGTCGGTACCATGGTAGTAATCACGGCTAGTTGGGCAGGCGTCTGCGTAGTGTTTGTGTAAGTTATCCCTGTCGGCGCCGTTTGCCCTATCGCAGCTTCCGTCATCAAGCCGACGACGGCCGCAATCCACCAGAGCTTACTCAAGGATGAACCGACACCTTGAATGACTTGAAGATCTTTGAGCGAATCCGGTATTCGAACCATTATACCAAACCTCCCTTTCTCAAATCACTATTGAAGACACCATGTTTTTGAAGAGCAAATAGTCCACAGCTGCGACGTCATTTTGCTTTTCAAGTTCCTTGTCAGATTTCGAATTGATGGTCATTTTTCAGCCTGAAAACAGGATGACCCTTTTTCGGCAGCGGTGATTTTGATCAGTCTTTTTTTTAACAACCACTGCACAGCAGCGGTTCTCCATGCCGATTCCGGAGAGATGCTTTTCCAACCAGATTTTAAGATAATATCCAGACGTCTCATGATCCAACAATAGATTTTCTTCCTTTCAAGGCTTTTATTCTTGAGAGTTTTCCTGCACCGAACTTTTCACCTTGGACTGCCGTCGTGATGTCGCCGCGAATCCTACAGAATTGATTATAGTGCTCCGTGATATCGGTTGGATGCCGCGAAACGAATTTATCGGCAGGAAAGTCTATATAAAAGAAGGGGATTGGTCTCCAGTATTCGCGGGCTGCGCTTTCAGGCCCCCGAGGTATGCGAATTTCGTATTTTTTCTATTCGACTCACTCCTTTTCTTTGTTCTGCGTTAGTTGAGGCATTGATGATGAAAATGCGCTCCGGCCTTGCCATAGCTGCGGGGATTTTGTTTCTGATCTCCGGGGCGAATGGACAGTATTTTGGCCGCAACAAGGTCCGGTACAAGGACTTCAACTTCAAGGTGCTTCATACCCAGCATTTCAATGTTTATTATTACGGTGCAATAAAGGAGCGTGCCAATACGGCGGCCCAGATGCTCGAGCGCTGGCACGCCCGCTATCAAAAAATCTTCCATTTTCCCCTTCATAATCAGCCGGTCATTCTTTATGAGAGTCCGGCGGATTTCGAACAGACGAACGTTATCGACGGCATCATTCCCCAGGAGGTCGGGGGAGTCACCGAACCGCTCGGTAAGCGGATTATCGTAGCCTTGACAGGAGTCAATGCCGACGATAACCATGTGCTCGGGCATGAACTCGTTCATGCGTTTCAATTCGCCGCGCTCAGTCAGCACAAGGAGCTCTCCATCCAGTCGCTGTCGGTTCCCACCTGGTTTGTCGAAGGGATGGCCGAGTACCTCTCCATCGGCGGCGAGGACGCGTTCACTACTATGTGGATGCGCGATGCGGCGCTCTACGGCCGCGCCCCGACGATTGCTCAGGCCGCCGATGAGTATCTCTACTTTCCCTACCGATACGGCCATTCCATTTGGGCCTATATCGACGGCACGCATGGTGACACTTCCCTCTCTCCGCTGTATGAAGCGGTTCTACGGCTCGGCTGGATCAGGGGGTTTCAGGCGGCCCTGCACGTCAAATTCGACACGTTGTCAAAGGGATGGCCGGCCGCGATACGCGCCGCTTACCCGTCGAAGGGATTGACCGCGGATACCGGGTCAAAAATCGGCAAAGCCCTGATCACCGGACAGGGAGGTTATAACCTCTCTCCCGCTGTAAGCCCGGACGGACGCTCGATCGTATTCCTCTCCACGCGGGATATGTTCAGTTTCGAACTCTACCTTGCCGATGCCGCAACCGGCAAAATACTGAAAAAGCTCACCTCCTCGACCAGAGACCAGCGTTTTGAACAGATCAGCTACATCAACTCCGCAGGCACCTGGTCGCCGGACGGGAACAAGTTCGCCATCCCGGTATACGACAAAGGGAAAAGTGCGATCGTTTTTTTCAACATGGCGACGCGAAGGGTCGAACGCATGGTGCCTGCCGCGGACGTCGATGCAATCTATCAACTCTCCTGGTCGCCAGACGGTCGGTCGCTTGTTTTTTTCGGCACCAGGGACGGTTACGGCCGTTTGTATCGCTGCGGAATAGGGGAAGGAACCGCCGAGCCGCTTACCGAGCGGGGGTACAGCGACATCGAACCGGTCTGGTCGCCGGACGGACGCACCATCGCCTTTGTTACGGACCGGGGGCCGTTAACCAACCTCGATTCGCTCACATTTTCCCCTTTGCGGCTGGGCCTCATCGATGTGGCGACCAAGAACATAACCACGGCGGCAATCAGCGAGAAGGCCTCGCACACTTCCCCGCAATTCTCACCCGACGGGGAAAGCGTCTATTGCATCGCCGACCCGGACGGCATCGCCAATATTTATCGGTACGACCTTGCGTCACGCGTTTTTTTCAAGGTGACGAACGTGGCGACCGGCGTGGCCGGGCTCACCGCGATTTCACCGGCGCTGTCGGTCGCGAAAAATTCCGGGAAAATTGTTTTCAATGTTTTTGAGCGGGGAGGCTATAACCTCTATGTGTTGCCCGATTCCTTGTCCAGTGGCAGGCCGTATAATCCTGATTCCTCCCTTTTCGCCAAGAACGCCGGACTCCCGCCGACCGCCGGTGGAAAAATCGTTACCGCCTACCTCAGGGACCACACTACCGGCTTCCCGGATACGATCGGCTTTATTTCCGCCCCTTATCATCCGAAGTTGACAAGCGTGACCGAAGGCCAGGCCTACGGGGGCGGAGGCTATGCCGCCGGGTATGGGATAGGGGTCGCTGCCGGCGGCTACATGCTTTTCAGCGACGAGCTCAACGACCACGAACTCATGGTAGCGCTCCAGATTAACGGCGACATACAGGATATAGGCGGCGAGATTGAATATTTCAATCAGGCACATCGTATCAATTGGGGAGCCTCGATAAGCCATGTTCCGCAATATTATGAGGGCATTGCCTCCGGAAGCGGTGTGGTGGGCATTATTGACACTTCGGCCAAGCCAATTGATACGGTTGCCCTGCCGGTCCAGTTCGATACGACCGACCTAACGCGCCTCTATGTGGATAATCTCAGCCTCTTCGCCCAGTACCCGTTGAGCACCAACAGGCGCATTGAGCTTTCCGCCGGCTTTACGCGCTATACTTATTCGGTTAGCCAGGAAGTTGATACCGTCGATGCCAACGGTGATCTTCTCGGCTCCGCCACCACCGGCATTTCCCCCGCTTCTCTGGGATATATTCCACTCAATCTTGTCAACGTCGGACTCGGCTATGTCGGCGATTACTCCTACTATGGATTTACCGGACCGATAAGCGGGAAGCGCTACGACTTCGAGTTCTCCCCGACCACCGGAAGTCTGACTTTTACCTCGGTGTATGCCGATTACCGGTACTACTGGTTTCTGCGTCCCCTTACCCTTGCCTTCCGTGCGTTACATGTGGGGTACTACGGCAGTGGCGCCGAAACAGATCCCTTTAATATCATGTATTTAGGCGACCCGACGTTGATCCGCGGTTATTGGCTCAGCCCTTCAACCGGATCGGACAGCGTGCAGAATGCCGATTTCAACCGACTCATCGGGTCAAGGATCGCCGTCGCAAATGTCGAGGCGCGGCTTCCGCTCATCGGCACGAAACAATTCGGTCTCATTGACTTCAGGTATCTGCCTACCGACCTCATTGCTTTTGTCGATGGCGGCCTCGCCTGGACCGCTTTTGATCCCCCCGTATGGCAGTGGTCCAGAACCTCGACCGCGCGTATTCCGCTCTTCAGCACCGGCATCGGCGCCCGTTTCAACCTTTTCGGCGCAATGATCGTCGAAATCGACTATGCCTACCCGTTCCAGCAACCGGGGAACAGCGGCATGTTCAGTTTTAATATATCCCCGGGATGGTAGGTGTATATGGCTCATCCCGAGCTCGGTTAAAAAAAGGCTGATTCAGTCGTCTGAAATTGCAGCGAAACGATCGATTCACGGCATCTCCATTACTATAGAGCATATCCTAATATAATATTATTCCAAGGCATGTAATTTGCAGAATTGAGTGGTGTTGTCCCGCCCCGCCCTGATACGGGTACGCGAAAAGGATTGTTTCAATGAAAAATTTCGCCGGTGCTGCTCGGTCCCTTTTCTATGGGCGTAGGCTGGTTCTCCTGATTGCCGCCGCTGCATTCTCTCCTCTCTCTCGGAATGCCCGGCAGGCTCGACTCCCTGCTGGCGAACTCCACGGCCGGGACCTATTGGCGAGGCGGGGGTCATCACCATTTCCGGCGCTATCGGCCCGATCACCTCGACCTATGTCCAGCGCGCCATCCGTTTTGCCGCACAGCACAACTACGTCTGCCTGATTATCCGGCTCGACACGCCAGGCGGCCTGCTCAATGCCACCAAAGAGATCGTTGAATCGTTTTATGCCTCTCCCATCCCCACGGTTGTCTATGTTTCCCCTGACGGCGCAAGCGCGGCGAGCGCCGGTTGCTTTATTACCATGGCGGCAGATGTTGCGGCCATGGCGCCGGGCACCAGCATCGGCGCCGCCCATCCGGTGACCATGGGAGGAAATGGGAGCGAAAATGAGGGCGGCGAGGTGATGAAACAGAAGCTTGAAAATTTCGCCTCAAGTTTCATCGAGTCGATCGCCTCTCGTCGCAACCGGAATGTGCAATGGGCCATTGCCTCGGTCCGCCAGAGCGCCGCCGTCACGGCAGAGAAAGCGCTTGACATGAAGGTCATCGACTGCATCGCACCGAGCCTGCATGACCTTCTCGCGCAGATAGACGGAAAAATCATCGGCGGACGGGTTTTGCATACGGCAGGGGCTGAAATCCGCCCGATTCCCATGCTGGTGCGGGAAAAAATATTTCAACGGCTCTGGAGCCCCGAGGTCATGTACCTCCTCATCCTGATGGCCATTTATGGGATCATCGGGGAGCTCAGCAATCCCGGGGCGATTCTCCCGGCGGTCGTGGGCTCCATCGCCCTCATCCTCGCACTGTTCATGGCGTCCATCCTGCCGGTCAATGCAACCGGCGCGGCGCTTATCATTCTGGCAGTCTGCCTGTTCATTGCCGATATTTTCGCACCGACGCACGGCATCCTGACCATCGGCGGCATCATCGCTTTTTTTGCCGGCTCCATTATGCTCTTCGACACCTCGATTTCCGCATTTCGCCTCTCGCTTGGCCTGGTCATTCCCGCCACCGTCATATCGGCGTTCTTTTTCGTCTATGTATTCGGCGCAGGGCTGCGGGCCCAGACGCTGCCCGTCCGGGCTGGCTGCGAAACGCTTGTCGGTAAAACCGCCAGAACCATTACGCCCGTTACTCCCCTGTCGGGGAAAATTTTTCTTGACGGCGCCTACTGGAACGCGGTCAGCGCCTCGCCGATAGAGGAGAATAGCGTGGTCGAAATCGTACGGGTGGAAGGGCTCACGCTGCATGTTCAACCGAAACAAGAGGAGGGAAAAACATGGAAAACATGATGGGGCTTCTGTCATGGGCGTTGCCGGCGGTTATTCTCCTTGTCATCGTACTGCCGCAGATGATCCGCATTCTCCGCGAGTACGAGCGCGGCGTCATTTTCCGCCTCGGCAAGCTGCTGCGGGCAAAAGGGCCGGGACTCATCCTTCTCATCCCGATAGTTGACCGCATGGTGAAGATCGACCTGCGCGTGGTGCCCATCGATGTGCCGAAGCAGGAGATGATGACGCGGGACAATGTGCCGGTGAGCGTGGACGCGGTTGTTTACTTCAGGGTTATGGACCCCGAGGCGGCGGTTGTCAAGGTGGTGAATTACATGAAGGCGACTTCGCTCATAGCGCAGACGACGCTGCGGAGCGTGATCGGCCAGGCCGAGCTCGACGAACTGCTTGCGCAGCGGGAAAAGATCAACCTGCGCCTCCAGGAGATCATCGACGGGCACACCGAGCCCTGGGGGGTCAAAGTCACCACCGTCGAGGTCAAGGATGTGGTGCTGCCCGACACCATGAAGCGGGCCATGGCCGGACAGGCCGAGAGCGAGCGGGAGCGGCGCGCGAAGATCATCAACGCCGAAGGAGAATTCCAGGCGGCCGAAAAACTTGTGCAGGCGGGTCGCATGATCGCCTCGCAGCCCGTCGCTCTGCAGCTTCGCTACCTGCAGACCATGCGCGAGATCTCAGCGGAGCACAGTACCATCGCTTTTCTGCCCCTGCCCCTGGATCTGTTTTCGGTCTTCGGCAAGAAGGATGAAGGAACATATATCGGCTGGCAGCATGACCTCATGTTTTTATAGGGAGCGACCCCGTTTTTTAGGTTAAGTGTTCAGGGAAAGATCTTTTCCGGACGACGGTCCTGATGCTGCCAGTCGAGCATCCAGCCGGGATACTCGAGGGGCAGTTTGCTTGCCTCGTCGAGACGCGCGATATCCTCAGCAGCCAGCACGACCTCGGTTGAGGCAAGGTTATCGGCGAGTTGCGCGACCGTCTTCGCGCCGATAATGATGCTTGTTACAAAGCGGCGGGTAAGCATCCACGCGAGGGCAACCCTCGCTACCGACATTCCCAAGCGTTCGGCGATGGGGCGCATGACGCCAAGCAGGGCTTTTGCGCGCACGCGGTCGACGGGTGGAAAATCGAAGGTGGAGCGGCGGGCATTTTCCGGTCCCGGATTTTCGAGATCGAACTTGCCGGAAAGCAGGCCTCCCGCAAGCGGACTCCACGGCATGACGGCGAGCCCCTCTTCCTGTGCAAGAGGCACTATTTCGCGCTCTATGTCGCGGCCGGCGATGGAGTAATACATCTGCGCGCTGACAAATCGCGGCAGATTATGGCTATCGGCATACGACAGCGCTTTCATCGCATACCAGGCGGGCAGGTTGCAGAATCCCACATAACGGACCTTACCCGCATGCACGACGGCGCCGAGGGCGTGAAGGGTCTCTTCGAGAGGGGTATCGAAATCGACCCCATGGATTTGATAGAGATCGATGTAGTCGGTTTTAAGCCGGTGGAGGCTCGCATCGACGGCACTCAAGATATGGCCTCGTGACAATCCGATATCATTGGGGCCTAGTCCTGTTCTAGCGCGAACCTTGGTAGCGATGATGATCCTGTCCCGCGGTGTGCTGAGGCTCGAAAGCGCGGCGCCGAGAAGCCGCTCCGATTCGCCTTCGGCATAGACATCCGCGGTATCGAAGAAGTTCACTCCGGCATCCATGGCCATGCCGATAAGCTTTTCTACCTCGGGCGCGGAAAGCCTTCCGATTGCCCTCCACCTGCCCGTGCTCCCCCCAAATGTCATGCTTCCGAGGCAAAGCTCGGAAACATAAAGGCCGGTCTTTCCGAACAACCGGTAGCGCATAATCATCTCCGTTTGCGGTGACAGGGTTAATGGTAACTTCTGGCTAATTCGATGACCCCAACCATAACCCCTTTCATGGCATTACCTTTCGCATAGCGTCGCTCCTCGCGGCGGGAGTGCCGCCATGTTTATGAAAAAGAAGATTGGGTCTGGTGTCGCGGCTTCGGCCGATAGGAAGCGGCGGACTTTGAAAAATAGGATTCCGCGCGCTTCGGAGGTTCCATATTTACCAGCTCACTCTCGGCCTGAAGCCAATCGTCGAGATCATGTCCCGGCGCTGCACCGCGGGCACAAAAAATTTCGAAAGCCCTTTCGGCGATTTTTTCATGTAAGGCTGCTGCAGGGGTCATAGGCCGCTCCTTTTCCAATAAGGAAATTATGACTGATCAAATAGGGTTATAGCAAGCAAGAGACATACCATATAACAGGATACTCCCTCCGGGAGTGAACATGTAGAAGATAATATGCCGTATATCATCGGGTTGAGGCCTCGCGTCTTTGCGAAAAAATTTTGCATAATTGGGAATTCCGTAGGGGGCGACAGGGGCAGGGGGCTTCACAGTTCCTGCCTATAAGGGGCATGATAATTGCTTAAAAGCAATGGTTCCCTCGAATATCATTGGATATATGAGTGAGGGAGGGGACACCTTCATCAAAAGGGAGCGAATCATGGAAAGCATGTGTGCGGAAATCACTGCATGTGAAATCGGCAAGTGCGCCTTTAACGTTGAGGGCAAATGTCATACGTGGGGCATTAACGTCGGCGACAAAGAGCCCCGCTGCGATACGTTTCTTTCAGCAACGAAAAAGGGAGGCAAACCGGATCTCATGGCACGCGTCGGTGCATGCAAAATCGCCCGGTGCAGGTTTAACGATTCATTTGAATGTACCAGCGCTGGAATCAGCGTAAAACTCCTCCAGGGGCGGGCGATGTGCGGCACTTTCGTGGCAGCTTCTGTTCAGTAAATCTGCAGCGCATCCCATGGCCTCAATCCGTGAAGGACGAATGAGCGGGGCTGCCGCTTCCGTGGGTGGCTCAGAGGAGGGATCGCAAGGGGGCGACCCTAACGAATAAAATCGATAATTCGCCCGATTACACGAATTATTTTAGACTTCATCCTTCTATCCCATGTCTGGAAAGTAACCAATGATCCGGAAAAAACCGCGACTGCTCGTCGTTGAAGATGATGAAGCATCCGCTTTCGCCTACGAGCGCTTTCTGGCGAATGCCGGATTCGAAACAAAAATGTCAACGAAACTCGAGGAAGCCTCGCGAGTCGTTGAGGCCGAGTCCTTTGACGCGGTGCTTCTCGATCTCAAGCTGCCCGATGGTAATGCCCTCCAATGGCTGCCCCGCCTGAAAAAAATTCATCCGCATACGCCGGTCATTGTCATTACGGGCATGAATGATATCCCGACCGCGGTGCAGGCCACGAAAAACGGGGCTGAAAATTTCCTTACCAAGCCCGTCGAAATGCAGGAACTTCACGCGGCCCTCAATAAATGCCTTGAACTCGAGATTTTACGCAAGCGTAATATGGTGCAGCAGAGATTGGCGAAAAAAGAGGAACCTTTTTTCGGCTTGAGCGATGCGATGACCGATCTGCTGGAATACGCCAAGGTTGCCGCCGCCAATGATTCCGTTATTCTGCTTCTGGGCGAGACCGGGGTGGGCAAAGGGGTCCTTGCCCGGTGGATTCATAACAACAGCCAGCGGAAATCCGAGGCCTTTGTCGAGCTTAACTGTTCGAGCCTCAAAGGCGATCTCCTGCGAAGCGAGCTCTTCGGCCATGTCAAGGGATCGTTTACTTCAGCGATCAAGGACCGCGAGGGACTCATCGAGGTCGCCGACGGCGGCACGCTTTTCCTCGATGAGATCGGCGATATGGATGCCGAGGTTCAGGCGCAGCTTCTCAAAACCATTGAAGAGAAGTCTTTTCGCAGAATCGGCGAGAATCTCCTCCGAAAAAGCGACTTCCGCCTCATCTGCGCGACAAACCGGGATTTATTGAAAGAAACCGAGGACCGACGGTTCAGGAAGGATCTTTACTATCGGATCTGTGTCTTCCCTATTTCGATTCCTCCGTTGCGGAAGAGGGAGGAGGACATCCCCGGTCTTGCCGAGCACATTCTTTCCGGGTTCGGGTATGCGGAATTTCCGCTTGCGGCGGAGGTTATTGCTCTGCTCAAGAGTTACACATGGCCGGGCAATGTCCGGGAGCTTCGAAACATGTTGGAACGTGCGCTTCTTCTGTCTCACGGCAGCGCTCTGTCCACGCGCCATTTCCCCGGGCTCGAAATCATCCCCTCCCTCGCCGCTCTCCCCGATTATCAGGATTTGAACACGCTCTCGGACATCGAAAATGCGCATATTCTTACTACGCTTAAGAAATATGAGGGTGATAAACTGAAAGCCAGCAGGGCGCTGGGAATATCCCTCTCTTCTCTCTACCGCAAGATTCACCATATCAAGCAGGCGGAATAGCGGACCTCCCCTTGTACCGTATCCGGATTATTCGTCGCATACCATCTGCGGAATATCGGTCTCGACTGCATTCTCCGCTTCTCTTTTACTCAACTTTGTAAATTCACTCTCGAGCCGGAAGATATCCTCGGTCTGCAACTGGATAAGGTAGAGAAACAACGTTCGTACTTCGAGGTCACGTTCGAGTTGTGCGAGCTTGATGTAGATATCAAGACTCTTATGTTCTTTTCTGAAGATAAACAGGAAGACCTCGTCGAGGGTATCGAGGGGTTTGAACTCGGTATCGATAAAGTAGCTCGCAACAGAACCGCTCGTGCCGTTTGTTCCGCTCTCGAAAATCGAGAACCCGCTGTCCGGATCGTTGATTTTCAGGCTGATTGCCTGCCTATTCTTATGCCCTGCCATGAAGTACAGCAGCCCCCGGCGATCTCCGCCTACTATCTGGGCGGCGTTTCGATAGCTCTCAGCCGACCCCACCGCCCGCTGGATCGCAAACCGGAGATAATCGCGTGCAACACCGTTCGGCCGCCAGCGGAACAGCGTATTGTCGCTCTTCATGCCATCGTGGCCTTCCGAGAGCGTCCCATCATCGCTATCCGTTACAGCAAAATCGTTACGCTTCCTTCCTGTTTCTACCACTTCGTCCACGATCATAAAAAGACTCCCCTTCAGGTCGGTAACTTTTCCAAACACCTCTGCTATTACATTAGGCAAATCATATGCCACTTCTCGTATAATCGGTATCAAATACTTTTTCGCCTGGCCTGCCTCGATTGCATGGCATTAATCTTTCCGCCCCATTCAATGCAACAGATTCCTACTTCTAAAAGTGATTTCGCAAATGTGCAAATAGCCGGTGATCGGCGTTTTCCCAGCTCCCGGGATTATGATTGGCATACATTTCGCTTATTGTCGATACTTGTACGCCCCAAAGTTGGCCTGAATCCTGAGGCGCCGAAGGTGATGATGGAGGAAATCCTTATGAATGACCGGGGCGAGTCATTTATTGCCTTTGCAAAACAGATCGAGGTGCTGGGAAGGGATTGTTATTCCCGGCTTGCCGGGGAAGTCCCCGTGGCCGCGATTTCCGGCATTTTTAAATTTCTCGCCGAGGAGGAGCAGAGGCATTACGACATTTTCGATGCGTGGCTGAAAAAAACGCCATTGCCGTCAATAGTCAATAATCAGATACTCCTCAAGGCCCGGCAGGCTTTCCGGGAGCTGGGGGAACAGTTCAGGGAGGCCGGGCTGCCGGCGATGTCCTATTATGACGCCTATGAGAAGGCGCTCGTCTTCGAAAACCGGAGCGTGACGCTCTACGAAGAACAGCTGGCCTGCATCGAGGCATCCGTCCTCGCCGAACAGGAGCGGACGGTACTGAAAAACATCATCCACCAGGAAAAGGCTCACGCACTGTTCATCACCTCGCTCATGGAGTTCAACCGCTCCCCCGGCGAATGGCTGGAAAACGCGGAATGGTACCATCTTGACGAATTTTGATCGTGGTTGTTACAATAATGAGGCACCCGGAGAGTGAGCCGGGTGTCCGTAAAGGGCTGGTCTCCCCGCGTGCCTCTGCGGGCCCGATCTCATCACGCCCCGTCTATAACTGCCCTTCCATTTGCCAATAGCCGTGGATGTTGCAATTTTCCACGATCTTTACCCTCGTTCCCTTGCTTTTCAAATGAAAGCATGCTCCGGCGAAGACGCCCGGCGTCAACATCATCCGCGAGACGTGGACATCATCGACGTAGCAGTCGATAAACCGTATGTAGTGCGCCGCTTCCATCGGGTGGAGCGCCTTGCCGATACGAACGATGACATCAACGCAGGAAAGCTCGGGAATGAGCTTGCACTCCTTGTTGATCGTCATGCTGGGAATGTGCTTGATCGCCGCTTCCTTGCTCTTCTCCTCGGATTCGATGAAGACATTATCGTTCTGTACATACTTCTCCTTTGGGGACATGCATACCGGGCACTGGTCCGGCGCCCTGCCGAATTCGATATGACCGCACATGCTGCAGATAAAAATGGCCATTCGTTACCTCCTTGTGATGTAAGGGATAGTGCACAACTCAGAATATGGCAAAACACGCAAATTCCATGCCATAGGTTTCCGAAAGAGAGGTTTCAAATCCGGAAAGTAATTAAGAAAGATTTACTTTAAAAGAGGAGAAGCGTCCTGTGGCGCTCCTCCTCTTTATGTTTGTTATTTCTCGTCAACTTTCGGCATTGTCGGAGCTGTAATGGCCGTGGTTTTAATGATGATGATGGGAGTGACCGGAACATTGTCGTAAGGAGCCTTTCTCGTTGTAGGAACCTTAGCGATCGAATCCACGACCTCCATTCCCTTGATAACCTTTCCGAAGACGCAGTAGCCCCATCCCTGCGTGGTCGTATCCGTATGATTAAGAGGGCCGTTGTCCACGACATTGATGAAGAATTGTGAAGCGGCGGAGTTGGGATCGGGAGTTCGGGCCATGGCAATGGCCCCGCGATCATTTTTAAGCCCGTTGTCGGCCTCATTCTTAATCGGTGCCCGTGTCGGTTTCTCCACCATTGAGTCATTAAAGCCGCCGCCCTGGATCATAAATCCGGGAATGACGCGATGAAAAATCGTACCGTCGTAAAATCCGCCCTTGACATAGCCGAGAAAATTCGCCACCGTCACCGGCGCTGCGGCTGAATCGAGTGCAATAACGATATCGCCATAGCTTGTTTCGAGCTTAACCTGGTTCGAAACATCGGCGCCTGATGCAAGTGCACCGAATCCCGCCGCCGCCATTAAAACCGCCGCCTTCCTCACCATGTGTCCTCCTCCCGGGTTCCGTGAAAGATGATTGAAGAGATCGATCTTCAGAATGGAGTAAAAAATATATCGTTGAAAAGTTCCTGAGCGGTCGCCGATTTTCTCAAATCTCGTCTACCGTATGCTATTTTATACCGAAGCCGTCCAATAACCCGGCATCAGGGCGACCAATTCACCCGTTTACCGGCTGAAGGGTTTTGTCATGGAAATCGTTCGGATCACGAAACGACAGTTTTGTTCTTTGATCGACGCGCTCATTGTGCGGCGGATCTGCGAGGTCATCGGTCCGGTGGAAGCCCTCGGCGGAAGATTTTCCTTCGCTCTGCTCGAAACGGCGGCCTCCCTGAGGCTTGACTACGATGAGACCACCCTCTCGCCGCGGAAGTTCCTGTTTCCTGCGCGCGATCCGCTCCTGACCTATGCAACCGGCGATCCCGGATCGTATGCGGCCGTTTACGATGAGCTGCCGCGGTGCATCGTCGGCATCCATCCCGGCGATCTTACCGCGATCGTCTTGTACGATAAGGCATTCGGCGCCGATGGCGTCGACGGCCAGTACCGCGCCCGCCGACGGAAAATGACGCTTATCGGATTATACCCCACGCGGTCCTACCGGTACAGGTTTACAAGCTCGATGATCGCCCCCGAGGAGTGCTACCGGACCGCGGATCTCATGATGGTCGATCTGGGAGACGACTCCCTGGCCGTTGAAATCGTGACCGATGCCGGACAAAAGCTCATTGCCGGGAGTGGGGCGCAAAGGGCTGACCGGAAAACGATCGAGGCCATGATCGCCCGCAAATCGGCGGTTCCCGACGAAATCGCGCTTCCGGTCGATCGCCGGGATCTGCCGGCACTCCTTTCGGGACAGGAGCATCATGCGACGTTTAAAACCCGGGGCGAAAAGTGCTTCTCCTGCGGCTCGTGCGTGCAGGTCTGTCCGACCTGCATCTGCTTTGATGTGCGCGACAAGGTCGATCTCTCCCTGAAGGCCGGCGAGCGCTACCGGACATGGGACGGGTGCACCTTTCCGAACTTCGCCGCCGTGGCCGGAGGCCACAATTTCCGGAAAACCCCTGCGGATCGGGTTCGACACCGGCTGTTCCGCAAAACTATTTACATGAAGGAACGATACGGCATTACCGGGTGCGTGGGGTGCGGCCGCTGCACCCAGACCTGTACCGCCGACATCGCCTCTATCGTCGAAATGGTCGGCGACATCGCGGGGAGGGGTGATCACCATGCATGACTCACATGGCGGAGGACGCGATCAATCCCTGTTCCTGCCGGAAGTCGCGACGCTGGTGGCGTCTTCCGCCATGACGGATCGGGACCGCTTCTTCGAATTCAGGCTTGAGGGGCGCGAACTCGGCCACCTGCCCGGCCAGTTCGTCGAAGTTTCAATCCCCGGCATCGGCGAGGCGCCGATCTCAATCTCCTCGTCGCCGACCAGGGCGCCGGGATTTGAAATGGTCATTCGAAATGCGGGCCGGGTTACCAAGGCGCTTCATCAACTTGCGCTGGGCGCCAGAGTCGGCATACGCGGACCTTTCGGGACCAATTTCGGGCTGGATCGCTGCAAGGGGAGGGACCTGCTCTTCATCGCGGGCGGCATCGGCCTTGTTCCCCTGCGTTCCGCGATAACCTATGCGCTCGACCATCGATCGGCGTATGGCAGGATAGTCATTCTTTTCGGCTGCCTCGACCCGACCCAGCGGCTGTTTACCGACGAAATAGAACGTTGGAAACGCGATGCCTCCATTCAGTTCCTGGAAACCGTGGATCGTCCGGATGCCGGGTGGCATGGCGCCACCGGCGTGATCACCACCCTGTTCCCGGCAATCAAGGATCATCTCGACCCGACGAATACGCGTGCATTCCTCGTGGGACCGCCCGTCATGTACAAATTCGTCATTCTCGAGCTCAAAAATCTCGGTTTCGGCAACGACGATATCGTGCTGTCGCTCGAACGGCACATGAAATGCGGGGTCGGCAAGTGCGGTCACTGCCAGGTGAACGGCATGTACGTCTGTCGCGAAGGCCCGGTAATGACCTACGAATCCCTCATCGGCCGGCCGGAGGCTCTCTGACCATGAAACCACGGGTCGGTTTTTTCGATTTTACCTGCTGTGAAGGATGCCAGCTCCAGATCGCGGACCTCGAAGAGGAGATCATCGGCCTGGCCGATATCGTCGACATCGTCGAGTTTCGCGAAGTGCTTACCGGCTCGGCTCCCTTGTACGACATCGCGCTCATCGAAGGCTCCATCACGCGGATTTCGGACGAGGAGCGGCTGAAGGATATCAGGCGGCGTTCCAAAATACTCGTCGAGTTCGGCGCCTGCGCCCATCTCGGCGGCGTCAACAAGCTCAAGAACCTGCGCGACGAGACCACGGTGCGCAAAGAGGTCTACGGCGCAGCATGGAATATGCCGCATCTCAACACCTTCCCCACGCGCGCGGTGCATGAGGTGGTGAAGGTCGATGCCGCAATTCCCGGCTGCCCCGTTAATCGGCAGGAGTTTTTGACAATTGTCAAGGCGCTGGCCATGGGGTTGCCGCCCAAACTGCCCGACTACCCGGTATGCGTCGAGTGCAAGAAACGGGACAGCGTCTGCCTCTACGATATCGGCATGGTGTGCCTGGGTCCGGTCACCCGCGCCGGCTGCAATGCCATCTGTCCCGCCAATAAAAGCGCCTGCGAAGGATGCCGGGGCCTGGTGCCGGACCCGAATAACAACTCCATGAAGGAAGTGCTGGCAAAGAACGGAATCTCCCTCGACGAGGTATTCCGGATGTTCACCATGTATGCAATCGATCCGGAGGTCCTTTCATGAGCGGCCCGACCCTGCACATCGACGTACATCACATCACCCGGGTTGAAGGCCACGGCAACATCCATGTCGACATCGACGACGGCGAGATCAAAAAAATCGAATGGCAGATCCCCGAGTCGCCCCGTTTCTTCGAAGCAATGGTGGTCGGCAGGCACTACGCCGAGGTCGCGCCCATCGTCTCCCGCATTTGCGGAATCTGCTCGATCAGCCACACTTTTTCGTCGCTGCGGGCCACCGAGGAGGCGCTCGGGGTTGCGATCAGCGAGGAGACCGAGGCGCTGCGCCGCATCCTGCTCTGGGCCGAAATGGTGCAGAGCCATGTTCTCCATATCGGCTACCTCGCGGCGCCCGATTTTTTAAAAGTCAATAGCGTGCTGCCCCTCGTCGCCACGCATAAAGACGCCGTGCTCCTCATCATCAAGCTTCACCGGCTTGCCAACGAGACCGCCGACATCATCGGCGGCAGGACCACCCATCCCATCCGGACCATGGTGGGCGGCTGGACCATGGTGCCGAATCGGAAAGAACTCGGAATCCTGAAAACCCGGTTTGAAGAGGGTGTGGAGGATATGAAAAAACTCGCCGCGGTCGTGGCCTCCCTTGCGCCCGCCATCCCGGACTTTACCCGTGAAACCGAATACGTCTGCCTCACCGAACCAGGTTCCTATGCGCATTACTCGGGCATGATTAAATCGAGCGATGCGGGGAGCGCCATTCCCCTGAACGACTACCGGCGCGTGACAAATGAGTATATCGTTCCCCAATCGACGGCAAAATGGGCGAAATTCAACCGTGATTCCTGATATGGTGGGGGCGCTCGCCCGATTCAACAATAATCATGAGGAGTTGACGGCGACCGCGAAGTCAATCGCCGTGCAGCTCGGTCTTCGCCCGCACTGCTATAACCCGTTCGTCAATACCCTGGCCCAGGTCGTCGAATGCGTACACGCGCTCGAAACGTGCGCCGACCTCGCCGGACGGCTCATTTATAAGGGTCTTACGGGGGGAAATGCGCCGGTCCGTCCGCGGGAAGGCCGGGGTGTCGGCGCCGTTGAGGCGCCGCGCGGCATCCTGTTCCATGAGTATGAGTACGATGACCGCGGAATTTGCCGGTCGGCAAATTGCATCATTCCCACCAACCAGAACCATGCCAACATCCAGCATGATATGGAGAAGCTCGTGCCCCGCTTCAGGGATCTCGGCAGGGAGCGGCTCCAGTTTGCTCTTGAAATGCTCGTACGTGCATACGACCCCTGCATTTCCTGCTCCACGCACTGAGAGGAAGATGGGGAATTCGCCGAATGCATGAATACGGCGTGGCTCTTGAAATCGTCCGCATGGCGACGGAACGCGCGGAAGGCAGGACCGTAACAAAGACTATTGTATCGGTCGGTGATCTCTCAGGCGTGTCCGGCGATTCGCTCGCCATGTACTGCGACCTGCTGTTCCGAGAGTCGCAGCCTTCCCGGGAGGTTTTAATTTCAGTCAGGCGGGTTCCCGCCGCGTTTCGCTGCTCGTGCGGCGCAACCTACACTCCTTTGAAAATCTTCGATTCCTGCCCTTCCTGCGGCGGATTCGGCCGGACGGTCATCGAGGGAAATCAGTGCATCATAGAAAGCATCGAGGTTGAAAATGAGTGAAACCATCAGGATTGCCGGGTCCGTGGCTGCGGCGAACGACGCCATCGCCCGGCAGAACCGGTTGTTCTTTGCCGCGCATGGCCTGCGCGTCCTCAATATGATCAGCTCGCCGGGCTCCGGCAAGACGTCGATTCTCGAAAGGATGGCAATGACCTATAGCGACCGGCTCGCGGTCATAACCGGCGATATTCAGACTACCCTCGATGCCGACCGGCTCCGCAAGGCGGGCGTCTTGGCGGTGCAGATCGAAACCGGGGGCTCATGCCACCTGAATGCCGACATGGTGCAGAAGGCGATTAAGCCGATGCGGTTCGATGCCGTTTCGCTCCTTGTCATCGAAAATGTCGGCAACCTCATCTGTCCCTCCACGTTCGATCTCGGCGAGCTGCACAAGGTGGCGGTGCTGTCGGTGACCGAGGGCGACGAGAAACCGGCGAAGTATCCGGCGCTTTTCACCCGCGCCCATGCCGTGATCGTCAATAAGATCGACCTTCTCCCGTACGTTAATTTTTCGATGGCGCGCATGCGGGAGGATTGCGGCAGGCTGAACAGCGCCGCGAAGCTGTTCCCCCTCTCATGCACGACCGGCGAGGGTTTTGAGGCGTGGCTGGACTATTGCAGGGCGCTGGAGCGGTAGAACGTCAGCCTTCGACACTACCCCGCAGAACAACCTCAGAAATCTCACGACGCAACATGCACAAATTTGTGCATTTTTTCACTCAACCACGCCGGGGGTGGAGGTTTTGAGGAAGATTGAACCGGGGAAAAGCCCATAAGACCCTGAATATATTGCAAATGAACCATATGAAACCCGAACAGAAAACGGCGTTTAAACGGCCATCAAAGGGCACTAGAACGGCCTTAGAACGTTTCCGGGGAGCCGCCGCTCGCCTCTCCGGCGAAAATTGCGCTTTTTGCGCTTGGCGACGCAAAAGTAACCGCGAATAAACGCACCAAAGCCCAGAATTGCGCTTTTTCTGCGCTGTTTTTTATGACAGCGGCGCAAAAATATTTACTTTTAATAATCAGGATCGCTGATTGAGGCTGATTACAACCATTGTCTGAACCGCTGATGGACGCTGATTGCGCTGAATATTCCTTTATCCCATTATTTATAGCTTCTGATCAGTGTCCCGTATTCTCCGACTGATTTTGATCATTGTCATTTCGCGGTATGCGCGCGGTAAATAAGTTACGTTTGTGATCCGATTCAAATTGCAGAGTGGGTACGTAAGCAAGAGCACGCCGAATACCCGTGCCAATGCCACGATAGGGTAATTCGTTACCTTTGGTTGCAAAGGAGGCGATCAGAGGATTGCGGATGACCGACACGCCATTGCGGATATTTTCGACGGTGAGATTATTTGGCAGGGAGCCGGGGCTTATCAACTCAATGCGATTATCGAAGAGGAAAACACGCCACGGTGCCGAAATGAAATAATCCCGGTGCAGAAGCATATTGACGACAAGCTCTTCAAGGGCCATTTGTGGTACTTCCAGATCTCCCTCAGTGTTGATCCCCTTATCTCCTTGAATTCTCCGTAGATTCCGTGTGAGAAATGACATTGTCTCTCTATGCAAATCCCTTAGGCACCCATAAATGTCCTGGCTGTCCCTATACTTTTCGCCAGAAAGATCGTTGCCGACGAAGGAAACGGCTTTGACGAGAAAGGCAGGCCGATGCCGTTGAGGATGGCGTCCAAAGACCATAAGTCCGGCAAGGTTGAGCATATTTTCCCGGGCCAGTCCGAGATTGTTCAGTAATTGAATTAAAGAAATACCATCCTTTTCGAGCGCTTTTTCGAGGGGATCCTCATACAATTTCTCAAAAAAACTGCTGAAGTGCTCCAAATCTATGTCGCCAGTTGAAGTTCCTTCGATAGACACTTCGTCCGCGTGAACGAGATCGGCGCTTTGAAGCATCCTTTGAACCTCTTCGCGTGATGTCACTTTGCGTTTGTCTGCTCCAGACTTCACCCAAAATACACCGTCAAGATCGGAGTATGGCTTGGAAATGCCCTCTTGCACTGTAACGACCATTACCAACATTTCGCCTACTGAAATGTTCTCGGTTGTAGGATTTACCGAGGGACGAACGTGATCGGTAGCCGTGGTTGAAACCAGTTGGTTAATGCGGCGGATATCGTCCGCCGAAAGCCCGACCACCGATCCCTGATCATTGACCCCAATGAGTATCCGGCCGCCCTTGCTGTTAGAGAATGCCACAAGATCGCCAGCCACAGATTTAGGGTTCGTGATTGTCTGCTTAAATTGCGTACGACTGTCTTCGCCGCTTCTGATCAACTCAATAAGCTCTATTGCTTCCATAGTTGGTAAATCTCCTTTCGCCGAGCGAAAGCTTCATGCCCGCCTTCCATAATAGACACGATAGAACTCTGAATACTTGGATCATCAATACTACCCACTTGAATATTTGCATTCCCGCCAGCGAAGGCACAAGCACCAACCTGTTCTGCGTCACCAAGTACGGGGAAATTGGCGTTGTGTGTCGCAAAGATGAATTGGATACTCTTCTTAAGCGTCCGTACTAACTTGATAACATCCTCAAAGATGGTTTGATTATCTAAATCATCCTCAGGTTGATCAATTACAATTATATCATTATCACGCTGGCTTAGAATGAAAAGGATCAGTGCTGAAGCCCTTTGTCCAAGTGAATGATCACGGAGATTCTTTCCATGATACTCAATTTGGAAGAGATTCGGCACCTGCCAAGTGAGCAAATAGGCCTTAGCTTCATTGAAGTACCTTCGAAACACATCGCCCGAATCACCGAGGTTATTACATATTGTATCAAGTGTTTCATAAACCGAGATGAAATCAGAATGTGAATCTAGAATGCCTTTCAAGGTTGCTTCTCGAAGCTTACTACCTCGAAAATAATTTTGCAATTCTTTCAAAAAAGCTACCTTATCACCTTTATATTGTGGAATAATTCGAAGCGCATTTTGGCTTTCGTTCAGTTGCTTAATTTCTGCCTCTATCTGTTTGAACTCCTGATGCCAAAGCTCAGAAAGTCGCCTCAATTCCTTCAGAAGTTCATCTCGTAGTGCGTTCTTTCTATTGCGACTTTTAGCTATTTCTTCAAGTGCCAGTTTGGCTTTCTGTAATTCGGTATTGAGCTTTACAAAATCATCCGGACGAATGCTGACACTTCCAGTTTGTTGGAGTTGTTCGCTTAATTTCCGCTCAATGGACGCAAAATCGCCCTTGAGGGCCTCACGGCGAGCCTCCAGTTCAGCAAGTTTCTCCCGTAAGACACGCGCATCGTTACGCATTTCGCTAAGAACCTGCCTTGCATTATCAGGTGTCTTGCGTATCTTGTCCATAATAGCATTAATGTCTGCGATAACGTCAGCGTTTTCTTTTGACTCAAGCTTGGACTGCGCCGCAAGTTCAGACTCCTGTTCCTTAAGGAATGTGTCGAAAGATCGTATAAAGGTTTCTACAGCATCGACGACGCGACGAGCGTGCGTCACGTCTGCATTGAACTCCACTTGACGCCGAAGCTGCTGCTCAACACCGTACTTTTTAAAAAGTTCAAGACGAAACTCAGTATCTTTTTTCTTACTCTGGTATTCTTGCTCTAGTGTGTCTAAGTTATGAAGTTTGTCCAGATTTGCCAAGGTGTCCAATACCCGTTGTCGTTGGGCTTTAATTTCTTGGCGGACTATATCAAGTTTTGAGCCTAACAACCGATCTACGAGTTCGCGCTCGGAACCTTCCCCCCTTTTAACCAATTCCTTTTGGCCGAAAAACAAGGGATTCTTCAATGGAAGACGTACACCAGGCCGCAGTTCCCCATCGAAATAAATATCTGCTCTTTCGTTCAGAATCCGGCGAAGTTCATATTGTTGTCCTTGAGCGTCTTCCACCTTAATTACAACTTTACCGCCACTACCGAGGGCATACCGAACAAGTTCCTGTTTGTACTTAAGGTCCATCTCTTCTGTTGATTCGGGCAACGACAATTCAAGCGCGAAACGCAAGCACTCGAGAACAGCGGATTTTCCACTTCCGCGAATGCCAATTAAACAATTCATCTCATCTGATAAATCAATACGTTTTCCATCCAAAATTCCCCCCTCAAAGCTAATGGATTGCACCCAAGAATGAACTTGACGCTGAATGGGCTTATCGGATAAACGGTCTGCTCCAGGCTTCAAGGCAAACTGAACTGCCTCAAAAGTGAAAGCACCTATCTTGATGAGAGTCTGTTCGCCGCGTCCGACTTCGCTCAACCTCTTGGGATCTGAGCCTTCCACTTCCGATGGATACCACGCATCAAGCCAGCCCTTCACTTTCTCACGTTTCTCTCGCGTTCTAACTTTCTGAAAAGCTGCTGTACGGGAACAGAACAATTCATTCTTAACGATTTCTTTAATTCTACCCCCCTCAAGCGCGCCCCAGAGGCCAGTATCGTCTTCAACATGGGCGAAAATAAACAAATAATCCTTTTCAAATTTCTCCAATTCACGAAGGGTTTCTATAAGATCATGATTTGATCTAGCATTGCAGTTTTCATAACCGGTCTGCGTGGCAAAGGTCACGCTGAGAAAGCTGTTAATGTAATCCATATTTTCTTGATTATCGACCCAATCCTCATGAAAAATTACCAGCGTATGAATACCATTTCGCCCATCCTTAACCGACAACTCAACCCCCGGCATGAGGTAGATATTTTCATTTTTTGCGGCTTTTCTGAGTGCCTTAAATTCATCACGATCAAACTTGTTGTGGTTGGTAATAACGCCGACTCGGATCTCTGCTTGCTTCAGTGCGCCGACGTAAGCTGTCACGAAATTCTGTCCGGCATCCGCGTCTTTAAATTCTTTGTCCTTCCGTGTGTGTAGATGAAAATCAGCCCTAACCCACTGGCTTCCGTGAGCAAAGAAATTCGTAATTTCAGGCATCTTCATTGTCTCCAATTCATCTTATAAGCCGGATTATTCATAAATCCCTATCAAAATAATAAGGTTTTGCGAAACGACAAAAGAATGCAAATAATATACCTCCCAGCCGGGAAAGAATCAATCAATCCAGAAAACCAATAAATCATGGAAGGATATAGGCAAATATGCGTTGGCGTGATTCGCGTGCGTTTGGAATAAAAACATTTTTTTCCCGGGCTTAAGTGCAGGCTACGCGATCTTTATTATTTACCTCTTCAGCCCTCACATTAGCCAACCTTTTTAATATTTTTATGATCATGTGTGAACGATTTGTCAATAATACAGATTTGCAGGAAATAACGCTCAGGTATTATAGCCGTCGGTATTTTGAAAAGCGGATCTGAAAGTAGCAAAAGTATATAACCAAAAAGACCCCTACATATGCTATCGCTGTTTGCAATAGCGTGTGTAGGGGTCTTCTGGAGGGCGAGGGATTCGAACCCCTGTGACATTTCTGCCAACACGCTTATCAGGCATGCGCAATAAGCCACTCTGCCAGCCCTAGATTGATGACTATTAGCATCAGCAATCCATGGATGGCATGTTTTTAAGATAAATTTTCTTGCTTCAACATGGCAAGCTTTTTTAATTTTTTCGAAAACTGAAATAGCGGGAAGCCCTTTCGAGAATGGCGAGTGTAGGTGGCGCTCTGTTGGCTGAACGGGGCAAGCCTGCTCAAAGCCCGGCGCTGCCTTTGCCTGGCTGATACCGTAGAAGGAGGCAGCAGATAGGAAGACCGGAAATCTTCATCAAAAAAACCGCATAACATAGATTTTACTAAGGTTTAAACGGCGATTATTAAGGTATAAAATATCAAACCAACCGGCGCATTATAATCCAGCGCTTAAACGAAAGGACTCCCATGTCAGGCAAAAATGTCGTACTGTTCGGCCCGCCCGGAGCGGGGAAGGGGACCCAGGCGGCGAAGCTTCGCGACCTGCTCGCGGTGCCGCACATTTCTACCGGCGATATGTTCCGTTATAACATCAAAAACAACACGGCTCTCGGAATAACCGCCAAATCTTATACGGATAAGGGTCAGTTGGTGCCCGATGATGTCACCATCGCCATGGTGAAGGATCGCCTCTCCCGGAGCGATGTGAAGAACGGTTTCCTGCTCGACGGCTTTCCCCGCAGCCTTCCCCAGGCCCAATCCCTCGATACGATTCTTTCCGAGGCTCGGAATCCGGCTCGATCATGTGGTTAACATCGCGGTCGCCGACGACGAGATCACGAAACGCCTCCTCAAGCGGGCCGCTATCGAGGGCCGGGCGGACGATGCCGATCCGAAGGTTATCCAAAACAGGATCGCCACCTATAAATCACAGAGCGAACCATGTCTGGCCTTCTACAGGCCGAACGGCATCGTGAGAGATATTCAGGGGACCGGCACTATTGACGAGGTGTTTGACCGGATCAGGAAGGTCTTCGGAAAATAGTCGCCCCCCGCAAATCACGATCCCAGGGCTTTTTTTATCGCATCGAGCAGTTGTTTTGAATTAAAAGGCTTCTGCACCGTGAGATCGGCGGTGTAGTAGTCCGCCATGTTCAGAAAGCTTTCCGATCGTTCGGCGCCGGAGATGGCGATTATCGGGACTGTGGAATTTTCCTGGCGGATCAGCGTTATCACTTCAATGCCGCCTATCCCCGGCATCAGGATGTCCGTAATGACCAGGTCAAATTGCCTCGTTCGGAACGCTTCGATCCCTTCTTTGCCGTTGGCGCAGGTCTGTACCGCGTATCCTGCATGTTCAAGGATCAGGGCAATGAATTTACGGGTTGCCGCATCATCATCCATTACGAGAATCATGGTTTGCATGGTATTTTTACGCCTCTCTGGCGATAGTAGTTTAATTATATCATTATAATTGCCGATTCGCACGTAAAAAAAGGGGCCTGCGGCAGCAGGCCCCTTCGGTACTCCGGATAGCGCCGGACGGAGATCAGGTCTTGGACATCGCCTTGAGACACTTCATGCATATCTTGATGCGCCGGGAGGTGCCGTCGATCACGGTCCTGATGGTCCTCAGATTCGGATAATAAAGTCGAAGATTCACGTTATGCGCGTGAGAGATGGTCTTGCCGGATTGCGGATGCTTGCCGCACACTTCGCAGGTTTTTGCCATGGATTCCCCCCAAAATCAGTATATTTTTGCCGTTCAAACTCATTAAAATATCTTTTTGCGCCGTTCCCGGTCAATGGCGGCGTTTCATCGACCGATCCGGGTAAAAAAAACGGAGAGTGCCGCGGCTCCTCTCCGTTTGATAATTGTCGAAATCGCCGACTACCGGATCTATCTGACCTCGCGTTCGAGGGTGAATTTATCGACATTGTCCCGCAGGGCATCCTTGAAGGACCGGTCGAGCGTTATCTTTTCGGCGTTTGGGTCATCGACGTCGATAATGTATACGGGCGTCGGGTTGTCGAGGTAGCCGAGCACATCGGTGTTTTCAAAGCTGAAATTCTTCGCACCCAACACCGTCACGAGCTTTTTCTCAACCCATCCGGTACCGGTCGCATTCTGCACCTTGTAGGCATCGCCCTTGGTTTCGACAATCAGCAGTCGATCATCGATTCCTATGGTGAAGAGCGGCTGTTCAGTCGCATCATGGGTCTTATCTTTATACACCCCGACGTTATTCGTCGTCGGTTTGACGAACTTTTGCGCCGTTTCGGCTGCCCATAACGCCGTGCTCGCTAAAAGCATCACCGCAAGAATTCGGTATAATTTCATGGTTACACTCCCGTTGGACGGTCTTTGCCTATTTTAAAATATAATAAATTGCAGCTACGAAATCAACCTTGGTAACAGACATCCATCTCCCTGGCCGCTCTGGTTTCATCGAGCCTTCCGACCGGCGTGGTCCGCGGCATGGCGCGGAATTTTTCCGGGTCCTTCTCTGCGAGAAGGGCGATCCGCCTCATTGCCGCGATAAACGCATCGAGCGTCTCCTTGCTCTCGGTCTCGGTCGGTTCGATCATCAGCGCTTCCTTGACGATGAGCGGGAAGTACACGGTCGGCGGATGAAACCCCTCGTCGATCAGCGCCTTGGCGATATCGATGGCATGGACGCCGTACGCCGCCTGTTTCCTCGCGCTCAGGACGCACTCGTGCATGCAGGTCTCCGGGTACGGGACGTTGTAGAGGTCTTTGAGCGAATGCATGACATAGTTGGCGTTCAGCACCGCATTTTCACTTACGTCAACGAGGCCGCGGCCTCCCTGCATGAGGATATAGGCCAGGCCCGCAGGCAGATGCCGAAATTTCCGTAAAAGGGGGCGATATACCCGATGGATTTCGGATGATCGTAGTCGAGCGCATAGGTGCTGTCCGATCGCTTGACTATGCGCGAGATCGGCAGGTACGGTTCGAGATGCTTTCCGACCCCCACCGGACCAGCGCCCGGACCGCCGCCGCCGTGCGGCGTCCCGAACGTCTTGTGAAGATTAACATGCACGACATCGAAATCCGCGTCGCCGGGACGGAACTTGCCGAGGATCGCGTTGCAATTCGCGCCGTCGTAGTAGAGCTGCGCATCGTACCGGTGCGCCAGGGCCGCGATTTTTTCGATATGCGGGTTGAAGAGCCCGAGCGTGTTCGGGTTGGTCAGCATGATCGCCGCGGTTTTTTCACCGAGAAACCCTTCGAGCGCCCCGGGAACGAGCACGCCGGTGGCGGGGTCGGTCGGCACCGACCGTACCGTGAACCCGGCAATGGCGGCGCTTGACGGATTGGTGCCGTGCGCCTCGTCCGGGATCAGGATTTCGGTCTTGCGGTTGCCCTTGTCGCGATGGTAGGCCGCGATGATCATCATGCCCGTGAGTTCGCCGTGCGCGCCGGCCAGGGGGTGCGCCGTGAACGCGTCCATCCCCATGATCTCGCAGAGCGCCTGCTCCAGCTCATACACCACGGCCAGCGCGCCCTGTGTCAGCATACCGCCGCGCGAAAGCTGCGGCAGGAGAGGGTGGAGCGTGGAAAACCCCGGAAGCGTAGCGATTTTCTCGGTGATCTTCGGGTTGTACTTCATGGTGCAGGAGCCAAGGGGGTAGAAGTTCGTATCGACGCCGCAGTTCTTCCGCGACAGTGCGGTGAAGTGGCGCACCACATCGATCCGAAAGCTGGGAAGCGGCGCATCCGCGGCGCGGCGATACTTTCCGTCAATCGCATGCCGCATCGGCACGTCGGACGCCGGAAGCGAAACCCCGGTGCGGCCCGCAACCGATTTGTCGAAAATTACCGGCATATGACCTCCTCCAGCGATTCGGCAAACCGGCCGATTTCGTACTTGGTGCGTTTCTCGGTGACTGCCACGAGAAGGTACTTCACCATCCGCGGATAGTACCTGCCAAGGGGAAACCCGGCCGCGAATCCCAGCCCGATCATCCGGCCGGCGCACTCTCCTGCGTCAATCGGCAGCCGTATCGCGAATTCGTTGAAGGTTGGCGATGTTTCCATGACCGTCACCCCCC
>CAWJXL010000005.1:0-172366 GCA_963846695.1 uncultured Fibrobacterota bacterium | reverse complement strand
GAATCAGAAGCCAAGAGTCAGGAGGAAGAATTCATCCCTCATCCCTTCGATAAAAAAATGTCTGAACTTCCGACTGCCCCCTGCTTTCACGGCAATCGAAAACGTCGGAATCCCGGTATCTTTTCGGGGTATATGAGCGCCTTTTCTCGCATTTAGCAACTTTACCGTTACTTTACCGTTATTTTACCGGAAAATGACCTTTCGGAGCGAATTTGGCCATCTTCGCTCAAATTGCCGAGTACATGAAAACAGCTCAACGGTGGGAAGAATGAACTACCCCGCAGCAAGCTACGGGGTATCTAAAACCAAAAAAATATAGAAGACTACGGCAAAGCCGCAGCAAGCTGCGGGGAATTAGACCCATAGCGATTAAAAACCGCTGTAATGGGCTATTAATGACCGTTTTTTAAGGCTTTGAAGAGGATTGGAAAGAGGGCGAGGTGGGTCTTCTAATCATCCCGCCTTTATATATCCTTCCACAATCGGGGTCTCTTCTTACGTCAACCGCTATGGCTAATAGGACAACTTATCGATCTATCTATTTTTACAATCGTACTGCCACGAAAGGACATCGTAGCCTCTTATGTAATATTCCTTTCATGGCACGGTTCATTTCCTCAAAGCTTTTAGCCAAGCAACGCCAACACCCCCTTTATTCTATGACAAGGGCAATTTTTTTATATTCAGTAATTTCCCATCGCCTGTTCGGTCCACGTAACAAATGGCCTTTAAGAATAACCTGTCTACCATCTCTATGCGCGTCACATGCAAGCTTGTAATCATCTGTTTCTAAACGCGTAGTTACGTTAACTTTCAAACCAGTATCGGTTTCTCCGGCAATTGCTACAAGCCTAATAGAATCAATCGGCCCTGCCGTCGAAAACAAAACATATTACTATTTTTGGTAATATAATAAATGTGTCAAAAATCCGTCGAAAATTTCTCGGAATATTGTTAATCACTGTATCATCCCCTCGTCGAAAACCTTAAGCCTGTTCAGTGGCCTTGCTCTCTCTGCAGAAATTAACCTTTATTATGGAAGCGTTTAGTAATTTATAAAATTCTCACGATCATGAAAGCGGCTGAGATGAAGCATCAGCGAACCGACTCATATGAATAAAAATTGTTATGCCGATCTTCTGGGGTATGCCTGCAACGAGTATGAGCCGTTGCCAGCATTGCATATCAAACGAGAGGGAAGCTACGAGACGTGGACCTTTGCCGAGTTCCGGCGCGATTGCAACCGGCTCTCCTCGGTCCTGAAGAGGCACGGCCTCGGCAAGGGAAAATGTGCCGCGGTCATCGGCGAAAACTCTCCGGAGTGGGTGATTGCCTACCACGCCATTCTCCTCACCGGCGCCTGTACGGTCCCGATCGATCCGGGCATTCCCTCCGAGGAGATTGAAGCGATCGTTTCTGTTACCGAAGCGGAAATTGTATTCTGCTCGTCGATGTACGAAGGACTTTTCAGGTCCATAAAGAAGAAGCTCGGCTTCCTGAAAAAAATCGTCAGCTTCAGCGATGAAACGGCCGAGGATCTTGAGCGGTACCGCCATTTTATTGCACTGGGTGATGACCGGCGCGATGCCTTTTCCCAGAGGTTCCATCCCGACGACCCAATGGTGATCATTTTCACCTCTGGCACGACCGGTAAGCCCAAGGGGGTGGTGCTGGCGCAGAGGAATTTCACGCCGGTAGCCAATCATGCCATCCCGCGCATGAAATTCCGCGCCGGGGACACGGTCCTTGCGGTGCTTCCCCTTCACCACGTATTCGGGTTCGCGGCGGGGGTCTCCGGCCCCCTGTGCGGCGGCATGGCAGTGGTATTCGTACCCTATATCAGCGCGCCGCTCATTCTCGAAGCGCTTCGCGACAATGGCATCGCCCTGCTGCCCGCGGTGCCGAAAATGGTCGGTCTCTTTTATGAGAGCGTCATCCATAACGTCAGGAAAAAAGGCGCTGCCGCAGTCGTGATCTTTTCAACGATGCAGTTTATTTCATCCCTGCTCGGTGGCGCGAGGGCGCAGCCGCTCAGGAAAAGGATTTTCAGCGCGATCCACAAGGGGTTCGGCGGCCGGATAAGGGTCATCATTTCGGGCGGGGCGGCACTCAATAAGAGGTATTGGAACGGTTTCCGGCTCCTGGGGTTCAACATCGTGGAGGGATATGGGCTCACCGAGACCTACGGACCGATCACCGTCTGTCCGGCCGAGGATGCCCGCCCGCGTTCGGTCGGACCGGCGTTGCCGCAGAATGAAATAGCCATTCTCCATCCCGATGAGGAGGGGATCGGCGAGGTCCTGGTCAGGGGCGCCTGCGTATTCCTCGGCTACTATAAGAACGAGGCATTGACCCGCGAGTCCTTCGACGAAAACGGCTGGTTCCATACCGGCGATCTCGGGCGACTCGACCCTGAAGGGTTTCTGTACATCGCCGGCAGGGAAAAGGACGTCATCGTTCTTGACACCGGAAAGAACGTCTACCCCGACGACCTCGAAAGCTTTTACGAACGGTCGCCGCTCATCGAGGAGATCGCCGTTTTCGGCGTCCCGCGGGAGGAGGGCGAGATCGTCGGAGCGGCGATCCTCCCTTCCGAGGAGGTGCGCAAAAGTCATACGATCGAGGAGGCGACCGCGCTGGTGCGCGACGAGCTTCTGCGCCTGGCGAAAACGCTCCCGGTGTACCGCAGGATCGCCGATTTCGTGATCGTCTATCAGCCGCTGCCGCGCACCACGACCCGTAAACTCAAGAAAAAGGTGATCTTTGGCGTCTATGCCTCCATAAAGCGCCGCGCTCATGGCCGCCCCGAGCTCGGCGACCAGCTCTCGGTCGTGGAGCTTGCTCTCATGGAGACCGGCGAGTACCGGACCGTCGTCGAAGCCCTGACCGCCGTCATTCCGGCAATCGACCCCCGCTCCGTCACCCCCCGCTCCGGCTTTGAAACCGACCTGTCGCTCGACTCGCTGCAACGCGTCGAACTGCTGACTGCCGTCGAGCGGCGCACCGGCATCACGATTCCGGACGACCTCTACGGCGCGATGGAGACGGTCGGCGATCTCGTCACGCTCCTGCGAGAGCGCGCGCTCGACCGCGCTCCGGCGACGGTCGGGAAAATGATGAGCTTCAAGGAGCGGATGCTCGACCTGTCGTACTTCCGCGTCGATCTGCCTGAACCGGACGGCGGGCCCGGCCGGCTGCTGCGGCCGCCGCTCCGCCGCGCAATGGGACTCCTCCTGCGAGTTTCATCCCTGAGCGCGGAACCGCTTTCCGACGGCGGCATGCCGTTTATTTTCATCGCGAACCATGCCGACGCGATTGACGCCTCGCTCATCCTGTATGCCCTGGGCGGCGACATGGCCGCGAAAACGCTGTTCCTGAAGGAGGCGATTGAGTATCCGACGGTTGCGTACGCGCCCTTCAGGCGCAACGGCGTCGCCGTCTCGCGCCCTTCCGACCCCGTCGAGACGCTGAAGACCTCCATCGCGATCCTGCGGGAGGGAAGGAACCTCATCGTATTTCCCGAGGGGAAATTGAACACGGCAGGCGGCATCGACGTTTTCCGCCCGGCAATCGGCCTGCTGGCGAGGGAGACCGATGCGCACATGGTTCCGGTACGAATCGCCGGGCGTCGCGTGGTGACCGGCAGGGTGTTTTCCTTGAGCGGCCTTGTCGAGGAGAAGGTCCTTTCGACAACCTCCTCCCCGCGGGAGATCGCGGCCGCGATACGGGCACGGGTGGCGGCGCTGTAGTGCGCACCGGCGTGCCGTGCCGCGAGTGTTATCAGCCTCCCCCAACGGTACACCCGCGATTAAAGCTTTTTGCGGATGCAAGGGCGATTCATGAATCGCCCCTGCGAATGCCCGCAACATCGCCTGCTTCTCTACCGGCTCCCGATTACGCCTCAATCACCCGCACCATGATCACCCCTTCGGTGGATCGCAGCGTCTTCAGCGTCGCCTCGCCGACCCTGGCGTCGATATCGATGATGTTGTACGCCAGATCGCCGCGGTGCCTGTTGATCATGTCGGCGATGTTGATCTTCTCGGCCGCGAGGATCGTCGTCACCTGGCCCACCATGTTGGGGACGTTCCTGTTGGCAAGGAGGATGCGCCCGCCGCCGCGCGGGGCGGGACCCATTTCGCAGTCAGGGTAGTTGACCGCGTTCTTTACATTGCCGTTTTCGAGAAAATCCCTGAGCTGGTTCACGGCCATGATCGCGCAATTGTCCTCGGCTTCGGGCGTGGACGCCCCGAGGTGCGGAAAGGCAACCACGTTGTCGAGCTTCAGGAGTTCCTCGTCCGGGAAATCGGTGACATAGACGGAAACCTGGCCCGCGGCCAGCGCCTCGCGGAGGTCGGCATTGTTGACGAGCCCTCCCCGCGCGAAGTTCAGGAGGCGCGCCCCTTTCTTCATGATCGCCAGGCGCTCGCGGTTGATGCCGCCCTTGGTCTGGTCGTTCAGCGGCACGTGCAGGGTGACATAGTCCGATTCGGCAAGAAGGCTCTCGATCCCCCGCGCCCTCTTGACGTTTCGCGACAGCCCCCAGGCGGCCTCGATCGAAATATACGGATCGTAGCCCGACACCTGCATGCCGAGCTCCACCGCGTCGTTCGCCACCATGACGCCGATGGCGCCCAGGCCGATGACGCCGAGCCGCTTGCCCTTGATCTCCGGCCCGACGAAATCGCTCTTGCCCTTTTCGATGAGTTTGGGCACCTCGTCGCCCCTGCCGACCAGTCCCTTCGCCCAGACGATGCCGGGAACGATCCTGCGCGAGGAGAGAAGGAGCCCGGCAAGGACGAGTTCCTTGACGCCGTTGGCGTTGGCGCCGGGCGTGTTGAACACGATGACGCCGCGGTCGGAGCACGCCGGCACCGGCACGTTGTTGACGCCGGCGCCGGCCCTGGCGATGGCCTTGACCGAAGGCGGCAGTTCCATGGCCAGCATGTTCGCGCTGCGCACGAGGATGGCGTCGGGGTTCATGATTTCCGAGGCGACTTCATACGACTCCCTCGGCAGCAGTTCGAGGCCGAGGGTCGAAATCTTATTCAGGGTCTGTATTTTAAACATGGCGCTCTCCTTTCACGCGGACGCGGTTTCGAATTTCTTCATGAACTCGACGAGTTTCACGACTCCCTGCTCCGGCATCGCATTGTAGATGCTGGCGCGCATGCCGCCGACCGACCGGTGGCCCTTGAGGTTGATAAATCCCGCCGCCGCCGCCGCCCTGATGAACCGCTTATCCGTCTCCTCGTTCGGGGAGGTGAACGGTATGTTCATGATCGACCGGGATTCCGTCGCCGCGGTGCCCTTGAAGATCCGCGAGGCATCGAGGAACTCATAGAGCAGCGCCGCCTTGCGCTCGTTGATCCGCTGCATGGCGGCGACGCCGCCGATCCCCTTCAGCCACTCGAAGACCAGCTTCGCCATATAAATACAGTAGCACGGCGGGGTGTTGTACAGCGACTTTTCGTCGGCATGCACCTTGTAATTGAACATGGTCGGCGTGATGGCAAGCGCTGTGCCGATGAGGTCCTCGCGGACGATGACCACGGTCACGCCGGCGGGCGCGATGTTCTTCTGCGCTCCGGCGTAGATGATCCCGAATTTCGAGACGTCGTACACCTCACTGAGGATATTCGACGACATGTCCGCAACGAGCGGCACCGACCCGGTATCCGGCAGCCGCGGGTAGCGCGTCCCCTCGATGGTGTTGTTGGTGGTGATGTGCGCGTAGGCGGCCGCCGGGTCGAACATCGAGCGGTCGAGTTTAGGTATATAGGAGAATTTTTTATCCTCCGAGGTGGCGACGATTCGTGGCGGTCCCGTAGCGCTTCGCCTCGGCAATCGCTTTTTTGGACCAGGTGCCGGTATTGACGAAATCGGCGGCCGGCGCGATGCCGAAGAGGTTCAGCGGTACCATGGAGAACTGGGCCGAAGCGCCGCCCTGGAGAAACAGCACCTTGTAGGTGGCGGGAATGGACATGAGCTCGCGCAGGAGCGCTTCCGCGCCCTCGATGATCGCCTGGAACTCGGGCGAACGGTGACTCATCTCCATGACCGACTGCCCGCTGCCGGGATATTCGAGCAACTCCTTCGCCGCTTTTTCAAGCACGGGTTCCGGCAGGACCGAAGGTCCAGCGGAAAAATTATAGACTCTGGCCATTTCCGACTCCTTTGTTGAGGGTTTATATCGGTATTAATTCCCAATCATTGCCGAAAGGATTCTGAGCTCTCCGGCGACATCGATGTTCCTCACCACGCATCCGCCGGCGCCGACGGTAATGACCGCGGGCGCGATATTGAGGATGCCCTTCACCCCTCCCGTCACCAGCCGGTCGGCCACCTCCTGCGCGCGCGCCGCCGGCACGGCGATGATGGCGAGTTCGATGCCCATCTTTTTTACCATCTCGACGATTTCATGCGATGGGAAAAGCATGATGTCGGTTTTGATGGTTTCGAGCTTATTGATATCGGAATCGAACCCCGCGACGATCCGGAACTCCTCTCCGGCGAGGTTCGGCGATTCGAGGATCGCCGAGCCGAGACGGCCGAGTCCGACGATGCACGCCTTCCGTTCGCGCCCCAGTCCGAGATTGGAAAACAGGTGGTCCTTCAGGCGCGAAACATCGTATCCCGACCCGACGGCGCCGATTTCGCCGAAATAGTTGATGTCCTTGCGAATGGTGTCCCGCGGCCACCCGGTTTTCCTGCCCAGTTCGGTCGAGGAGACCTGCGCAATCCCCTCCCCTTCCATCCGGCGCAGCAGCGAATAGATGGAGCAGAGACGAATGATGGAAGCTTGAGGAATCGGTGTTTTCATGGGTGTTGTGAAATTATTCTCTGCTTAATATACATGTATTTCCCGGAAAAGTCAAATATTTTTATTTTAAACGCCAAAAAAGCATCAAAATGACCTTATTTGTGATAATTTTCACAGTAATGAGTGCTTTTGATTGAAATATTTCTCTTTTTGTCAACAAAAATGGCTCTTTTTCGCGTCCGCGGGAAAGTACCGGATTTACCATTTATTTACCAGTTTGGGGACGCAAGACGACTGTTTCTGCCGCCAAAAAATCGGGTTTAAACGGCGTTCGAAGGGGCTTTGAAGGGCGGTTAAACGGGGGTAAAACGGGCGCAAAAAACTATCCGGGTCGTGGAGATCGGGAGATATTCCACAATTTCTTCGGCGTCACTTCGGAACACACTGTCTGAACCGCTGATAACCGCAGATTACACTGATTCCGCAGATAAAGTACACACGGGCGGACCTATCTGCTATGTATCAACCTTTTGAATTGCAACCTCTTCGCGCCGAAATTGATCAGAAGGCCGATTTCCATGTTGTAGGCTTCCAGATAATTAATCGCCTGCGCCATATGAACATCTTCAAGAGCCGTCAGGGCTTTCAATTCCACCATCACTTTCTTTTCCACGAAAAAGTCCACCCTCCGCGTTCCGATTTCATGGCCATCATAGAAAATGGACATCTCCTGCTCTCGCACATACGATAAGCCTTGTTTTTCCATCTCGATTGCCAGCGCGCGTTGATATATAACCTCCTGAAATCCATTGCCAAGGGTAGTATGCACCTTCATGGCGCACCCGATGATTTTTTCCGTAATGTCCGAATGCTTATATTCGCTTTTATTCATCTGGACCGCTGATTACGTTGATTACGCTGATATCACTGATTCCACTGATAAGGCACAATGATTTTTTCATCTGCGTCATCTGTGTAATCTGCGGTTATCTGCGGTTCTGACGTTCTTTATCCTCTTCAGCAGTTCGCTGGCGGGCCCGCTCTCGGTGGGGTATTCTTCGACCGCATGGCGAGCGAGCTTCGACGTATCGGTTACGTTACGCGCATGGACGATGGTCCATGCGGGCCGGAGCTTCGCGTCGATGCGGGTCTTGCGGGTTTTCCATTCGGATGGGGTCATTGGCGGAGCCGGGGGAAAAGGGAAAAGATGATTCTGAACTATATATTTTCAAATGCTTTAAATATTTTGATACACTGGATGAACTATCTACAATGTAAAGTGCAATGAATGCTATTCTCCCTATTTCCCGGAGTATGGTATCGCCTCATCATTACTATCTATTTCAATCATTTTTCTAAAACCCTCATATCCTTTTAATGTGGATAACATATTAGTAGCATTTTCCTCATCAACGATCTGTCTTAATGTGCTGAAGCTTATTAATACCTTTAAGCCTTTTAACTTATCAATTATATCATCCCTTTGCGGAATAAAATATAAAATAAAGATTTTTAAAGCTTCTGGAAATGTCTGAAACAGCTTTATGAAATATTCTTCAGTTACTTCATTCCCAGCGGAATCAGCCCATCGATATAATAATTGCCATGGAGAATCTGATACAGTCGAATCAAAAACGTTACGAACATCATTATTATGCATAAGTCGATTTTGGCATATGTCGGAAAATATCTTTTTAATATCTTCGACACATTCCTTAGAAAGTTCTAAATGGTCATGTCTTCTTACGGGATTTATTGCATAAAAAACGATATTGGTCAGTACTTCATCTGAAACAGGCACACGCAACAGGTTCTTAAGTATTGCGCATGCCTCATTGGATGTAAATTTTTGTACAAAACGCCACACTGCATTAGCTGCGTATTGTTTTTCGGAGAAAAGAAAATGATCTCTGTCATCAATCAGGTTTTTTGTAACATGACCATAGGCGATAAGAAGGCGTGCGCCATTTCTGGCATCCAGAGTCGATATTATTTCATCTATTCTATTAAATACCAAGCGTCGTAAGTCAGGTCTATTTTTTCTGTTAGCTTCTTGTAAATCTTGATTAATACTTTCTATTAACACACCCGGATCAAATGGTTCTGTCGCAAGTAAGGCTAATATTTTCTTTTCACCATTTGGTGTAGCTATTCGTGGAAGCTCATCTCGATAAAAATAATTGCAAAAATAACGATTATCGGTTGCTCGTCTGTTTTTCGGCATATCCCTATAAATATATTTAAGTTGATTTTCTTTATTTTCTCTAAAAAATATATAGCCGCATCGGTAGTTTTCATGGGTCGCCCCTATCTATAGTGTAACAGGTATTTTTGGACTATGAAAGACACCGAGTTTTTTTCCGAGCTTTTAAACATACGGTTCCCCTGGCATATCACACGGTTAGAGCTAAACCATCAGCAAAAGCGAGTAGATATTTGGATTGAACACGCTTCCGGGGTTGAATTTCCATGCCCTGAGTGCCGTCAGTTTTATTCCGTGTATGACCATGCGCCGGAACGTGAAATTCGACACCTGAATACCTGCCAGATGGCGACCTATTTGCATCTTCGAGTTCCACGCGTTCGCTGCGAACAACATGGGGTAAAACAAATAGTCTCTGGCCTTGGCGAAAATAATGCGACTACTACCTATGAGTTTGAAAGCCTTGTTCTTGATTTGGAACAGGAATGTAGTATTGAAAGCACTTGCCGAGTTCTTGACATTGACTGGAAATTGGCCTGGCGAATTTATGAGAGGGCAGTGAATCGAGGATTGGCCCGCAAGCCACATGCTATCCCTGAACGCATTGGTGTTGATGAGAAGTCTTTTGCCAAAGGGCACCGATATGAAACGCTGGTGTACGATATAAATAAATCCTGCGTGGTATACGTTGGCGATGAGCGGGAGCAGGAAAGCCTTGAAAGGTATTACCAGCAGTTTAAACCGGAAGAGCGGGCTACGGTTCAATGCGTTGCCATGGATATGTGGGACCCCTTCATCGCAGCAACGAAAAAGTATATCCCGGACGCGGCACAAAAAATTGTATTCGACCGCTATCATGTGACACGAATAATCACTAAAGCCGTTGATGCTGTTCGCAAGGAAGAACATCGGGATTTGATAAATCGCAACATTGATACGCTTAAAGGCACCAAATATCTGTGGTTGTGGAATAATGAAAATATTCCGGATTATCGTAGAGAAGAATTTGAACAATTGCAAAAAAGAGACTTGAAAGTATGCAGGGCATGGGCGATAAAGGAAAATATTCGGCATCTCTGGGACTATCAAACTCCCGGCTGGATGAGCCGATATTTCAAAGATTGGTATTGGTGGGCAACCCATAGTCGTCTTGCACCTATAGTCAAAGCGGCTAAATCAATTAAAGCACATCTTGCCAATATCGTTACCTATGCAACCCATCATATAACAAATGCTCTTGGCGAAAGCCTGAATGCAAAAATAGAAAAGGTGAAGCGTCTTGCGTGTGGGTTTCGTAATCGTAACCATTATCGTATCGCTATCTTTTTTCATTGCGGTGGTCTTGAATTGTACCCTGAGCGGCGTAACTTGCCGCTTCAAATTATGCATTCGTAATGTGGCTGGATTTTCCACGCTGGAACGCGGTGTAACAGACGGCCACACCAGGCTTAAAACACTATCTGTTGTGGGTATCATTTAAAGTACCGATGACCCAATATATATTCTATCAGATTCCGCTCATCAGAACTGCAAAAATCAATTTTTTTAATAGCACTCGTGAAACTTTCATATCGTTGTTCTTCAAGATCTTTCTTCCCCGAAACCCTGGAGATCACAAGCCTCATTGCCCAATATTCGCTTGAACTGGAATTCGGATCGATTAAAAGAAGCCGGTTATCTGAAAGCCAAGAGTATAATCTTGGATTCGAAGCTTGAATGACTGTTAGACAAAATAGATCGACAAAATTTATTGTTATAGCCGGGCTGTTTAGTTTTTCAAAAAGATGGCGACCGAATGATTTGATTTGCCGCGGAGTAATTAATATCGGTTTAATAATTGAACAAATTTCATAAAAAGCTTCGGAGATTGATGATAGTTCATCTTTGTCTATATTGGGCAGGAACCCTTCTATAACAATATTTACGACATTTCGAAAAAATAATTCCCATTTTTCCAAATCAAGGTCGGGGATCAAGATATGCACATCAATATATCGTTCCAAGCTCCTTTCATCTTTTGTGATCATCATTTAATCCACCAACGATATAAGGGTTGGTTCTTTTTGTCCCAGCAACTCATTTGGGGATGCCGATATAATGAAATACAGATTATTAATTCTTCCAATTGTATTAATAAGCTGAAAAAGTAGATGCCGGCTTCTTACGCTGCAACGGTCTATATCATCGATGATTACTAAAAGCCGTTCATTCCTTTCTGATAAATACCAATTAAAAATGCTACGTAGATATTCGGCGTTATAGGTTTTTGATAAATAATCATGAACCGATTGCACAAACAGCCTGATTGGAGATGTTAATCCTGTAAAACCATAAAATAAGCTTAAGTATTTGTCAGGTATTGTTGATACTTTTGGCAGAATAGCATTTTGGCATAAAAGTCCGCTTAAAAGGCCGAAAAATGCTTTTGATATTTCTTTCTCGGAACGAAAGCTATAAGGCTCCAATCTGCCCACAGAAACACCTTTATTGTGCAGTACATTTTCCAACAAATTTAAAATCGATGTTTTACCGGAACCATTTCGACCATACAATGCAATCACCCTGCCATTGATTCCTGTATTCCCGAAAATAACGCGTTCTATTTCAGATGCAATCCTTTTATGCTGAAATAAATCCGCTTCCTCAGATGCTATCGGTCTTTCATCTAACAACCAAAGCGGATTTCCCGAGCCTACGGAAGAACTGCCGTTCTTTTCCACTACACGTTTTTTTAATTTTCTTTCAATAAGCCAGATAATAATTGAGGCAATTACAGAAAGGACTAAAAAATCACCGCAAAAAAAGAAGACATTCTGAAAATCAGAAAGATACCTGAAAAACGCGACGACCAATGAAACAAGAAGACCCAAAAAAATGCCATGAACATAATGATAAAAAATAAAAGGCGTATGAATAATACGACTTGAAAAACCAACAAGTACAGGAATAAACCGCCAAGAAAAAAATACGATTACGGCCATTAATAGTAAAGGGAAATACCACGACAAAGAGATATCAGAAAATAATATCTTAGATAAGAAAAACTGCTGATTAAGAGATAAAAATAACCAAACCTTACCATATATCCAGATAAGCAAAAATGTAGAGATAATGAACACTAAAAAAAATTCGATAAAAAGCCACCGGCAAAAGGGAGGGTACTTTTGTTTATTTAACATAGCACTTCTTCTCATCGAATTCGCTACTCTTTATTTTACAATGATCGATAAATTTTGGGACTGGTCTTAAGCCATTCATAATTAAATTCTTTAAAGCGATCTAAATTATTAGGAAAATATTTCATAAAAAATCTATCCGCATATCGGTCAAATACACGCCTTTTGTTCTCTTCTGAAAGAATGTAATTAGCCGCCAATAAGGTAGCGCTATTCCTATCCCAATTAAATGGATTGCTTAATGAAGCCTGGATAGCTAACCGATCTATTCTTGCCCAAGTTTCGATACTTCTAGGATTACACATAATATCCATATACTTTTGAATACCGCCTAAAAAAACCTTTTCGGAGGGAATAAAAAGAAGTTTTGTGTTATAATCTCCATTAATTGAATATATTATCTTGTCAATATTTTGTCCTTCTATTAATTCTCTATAAAGGCGCGAGTATATCTTAGGTATTTTTGGTATAATCATTTCATCCTCGGATCCAATCACGGCCCAAAATGGTGCTCCCTTTGTCATTGTAATAGATTTTATAAGATTAGCACCGTTGCAAACAGCCAAGCCAAGAATAAGATTATTCTCTGTAATTTTATTAATTTCCCTAAAACAGTCACCCAATTCTTCCCATCCGATAAATTCGCCACTTTTCATAACGATTCCGATCTTATCTTTAACGCCATGAATTTCGAGATGAATTATAGGAGTCAGGCATTCTATCTCAAATCTAATTCTAAGGACTTCGAGAAGACTTAAAAGATCATTTTTGCCCACCACCTTATGATGAGTTCTAAAATATCCTGAACCGGGTTTGCTATATTCAGCCAGGATTAACATTGTCCCAAGCTCGTCAAACAATTCCTTACCTGTTTCTTTTTCGCCATCGGGTAGTGATTCAATTATTACAATCCCTGAGTAACGCGCAGTAGACATGTTTACCCCCACAGAGTAAAATAAAGACGTAAAATGCCGAATTTTTCGCAAATCGAATTATAACTTTATAATTTCTCGCGCCTTTTTTAAAAAGTTCAGCGTTTCATTATGATATCAAAATAAACCGGGTATATGCTTCATATCAATAGAAAATATGACAAAATCCAGTGGAATCCACACGCTTGATATGATTTTAAATAAAGGCATATTATAATGGATGGATTCCAGCCAATTTGCGACCTGAAAATAAATCTTACATCAACCGTCCCGCCTTTATCTTCACCGCCGCCGCCAGCCGCTTCGCCATCGTCGCCGTGATCCGCCGCTTCCCGGTCTCGTATTCGCTCACCATGGTCTGCCTGATCCCCACGGCCTCGGCGAGCTGCTTCTGCGACATTCCCGCCTTGAGTCGCGCCCCTTCAAGAAGATTGCCGGTGCGGTTGACTTCCATTTCACGATAGAAGGCGGTTTCTTCGATATCGACCACCGTTTCGGCATTGGCGGTTTTATTAGAAATGACCTGCACGCGGAACTTCCGCGCAAGCCATTCCACCGCTTCCTTGGCGCCTTCGCCGTTAATCGACAACTCAATACGGGGTTTTTGAACGACTGCCAACATAGTAGACCTCGATTTCGATAGTGTCCTTAAACCATTTCCAGCATGCCACCCACCGGTATTTAAGATGGCAGTGATAGTTGTCTTCTCCAAGGGGTGAATAATTCGGCCACGACGGTTGAAAAGTCGTTACGGTAAGCCGGTAGCGCATATAAGTAATATATCACTTATCGAAAACAAATACAAGGGGAAGCTCTTTCGTGCATGACGGCGCTCTCCGGTGAGGCGCTCTGCCATCTGCACCAAAGACAGGGTTTGATGAGCGTTCGGGACCTGGCCTCCGCCAGGGAATGCCAGATCGTCATTTTTACCTGCGTTCCTGAAAGATATGCTTTTATCGGGGAAGCGGCGGTTGTTGCACTGTTGCGGCAGAAGCTCCGGGGTAGACCCGCCCAAAATATTTCACTTTTTTCCCACTGCGGCAAAATGTATGTTTCCTAAAATAAGTTTAGGAAATAAGCATGGCGTATAATAACATAAAAGCCGAGAAAAAACTCTTCGATATAGCGGATCGTCAGCAAGGATTTTTCACCTCCCGGCAGGCCATCCAGGCCGGGTTTCAGGACGCCGTTCATCCTTACCATGTCAAACAGGGTCACTGGATAAGGGAAATGAGAGGGGTCTACCGGCTGGCCCGCTATCCTCAATCCGACTCTGCGCACTATGTCATCCTTTCCCTCTGGTCCCGCGACAGGAAAGGCATTCCTCAGGGCGTTCTTTCGTATGAAACCGCGCTCAATATTTACAATTTGTCCGACGTCAATCCCTCCAGAATACATATGTCCGTGCCGAAAGGCTTCCGGAGACAGGCCCGTATTCCAAAAGTCCTAACTCTTCATTATGGCCCCCCGTATGAAGAGGGCGATCTTCAGAAACGAGGTGGGTATCTCGTTACCCGTCCGGCCCGGACTGTACGCGACATGCTTTCCAACGGGTCGGCGAACCCCGAAATCATAGAACAGGCATTACGCAGAGGGTTATGAGACCGGCCGAATCACCGTTAAAGAGCTCAAAGCACTTCTCAGGGATTTTCCCGCTTCGAAGCATATCTTCCCTTCTTCCATCAGAAAGGGGAAGTGATGGCGGCACGAAAATTCACAGACGCCGAGGCGTTCCGCACCGCTCTTGAAAGCAGACTCAAGAATATTGCCTTGAAAGAAGGTGCGGATATAATGCGTCTGCGCCGGCAGTTCACCTTTGACCGCTTTTTGTGCCGGGTTTTTCACGGCGAAACTGATACGATAATGCTGAAAGGTGGTTATGCGATAGAACTCCGGGTCGCCATTGCAAGAACGACGAAGGATATTGATCTGTGCATGAAAAAGAGAAAGGGAGCCACGCCAACCCCGCAGGAAATATATTCGTTTTTCCAGGATAAGGCCTCCCTGCAGCTCGGCGATTTCATCAACTTCACGGTCTCTCCACCATCACGGCATCTTACCAACGCGGTTTACGGCGGATGCCGGTTCTCCATTGATGCTGAAATGTCGAACCGCCTGTTCACCCGCTTCACGCTCGATGTTTCCATCGGCGACGGGTGGCTTGATGTTCAAGATACTCTTCTACCGCGCGACTGGCTGAGTTTTGCGGGTGTTCTGCCGCCCAGGTTTCCTTCCACCACCGTCGAGCAGCAGCTTGCCGAGAAAATCCACTCCTATACGCAGCCGCGGCAAAAGCCTAATTCCCGCGTCAAAGACTTGGTGGACATCGTCCTCCTCACAAGGAAATTCAAGATTAATAAAGAGAGGGTGGCGGATTCGCTGAAGCGGACATTCAAACTTCGCAAGACCCATCCCCTTCCCGGGGAACTTTCTTTGCCGCCCGCGGCCTGGAAAAAGGCATTTTCGGAACTTGCGGAGGAAAGTGGATTGAAGGTTGAACTGGGAGCGGCATTTTTACAGGTGAAAGAATTTTATGAAAAGATTATGAAATAGACAGCAAATTGGTTTTCGTTTTTCTGACATGGTTAGTGACGCACAGGTTATGGTTTCAATGTTCTATTTTTTCGGTTATCCGACATAATTTTGTATAGGTATACCCCCCCTCGCGTTGCTTGATACCAAGGTACGAGGAAGATTGATAGTTGAAATAATCATGGTTTTTCGCGACTCTCGAAGGATGTATTTTAATCCCGAAGGAGGGACAAAATTATGACTGCCCGACAATTCATAGTTGTTTTTACCTGCCTTTTTTGCACCCGGGTTTTAGCCGAAGGGAACTTAAAGCCTATGGATGACAGTATTGCTGCTGAAAAACCATTAGTGATTGGAGATACGATTCCCAACGTTACTGTCACCAGCATTAAAGGAAAAACAGTATCTCTCCGCCGTCTGATTTCCAAAAAACCTGCTATTGTGATTTTTTATCGGGGCGGATGGTGCCCTTATTGCAATGCGCATCTGGCAAAAATTCAGCAGGCCGAACCGGATCTTATCAAACTTGGATATCAGATTATAGCAATAAGCGCGGACAGAATCGCTGAATTGGATAAAACCATTGAGAAGCATCATTTAACATATTCTCTTTATTCAGACAGTACCATGAGCGCTGCTAAAGCTTTCAGGTTAGCCTACACTGTTGACAGTACTAAACTGGCGAAAATGAAGTCATTCGGAGTAGATCTTGAAAAAGCTTCCGGACAAAAGCATCACATGCTTCCCGTCCCTGCAGCGTTTGTTGTCGATAAAAAAGGGATTATCAGATTTGCTCATTCCAATCCCGATATTAAGGTACGCATTGATCCAAACGACCTGCTCAGCAAGGCTCGGGAAGCAATTGAAGTGAAATAATCCCTTCGAAGAATTGAGATTCCCGGTATATAAAGCTGTTCTGGCTGCGTATGCATGCGTATAGTGCATTTCCAAGACCGGAATGGCCATAGCGCCGGCAAAATATAGTTGATACGGTGAGTTGCGCAGCATATTTTATGCGCCGTGGGAGTTTGTGTCAATTTAAACTGAAAATGGGATATTCTTTCATGAAAGGCCGGGACCCATGGCTAAGCGTTGTTTTATTCTGATGTCGTCGCATTTCATATCGTGGATGTTGGTCTTCTGCCCCGCCGCTCAGGTTTTCGCTGCGGGGCAAACCTATACCCTGTCGGTGCGCGCGGACAGCTCATTAGGCGCCTGGAACCGCTATTATGAACAATGCGTGGGCACGTGCCATCCGATAACTGTATTGCATTCCGTCTATGGCAGGAACATCCAGAATGCGATGTTGAAGGGGGAGCCAGGCGTGCGGCCTGAAGCGGTTCAGGTGCCATAACATTTACGGCAGCGATGTCGGCATTTATTCGGTGAACAGCAGTGGAGCAGCTGTATACAATTGGACGATAATGGACCAGATCTACGATTCCGCACGCTCCCACGGCATGAACCCGGTTGTTGAATTGGACGGCATGCCGGCGGCCTTGTGCCAGGGAACCCCGGTGGATGTTTTCTGGTATAATGGGGCTCCCCTCATCAGTAACCCACCGAATAATTACAATAAATGGGAGATCCTGGTGGATTCAACAGTAACGCATCTGGAGCAGAGGTATGGTGCGAATGAGGTACGAACCTGGTATTTCGAGGTATGGAACGAACCGAATCTGAACAGCATCAGTCAGGCTCAGTATATGGAAATTTACGATTATGCGTCCGAAGGCGTCCGGCTCGCCGATTCTCTCTGCCAAATCGGAGGGCCGATAGTGTCCGGCGGCGGTTCCGGTACGTCGTACGGTCCATTGTGGATAAGCGCGTGGCTCAACCATGTGATTAATGGCACGAATACTGCGACCGGACTGAAAGGATCCAAAGCGGATTTCCTTGACTATCACCGGTATGCCAATGACACCAATTTCAGCAGCGGGACGTCCGCGCCTGTTTCGATGAACAAATACCATATGGCGATTGTCGACACGGCGAGAAAATACGGCTTTACAAAACCGATTATCTGCTCGGAGTACGGGCCGACCTATGTTCAAACGGCCGTCCACAACGACCGTGAAAGTTCCGCTTCGTTTATCGTAAAAACCCTGCATATGCTTCTTGACAACGGAGCGAACTATCCTCCGCCGCTTATGTACTCGTTCTGGACCCTTTCGGATATTTTCGAGGAGGAGAACAAATGGAGCGGCAGCAAGCCTATGGCGTATGAAAGCGGCGGCAGCTATGGCATGCTGACAATCGGCGATTCGGTTGTTCCGAATTCATGGGACCTTGAAAAGCCCTCGTTCAATGCCTATAAACTTCTGCATAAAATGACCGATACCCGGATAAGTCTCGCCGGAGGAACCACGGGCAACGGCGTCAACGGCGTGGCAACGATGAGCAGCGATAAAAATTCCATTCAGGTCCTTATTTACGATCATGTCGATGGCGGCACCGCCAGCTCCACGGCTGCAGATACGGTTACCCTGAGCGTGAGCGGAATTCCTTTTGGCACGAATTCGGCGAATGAAAATTTCATTCTCATCGATTCGTCGCACAGCAACAGCTACCGCGTCTGGCAAAGCATGGGAAGCCCGGTACAGCCGAGCGCCAGCCAGTACGCGCAATTGACAGCGGCCTCCCAGCTATCTTATATCGATTCCGCAATGCCGGTGACATTGACTAACAATACTTTTTCGGCGAAGTTCACGTTCAAACAGTATTCGGTCGCCCTTATTTCTTTGGCCAATCCAACGGCCGCAGGAATCGTTCCCTTGCCCCGCACCGAAATGCGGCCGGAACCTTCGATTGCAATAACCGCCGGGTATATTGTCATCAAAAACACATCGACAATGCCGAGTCCCGTAAAATTCTATTCGATGAGCGGACGCCTCTGCTATTCCGTTACGGTCGAGGCAAACGGAACCAAACGGGTAGCCATGAAGAATCTGCCTGCCGTATGCATTGCAACGATGCGGACGGGAGGCAGGATGATGATGTCGAGAACGCTGATGGTTTCTCCATAAAACGATACGCCTGCACTCCCCAGGCAAGCAGCCTGATAGGCGGACTCGCTTGACTTATCAGATATAGAATTGTTTTGTATCCATGCATTGCATTTATTATGTTATCTGAAACACAATCTGTGGGGGGTACCCATGAAAAACCCTGAAGCGCCAAAGAAGGGGGGGAGGAATATTTATGTTATTAAAGAAAGCACCGGTTCGGTTGGTGGTATTTGTTTCATTATTAACGGCACTATCAGCTGTTGTAACCGCCGCGGCAACAACGTACTATGTCAGCCAATCAACAGGTAATGACGGCAACAACGGAACAACCTCGTCCACACCATGGCAGACCCTTACTAAAGTCGGTTCAGGAACCTATGGCGCAGGCGATTCAATCCTTTTAAAATCCGGGGATATATGGAATGGAATGCTTGCAATAAGTAACTGCAGCGGCGCAAGCGGATCTCCAATAACCTTGTCGTCTTATGGATCAGGCAATAATCCAATTATAGAAAGAGGCACGATAGATACCGAACTGTGCGTCCTGATAACGAATGCTTCGTATTGGAATATCAGTAACCTCGAAATAGCAAACGCAGCCGAGGGAATTGTCATGAAATACACCACTGCTGGGCATTCCGGTATTACCATTACTAATTGTTCCTTCCAGGAGATATACGGAATACAATACCCGGGAAGCGCAATAAAAGGCGTCAATTATACGTTCTCATCAGGTATTTGTTTCGCCGGGTCGTTTAATAATGCTATCGGCCCCCTCGTATCCGGCATCACCGTAGAAAATTGTTCCACGAGTAACGGATGTGCCGAACTCTTTTTAGTAAGCGTAGAAGATTCGATCACCGGCTATTGCGTAAAAAATGTAACGCTTAAAGACTGTAACTGCCAGGGCGGAGTATTCGGCTACTGGCTGCATTGCGTGGATAGCGGCAGCGCAACCGGAATGATCGCAACGTACAACGGAGTACAGTCCTTTGCAAATGGACCTTGTGCGACGGGAATTGAAAGAAGCAGGAACTTTACTTTTGATAGCTGTGTATTCGGCTATTGCGAGAGACAAGGCACAAATCCCGATGGATGCGGATTTGACTTTGAGGGGCGCAATACTAATTGCACGGTAGAAAATTCCACCATAAAATATAATGCCGGAGTCGGCCTGATGTTCTACATCAAGTACGGCGGTAATACCGGCTGTGTTGTCAATAACTGCCAATTCATCCAGGATGGCGCAAATCCAAACGCACCCAAAGGTTATGAAGTTTATTTTGACAATACCGACTCCTCCAACCTCGGCGGGAAGGTAACAAATAACGAATATAGCCTCAGGACCGGAGTTGCATTCATAAATACGAATACAAGTTGCACTATTTCAAATAATAACCCGATCCCCCTCCCGCCGGCCGCCCCGGCGCTTTCATCTCCTGCTAATGGCTCGACCAATCAACCATGTTCTCTTACCCTTAGTTGGGGAACAGTATCGGGAGCCAATTCATATGCAATGCAATTATCAACAGGTTCGACTTTTTCTTCCAATACTTTTTATACCAATATTGCCGCGCAAAGTGGTCAGAGTTCTGGAACCACCAGCCTTATCGGACTATTGGCCGGCACAAAATATTATTGGGAGATTTCAGCAACCAATACCGGTGGAACCGGCCCATGGTCTGGCGTTTGGGATTTCGCCACAACGGCCGTCTCCATCCTGGCCGATGGGAAAGCGCTCCTCAAAACCGACTTCGCGGTCAATGGCGACGCGCTGGTGTATTTACTGGCGTCATCGGGCGCCGTGGAAATTACGTTCAGCGACCTGCTCGGAAGGTCGGCGCTCGTATTGAACTATTATGCAATCGGCTGGCCGCCATGCAATCGGACTTAAAACCTGCAATCTCGCCGCAGGACAGTATATCGTCCGGTTCAAGGCGGCGGGCATCGAAAAGCAGACATCAGTAATGATAACGAGGTAGGGAATTGCACCTCAATAAATAAAAGGGATTGAAGGGGGGGGCTCCCATTTTGCCTAAAGGCACGGCGGTTCGGGCGTGCGGCACAAAATTCCACTTTGCGGGCATGACAGCGCTCGAAAAGGATCGTATGAATACCACAAAACTCCGCTTTCTTTCTCGTTACGGATTACATTCTTTTCGGCCGGCAATTACGGTTATGGCGTTACTCCTGGCGAACAGGTGTTTCGGAATCATATATATCGGTCAGGCCTCGCCGCCGAGCTCCACGCTGTCGCTGTGGTATGGCACCGCTGCACACTGCTGGCAGGCCGCGCTGCCAGTCGGGAACGGCCGCCTCGGTGCAATGGTATACGGCATAGTCAATAACGATACGCTGTCATTGGACGAATCGTCCGTCTGGTCCGGCGGGCCAACCTCCGACGACAATACAAAAGGAGCATCGCTCCTTCCCAGTTTGCAGAAAGCCTTCTTGCCGCCGTTGCCGATAAATCTGACGGCGGCCAACAACCTTTTTGATGACTTCGCCGGCACCATGAATAATTATGGAACAAGCCGGCCATTCGGCAACCTGATCATTTCGTTTACCGGCATCGGCGCCTCTGATACGGTAAGTAATTACTGCCGGTCTCTTGATCTTTCGCGGGCGGTTTCCGACGTTTCATTCGAGTATAAAGGTGCGCAATACCTGCGGGAAACGTTTTCAAGCAATCCCGATCAGGTTATTGTCATGCGATTTTCCTGTAACCAGCCCGGAAAAATATCATTTACAGCAGGAATAAAGGTGGTCAGCGTCAATGGCGGCACCGGAACCATGTCGGCAGGCGGGACGGATACGCTGCTTTATAACGGTCAGGTGTACGAAGGAACTGCAGCGGGTTATTCAGTCACCGCGGGGCCCTCAATGGCGACAAGCGCCCGGCTGCTTGCGGTGAATAGCGGCGGAACCGTCAGCGCAAGCGGAAGCGGATTGGTCGTTCAAAATGCCGATACCGTGGTTTTACTGCTCGCCATGGGAACCAGTTACAGATCCACCAATCCCGCGACAACCTGTCAGCAGCAGATAGCTGCAGCATCTGTGAAATCATACGGCACGCTTCTGAGTAACCATAGTGCCGACTACCAGAATTTATTCAATCGGGTGACGCTCAATCTCGGCGCCGCGACACTCCCGACGCTTCCGACGGACCGTCGTCTGGCACAAGTCAACAGCGGGACGATAGATCCCAACTTCGACATGCTGTGGTACCAATACAGCCGCTACCTTCTCATTTCCTCCTCGCGGGAAAATTCGCCGCTCCCCATGCATCTTCAGGGATTATGGAACGATAACCAGGCGTGCAACATGGTATGGAACTGCGACTATCATCTTGATATCAACGCGCAACAGAATCAATGGCTCGCGACAACGGGAAATCTGCCGGAAACCAATGTATCGGTAATCAATTTCATCGAAAACGTACTGGTTCCCAAGGGGACTACCACCGCAACTGTCAACTACGGAAAACCGGGATGGGTCGCACACTGGATCACGAACGCCTGGGGCTGGAGTTCGAACTTTTCCGGTTACGATGAGGTCGGAGCGTTCGAGACCGGAGGAATTTGGTTTGCTACCGAACTGTGGAAACAGTTTGATTTTTACGGCGATACGGCTTTATTACGGACGTCGTATCCGACGCTCAAAGCGGCGGCGCAGTTTTTTATGGCGGAAATGGTGACCTATCCAGGAACGAATTATCTGGTTGATGGTCCTACCTGTTCTCCGGAGAATGGCAATATATGTATGATGTCTACGTGCGACAGGGCCAATATCTGCAACCTTTTCACCGAATGCATAAACTGCTGCAACATTTTGAATACCGACAGCGCTTTCAAGGCGGAGGTCATCGCTGTGCAGGATAGTCTGCCGCCGCTTAAGATAAGCCAGTACTACGGGCAGTTGCAGGAATGGTATACCGACACTGCGGATAACAACGATGGTTGCAGGCACACCTCGCATTTGGTAACCGTATTTCCCTATGATGATATTACGCCCGAAGACTGTCCCGGTTTATCCAAGGCGGCATTAATTTCCCTGGAGCGTCGGTTGAACACCTCTGGCGCGCAAAACGTCGAGTGGAGCGTGGGGAACGCGGAGTGTTATTTTGCGCAGTTCAAAGATGGCGATTCCGCCTATAAACAGCTTAATTACCTGCGGCAAACGTTAACGGATACAAATCTGCTGACCGTTTCGCCTCCGGGCATCGCGGGCGCCAGCAATAGAATTTTCGCGATTGACGGCAATATGTCTTCGGCCGCAGGCATAGGCGAAATGCTGTTGCAAAGTCATCGAAACCGGATTGAATTTCTGCCGGCGCTGCCGAAGGCCTGGCCGACGGGGAGCGCCACGGGACTCGTCGCACGCGGTGCGTTCGTGGTTAACCTTACATGGCAAAATTCAAAATTTGTCCGTGCGACCATTCTATCAAATAACGGCAACAGATGCTACCTGCAAGGCACCGGCTACTATGTGTATGATCAGAATAATATCGCGGTAGCCTGTTCGACGAGCACGACCCGTACGGTTTTAGTGTATGATACGGCCGGGGTGGCAAAGTCCTGTACGACGAGCTGTATCCGCACGAGTTTTGCAACGGTTGCCGGAATGAGTTACACGGTTACTGAGACGCCGACGTCGGTGAAGGCGGCGACAAGGCCGTCTGCGCCATCCGGTGCAGCGAAGTCGTTTGAAGTCACCGGTGATAAATTCACCGTTCCTGCCGCATTCGGGGATAAACTGGTATGCCTGTATGTTTATGATTTGACCGGCCGGCTTCAATACAGAGCGATCATTAAAAAGAGAGCCATCGATCTGCGCAGGGATTTCGGATTGCCATCCGGGAGCTATATTATCAAATGTATAGCGGCACCGTAACGGCGGTCATCTGGAATGTGGGGTCCGACGCCTACTCGTTTATGGTAAGCGGCAATGCCGTCAAGCAGAGAGGGTACCAGTTCATTGCCGCGAACCAGGACTCTGCCATAGCGCGGCCTGCCTACTTCGTGCAGGTAGGTGGCAAAAAAGATCTGAAAGGGTGACTGGCGCAGCGTAATTTATAGCCTGAAGAGACTCTGTCGATTTCTACTAAAAACAGGACATTCCCTTGTTATTGCCAAGCAGGAAGGCGAATCTCGAAAAAGGGCTATCCCGAACAAAAACTATTTATGAGATACTCTCTATTCACCTAAGGAGGGAGGCTTTTGTGAGATACTCTGGTGTGGTTAAATGTTTCAACGCTATGGCGGTGCTTTTTATATTCACCATAGTGTAGTGGACCCCAAAAATTGGACAGGTATCTAAGGTAGTTTTTATTGACATGTTGCACGGTTCAACCGATTTTATAGGAGGAGGCACCGATGCAACGAAAACGCCACAGTGCGGAATTCAAGGCTCAAGTGGTACTCAAGGCACTCAGCGGAGAAATGACTACCGCCGAGATCGCCAAGCGGTATGGGATCCACCCTCTCATGGTCACGAAGTGGAAAAAGCACGCAGTCGATCTTCTGCCCTCGCTGTTTTCCCGGAAGCCTGAACACGAGCGAGAGGAACGGGAGGAGCGTGAAGCTGAGTTGTTCCAGCAGATAGGCCAGTTGCAATATGAGCTGGAATGGTTAAAAAAAAAGACGGCGGCTTTCAACCGATGAAAAGCGTCGCCTTATCGATCCGTCTGAGCCTCGGCTTAGTATTGCCGTCCAATGCTCTCTGCTGGGGTTGGCGCGTTCGAGCTGCTACCATGCAAGTCAGGGAGAGAGCGAAATTAATCTTAGCCTTATGCATACCATCGACGAATTGTATACGCAACACCCCACCTTTGGAAGTCGGAGCATGATGGCCATGCTGAACCGGATGGGGCACTCGGTTAACCGGAAGCGCATTCAGCGATTAATGCATCTCATGGGTCTGGAAGCGATTTATCCTAAACGGAATCTGAGCGCACCAGATAAGCAGCACATGGTGTTTCCGTATTTACTGCGGCATTTACCTATAGAACGTGTCAATCAGGTCTGGGGTGTCGATATCACCTACTTGCGGCTACAATCAGGCTTTGCGTTCCTGGTAGCGTTTCTGGACTGGTTCAGTCGATATGTGCTTTCATTCGCGGTCTCAACGACGCCGGATCACCAGTTCTGCTTATCTGCCCTTAATGAGGCCCTGGAAATCGGTAAAGCTGAGATCTGCAATTCCGATCAGGGCGCACAATTTACGGCAGTTCCTTTCGTTAGCCGCCTGCAGGAAGCCGGAGTACGGGTCAGCATGGATGGTCGTGGGCGTGCACTGGATAACGTTTTCACTGAACGTCTCTGGCGAACGGTTAAATACGAAGACGTTTACCTGAAGGACTATCTGTCGCCGCGAGATTCATTCCGCGGGCTCACCGCCTATTTCCAGTTCTATAACTACGAGAGACCGCATCAGGCATTGAATTATCGAACACCGTCAGAGGTTTTTTATGCACCCGTTTAATGCCGTAACTGGACACACCCGGGGCGGGGGGGACACATTCCCCCCTGCACCCCCTTTGCACAACTATTATTTTATTTCAAAAAGCAAAAGCAAAACAACTAATCAACACAACATGTCAACTACCTTATCCACCCCTTAAAACTGTCCAACGATTGGGGGCCACCTCATAGCTCAGCAAAAGATCGATGCCCAGCCATGTCCGTGCGACATCTATGCCGCCGGCGGAACGCCATGCGTCGCGGCGCATAGCGTGGTACGCGCCCTTTACCAAACGTACGATGGGCCCATCTACCAGGTCAGGCGGAAGTCTGACAAGACAACCCTGGACATCTATCCCCTGGCTCCCGGAGGGGTAGCAAATTCAGCAGCAGTGGACACGTTCCTGAAGGGTGGGAGAGGCACCGTTTCGATCATCTATGATCAGTCCGGACATAACAACAATCTTACCGTTTCGCCCGGGGGTTGTTACGTCACGCAAGCCGATACCGAGGCAACCGCGACCGGCGATTCGGTGATGCTCGGCGGTCATAAGGTCTACGGACTTTACCAGATTGGCGATAATGGGTACCGGAAAGACACGGCCAATGACGTCCCGACCACCAGCAAACCGCAGGGGCTGTACTTCGTAGTAAACGGCAAACATTATAACATTGGGTGCTGCTATGACTACGGAAACGCAGAGACGAACCGTTGCAGCGGCGGCACCGGCACCATGGAATGCCTCTACTTCGGAAATACCAACTATTGGGCTACCGGCGCCGGCGCCGGCCCCTGGGTCATGGCCGATTTAGAGGGCGGCCTTTGGCCCGGTGGAAGTGGAGCTTCCAGCAAAGGCAGTGTCTATTCCGCCAACCCGACCCTTAACTACAATTACGTCACGGGCTTTCTTAAGGGCGAACAGTTGAACTCAACACCGACCTATGAATTGAGGGATGGCAGTGCGCAATCCGGCGCCCTGACAACTATTTACGACGGAAACGCTCCCTCCACCTGGAAACTGACGGGCTCCTTCATCCTGGGCATCGGCGGCGACAACAGCAACTCTTCCGTGGGAACCTTCTACGAAGGGGCCATGACAGCCGGCTGGCCGCCGGATTCGACTGAAAACGCCGTCCAGAAAAATATCATCGCCGCAGGATATGGGCAAACCACCGCGACTTTGCCTATTGCCAATGGCAAGGCACCATCCCCGTTCACCGTCCGCTATAATCCGTCGAATGCCGATGCGGTCATCAGCTATGCCTTGCAGAACGCCGGGCGCATGAGCATAAATATTTTTGACCCGCAGGGCAGGCATGTTGCCGCGATCTTTGACGGCATTAATTCCGCAGGTCGGCACGAATCGGTCTGGGATACAAAAAGCGTCCATGCCGGCATCTATATCGTGAAAATCGCGATTGATGGCCGGGATGGAGGAACAGGGAGAATCGTTATAGGGAAATAGCCGCTGCCGCCAGGCAGAAAGGGGACATTCCCATGGTTAGCAGAACAGATGCATTCAAGTGGTGGTATTTCGTCCCGGTTTTTCTGGTGGTATGTCTTGCCTTCCCGATGGTCTCGCAGGCGCAGTCGCTGCAGCGTAAGGCCGGTTTCAACCAGAACTGGAAGTTTTATCCCGGTGATCCCGGAACCGGTACGGCTGCATCGAGCTACTCCGACGCATCGTGGGCGGTGGTCAATATCCCACACTCTGCCACCAATGACTCGGTAATTCCCTCTGCCGAGAATAACTCATTTTCCGGTACCTGCTGGTATCGAAAAACCGTTACCATTCCGGCAGCTGCAGCGGGCAAAAAGGTGTTCATAGAATTCGAAGGCGCTCAGCAGGGTTCCGATCTCTGGGTCAATGGAACGTATATCGGCAATCATTATAACAGCGGCTACACTCCTTTCGTTTTTGATATTACAAGCAGCGTGCTGCCCGGCCAGTCCAATGTGTTTGCGCTCAGGCTCAATAACGTGAGGACCGACACGATCCCACCCGGTCGCACCGGTACCAATCCCGATTTCTTCCTTTTTGCTGGTTTGACACGCAGCGTATGGCTCCGTTTCAAGGATAGCGTCTATATTCCGGTTAACAGCCAGCAGGTCATGACCCCGAATGCCTCCGCGGCAAGCACGCAGATCCGGGCAAAAACTCTGGTGCTCAATGCTTCGACAGTTGGGCAAACCGCTACCGTCGTCATTTCCCTTCTCGATGCCGCCAATGCGAACATCAACTCGGACTCCGCCACGACGTACATGCCCGCGTCGGGCCAGTATACCTACGATATCACCATGCGGAATGCGGTGACAAACCCGCATCTCTGGTCGCCTTCAAGTCCGTATATGTATTCGCTCCGGACGCTTGTAAAGGTAGGCGGCGTAGTGGTAGACAGCGTCGTGGAACCTTGTGGGGTGCGGTGGTTCTCGTGGACCACCTTGGGTTTTAACCTGAACGGCTCGCGGTTGGAACTCAAAGGCATGTGTCTTCATCAGGGAATGGGCTGGATCGAGGATGCAGTTCCCGAAGCCCGGTACATCGATGAAATCAAGGTGCTTAAAAACATGGGTTGCAACAGTGTCCGGTGCTCGCATTATCCCCGCGCCCAGGCTTTTTATAACGCCTGCGACCGGCTCGGCATGCTGCTCTATGTCGAACAGCCTTCGTGGGGATGGGGCGGCTCATCCTACCCTTCCATCTGCTGGGCCCGGTGGGATAGCTGTGTTAAGGAAATGGTTCTTTCGGCCAGGAACCACCCGAGTATTTATGTCTGGGGGCTTTTTAATGAACCAATTGTAAAGGGTGATTTCTTATCAAATATGACCGTGCTGAACACTACGGCGCACTCCCTCGATTCAACCAGGCTGACATCAACGGCTAATTCAAGTTTCGGGTCCGGATGGAACACCTCGCTTGTGGTTCCCGACGTCGCGGGTTTCAGTTACCAGGATACGATTATTTATTCCTACAATGGCATAAATACGGCAAACATGCCCTGGATCAACACCGAGTCAAGGAACGGCCAGACCTTTGCCGATTCTCTTACCCGGGGTAGCAAAACGGATCTGGATACGACATCAACCGCTTCAGGCAACAATGCCGCCAATTTATGGGTTACGATGGCTCCTACCCTGAACACTGCCGGTCAATTGGCCGGCGCTCATTTCTGGGAGTTCATCGATCAGAATTCGTGGCACAATTTGACCGGCGCCCAAGGTGTCGTGGACCGCTTTACCGCTCCAAAAGTATGTTACTGGTTTTTCCGCAATAAATGGACGGGCCTGGCACCCGATTATCCGCGGCCGGGCACTGCGACGCAGCTCGTCCTTACCGCAGATACCAATTCCCTGCCTGCGGATAGCGTGAACGTGTTCCTGCTCATAGCGACGATGCGCGATGCGGCCGGCCACCAGATATCGTCCGATTCCGGCCAGGTACAGTTCACCCTCAACGATCCGACAAAGGGACGTATATTCGGTGGCAACCTGGTCAAGGCTTATGGAGGAAAATCCGCCGCGTTTATGCGAACCACCAGATCGGCCGGTACCTTTACCCTGACCGCGACCTACCCAGCCATTTCGTCAATCCCGGCGCAGACGGTGACTCTGACCACAACGGCCGTGCCCGCCGAGACCTATACCGACCAGGTGACGGCAGTCAGGCCGCGATCGTCCCTTCCCGGCCGACTCAATCTTGAAGTAGTATCCGGCGCAAGTAGTTTCAAATTCAGGTGCCCCGCAACTGCCGGAACCCTGAAAATAGTTGACATCAGGGGCCGAACGGTATGGGCCGATGCTGTCGCCCGGAATGCCTCGGTAGCAATTGCCCGCAAAATCTTCGGGGCGGGGCTGTTCTACGCCGTCTGGACTAGCGGCAGTCAGCGAATAATCAAACCGCTGTCAAACGGCTATTAATCTCTTGGGTCCAATTCCTCGAAGCTCTGCTTCGGGGTAGTTCATTGCGACCTGCGGGGTGTCATTATTCATTGCTCCGCTTTGGTAAATAGGTGATGGAATTGAAGTTTAAGCTTTAACATATTTTTTGACTCCCCATGGGTGGGGCTTTGTATATTTGCTCTAAATAGTTTATCCGGCGTTGTTTTTTTATCGTACGAGGGAGATACTGGCCAGTGAGGTGGCCCCCAATCGTTGGACAGTTTTAAGGGGTGGATAAGGTAGTTGACATGTTGTGTTGATTAGTTGTTTTGCTTTTGCTTTTTGAAATAAAATAATAGTTGTGCAAAGGGGGTGCAGGGGGGAATGTGTCCCCCCGCCCCGGGTGTGTCCAGTTACGGCATTAAACGGGTGCATAAAAAACCTCTGACGGTGTTCGATAATTCAATGCCTGATGCGGTCTCTCGTAGTTATAGAACTGGAAATAGGCGGTGAGCCCGCGGAATGAATCTCGCGGCGACAGATAGTCCTTCAGGTAAACGTCTTCGTATTTAACCGTTCGCCAGAGACGTTCAGTGAAAACGTTATCCAGTGCACGCCCACGACCATCCATGCTGACCCGTACTCCGGCTTCCTGCAGGCGGCTAACGAAAGGAACTGCCGTAAATTGTGCGCCCTGATCGGAATTGCAGATCTCAGCTTTACCGATTTCCAGGGCCTCATTAAGGGCAGATAAGCAGAACTGGTGATCCGGCGTCGTTGAGACCGCGAATGAAAGCACATATCGACTGAACCAGTCCAGAAACGCTACCAGGAACGCAAAGCCTGATTGTAGCCGCAAGTAGGTGATATCGACACCCCAGACCTGATTGACACGTTCTATAGGTAAATGCCGCAGTAAATACGGAAACACCATGTGCTGCTTATCTGGTGCGCTCAGATTCCGTTTAGGATAAATCGCTTCCAGACCCATGAGATGCATTAATCGCTGAATGCGCTTCCGGTTAACCGAGTGCCCCATCCGGTTCAGCATGGCCATCATGCTCCGACTTCCAAAGGTGGGGTGTTGCGTATACAATTCGTCGATGGTATGCATAAGGCTAAGATTAATTTCGCTCTCTCCCTGACTTGCATGGTAGCAGCTCGAACGCGCCAACCCCAGCAGAGAGCATTGGACGGCAATACTAAGCCGAGGCTCAGACGGATCGATAAGGCGACGCTTTTCATCGGTTGAAAGCCGCCGTCTTTTTTTTTAACCATTCCAGCTCATATTGCAACTGGCCTATCTGCTGGAACAACTCAGCTTCACGCTCCTCCCGTTCCTCTCGCTCGTGTTCAGGCTTCCGGGAAAACAGCGAGGGCAGAAGATCGACTGCGTGCTTTTTCCACTTCGTGACCATGAGAGGGTGGATCCCATACCGCTTGGCGATCTCGGCGGTAGTCATTTCTCCGCTGAGTGCCTTGAGTACCACTTGAGCCTTGAATTCCGCACTGTGGCGTTTTCGTTGCATCGGTGCCTCCTCCTATAAAATCGGTTGAACCGTGCAACATGTCAATAAAAACTACCTTAGATACCTGTCCAATTTTTGGGGTCCACTACACAGATGAGGGAGTAACGCTTCTTTCGAAGAGGGACCGATACAATCGGATGTCGTTGATCATTTAACCAAAGGAGGGTTCCGATGGTTCGTACCAGTGATTCGCACGAAGGCCTTCACGCCGTTCAACATAGAGGAGCCTTAATGATAAGAATCGGGTGCATCGTGGCCACAGCCGGAGTATTGGTACAGGCAGTGTCAGCGGGGGACACGTTGAGTACGTGGCAACATAATGCCACCATTACGCTCAATACCTCCGCGTCGGGGGCAAACGTCATGACCACGCAGAAGAATTTTCCCGTTCTGATCCGTTTGACCTCTCTCAATGCGTTGTCGGCGGTGTTTGCCGGGGCGAGGAGCGACGGCGGCGACCTGCGGTTCTCCCACGCGGGCGACACCGGGCAACTTCCCTATGAGTTAAACAAATACGACCCGGTGCGCCACCGGGCGTTTATCTGGGTGAAGACTGACTCGGTGATGGGGAATAATGCAAGTCAATCGATAAGAATATGGTGGGGAAAGAGCTCCGCCACGACCACGTCGGATTCCGCGGCGGTGTTCGCGCCCGCGAACGGGTTCAGTCTCGTATTGCATCTTAACAAGAGTTCCGGAGCGGGCACGACGGCAAACCCGTATATCTTCGGCGATGCCACGGGGCAGGGAGACAACGGATTGGGGTACGGCGTGGTGGATTCCCCCGCGGTGATCGACAGCGGCCGCTCTTTCAATAGAGAAGCAACCATAGCGCAGGATTCCATCGTAGTCAACAGTTTGTTCGGCCAGCCCCAAATCGCGACACTTTCAATATGGATAAACGTGGATTCGATTGATCAGGGAGACGCAACAGCCACGAGGAGCGACATCTGTTCCGTGGGAAATTTTATTGATCTTCGGGTCGCGGGCACCCCTGCCGGCGATTCGATACGCACGTCCTACCATTACGGCGACGGGGCCGCCACGAACTATCACTCTGACGACAATCTCCTCTCCAGCGCGTCGGGCCTGCAGTTCTGGTATCAGGGTTGGAGGCATGTGGCGTATGTTTTTAATTATGGCGTAGAGATGGTGTATGTAAATGGGGTGCTGTGGAATACGTTGAACTATACCGATTCGATAACGTGGGCGTCCTCGAATTTCGTGGATACGTACACGAAGCTGGGGTCCAAGAATGGGCCCAATCAGGCGGATACCAGTAAATTTTTCGGCACAATGTCCGAGTTGCGGATTGAAAACGTCGCTCTATCAGCCGACTGGATCAAGCTGTGCTTTGAGAACCAGCAGGCCGCAGATTCCTTGACGGGTTTACGCGCCGTTACCACGGCGGTGTTGTCGAACAGCGGCACGATGGCGCTGAAAACGGATTTTACCGTCAAGGGTGACGCGCTGGTGTATTCGCTGGCCTCATCGGGGGCGGTGGAAATAACCTTCAGCGACCTGCTCGGCAGGATTGCGTTGACGGTGAACCGGATGCTGGCCGCCGGCAACTACACCGTGGCCCTTCGCGATTACCCCCTCGCCTCCGGGCGCTATATCGTTCATTTCAAGGCGGCGGGGATCGACCGGAGCGTTCCGGTGGCAGTGACGAGATAATAAGCTGGAGGGCGAACAAAACGCTGCACGGCCGAGTGCGCCGGTAACAATCATGATGATCATTAGCGGTGCATTTTTAGTTGAATAGCGCAATGAAAGGCAGCGCCCTGAAAAGACCCTGAGAAAACGACAATGGGGACGAAACGACTGTGGAGGTGGAACCATACGGTGACCGATTGACTCCGATGCCGTAATTCATGTGAGAGGGGGAGATGCGGTATGACTCGTTTCAATGATGCGCGCGAAGGTCTTCATGTCATTCGTTACGCCGGCTTCTCGGTGAAAAGATGCGGGTGGATTGCGGCCTTGGCCGGCGCGCTGGCGCAGGCGGCATCCGGCCAGGACACGCTGAGTACGTGGCTCTATACTACCCCCATCACGCTCAATGCGGGTGGAAAAACCACGACGACGCAGAAAAACTTCCCCGTTTTGATCCGCTTGACCTCACTCAATGCGGCGGCGGTGTTTGCCACGGCGCAGACCAATGGAGGGGATCTGCGGTTCTCCCACGCGGGCGACACCGGTCAGATCCCCTATGAACTGAACAAGTACGATCCGGTGCGCCAGAGGGCGTACATCTGGGTGAGGGCGGACTCGGTGCCGGCCACGGGAAGTCAAACGATACGGATGTGGTGGGGAAAGAGCACCGCGACGACCACCTCGAATCCGGCCAACGTGTTCCAGACGGCGAACGGGTTCGACCTCGTATGGCACCTCAATGGCAATACGGGAGGGTCGGGCGCAGCGGCAAGCCCGTATACCTTTACCGATGCTACGGGACAGGGACGCACCGGACTGGGGTACGGCACGGTGGATTCCCCGGGGGTGGTGCTTGACAGCTGTCGCGCTTTCGATAAGGAAGGAACCGCAAACCCCGATGATTCCATCGTGGTCAACAGCCTGCTCGGCAGTCCCGCTTCCCTTACGATGTCGTCATGGATAAAGCTGGATTCGATTGACAACAGGCCCGTGCCGTCGAGGACCGATTTTTTTACTATAGGGGATTACGTGGATTTCAGCGTACGGACGAGAGATTCAACCGCGAATAAACCCGACACGATACGCGTTTCAATCCAGGATTCCACCGTCGCCAACAATTATAAGAGCGAGAGCTTCTGGCCCAGCGCGGGAATGACGGGCATGCAGTACAAGGGCCAGGGGTGGAAGCATGTCGCGCTTGTTATTCATGGCGCAAGCAGCGGTCACCTGACGGATACGGAGTGGGTGTATGTAAATGGGGTGGCGTTGAATCCGGGGGGTGCAAGCGGCGTGACGGGTTTCGCGCTTGAGCCGATAGGGTGGAGCGTCGGCACCACCGCAAGCCAGACGGGCGGTAACACGAAGCTGGGCGCCAAGGAAGGGTTCGCCAATGGAGTAGCGGATACGGAAAGATTTTTCGGCAGTCAGTGTGAGTTTCGCGTCGATAACGTCGCCCGGCCCGCCGACTGGCTCAAGCTCTGCTTCGAGAACCAGCAGATGCTCGATTCCCTGACGAGCCTGAGCGCCGTGGGTCTGGGAATCCCCGCGCTCTCCCAGCCTTCCAACAATGCCGTGGGACAGGCGGTGAACCTGACGCTCAGTTGGAATTCGTCCGCCCTGGCGACGTCGTACGGGGTGCAGGTATCGACAAGTGCGAATTTCAACACCACGGTATTCCAGCAGACGGGGCTTTCGGCGCCCTCCGCCGCCCTGACGGGTCTTGCCAATGGAACAATTTATTACTGGAGTGCGAATGCCGCGAACGCCAATCAAACGAGTTCCTGGTCCGTCGCCTGGAGTTTCCTGACGATAGCCGCATTCGGCGCTCCCCCGCTGGTAACGCCGACAAATAGCGCCATAAATCAATCGACCTCGCCTACGTTTAATGTGGGGGGCGGTCAGCGGCGCGACGACATATTGGCTTCAGGTTTCCACCGAGTCGGCGTTTGCAACACCGATGTATAACAGCGGCGACGGCGGCCTGATATCGACCTCCCTCAGTGTTCCCGGCCTTTCGAACTATACCACATACTACTGGGAGGTCAATGCGAACAACGGCTCGACCGACGGCGGCTGGTCGGGCATGTGGAGTTTCACGACGGTCATAGCAACCCCGACGCTTTCGACGCCGGTAAATGGTGCGGTGAATCAGCCGGTATCGTTGACGCTGAACTGGGGAGCCGTACCGGGAGCGGCTTCCTATTCGCTCGAGGTATCGAGTTCGGCGACGTTCGCCGGCGCCCCGGCGGTCAACCTGTCCGGAATAACGAATCTTTCGCAGGCGGTGAGCGGGCTCGCGACCTCGACGACGTACTACTGGGAGGTCTCCGCGACCGGCGGCAATGGCGGTACTGGCATCTGGTCGGCAGCCTGGAGTTTCCAGACCGTTCCACCGCCGCCGGGAGTTCCGGCGCTTTCTACTCCGGCGAACGGAGCCTCGAGCCAGCCGCTATCGCCGAATTTAACCTGGGGCACGGTCGCAAACGCCGCCTCGTATGAGGTGCAGGTGTCGCTGTCCTCCGGCTTTTCAGCAACGATTCTTGACCAACCCGGTCTTGCAGCGCCATCGGAAGCCATCGGTCCGCTCGGGTTTGCAACCGCGTATTACTGGCGTGTCAATGCCGCTAACGGCGGCGGCGGCGGCGCCTGGTCAGGCGCTTATTCCTTCACCACGGTCGAGAACTACGCCACGTGGTCGTATCACATGCCCATAGGACTCAATACCAGCGCGACGGGCGCGAATGTCGCCAATAATGTGAACATGTTCCCGGTTCTTGTGCGTCTCAACACCTCGAATTTCTCAGGATTCAGTCAAGTCAACTACCAACCCGGCATCGGGGCAATCGATATCCGTTTCTCGAAAACCGACTATACCAAGGCGTTCCCGTACCAGATCGACTACTGGTCGCCGACGAATGATACGGCAGTAATCTGGGTACTGGTGGATACCGTGTTAGGAAACAGTTCCTCGCAGAGTATCGTGATGCACTATGGTAACGGCGGTGCGGCCAACGCATCCAGCGGTGCGGCGGTTTTCGATACGGCGAACGGGTTTGCCGGAGTATGGCATCTCAACACCGGCGCCACCCAGATCGATGCGACAATAAACAATCGACCCGGAACGGCGGACGGTTTGCTGATCGATACCATGGGCATTATCGGTCATGCCAAGAAGTTTACGGTGGCCAATAATGACTCCATCATGATAAACTCGCTGATGGGTTCTCCTTCCGTGGTTACGATGTCCTGCTGGGCCAAGGTGGACTCGGCTGATGCCGCGGGACCGGGAGCCGAGTTGGTGTCAATTGGCGATAACGTCGTCATGCGGGTGAAAAAAAATTACACCAACCTCCGTGACTCTATGTATGTGAGTTATAAGACCGCATCAGCTTCCTGGAATAATATAGGCGCGCCGAGCGCCGGGGCACAAACCTTATCGCATATTTGGACGTACTATACGTAAGTTTGCAATCCGGCCGGCTCCCTGGAAGCAACCTATGTTAACGGACAGCAAAACGCCAGTACTGCAATAGCTACGGTGATATTTTATTCGAACAGCCATACGTTATTCGGCAAGAATGGGAGCGGGTCAACGACATATAATTTGGGCGGAGTTCTGGAGGAGCCCCGAATCGATAAGGTGGCCCGCAGCGCGGACTGGATTAAACTATGCTTTCAGAACCAGCAGGCGAACCAGACGCTGCTGGCTTTCGCCACCCTGCCGTCGATACCCACGCTTGCCTCACCGACCAATAATGCAACAGGTCAACCGACAGCGCTGACGCTGAGCTGGAACAGCGTTTCGGGAGCGTTGACCTATGAGGTGCGGGTGGCGACCGCGGCAGGGTTCGGCGTTGCGACGGTTTCCGATCAGGCGGGGCTCACCGGCGTTTCTGCCACGGTTGCCGGACTCGCCGGAAGCACGACCTACTACTGGCAGGTGAACGCGACCAATGGCGCGGGCACGACCGCCTGGTCCGCGGCGTGGAGTTTTACCACCACCATCGGTTCGCCGGCCCTCTCATCGCCGGCAAACGGCGCGACCGGCCAGCCGGTGACCTTGAGCCTCTCCTGGGGCAGCGTGAGCGGAGCGGTCTCGTACGGGGTGCAGGTATCGACCGATATGTCCTTCGGGAGCACGATGTCCGGACAGAGCGGCCTCACCGGGCTTTACGACGTCGTGAGCGGCCTGACGGGCGGTGTGACCTATTACTGGGAGGTGGACGCGACGGGTGCGGCGGCGACGGGCGCGTGGTCGGGAGCGTGGAGTTTCAGCGCTGGTATGACGCAGGTGATTCCGCTCAACACGGCGTGGAACATGAAGTCGTTGAATGTCATTCCATTGCAGGACACGACCACAATGGTGTTCGGGACCGACCCCGGCGGCTTTTTGTTTGTGAAGGATAACGCGGGGGACGTGTACTGTCCCGCGGCGTACCAGGATAACATCAACTATGTTCAGGTCGGGCAGGGGTACCAGGTTTATACGACCGTTCCCGATACGATGGAAGTGATGGGCATCCCGGTGAATTATGCCGCCACGGCGATAGCGCTCTCCTCGGGCTGGAATACGATCGCCTACCTGCCGCCGAGTGACGATTCGATAGAGCATGCGCTTGCGGGCATCGACACGTTGCTGATCATCGTCAAGAACAACTCGGGCCATGCCTACTGGCCGTCGCTGGGGATCGACGATATCGGGATCATGTATGTCGGAGAGGGGTACAAGGTGCTGATGAGTTCGGCGGCGTCGCTGACCTATCCGACGCCGGATACTGGGGTGGCGAAGCGGGTAGCCGCGAGGGGCGGGAAGACGATGCTTCGGCTGCCCGAGCCGCGGCACTATGCGACGCATGCGAATACGGGGAACAATGCGACGCTTCTGGCGAAGCGTGTGACCATCGGGGACAAGGTGGTTCCGGACTCAAGCGAGATCGGGGCGTTTGATGGGACGGGGAGTCTGGTGGGTTCGGGGACGGTGATGCACGGGATCGCGGCCTTTGCGGTGTGGGGCGTCGACCCGCAGTCAAAGACGAAGAAGAAGGACGGCTGCGCGGTATTGGAGCCGGTGACGTTCAGGCTGTGGGACGGGAAGCGGGAGTATCCGCTGGATTACGTTACGCAGAACGGGACTCCGGCGAAGTATGGGGTGGATAAGGTATTCCTGGGAGTGTTGAGCGTTCCGGAGGGATATCTTATCACGAAGTTCGATTTGACGCGGGCGTATCCGAACCCGTTCCGGGGATCGGTGAAGATAGCGTTCGATGTGCCGACGATAGGCGGGGTGTCGCAGCATGGGATCGAGCTTGCGGTGTACGACCTGAAGGGGAGCCTTGTGAAGCAGCTGGCGAGCGGGCTATACCAGGCCGGTCACTATGCGTTGTCGTGGAACAGCGGTGAGGGCCGTGAGTCTGCGGTGGGATCGAGCGTGTACATCGTGAGGATGAAGGCGGCCAACTTCGACAAGCGGCTCAAGCTGGTAAGAATTCAATAGAGTCGAAAAACGACCGGTTTTTACCGCCAATAAAATCGGGTTCAAACGGCGTTCGAAGGGTCCTAGAAGGGTGGTTAAACGGGCATTAAAAAGCCATCCGGGTCGTGGAGACCGGGGCTCTTCCACAGATTCTTCGGCGTCACTTCAGATCCCCTCGCCTTCGCCACCCCCCTTACCAAGGGGGGGATAATGGGGGGATCCTCATTTCCCGCCTTTCACGACCCTTTTCTCCTCCACCGTCAGTTCGTAGAGCTCGTGACCAGCTTGTCGATCTGCCGGGCGAGAAGCTCTTTTCCTGCTCGTCGCGGGCGGTAAACCGCCGCTCTGTTTTCCGTCACGGCAGCAGGTCAAAGCGATCCGCGTTCATCACCTTGTTCCAGGCCGCCACGAAGTCATTCACGAATTTATTCCGCGAGTCGTCGCAGGCATAGACTTCCGCGAGCGCCCGGAGCTGCGAGTTCGAACCGAAGACGAGGTCGACACGGGTGCCGGTCCACTTCACTTCGCCCGTCGCGCGATCACGCCCCTCGAACACGTCCCTGTTTTCCGGGGTTGCCTTCCACACCGTGCGCATGTCAAGAAGATTCACGAAGAAGTCATTGGTGAGCGTCTCCGGCCGCCCGGTGAAGACGCCGTGCCGCGACCGTCCGTAGTTGGCATCCAAAACCCGCAAACCGCCGACGAGAACCGTCATCTCGGGAGCGGTCAGCGTCAGCAGTTGAGCGCGATCAACCAGCAGTTCCTCCGCCGAAACTGCGTAGCTGGTTTTGAGGTAGTTGCGGAACCCGTCCGCAACCGGTTCGAGCATGGCGAACGATGTCGCGTCCGTTTGCTCCTGCGACGCATCCGTGCGTCCCGGCGTGAAGGGAACGGTCAGATCGTGACCGGCATTCTTCGCGGCGCGCTCGACGCCCGCGCATCCGCCCAGGACGATCACGTCGGCGAGCGAAACCTTTTTCCCGCCCGACTGCGCGCCGTTGAACTCCTTCCGGATTCCCTCGAGGGTCCCCAGCACGGTCTTCAGCCGGGCTGGCTGGTTCACTTCCCAATCCTTTTGCGGCGCAAGACGGATGCGCGCGCCGTTCGCGCCGCCGCGCTTGTCGGAGCCGCGGAACGTAGAGGCCGACGCCCAGGCGGTCGAGACCAGTTCGGAGACGGACAGGCCCGAGGCAAGGATTCCGGCCTTGATGTCCGCAATGTCGGCCGCGTCGATCAGCGTGTGGTCGACCGCCGGCAGCGGGTCCTGCCAGATCAGCTCTTCGGCCGGAACCTCCGGGCCGAGATAGCGTGAGCGGGGACCCATGTCGCGGTGCGTCAGCTTGAACCACGCCCGGGCGAACGCGTCCGCGAACCGGTCCGGATTCCCGTAGAATCGCCTGGAAATCTTTTCGTAAACGGGGTCGAACCGCAGGGCCAGGTCGGTGGTCAGCATTGACGGCGCGTGACGCTTTGACGGGTCGTGCGCGTCCGGTACCGTACCGGCGCCCGCGCCGTGCTTCGGTTTCCATTGCTGCGCGCCGGCCGGGCTCCTGGTCAGCTCCCATTCGTAGCTGAACAGGTTATGGAAGAAGCCGTTGCTCCACTTCGTCGGCGTCGTGGTCCAGACGACTTCCAGGCCGCTGGAGATCGTGTCGCCTCCCTTGCCCGTACCGAATGCGCTCCTCCATCCGAGGCCCTGCTCCTCGATGTCGGCGGCTTCCGGCGCCGGGCCCACCAGCGAGGCATCGCCGGCGCCGTGGGTTTTGCCGAAGCTATGGCCCCCGGCAATCAGCGCGACCGTTTCTTCATCGTTCATCGCCATGCGGCCGAAGGTTTCGCGGATATCCCTGGCGGCGGCGAGCGGATCCGGTTTGCCATTCGGCCCTTCCGGGTTGACATAGATCAGGCCCATCTGCACGGCAGCGAGTGGATTTTCGAGTTCCCGGTCGCCGGTGTAGCGCTTGTCGCCGAGCCACTCGCCCTCGGTCCCCCAGTAAATGTCCTCCTGCGGCTCCCAGACGTCTTCGCGTCCGCCGCCGAAGCCGAAGGTCTTGAAGCCCATCGACTCCAGGGCGCAGTTGCCGGCGAGGATCATGAGGTCGGCCCACGAGATCGCCTTGCCGTATTTTTTCTTGACCGGCCAGAGCAGTCGGCGCGCCTTGTCAAGGTTCACGTTGTCCGGCCAGCTGTTGAGGGGCGCGAAGCGTTGCGAGCCGGATCCCCCACCCCCGCGGCCGTCCCCGGTGCGATAGGTGCCCGCACTGTGCCATGCCATCCGGATGAAGAGCGGCCCGTAATGACCGTAGTCGGCCGGCCACCACTCCCGCGAGTCGGTCATCAGCGCGCAGAGATCACTCTTCAGGGCTTTAAAATCGAGCTTCTTGAATGCTTCAGCGTAGTTGAACTCCTTGCCCATGGGATTGCCCTTGTGAGAGTTCTGATGAAGGACTTTGAGGTTCAACTGGTTCGGCCACCAGTCCCGGTTTGACGTTCCTCTGCCGTGTCTGCGAATCCCGCCATCGTCATTCATGATGTTCACTCCTCCCGCTGCGTGAGTTGTTGAACAGCACCACTATGAATACTGGTGTTTTGCCGCCCATCCGGCCGACTCCGTTCTTAAAATAAATTCAGCTATTTGTTCGGAAAGACATATGACGAAGGTTGAGCTCGTTACGGGCTTCGCCCGCGAACATCACACTGGTTAGAAGAAGTCCCCGAAATATCTTTGAAGGAACCAGAATGAACTAAAATCATATCAGAAGCATTTCGCAAAAATGCTCTATTGTTTAAGAAAATTAGAAATAATGTTTTTCAGTTCATTTATCCTGCTATGTTCCCAGATATCTTCTTTTTCAAAAAAACTATTTAATCGATTACTTTGGTAAACTTGCATTTTTTTTACGTTATTAATTATTCTCATCCGAGCATCTATAACAGAAATCTCTCCTTTTAGTGCAAGATAAGCAGGGCAATATATTTTTGCCGAAATTCTAATCGCCCAAGCCAAATTTTTGTCAAAGTGTTCAGGGTGTTTGAATAAATTTTCACACTCCAACAAAAAAGGTAACCCTTTGATATTGATAAAGCCAAGTTTTTCCAATAGAGCTATTTCTCGAATAACACGCTTTGTACTTTGGATTGAAATCCTATTTTCAATCCTTAATATATTTTGAGTATCATTAACATCGATATCAATTGGAAATATTTTTATAGGCTTCAACATATCATCATTTTCCATGTTTTCCATAACAGCTTGTAAATAACCTGTACAGCATCCTTCAATTATTATTGGATAATGGTTGACATTCTTTAGGATTGCCTTGCGAAGCCAAGCTATGTACTTAATTGGTCCGCTAACAGTCCAAGGCGAAAGAATTTGATAGCCTTCATTTTTAACAAGTTTTAGTAACTTGCTTTCAAGTCCTACACCCTCTACTAAATATTTATATCTTTGAAGTTGATCGATAGGCAATAATACTGCGTGAGTATTTTTTGCTACTTCAATCGCCAGTTGGGTTTTACCTGCACATGTAACTCCTGCTATTAGAACAATCGGGAACATTGAAAAAATCATCCTATTTTGAAATCTTGGAAAGCTGAAATCCTCCTGAGTTCTTTCCATCTAGTTTATACCAATGACCCTCGATTCTATTGTTTTGCGGATCAAGATACCCTATCATTTTACAATCGCTGTTATCTGGAAGGCCATTATCATTAACAATAGAAACATTATATAATATTTTTATGGTTTGTGCTTCCAAGATACAATTTTGTGATATAATAACTCCTAATTCTTTCATTGATTCGCCGATAATGGAACCGGATGCAGTAATTTGATTATTTAATGATGAAAATGATATAATACCATTTGCTTTTTTGTTGGACTGTCGTGTAGTCGATTCGAAAGTCCAATCACCAGTAAGTATTTTTCTTGCTTCTGGCGAAATAAAATCAGGGTCGGGTAAATCTTCAAGAATTAATTTAGCTTTTTGTGATGAATTAATAACATCAGTAGATTTAAGAAAATAAAATACTACAATACATGCCACAGTAACTGCTGTTATTATAACAATAATTGGCAATTCAAGAGGAGATTTTAAATGAACGCCACCGCAGAAAATTTCAATAAGAAAACAAATAGAAACAGTGCTTACCATTATTAATATATCGGGTATATAATCAGATTTTTGGGATGCCAGCTCAGTGGTTCGATTTCGGCACCTCCTAAGGGCACTGGCTTGAATCTCAACAATAAAATCATTATTATGTTGACGATGTTCCATAGAATGAAACTCCAAGGTTAAAACGATTTATATGCATGCGTTCCAAAACAATTTCTTCTATTGTTTTTGCCAGCCTTATTCCTGCCTTTCCAAGCTGTTTATCCACGATTGGCCGCATTTGAATATAATATTGACATTTAACTAACCTCTAAACCCCCACCTTCGGGTGGGGGAACCATATTATGGGGTTTCCAAAGGGGGGCGTAGCCAACCCCTTTGAGCAAGGCAGTGGTTTAAAGCCACCGTCGCGCAGACGTGCGCGCTGGCAGTATCGCGCGTGTGTTTACTCATAGTGATATGCTTTCTTGGTTAAGTTTCCCAATTATTGTCTGCAAAACCCCAAAAGAATTGTTTTCAGGAAATCCACTGAGAAGTGTAAAATCTTCCATAACCAACAAAAAAGGTGCGAACTCCAAGTTCATGCCTCAATTGAGGGACCGCGAAGCCCCACCCAGAAACACGAGACAAGAAGCCGCGCCATACAGGCGCGCTCAAGTGCCTCGTTTCCGGGCTTGAAAATTCGCGGTTTTCGATTGAAACGATTACTGCACGTTAACACAATTTTTTATTCAATATCTTTTTTCCTCTAAAAATCCCTTCGTTATATCTATGACTTCTTCACGCGGTTATAAACTTTTACTGGTAATCCCCTGTCCGGGGGTGCTTGTTTTATTCGACTTTTTGAATTTTTAAGGTAAGGGGCAAGGGCTCTGCCAACTCGGAGGGGGCGTGGTATAATTCCTATTAAAAAATTGATTATTTCCAATAGCACTGTTAAAGGTTCATTGATACCGATCCATCCCATAATCTTATCTTGGGCATTTGAGAAAATGCCACGCGAGTTCACAAATGATCCACATCCAATCACGAATAATGCATCAGGTTGTAAATGCGGTTCGATAGTAGTACATTTACTTATTATTCGTTCATATAAAGTATCATAGGTGAGCTGTGATTCGTATGCCACACCGATATATGGCACTCTGTCTAAAAAGTGTTTTTTTTTCAGTTCATCGCAATAACATAAATCTCCAATGCCTCCTTCTCGGTCTAATTGCTTAACTGATTGGGCGTTTTTTAACAATCGATCCAGTTCATGGTCAGTCATGACGGATTTTATTTGAAAGGCGTAATCAACGCCCTCTGCTAATAGCAATTCGGTATCGATAAGTAGTTGTGAAAGGTTACAAAATGCTACATCTACTTCATCAGATGCCTTTCCGTTTGAATCAATAATTTGGCGACGGTATGTTACCCACGTAGGCTGAAGGTAGGGTTCAAGTAGTTTGCCCAAAATCATCTCGCTCGCAACTCCCTTTGCTTCCGAATCACTATTCTGAGTGCGCATGCGACTAAAACGTAATTCTAATTGTTTTTGTAAAGAATCAAAATACTCATCTATTTTAGACATTACAACCTCTTTTTATTAATATTTTTTGGAATTATCATTTAATTTAGAACATTTTTCGTCCATGTAAAATAGTTCAGGTCATAGAATTGCGTAAAGGTTTTTTTTGAAGCCGTCCGGCAGGCGCTTCGGCGGGTTCGTCTATCGCGCATCTCTCTTCCCGGTGTCTTTTCCAAACCCCATCTTCCGCTCTTTCCCCGGCGAATGCTCTTTCGGCGGCAGTTGCTGCGGCGTCGTCTGGGGTGGTGGTTGCAAAAGGTTTTTCAGAGCGGCGAAGGATAGCTGTATCTGCCGGTCGTGTCCATCCAGCCGCTTCTCGATATTTTCAATCGCTTTCCTCAATTCGGTATTGTCCGCGATAAGGTTCCGTATCCGGACGAATGCCCGCATGATCTGAATATTGATCTGAGCCGCGAGTTTGGAATCGAGAACGCTCGAAAGCATTGCGACGCCTTGTTCCGTGAAGGCATACGGCGGATATTTTGTATGTTGCCCGCGCTTTAAGGCGCCAAATTGGCTCCTTAAAGAATTGTATTCATCCTTCACGTCCAATGTCACCAGTTCCGCCATGATAATTTCCTTCTGATTGACCATGAAATAATTTTCGCCGTCGTTCGGGTCAAATTCATTCCACGACGCGGGAATTGAGGAAGAAGGTTCGTTCCTGGTTTCATTTCCCGATTTGCGGACGGCTGCTGCAACCGGAAATAAAAATACGCGTCCACCTGTGAAGCTTGTTTTGCGAGGTTTTCCGATGCCCCGTTGCCCTGCTTCGGGGGAGTTCATTGTCCGCCTAAGTAGTGACTTTCACGGACTCCCATTTTATTTTAATGTAAAAGGACCGGTTCGTGTTCCTTAACCTCTTTCACTCCATCCAGGACCCACTGCCATGTCCATCGAAAAACGATCCCGGAAACCCATGGTTATTTCCCGACTGTGGCTCCAATTTTCAATTCTCACCTTCATAATCGGATTCACGATTCTGGGGGTGCTCGCCTATTCGATTTCGCACAAGCACCCTCCCATTCCCACGGCCGTCACGGATGAAAACGGGCGGGTGCTCTTTACCGGCGACCAGATCATGGAGGGTCAGCATGTTTTTCAAAAATTCGGCCTCATGCAATTCGGCACCATTTTCGGTCATGGAGCCTACCTTGGACCGGATTTTACCGCGTATTATTTGCATGAAGAGGCATTACGCATGCAGAAGTATTACTCGCACGGCATGCCGGTGAGCCCGGATATCGCGGCACAGGTGCAGCGCGAGCTCAAGGAAAACCGTTTCGACCCAGTCCTCAACAGGCTGATGTACACTCCCGGACAAACAGACGCCTATTTCCAGCTCCAGGCCTACTACCGGGACTGGTTCGGTCCGCCGGCAGGCCAGCATGGATTGCAGCGGCCCTTCATTCGCGATACCGGCGAAATCCATCTTCTCGCTTCCTATTTTTCCTGGGCGGCATGGACAACCGCGGCAACGAGACCCGACGCCGATTATTCCTACACCAACAACTGGCCGGGCGAACCCATGGCGGGTAATTTTCCCACCCCGCAGGCGTTTTTCTGGAGCGTTCTCAGCCTCATCGCACTCCTGGGGGGCGCGGGGCTGGTTTTCTTCATCTTTGGCAAATACGACCTGCTCGGCTGGCGCCGGTCCGAAGATGGCGCGGGGGAACGAGGCGTGACGTTTAATGCACCCGAAAAGGTTCGACTCTTCCCGGTTCAGACCGCCACGGTCTGGTACTTTCTCGTGGTTGCAGGACTCTTTCTGGCTCAGGGTCTTCTCGGCGGCGTCAATGCACACTACAACGCCGAACCCGCCGGATTCTACGGGTTCAATATCAGCTCGCTCCTTCCGTACAACCTGTCCCGAATGTGGCACGTCCAGCTCGCGCTCTTCTTTATCGCCGCCTCTTTTCTCGCGATGGGAATCTTTTTGACGCCCCTCATATCGGGAAACCAGCCGAAGCACCAGGAAAAGCTTGCAATCGGGCTCTTTGCGGCGATCGTACTCGTAGTCGCCGGCAGCCTTGCAGGAGAGGCGGCAAGCCTCAAAAATATGATCCCTTTACACGGCCCGTGGTTCTGGATCGGTACGCAGGGGTGGACCTATATCGATCTCGGAAGACTCTGGCAAATCCTGCTCACGCTCGGCATGGTGTTCTGGGTGATTATTCTCGTCCGTGGAATAAGGAGCCGATTGCCGGGGGAACATCCGGGAAACCTGCCTTGGCTCTTTCTCTACAGCTCCATTTCCATTCCGGCATTCTACGCGCTCGGCATGGTGTTCGGCAAGAATGTCAATTTTGCCGTCATGGATTTCTGGCGGTTCTGGGTCGTGCACCTGTGGGTCGAGGATTTCCTCGAACTCTTCACCACGATCATGGTCGCCTACATTTTCGTTCTGCTCGGCATCGTACACGAAAAGACGGCGACCCGGATCGTTTATTTCGATATTCTGCTCTACTCAATCGGCGGAGTCGTGGGAACGATGCACCACCTGTATTTCAGCGGAGCGCCCGCGGTGCACATGGCGCTCGGGGCGTTTTTCTCCGCAATGGAGGTAATCCCGCTCCTTCTCCTGACCGTCGAGGCCTGGCGGTTCATGCAGCTTGGCAAGGCGGAACGAACCCGGTCGGCGGAGGCCGTACGGTCGTTCCCGCACCACTGGGCCGTCATGTTTTTAATCGCGGTCGGGTTCTGGAATTTCCTCGGAGCGGGCGTTTTCGGCTTCCTGATAAATCTTCCCATCGTCAGCTACTACGAAATCGGCACCTCGTTCACCTTGAATCACGCTCATGGCGCGCTCATGGGGGTGTATGGAATGCTCGCCATGAGTTTTTTCATGTTTGTCGCACGGCACTTCATCATACCCGACCGGAAAAGCGAATGTGCCATGAAGCTGTCCTTCTGGAGCCTCAATATCGGCCTGGCGTGGATGCTCTTCGCAAACCTTGCGCCCGTCGGCGCGATTCAACTCTATGACAGCTTTAAAAACGGGTATTGGCACGCCCGAAGTCCGGACTTTTTCGCGCAACACATCGTTCGCATCCTTGAATGGGCTCGTCTTCCCGGAGACGTTCTGTTTATTGCCGGCGGCATTTTTCCCGTGGTTTATCTCGCCCTGCGAATGGTCGCCGCACGTCACCGTTATTCCGCCATGACGGAGCAGGAAACGGGTACGCCCATGACGGAGACTAACAAATAAACATATCGTTTTAAAAAGATTAAGGCAGGAGAGGGGAAGCAAGAAAAAACCATGAAATAAAAAACAACGTTGCCGGAAAAATCGGGTTTACATGGCGTTCGAAGGGGCTTCGTCTTTTTTAACGCCGATTTCGATGCGCTGCAAAATATCGCAATATATATTGATGGAGAAAGGGTTTTGCGCTAAGCGGCGGCAACCGATCACGATACGATGTACGGGGGGACATTGGGGAATTCCTGTACTGCACCGGCGGAATAAAAATCCAGGGGGGGGTGGTATGATTCAACGGAGGCGTTTCGCTATTGCGCTTGCGGGTGCAATGCTGTGCGGATTTTGCTCTTCAGTTTTTGCACAGGACAATTACGGCAATTGGCAGTATTACCGCACTATCGTTCTCAACACAAAGGCGAGCGGCGCCAATGTAGCCGCTACGAACCTGAAGTTTCCGGTTCTGATACGATTGACATCGGCTGATTCGGCGATTTTCAACACCGCGCAGAGCGCCGGGCAGGACGTGCGGTTCGCCAACTATCAGGGGACCCATCTGCCTTACCAGATTCAACGATGGAACGCCGCAACCCGGAATGCGGAACTATGGGTGCTCGTTGATTCGGTGAAGGGAACCGACAGCGCCGGCGGTGCCTATCCGAACGGCTATCTGACCATGTACTGGGGCAACGGCGCCGCAGCGGACAGCGAGAAGTCGACCGCCGTGTTCGACACCGGGAATGGGTATCAGGCGGTATGGCATCTGGCCGAAAACTCCACCGGGAATGCGGTCGATGCCACCATTAATGGATTTACGGGCACGGCATCGAGTACGCCTCCGACCGACAGCACCGACGGAATATTGGGGTATTGCCGCTATTTCAACGGCAGTTCCAACAATTTCCAGGTTGCCAATAGCGCCAGCGGCAAGCTGAATTTCAGGGACAGCAGCACCTACTCCATTTCGGCATGGGTGGAGTCCGATACCTTCCCGACCACCAACAGCAGCACAAACCGGGGCACGCCCGTCGCAAAGTATTCGTCCACCGGAGGGACCTGGGCGACGCAGACGATAGGGGGCGCCACTCCCTATTGGGAACTTGCATTATATTCGAGGTCAACCGTTGATGTCAATGTGTGGTACGATATGGCCGCGACGGGCGATGCCCGCAGCTGGCACTATCTGACGTGGACTTCCAAGCCTACCGGGGCTGCTTTATTTAAATATCTTGATGGCGTTTTAGTTGACAGCCTTGTAACCGGCGACAATAACACCGGAACCAGGGATACTACCAGGACGGTGTCAATCGGCAGCCAGTGTACGGGATCGGCGAAGATGAACTATTTCAAGGGCAAGCTCGACGAGGTGATTCTTGCAAACATCACCCGGAGCCCCGGCTGGATCCAACTCGCGTTTCAGAACCAGAGAGCGGCCCAGACCCTGGTGGTGGAAGGGCCGATTCAGCAGAACGGCCTTCCCGTCCCCGTCCTTTCATCGCCAGCCAATGGCGCCGTTAATCAACCCATCGCACTCTCGCTCTCCTGGGGTTCGGTTTCGGGCGCAATCTCTTACGCAGTCCGGCTTTCAACCGCGTCGACCTTCTCGAATACGGTGGTGAACATAGCGGGCCTTTCGGCAACCTCTCAGTCCGTCACCGGCCTGGCAGCAGGGGTGACCTACTACTGGGAGGCGAACGCGACGGGCGCGACCGCCACGAGCGCCTGGTCCGCCGTCTGGAGTTTCAGCGTCGGTATGACGCAGGTGATTCCGCTCAACACGGCATGGAACATGAAGTCGCTGAATGTCATTCCCCTGCATGACACGACCATTGCGGTGTTCGGAACCGACTCCGGCGGTTTCCTGTTTGTGAAGGATAACGCGGGGGACGTGTACTGTCCCGCGGCGTCCCAGGATAACATCAACCATGTTCAGGTGGGACAGGGGTACCAGATATATACGACCGTCGCCGATACGATGGAAGTGATGGGCATCCCGGTGAATTATGCCGCCACGGCGATAGCGCTCTCCTCGGGCTGGAATACGATTGCCTACCTGCCGCCGAGTGACGATTCGATAGAGCATGCGCTTGCGGGCATCGACACGTTGCTGATCATCGTCAAGAACAACTCGGGCCATGCCTACTGGCCGTCGCTGGGGATCGACGATATCGGGATCATGTATGTCGGAGAGGGGTACAAGGTGCTGATGAGTTCGGCGGCGTCGCTGACCTATCCGACGCCGGATACGGGAGTGGCGAAGCGGGTAGCCGCGAGGGGCGGGAAGACGATGCTTCGTCTGCCCGAACCGCGGCACTATGCAACGCATGCGAATACGGGGAACAATGCGACGCTTCTGGCGAAGCGTGTGACCATCGGAGACAAGGCGGTTCCGGACTCAAGCGAGATCGGGGCATTTGATGGAACGGGGAGTCTGGTGGGTTCGGGGACGGTGATGCACGGGATCGCGGCCTTTGCGGTGTGGGGGATCGACCCGCAGGGAAAGACGAAGAAGAAGGACGGCTGCGCGGTATCGGAGTCGGTGACGTTCAGGCTGTGGGACGGTAAGCGGGAGTATCCGCTGGACTACGTTACGCAGGATGGGACGCCGGCGAAGTATGGGGTGGATAAGGTATTCCTGGGAGTGCTGAGCGTTCCTGAGGGATATCTTATCACGAAGTTCGATTTGACGCGGGCGTATCCGAACCCGTTCAGGGGTTCGGTGAAGATAGCGTTCGATGTGCCGACGATAGGGGGGGTGACGGAGCATGGGATCGAGCTTGCGGTGTACGATCTGAAGGGGAGCCTTGTGAAGCAGTTGGCGAGCGGGCTATACCAGGGCCGGTCACTATGCGCTGTCGTGGAACAGTGGCGAGGGCCGAGAGTCCGTGGTGGGATCGAGCGTGTACATCGTGAGGATGAAAGCTGCCAACTTCGACAAGCGGCTGAAGCTGGTCAGAATTCAATAGAAGCGTCATCACACGTCTTAAACCATATAAAGGGGGTAACGGTATGTCCAATAATTACGGCTCACATACTGGAGGAACGGCTTTCCATGGATGCGGCTTTCCTCTGAAAAAATTCCGGTGTATCACGGCAATGGCCGCCGTGCTTACGCAGTCAGCAATGCTTGCCCTGCCGTCGGCGGTTAACGCTCAGTTCACCTCAGGGGGGTGGTCCTATAACCGGACCGTCACCATTAACCCGACCGGGACCACCACCGCCGTCACGAACTTCCCGGTGCTCGTCCGCCTCAATGGAAAGATCGCGAACGGCGGTAATTCCAGCGACTCACTGGTATTTGCGACCGCTCAAAGTACGGGTTACGACATCCGATTTTCCCAGACCGGCTATACGGATTCGGTTCCCTTCGAGATCGAGCGATACGACCCCGTCAACCTGTATGCCGAATTCTGGGTTTTGCTTCCCAGCGTAGCGGCGGCCGGTACGCCGACGACCTTCAAAATGTATTTCGGCAACGCCGGCGTGAGCGGGTCGCCGTCGAACCCTGCCGCGATATGGACTAATGCCAACGGTTTCGGTCTGGTCTATCATATGAATTATGCAACCGACAGCAGTGCGACCGATGTCGGCCACAGCGGTCTTACCGGAACCCTCAACGGCACCATAACCGAGAATGCGGGCACGACTTCATCGGCAATCGGTTACGGGGAGACCTTCGACGGGGCTACCGGCTATTACGCCGGCCCCACCGCCAGTACGAGTCCTCCCAATTTTCAATACCAATGGACGGTCTCCGGCTGGTTCTATTTAAACGGCAGCGGTAATATCGGAGGCGGAGTTTTATATAAAGGGGCTTTGGGCGCTTTTCACAACTATTCGACCGTGATCTGGTTCGGCAATGCAACGGCAGCATCCGACGCCGTAACCGGCGCCGGAAGCCATCCCTGCGCGATGTTCAACAGCGGCGTCAACCCCAACGGCAATTTATTGACTACCGACACCCTGACATGGAATGCCTGGCACCATGTCGTATGGCAATATCAGGGTACCGGTTCGGCTTCGACGTCGGAAAATATCTACGTGGACGGATCGCCACAGAGTCTGAGCAGCGCCACCATTGCCAGCGCAAATGCCGACTATGCCGCGACGAATTTTTATGTGGGGGTGGGAAGCAGCAGGCAGACGTACCCCTATTATAACGGCGCCATGGATGAGCTTCGCATTGATAGTACGTATCGGAGCGCGGACTGGATAAGCTTATGCTTCCAGACGCAGATGCCGCCGTCCGTAGGAACCGGTGCGGTGTCGCTCAGCCCGTTCTCCCTCGGCCCCGCGGCTCCCACACTCGTTTCACCCTCGAACAATACCGGCAGCCTGTCCACCACGGGCGTAAGCCTGAGCTGGACATCGGGCGGCGGCCCTGCGGTGACTTCCTATGAGGTTCAGGTGGCGATTAACGCGGGTTTTTCATCAACGGTGTTCGACTTTTCGGGCGTGGCAATCACCTCGCAGGCCCTGCCCGCCCTGGCCGCCGGAACCATTTATTACTGGCGGGCGGATGCCGCCGGTCCCACCGGCGTGAGCAACTGGTCCGGCGCATGGAGCTTCTCCACCATCGCCCCCCTGGGTCCTCCGCCCCTGGCTGCACCGACTAACGGCGCGGGTAATCTTCCCATTTCGCTCAATCTCAGCTGGATCGGCGTAACCGGCGCCGTATCCTATTCTCTTCAGGTGTCAACCAGTTCGGGATTCGGCAGCACCGTAGTCGGCCAGAGCGGCATTGCGGCGACCACGAAAGGCGTCTCGCTTGCCAATGCAACGACCTATTACTGGGAGGTGAACGCCTGGAATGGGAGTGCAACGACCGCCTGGTCGAGCGTATGGAGTTTCAGCACCATGATCGGCAGCCCGACGCTCTCTTCCCCGGCCAATGGCGCTACGTTGCAGCCGACGGCCCTGACATTGAACTGGGGCGCGGTAAGCGCCGCAGCCTCCTATGGCGTTGAGGTTTCGACCAGTTCCAGTTTCAGCGGTACGGTGTTCAGCCAGACCGGCCTGACCTCTCCTTCGGTCATGGTTTCCGGCCTCTCCAACTCTCAGCTTTACTATTGGAGTGCAAATGCCGCGAATGCCGGCGGCACGGGCAACTGGTCGGCCGTCTGGAGTTTCACCACCATAATGGCCATTGCCGGCGTGCCGCAGCTTTCATCTCCGGCCAACGGCAATACCGGTCTTTCCATTCCGGTGGTCCTTATGTGGCAGTCTGCAATAGAGGCTGCCTCGTATGGGGTGGAGGTAGGCACCTCTCTGAGCTTCGGCGCCGGTACAACGGTGTTTAATCAAACCGGCATCACCGGGACATCCGTCAGCGTCGGCAACCTTGTTGCAGGCCAGACCTACTACTGGCAGGTCGATGCATGGAATAATGCCGGTGCGGGTCTATGGTCGCAGATTTGGGATTTCGGAACAGCCGGCACTTCAACGCTGGCCCATGCGAAAGCCGGGCTGAACGCCGGGTTCTCGATTAATGGTGAAGCTCTCGAATACTCCTTGCTGGAGCCGGGTGATGTCGAGATTTCGTTCAGCGATCTTCTCGGGAGAACCGCACTGGCGATGAAACGCACCCTGCCGGCGGGTCATTATGCCATGTCGTTGAAGGAGTGCTCCCTTGCCGCGGGTCGCTACATTGTGCACTTCAAGGCTGCCGGCATCGAGAGGCGTGAGATCGTTCTCATAGAGAGGTAGGTACGGAAATCGCTGCCCAAAGGGTACCGTGCGCCGCGGCATTTCCGGCGGCGCATGGTCGGGGCGGCCTCCGGGCAGGAAAACTACGGTCAATGGCATCGAAAAACGGCTGTTTTACCGGGAGAAGAAATGAAAACCATCGCGGTCATCATTGGAAGTCTCAGGAAAGAATCCTTCAGCCGGAAAATCGCGCGATCCCTCACGATCCTTGCGCCGGAGTCACTCAAGCTTGAAATCATCGAAATAGGCGAACTCCCGATGTACAACCAGGACCTCGACGAAACGCCTCCCGTCGCATGGACGGAGTTTCGCCGTCGACTCAACGGTTGCGACGGCTTTCTTTTCGTCACGCCGGAATACAATCGTTCGGTTCCCGCGGTGCTTAAGAATGCCATCGATGTAGGCTCCCGACCGTATGGGCAGAGTGCATGGAATGGAAAACCAGCGGCCGTGGTGAGTGTTTCGCCGGGTCCCCTCGGCGGATTCGGCGCGAACCATCACGTGAGACAATCGCTGGTATTTCTCAACGTTCCGGCCATGCCGCAACCCGAAGCGTACATCGGAGGAGCCGCGCACCTGTTCGACGGCAGCGGCGCCCTCACCGATGAATCGAAACGGGACTCCCTGCGGAAGTTTTTGAACGCATTTGAAATCTGGGTCGCGAAAAACGCCGCTCAATCCGACATGGGATAAGCGATTACGCTTCGCTTCATCCGAATCTTTCCCCGAAAGAACGTTCGGGACCAAACACAAGAATTTGTAAACTTTAAATCCATTACCATTATGGTTATATGACCATGAATCCGAAGGTTGACGCATATCTCGGTAAAGCCAAAAAGTGGCGGGAAGAATCAGGGAAATTGAGAATGATCATTCTTGACTGCGGGCTGACCGAAGAATTGAAGTGGGGGCTTCCGTGGTACACGTTTCAGAAAAGCAACATAGTTGGAATATATGGATTTAAAGAATACTGCGCGCTTGGGTTTTTCAAAGGCGCCTTGTTACATGACGCCAATGGCATTCTGATCAAACCCGGGGAGCATTCGCAGGCGATGCGCCAGATTCGGTTCACCAATGTTCGAGAAATAGTCAAGATGGAACCCGTCGTGAAAGCCTATATTCATGAAGCCATCGAAGCGGAAAAAGCCGGTTTGAAAGTTGATTTTAAAGAGAAAACGGAACTTGTATTTGCTGAGGAATTTCAAAGGAAATTAGATGAAAACCCCGCCTTGAAAGCCGCTTTTGATGCATTGACGCCGGGACGGCAAAGAGCTTACAATCTTTATTTTTCGGCGCCCAAACAATCCGAAACCCGGGAGTCAAGAGTTGAAAAATGCATGCGGCGAATTCTCAAGGGGAAGGGATTAAACGATCAGTAATTCATCGCCCCGTTACCATCACCTTCATCCGCTTCTCACTATTCCCCGCTTTGAAATGGAGAAAATACGCTCCTGCCGGAAGATTGCGGTTTTTAAGCGACAGGGTATAACTGCCGGACAATTCCCTGCGGTTGAGAAGCATGATTTTACGGCCAGGCAGGGAGAAGAGTGAAATTTCAACTTGCGAAGGTTCGGCGAGGGTGTAGAGGAGGGAGGAGTTTTGAATGGAAAAAGAAGGGAGTGGCAAAGCGGCAGCACGGAGCAGTGCGGAAGCAGGTGAAAGGAAAAAATTCTCTTCGTTTGACGTCACCGACCCTGAACCGTTGCGGGCAATTACCTGCCATTCCATTGTTTCCTTTCCTATATATGGTCCAAGTTTTGCACTATTGCTCCAATTTGTGCCAGTCAACACCGTATCAACAATAAAATAGGTGTGCGATGGTATGCCGCCGACAAATTGCTTAATTATTAATTCATAGGATGTTGCATTGGCAACGATTCCCCATGAAAATATTCCCGATGGGTTTATGGTAGCTCCGCTGGCAGGTGAAACCAACACCGGGGCCGCCGTGGGGGGCGGCGTTGAAACGGTGAATTTCCATACCGACGACCATGCGCTGGTACCAACGCTGTTTGCGGCATTCACCCGCCAGAAATAGCTTGTATTAAAGGCAAGCGTGAGGGGACCGTATCCATTAGTAGTGGTATCAGCATAACTGAAAATGGTGGTGGAAAAATTTGAAGCCGACGATACCTGCAAGGTATAAGTACTGGTATTTGCCCCCTGCCAGGTAAAGTCCGGATAATCACTTATATCGGTGGCATTGTTTGATGGATACGTGAGCATAGGGGCTGCGGGAGCAAGCAGAGGCGTTGCAAAACCATAGACGGTTGACCATGCGCTTGTCCCATAAGGCCCGGCGGCATATACCCTCCAGTAGTAATTCGTGCTGTTTGATAATCCGCTGATCGCCGTTTTTGTCGCGGTAATTCCGGATTGATTGACGAATATCGAGGAAAAATTTGAAACCGCCGAAACCTGGCAGTCATAGGACGTCGCCGTGTTCACCGAATTCCAGCTCAGAGTCAAGGATAAAGGCTGGTTGGTTGCTCCGTTGGAAGGCGCAAGAAGCGCAGGCGTCGCGGTCTGCCCGGTAGTAAAGCTCCACTCCGCCGACCAGGCGCTGGCCGAATCGGCGGAGCTGGTCGCATTCACACGCCAATAGTAGGTGGTATTGGTGGCGAGACCCGTGACAACCTTGGAGGTCAGGGTGAGGCCGGTCAGCGTTGTATCATATGCACTACTAAGAATATACAGCCTATAGGTTGCTGCACCGGCAGAGGAAGTCCAGTTCAGGGTTACCGAAATTGGCAGATTCGTCGCTCCGTTGGACGGCAATAAAAGAACCGGAACGGCTAATATCGAAAAACTCCAAATACTCGACCACGCGCTTGTCCCTCCCGCGCCCGTGGCGCTCACTCGCCAGTAATAGGGGGAACCGGCGGCGAGCCCTGAAATAACCTGCGAGGTGGAGGCAATGCTTCCCTGATTTATAACGAACGTCGAAAATGTCGAGCTCTGTGATATTTGCAAGGTATATGAAGATGCCCCGGAAACAGCATTCCACTTCAGCGTCGGCGTTGTCGGCTGGCCTAAGGCGCCATTAGTCGGTAAAGAAAGCACCGGTACGCCGGGAACCTGCGCCTGTGCAACGCCAGGGCACAAAACAAAACCACCGCAACGCCGGCTCGTGCCGGAATTCTCGCTAAATTACGCATGGGAACCTCCTCTTAATAAGAAAGTGGTCGCCTTTGGGCACAATGGGAGACTTCCCCCCTTAGAAATTATCTTTTATTAACTCATCCACCCGGTACAACGATCTTCATCCTCTTATCAATCATATTCGCTTTGAAATGGAGAAAATACGCTCCGGCCGGAAGATTACGGTTTTTGAGCGACAGGGTATAACTGCCGGACAATTCCCTGCGGTTGAGAAGCATGATTTTACGGCCACGCATGGTATAGAGCGAAACCTCAACCTGAGAGGGCGTGGTGAGGGTGTAAAGGAGGGAGGAGTTTTTAATTGAAAAAGATGGGAGCGGCGAAGCGGCAGCGCGGGGCAGCGTGGAAGTCCCGACGGGCCAAAACATCCATGCACTTGACCCCGGGCCTGAGCCGGAACCGTTGTTGGCGTAAACATACCAGTACACATAATACCCGACATAGGGGTTTAAAATGGAGCTTTCTTTACAATTAGTGGTAGACACGACCGTATCATACCACGGGGAATTTTGCTCACCGTAATAAAAAAAATTCAACGTGTATGATGTCGCGCCGGCGACAATCCCCCAGGATAAAAGTACCGGCAACGCAGCATTGGCTCCGCTTGCCGGTGAAACAAGCGCCGGAGCCGCAGCGGGGATCGGCGCCGAGACGGTAAAACTCCACACCGACGACCATGCGCTTGTTCCGGCGGAGTTTGTCGCGTTCACCCGCCAGAAATAGGTTGCGTTAAATGCAAGCGTGAGGCCCGTGGAATCCCTGGAAATCAAGCCGCCATGATTTACAATCGTCAAAGGAAAATTCGAAGCCGAGGAAATCTGCAAGGTGTAGGTGGTGGTATTCGCTCCCTGCCAGGTAAATACCGGACGATAACTGATGTCGATGGCGTTGTTCGATGGGGACGTCAGTAGGGGGGGTGCGGGAGTAACCGATACCGTCGTAAAATCATACGCGCCCGACCAGGCGCTCGTCCCGTAAGGACCGGCGGCATACACCCTCCAGTAATAAGTGGTGTTGTTCGATAGTCCGCTGATTGCGGCTTTTGTGGGGGTAATTCCGGCCTGATAACTTATCGTCGTTGAAAAACTGGGAACCGTCGAAACCTGAAAGGCATAGGTCGATGCGGTCGTCACCGAATTCCAGCTCAACGTCAGGGATAACGGCTGATTCAGTGCGCCGTTGGCCGGTGAGACGAGGGTTGGCACTGCGGTCTGTTGCCCCGTGGTGAAACTCCAGATGCTTGACCATGCGCTCGTTCCGGCGGAATTTGTCGCATTAACCCGCCAGTAGAAGGTGGCGGCATATGATAACTCAGCCGCCGATGCCGAGGTTACGGCGATACCGGTGTGGTTTAAAAAAACGGAAGTAAATGTAGATGCCGTAGAAACCTGGAACCCGTATGTCGTCGCACCGACGGATGCAACCCAGCTCAGGGTAACGGCGGCCGACTGATTCATCGCGCCGTTGCCCGGCGATACAAGGGTTGGAGCCGTCGGAATGCCCGTCGCGAAACTCCAGATGCTCGACCATGAGCCTGTCCCGACCGAACCCGAAGCACTTACCCGCCAGTAGTAAAAGGTATTAATGGCAAGCCCGGAAATGGGCTCCGATGCGGCGAGGATGCCCCCCTGATTTACCACCAAGGTTGAAAATGTCGAGGTCTGTGATAGTTGCAACGTATATGAAGACGCCCCGGAAACGACATTCCATGCCACGGTAATCGACGTCGGCTCGACCGTCGCGCCATTGGTCGGCGAAGAAAGCGTCGGAGCGCCGGGAACCTGCGCCTGCAACGCCGGGACGCACAACAAAACCAGCGCCGCACATGTTCTTGCCGGAAATCCGCTGAAATGAGACATGGGGAGCCCCCTCTGAACAAGGATGCGGGCGTACATTGCATCTTCCGTCCCCCATTCTATAGTTTATGCGCAAAGCAAAGTCAAGTAATTTTTTGCAAAAATCTCCCATGGGGGCGCATCTTCATACGCGACGCCGAAGCGCCGGGAAATGATGCCCCCCTCACGCGGATTTTTTCAAAGGGACGGTTTCCGGAGTGGTTGGAAAGGCGGAAGCGAGCTTCGCCGCCCGCGCTTCGGTTATCAGGCGGAAAGCGGCACCCGTTGCCTGTCTCCTCCGGCCGCCGGCATCTTCATACTTCGCCGTAACCGCGCCATAGATAAACGACAGCCAGCCGATGACATAGACAGCGATGAAAATTTTTAAGGCCATCGCTCCTCCCCTCTGCCTTTTTCGTTCCGCGTACCGTTGTTTCTGCAACCCGGCTTACGGCATTACTTCAAATTTCGCCTCGCGGTTGAGACTATCTTGCACGACACCGTCGATTCTGGCGATGTCGCTATAATAAAAAACCCACGTGCTGTGAGGACCGACCTTGATTTTAAGAGTCGAACCTTGATTATTCGCGATAATGGTTCCCACGACGATTTCGCCGTCCTTTTGATAAACGGTATCTTTTTTATAAACCGTGTCCTGTTTTTGCCGGCCGGCGGGAGCGATCTTCATGCATTCCACAACGATGACGACGCTATCTTTCAAATAAACGGTGTCTCTCTGATATACGGCAAACTGCAGTTGATTGCCCGCAGACGGAACCGCCAGACATGAAAAAAACAGCAAACTTTTAATGGGAACGCTGATTCTGGTCATGGGTCGTCCCTCGGTTACCGGTGAAAACGTAACTCCTTTATTTAATTCGCAATTACCATGCCATCGCCATTTTTGCTCAATACCGATCAGATGGAAGGCGATCAGTCATTGATGATGCTCATGAATACCCGCCGGGAGACAGGGAGCTGAGAATCACGCTTTTGAGGGGCAAATCGTGGGGTACCTGGAGAAAGAAAGGCGCCATAAGAGGCGCCTTTCTTTCAGTTTTTCGGACAAAAGATAATGATTACCGCGGTTGGGAAGGAGGCAATGCTTTGAACAGGTCGCTGAAACTTGATTCCGGCATGGATTTCAAAACCATGGTTTCTGATCGATGTAAAGCCAAGGTCGTTTGCGTTTGAGGCGATGTTCGCAATTCCGACATAATATGAAAATTGCACGAAGGGGACCACTCCCCCGACGGGGAATTCCGTACCGAGGCCGAAATGAAGACCGAAATCAAAATGAACGCTCCCCGCGCCGCGCGGCGGGGTTTCGGATAAATAAATAAATGCGGGCCGCGGAGTCAAGTTCCGGCTGAACCATCCGTATCAGGAAGTTTTTGACCTCGTTGGATTATAAAAAAAGAAGGCATCTCATGAGGATGCCTTCTTTTTACCATGAACTATCGCTCCCCTCGGTTCGGCATGGTCACCATTACCTGGCAACGAAGGTTTTAATGACCGTTTCCTGGCTGCCGATTAATAGCTTCACTATATAGCTGCCTTCGCTGATGTTGTTAAGTGGAATAGAATGAACCCCCGGTCCCAAAACGTCATTAACGAGGGTTGCCAGTTTTTTCCCTGAAAGAGTCATGACGGAGCCGGTTACCAACTCATTATCCTGAATGTTCAAGCTTATGAGCGTCCGTCCTCCCGACATGGTGCTCTGCACAATCGCCTTATCCCCCAGTGGACCGCTTGTCGCCTGCGTGATTGCAGTAGAGGGCACATTGAAGCAGCCGCTCATTCCGGGGTCATTGCTTCTGTAATTGTAGGTGCCGAACTTCTTGATAATGTAACTGAACGTTGCGCCCGTATCGTTATGAAAACTTGCCGCCCCTGCGGGAATAATGGTGGAAGAAAGAACGTAGTTTGCAAACGATCCATTCCATTGAACCGTATCGCCGATTTTTGCTGAAAAGCTTGCAGGATAATATTCCAACCCCTGCATCCCTCCAAACACTACCACATACTTCGTTGCAAAGCTGCTCTGAGGAATAATGAATGCCGTCGCCATTGATGCTACGAGGCATAGCTTACTGATTTTCATCACTGTATCCATAACTTCCTCCCTCCCATGGTTTTTTTAATTGTTCTTCTTTTTGAAGTCATATAAAAATTGCAAGAGCCGTGCCATGAACGGTTCCTTCCCTCTACGGTGAATGACTTTTCAGGTGGAAATGAATTAACTCATTGAAATATTGAGGGATAATATCTTCGTGATTAATCCCGACAATGGCAATTTCAGGTGATGGATTCCTTCAGCCGATGTATACATGTTCGCCGGGCTGTAAATATATACGCCATAAATTTAAACGGTACAATGAAAAATGGACAGATCGGCCTGAGACTGGATGTTAGGTCAGTTTTGATTTCAATCTTCGCGAAGATTATTTTATACGTTTGCGAGGATTCCATCTATTACAACAAACAACGGCTGTCCTCACAACCTTAACGATACTATAGGGGAAAGACGCATGCGGAGTTTCCGTTGTATCCTCGTTATGTTCCTCGGCGTGGCATCAACTCTTTTCGCCGATGATTTCGTGATCATCTGCCCGTACGTCGGACAGCTTCAGGATGTTCAGAACAGTTCCAGTCCAATCCTGAAGGACAACGCCCTGCTCAAGGGGTTTTTCGTTCAGGGAATCGGAACCGACCGATACCAGTGGAATACGTTTCTCTATCAATCATCCGATATCAACTACAGCGACATCTGGGGCGGACATCTAAGCGGCGACATCTATTTCATGCCCGAAAAATCCGGGGAATTCGTCATAGGGGCCGGATCCGAGTATCTTTTCATCAACACGAACGCCGGAGACAACATCATTCCCCTGCAAGACTTTCTCCAGAAAAATTACATCCTCGTCCCCTACGGCCGCGTCGGATACCGCTTCAGGTATGATATGAGCAATGTCAAGCTTACCGCCCTCCCGTGGGTCGGCACGGAGTATGAAGATGTGTGGGGTTCGATGTCGATGATGATGCCCGGAGTGCCCGGGACGATCGCATCCACTCTGACCGAAACCGGCTTTTATGCGCTCACCGGCCTCAATGTTCATGCGAATTTTTATCATGCGTTCGAACTTGAGGCGAAATATTTCGGCGCTTACGACCACGCGCGACTCCTTAACAACGCCGCCTTCATGGCGAATGTTTTTTTAAACCGTCACGTCGGTCTTTCATACCGATTTGAATATATGCAAACCGACCTCGGTTCGGACCGGTATAACATGCTGGGGTTGGCATACATGCTGTAAAAAAGAAGGCGTCTTCATGAGGCGCCTCCTTTTTTTACCGGGAATTATCACAGATCATGGTTTGGCATAGTTTACCATTCCCTCAAAATCCACCGCGACGACCGGCTCGTTTCCCACCACCCAGGCATCGTGTCCCGGCGGAATGAATGCAACATCGCCGGCCCTGCATTCAATCCTCGTTCCATCCTCCATTTCGACCATCATGGTCCCCGATACCACGTATTGAAAATGTGCACCCTGACAGCTGTCGGTTTTCACCATCGGTTTTACCGACGTCGACCATCGCCATCCCGGTTCAACCGTGGCGCGCCCGATGGTTCTGCCGCCGATGTCAATAAGCTCGATTTTGCCCCGTGGAATGGTCCTGACTTCATCGGGCTTACTAAAGCTCCGTGACTCTCCCCGTAACGTTGCGGTTGCCATATCACCTCCCTGAAAAGGTTACATTGCCGCCCTCTTCAAAAACGCACCCGCATGGCGGCGCCACTCATCCCCTGCTGTTTCTATCCGTTAACCGAAGCCCCGTGATGATTTCACTCACGGTAGCTTCGATACGATATGACATTTTCCGGCTCCTCAAAACGCGGTTTCACCGAAAAAGAGTTCCAATTGTATTCGTGAGGCTCGCGGGCTCCCTTTTCGATTCCCGCATCATGTGCTTCCCCTCCGCTGAAACCCGCCCGACTGCGAACGTCCCTTGAAAAAAGAAATTCGAACGCGAGAAGCGCGGCCGCCGCGGAAAAGACCAGGACGAGAAAATTTATTACATATTTCATCATATACGCCCCTTTCACTTGATGCCCGCCAAAGATTATTACACCCGCAAAACGGCTTTTCAGGTCATAGTAATTGTTACTCTTTAAGCGGAGCAAATAACATGCCGCAAAAAAAGCAACGAAACCGATCATAGTAAGGGGGATACTACTGTGGCCGGACAATGAGTTCAATGCACCCCGTTTTTTTTCAAAACGGAGCACCCCGGCAGGCTAGTGACTGGATCTCGGTACACGGCTTATTTTCTGGATGCCGTTGTAATTAAGAAGCAACACGCCTTGAGAATCAATCCTGATTTTCAAGTTTGAACCATGATTATCTTCAAAAATATGTCCCACAATAATTTCGCCGTCTTTCTGAAAAACGGTATCCTGGTTTTTCTGACCCAGGCATGGAATTACTGAAGATGCCCACCACCACCATGCATAATAGAAGAGAGGGACCCTTACGCATTGAATGCCCCTTCGGCGAAGAAGGATAAAATCACTATCCATAGTTAATACAAAGGACAAATACTATGCCACTACCGTATTGGCTCTGTTATTTCTACATTTTCAAATTTTTAACCGGTCATTGTTTAAGGCCAAATGAGTATATGTAACGCATTGTAATACAGTCTGGCCGATGGGAGTAGGCGGGATTTACTCAACCATAACCGCCGCCCGTCCCTCTCTCGTCGCAGTGCATGCTTCGCACACTACCATTGACACGGTCGGCGGAGAAACGTATTTTATGGCCGCTATTCGGGTTCAATGTTGTTGCTTACCAACATTAAAGGCTTCATCCACCTCATCCGAAGGGGGTTCCCGGTTATGAAGAAGTTCCTTGTTCCGTGTCTCGTCGTGACAACGGCCGTCGCCGTCATCGCCCAAACCAACGCTCTTCCGATACCCTTCCGCGTCGATTGCGGCAACACCGCGGCCTTTACCGATGCAGCGGGCAATCTTTGGAACGACGATACCTGCTCGGTAGGCGGCTCGACGGTCAATAGAGTGACCGACGCCGGAACTGATTTCACGGTGACCGGCGTCACCAACAATGACACCATCGTTTTCCAGACCGAGCGCTACAGCGTGACGAATTACGCGTTTTACAACGTTCCCAACGGCGCGTACACCGTCATACTGTGCTTCTGTGAAACCTATGCGACTCCCTTATATCCATCGGGTTTGACCGGCACCGGACAGCGCGTGTTCAACGTGAGCATCAACGGTTCTTCGGTATTGTCGAACTTCGACGTATGGGCGACGGCAGGCAATGCATTCACCGCCGTCTACGAACCCTTCAACGTCACGGTAACGGGGGATTCGATCAACATCGCATTTACCGCCGTCACGCAGAACGTCGAAATCAACGGCATCGAAATCCTCAAGGGAACGACGAAGGCCCTGCCCTCGAACGGAGTGCACGGTCGCACTCTCCAGCAGGTTAAATACGGAAGCTATTGTAAACCTGGCGCCGGGGAAGGCCATTTCCCTTCTCGGCAGGGTGGTATCGAGCGACGCCTCGCGGCTTCCGGCGGGATTTTATATTCAGGACAACGTCAACGCTCCCAGGCTCCTGAATTTCAGATAAGACGGCTGTTTCGCTTCACAACACCGACACCCCGCGGCAGAATCCGAATGCCGCGGGTAGCCGGAGCTTGCGTGAATGCACCCCGCTGCCGTGCAGCGGTTCCCGCCTGTTTATGTAACCAGTTTCAGCGCTTACGACGGAACCGGATTTTGCATGCAAGAAGGATCACGACGAGGACAAGCGCCGTGCCGTTCGAGATGATGATCGGCAGCTTCGCGGTAAAATTCCATACAACAACCACAGGGCGATGCCGGCGAGGAGAATGAAGATCATGACGAGGGAAACGTCTTCCGCGGACTTCGTCCGCTGGATCCGGACGATCTGAGGACAAAACGACACGGTCGTGCAGAATCCCGCAGCCATGCCGATGAGGTCGGCGAACGTCATGGATGCTCCTTTAGGTGGTGAAAAACTGGATAAAAATACATGGTATGCCGGAGGAGGTCCCGGCAGGGGGGAACCGTCCCTTCGGAATAAGGTGCTCCGCGGTCCCGCTATGGTTTATTTTTCAGAATCGGGCGGAAGCTGGATCTTTGATCCGGGGTTCAAAATAGCATTTATAACCTGATTATTAACACCGGGGTAAACCGATATGTTTGGATGTCATCTGGGAAAGCTGTTTCAGGTGTCGGTGGCGGGCGGCTCCTATCAGGAGGGGTTGACGGCGGTGGTGCACGGGGCGCCTCCCGGCCTGCTTCTTTCCGAGCAGGAACTCTACGCCGACCTCCTGCTCCGCAAGCCGGGGGCGGACGAGCTCTCGTCACCGCGAAAGGAACCGGACCTGCCGGTACTCTTTACGGGCCTCAACGCCGCCGAAACCATCGAGGGGGCGGGAAACGAAAACCACACCAACGGGACCCCGATCACGATCCTGATCCCCAACCTCGACCGCCATTTCACTCATATCAAGCAGTATCAGGATACCAACCGGACCCCCCGTCCCGGCCACGCCTCCTATGCCTCATTCGTCAAATACGGCCCCGACGACGACGCCATCGGCGCCGGCATTTTCAGCGGACGCTACACCGCCACGATCGTCGCCGGGGGCTATGTGGCCAAACAGGCGCTGCGACGGATCGGCATCGAGGTCTTCGGTTATGTCAAGGAACTGGCCGGCGTGCGATGCGGCGACCTTGATTCGGCCGTCATCCGGAAATCCACCGAGGCCTTCAAAAAAATGCGCATCGAGACCGATCCGTTCTATCGGGAGATCTATGCGGCGCAGACGCATCACCATGAACATGCGCTTCCTCGAAAAGATGCGCCTTTTCGCGGAAATTGAACGGGAGATCGATGCAATCCGGGACAAGGCGCCGCGCCTCACGACCCGCGAGGTGCGCGAGCGGTACGGCGTTCATCCTGTCGTCAATTGCCCCGACGTCGCGGCGGCGCAGGCCATGAACGATGCGGTGAGCCGTATCTCCGCCCGGGGCGACTCGGCCGCCGGCATCGTGGAGGTCCGGGCGACCGGCGTCCCGGTCGGCCTCGGCGAGCCGGTGTTCGACAAGCTCGACGCTGAGTTCGGCCGTATGCTCGGTATCGGGGCGGTCAAGGGGGTCGAGGTGGGCGCGGGGTTCGCCGTCAGGGAGATGACCGGGTACCAGAGCAACGACCGGATGCACGCGGAAAACGGGACGGTCGTCTTCGATTCGAACAATGCCGGGGGGATCACCGGCGGGCTGTCAAGCGGGCAGGACATCGTGGTCCGCCTCGCTGTCAAGGGAACTCCCACCATCGACCTGACGCAGACGACAATTGACAAATACACGCTTCGGAATGCGGAACTCGCGGCCATAACCCGCCGCGACCCGACCATCGTGGCACGCATCTGGCCGGTTGCGGAAAGCCATGCGGCGATGGTGCTTCTAGACCACCTCACGATGCATCTGGGATACCAGAAACTGCGCGAAATGGTCAACAGCTGAGGCCTTCGTGATGAGTTTCTTCACACCTCGCTCGCCAAGCGGCGCCGATCTCGCACGGCTTGCGAGGGATCTCGCGCCCATGCTTGCAACCGGGTGGGCGCTCCCCCGATCGCTGGAGACGCTTTCAAAGCAGACCGACGAGCGGAGGATCGCCGCGGCATTGCCGGCGGTTGCGGCCGAGCTTCAGAAGGGCGTCGGGGCCGGCGATGCCTTCATGAAATACCGTTCGGTATTCGGACCGTTTCTCTGCCGGGTGATGGGGATGTATGATGTCGCTTCCGAAGCCTTCGCCGAACTTCTGTGCCACGTGGCTGATTACTATGAGAAAAATGAAGGGTTCCGGGACCGGGTCACCCGGACGGTAAAATATCCCGCACTCATCACCATCGGCAGCTTGGGCATCATCATTGCAATGCTCATCTATTTTGTGCCTCCGATGCTTGAGAAACTATCCTCGGCGTCCCCGAACCTTCCCCCTGTTTCAAACCTTATTTTCCATGCCGTGGCGTGGCTTGTCGCGCATCCGCAGGTGGAGATCGGACTGCTCGCGGCGCTCATGGTGACCGCACTCCTCGCCTGGTATTTGAACAGCATGCTCAGGCCCATCGGGAACCTCATCGAAGCGATCCCCCTTCTGAGCGATCTGGCACGGAAGGAGTGGCTGAGGAGGTTCTTCCTCGCTCTCGCATCGTTGCTTTCCGGAGGGGTAGCCTTCCCGAAGGCGCTTCGGATCGCCGCCGAGACGGTCAGGGGAACGCCGCTCCATCGGAAGATTCTGTCAATGGAGGCACTCTCTCCGGAAACAGTTGCAACGTTTGCGGCGGCATTGCGGACATCGCCGCGCCATTCGGATATGATTGCAGATTTCCTGAACGATGCGAAGACCCGGCACAACGATGCCGACCTTTGCCGGAAGATGGCGGAGTTCTACCAGGAGGAGATTGAAACAAGCCTTACCGCGGCTTCTCTTATCATTGAACCGGTACTCATCATGATCGCGGGGCTGGTCGGTGTAGCGATTCTCCTGACCCTCTCGCATCAGGCAGGTCGAACCATTGGAAAATAGTGGGCCGGGAATTCAGAACCCGCTATTAAAGATTTCGATACACCCGCAGACGCTTGCTGCGTGAACAATGCTTGAGTCTCCGCAGCGCCTTCTCTTTGATTTGCCTGACCCGTTCGCGGGTAAGATTAAATCGCTGCCCGATCTCTTCCAACGTATGGGCGGTTTCCTCCCCTATCCCGAAGTAGAGCTTCACCACCTCTTTTTCACGCTCAGACAGGGTATTCAGCGTTTTCTCGATCTCCTCCTGAAGGGAGATATCCATGATGCCGTCATCCGGATGCCCCTGACTCTCGTCATGAAGGACATCGATCAGCTTCGAGTCCTCGCCACGTTTGAGCGGCGCATCGAGCGACATATGCGTATTGCCGATTTTGATCGTCTCGCGCACTTCGTTCTCATCGATGCTCAATTCGCGGGCGATCTCTTCGACATTGGGCTGCCGGCGATACTTCTGTTCGAGCTTGCTCTGGGTTTTGCCGATTTTATGGATGGTGCCGACGCGATTGAGCGGCAATTTGATGATTCGCGACTGTTCGGCGAGCGCCTGCAGGATCGCTTGACGAATCCACCACACCGCATAGGAGATGAACTTGAAATTCTTCTTTTCGTCAAACCGCTTGGCCGCCCGGATAAGCCCGAGATTGCCTTCGTTGATGAGGTCGCTGAGCGGCAGGCCCTGATTCTGATAGTTACGGCACACGCTGACGACGAACCGAAGATTCGCCTTGACCAACCGTTCAAGCGACTTGCGTTCGCCGATGCGGATCATGATCGCCAGGTTCCGCCTCTTCTTCCAGACTCAGGGTTTTATTCTTGCTGATCTCCTTAAGATAGAGCGCCAGGCAGCTTTCCTCGGAAATAAAACGGCTGGTAGTATCGGCGGAGATTGGAGCCATAGTACCTGTAGCAACGGGCGTTAAGGGCGCTGTAACCGAAACCGCAGTGGAACCGTCTGTACGCGGTTATTAAATATAACAATATTTTTTTTAATATTCCAAATTTTTCTCGCCATAAAAAATATATTTTTTATGAATGTTTTCAACGCGTCATGAGATTCTCGCGGCATTCAGTAATCCGGAACTCACCCAGCATGCGATGCACCCCGCCGGGGTTCGCACCTTCTCCTGCCTCAATGAGTGGAAAAACCACGCCGTCATAGAACTGCCGAAACTGCATATTGACATCGGCGATATAGAGTATCTCGAATACGCGACGCCGCCTGCCGGGGAGCGCCGTCCGCCGTTGCAGCTTCACTTTCAGCAGGATAGTTTCCGCCTCTGGTTTCAGGTGGAGGGGAGCGGCATCCTCCAAAATCTTTCCCGGAATTCATTCGGAACCGCCCGACCGGGACTCCTGGGCATCATGGAGCGAAGCCAGCGCTACTCCTACCTGCACCAGAAGGGAACATTCGAATGTTTTCAGGTATTATTTTCGCTCCTGCCGTCCCAAGGCGCCCGGTGCTGGTGGAATTCGTCCATCGAAGGGAAGTGCGTGCTCGAAGGGACAGAACGGGCGTACTTTGAGAACCTGGTGTTTGATCTCCTCTGCGTGCGGTCGAACCGGAAAGAGGTGTGGGGGCTCTCCACCACCTCGCGATTGCTGGAGATCTTCGTGGTCCTTTTCAATAAGGGGCTTCTGGTCATCGAAGAGGCGCAGTTTCCCCGAAACAAGGCGAAAAGCCTGGTGGCCAAGGCGACGCTTTTCATGGAGTTGCATTACGCCCGCATGCGGCACCAGCGGGAGCTGGAAAAAGAGTGCGGGGTCGATATCAATTATCTTAATATCATTTTCAAAAAGGAAACCGGCCAGACGCTCTACGACTATCTCACGAACATCCGGATGGAGCAGGCGAAGCATCTGCTCGAAACGACGGTCGACCCGATTACGGATATAGCCTCCCGGGTTGGCTATCCCAGCGGCAACTCCTTTACGCGCGCGTTCACGCGCAGGGAAAAGCGTTCGCCGCTGGATTTCCGCCGGAAGTTCCATGAGAAGGCCGTCGCCTGACCCGCCATCGAGGGGAGCGCCCATGAGTTGCATTGTCGGTAAATTCGGCGGCACGTCGGTCGCCACGGCCGAAAAGCTGCAGCGGATCGTTGCTATTCTGAAATCGAACCCGCGGCGACGCTGTGTCGTCCTGTCCGCGCCGGGGAAGGCGCCGCAGTTTCCCCACAAGGTCACGGACGCCCTCATCGCCATCGTCGATAAATCCCTTCTGCGGCAGGATTGTTCGGCCGAGATCGCGGCGGTTAAGAAACGCTACCGCGCCATTTATGAACCGCTCGACGTAGGAACCGAGCGCATTGCGGCAATTACCGCAGAGATAGACAAACTCCAGAGGTCGCCGCTCGATCACCCGGGCCGTTACCGCGATTGCCTGGTAGCGGCGGGCGAGGATCTTCATTGCCGGCTTTTCGCCGACTACTGCGCGACTGTCGGCATCGATGCGACCTATGTTTCGCCGCAAACGGCGGGCCTCCTCGTGACATCGGTGTTCGGCGACGCGCAGCCGCTTCCGGAAGCAACCGCCCGTCTCAGCGCCCTGAAAAAACTGGCGGAAACCAGCATCATCGTCTTTCCCGGTTTCTTCGGCTATACGCGCGAGGGCAATGTGGCGACCTTCAGCCGCGGGGGCTCCGACCTCACCGGGTCCATTCTCGCCGAGGCGCTCGATGCCGGCGAGTACGAAAACTGGACCGATGTCGACGGCATCTTCAGCGCGCACCCGGACATGGTCGAGCACCCGGAGCAGATTCCGGCCTTGACCTACAAAGAGATGCGTGAGCTCTCCTACATCGGCTTCAACGTTCTGCACGAAGAGGCGGTCAAGCCGGTCCTGCGGAAAAAAATTCCCATCCGCCTGCGCAATACGGAAAATCTGGACAACGACGGCACCCTGATCGTTTCCGAACGGCTCCCGAGCGAACGCGATGTCGTGGGCATCGCCTCGGGCAAGGGATACTGCAGCTTCACTCTGCAGAAATTCCTGATGAACCGTGAAAAAGGATTTGGACGCCGCCTGCTCTCCATTTTCGAAGACCTGGGCCTCTCCTACGAGCATTGCCCGTCGGGCGTTGACAACATCTCGGTGATACTTGACCAATCGCAACTTAAGCTCGAGATGGCCAATACGATCATCCGGGCCATCGAGCGGGAGCTCAAACCCGATGAGATCCGCACCGAGTTCGGCATCGCGCTGGTGGCGATCGTCGGCGAAGGCCTGATCCATAAGATCGGCGTGCTCGCTTCGGCGGCGAACGCGCTTTCAAAAGCCGGGATCAATATCAAGATGGTAAATCAGGGCAGTTCGGAAATAAGCGTGATCTTCGGAATCGACGCCATCGACGAGAAAAAGGCGGTCAATGCGCTCTATCAGGAGTTCTTCGGCAAGGGATGAAAAGCTAAAAAAATCCGGGCGTTCCGGGCGACACCCTCCGGCCTCGCTATAGTTTCATCCCATGCCCAAATTTGTGCATTTTTTCACTCAAGCGTGAGGTCCTCCATAAAAAGTTCAGGAAAATAGGCCGGAGGCGGGGTTTTTCAAGGCCTTTGAGGCCTGGAAGCGGGAACGGCAGGCGGCAGGATAAACCGAAGCGGCAGGACTATCACCCAAGATACCAGCGTGAGGAAACAAGGTAAACAACGTGGATGGGCACAAGTTGTAAAAATCCTTTAAACGGATTGCTCGTCCCTCTTCATCCCCTCCAACTCCTGCGCCTTTATCACAGACTAAAAAAGAATTTCCCGAAAGGCATGATGGTTTCGTAACTACCGCCCTCGTGACCTCTCAAGCAACTCCATAGAGAAATACCCCGCCACGGCGACTTACACGGCTGGGAACTCACTCCGGTAGGGACACCGCCGTGGTAAAATTCCATGCGTTTGACCATGCGCTTATACCGACGCCGCTCATTGCTCTTACCTGCCAGTAATAGTTCGTATTCAGATTTAAGCCATTTGTTATTGCAGAATCGACCATAATCATTGAATCTGCAATCGCTATGGTCGAAAATGTGCTGTTGGCGGATACCTGGAAACAATACATATCCGCGCCGGTTACCTTCGTCCATGTAAGCGTGATGGGAATATTTTGCCCGATAGCTCCATTAGCCGGAGAAACCTGCATGGGCGCCGAAATCGAATTAGTATTATTTACCAGATTGTTTCTCGAACAGCTATTGAACAAGAAAAATATGAACGGCGTTGCTGGAACAAGAGAAAACCATACGCATCGTTGCCACAACATTCGTCATACTCCTCGGCCCCTCAACAGCCGTTTTAACCCGATTTTTTGGCGGTAAAAACAGGCCTCAGGACCGGTGTCATGTGGAAATGCCTTCGCGATCATTTCGAACGTGTGATGCACTTCTATTGAATCCTGACCAGCTTCAGCCGCTTGTCGAAGTTGGCCGCCTTCATCCTCACGATGTACACGCTCGATCCCACCGCAGACTCACGACCCTCGCCACTGTTCCACGACAGCGCATAGTGCCCGGCCCTGGTATAGCCCGCTCGCCAACTGCTTCACAAGGCTCCCCTTCAGGTCGTACACCGCAAGCTCGATCGCATGCTGCGTTACCCCGCCTATCGTCGGCACATCGAACGCTATCTTCACCGAGCCCCTGAACGGGTTCGGATACGCCCGCGTCAAATCGAACTTCGTGATAAGATATCCCTCAGGAACGCTCAGCACTCCCAGGAATACCTTATCCACCCCATACTTCGCCGGCGTCCCGTTCTGCGTAACGTAATCCAGCGGATACTCCCGCTTCCCGTCCCACAGCCTGAACGTCACCGACTCCGATACCGCGCAGCCGTCCTTCTTCTTCGTCTTTGACTGCGGGTCGATCCCCCACACCGCAAAGGCCGCGATCCCGTGCATCACCGTCCCCGAACCCACCAGACTCCCCGTTCCATCAAACGCCCCGATCTCGCTTGAGTCCGGAACCGCCTTGTCCCCGATGGTCACACGCTTCGCCAGAAGCGTCGCATTGTTCCCCGTATTCGCATGCGTCGCATAGTGCCGCGGCTCGGGCAGCCGAAGCATCGTCTTCCCGCCCCTCGCGGCTACCCGCTTCGCCACCCCGGTATCCGGCGTCGGATAGGTCAGCGACGCCGCCGAACTCATCAGCACCTTGTACCCCTCTCCCACATACATGATCCCGATATCGTCGATCCCCAGCGACGGCCAGTAGGCATGGCCCGAGTTGTTCTTGACAATGATCAGCAACGTGTCGATGCCCGCAAGCGCATGCTCTATCGAATCGTCACTCGGCGGCAGGTAGGCGATCGTATTCCAGCCCGAGGAGAGCGCTATCGCCGTGGCGGCATAATTCACCGGGATGCCCATCACTTCCATCGTATCGGGAACGGTCGTATAAACCTGGTACCCCTGCCCGACCTGAACATAGTTGATGTTATCCTGGTACGCCGCAGGACAGTACACGTCCCCCGCGTTATCCTTCACAAACAAAAAGCCGCCGGGGTCGGTCCCGAACACCATTGTGGTCGTGTCCTGCAATGGAATGACATTCAACGACTTCATGTTCCACGCCGTGTTGAGCGGTATCACCTGCGTCATGCCCGCGCTGAAACTCCACACTCCCGACCACGCGCCCGTGGCTGCCGCACCCGTCGCGTTCGCCTCCCAGTAATAGGTCACCCCGCCCGTCAGGCTGGTAACGACCCCGTAAAGCCCGGTAAGGCCGGTTTGTCCGGACACCGTGCTCCCGAAGGACATATCGGTCGATACCTGCACCCCGTACGAGACCGCTCCGCTCACGCTGCCCCAGGAGAGGCTCAAGGTCACCGGCTGGCCGGTCGCTCCGTTTGCCGGCGATGAGAGGGCCGGCGAACCGATGGTGGTGGTAAAACTCCACGCCGCGGACCAGGCGGTCGTGCCCGCGCCATTGGTCGCGTTCACCTGCCAGTAGTAGGTCGTGCTTCCGGCGAGTCCGGCAACCGTGGCAGAAACGCCGGTGAGCCCCGCCTGATCGGAAACCGTCGCAACGCCGAACCCTGCTGCGGTCGCCACCCGCACCTCATAGGTCAACGCTCCCGAAACGCTGTTCCAGTTCAGTGTGAGCGCGGTTGGTTGACCTGTAGCATTATTGGCAGGAGAAGCAAGCGTGGGTATCGACGGCAGGGCGGCGAGAACCACCAACGTCTGGTTCGCCTGTTGGTTCTGAAAGGCCAGCATTACCCAATTCGCGCTCCGGGCGGAATCCGATATTTCGAATTCATCCATTGAGCCCGTAAAGTATTCGCTCGATTCATCATTGGTTGCTGCATCGCATGGACGACCGATCCAGAAGGAACCATTGGTAACGTCAGCCGCGGCTCCATTATTGTACGTATTATGGCCGGAAGCGGTGGTGGCCATCGTGACCGGGCTGCCGTTGATGTACCACTGCCCCGATGCGGCAACATTATTATAGGTAAACGCAACATGGTACCATGCGTTAGTCGTAAGCGCCGACCCCGAAGTCCATCCAAACCCGTGGGCGTTGCTCACCATTGCCGGGTAAAGTCCGTTGGATTTTGATTCGGTTTGCGTGCCGTAGTTAGTGCAGAAAGACATTTCAAAGCCGCTCGCAGCCCATGAGGTACCGTTTGCCTTGTAAAGGATGCACACGCCGCCCGAGGAGCTTGAAAGTTTGGCCCAGAAGGAAATTGTCCACTTCGCATTATTATTGAAGTTCGTCGCCGTCTTGGTCTGGATCGGAATGTAATCCGCCGCACCCTGCGCAACATTGTAGGCGCCTCCGCCGAAAGTCGTTCCGGGCCCGATGATCCCCGCCTGCGGTACCGTTCCAACGGAGTCGTCGCCGCTATTGCCATTGCCGGAAGCGTCCGCGAACCCGCCCGATCCCATACTGCCCTTGACACCGGTGCCCTGGTTGAGATGCAGCGCCGCCTCGAACCCCGCGCCGGTATTATTGAACACCTGGGGGCCATTCGAGAGACTTTGAACCCCGCCGTTCCCATACCACATGACAATCTGCTGGGAGGTACTGCCACCGAATACCGTGTCCAGAAGGACCCATATTTCAGCCGAATCAATGGCGCTGTTCCAGCGCTCGATCTGGTAGGGAAGCGGTTGCGTATAGTCGGCGGACTTGGAGAACCGGATGTCCGCGCCTGAGGACTGCGCCAAGCCGAATCCGGCAAAATTGGACGAATTGAGGCGGATGAGAACGGGAAAATTGTAAACATTACCGGTAACGTTCGCACCCGTCGCGCTGGAATTGAATGGAATGTTCAAATGATTCAGCCATGATCCGCCGCTGAAATTCTCGACCGTAGTAAATGAATAGACGCCCGACCAGGCGCTGCCACCCGGATTAACCGCCTTTACGCGCCAGTAATAAGCCGTGAGGTACGTAAGCGGACCGACGATCTGCGATGTTGAAGTAATTCCCGTCATATCCAGAACAGTCGGTGAAAAATTGGAAGTGGCGGCTACTTGCATCTCATACGATGCCGGAGCTCCCCCGGCGCCCGAACTCCATGTCAAATCCGGAGATAGCGGCTGGTTCACCCATCCATTGGTTGGGGAAATAAGGACGGGCGCTCCCGACGCCGGTGGAATACTGAAACTCCAAGAAGCTGCCCATGCCCCGGAACCGCCATTGCCGCCCATAGCATTGACCTGCCAGTAGTAGGTCTTTGCGGGGAGGAGCATCAAAGCCTGCACGGTCGCCGATATTCCGGACTGGCTGAAAACGGTGCTTCCGAAACTTGCTGAGGTTGAGACCTGCAGCGCGTAAGAAACGGCTCCGGAGACGGCTCCCCAGTTCAGGCTCAACGATACCGGCTGGTTCGCCGCACCGTTTGTCGGAGTCGAAAGAACCGGCGTCCCGATAATGGTGGTAAAACTCCACACGCTCGACCATCCGGTTGTACCCCCGGATGCGCTGTCCGCATTAACCCGCCAATAGTAGGAAGTATAATTGGAAAGCCCGGTGACATTCTGATTATTCGAGGTAACGCCCGTTTGATCCAGAATGGTACTTCCGAATGCGGCATCGGTCGATACCTGCGCTTCATAGGAGACGGCATTTGTTACCGCGACCCAGCTTACATTCAGGGAAATCGCCTGATTGATCGCGCCATTCATGGGGACGGCCAGAGGAGGCGGTATCCATGGCGTTGCAGTGGTAAACATCCAAATGCCCGACCAGGGTCCGGTGCCGCCGGGACCGGTTGCGTCAACACGCCAAAAGTAGGCAACCGCGTTTGATAGTGTCGGCAAACCCTGGGACGTCGCGGTCACGCCCGTCCAGTCATATACCGTTGTTGAAAAGCTTGCATCAGTCGTCACCTGAACCTCATACGAGGTCGCCGGAGCGCCGCTGCCCGAGGTCTAACTCAGGCTCACGCCGGTTGTCGGCTGATTTATTGAATTGTTTACCGGGAAGGAGAGTGCGGGAGCCGCGGGAGAGCCGGCAATGGGAGAACTCAGCGTCACCACGCTCGTCCCTCTGGTCGCCGGTAACTGAGTCTCATAGCAGAGCGCTATCCAGCTCGAACTGCGCGCCGCGCTGTCAATGCGGAATTCATCAATCTGGCCGTTAAAATAATTATGACCAGCCGTCTGGTTCATTCCATTAGAGTACCCGAGAGTAAAGGCTCCGGTAGCCTCGGCCTCGCCCGTAGCACCGTCATAAGCATTTGCATTGGTGCCAGTCGCCATTGTTGCACTGGCGCCATCGATATATATCTGGCGCGTCGCCGCCGAGTTGCTATATACCCATGCCACATGATGCCAGGCACTGAGACCCATCGACTGAGTGGAGTTCATCCAGTTGCGGCCCCAGCCGACCATGCAGGGGCTGGTTCCGGTAGCTGTGGTAGCGGTCGATCCATTCCCGAAATAAAATCCGGTGGCTCCGGTGGCTCAGCCCGTTCCACTGCATTTTTGACAAATTGCGCCGCAGTTATTGGTGGTCGTGTAGAACCAGCCGGAAACCGTCCACTGGTAGCCGAACGTCATGGTGGCGGGGCTTGCCCTGTTATAATAGCCGGTTGAACCGTTAAAGGTTTCCCCGAAACCGATTGCAGAGGCGGTCGTGCCCGCGTTCTGGGTTATGGTACCGGTGTAGGTGCCGGGATTATTGCCCGTTGCGTCAACTGAATTCCCGCCGTTTGCCTAGCTCTGCGGGAAATGGTAGACCGCCTCGAAACCGTTGTTCCCCTTTGGCCACACCGCCCCCGGATTCGACGGCGTTCCGGTGATGCCGGGGTTGCCGTAATACATCGTGAACGTCGTAGTAGCGCCGGTCGCATTTACGGCGGGCAACAGGACCCAGAATTCGGCATACATGTTGATAGGGTCGTACCGTTCGATCTCAAAGGGGGTCGAATCCGTGGTGGTATTATCCGATGTAAATCTTATGTCATAACCGGTACTGAGAGCATTCGCAAATACCAGCGAGTCGTTGGCGTTTCCGCCGTTCCCGATCTTTCCATTGAGGTGAACTAATACCGGGAAATTCGTCACGGCCGCCGTGACTGCGACGCCCGGAGTGATGGTGACGGTCCGATAATAGGACCATGTGGAAAAATTCGCCGCGGTAAGAACGGAGGGCAGAGCAAGCAACGCAAGCACGGAAGTCCTTGATGTCGTGGGGTGCGCAACGTAATTTGTAGCCATAGGAGACTCTGTCAGTTTCAACTTAAAATGGGACATTACCAAGTGAAAGGATCAGCGCCATGCACGGCAGGAGTTGCTTTTTTACAATAATTCTTGAGGCTCTGTTGTTCGCCGGGATCGCCAGTGCCCAAGAGGACTACACTACCTGGTCGCAGCACAAGATGATATTCCTTAACACCTCTGCGACGGGTGCAAATGTCCCGAATAATGTTTACAACTTCGCGATATTGATCCGCCTGGATCCCTCGAATTTTTCAGGATTCAGCCAGGCCCTGCTCCAGGGTGCCGATATCCGTTTTTCCAAGGGCAACTATTCAGTGCACCTCCCGTATCAGATCGAACGGTGGGTTGACGGAACCGGATACAACGATACTGCCGTCATCTGGGTCCTTCTTGACACGGTCCTTGGAAACAGCACATCGCAGGCAATCGTCATGCATTATGGGAAAACCGGAGCGACCAGCCAGTCGAACGGACCCTCGGTTTTCACCGCTGCAGGCCACTATAAGGCGACCCTGCATCTCTGCGAAGGAACCACCAAGGGTGCGCAGGCTGCTTTCGTCGATGCGTCGGGAAACGGGAATAACGGCGACGACTCCTGCACCAATCCAGCGAGCGCTGGTATCATCGGTCTTGGCCAGTCGTTCGGCGGCGGCGCCTACGGCAGCCTGAACGATTTTATCGCCATACGCAAGGTCGGAACAACGTTCAACAGTAATTTTAACAATAATGCCCAGTGGACCATGTCCATGTGGGTGAATCTCTCCAGCTCCAACGGCGGAGGTTGCATCATGTATAAAGGCAATCCTACCCGCTGGGTCTCCAATGAGATCGAATACTGCTTCGGTAACCAGACCGATACAAAATCCAACGGACTTTATCCGCAACTGGTGAGTTGGGGTCATGATTTTGCCTGGACCGACGGCAGTACGCCGCTTTCCACCGGGGTGTGGCATCATCTGGTTCTTACCTATGCAGATGCATCCGGAAGCGCCCAGTATTATCTGGACGGCGTCGCGCTTCCCATGGATCCCGCGCATGACGGCTACAATGCCAGCAATGCAGCCGATTCGAACAGCCGTATGTGGATCGGGCGGCCATGTGATGCCGCCACCAATGACGAATCGAACGCCTACTTCCAGGGTTCAATGGACGAGTTCGAACTTTCCGATACCGTCCGTACGGCCGATTGGGTGAACCTCTCGTTCCAGAACCAGAAGCAGAACCAGACTCTGGTGAGCATGACCCCTCCGCCGCCCGTGCTGTCGAGCCCGACCAACGGCGCCGGCATACCGATGCCCGTCTCGCTTGCGTGGTATTCCACACCTACGGCAATTTCATACGGTGTCCAGGTATCGACTTCCCCGGCATTCTCAACAACGGTTCTGAACCAGACCGGTGTTACCGTGGACTCGCTGCCGGTTTCCGGATTGACCGTTAACACGACTTACTTTTGGAAAGCGAATGCAACCGACGGCGTCACGACCACCGCCTGGTCGAGCGTATGGAGTTTCATGCCGGTCATGGTACCCGCCGTGCCAGCGCTTGTCTCCCCGACCAACAATGCCTCCAGTCAGTTGATCAGCCCGACTCTGGCATGGGGGAGCGTGGTTTCCGCCGTTTCGTATGGATTTCAGTTGTCAACAAGCTCGACCTTTTCCAGTACGGTTATGGTGCAAACAGGAATAACGGGGACCATGGCGAACGTAAGCGGTCTGGGCTACACGACCACCTACTTCTGGTGCGTCAACGCTTCGAACGCCGTCGGGAACAGCGCCTGGTCGGGTATCTGGAGCTTTACCACTTCGATCGCTCCTCCCGCGATGCCGGCGCTTAACTCGCCCGCCGACGGTTCCAGCAACATACCCGTGAACAACGTGACGATCAGCTGGTCCAGCGTCGCCGGTGCGACCGCATACACCCTGCAGGTTGCATCAATGTACGGCTTTTCCACTACGCTTATCAACCTCACCGGATTGACCACCACCTCGTCGGTGATAAGCGGCCTGAGTACAAGCGCTACCTATTTCTGGCGTGTTGCCGGGACGAATGCCGGTGGCATGGGAACCTGGTCGTATATCTGGAGATTTTCAACGGTCAGCGTCGTATCGACCTTACCCAAATGTTCCATGGCAGGCAAGATCGCTTTCTCTGTCAAGAGCGGAATGATCGCCTACTCGCTTCCCAGGGCCTCCGCAATAGAGATTTCCTTCCACGATATACTGGGTCGGGCCATAGTAACAATCAAACGGAACCAGGGTAGGGGAAGATATGTGCTTGCTTTCAAGGATCTTGACCTCGCTGCGGGATGCTATATCGTTCGCTTCAAGACCGTGGGATTCGAGCGGCGTGCGTGGATAACAATAACAAGATAATGTGAGGGTTCAGCGTAAAGTGGACAGAAATTGAGCTGAAATAAGAGAGGGTTCCGGATATACTTAACCACAAACGAGGGCAGGGTTTCTTCTCGCACTAATCTTGATTTAAGATAGCGGCAGAACGTTTTTTCATCATGGGCAATCGTCTCGATAACCGGGGCGTTGCCCTTTTTTCTTTATGAAGTAACGGTCGAGGTGGAGGCCATAGCACCGATCACGCGCCGGTGAAGTTCTTCGAACGAGCGATCATAGAACCGAGGTCGGAAATTTGACTTGAGGTGTGGAAGATCGTTATTTATAGCATTCACATCGAACATCACATAGAAGGATGTAAAAAGGGCTTCGAAGGGGTAAAATATCCGGCATTGCTAAATTTAGTATATATGACCTATATGGGCTACACTCGCTCTCTACCTCCGGGCGCCGCACACCACCCTGAAACCGCTGTTATAGAGCTTGTACTCCGGATTGGTCGCATTGCGGTACGCCGCGCACAGAAGGTATGCGTTACTGAGATCCCATGAGCCGCCGCGCTGTACGCGGCAACAGCCGCTCGTTGCTCCCGTTGGATTGGTCTGGCTGCCTGCGTCGTAATTACCGTGCCAATCGTTGCACCATTCCCACACATTTCCGCTTATATCATACAACCCCCAGGCGTTTGGTTTCTTCGTCGCCACGGGTTGCGTACTGTCCAGTGAATTATGATACCACACCGCATTGCTGTCTAATGCAAGAGTATCAGCGGTCGTTATCGGCGGATAATTACTCCCCCAATAATAGTCGGTCGTGGTCCCGGCGCGGCAGGCATACTCATACTCCGCTTCAGTCGGCAACCTGTAGCCGTTCCTGGCATAGTCAATCACGACCGACGAATCAATAATCCCGCGATTGTAAGCATAGACGGTATCCTTTCCGGCCAATTTACTGAGCGCATTGCAGAACAGCGCCGCGTCGTACCACGTCACCAATTCAACGGGTCGTAACAGCGCGGAAGATCCGGCCGCAAAACAAGAGGGCTTGGTTCTCATAACCGCCCGGTACTCTTCCTGCGTCACGAGCGTCCGGGACATGGTGAACGCACTCAGCGTCACGCTGTGCACGGGACTTGCTCCCATAAATGCATTCGTATCGCCCATCTGGAAGGTTCCGGCGGGAATGCTCACCATGGTCGGCAGTATCGGTGCGTTATTTTTTGTTCCGGTCTGGCCGCTTTTACCGCCGCATTCCCACATCACCAGCGCTGCAACCGTCAGCAGGCAGGCAAAAAATCCTTGTCTCATGACAACGCCCTCCCCTTTATGATATCGTGCTCACTAGCCTGTCCCCTTCCGTCACACCCGCAAAAAAACCGACCGCGTCAGCGGATCATGAGCGATATCAAATATCAAGCGATAATTTCCGCTGACCATTCTCCAATAGAGCGCCGGTTTCGCTCCGCCGGCATTTTTCTATTCAGAAAAACTTTTACGATTTCAATAACCGTCGTTGCTCCGACGGTGGCGGTATTGATAACCACGTCATATCTTGAAGGGTCTTCGATATCAGCATGAAAATTCTTGCAGACGAATAATCTGCGTTGCTTCTCTATTTCAGCGATGTAGTCCCGTGAATTTTTTTCGGAGAGGCGTTGATCCTGCATTACTTTTTTCAACCTCGTCTCAAAAGGAGCAATGAGCCGAATGGCAAGCCTGGTTTCCGGCTGAAGCAAAAAATTGGCGCCCCTGCCGATAATGACGGCGTTTCCATGTGCTGCTATGGTGAAAACCACTGCCCGCAAGTTTTGAAGGTAGGTTTTTGAAGAGAAGTGTTCTTCACACAGCGATTCCGCGAACATATCTTCAATCGCCGATTGTGTCTTTTCATCAAGCGTGGCAACCAGTTGCCTGCTTAAATGCGCGCTTTTGGCAATAAGATCCACCAACTCAACCCCAAACAGGTCGAGACCAAATTCCTGCGTGAGCATTCGGGCAATAGATCCGGTCCCGCATCCCGGCTCCCCCGAGATCGTTATGACAGGATTTTCCGAGGTTCTTGAATCGTTTACCGTTTCACTCGTCGGTATTTTTCGGGCTGTTGAAAACTCCCATTTCTCTATTTGAAGCTCGACACGATGCAACAGCGCCAACTGGCTTTCAACGCTCATACGGCCCTCCTTATTACAAAATAAATCAACATTTCTTCAAACACTCCTCCCTCCACAGACATTTCATCTCCACGCACACGCTTTTGGTCTTAAAGCAGGGTGAATAACCCTCGTAACTCTGAATTCGTCGTATGAGTTCGGTTTGGTCGAGAGAAGGATCGGTGATTCCCAGATGGTGCGCCCGCGCTCTAATATCCGCCAGTTTTTTCATGTTCCGCCTCCGCATTGAGATTGACCCGACATGATTGCAACCGGGTCTCAAGAAATGCAAGGCTTGGCCTGTGCATTTGAAGAATAAAAAGGAACAATTCTTTCGTTTTCGTTTCCGGCTCCAATTGTGCAAGGCGCGCATAGAACCGGAAATGAACCAGCTCGAGATTCAAGGCGAATTGACAGGCATCTTGAATGGTATTTATTGCGCCTGCATCAATTTTTTCTTCGGAAAAAACGGAATGGATGCTCAGCTTTTCTTCTTCGGGAAAAATTCCCGGGACCGGGTCATACCTGGTCTGTAAGCACGACGCTTCCTCATGCTTACGTCGGGCCATTTCATTAAAAAACGCCTTTAATTCATCAATTTTTGTCGAATGCGACAGCCGTTCATAGAATCCGGCCGTTTCCCTGCTCTTTCGAATTGCGACATACAACGAAAAATCACTAAAGGATGCCTTCGGATCCATCATGAGGATCGGTGGGATGCTTACTGTCGGTGACTTTCTTCGCACTTTGTTCATATCGTCCTCTTTTCTCACGATGCATTGGCACGCGCGGAATAGAGCGAACAAAAAGCGCACTATAACCGTTGTTATTCACATACTGGTGATTCGACATTTACCATTCCTGCCGCGGGACGCCGTATGACGGATGATATCGTCACGCACTCAATCTCGCAGATTACCTATGATACATAGCAATTAACTATATAGAAACAATAAGGTTAACGCATCTTTTGCAACATCCACAGTCCACAGTAATTCGACGGTTCTTTCATGTATGAATCTATATCCCGCTTCATCTGTCTCCAAATTATAAAAAAAGGGGCTTAACTACCCCGTCCTTGCACGGATAGTCACGCCCCCACATCGCCTCCTTCCTGCATTTAAACAGGAAGCATCCCATTGGGTGGGATTCGTGTTGCGGGATACACACACCCGCTTTCAACACCTCACCGGCGAACAGACGAGTTGCCGGCTATTGAGTAATATATGCAATTCCCGGATAAATAGCAAGTCTTTTTTGTCTGATTTCAAATGAATTCTTATAGTATACCTGGATGATGGCTCTTCCTTATCCGGCACGAGGGGCACACCCGGCCACCGGCGCGGCTTACCTCCGCTTGAATAAAATATAACCGAAGTCATTCGCTTTGAACGGTTCCGGACCATAGTATGTCAGTGGGAAATAATTTTTTATGATATAGCCATAAACTTCCTGCGCGTAATCAATCCCGAAACCCTTACTCCCATACTCCCCGAGAGGACGATTTATCAAAACGATATAGGGTATTTTATTGGCGATCAACTCCCGGATGATTTTGTCGGAAATCCCCGCGCGCTTAAATTCAAAGGGCAGGTACGAGTAGTAATAAAGGGGATTATTTCTCCGGGCCAGAACGTTGACAGTCAGCCCCTCCGGAAAAACGACGACCCCATCATCCGGTGAGGTACCGATGGAAAGAAAATTTACCAGATCGGCGACACTCTGTTCCTGCGGCAGATTGTTGAAAAACAGATTCCCGGCGGGGGATTCCACCTCCAACGTTCTTTTTGCATACTTCGAATACGAATGGGCAAAGCATTCGAAACAGAATAAGGCGAGGACGAAGACAAATCCCATCCGGCAGGTACGCCGGATTGTCCGGTTCCTTATGAATCCCGGCAGCGTTTTAAAGAAGAAAATATGGTAGCCGAAAAGTCCCGGCACCAGCAGATAGAAACCATACCCGCTGGGTTCCGCGGCCAGCAGAATTCTCAGCAGCATGAAGAAACCAACCAGGAAAAGGATCAGATCCCTGATTCCATTGATCTCCTTTCCATGATACAGGAACCGGACTCCGGAGTATCCCGCCATGAACAGCAGAATGAGCGGCATGCATCGGTATTGAAGAGAGGCGTCAAACCAATGCCGCATATAAAAAAAAACGCCGGCCGCCCCCGCAAGGCCGACGGCTCCCATGAAAATTCTCCGGAAACCGACATTCCCGAATTTTTTCGTCCGGGCGATCAATGCGCCGGTCAGCATGAACCAGCCCGCCAGCACGGCGTAGGAAAAGAGCGCGCGCCCGATTGCGCCAAGGTTACCCCGCACATCATCCAGCCCACCGGTCGCCCGCATGAATGCCGCGCCCGCGTCTATATTGTTCCGGAAAATATTCATCATATTGCTATGCGTAATTTCTGATCCGGCAAGCATGAAAAACAGCCCGTACAGACAGCCCGATAACAGCAGGGGCAGCAAAATCAAAGGCCGCACGACCGGCATCGAACCCGAAGATTCCCGCCCTCCCCCCCATGTCAAAACAACGGCACCGATGCCTGCCGCAACCATGAGCACGCATCCCATCTCGATGCGGCAGGCCATGCATAAAAACACCGAACAACCGGCCAACAGAGCATCACGCAACCGGCGTCCTTTCCAGTAACCGCACATAAAATACAGGAAGGCCAGCGCGAAGAGCGTCGCCTGGGTGGCACCATAACTGTAGGGAATGATAAAGTTGAAAATGCCGAAATAGCGATAATAGCCGAAGGCAAATACGAACAGAAATACCATTGCAATAAAACCGGCATGAAAAATACCGAGGAAAATCCCGGAGATCTTATAGATAAGCCATGCGGCGCAGCCCGTTACCGCGATACCTCCCAGAACCAAACTCAATATTCTTACCCCGAAAACCTTATACAGAAAAGCATTTACATAGGGACTCAGGGGACCGTAGAGATAAAAAATGTCACGGTATAAAACCTTCCCTGCGGCAAGTTGCGCCGGTACATACAATTCGCGACCGGTATCGACAATCGCATCGCCCCATTTGAACCAGCTTATTACCAGCAGGAAGACGAACGAAAGGCCGATGATAACGGGTGGGATATACGTCCTCATGAAGGCACTCATGCCTCGATTAACGATGACGCCGTCGCGATACTGCATAAACTAAAATTCCATTTTCGTTACGATTGTGATGTATCGGTTTTGTCCCGCGGTTTTGATGTGCCTGGTTGTCTACACCGAGGGGACAGTGGAATACCGGCCGTGTTTTCCTGCCGAGATGGAGCGAGGGAGCTGGCGCAGTCCGAACTACAATAATCCATCCATTGTACCTTCCTTGAATTTGACTTCGTATTTGAATTTGTACCGATTATTTGTTCCCACTTTTCCCCTTCTTTAAATTTATCTGCATAGTTATTTGCCGCAGTTGCGCATCGACGCTGTCCCGCGCCGCCGTAAGCCGATCGATGGCCTGCTGCTCTTTCGCGATTTCATCTACTGCCTGTGTTTCCCGCATCCGATACTGCTCAATGGCCTGCACTACTTCGGCCCTGGTTTGCGGAATGGTCGTCGGCACCGACGTGTCGGGTTTCACGGTTTGAGGTCCCTGACTTTTCTGGCGGGCAATGGTCGGGGGCAGGGAATCCGCGGCAACGTGCTTGATCTGAGGGAATACGACGGAAGCCGTATCAGCCTTGTGCGGCGCGGGCGAAACCGGCTGCGCGACCGCGAAACGCGGTACAATCATTGATAAAGCAAAGTGTTCGGTCGTATCGATCATGGCGGTCAGCACGACGGCTATTTGTATGCCGCCCGAATCGCGGGGCGTAACCTCGATGGCTATCCAGTTGTCGCCCCCCCTGAGCGTCGGCGTTATGCCTACGGCGCTGTCCGGAATCGACGGCTGGCCCGCCTTGCCGGTCGTATCGCTGAGAATGAGCATCCCATTGACAAAAAGACGATAGGGGTCCCTGGTCATGACCCGGACTTCCGCGCTTCGAGGGGCGCCTCCCAGAAAAAGGTTCTTCCATACGAAGGCAGGTCCGGCGGGAGTCGCGCCTCCCAGGAAACAGGCGTGGGCAATGGCGAAATTCTTTTCGCCGCAGGGGGCCATGCAGCCGGCGGCGCGCCACCCTTCCGCGGGGGGCTTGCCCGAATTCCATCCGGCGGCGCTATCTCCCCTCACCAGCCAGCTGCTGTCCGAAGCGGTCGTGACTGACTGATAAAAGGCACGGCCGTACTTCGTCGGGTTAAGCCGCGCGAGGCTTTCGAGGATTTTCTGCGACCAGGCGTTCGTCGTCAGGTTATTTTTACGAACGCAGGCCAGGCCTTCTTCATGCAACTGGATGGCCTTATCCTGAAGTTCGTAGGAGATATCCTGCAACTGGAAAATGATATTCTCCTTTTCTTCCTTGGACAAATCCGCGCTCAGCTCCTTGGTACGGGCGATGATCTCGGCGTTGAGCCGGTCGTACTCATCACCGATCGCATAATTAACATAGGCTAACATGCCGCGGCAACTGTCGATTTCATTCCCCGTGAGACCGAGCGAATCGGCGAGTGAAATCGCGCCGATATAGTAATCACGGCAGACGCGCTTCATGGGAAGAACGGTTTCAAGAAGGCGTTCCCGGTACTGGTAATAGAGGACCGGCTTTTCCTGGATCGCGGGCGGGACCGGCGCTTTCTGCAGCACGCCCGCCGCGGACCACAGCCAGGTCCCCGCATCGAGGATATTTTTCTTCAGGGAGCTGTCTGATTTCGCGATCCATCCCTTTTGCTCCGATGAGAGCGAATCAAAGGCCTTCGCAATGCTGGGCACCTTTCCGTAGGGCACGAACGATTTCTGCAGGAGCTGGGACGAGACGGTCAGGATGTCTTTTTCGAGCACCGCCGCCTTAATGGGGTCGAGGGACGGACGGAACCTGATTTTTCCAGGCGACGGCAAGCTCCTCGTACAGCCGCCCAATGCTGTTCGCGGCTTCGAAAATGCGCGGGCTCCGATACTCCATGACCCGCTTGAATGCGCTCTCCGCATCGGCCAGAAGGGCTGATTTCTCGCGCAGGGTCCTTGCAAGATCCTCGCCGCTCCCCGCGAAGGTAAGGGCGAGAAATTTGTCTCTTTTTATTATTCCCGCATAATAGGCGGCTTCGGCCGCGTGAAAATCGTCGGTCGTGAGATTGGCTTTTGCAAATTCCCCGTTCACCTGTTCGGTCTGGGCAAACCCGATGAGGGCATTTTCGACATAGCCCTTATCGTAATAGCATTTTGACAGCAGGAAATTCGCTTCCACCGCCCGCGGGTTCCGGGGATACTGGCTGATGAAATTGCGATAGGCTTCGATGGCCCGGTCGATCATCCCGGCCTTGACAAAATAGGCGCCGGACCGGAAGAGCATGATGTCTGCGCCTTTCTCTCCGGGATATTGCTCGGTGTAACGCTCACTGACCTCGGCCATTTTATCGGGTTTTCCGAGCTTGTCGTAGCAAAACCCGACGTTGAAGAGCGCATCCTTAGCTTTATCGGACGTGGGATAATTGGCGACGATCCGCTCGTAGGCCTCGGCCGCCAGGTCGAACCGCTGAATCTTCTCGTCGTCGCCGGCCTCGTTAAAGAGCGCACCCGCCGCCAGTTTGGAGCCGGGATATCGTTTGACGAGATCGGCATAGGCGCCGTAGGCCCTTTCCCATTTACCGACCTTTTCCAGGGCCTCGGCGGCGTTGAACAAAACTATATCGCCGTACTCGCTGCCCGGGAACCGCTCATCGATCGATCGGTAAATCTCGACGGCCCGCTCGGCGTCGCCCGAGCTGTCGACTTTTTTCGCATTGAGAAACTCGGACTGCACCAGAAATTTTTTGGCTGCGGCGCGGAGGGTTTCATCGCCTGAGTTTTTCCATACGTTCCCGAATGCCTCGCTCGCCGCGGACCAGTTCTCCTCAGCATACCGGCACTGCCCGAGAAACATAAGAGCCTCGAAATACTCGGACCCGGTCTGCCCATGCAGCACAATGGCTTCATAGGTCTTTTCAGCATCGGCCAGAAGATGACGGTTGAAATACACCGCGCCGAGGCCGAGCATCACCGTGCTCCAGGATTTTCCAAGCGGGAAAAGTGCACAATAGTTGTGTGCGGCGTCGATGACGCGCGCTCCGGTCGGATCGATCTCCCCTTTTTTGACCGATGAATCGGGGATAAGAAGCCCCTGACTGATCGCGAAGGCATTCAGGGCGGCCTGCTCCCGCCGGCCCGAATCACCGGACGGCAATCGACTGTAGGCGGTATAACGGGCAAACGCCTGCTTCTTATCCTGGAGTTTGGTATCTAGGATCACGGCGAGATTCCAGAGCGCCTCTGCCGCGTGCGGATCATGCGGATAGTTTTCCACCAGGCGTTCGTAGTTCTTCGCCGCAGTATCGTATTCAAAACCATTCTTGGTGGAATCGGCACGCCGATAGGACGCATCGGCAACATAGAGACCGTTGGCGATCACCATGGAGTCGATCGTTTTACGCAGGACGGTGTCGCCGCCGAATTGGTTCTGCCAGACTCCGCCCGGTCCGTACTTCGACAGGAAATTTTCACGAAGCAGCATCGCGGAATCGGTATTCTTGTGGCTGTCATAGAGCCTGATAAGCGCGACATAGCTCTTCGGCGCATCCTCGCTGTTCGGGTATTCCGTCAGGAGACGCCGGTAGGCGCGGATCGCGCCGGCATAATCGAGATCTTCCTCACGGAGTTCGCCGATCCGTTTCACCACCATTGCCGAATAGTCCGGGCTGTTGGTCAGCTTCAGAAAGCCGACCGCGTCGTCCATCTTGCCGATAAGATCATAACAATTGGCAATGTAGTCGATTGCTTCCTCGCGAAGCAGCGGGTTTTTAACCTGTTTTTCCTCTCTCTTTGCAAGGTCGAATTCGGGATGGGACCCTTCGATAAGGTACCTGAAGACCGCTATGGCATTATCATACTCGTTCTGCATGTAGTAACACCACCCGAGCTGGTAGAGCGCCGCATAATATTCAGGATGATCCCTGAAAAACAATACCCGCCGATAGGCATCCGCCGCCAGGGTATACCCATGCCCGTTTTCGACCTTCGGATGATCGAAGTAGTACTTGCCGATGCGCATATTGGCTTCGACGAAGTACTGGCTTTGGGGAAATTTATCGATGAGCGAGAGAAGGACGGTATTGGCATCCTCTTCCCTGCCGGCCTTCTCGAGCGCCAGCGCCTTGTAAAAGTAGACCTCATCGGTTACGTCCTCATTCGGATAATGGGTGATGATATCATCGTAGATTGCCAGCACCGTATCAAGGTGATACTCGGGGAACGCCATCCCTGCCGTATCTTTCTTAAGCGCCATTTTACGCTCATACACGCTGAGAGCGGCTTGGAACTCGTCACCTGCGGCATCGAAGTACAATTCCGCCAATCTGAACAGTATCTTCGCGTTATATTTGCTTTTCGGGTACGCATCGAGGCTGGTTTTAAGATGACCGATCAGCCCTTCACGATCGCCGGCAATCATGGTCATGAGCCGATCCCGATCTGCTTCGGTATATATTTTTTCGACATTCGGCGCGACTGGCGAGGCCTTCACCGGAGTGGCCAAGGGATTCGATTCAGCCCCTTTTTTTTCCGGGGTGACCCGAGGCGGATGTTTTTTTCCTTTCCGCAATCTGCTCGCTCGCTCGCTGCAACTCCTTCTTGGTTTCCTGATACTTTGCAAATACCCAGTCGACGAATTTTGCCTGAAGTTCCTCGTCGATTTCGGAGTTTTTATACTCCTTGCCGAGGCACTCCTTTACCACGGTCGCATATTCATGGTCGCACCGATCCCGGCGATTCGTAAGGGAATCGATCGACTGCTGCAGGCTGTCGGAGACCGCTTTCAGCCAGCTTACCGAATCAAACAGCGGCAGGGGCTGCAGCGATCTCTCCGCTGCAAGGCGATTCTGCAGGTCGGAGAGCGAATCGTCATAGAGGCGCTTGCGGGTTTTAATCATGCCGAGGTACCGCCGTTCAGCCTGGTACCGGACCGCGCTTCCGGTGGAAACCTGAGGGGTAACCTCTTTCAGAAGCGCATAGAATCGGTCTTCGAGACCCTGCAGCTTTCCGGTATTTGCATCGACCTCCGCCCGAAGATCGGAGCGTCCCTCGCGGATCGCCTGATGCTTTATGCTCTGCCAGGCGGAACGCAAGTCGGCGACCCGGTCGATCTCATCGGAAATCTCGATGGCGAGCCGCGCATTCACGATCTCCTGCCGGATTCGCTCGCCGACCTGCGCCGCACCGGTCTTATCCCCAAGCCGTCCGTAGGACTCCTCGAGAACGGACGCGATTTCAAAATAGTAGGAGTTCGCCGGGTTCTTCTCCAGAAAAATGCTTGCCAGTTTCGCACTCCGCTTATAATTACCCATGTCAAAGAAGCATTGGGCGATCTGCACCTGCGCGTAGTTAAATCGCTTCGCTTTTCCCGGAACCTTGCGATAGTATTTCAACGCTTCTCCGGGGTTGTTTTGGAGATAAAAAATATCGCCCATGAGAATCGAGGTCTCGTAGCCGAGTTCGGCCCCTCCGCCACTCTTGCGCAACTGCCGCAGGGTTTCGAGTGCCTCCTTGTACTCCTTGGTTTGGATCCGGCAGAGTGCGGCGAGAAAGCGCGTTCGCGGAAGCACTCTGGAGGAGAGAGGTATCTGCGCCAGTTTCCTGAGCGCGCCCGCGTACTCCCCATGCTCATAGTCATTGAGCGCTCCAAGGTAGTGAACGGCATTGATCAGCGGATGCTCCGCGTATTTTTTGCAGAATACCGAGTACAGCGAGTCGGCGTTTTCCGGTTCATCATTGGCCACAGCGAACTCAAGAAGCCGGTAGAAACTCGATGGAACCTTATCCGATGCGGGGTAATTATCGATGATAAAGCGGTAATCCCTCGCGGCAAGTCCCCGGCAGCCGAGTTGTCGGTAACTCTCTCCAAGCGCGAATACGATGAAATCCATCCGTCCGTCGGGAAGATTGAGGACACGCAGTTTTTCCAGGTTTTCCGCTGCGCGGCGGAACTCGCCGTCCCGATAGCACCTGAGTGCAGACAGTACATCAGCGGGCAGGACGACGGCCACCTGGCTTAACTGCGTCGGCTCGTCGGTGTCTCCGCACTGGAGCAGCCACTCCACACTCAAGGAGTCATCCCCAGAACGAACCCACCCTGCCGAAGCGCCAACGGCGCCGGCCGTTATTGCCGCAATGATAATGATACGGAGCGCTATTTGCAGCATCGAAACCCTATATCCCCGGTCCGGGCTGAAAGCGACCCGGGCATTGACAATCCACAATTGGCATCTTTCCCGTCGCGAAAGGACCCGCCCATCATGAGCGGATAATCGTCACGTTTATCCTCAACCCACTCCCAGACATTGCCGACCATATCGTCGATCCCGGTTTTCGAACAGTCGGAAAATGCGCCGGATTTCCAGGCCGTGCGGCCTTCGGTGGGACAACGTTTCTTATCGTAGGTATTGCCATAGGGGTAGGTGCTCGCCGAACCGCCCCTGCATGCCGACTCCCACTCCCTTTTCGTGCAGAGACGCTTGCCGGCATCGATGCAGGCGATCTTGGCCTCAACCCACGAAACAGAGGTAAGCGGAAGCGTGCCCGTTATATTCGGGTATTCGTACCGATCAATGCATACGACGCGTCCGTCATCGGTCAGCGAAGAGACCATCCCGGCGGGACACCGTTCCTGCACGGTAATGGCGCAGGAGAATATGCCGGTATTTCCCCGTTCATCCGTCACCTCAAGCCGCGGCGAATACCTTCCCGGAGCGGAGAACACGAAGCTCGCCCTCGGGGCAGACTCCTGTCTGGAATCGAAATGCCCCTTGCCGGTGAAATCCCACCGGAATCGCAGGCGGGAGAGCGGAGTCTCCTTGTCGACGCTGGTCGAAGCATCGAATACTGCCGGCTCGCCGGCAAAAATGGTATCGGGGCTGGAAGTGAAATGCGCCGAGGGGGGAAGATCGATAAGATACTGAAAGGTGTCCGGATCGCCGGCGAGACCGGAAGCATCCACCGAAAAGGCGATGACGGTATCAGAACCCGTAAGAAGCAGCGGCGACGAAAACACCGGGGAGTCGAGGGTAGGCATCTTCCCATGACGGCTGAAATGCACCGTTGCGCCGGGTTCCGAGGCAAGCGTAACGGACAACATTTTGTCATAGGGGTGGTTGCCGCTCGGGGGAACGTCAGATGTCACCTGTGGCTTCGACAGGTTGAGGGTCTTGACGGCACTCCGGTTTCCGGCCATGTCTTCAGCGTAGAAGCAAAGCTTGCAATTTCCGGTACGCGCCATCGTTATCCGGGCCTGCGAAACTTTCAATTTATCGCCGGCCACGGAAGCATTCTTACCTGGAACAGGCGTAGTGCCGTCGGTGGTATAGTAAAACGTGGCGTTCTTGCTGGACCGGATGAGTATCGTCACAGAATCTACGGACTTCCGGGCAATGCCGACGCCGATCCGCGGAGGGGTCCAGTCGACAACGAATATGCTGCGACGGACCGCACTTACAGTGCCGTCCATCGATTTTACGTAGTACTCCAGCGCATGCATACCCTCCTCGGCGATGACCACCGAATCATGAATCGGGGTGAAAACCGAATCCGGCAGCATGCGACAATAAACGACTCCCGGCATGGTCACTTTGAAATGAACCGGCACGACTGCGTTGAAAATACCGCCGTCCGGAACGATGGACACCTTTGGTTTATTCAGGTCATCCACGATCACGACCTTGCCGGCATTGCCATAAATGTCTGTCGCGAGGTACGCCCACGTCTGCCCGAGGCGAAGCGAGAGCGGAGTCGCATAAACCGGTGATCGGAGGGTGGGCATCGCCCCGCCGATCTCGTAATAAATGGTTGCCGGCCCGTTCGCCTTGAGCGCCACCGAATAGTATCCCTCCTTACCGGCCACTGGCTCGATTTGCACCTGCACGTCCGGAGATTTGGCGGCAACGAAAAACCGCCCCATCAACTCTGCCGACCAGTTTCCCGCCTCATCGCGTCCCCGGCACCGGATCACGGTAGCCCCTACGCGGGAGACGAGGATACCGCCGGGCGGAACGATCAAACCACTTGACCGAGGATCTGACCCGTCAAGGCTGTAATAGATGGTCGAAGGCTTATCGGCAATGATCGTTACGGTCTGCGGATGATTGAAGTGTCCCTCGGGCGGATTCATCGTAAGCCGGGGCCCGACTATATCGTACCGCTGCTCCCACTGAAGAAGGGGTGACCGGTTCCCCGATTCATCGAACGCAATCGCCTTCAGGATGCCTCTTCCGGAGTGCGGAACGGCAAGGAGCAGCGGCGCCGGCGATCCCGTATCGCCGCCGGCAACACGGTACACGGGGGCCTCTTCTCCGGGCACGGTGCCGTCCAGTGTATAGCGGATGATTCCCCGCTTCTTCATGACAACCTTCAGCGTGTCGGCCGTCGCCCCTTCCACCACCTGAAGGCGGATCTTCGGAGGAATGGTATCAAGAATAAACTCCTGCTCTTTTATTACGGACATGCGGCCTGCGTCATCCCTCCCGAAATAACGAAGCTTATTGATGCCGTAGGGGGTGGTGGCCACCGCACCTTCATATTTCTTGAACCACTCGGGCGGTGCAATCGGATCGAAGGTGTAGTACACCTGAACACCTTGAGGTGCCTCAAAAGTAATGGTCTGGATCCGGTTATACACTCCGCCGGAGGGATGGATGGTGACGTGTACGGCATGGGTATCGATCACATACCCGAGAACGCCCGATAATTTTGCCTTGCCGGCGGTGTCGATGGCAACCCTGCCGATGCCGGGCGATGCGACCGTGTCCGCCCCTTTCGCCGCAGGATTCGAGCCGAACATGAACACAAGGCAAAGCGCCGCCGCCGCCACTGCTTTCGCCGTACTATTTTGAAGATTCAAGGCCATTTATTGCTTTCCCGCTATTTTCAGTTCCAAGGTTTTGCGCAAAACCTTATCGTGAGTCATGGCCAGGGCTTTTTTCCAGCAGTCAACGGCAAGTTCCCCATACCCCTTGTATTCCGAATAAATATCGCCCATCAGCCGTAGCGGAGTCGGATTATCCGGCGCACGTGCCTGGGCCAGCTTGAGTGCATAGATCGCATTGTCATAATCGCGATGCCCGTCATATTTGATCAGTCCGTACATACTCTCTCCCACCCCGAGCAGACCGCATGAATCGCCGGGGAAAGCGCGCAGCAGCGCACGGTAGCGTATCAGCGCCATTCCGTAGGAGCCCATTTTCAGGCAGATTGAAGCGCTCAGGTTCATGAATTCGCGGTTGAGCGGAGCGCGGGCAAGATAGGTATCAACGGGCTCCAGGGCATCGCGATACCGGTTTTGCTTCATGAGCACCCGCGCCAGCCCGCCGAGGGCCGCCTCATTGTCGGGTTCCAGCTCGATTATCCTCCGGCAATATCGTTCGGCATCCTTATTGCGGCCCAGTTCCAGATCGATTGCCGATTGCCGCACCAGAATATCGATCCGGTCCGGTTGCCCGCGAAGCAGCCGGTCATAGCACTTTGCTTCCTTCCCGAGATTGTGCTCCTCCCGATAGGCGGCGGCAAGGTTGGAGAGAACGATTTCATTGGCTGCTCCGGATCGATCCGCTTTCCGGTAGGCCTGAATTGCCTTGGCCGGAGAACCCCCGAAGAATTGCAGATCGCCGAGATTATTGAAGGACGATTGACGGGTCGAAGCGGAATGCGAGGCGGTTTCGAAGCAGCGGGAAGCTTCGCCTTCCTTCCCTTCGTACCAGTATACAACGCCAAGGTACACATCGATGTCCGGCATCGGCAGCGACAGCTCCCGCAGGAGAAGCTGTTCGGCTTTCGCGTACCACCCCAGCATCACGTAGGTGTGCGCGAGGTTAAAGATAACTGCTGAATTATCTGGTGCAAACTCCCGGGCGGATTCAAGGATGGCGGCCGATTCCGTGAGGCGGCCCGCGCGCCTGCAGGCTTCGCCGAGCGAGGCGTAGTAGCGGGGATAGTCCGGCCTGAAACGAATCAGGGTGTTCAGGATATCCGAAGCCTGAGTGAAGTCACCGGCCAAGGAGTAAGCGTGCGCTAGCGCGAATGCCGGCTCCAGGTCGCCGGGATTACCGGCCACCGCCTGCGTGAGAGTCGCCATCCCGCGCTGATACTCGCCAGCCGCGACATATAATTTCCCCATTGCGCTGAGGCCTTCGGCGGTTTTTTCCAGCAGAGTCCGGTTATTGTCAATGAAGGTAAAGGCGTTGGCAAGCTTCCCGCTTTCGCCGATGAAATCAGCCCGGGCGGCGGCAATTGCCGGGTCCCCCGGTGTATGATCGAGAGCGCGCTCGAGGGCCGCGCGCGCCCGGCTCTGATCATTCGCCTTACGAAAGAGCATGCCCTGACGCCACGCTGCAGCGGCAAAGCCCGGATCGATCTCTTCCGCCCTGGAGTAGGCAGTCAGGGCGGCATTCGGGTTTCCATGCATTTCATATCCGTACCCCGCAGCAAAGGTGCGGTAGGCGGCGCTATCGCAGGGCGGGTCGCTGCACAGCGCGAGCGAATCGGCCACGGAGAGCCGGTAGCGGATGACCCGGAGAATTTTAAGGAGAGCGTCGTCTACCATGGGGAAAAAATCGGAAACCCTGCCGGAAAGAGAAAGAGATATGTTTAAGGGTTCCGCGTTGTTTATCGACCAGAACAGCCGTATATCGGTTGCAAGGCGATCGTTCTCCACCCGATAGCTGCCGCCGACCGAAATGTCCCATTGCCATCGTAAGTGATGCAGCATGGCAAGGCTATCCGATTCCATCTCCCAGCCGGTCGAATCGGCCTGAAAAAGAAACGCGGGATCCCATGTTTGCATGCCTTCGAGGAGCCGCAATTTTCGAAACATGGTCTCGGCCATGCCGGAGCCGATCCATTCATTGAGTGCGCCGTTGCTCTCGTTTTTAAGCGGGAAAACCGCGACACTGATGCGCGCGGCGAAGGCATTCTGAAGGGCGATACAAATCAGCAGAAACAATGCGCACCACCCCGCCCCTACAGGCGCTCGGCGCAACGGCGTATGATTTTGCAGCGGATTCCCCATTCTTTGAAACCGTTAACGATGAAGCACGGCAAAGCTCTCAGTTCTCCGGCATCGTATCGAGGGATCGGGTTCGTACCTGCGATCCCGGCACGTCCGACAAGGCGGCAAACCATAGCCTGCCCCCAGGACCTGAGCCATGACTTTTAATCTATATTACAACGCATTATTATAGCATTCTTTAGTCATTCAAACACAAAAAAATTTCATAGCTCGCCCTTGCCTGCGTCGCCTGTACCCGGCAAAGGCCGATCCGACGGATGATGTATTTTTCAGAATGCAATGTGTTACAGATCAATCATTTTGAATGATTGCGCTTAAAAGGCTTCTTTTTTTATGATGTTTCTCGGCATAATTCTGTTGAGCTCGATGCTCATCGCCTTTTTCTGTTCCATGATGGAGGCGTGTCTCCTGAGTCTTTCGCGGCCGGACATCGCACGTCTATGGGAGCGCAAACCGGCGACGGGCGCAATCTGGCGGCGGTTGAAATCGAATATCCAGCAGCCGCTTTCCGTAATTCTCATTATCAACACCCTGGCAAGCGTGGGCGGTGCATTCTTCTCCGGCACCCAGTTCAATAAGCTATTCGGCAATAAATGGAGTCTCCTCTTTTCGCTTGTACTCTCTTACATGCTGATTCAGTGGTGCGAAATCCTCCCCAAAACGCTCGGTGTCCGGCATAACAGCCGCATCGCGGCGTTTGCGGCCCGGCCATTCGCCGGCATGGTTATTATTCTGGGACCAATCATCCGCGCCATCGAATTCATGAATCGCCCTTTTTCGGGAGGCAGGCATTCGGGCGGAGAATCATCGGTCAGCGATATCCGGGTTCTTGCCCGTTCGGCGGCGCTCGATAACCTGATTACCAAAGAGCAGGAGAGCCTCATCGCCCGCAGCGTCCACCTGTCAAAGCTCACAGCGCGCGACGTCATGATCGAGCGGGCCGACATCAATATCCTCAGCACGGCGATGAATCTGCAGGACGGGCTGATCGCCGCGCACCTGTACCGCCATACGCGGTTGCCGCTCGCCGAAACCGGCGACATCGACCACATCGTCGGCTATGTCAATTTCAAGGACATCGTAGGGGCGCTGCACGTCAACCCGGTAGACCCGTCGCTGCGTGGCATCATGCGCCCGGTATCTTTTGTAAAAGAACGGTCGGGCATTCCGGAGCTTCTGAGCAAGCTGACGAGGGGCTACCAGCATATCGCAATTGTCCAGAACGACAAGGGAGCGACCCTCGGACTGGTCACGCTTGAAGACATCATCGAGACGCTGGTCGGCGACCTCCAGGACGAATACGATACTCCGCCGGACTTCATCGTGCGCCTTTCGGAAACGCGTTTCCGCCTCGGCGGCGGCGCAACGTTCCGGCAGATCAAGGCGCGCGCATTCGGCGACCTCACGCGCGACGATGAGAGCAACCTCGATACGATCTTCAAGAAGCAGACCGGAGGAACAACGCCGCCGGAAAACTTCACGATGAAAATCGACAGCATCTCCTTCAAGGTCCGCAGGGTGGTACGCGGAAACATCTACGACGTGGTCGCAGAACGGGTACCGACGGTTACCGCCGCCGCTCCGGGGTGACCACGATCTCTCCCCTCTCCCCGGTCATGATGCACCCGCTTCCCGCAAGCGTATTTTCGATCTCCCGCCGCAGCTCCCGCGTGCTTTCCGGCAGTTCGTCGCCTTTGCCGGAAGAGGGCGAAAGAGTGCACCGGCACTGCCGCACGATGCATTCGCATACCCACTGAGGACAGATCCGTTCCGTACCGGTACAAGTGTCGAAGTGGGAGAAAAAACGGCGGATGCGTTTATTGACATCGGCGACTTTTCCGCATATCCGCTCCTGCAAATCGTGCGGCAGCAGGGTATCGGGCAAACGAACTTCCGGTATGCGGGTGGGAGCCGCGCCGATGCGCCGCCAGGCGTCCCCGGGTTCAAGCGAACTCCAGCCGAAGCAAATCGGGGCGTCCATTACCAGAACGTAGCAGCGACCATCGCACTGGAAAATGCGTGCCAGCCGTTTACCGCGCGCAATGGTGCGCACCGGACCGTACTGGGGGACAACGGTAAGGACCCCGCCCCTCATCACCTCGACGGTATCGCCGAGCGTTTCGCAGCCGCCGATGACAAGCGGCTCGTTTTTCCCGCCTTCCCCCACAAAACGGCCCGAAGCGTCCTTTAGCAGGAAAAAATCCTCATTGCCGAACCGAAACTTCGCAGCATGGCTGATCCCGTCGCCAAGCAGCACGTCCATGGCCATTAGTTGAAGCGGAGTGCAGGACACGAAATGCGTAAGTTCCTCCCGTGAAAGCGATTGTTCGTACTCGTTGTAAATGGTGAAGGAGGACGGAGAAGGGAGGAGGTAGAAGGTGGAGCGGGACTCACCCATGATAAGAGAGATTCCCGACACTATGATTATTATTGATTTTTTTAACATTTAAAGTGTTTTTCTATTTTGGTGACCCGCCCACTAATCCGTATAATCCAGGGTCAGATGTTCTTTTACTGTCCCTCGCCATACTTTTTTAATATCTCCCCTATTTTTTTCATATTCCTTTTGATATGCGGCATCTTCCGGTATTCAACCGGCATCGCCACACTCGAGATATACGTCGCCGCATTCCTTGCTTCGCGGCCCCTGCCGAGCGCGTCGTAGCTTCCGCTCAGTACATAATACGACAGCACGAGATCCGACCAGTTCACCGGGCTGCGCGCCGCGGAGATCGTCGCGAGTCTTTCTCCCAGCGCAATTGCCTCGGCATATCGGCCTTCCCGATACAATGCGAGGCTGCGTATCTGCAGAAAGAAGGTGCTCTGGGGCGCCTCGGCAAACGCCGTCAGCGCCAGGGAATCGGCGCGTCCGTACTGCTTTCGGTCGATCAGTATCCAGCAGAGTGAATTCTTGGCGGGAAAATCGTACGGGAACGGCAATCGTGCGGCCCGTTCGATCTCCCGGAATCCGGCCTCCTCGCTCCCAGCATTGATAAAGGGCAGCCAGCCGAAGCTCCGGCCGAGGTAATAGTGGTAAATGCCGAGCCCGAGGAGCGCCCCGTACATGGTTGAATCGCGTTTCATCACCATTTTAAACCCGGATGCAGAGCATGCGGCGTTTTCCACCGCGCCTACCCAATTCCCTGTCTTGCCATAGTAAATCGCGATCCCTCCTTCGAGGCCGGCAAGAAAATAGAGGCAGCGCAGCGAATCCGCTCCCCGCAGTGAGGCGAACCGGACCTGCAAAACCTTGCGTGCGCTGTCCGCGAGCAGGAGAAACCTGTTGCCGTCGGCAAGGTAGGACTCGTAATCCAGCAGCACGGTCTGCTCCACCTCAACCCGCAGATAGAGTGCTTCATCATCGCCGGGCGCCTCTGCAAGCCGCCGGACAACCATAGCCCTGGCCGAGCCGTACTCCTGCCGGGCAAGAAGCGTCTCGGTGGAAGAAAAGAGATCGTTGACCGGTCGGGCAATCTGCCCATAGAGAGAAAAGATAGAAATGAAAAACAATAGTATTGTTCGGATATGTTCTCATTTGGGATTGAAAAATACTTGGCATAAATGCAAAAAGGCAAAACAGTGAATCATTTTTTAACTAGTATCGCCCTTCTAAAACGGGAAAAGGTGCACTACGGCATGGAAAGCAGCTTTGACGTGAATTATTACGATCTGGTCCAAATCTTTTGATCAGAAGTATTTTTCAGCCAATGGCGCTACCTTCGAAGGCCGGGGTAATAATCCACCCGCAACAAAAATTCAAGTTAAAATTCCCTCAAAGCGGCGAATCGCACTCGCGTTCGGACGAAAGGCCGCAACCTACCGGCAGTATGCTACCGTCCAATCCGACCTGATCGGCCGAGTGGTCGACCTTGTCGCTGCTTGCGAAGGCGGCAACTTCGGAGCCGACCGGAAGTTGCTTGATGTGGGGTGCGGCATCGGACTTTTGGCCGACCGCTGCCGGGCGGTTGGAATCAAAAGCCGGATCCTAGGCATGGATATGGCCGCAGCAACCCTTGCAACCGATAGAAAGAGGCGTATCCAATTACTCAATCGCGTTGCTGCCGATATGGAGCGGATGCCTTTCAAACCACAATCGTTCAATGGCGCGATTGTCGCATCGGTCTTCCAATGGCTCGATAATCCATTAATCGCGCTCAAGGAGATTGAAGGCATACTGAAACCCGAAGGGTTCCTCGTTTTTTCCGTGTTCGTGGAAGGGGCTTTTGTCGAATTGTTTGCCACCCGTGCAGCCTTCGGCCTTCCCGCTTCAGTGAGGTGTCCCGACCCTGCAGCCTTCGAAAACCTCCTTCATGCCGCCGGCTTTGAGCGGATAACCTATGAATCGATCACCCGTACGGTATATGCGGCCGACGCTACAACGCATCTTAAAGGCATCAATGCCATCGGGGGAACGGCTGCGGCCGGGAAAACACTGACACGAAAGAATATCGAAGATTTCTGTCAGACCTATGAGGAGCGATTCCGAACAAACGAGGGCGTTCCCCTCACCTACTGCGCGCTCGTCGGCGTTTGCAGAAGAGGAAATGCGTCATGAAAAACGGCCATGGCCGAGCGCTGTTTCATCACCGGCACCGACACCGATGTCGGCAAAACCTATGTCAGCCGCCTCCTTGCCGAGGGATTCGCCTGTTTGCATACCGTACATTATCTGAAACCGGTTCAGACCGGTTGTACACGGGATGCATCCGGGGTTCTTTCGGCCCCTGACCTTGACTACGTATTGTCATGCGGGAAAATCGCCGATCAGGAGCCCGGCGACAGCGTGCCCTACCGGTTTGAGCCTGCCTGCTCCCCCCACCTCGCCGCCTCGTGCGCCGGAGTGACGATATCGATCGACCATATCAGAGAAACGTTCAACCGGGTTGCCGACCGAAAATCAATAACGATCGTCGAAGGCGCGGGCGGAGTTTTGGCCCCGCTCTCCGCAACCACTACTATGGCCGACCTCATGCAGCACCTGCGGCTGCCGGTGGTCGTGGTTACCGAACCGCGCGTAGGGACCCTGAACCATACGCTCCTCACCATCGAGGCGCTTACCCGGAGAAACATCGAGACCGCGGGCATAGTGCTCGACAATGTCCGCGCCATGCCGGAGAATTACATTTACCATGATATCGTTCGCGTTATTCGCGATCATATCCTTACGGCGGAATTTCTTGAGGTCAAGTATGACGCCGTGTGCGATGACCGTGTAAGGGAGTTTTGCGATGCCTTGTTCAAGCGACTTTGACCGACTATGGATGCCGTTCACGTTCCATGGCGACATGCGTGATTATCCGCCCGTGATCATCGAATGCGGCGAAGGTCTTTATGTCTACGACCGCGCGGGCCGGCGGATTCTTGACGCGGTAGGTTCATGGTGGGTAAGCAGTTTCGGTCATTGCCATCCGCACATCGTCGCCGCCGTGCGGGAGCAGGTTGCCCGTCTCGACCATATACTCATGGCAGGGTTTGTCAGCGGGCCGACCATGCGCCTGACCGGCCTTCTCGCCGGCCTCCTGCCGAAGGAGTTGACGCGTATCTTCTTTTCGGATGACGGCTCAACCGCGGTCGAGGTTGCCCTTAAAATCGCCCTGCAGTACCATGCCCTGCGCGGCAGCAGCCGGTCCGAGTTTGTCGGCCTCGGCAGCGGTTACCACGGTGACACCCTTGGCGCCATGTCGGTAAGCTCGATTCCGGTCTACCACACCCTGTTCCACGAACGGTTCAGGAAGCACCATTCGGTCGATTCGCCCTACTGCTACCGCTGTCCCGCGGGTAAAGATGCGGCGACGTGTAACGCGGAATGCATGGACTCGCTTTCCGAACTTTTGGAAGAGCGCGGCGACAGGATCGCGGGCTGTATCTTTGAGCCAATGCTGCAGGGCGCGGCCGGCATGCGGGTCTATCCTGCCAAGGTGCTGAAAAGGATCTTCACCCTCTGTGAAACCCACGGCGTACTCACCATCGCCGACGAGATCGCCACCGGATTCGGCCGCACCGGCAAACTCTTCGCCTGCGAGTACGCCGAAGCGACCCCGGATATCATGTGCCTTGCCAAGGGGCTGACCGGCGGGTTTGCGCCCATGGGGATCACCGCGGTCAGGGAGCGCATTTTCGAGGAGTTCAAGGGAGAGCCTGGTTCCGGGCGAATCCTCTATCACGGCCACTCCTTCACAGGCAACCCGATTGCGGCGAGCGCGGCCTGCGCCACCATGGAACTTATAATGCAACACCGCATCCCTGCATCGCTTGACACCATCACCGCCTGTTTCCGCAGGGGGCTCGAAGCCTTCCGCGACTATGCGGTGGTCGGCGACATCCGGTCCATCGGCCTCATCGGAGCCATCGAGCTCGTGAAGAACCGTGCAACAAAAGAACAATTCTCCTCCCAAACTCGTTTCGGTTTTTCCGTTGCGCAGGCAGCGCTGCGGCATGGACTCCTGATCCGGCCGCTCGGCGATGTGCTCTATTTCTTTCCAGCATTCATCATTACCGAAGAGCAGATCGACGAAATGTTCTCGATCCTGCATTGTTCGCTGAAGGAAACGCTCAGTGCCGCGCCCGCTCATTGACCGGCTTTCACGCGATCTGGCGATGCGGCGCGAGCAGCATCTCTTGCGCGTCATTCCCGGGCCGCTTGCCCGCTACGGCAGGCGGGCGGATTGACCTTGCGACCAACAGCTACTGCGCGCTCCACGAAAATGCGGCCGTAGCGGAAGAGGCGCGGCGTCTCGCGGCAGGGATTGTGCACGGCAACCTCGCTTCCCGGCTCATCCGTGAAACTTCGCCCCTTGCCGCGGTGCTCGAAACCGAACTTGCGCAATGGAAACAAACCGAGGCCGCGCTCCTGTTCAACTCCGGCTATGCGGCAAATGTCGGCATCCTGCAAGCGCTCTGCACAAGAAACACCGTTGTTTTCTGTGACCGGCTTAACCACGCCTCTATCATCGACGGCATCCGGCTTTCGGGAGCGAAAATGCAGCGGTACCGCCATTGCGACATCGCCGATCTGGCTTCTCGGCTTGCAGTTTCGGACGTTCCGGAAAAAATCATCGTGACCGATGCCGTGTTCAGCATGGACGGCGACCGCGCGCCGCTTGCCGCCATCGTCGATCTCGCCGAAAGGTACGATGCCTGCGTTATGGTGGACGAGGCGCATGCCGCGGGAATTCTCGGCATGCACGGAAGCGGACTTGCCGAAGAGGCAGGCGTTGCACGGGCCATCGACGTTTGCATGGGAACACTTTCCAAGGCGGTCGCGGGTTTCGGCGGCTTTTTCGCCGGAAGCGCGCACATGCGCGAATTTCTTGTCAATCACGCGCGAAGCCTGATCTATTCCACCGGGCTGCCTGCGTCGGTCATTGCCTTCGATCTCGCGGCGGTCCGTTATCTCCGCGCCAACCCGCATCTTGGCATCGAACTTCTTTCGAAAGCCGCATCTTTTCGCGAAAAGCTGCACGACATAGGCTTTGATACCCTCGACTCAACCACCCAGATCGTGCCCTGCCGAATAGTCGATGATGCCGAGGCACTCGAACTTTCGGCGTTTCTTGCAGCGCGAGGCATTGACGCCCCGGCCGTGCGTCCTCCCACGGTGCCGCCCCACACGGCGAGGATCCGCTTCTCGCTCCATTGTGGTTTTACAGCGGAGCAGGAGGCCACCGTTATCGCTGCTTTGACTGAATGGAAGTCAGGCCGTGGTTGACCGCTGGATTGTCTTCGGCGGATGGGCGACTCCGCCGACGGTACTCGCTCCCCTGTTCGGCAAACAGGCCGAACTCATCGACCTCTCCGGCCTCATGCCCATGCTCGTAAAGAACCGCATACTCCGTCCCGATTGGGAGACGTTCGTTGCCGAATATACAAGTGAGCTCGCCGGCAATCGTCCTTTCGGGTGCGCGGGCTGGTCAACCGGCTCACTTTTGGCGTACGCGGCGGCAAAGCGACTGCACCCCCGTGCGGCAGTATTCCTCGCCGCAACCCCGTCGTTCTGCCGGAAACCGGGTTTCCCCTTTGGTCAAAAATCTTCCATTCTTCGCGTCATGCGGGAGAGGCTCGCGGTCGATCCGGCAGCCGTTTTGACAAAATTTTATGCCCGGTGCGGCATTCCCGCCCGAAATGGTTTTATTGATAATGACAAAAAGAATCCCGCTCTCGTGGATGGGCTATACTTCCTCGAACAAGCAACCGTGCTGCCGGCAACGCCGCTTTCCTGTCCCTCGCTTTTCCTGCACGGCCGGTCGGATAAGATCGTTCCTTTTCAGGCGGGTTTGCGCTTTGCCGAAGACGCGGGGGGGCGATTTGCAGAATATGCAGGCGGGCATGCGCTTTTTATCGGGCAGGAGGATGCACTTGAGGAGGTTGTGAAGGGAGTTTGAGAAAATTCGCAAATAAGTAAGTTACTCACATAAAAAGGATGGGCGTTTACAGTAAGTTTTTTTAGTGTTTATTTCATCTCAATAAGAACATCCGCTATCAGTTCACTGATTCGCGTTATATCTAAAAGATAGTCTGCACGATACGATATATGTTTCCGGAAAGAAACAAAAAAGAACCGGTAAAACCGGCTCTTTTGATAAATATTGTTATATCAATAGCAATGAGTGGCTGAGGAGGTTTTTTTCAATATTCATTTTCGTTTTCCTCATTTCGAGAAAATTCTGGTGAGATGTGTCGCCAACCGGCATCCTGCCTCGATGAATTTATTCTTATAAAAATCACCGTATTAAGTTATTTACCTGATATATCCCGATAAAGGGTACAAATTTTGCTGTTGATATACAAAGAGTTTATTAGAGGCAAGAGAATTACATTAGTAAGTGAATATTATTCTGTTCATGAATGACATATCCTCAATACGAAGAGATTAAAGGAACTACCCCGAAGCAGAGCTTCGAGGAATTAGACCCAAGAGATTAAAGGCAAAAAAATGTGAGGGAAATCGATTGTATCAGCAATGGGAGGGACGGTATGGATAATCTAAAGTATTGCAACAATCCAAATCCAGTATCGCAGGGGTTTATAATGCATGCACTCCTTCTGGTCGGTATAACGGCCTCAGCGTTGTTGGCGCAAACGACATGGACGACAGTCGCCTTTAATTCATGCACGAGTGCCGAGCTCCGTGGGATCGTCTATGGCGACGGCGAATACGTTGCGGTAGGCGACTCCGGCACGATTCTCACTTCACCCAACGGAAGCTCCTGGACGAAGCAAACATCCGGAACCGACAGAGAACTCTATTCCATTGCTTGGGGCAATAACCGGTTCGTCGCGGTAGCCGATTCGGGCGTCATTCTTTCCTCGCCCGATGGAACCTCGTGGACGCTTCAGACCAGCGGTACCACGAACTGGCTTCATGCCGTGATATGGGCAAACAATCAGTTCATCGTTGTCGGCGGTAACAGCACTATTGTAACCTCGCCCAATGGGACCTCCTGGACCAATCATGTCTCCCCATGCACCTGCGACCTTCTGGGTATAGCATACGGCGGTCAACCCGCAACCTATGTGGCGGTGGGCGGTTACATCACCCCATCGATCTTTACATCTACAAATGGCATCACGTGGACCACCCAAACGACGAGTGCGACATCGCACATGCTTAATGCGGTGACGTGGAACGGTAGCGTCTTCGCGGCGGTCGGCGACAGCGGCACTATTCTTACTTCACCTGACGGGGCGACATGGACCAGCCAGATCTCCGGAACAATGGGTTTGCTTTCCGACATTGTGTGGTCGGCAAACCAGTTCGTCATAGTTGGCCATGAGGGCGCCGGAATCTTTGGTCCGGTCCTCACCTCTCCAACAGGAATTGCATGGACCGGCAGAATATCCCCGACCACCCAGTGGCTTTATAGCATTGCGTGGGGGAACAACCTTTTTGTCGCGGTTGGCACTGATGGCACGATAATTACCTCCCCCTCCGTGGCAGCCGGAGTTGTAACTATTGCATCCCCATCACAGAACCAGGAGACGGTCCGGATCTTCGGTTCCCTGGCGAATTATAAGCTTGCCACCTCCGGCCATGTTTCCATGAAGCTTTTCGATTTCCAAGGACGGCTGGTCAGCGTGTTGTTCGATCGAGAACAAGTAGCGGGAGCTTATACCCAAAGTATCCGACCACGCGGAATGAACTTGCCGTTCGGAAAGTATATAATTGACTTTAAAATCGATGAGGCTTCCCTCGAACAGCCGGTGTTCCTCGGACAATAATGACAGCCGCTGAGCAAAGGAAAAACGGGTATTCTCATGGAGCTTACGATGAGAGCGAAACCGAGTGACCTTGATTTTTTCCCGGATTTCCGAAGAAAATAACCTGCCTTGGGATTCAAACTCAATATGTGCGAGTCTGATATCTAAAAAAGGCGTCTCCCGGTTTTTCCTGATTTTGATACCATAACCTCATAACGTGCAGATCAAAAGCTTTTATTTTTTATCACCGATCATCAAGGGTAATTTTCCCCTTCGGAACAAATGCAATGATTCCCTTTGATGGCCGAGTAAAACAACAGCAACCGGGGCATTTGCGCTTTAAAGCCGCGACCAATAGTTCAAAACGTCTTTCCAGATTCGGATTGGCGCGGTCTTGAACGATTTCGGCATCGTCGAGCAGCCAGCGTCGCTGAAACTCCGTGGTTCCATCCTGCAGATATTGCAGGATGATCTTTCTAAAGATTTTTGCGGGAACATTTCTGGTCAAATATTTCCTATTGAGGAACATACTATCCGATTGCTTACTATAGAGGAATGCGCATTTTGAGTCTCCCTGCTTTAAAAATTCTTCATGTTTTACTTTCAGACGATTCTCTAATCTCTTCTCCCGTTCCATTATTTTCAAAGTGTGAGGGACGGACTCCCATGGACTCAGCAATTTTGATTCGGTATAAACAACTTGGAACAGATAGACGGGAGCCCCGTAAATGCATCTCTTATGAAGAACTATCCGTTTTCTTGTCGGGCAATAGTAATCATCGAGAACTTCAACCACTTCCGCGCGAAGGGACCTGGCATCCAAATGCGGAATTGTAATTCCCCTATGGCTGATAAATTCCCGAAATGAATATTTCTTCCCTTTGACCGCCCTAATCGGTAAAAAGTCATTTTCAGTTATGATTGATGCACCGGGTATTATTTCGTCTATATTCCGTACATCACTGATGATTTGAAATTGTTCATATTCAGGGAGCCCGAACATGAGCGGCAGCGTTTTCACTCTTTCACCAATCCATTGTTCGCAGTTAAATGGCGGCGAAATCAGGTCATGACGGGTTTTAAGTGCGAAAAGAAACACTACGTTGAATGTATTGCCCTTCTTTGTTTTTTTAACTGTTTCAAAGTAAAAATTCCGGCAGATAAGCTTCCACGTTGTATCGTTCAAATCAAGAATCTTATCCCTTATATCAACTTTCTGCGAATTTTTTTCCATCAATGGGAGTACCCATGTACGAAAGGCTTTCCCAAAATTGGTGAACCCGATATTTGCCTGGGTTGAATAAATTTTCCTGGCAAAATCATTGGAACCCTTTCCCTGATTCGTCAGAAATAATTCGAATGCCGCTAAAACCTTCATGACATAATCAACCCGGACAAACTTATCAGAATACAAGATTGCATTAATAGAAACTCGTGAATCACGCGAGTTGTTCCCCGAATCAGTCAGATTATGATTCCAGAATTGCCATACGTCTTTAACCGGATAGGTTTGAAGCAGGAATTGATGTATAAGCTTCAGAATACCCGGTCTCATTGAAATACCGGAAGGCACGGATCGGCTACCTTCATATATCGCACTCTTAGGCGAGTCCTCCATTTGCCCTTCCCCGTGGAGATTTAAACCACAAGAGGAAAAAATATCTTTCTAAAGAAATTGAACTTATCTGAATATAGTAGTAGGGTATTACATAGCGGCAAACAACATTGTCTGGTTACCTTCTGGTTACCTTCTGAGGAACTGAAGGCTGGCTTTCCTATATTAATGATTTCCAGCTTTGAATTTCTCCACACCTTCCAAAGAATTCCAATGAGTGAAATAGCAGCGGAAGTTCAATCGGCGCTTTTTTCATAAGACTTATCCATATTCTTCAAATGCCAGATGGTATCATCGATGATGACATCGGCGTTTTCCTCAACAAAGTCGCAAATTTCATCGGAGTCGGCGTTCGGATTTTTACGAAGGTACTCAGCTATGATAAAACCGGTCGATACAATGATGTCGTGAACAATATTCTCCTCATACAATTTGAATGGTCTTTTAGTCATATGAAATAGCCGGAATAAAAAAATCTTTTTTTGGATGGCCGAGCCGGGTCACCCGCACGTAGTGGAAGTACTTCATAAGAGGCTTCCGTTGGCGGGGACCCACGAAGCCTCTGCGAAAACAAATTAAGGTCAGCACTTTCGCTGAAAAGGGTGCGTCGGAGACGCGCTTTGGCGGTTTCAGGCCAAGGGCTGCTACAGCCGAAACTGTAATGATGCGTCCCTTTTGCCTTTGGGTTAGAAAATACTCTCAGGCAACCTTTTCACTTCCGCATACGAGAATACCGGACCGTCCTTGCACACGTACTTCCCGCCGATGGCGCACCGTCCGCATTTCCCGATTCCGCAACTCATCTTCCGTTCCAGGGAAGTCAGGATCGTCTCCGGCGTGAACCCGAGCTCCAGAAGCGGCTGCATGGTGAATTTCATCATGATCGGCGGGCCGCAGACGATGCTCACGGCATTGTCCGAACTCGGCGCGATCTCGGTGAGCACGAGCGGGACAAGGCCGACGCGGCCCTTCCAGACATTATCACCTTTATCAACGGTAACGTGGGTTGCGACGCCGCCGTGCCGCTGCCACTCATCGAGCTCGCCTTTATACAGCAATTCGCCGGGAGTGCGCGCCCCGTAAATGATCGTGATGGTTTTATACCGGGGCCGGATAGCGTCATTGAGCACATACCGGATGGTCGCCCGGAGGGTGGTAAACGCGAACCCGCCGCCGATGATGACGATGTTCTTCCCCTCCAGTTCCTTCATCGGAAAGCCGTTTCCCAGCGGGCCCCGGATGCCGATGGTATCGCCTTCGGACAGATCGTGCAGCGCTGCGGTCACGACGCCGTTCGGGTACTTCTTGACGGTAAACTCCAGATATCCCCGGTCGAGCGGGGAGGAGGCGATTCCGACCGGAATCTCCCCGGCGCCCGGAATGGAAAGCATGGCGAACTGGCCGCACCGGTGGCTGAACTTTTCCGCATCCGGCGCGGCGTGGAAAACAAGCCGGAACGTCTTGAGATCTTTCTCGTCATTCTCGGTCACGACCTTATCGATGCGAACGGGCGCCCCGATATAGGGATTGCCGGCGGGAGCGCTCATGGGGCCGCCCTGGAAACGGTTTCACGTATGTCTATATTGGTCGGGCAGTGCATGACGCAGCGGCCACACCCGACGCAGAAAACAGCGCCGAAATTTTCCGGTGCATGGACGAATTTATGCATGACCCTCTGTCGCATCCGTTCGCCGCGTTTCAGGCGCGGGTTGTGGCCCGACGCTTCACGGGTGAACGAGGCGAACATGCACGAGTCATGCACCCGGATTTTCGTGTCGCCCGTCTCATGCTTTTCATCGTATAAATCGAAACAGTGACAGGTGGGGCACAGATAGGTGCACACGCCGCAGCCAAGGCAGGTTTCGGCCACGGCATCCCAGAGAGGGGAATTGAAATGCTTCCCGATTGCCTGAGAAACGTTGTCCATGCGCGGTTCGGAAGACATCGTGCGCAAACCTTCCTGCTGCTTTCTTTTTTGCAGTTCCGCGGCCGTCGGGTCGCGGAGCAACGCCCCGTTCTTTTTTAAAAAATCTTCGCCTTTTTCCGAAAACGCCTCGAACATGAGCGAATCGCCCAGATGAAAGGCCATGACATCGGCGCCTTCCACAATAGCCGCGGGTCCTCCGCCCACTGAAGAGCAGAAGCATGCAGCCCCAGGTTTTTCGCAGGCAAGCGATATGACGAGAGCCTGGTCGCGCCGTTTCCGGTAATACGGGTCTGTAAACTGCGAATCGACGAATACCTTATCGAGATACCGGAGCGAATGTACGTCGCAGGGCCTGATGCCGAACAGGATGACCCGTTCATCGCTCGTTGTTTCCTCCCGGAAGGCGCCTGCATCGTATCTCGCGATGCCTTCACACTGGGGAAAGAACTCGCGTTTCGGCGGCAGCGTGAAATTGGCGTAATCGAGAATGAGCTCGCTTGTCGATGTAAGATCTTCCAGCACGACGTTTCCGGTTCTGACATCACGCACCGGACCGCGAACCCTGCCCTGCCCGAGCATGGCTGCCACCAGATTTTTTCACCGAGGGTATGTCTATTGCGGCCTGTCGCACGCTATCTCTCCTCAGAATCGGTCATGAAACGTTCGTCATCGTCCTGCTTGAATGTCAGTGAGCGGCGGGGTTTCCTCACCGCTTACACCGGGTACGCAGCCGAAAAGATCCCTGGCGTCCGACGCCAGTTTCTGCGTGAACAGCCGCAGATCGATCCCCATGGGGCATGCATTCACGCAAGCATCGCACTCGACGCAGCGGCCCGCCTGATGGAACATCCGGCCCAGGTGATACACCATGGCGTCCGACAGCCGCGCCGCGGGCGAAACCCACGAAGGTCTCCGCTGATCGGCAAAGCATACTTTGCAATAGCAGTTGGGGCAGGCCTCGCGGCAGGCATTGCAGCGGATACACCGGGATATCTCTTCGGTAAATATCCGCCATCGCTCCGCAACGCTCTTTTTCTCGAATTCCTTCACGCGGGAATACGCGGCTTCCGCACCCTTCCTGCTCCCGCCCCCGATCGCGATATCGGCCCCCGTCACGGCGGGATTGACGCATTCGATACAGGCGCGGGCGAATTCTCCGGCGACGCCGTTTTTTTCGTTCTTCGGCGTTGTTTTCATGCCGCCGCACGGCATCCCGATGATGGTAATATTCTCCCGCGGCACCTGTTTTTCCTTGACAAGTCCCGCAATTGACCGTCCATCACACCCTTTCGCCACTATACCGATGCGCGGGGCTTTGTAATCTTCCCGAAGTTTCAGCGGTTTCTCGAACAGCTTCGGCAAAAAGGTTGCGAGGTTGGCGGTACACCATTCGTTCCATACCAGCCTTTCGACGTCGGTTATTTTACGCACGAAGAATGGGCGCGCGGTATGCGGCCGCGAACCGTTCTCAAAGCCGATGATGCAATCGACGCTTTCCCCGGCCAGAAGCCGCGCGGCGGCTTCTCTCATTTTCTTTTCGGTGGTATTCATTGTTCCGTTCTCATTGAGCGGTCGATGCCGATGTGCTTTCCTTGACCAGCTTTTTCGACAGTTCCAGCTTTTTGACATCGGCAACAACCTTTTCGATCAGAGCGGCAAACCGGCCCCCTTCGGACGCCGATACCCAGGAGAACTGGACCCGCTCCGGCTCGATCCCGATATATTCAAGAAAACTCCTGATCATGGCGAATTTCCTGCGCGCAACCAGGTTGCCGCTGATGTAGTGGCAATCGCCCGGATGGCAGCCGGCGACCAGGACGCCGTCGGCCCCTTCCTGCAACGCCTTGATAATGTAAAGCGGATCGACCCGGCCCGAGCACGGCACGCGGATCACCCGCACATCGGGGGGATATTGGATCCTGCTCACCCCCGCGAGGTCCGCCCCGGCATAGGAGCACCAGTTGCACAGGAAGGCAACGATCTTCGGTCCCGCCGTGGTATTCGAATCAGTCAATTCAGTGTTCCTTGCTTCCGCCATGGCCGCTTCCCGACGCTCATCGTCCCCCGCCCGGATCATATCGTACCCAGCATGCCGAGTATCTGCTCGTTCCTGAAGCCGTTCAGATCCACGGCGCCGGCCCGGCACGACGCGGCGCAGGCGCCGCATCCTTTACAGAGCGTCTCGTTGATAACGGCAACGTTTCTCAGTGGATCGAGCTCGATCGCATTATATGCGCAGACCGCAACGCAGGCGCCGCAACCGCTGCACCACTCGGGTCTGACGTTCGAAATCCTGCCTTCGGACTCCAGCGTTTCTCTTGAAAGCACGGTGGCCGCCCGTCCTGCGGCAGCGCGGGCCTGCGCAATCGTCTCGCCGATGTCTTTCGGGTAATGGGCGAGACCGCAGACGAAAACGCCGTCGGTGGCGAAATCGACGGGACGCAACTTTACATGGGCTTCAAGGAAAAATCCATCCGATTCGAGCGGCACCTTGAGAAACTGCGACAGCTCCTTGTTGTCGGGATTCGCGGCGATGCCGGCGCTGAGCACCACGAGGTTGGGCCTGACGGCAAGGGTCGTTCCGAGGATCGCATCCTTGACCATCACGCTGAGATTGCCGTCATGGACCCGGACTTCCGGTTTGTCGTCGCGGTCATGACGGATAAACAACACGCCCATTTCCCGCGCCTTCCGGTAATATTTTTCGCGCAGGCCGTAGCTGCGGATGTCGCGGAACAGCACGTACACCCCGGCCTTCGGATTCGCCGTTTTAAAGGAGATCGCGTTCTTGAGGGCATTCGAACAGCAGACGCGGCTGCAGTAATCGTGGTCTTCGTCGCGGGAACCGACGCACTGGATCATGACAATCGATTTCATATCGCGGATCGCGGATTGCCGATTGTCGTCATGCACCATCGTTTCGAAATCCCGCTGCGTGATGATCCGGCCGTCCATGCCGTAGCCGTACTCCGTCGGCTCGCGCTGGTCAGCGCCGCTCGCCACGATGACGACGCCATGCCTGATCGTCACGGCGGGAATCGCGAGTTCGGTGGTAAAATTCCCCACGTAGCCGGAAAGACGGGCGATTTTCGCGTTCAGGTAGGTTTTTATCCTCGGATTTCCGCCGACCTTTTCAATAAGCTCGGCAAGCCGCGGAGCCGTCAACCTTCCCGAGAGCGTCGAGAGCACGTGCCGGAAATGACCGCCGAGCTCCGATTGCTTTTCGAGCATGGCGACGTTGAAACCCTGTTCTGCGAGGTCAAGAGCGGCCGTCATGCCCGCCAGGCCGCCGCCGATGACCAGCGCGTCCTTGTTGACGCTCATGCTTTTCCGATACAGCGGCGTCGCGAGTTTTACCTTGGCTACCGCGGCGCGAACGAGGTCGCACGCCTTGCGGGTGGCCTTTTCGGGCTCCTGCCGGTGGACCCACGAACAGTGCTCCCGGATATTGGCGAACTCGAACAGGTAGGGATTGATTCCCGAAAGTTCCAGCGTCTTCTGGAAAAGCGGCTCGTGCGTGCGGGGCGTGCAGGCGGCCACGACCAGCCGGTTCAGCCGGTGCTTTTCGATGGCGGCGCTGATCGCTTTCTGTGAATCCTGGGCGCAGGAGAACATCAACTCGCCCGCAAATTTTACGCCCGGAAGCGTCGCCGCATAGCCGACCACGGCCGGTACGTCGACGACCGACGCGATGTTGATCCCGCAGCGGCACACGTAGACGCCGATTCTCGGCGGCTCGCCGCGGAGATCACGCTGTTCCGGAAGGTCGAGCATTATGGCCTTGATGGGAAGTCCGCCGAGCACCGATGCCGCCGCCGATGCCGCGCCGCTCGCCTCGATCACCGATTCCGGAATGTCCTTGGGGCCGCTGACGCTCCCGCAGGCGAAAATGCCGGGCCGGTTCGTATCGACGGGCGCGAGTGAGTCGACGTTGACGAATCCGGCCCCGTCAAGCCCGACATTCAAACGCTTCGCCGCGTTCATTGATTCCTGCGACGGCTGGATGCCCACCGACAGCACGAGAAGGTCGAACGTGGCGGAGGAAACCCCGCCGTCCTGCGTGATATACGTTACCGCGAGATCGTTCGTTTCCGGATTGCTTTCCACCGAAGCGATGCGACCGTTTACAAAAGTGGTATTGTGCAGGTTCTCCGCCTTATCGATAAAACGGTCGAATCCCTTGCCATAGGCCCGTATGTCCATGTAAAAAATCGTCGTGGCGGCGGCGGGAAGGTGCTCCTGCGTGATGATCGCGTCCTTTGCGGCCTGCATGCAGCAGATGGCCGAACAGTGTTCATTGCCGGCCTGGATATCCCGCGATCCCACGCACTGGAGAATGGCGATTCTCCGGGGTTCTTTTTTATCGGACGGACGCGCAATGTGCCCTCCCGTCGGGCCCGAAGCGCTGAGGATCCGTTCGTATTCGATGCTGGTAAGCACGTTGGGAAAAATACCGTAGCCGTACTCGCCTTTGAGCCTGGGATTGAATTCCGCGGTGCCGCATGCAAGGATGACGGAGCCGACTTCGAGCGTCTCACGCCTCTCCTTCTGATTGAAATCAATCGCTTTCGTCCCGCAGGACTTTTCGCACAGGCGGCATCTTCCTTTTGTCAGGTACAGGCACTGGCGGGGATCGATGACGGCAATCGCGGGCACCGCCTGGGGAAAAGGGATACGGATGGCCTTCGTCAAGCTGAGTCCCTTATTGTACGGATCCGGAACCTTGACGGGGCATTTCGTGACGCAGATCCCGCATCCGGTGCACGTGCTTTCGTCAACGTAGCGTGGCTTTATAAGCACGCTCACTTTGAAATGAGGAGACGTTCCCTCGATCCCGGTCACTTCTCCGTGGGTGATGATGTGCACGTACGGATGGCTTCCGGCCTGCACGAGCTTGGGGGAAAGAATACACATCGCGCAGTCGTTGGTCGGGAAGGTCTTGTCGAGCTGGGCCATGCGGCCGCCGATGGAGGGACCTTTCTCAACGAGAAAAGTCTCTACCCCCATATCGGCAAGGTCGAGTGCCGCCTGGATCCCCGCAACGCCGCCGCCCACCACCATCGCTTTTTTATGCATAGATCGAAACCTTACGCCTTACCGGTCTTCGCCTGTTTTTCGCCCGGTTTGTTTCCTTCGAAGGCGCCCTTTACCAGATCGCGCCGCGCCGTCTGCACCGTCCGGTCGAATTCGTCCTCCTTCGCAAGCAGGTCGGCGGAAGCGTACCCGTCCCTGACCGCCAAAAAGCGGAGGGCCCGCATGATATCGGTAAAGTTGACCTGCAGGGGGCACCGGGCGTAGCACCGATAGCACATCTGGCACAGCCAGATCGCCGGCGATTTCAGAACCTCTTCCCGCATGCCGAAAAGCACCTTGCGTATGATGGTCCTGCAATTATACTCCTCGTCGATATTCGTGACCGGACACCCCGCCGCGCACGTTCCGCAGGCGTAACATTTCGCGATATTGCCTCCGCCCGGCATGGAAGCCACCTCATCGCGAAAGCCTGAATCGAGATCTTCGACGACAACGACGTCTGTAGTGTTCTTTGTCATAGTTGGCCGCCCTTGTACGGTTGTTTACGCCTTCGGTCCCATTCCCGCGATGCACTGGTCCTCGCGCACGACCGTCCGGGGGCCGCCGTCATTCGATGTCGACCAGTCCTGCGCGGCGGCAATCGACTCCAGCGCCGGCAGCGTATGCAGCGATTTCGCCCGGTCGTAGATGAGCTGCCAGGCGCAGTCGGTCTGTTCGCTTACCTCGCATTTACCGTTGCGGGAGCCGCCGCACGGGCCGTTGAGCTGGCGCTTCGCGCAGCGGGTGATCGGACAAATTCCGAAGTACTGGCCGAGACGGCAGTTGCCGCACCCGGCGCATTTCTCCGCCCATACCCCTTGCTTTTCAAGAATTCCCATGAACTGCGTATTGAGTCCGGGATACACGGCCTTGCCGGGAAAGCGCTCGGCCAGCGCCTGAACGCCCGCGCCGCAGCCGAGCGAGAGAATCGCATCGTATTCGCCAACGCGCTGCGCCAGCACATCGATAAACGCATCTTCGCACTGGCGTTCTATGGTGCATTCGTGAATCGCGACCTTCTCCCGTCCGGCCAGCTTCAGGGACATACGGAGCGTGGAGCCGATAATGCCGGCTTCACGTTCGCCGCCGGCAAGACACACCGTGACGCAGGTACCGCATCCCACGAGAAGGATACGCTCATGGTTCCTGACCATATCGCGCATTTCAGGAATTTTCTTTCGATCGGCAACTATCATTTCGTACCCCCTTTGATGGTCATTTCGGCCTGCCGGGCGATTGCGACGACGCCTTTTTCAATTTTCGTATCATCATTGCGCAGCCGGCTCGGCCCCAGGGGGACGATCCGGGCGCACATCTCTTTCACGATTTCCGCGAAACGCGGTCCTTCGGCCGAGGAGAGATTGAACATTTCCAGCCGCTGCGGCTCAATGCCGATTTCGCCGAGAAACTGCTTGACACGCTCCACCCTCCTGCGGGCACGGAGATTGCCCTCGAGAAAATGGCATCCGCCTTCGAGGCACCCCGCGACCATCACGCCGTCCACACCGAGCTCGAACGCGGCGAGTATGTGGTTTTCCTCTATCTTGCCCGTACAGGGAAACCGCAGAACCCGCACGGAGGCGGGATACTGCAACCGCATGGAACCGGCCATGTCCGCCGCCGCGTAGGCGCAATAGTGGCAGCAGAAGGCAAGGAGGACCGGTTGTTTATCCATTATGTTTTCCACCGTGGCTGCGCGATCCCGACCTGTTCGAGGTACGTCGTTTCCGCCGGCGTTTCCCGTAACGGGCTTTTCAGCAGATTGTTTATCGCCCCGAGGACCTGCGTATCGAGATAATGGTGAAGCGAAATCGCCTTTGCCGGGCACGCCGCCGTACAGCTTCCGCAGCCCATGCAGACGGCCGCCTGCACCTCGGCCTTGTTGTTTTCGCCGACCTGCGGCGCCAGGTAGGGGCACACATGCACGCAGGTCATGCAGGCAATGCACTTGTCCGGGTCCACCCAGGCGGTCTCCGCGCCCACGGGCATGACTTCACGGGAAATAATCGACGCCGCCCGCGCGGCCACCGCGCTGGCCTGCGAGATCGTTTCGCCGATGAATTTCGGCGCGTGCGCGGTCCCGCACAGAAAGAGCCCTTCACTGGCGAAGTCGACCGGCCGCAGCTTTACATGCGCCTCAAGGAAAAAACCATCGGCGTTGAGCGGGACGCGCAGCAGTTCCGAAAGTTCCTTGCGGTCGTCGCGAGCCACGATCGGCGGGGCCAGAACGAGTAAATCGGGTTTCATGACGAGCGTCCGGCCCATGACCGGATCCGTGACCCGCACGGTCAAGGGGTCCCCGGTCGTCACTTCGGGCGGCCTTTGCTCGTCGTAGTGAACGAAGAGCACGCCCTTGTCGCGCGCATCGCGGTAGGCCGCTTCGCGGAATCCGTAGGTCCGCATCTCGCGATAGAGAACCACGATGCGGGCGCGAGGATAGCGTTCGGTCAATGCACAAGCGTTCATGACCGCGGTCGTGCAGCAGACCCTGCTGCAGTAGGGCCGGTCGGCCGTCCGCTGTTCAACGCACTGGATCATCACTATGGTGGCTTTTTCCGGCAGTTCAAGTTCATTCCGCTCGAGCCGCGCGGAAAGCTCAAGCTGCGTCACCACCTTGTCGCTCGTACCATAGCCGAAGGAGCGGGGCGTATGTTCCTGCGCCCCGCTCGCCACGATGACGACGCCGTGTTCGACCTCGATATTTTTATCGCCCGTCACGATGGTCGACGTGAAATCGCCGACGTGGCCGTCGACCTTTTTCACCGTCGATTGCAGGTGGAGCGTGATCTTCGGGTGCGCCGTCACGCGGTCGATGATGCCCGCGAGATACGGCTGCACGGGTCCTCCGTCGAGCGTCCGGTAGAGTTTGCGTGCCATGCCGCCGAGCGCCCCGTCTTTTTCGACAAGATGCACCGGATATCCCTGTTCCGCGATGGAAAGAGCGGCGGTCATGCCGCCGATGCCGCCGCCGATCACGAGCGCCGCGCTCTTGACCGGCACGGTTGATTCCGTGAGCGGTTCGAGCCTCGCCACCCTGCCGACCGTCATGCGGACGAGGTCTTTTGCCTTATCGGTGGCCTTGTCCGGCTCGCCCGAATGCACCCACGAACACTGGTCGCGAATGTTGGCCATTTCAAGAAGGTAGGGGTTGAGCCCGGCGTCCCGGAGCGTATCGCGGAAAATTGCCTCATGCGTCCGCGGCGTGCAGGAGGCGACGATCACGCGGTTGAGGCGGTATTTGACGATGGTTTCCTTCATCCGATCCTGCGTATCGTCGGCGCACGTGTAAACATTATGGTCGGCGAATACCACGAAGGGTAGTTCCCGGGTGCGCCGCACGACCGCTTCCACGTCGACCACCGAGGCGATATTGCTGCCGCAATGGCAGACGAACACGCCGATACGCGGCGGTTCGTCGGTAATGTCGCGCTCGGGAGGGTAGATCTTGGTCCTGACCTTCGTGCCGCGCGCCGGGGCCAGAAGCTCCATCGCCTTTGCCGCCGCGGCGCTTGCCTGCATAACGGTATCGGGAATGTCCTTGGGTTCCTGGAGCGCGCCGGCGGTAAAAACCCCTGGCCGGGACGTTTCAAGCGGGCTGAGATCGCCGGTCCGCGCGAATCCCCATTGATTGAGCATGATGCCGAACCGCGCGACCTGCTCCCTGAGGCTGGCGCTCGGCTCCAGCCCGATCGACAGTACCACCAGGTCGTGCTGCCGGGTGATGCAATGGTTATCCTCGTCCATATACGAAATGTTCAGCATTCCGCCTCCCGGAATGTCGTCTCCACCGAGGAGGGCCTGCAGCGGATGTAGGACACGCCCATCTCCCTGGCGCGCTTGAGATAGCGGTCGAAGTCCTTTCCGTAGGCGCGCATATCCATATAGTAGATGGTGACGTCCGTGTCGGGTTCGTGTTGCTTTGCGAGAATGGCCTCCTTGGTCGCGGCCATGCAGCAGACCGACGAGCAATAGTCGTTGCCGCGGCTTCCGTCGCGCGAACCAACGCACTGGATGAAGGCGATATGCTTCGGCGTGGCGCCGTCCGAGGGCCGCCGCACGTGGCCCGACGTCGGGCCCGCCGCGGAAAGGATGCGTTCGAATTGCACGTTGGTAAGAATGTCGTCGTTCCAGGCCGACGCGTATTCGATCCGGCGCGTGGCGTCGAAGGCCGAGAATCCGGGGGTGAGAAGCACCGCGCCGACGTCAAGGTCGGCAATGACCTCCTTCTGGTCGTAGTCGATGGCCCCGGCGCCGCACACGGAAGCGCACAGGCCGCACTCCCCGGTTGTAAAGTGCACGCACGATGCGCGGTCGATGGAGGGCACCCGCGGCACCGCCTGGGGGTGCGCCATGTCGATATTCGGCCGGGCCTGCAGGTATTGGTTATAGGCGGTCAGATGCGGCTTGACCGGTTTCAATGCCACTTTGGTAAGGTCGATGGCGCCGGTGGGACACATGACGCTGCACGCGCCGCACACCTGACACTGGTCGGAACGTTCGCGGAATGCCGGCAGTATTTCCCGCTCCGCTCCGCGTCCGAATACGCCGATCGCCCCGCGACCCATGAGATCGTTGCACGTTTTCACGCACAGGCCGCAGAGAATGCAAACACCTCCGGCGTTCTTTGCAAAAGGCGTGGAAGTCACCCCGTGCGCGGCGGCGAATTCGGCGAGCCGGGACGACTCCGGAGCCTGGGCGAGGAGAAGTTCGAGAATGGTGCGGCGGCTGTCCCGTATCGCCGGCGTATCGGTGCGGACCACCATGCCGTTTTCGACCGGATAGCTGCACGAAGCGACCTGTCGCGGTCCCCGCGGCGAATCGATCTCAACGATGCAGACACGGCAGGCGCCGAGCGGTTCGATCCCCCGGTAATGGCAGAGCGTGGGGATGGCGATGCCCATCTGCCGCGCCGCAGCGAGGATGGTCGTGCCGGCGGCGACGGCGGTCGCGCGACCGTCAATGGTCACGGGAAGGAGGGCGGTCGCCGTCGTTTCCATATTACCGTATGCTCATTTCGCAAACGCCGGCAGGGCATTTCCCGCCGCTCAGGTGAAGGTCGATTTCTTCCCGGAAATGCCGCAGCGCGTTGGTTACCGGACCCGATGCCGTACTGCCGAGTCCGCACACCGACGCTTCGTTCATGGCCCGGCTCAGCCGTTCAAGTTTTTCGATATCTTCCGTTTTTCCACTACCCGCGCAAATTCCGTTCAGAAGGCGGTACATCTGTTTCGTGCCCTCGCGGCAGGGAGTGCACCGGCCGCACGATTCATCGACGAAAAAGCCCATGAGAAAACGGGTCATGTCAACCACGCACGAACCGTCATCCATCACGATGATGCCGCCGGTTCCCATGTTCGCGGATGTGCCCGGAACATCGACCGAGTCGATCGCCAGGTCGAGCATTGCCGGTGGTATGCAGCCGACCGACGGGCCGCCGATCTGGACCGCTTTGAGGGGTTTGTCGCCGCGCAGGCCGCCGCCGATTTCATAAATCATGTCGCGGAGGGTAATGCCGAACGGCACTTCGACGAGTCCGGGGTTTTTCACCGAACCTTCGAGCGAAAATACGGTCGTGCCGGTCGTGTTTTTCGTGCCCATCGCGGCATACCAGTCGGCGCCCCTGGTAAGGATCGGCGCGACGCTGGCCCAGGTTTTTACATTGTTAACGACCGTGGGTTTGCCCCACAGCCCTTCGCTCACCGGGAACGGCGGGCGGCCGCGCGGCTCTCCCGCATGGCCCTCGATGGATTCGATGAGGCCGGTCTCTTCGCCGCAGACATAGGCGCCGGCGCCGCGGCGCACGCTGAGGTTGAACGACCATCCCGAACCGAAAATATCGTCGCCGAGCAGTCCTGTTTTTTCCGCCTCGGCGATGGCATGTTCCAGAATGCCGATGGCGAGGGGATATTCGCTGCGCACGTAAACATACCCCTGTCGTGCGCCGATTGCATAGGAGCCGATGATCATCCCTTCGATGATCGCGTGCGGGTCGCCTTCGAGTACGCTCCGGTCCATGGACGACCCGGGAGCGCCTTCGTCGGCATTGCACACCACGTATTTGATATCGCCCTTCGCCTTGCGGGCGAATCCCCATTTCCGGCCGGTCGGAAAATAGGCCCCTCCCCGGCCCCGGAGTCCCGATGCGGTTATCGCATCGAGCACCTCGTCGGGTTTCATAGCGGTAAGCGCCCGGAGCGCGCCCCGGTAGCTTCCGCGCGCGATGCTTTCATTAATTGACATCGGGTCAATCGAACCGCAGTTCCTGAGGATCACCTTCTTCTGGCGGCGGAAAAAATCGAGCGTTGACCATTCGGGAATCGGGTCGGTCTGCGCGGAACGGGAATAGGCATGGGTTTCCCCTGTCGACACATACTCTTCGCCGGAGAACCGTCCGAGCGCCTGATCCGCTTTTAAATCCCGTTTTTTAAAATATGCCAGAAGCAACGCGCGCGTTTTTTCCGGGGTCATGGCGCCATAGCTCACCCGCGGGCCGTCCGGCGTCACGATATCGAGAAGGGGTTCGCGCGCGCAGAAACCGATGCAGCCGGTTCTCGTGACCATCGCATCGGCCTTTATTTCACACAGGGTCTCGATGACCGTCTCTTCGATTTTCCGGGCGCCCATCGCCAGGCCGCAGGAGGCTGAACCGATCATGATTTTCACCCGGTCCGGATACAGCGTGGCCCTCCCGGCGGCTTCGACCACGACAAGATCAGCGGCATTCACTATCTTCCGGCTCATGTAAATTGCTCCAGAATCCGTGGAATGTCGTCGAAAGCAACGCGACCGAAGTTCACGTCGTCGATGCGCATCGACGGAGAAAGGGCGCACAGGCCCAGACAGCGCACGGTCCTCAAAGTAAATCGCCCGGACCGGTCGGTCGCTCCTGCCGGGATGCCGAGCTCTTTTTCAAGGCGGCGGAGCAGGAGGGCCGAATGCTGCGAATGGCAGCTCGTGCCGTTGCAGACCTGCACCACATGGCGGCCGGACGGTTCAAAGCGCATCTTATCGTAGAAACTGGCTACCGTGAGCGCGGCGGCAAGCGGCACCTCAAGCCGGATCGCCACTTCTTCGAGGATCCGCCGCGGCAGGTATCCGCAGGTCCGGTTGACAGCCTCGAGCACGGGCATGAGCGCTCCCTGCTCGCCCGCATGCCGCGCGAGCAGACCTTCGAGAAACGTTTTTTCCCGGGCGCCGATGGTTCCGCGCGCTTTCGGAGCGCTTACCTCCGCGGGAACGTTCCTGACCGGGCACTGTTCGATGCAATCCCCGCAGCCCGTGCATTTGTCCGCATCCACGCTGCGCGGATTGGTACGGACCGTCGCGGTAAAGTTGCCCGCTTCGCCGTCGAGCTTCACCACTTCCGCCATGGTCATCACCTCGATGTTCAGGTCGCGCATGCAGGCAACCACCTTGGGCGAAATGATGCAGGTCGCGCAATCGCCGGTGGGAAAGGTCTTGTCAAGCCTCGCCATGTTGCCGCCGATGGTGGGGCTCTCTTCGACAAGGTAGACGAAAAAACCCGCGGCGGACAGGTCCAGCGACGCCTGAATGCCCGCGATGCCGCCCCCGCATACGAGAACTGCGCCGCTGAGCTCTTTTCCTTTTATGGTCGTTGCAGGTTCGGCGATCATCTACTCTCCAACCTCTTCATCTTCAATGTCGTCTTTTTTTACAAGGGCCTTCGGCATGACCTTGCGGTAGACTTCCGCGGGTTGTTTCACAACCCCGTCCACCGTGAGCAGGTCGCGCTCGACGCAAATTCCGAACAGCCGCTCGTTTTCCTGCAGGAATGGCAGGATCAATTTCCAGTCGCCGCCGGTAATCTTGCAGAATACCCCGCCGTTGAGCTGCTCGGCCACGAGTGTCCGACGCGGGTCGCGTACGTAAATAGCGCCGCCGGAGGCGAGCGACAGCAGGTTGCTGCCCGGATACGGCAGATCGAGCGGGACCACGATCCCGTCGTCAAGTACGCGCAACCCATTGATAATAGCGAATCCGCCGCCGGTAAGCGGATCTCCGGCCATGAACGATTCGGCCAGAAAGTCCAGCGCGGTCCCGTTGATGATCACCCTGGGCTTCCCCACGGCGTTGATCATCGGGCGGCCGGCCGCGTTGCCCAGCACGAAGATGTCTCCGCCCTTGGCGCCGTATAAAAAGGTTTGTCCCACGTCCCCGAACACCACTACTTTCCCCCGTTTGGAAATCTGGCACACCTGGTCCTGGGCGTTGCCGTGCACGTATGCCGAAAGCCCGTCGATGCCCGAGCCCAGATAATCACCCGGGTTGTCGTAACAATCGATGCGGAGACCGTCGGTAGCCGGCCCGAACCCGGCGGCATGGAAGCGCGTGCCGCGCGAATTGTAATGGATGATATGGCGCCAGCCCCTATGGAAAGCGTCCACGGCCAGGGCGGCGTCGCACTCCCTGCCTTCCGCCTGGAATCCGCGCGCGTCGATCAGAAGGGTTTTTTCGATGTCTTCGGGAGGCCGCAGCAGTGCCCGCGTGTCCCAGGTGATCCTGCGGCAGATGGTTTTCGCCTCATGCCCGACAAGTGGTTGACTGTTGAAAATATGTTCGAGCCCCTGACGCCATATCGTGACGATGGAGCTTCTTTTCTTGTTTCCGGTCGGATACCGGCGGTCGATGCAGAGGGTAAGCGCCTCGATTCCAAAGCCCGGCGCAACCGCGGCGGTTTTCGAAGCGATCTCGCGACTCAGCCAGCGCAAGCGGCCGTAGTCCATCTCCTTCACGGAATTGCTTACATAGCCGAACAGGCATTGCGGGTCGTTTTCACGCATGGCCCGGTCGATCTCCTCAATTTCAGCACCGGTGTTTCCCGGCAGGGTGACTGAAATGGACATATCACAGTGTGCCTGCCCCGGTTTTGTCGACACAGGGGCGCCGAACTTATTGGTCACCCCGAGCGTATATGAGGGTTCCGCACCGTTTCCATTGCCGTTATTGGGCATCAAGTTGAGCAGGAAAGCCCCGCCGTCGGTCGAACTGCCCCCGCGGGCGTTCCAGTACATGTCGGCAATGGGGGTGAAGCGAGGGTCTTCGCTTGCCAAACTTGCCAGGGTCGCGTCGATGGCCTGTTTCTCCGAACAGATGAGCCCTATCGATACGTCGCCTTCCTGCAGGGCGAATACCTGGGGCCGCAGCATGGCCGTATCGGTGATGCCGAGAAGCTGGAAGCCGTTTTTATCGAGGTTTCGGGCGATGATGAAAAACCACGGGCCGTCGGGAGACGCATGGATCTGAGCGGCCTGGATTTCGCCGTAGATACGTTGCTTTTCCGTGGGCAGGCGGTCGAAATCCAGTTCCGTGGTGGGCGCCAGCGCTTCGATGATGTATTCAATGGGATACTTGTACGTCCGGTTCATGAGGTCGAAGAGCATGATCGACGCTTCGGTGTCGGTCAGAAATTGCGGAAAAAGGTTCCGCTGCGCAAGATACTCGCACACCGAAGAGTAGTTGGCGAAGTCGCCGTTATGGACGAGCGCTTCGTGCATGCCGATGAAGGGGTGGCAGCCGCCGGGATGCCATACCCTGCCCCTGGTCGGGTAGCGCTGGTGGGCGATCCATACGTGGGCGCGCGAATTTTCCATGCAGTAATACTGGACCACCGCTTCGGCGTACCCGACCACCTTGAGGATGATGAGATTGCGCGCGTGCGAAAGCACGAAGGCGCGCTTGTCGCCCAGGGAGGCGTAAAAATGCGCGTTCAGGCCGCTCGAATTCTGGTAAACGAACTCGTCCTCGATCTCCCGCGCCGCAAGGCCCGTCAGGTTCTTCTCATGTGCAAAGCGACCGAGCGTTTCGGATTTGACCCGCACGAAGTACCGGGCCACGTCCGGCGGTTTCTGCTCCAAAAGCGGCACATCGCGGAAGTCTTTCACGGTCGGTATGATGCCGCCCTGGTCGATGTCAAAATACGGCTCGATAAACCCTTTTTCGACTTCGCCCTTTGCGGTCGGGTCCAGAAGCGCCACCTGAAGACAATAGTCGTTCTCGAGAACCTTGCGCGACACGCCGAAATCTCCGGGCACGAGACCGCACGCGGCAATGCCGCCTCCCTTGCCGTTGCCGCGATTGCGCATCTGGATGCTCGGCTCGTAGATGTGCTTTCCCCTGACCGGAATCGTACAGGCGAATCCGGTGACGCCGCACCCGCCTTCGGCCTCCGTGGGCCTGACGAACCATTCGCCCCGCGGCCGCAGACCTTCACGGCTGCGAATCAGGGCGGCCGCGGAGTCGAATGATGGAATCGCGCTTCGGGTCATGATTTCACGTTTCCGTCGTTTTCATAGTCCAGATGCATCAGCAGATCGGTCCTGCCCCGCAGCGCCGCCGCCGACTCCACTCCCAGACGATGAAGAATATCGATGAGGCATTCCCTGAAGGCGTTATGCAGATTGACAAGCCGCTGCGTGCACCACTCCACGGTCAGGAGTTCGAGCAATTCGGGGTCGGTGGTGCAGATGCCACGCGGACAGCCGCGGCCGCTTTCGCAGCACCCGCAGCGGATGCACCCGAGCGCAACCAGTTCCGCCGTGCCGATAACAATCCCGTCCGCGCCCATGGCGATGGCCTTGGCAATGTCCCAGGGAGTGCGGATACCGCCCGAGACGATGAGCGTGACCTCATCGCGCACCCCCTCGTTCACGAGGAACTGATGCACGTTGCCGATGGCGTATTCAATCGGCATGGCGATGTTTTTCTTGGCGATGTTCGGCGCCGCGCCGGTGCCGCCGTAGCTGCCGTCCATATGGACGATGTGCGCGCCCGCGCAATAGGAGCCTACCGCAACCATTTCCACGTCGTTGGGCGTTGAAACCTTGGCGGAAAGGAGCGCCGTTGGATTGACATGCGATATCCAGTCGAGGTGTTTCTTATGATCTTCGATGGAATACACGCTGTGGAAGGGGAATGGAGAGAACAGCGACGTTCCCACCATGGCCTCGCGCATTGCCGCGACCGCGGGGGTGTTTTTGCTGCCGAGCAGGTGCCCGCCGAGGCCGGGTTTTGCGCCTTGCGCGTATTTGAATTCGACGATGCGCGCGCGCTGGATCGTCTCCTCGCGCACACCGAAGAGCCCGGTGGCGACCTGCGTGATCATGTTGTCCTTATACGGAATAAAACGTTCCGGATATCCCCCCTCGCCGGTACAGCTGAACGTGTTCCACGCCTTCGCGGCCCGCACCTTGCCCAGCTGCGCCCTGATATTCGTGGAACCGAACGACATGCCGCCGCCGTACCAGGGAACATCGATCGTTATTTTCGGCCGGGCGTCGTTTTTCCTTTTGTTTAGTTGCAGCGTGGTGGAGATGTCCTCGCGGCGAAGCCGGGCGGGAATCTTCTCGGGAAATACGAACCGCAACCGGTCAAACCCGCCGCCGGAATTTCCGATTTCACTCTCGAGATATGCCGGCGGTCTGCTGCCCGTTTCGGCCATGAACCAGTTGCTCGAAAGAAGGTCGGGGGTCCAGCGATAATCGCCAAGAGTTTTGAAAACGGGACTTTCGTCGAAGGAGAGCGCCTGCACCGGACAATTTTTCACGCAGAAGTCGTCGCTTTTTTCGCATTCAAAACCTGTGCACCGGTAGTCAAACGGACGGATCACCTGCCGGTAGCCGGCAGGACGGATATGCACCCCCGCGCGACAGATTTCAACGCATTTTCCGCAGGAGATGCACGTCGATGCGCGATGGATGCTGAACTTCCCGATCTCATTACGGTATCGCGGCGGCGCGATGCGAACATCCTTCGCCACAGCCGCAAATTCCGGGTTCGAAGAAAATTCTTCGGCGCCTTGGGGATTTTTCAAAGTTACGGTCATCGTCATGGTAAGTAGTATCCCTACCCGATGTCCTTCCTTTTTCCGAAAAGTCGTCCGAACGCGGCGCGCTCAAGGTCCTCGAAAAACATGCACCGCCCGACCTCGCCGCGCAGGCGCCGCGCCTCGCGTATTCCCATTGCCCCCAGCATTTCAAGCAGTTGGCTGTGCCAGGAGCCCATGAGATTGACCACACGGCGTACCGCGTATTGTTCATCGATAGCCGCCAGATCAACGGGGCAGCGTTCCCCCCGCTCACACTCGCCGCACAGGCGGCATTCCATGGCAATAACGAGAGGAATATCGATGGCGACCAGATCGGCGCCGCAGATGATGGCTTTCGCCATATGCTCGGGCAGCCCGATTCCCCCCGAAGCCATCAGCGTGACGTGGTCACGGATACTTTCCTTGACAAGACCCTGATGCGCCTCCCTGAGGGTGTCACGCATATGACGCGGCGATTCGCCGGTAATTTCCCGGCCATGCCTGTCGAAGACCAGATTGACGACCTCCGCCCCTTCGCGCGCCAGCCCCACGACGCGCTGCGCCACATTGTTCGTCGCGGGCAGGCGGACTGCTACGATCCTCTCCGGCGCCTCTTTTTTCAGGGCGCCAATGATTTCGAATACATCGTTTGAATCCGGAACGGCCACCATGCGCGCCCCGGCGGCATGAACGGACGGGGCATTCTTCGGATTTTCGATAAACGGCACCACGGTGTCCTGCTTCAGCGGCAGCTGCGCGTCCGGCACGATCGAAAACAGTCCGAGCTCGGCGGCGGCCTTGACAATTGCCGAAACCACCGGAGCGTGACGCCACTGCCGCGGAACGATATCGAAAACAAGCGGCATCGGGCTCTGGAGGCGCGGCGGCGGCGTGTCGCAAAGGTCCATGTTCTCAAACGAGAGCCTGCCCAGTTTCCTGCCGATGTCCACGCCGGTATTGATATACTCCCGGCCATGGATCCCGTCGCGCGTGGGCCGTACGATTTCGGACATGTCGGTCCACATCGAATCGAATCCCCTGCCGCTGAACGGGCCGCCGTAGCCGCACCCGGACACCGGGACGCCGCCGGTCTCGGCCTGGTACCAGGTCGTCGTTATTATTTCGGGAGTAAAGTAGTCGTCACCCAGGCGGTCGTAAAGCGGGTTTGCCACGCGGGTAAGGATATTCTTCGTGCAGTTCTGAACGCAGGTAAGGCAGCCCTTGCATTGGTAAATGTAGTCGAGGTAGCCGATTTCCTCGTGAAGCGCGTCCGCCTCATCGCGGTACAGCCCGTAGATGCAGCTTTTTTTTACGCAGTTATGGCAATTGGAGCAATCTTCTTTCCAGTCAACAATGCCCAGCTTCCCTTCGGGCCTGAAGCGCGGAGGAGCCGGATGCGTGGTTATGTGGTATTTTGCCGGCACGTCGCTACCTCAGTTGTGATTTCAGACCATCGAGCAGTTCAATCGCGGCATCGAGGTCATCGTCGCCCACGATTTCAAAACCCCTGATTCCATCGACGCCTGCCAGCTTGTCGATGGTTTCAGTCGCAATGGCGATCCCCTCGGCACGAACGGCGCTCACGTCCGGTTTTGAAGCCAGACGGTTGATGATTGAATCAGGAACCATGGGGAGGGGACGTTTTTTCGCATACTCTCCGGCCGTCGAAGCGTCGGTCAGAACCTTGATGCCCGTGATAAACGCCGCCTTTTCATGCAGGCCGCGACCTCTCACCTCTTTCCACCACGTCCCGAAACGGTCGAGATCGAATACCGGAGGAGTGACCAGGAACTGCGCCCCTGCCTTGATTTTCTGCTCGATCCGGAGGAGCTGGAGTTCCATCGGATCGGCGAACGGCGAGGCGACCGCGCCCAGACAGAGCGGGATTTGTCCATTAGAGGAGTTTCCAGCGGAGAGCAGAGCGTTTTTTCCCAGTTCCCTCAGCAGTAGCGTCGCATCGAAATCAAAGACGTTTTTCGCATCCTCGACCGGCAGGAGCGACTGGTGCGTGCCGCTGGTGCAGAGAATGTTGCGGATGCCCAGAATCCTGCGCGCCGATGCAATCGGAGAGGAGGGCGATCCGGTTCCTGTCGCGCGTCACCATGTGCAGGATCGGCTCGACCTTTTCGGCAAAAATGATGGACGCGGCGGCCATGGCCGACATCCGGATGCTGTCCCGATTGTCGCTGACGCCGAGCGCGTGGACCTTCCCGGCGATTTTTTTTGCCAGGGCACGGATCGGCGCCGCATCAAGCGCTCTCGGAGGAGCGATCTCCGCGATGATAATCGGCTTTCCCGATTCTATCCGCTTCTGCAGCGTCGTTGTCTCTTGTGGCATAGTGGTAACCTTTACCGTATCAAACCCGTACCCCGGCGCCATAGGAGAACCGATGCACCGAGTCGCTTATCGCGCTTTTTATATGACTGAGCGATGGGTCATGGGGACAGTTTATAACCTCCGCACGCTGCGGATCGAGTCCGATCTCCCCGAGCAGGCGCTGCACCGTGCGCACCCTGATTTCCGCCCTGTAGTTGCCTTGCGTGAGCGTGCATTCGCCCTTCGAGCAGGTCAGGACGCAGACGCCCTGCACCCCGCCCTCCAGGGCATGAAGAAGGTATTGCGCGTCGATTTTTCCGCTGCAGGGAATTTCCCGTACCCGCACGTGCATGCCCGCCTCGGTCCATTGGACCGGCAGTCGGCTGTTTTCGGGGAGGCAATTTTTGCAGAGATAGACGACAACCTCAGGAATTTCCTGGTTTACCATTATTGTTTTCTACCGCCCACCATTCATGGCTAATCACTACAGGTGCTAAAAAAATAGTATACGGATCCCTCAGGGCTTCCCTGATATTCAGTCCGTTCGATGAACCGCTTTGGCTACCCCTGGCCCCTTCGACCGGGCCGCCAAGGTGGAAAATATACTACTTCAAAAGGATCGGGGCAAAGGAATGTTTTCTCCGGGTTGATCCGGGTCCAATAAAGCGTTTGCCACGGCGATAATAGCCACTTTTGTTCGATGAAGGGGGGCAGGCGGGGCAACTTAAAAACAACGGAAAAGGGTATTGTTTCCGGCGGGGGGAAGGGCGATTCTGGAGTTTGAAGGATTATTTGGGAGAAACTGCGGGGAAAAGCGTTTTAAGCACAAAAATGCTTCAAAATCCGCATTTTTTCTGCGTTCCGTCTGTAGTTATCTGTGAATTGTCTGCGTAGGGCCTCCGACCGAAAACACTTTTTTAAGCTGAAAAGCCTTCATTTTCTTAATAATCGCATATTTACTACTATCAATAATTCGACAGTATCTCGCAATTTTTAGCGGTTTCTTTCACCGTCGCTTAGATTAAGAAAATCATCAGTTCAAAAAGGTGCAAATCGTATTTTCTAAAAAAATATAGTTTTCTTCCCCAATACTTCTTTTTAAGGAACTCTCATACATGGCATTTACTGCACCAATTGAATCGACTCAAACAAGCCTTTTCCCAACAATTGTACCACCCACAAGTGCAGCGAATTTTTTATCACCTGAAACCTATACGGGCTTAGCTGGCTTTCATAAATATTGGGGGAAAAAACCCACGGAGAGCTTATCCTATTTAATAGAAAATCTGACAACCGATAATGATATAGTTATGGATCCATTCCTTGGTTCAGGATTAATTGCCCGTGAATCTTTAATGCGTAATAGACGTTTTATTGGGATAGATATCAATCCTTTTTCAATCGAACATTCTCACTTTTTACTTGACCTACCATCTTCACAAGAATATTATAAAGCATTATTAGAAATCGAAAATACAGTTTCAAAAGAAATTAATAAGGTATATAAAACCTCTGAAAATAGGATTGCATCTCATTATTTATGGGAGAATGATAACATTGTTTCTATCTGGATCAAACCGGATAAAGGCAGAAATCGTATTGAATCTCTACCAACGCCTGAGGATTTTTCCAACTTTTTTTCTTTCCAAAATTATAAACCTAGGAACTTCCGAAACCTTAGTTTTTTTTCTAATTCCCGAATAAATGCTAGGCGACAATGACAATAGCCGATATCTTTTCTGGTAGAGCAATGAAGAATATCGATTTACTCATTGATGCAATATCAATTTACCCGTCACATTTAAAACGTGCTCTTCTTCTCACTTTGACATCTGCTTCAGGGCAAATGTCAAAGATGGTGTTTGCTATTAAAAATAGAACTGGTAGTAAAAGAAATAATAATGGAAATAAAGTAGAAGTTGGAAGCTGGGTTATCGGCTTTTGGAGACCTGAAACTCATTTTGAAATTAATGTATGGAATTGTTTCCGCAACAAAGCAGAAAAATTGTTGAAAGCACTTCCAGAATCAAGGCAAAATGGATATACGATAAATATTGATCCATTATTATTTATGAAAACATCTTCTCAGGCTTGCCTTATCAATTCAGATTGCAGAATTGCTTTAAGTAGGCTTCCATCAGAATCTGTTTCTCTAGTCTGTACTGACCCACCGCATAGTGATCGTGTACCCTATTTGAATTAAGTGAACTTTGGAACTCTATTTTAGGTTTTAATGTAGATTTCGATGGGAAATTGTTGTTTCTAATGCAAAAGAGCGAAAAAAATCTAAAAGCGTATATAACTTGGAAATGACAGAGTTTTTTAATGAAAATATACGTGTATTAAAATTTGGCGGGTTTATAGCACTTTTTTTCAATGCTCGTGATGAAGAGAGTTGGCAATATCTTAAATGTATAGAAGATAAATCTAAGCTTTTAAAGTTCATTGGTTCCTTTCCAATGGTTTATTCTGCTACGTCAGTCGTACAGGATAATCGAGAAGGAGCAATGAAGCATGATTATGTCCTTGTCTATCAGAAACAACTTGAAAATGGAATTTATTCTTTATTTGATACGTTTTCAATGATACCGAATTGGTCTTCACATTTTCCAGAAAAATAGGAGTTTTCAATAATGAAAGACTTCAATTATTGGAAGAAAATGCATGAAACCGAAAAGCTGGAAGAATTTAGCTCGGACAATTTTGGCTTTCTATGGCTAAAAGTGAAATCAATTATTCGAAAGGAATTGGTGATTGAATTTACTAAGGACAACAATATAGCACTTACTGAAACATCGTTGAACGGTCAATTTATTGAGCTGTTTAATTTGCTTGCAAAAAATCCCGACAAATCGCACAGAATGCTTGATAATTATATAAGGGATAAGAATAACAGCATTCTTGCTTCTATGAATATAGGTCAACTGGTATCGGAACTTTATAAATTGAAGATTTTTGATTGGGGTGGTGATTACCAAAACTCTCTTGACAAGTATCTTGTAAGTCGTTATGTCAAAGTCTATCAATCTTATGATGATCTTATTTCAAAATTTGAAACTGAGATTAATACTGCTGTTCAAGGTTATGTTCTGAATAGTTGGTATAACCACTGGTCAAGTATTTTGATAGAGCATATTTTCAAATTGCATAGCGCGGTTTTGCCAACTGTGGGGCAGATAAAGCATGTCGATTTTTTTATCGAAAACATTCCTTTTGATCTCAAGGTTACCTATCTTCCAGCAGAATATATAAAGGCGAAACGGAAAGAATTTGGATACCCTGTCGAACTTACCTTCTTAAAAGCTCAAGCAAATGCAGAAGGAATCTCTTTTGACAAACATGCTAAAATGAAGGATAAGGGCAATCGTGAATGCAGAAGCATTCTGGAAACCCTTAAGAGAGAAACACTATCAATTCTTCAGGAAGTGAAAGATAATCCAAAAATATTAGCAAAATGGCTTTATGAAAATCAAGGAGAAATGCGCTTTGGTTCTGAAAACAGGTTGTTTTTAGTGTTAGTTGATACTGATGATTTTAATAACTCTTGGAAGCTTAAAAGAAATCTTGATTTATTGACACCAAGTATAATGAGGTATTTGGATAATTTTCGAACAAAAAATATTGATGATTTAAAAGTCGTTTTCAGATACAATGGAAGGCCGCAAGAGTATTCTGCATTGACAGATGTAATTTTTGTAATAAAATAATGAACTAACTCGCAGCAAAGCTTTGAAGCATTAGACCTACAAGATTAAACTAAAAAATACTTTTCATGAGTTTCCTTGTCCATCAATTCAATAATCAGCCTGCTTGCATCGAGACGAATGGCAGGTAGATCGAAAAACGGAATTATTCTAGTCCTTATGCGTCTTCACTACCTCCAAGCACGAACCTTTCGAAGATCCGGTCATTCTCACCTGGTCCCCGAGCGCCATCACGTGGTCACCGGTTCGATGATTTTCAACGGCGAGCCTCTCCCCTCCCTTGACTCGTTCGATATGCTCGTCATGATGGGCGGATACATGAGCGTGTACGAAGAGGACCGCCATCCCTGGCTCGTCGGTGAGAAGGAGTTCATCAGGCAGGCCATACGGTCAGGGAAGGCGGTTCTCGGCGTCTGCCTCGGAGCGCAGCTTATCGCAAGCGCGCTCGGGGGGAGGTGCGGAAAAACCACTGCAATGAATCGGCCGGTTTCCGGTGACCCTCACTCCTGAGGGAGAAACGTCCGCGCTCCTTGACGGATGGTCGAAAACGTTCGAAGCGTTCCACTGGCACGGCGACGCGTTCGATCTTCCCGAGAGCGCGGTCAGGCTTGCCGAAAGCGACGCCTGCGCCAAACCAGGCATTTTCTTACGGCGACCGCACCGTGGCGCTGCAGTTCGATGTGGAAACCACGGCGGACAGCGTAATGCGGCTGGTTACGAGCTGCGGCGACGACCTTGCCAGAGCGGTCCCTACGTGCAATTGGCGGATGCGATTCTTAATAATAAAGGCCCGCTGCCGGAATCGCCGAAGCTGCTGTTTCCGATGCTGGACAGGCTGTCGGAATTGTAATAACAATTGCTGCAGCATCTATATTATATGATTATTTTATCAACAGGCCCGTGAACCTGAAAAATCTCCTCACCGGGAAAATTCAATGAGAAACTCCTCGCCGTTTCGTTTCTCTGTATGGTTGCCGCAATCATCGGCGGATACACGAAAACCACGAACAATATCATAAGGAGCAACGGCGATTCTACTTCAGGTAACTCACCGGACGATAAAACGGCGGAGTGCCGGACAGCTTTCTTCTTAACGAGAGTACGGTCAGTTATGGTATTGTTCAATCCGATAGCGAATTCATCGTGTTCGGCGCGGGTGCGATGTTCAGCTCGCCGGACGGAAAATCCTGGGTCCGTCACACATCAATCTCTCCTCTCCGCCCATCGCGGTAGCATGGGACTCCACTACTTCGTTGGAATAACGGATAGCGGTATTTTCACCGCAACCGACGGCGCCACCTGGACAATGCGATTTTCAAACTCGTCATTGCGCTTATGTGCATTAACAGGGGGCGGCAATCGATTCGTGGCGGTCAGTACAACCAGGGCGATTTCCTACACCGCCTATGCGTTCGTTTCACCCGACGGCATCACCGGGAGTGCCGGGGCCATTGGTCTGGGAACTCCTGCGGTTATTGCGTGGGGAGATAGTCAGTTTACGGCCGTGGGGAACGGCGTTGCATATACGTCAACCCATGGCGGTACGACGGTCCTAGGCTTTTCAATCACTGGTTTGACTGCATCCGATCGAAATAGTTCCATCGCTTACGGCGCAAATCTTTTTACTTCGGTTGGCGATCGGAGTGAGCAGCATGAAGACCGGAGTTTACACTTCACCTGACGGCATTAAATCCGACATTGCAGCTCTCAGGGCGTGGGGATATAATCAATTCAACGCGATCGCATGGAAATGGAAACAGTTTCATCGTCGCGGGATCTTCGGTTTTAACCTCCATCGATGGCCTCAGTTGGACCATCCGCCCGGATTTGCCGTCAGGAATCACTATTCGAGGAATGGCCGCCGGACAAAAATACTATTGTCGCCCTGTCAAACATAGCTATCCTTACCTCCCCTCTTATCGACCTCATCCGGTCACCGGATTATCGCCTAACTCAGTGAAGAATGCGGTAAGCTCCTGCAATAAATCAACCCCCAATGCAGTCCAGCCCCATAAGTAAGATGAAGCAGCGAGCTCCCATGACGCTTCTTTCATCACACTCCCTGAAAATAGTATCGCATCATGCGTCAAAATAGTTCAAAAGTGTATCATAACCCCTCCATTTTTAAATTTGCGCGAATTGCTGCGGATCACTGTCTAATAGTTCTTTTTCAGGTGGCACGCGATTTGAACGATACCAATTGCGTAAGTTTTTTTGAGTAGCTGACTGAATTGTATCCGACAACCATCACTCAACGGAGGTGTTATGAAGAAGTCCCGTTTCATGTCGCTTATTGCTTTTATCATCGGACTGCCGGTCATGACGTTTGCGGCCCCATCCACCGAAGTTCCGGACCGCCGGGACCACGGACATTGTGGGGTACGGCATCGGGCATGTCGTTATCTACGATTACTTTCACCCGGCCAATTCCAGTTCCAAGTGCTCGCAACATCGGACCCGACGGCAGCCTTTCCGACCGATGTTGAAGAGATGATGGATATCCTTCCATTCACCAAGGTCAACATGGAAGTCGGACTCGATTTTATGGGAGCATTGAACTTTCCCCTGATGGGGAACACGAGTCTCGCGCTCATCGAGGATGCCTTTTTCAGGGCGAACCGGCGGTGGCCGTTGGCATTTTCAACGTTGGCGCGAAAACCGATGCTACCGATCAGGATATCCGTGACGTGAATATCGGCAGAACTCATTCCCATCATCGGCAGGCTTTTGTCGGTGGCTACGAAGGAGATAAAACGATAGCAGGCAATGATGGAGTCAATAGGGTAATACACTCCGTGGCACAAGCCCCTTCTTCCGGCGAATTCCGCTGGTGGTGTCTACTACACCCGGCTCACCGTTTGCGGCGACTTGGCCACCGGCAACAACGCGTACGGCGGCGGCGGCTTCGGCATCGCCTACAATTTCAATGAAAACATAAACATCCTTACCGGTCCGCTGTTCCTGAACGACGCGGCCATCAACGGCAAGTGGAAATGGTCGACCCAGCTCAACGTCAACTTTAAAACGTGGTAATAGCACCACTATCTAACGAAGGAGTTTTGAATGACTGAGAGGAGGATACAATCATGGCTGAACGAAGCGTTCCCGGCATAAGGCCCACCCTGGGATTAATGGGCGCCAGCATGAACGCCATGGCGCTCATCGCCCCGGGAGCATTCCTGTGGATCACCTATCAAATGCAAGCCTCCGCTACCGCCCCCAGCGGAGCCTCGGTGGCTGCCGATATATGGCCGGGCATTCTGCTGGCCCTCGTGGTCGCCTTCTTAACCGCGCTTTCCTACGCTCAACTGGCAAAAATTTACCCGCAAGCAGGATTTGCCAGTTGCGCCTATTTCGCTGAAAAAGCCTTTCTTGACAATAATCCCAAGGATAAGCGCTGGGCGGCGCCGACCTCCATGGCGCGCATGGCCAAACTTATCACGGGATGGGCGGCGCACCTGTTCTATTGGGTATATCCCGGTGTAATGGTGGCCATGATGGCCATATTAATCGGATTTATTTACACCCAATTCACCGGTAAAACGCTTTCCAATCCCGAGCTCGTGGTGATCGGCACCGTGTTCGCCTTTATAACCGGGTATATTGCCTACAGGGGCATAACCGGTTCCACGCTGACCAATATCTGGATCAATGTCATTCAATGGGTCACGCTGATAATCTTCAGCGGACTGGCCATCTGGTACCGGGTCCACAATCCTCAGCACGCCGCCGCCTGGTCCTTCAGCGGCGCTTGGGATATCGTCAAGTTCCACTCGTTCAGCGGCGTTCTGGTGCAATCGACCCTCGCCATACTCATCCTGGTCGGGTTCGAAAGCTGCACCTCGCTGGCCGCGGAAACAAAGAGTCCGGAAAAAAACATTCCGAAAGCAATCATCGTCGCCCTGATCGTGCAAGGTCTGATTGCCTACCTGCTGGAGTACTTCGCCACCGGCACCATGATCGGCACTACGCTTACCGGCACCACGGGCAGCGGCGCCACGGCCGCTACCGTTACCGCCATGGCGGCTGGCAGGGAATTCCAGCGCTCCGATCGGTGATTTAACAAAACTTATCGGCAACAGCCTGGTCCCGGGATTGGGTTTCGGCCTGATGATTACCATGGCGCTCACCGTGGCGATCGCCATCATCGGCACCACGTTAAGCTGCATGAACACCGCCGTCCGCATCAGCAACGGCATGGCCGAAGCACGGGAGGTTCCCGAGTTCTTAAGCTTCATGAGCGGATTTTCCACCCCGCATACCGCCATCTGGGCACTGGTAGTCGTTTCGAGCCTGATTGCCGCCATCGGCGTGCAATCGGTAGTGGGCTTGACCGGCATTACCCTTGCGTCCAATTTCGGCACCTTCGTGCTGTATGGGCTTACGTGCGTATGGACCATCATGGCCTTCAGAAAGCGCGCTGATTTCAATTTCCTGAAGCATGCCGTTATTCCGGGACTGGGGGTGATCTTTAACGTAGTCATGCTGGTGGCAATCATTTACTTATACGCCATCGGCAATGCCGATTCCAAAAACGAAGCAAAAATCTGTTTTTACATTGCGGGCGGTTGGGCGTTGTTAAGCTTTGTTTACGTCGTGATTACCTCGGTACAAAAGACCTACGGACTGAAAATGATTTCGGCCATGATACGGCCGGAAAAGGTGGGTATCCTGACGGAAGTGCTGAAAGATGAAGATCTTCTGCTCGGGATGACCGTTACCAAAGTTAAAGGCATCGGCCGGCAGAAAGGGAACATCGAAGAAGGCGTCGAACCGATTAACGAGAGAATTTCCTTCATCCCCAAGGTTCGCGTGGATATCGCCGTGAATGACTGGGAGGTTCCAAAAGTCATGGAAATCATGCGGGAGGTTTTAAACAGCGGTCAACTCGGCGACGGCAAGATTTTCGTGCTCGACGCAAAGGAAGCCATGCGCATCCGCACCGGTGAAAAAGGCGTTTACGCCGTTTAATCACCTCAAAAACAGGGGGCGGGTTTGAAATCCGTCCCTGCAACAACCAGGAGAACTAAATGAAAAGAGTAGAAGCAATCATTCGCACCAGCAAAGTGAACGACGTGAGCGCGGCGCTGCGTAAAGTAGGATACTCGGGCCTTATGCTCTCGGAGATCGAGGGCCATGGAAAGCATAAAGGACTGGAAGAGCAGGTGCGCGGCAAAATCTACAAGGTGGAGTTGATGACAAAGGCGCGGTTGGAATTAATCGTGAAAGATGAAGATGTTGGAAAAATCGTCACGGCGATCCGTGAGGCCGCCGCGACCGGACAAATCGGTGACGGCAAGATTTTTATTCACCCGGTTGACGACGCCATTCGCATCCGCACCTTCGAACGCGGTGACCCTGCCCTTGTTTGAACCAACGACGGGGCTGTTAAGCCTTGGAAAGTGCGAATTTAATTCAAAATGCCTGCACAAAAAGGCTCACCCCGGTTAGCCTTTTCAATATACGAGCTTACTCCTGCTAAAAAATAAAAATCAATGTTGTATCAAATAGGCAACGCCAATACAATTATGTATATGGCATTGCCGTTTTTCGCTGTTTTCAGGCATTTCCTCCTGGTACACCTTTTGATTAATTCTATTACCAAAGTTGTATCATTTTACAAAATTGTGTTCAAAACCTTAAAATAGGGAGTGCTTATGATCAACAGTGGTGATACCGCGTGGGTCCTTGCATCGACGGCGCTCGTCATGCTGATGACGGCGCCCGGCCTGGCCTTCTTCTACGGGGGCCTTGTCAGGAGAAAAAATGTCCTCTCGGTCATGATGCAGTCGTTCTTCATGCTGTGCATGGTAAGCGTTCAATGGGTCCTGATCGGGTACAGCCTTGCCTTTGGTCCGGATTTCCATCACATCGTCGGCGGGCTTCAATGGATCGGCCTGCACGGGGTGTGGATGACGCCGGATGCCGATTATGCCGGAACGATTCCCCACCTGCTGTTTTGCATGTTCCAGATGATGTTCGCGGTCATCACGCCGGCGCTCATCACCGGCGCCTTCGCGGAACGCATGAAATTCGCCACCTTCGCCATATTCAGCATCCTCTGGGCAACGCTCGTGTACGATCCCATCGCTCACTGGGTCTGGGGCAGCGGGCGGCTGGCTGCGGAACCTCGGCGCGCTCGACTTTGCAGGCGGCACCGTGGTGCATATTTCGTCGGGGGTATCGGCGCTCGTCTGCGCCCTCATGCTCGGACAGGCGTCAAGAATTACCCGCGGATACTCCGGTATCTCCGCACAACATGACCCACACGGTCATGGGAGCTGCGCTCCTGTGGTTCGGATGGTTCGGATTCAATGCCGGCAGCGCGCTGGCGGCCAACGAGCTCGCGGTCTCGGCGTTTACCGCCACCAATACGGCCACCGCTGCTGGCTGCGCTCACCTGGCTCGTCATCGAGTGGCTCGTTGCGGGAAAGCCGACCGTCCTCGGTGTTGCAACCGGTGCGGTGGCAGGGCTTGTGGCCATAACCCCGGCATCCGGATTCGTCGGCCCCCTCTCCTCGATTGCCATCGGCATGTTGGTCGGCGCCGGCTGCTTCATCTCGGTTACGATCATCAAAGGGAAGCTCGGCTATGACGACAGCCTCGATGCGTTCGGGGTACATGGCGTCGGCGGAATGATCGGTGCGCTGGCAACAGGGCTCTTCGCCTCCAAGGCAGTGAACGCCGGCGGCAACAACGGGCTTTTCTTCGGGAATCCTGCCCAGCTCGGCATTCAGGCGATCGCGGTTCTCGCAACCATTGCGTACGCGGTAACTATGACCGTCATTCTGCTCACGATTCTCAAAGCCGTCATGGGCCTCAGGGTCAGCGACGATGAAGGAGACGCATGGGCACTGGACCATACACAACACAAGGAAAGCGCCTACACCACTCTCAGACTGAGGAGAACGATCATGAAACTGGTTATTGCCATCATTCAACCGCACAAGCTCGATGCCGTGCTGAAGGCGCTGGACAGCAGGGAGATCTTCCTGAAAACCGTCAGCAACGTTTTAGGCTGCGGCCGGCAGAAAGGGGAGTCGGAGGTCTACCGGGGGGTCCGCGAAGCCGGAAACCTGATTAAGAAAGTCCGGCTGGAAATAGCGGTCAACGAGAGTTACCTGGATGCGACCCTTGAAGCGATCTCTTCGGCAGCGAGAAGCGGGAAGATCGGCGACGGCAAGATTTTCGTTCTCGATCTTGCAGAGTGCATCAGGATTCGTACCGGAGAAACCGGTTCGGTTGCGATTGGATAAGGGATAAGGACTATGCCACGGGAGGCACGGGCTCTCGGCCTCCAATCCTTTTCAAAAATGTATCGATGCCCGTATAAAGAGTTTAATTCGGTACGAATTCTCTTCACAATCGTCTCAAAATGAACGATTATAAATCGATTATAAATATCTGAAATCGGCCCCAAAGGAGAGTCTATCGTAAAAAGAGACCATATTTTGCATCAATTTCAGAAAACTGGAACATTTCTCGATAAATAATTAAAATCAAAATTGTATCAAAAGGGCATGTGCCAATACAATTGTGTATATGGTATAGCCTTTTTTTGCTATATTTAAGCGTTTTGACTCTGGAACACCTTTTGATTCATCCTGCTTCAATACAATATTGTTGCTAATTTTCCGATCAAAAACGTATCCGACTTAATTGCTCTCAATGCGGGAATTATCTTCTAAGAATCCCGCTCCTCTCAACCTTATGAAAGGGAAGCACTCATGATTAACGGCTCGCGATACCGCGTTTGTTCTCATTTCTGCCGCGCTTGTCATGCTTATGACCACGCCCGGCCTGGCCTTTTTCTATGGCGGGCTCGTCAGAAGAAAAAATGTGCTCTCAACCATGATGCAATCTTTTTTCATCCTCTGCATGCTCAGCGTACAATGGGTTCTCTTCGGCTATTCGCTCGCCTTCGGACCCGACATCGGTCATTTCATCGGCAACCTCTCATGGATCGGCCTGAAAGGGGTCACCATGGCGCCGAACCCCGATTATGCCGCGACCATTCCGCATCAACTCTATGTCGCCTACCAGATGATGTTTGCGGTCATTACTCCGGCGCTTATTACCGGCGCCTTCGCGGAGCGCATGAAGTTCATCTCCTTTGCGCTGTTCAGCCTGCTCTGGGCCACGTTCGTCTATGATCCGGTCTGCCACTGGGTATGGGGGGCCGGAGGGTGGCTCAAACTGCGGGGCGTTATCGATTTCGCGGGAGGGTCCGTGGTGCACATCACCAGCGGCGTCTCGGCCCTTGTGGCCGCACTCATGCTTGGCAAACGGCAAGGGTTCCCTTCAGAGCAGCTTCCGCCGCACAACATGACCTATGTTCTCCTCGGCGCCTCGCTGCTCTGGTTCGGCTGGTTCGGCTTCAATGCGGGCAGCGCGCTCGGCGCGAATGAAATCGCGGTAAGCGCATTCCTGGTCACCAATACCGCGGCCGCGGTTGCCGCCCTGACCTGGCTCGCCATCGAATGGATTTCCGCAGGAAAGCCGACCGTGCTCGGCGGGGCCACGGGAGCGGTGGCCGGTCTCGCCACCATCACCCCCGCCTCGGGCTATGTCTCAGTGGCTTCGGCGATGGCCATCGGCGTTCTCGCCGCCCTTTTCTGCTATGCAGCGGTGGTCTTCGTCAAGCAGAAATTCACCTATGACGACAGCCTCGACGCGTTCGGCGTGCATGGCATCGGGGGAATGGTCGGCATGCTGGCAACCGGGCTCTTTGCCCGGAAATTCATCAATGCCGCGGGCAACGATGGCCTCATTGCGGGCAATTTCGCCTTCTTCGGGGAGCAAGCGCTGGCGGTAGGCGCGGTCGTTCTCTACTCGGTTGCGCTCACGTATATTCTTCTAAAGGGTATCGACATTCTTTGCGGTCTGCGTGTCAATGACGAGGAAGAGGTCATGGGCCTCGACCATACGCAGCATCGCGAGTCCGCCTATACACTGCTTGAATAAAGACAGCGGCGGGCACCATCGGATAGTAATGAAAACACTCAATCTCGGAGAAACTTATGAAATTAGTCATTGCCATTATCCAGCCCCATAAGCTCGATGCGGTCATGAAGGCTCTTGATGCGAAAGAAATTTACCTGAAAACCGTCAGCAATGTACTCGGCTGCGGAAGACAGAAGGGTATTTCAGAGGTCTACCGGGGCGTCCGCGAGGCCGGAAACCTGATCAAGAAAGTCCGGCTCGAAATCGCGGTGAACGACAGCTACCTGGACCAGACCATCGAGGCGATCCGCAGCGCGGCGCAGAGCGGAAAAATCGGCGACGGCAAGATATTCGTCCTCGACCTTGCCGACTGCATCCGCATTCGCACCGGTGAACGAGGCGGGGAAGCGATAGGATAATTAAACAATAAGGAATCAAATCTTTTGCGGAACACCAAAACCGTTATGAGAAAATGACAAAAAATGTTGTTGATTTTCTGCCAGTATGCCACTTTTTCTTTTCCGCTTACTCAGTTTTTCTTTTCCGCATATCTTTTAAAATGTCCCGCAATGACACAGAGGTCTCTTATGATAGATGCTCTCCGTCCACACAGAGGGAACAGCGGAATACCGGCCGGATTTTTGGCCGGGATGAAGCGGGGGCTTTCCCCCTTAAATCTTCCTTTTTTGTATTTGTAATTGTTTTGTTGACTAAAATGCTGCTCCCGTTGTTTGTCCAGATCTGGCGATCGAAGAACCGGGTATATGCAGGAATCGAGACGGGCGCCCTGCGGCGTGGTACTCCAAGCATAAAGGAAATCCGTTTCCTTAAACCCAGGCGGCGTTCGATACCAGCTGATCTTCCGCTCAAAGGGGGTGGAACCGACCTGTTTGATAATATCAGTTCACGACCGGGATGCCCCGACTCGAACAGCTCCCGGTCTTTAAGCAAATAAAGAGCCGTTTTAGTTCGATAGATGCTGGCCACCTTCCCGACCACAACTCCCGTCCATGGGCCGGACCGCCCACGATCCATTGCTTGAACTCCGGTCCAAAAAGGCCGAGGACAATAACCAACAACACAAAGAAAGAACGCCTTTTTTTCAATCGAAGCAGATTCCAGAAAAATTCGGCGAGGATGAAATTTACTGCCAAGACGTAGAATCGTATCTGGGAATATCCCGCTACCAAAGAAGAGCCGGAACGGCGGCCAGAAAAAAAGCCGCGACGAGCAACACCGCATAACCGATGTAGCGGGCTTTTCGGAACGGAAAAAAAAGATGCAAAAGAGGAAAGCGACGGGAATAACAAGGAAAGGCGCAGCCCATAGAAGAAAAGCAGGGAACATGGTTTCTCCTGCGGCGGGAGTGTTTTCGCGGACTATTGCGCAACCGCCTCGATGGAACCGGGTGCGCTCAACTTCGCCGATGCGGGCGTTTGCGTGCCTGCGGCGCGCCCGACGGCGACGCCGCTAAAATATATCACGAAGAGCGTCTCTTCACTTGAAATCCGCCATCGGGAGGAAGAGAGATCCGCCCACCATGATTGCCCTGCCGCGGCCGGTCGGGCGTCGCCCAAAAAATCATGACAACAAAGGATAATAACCTACTGTTAAAGGGAATGAAAAAGAAAGGCTTTACTTCGGCGGTATCAAACGCAGGCCGGCGCGCATTCAACGACTTCACATGGGGGATCTACCGCGATTTGCTGGTTGTCCTGTTTCTTTCCCTCCCAGTATTTCCTGAAATCGGCGGCATACTTATCGATCCATTCACAGTAGATATGGTTCAGGGAGCGATCCTGCCAGGGTGGTGTTTGAAGCTGAACTCCCAGGTACCGTACTATTTTTCCATCTCCTGGATTTCCGCTTCGATACTTTTGAGTATCCTCCTCCCTCATTTTTGGTGAAGAGGGAATCATAACGCCTTCGGATGGGGCTTGATTTTCGCTCATAATAGACCGCCGTATACATAACATGTCACCCTTCCCCGCTGAACCGCATACGGTTCTTTTGCACCACGTCTTGGGCCACAAGCGCTTCTGCAGCCCCTTGGTGCTACGGCATAAACTTTGTAATAAAAATCCAAACTTTTTTTAATATAATTCATTCCACATCGAATTTTAACTATCATGCTGTCGCCCTGCACGTTCCAATTTTTAAGGAAGTTGAAAGCGGTTCCTCTCCCCTCCCCGAACCGTTATTACGGGCATCCTGACTCCTGTTTTCAGTTTTCTATTCTGACTCCTGGCTTCTGGCTCCTTTCTTTCATTTTATTATCTAAAACCCACTGCCCTGCATAGAGCACGGCGCAATATATTTTTTCAATTTTTCATCCTGTATAATTGTATTTCATTCAAAGATGCACACTCCTTACATGCCGCCATCTCAGCCGCTCTCCGCACCGAACCAGTTTAAAAAAATCGGTTTTTTAACCGCCACTGCGATTGTCATTGCCAATATGGTTGGTGCCGGGGTCTTTACGAGCTTGGGCTTTCAGGCGGCCGACATCAAGCAGCCGCTTACCCTGTTGCTTCTGTGGGTCATCGGCGGGCTTCTGGCGCTGTGCGGCGGCTTTTGCTACGCCGAACTAGGTTCGTCGCTTCCCCGTTCCGGCGGAGAGTATCACTACCTCACGCGCCTCTTCCACCCCCGGGTTGGTTTTCTTTCCGGATGGGTCTCGTTAACAATCGGATTTTCCGCTCCCATAGCGCTTTTGGCCATGGCATTCGGCCATTATTTCTACGGATCTCTTCCCATTCTTTCGCCATGCCTCCTTGCAACGGGGGTAGTCGCGTGCATAACCGTAGTGCATCTTTTTGAACTGAGAATCGGCGGAAAATTTCAGTTTGCGGTCACCCTCACTGAACTGCTCCTTATTGCATCGTTTATTCTTTGCGGTATTTTTCTTACCCCGCATCCCGTTGCTCTCAATTTGCTCCCGACAAGGGGAAGCCTTTCTCTTGTTTTGAGCCCGGCCTTCGCGGTCTCGCTGGTATATGTTTCCTATTCCTATTCAGGATGGAACTGCTCGACCTATCTTGCAAGTGAGATAAAAAATCCTTCCCTGAATATTCCGCGATCGATTCTCACCGGCACCGGCATCGTGCTCCTCCTCTACGTGCTGCTCAACTACATTTTTCTGCGCAGCACGCCGGTTGGCGACCTTGCAGGCCATGTGGAAATAGGCCTTCTCGCGGCCGTTAATATCCTGGGGCCGGTCGGCGGCAGGGTAATGGGGCTGTTCATCGCGCTGTGCCTTGTCTCCTCCATCAGTTCAATGGTCATCGCAGGTCCGAGAATTCTCAAGGTCATGGGAGAGGATTATCCGCGGCTTTCGTTTTTCTCGCGCGAAAACTCCCGCGGCATCCCATGGATCGCGATTCTCACGCAGACTGCAATCGCACTCCTGCTGCTCTGGACCTCGACCTTCGATAAAGTCCTGACCTTTGTCGGCTTTACACTTGCGTTATTCACCTGCCTGAGCGTCATCGGCGTTTTCATTCTGCGAATCAGGAAAATTGCACCGCCGGATGCCTATAAAACCACCGGGTTTCCGCTGACGCCGATTCTATTTCTGGGACTCAACCTCTGGATGATCGGGTATCTCATCGGGGAACGGCCGAGGGAATCGTTGGCTGGTTTCGGCCTTTTAGCAGCTGGAATCATCGTTTATCATCTCATACAAAGGAGTCCTGCAAAATGATGTCCGCTCTTCTGCGAGTGTGCTGCTCCGTGTATATCCTTTCTACGACCGCCTTCGGCAATATGGATACGCTGCAATCCTCGGCGGCGGCAACGCCCGCTCTTCCCACGCCCGGTTTCGGTTCGGCAACGTTCGATTCCAGCCTCACGGACCAGGCGCGCATCTATGCCGGGATGATGCCGCTCAATCCTCTGCACTACAGCAACCTTACCTCGACAAAGGCCTGGCAGCAGCATCGCAAAATATTCGAGGAGAACTGGGCGAAATTGAACAAACGACTTCTGGCGATGTCGGTCTGGCGCGATCCGCCCTGGCGGGTATTTCAATGAAGGGCGCCACGCTCTTCTACCCGTTCAGCGGGCCGATTTCCTGAATGCCGATCTATTCTTTCCCGATTGCGAACAATCCATCTACCTGAGCCTCGAAGGGGCCGGCTCCATTCCCTCAACGGACATGAACGAAGTGCACTTCAACGGCTTTCTCGAAGATGTCCGCGCGGCCATGGCCGAAATCTTCGAGAGGAATTATTTCATAACCTCGTATATGAGCAAGGATTTCATACACCCTATCTGAAGGGGAACCTTGCCGCCTTCATGATATTCCTGGCACGCCGCAACTGCGCCATCGTCTCGATCGAAAAAATTCATGTCGACTCCGCGGGCAGGCTGGTCAATGCCCCGCCGATACGGGAATTGCGGGTAAAAAGGATATTTCAGGGATTGAAATCCAGTATGTAAAAGCCGGCGGCGACGGAAGCATTCATTCGCTCTTCTACTTCCCGGTAGACATCCAGGACAAATCTCTGAACCTCAAGCCTCAGTTTCAGACCTTTCTCGGCGCGATGACCGATATGATTACCTTTACAAAAGCTGCTTCCTACTGCATGCATGGCGGCGATTTTTCGATCATCCGCGGAGTCTGTCTGCGGGCGAAAGCGGTGCTTGAGGACGATACCGGAATTCCTTACCGGTTTTTTAAACAGGATGAATGGGAGGTATCGCTCTACGGGCGTTATACGAAGCCGGTAAAGGATTTTCACTACGGATTCCAGAAGGATCTCGATTCCGCCTACCGGTCCGGGAAAAATGTCAAGCCGCTGCCCTACAGCATCGGCTATCATTGGCGGGATGGCTTTTCGAGTTTTATCTTGGCTATACGGAAGGGTATGCAATAATTATTATTAGTACCTCAAATTTTCTTTTTAAAGCATGATTTGAGCAGTTTTTTTTTTTTTTTTTTTTTTTTTTTTTTTTTTTTTTTTTTTTTTTTTTTTTTTTTTTTTTTTTTTTTTTTTTTTTTTTTTTTTTTTTTTTTTTTTTTTTTTTTTATATATATACAGGCTGGCGCAAAATCCAATAACACTTCCCAAATTGAAATTATCTGATTATTATCTATCTCGCCTCTCCAAACGTTATATATTCATTTTTTGCCCCTCAAATTTCTTGAAGGACTAATTACTAGGACTAAAGAACGGTCTCATGCCATGGTATCCGTTTCAAAATCCGGTCCCCCTCCCCCCCTTAACTGGATTTTACAGACATTAATGCCTTCCGCATGGGGATCTATTATTAACAACCCCGACCGCTACAACCTGCAATTCATCTACACCCGGATCGACCGCGATGCGGAGAATAAACCCCATTTCAGCCATCACCCGTTCAACGTCGACCGGCTGCGCTACTTTTACCCGGCAAGCCTGGTCAAGCTGCCCCTTGCGGCGCTCGCGCTTGAAAAAATAAATGCCCTAGCCACGGCGGGGCTGACCGCGCGAACACCGATGCAGGTTGTCAATATCCTTCCCTGCGGAATTCCCTATGACCGCGACGACGGGGCGCAACCGGAGAATCCCGTAGCCGCGGCATCCTCCATCATGCGGATGCTTATCGCAAGCGACAACGGCGGCTATAACCGTCTCTGGGAATTCCTGACCAGGGATTATGCGAACAGGCGGTTATTGGAATGCGGCTTCGGCGATATCCGCCTCCTGCACCGCCTGGCCGCCTCCGGCTGCACCCCGGGGCAGAACCGGGTGAGCAACCCGGTCCGTTTTGTCGATGGTTCCGGAAAAACGATCTACGAGCAGGAGGTGTCGGTTTCTTCGATTCCCGATGCCAATCCGCTTGCGCCGGTCGCGTTCGGCACGGCTTCAATCGTTAACGGGGAATTCAGGCCAAAGCCGTTTACGGCGGATCATCTCAACTATGCGTCGCTCGATGAAATGCACCGGTTCCTCATCGCCATTATATTTCCCGACTCTTTGACGCCGGAGCAATCGGTACGCCTTGCCGGTGAGGATTACCGGCTTATCCGGACAGGGATGGGGCTTTTGCCCGGCGAATCCGGCATGCCGCGCTATGCCGCCTATCCGGACAATTTCAAGAAGTTCTTCCTGTTCGGCAACGCCGGCCGCCCCCTTTCACCCGCTCTGCGGGAATTCAACGTGGCCGGACGCGCCTATGGTTTCCTGAGCGATTGCGCCTACCTGGCTGATTCCAGGCGGGGAATCGATTTTTTCCTCTCGGCAACGATCTACGTAAATGCAAACGGCATCGTCAATGACGACGTCTATGAATACGATTCCATCGGCAGGCCGTTTTTTGCCGCACTGTGCAGGGCGGCATATGAATTGAAAAAAACGGGAAAGACGATTTAGGATCGATCTCTTGGAATTTTGCCGATTCGGAACCTCTAAAAATCGCTTTTATTGTCCTTCGACAAGCTCAGGACAAACGGTAATTCGTTTAATTTGTAGAAATACGCCGCCATGCCTCTCTACCGAATCGGTATTTTTAGAAGTCTCCTATTTTACAAATCTCCCGACACATTGCTCATCGGCACCCGGTACCGTCACCATGCAGAAATATATGCCCCGAACCAGCGAGAACCTGCCGGGGTTCACCACATAAGATCCCGCCGCGGCAAAGCCTGCGCTCCGGAAAACCGTCCGGCCGGCGGCATTAACCATCCTGATGGTTACCTGACCCGGCGTTTTTACCTCGTAGGAGAGCGCACCCATGGGATGGGCGATCCGGTGTGAGGGATTTTTATGCTCCAGAATCGATGTCGTTGTCGGCGCAAATACCCTGAACTCCCAGATGCCGACCCGGTTGGCGTAATCGGTCTGGAGAATGGTGGTGATCTGAGCGGTTACCGTCGGGAGATTCGCCGAGAACAGGATAATCTTCATGTACCGTGCGGTAACCGTACCGGTGTCGATTTCCGGTGATACCGAGTCGGCATTCGCGGAGCGATCGGCGTACATATGCCATGCGGTTGAATTTCTCGCCGCCCCGGTATCGGCGGCCTCTGCCGCCGCAAGATACTGTATCTGGTATTTATAGTTCCTGAAAACGTATTCGAACGTCGTTTCGCACCTGCCGACCGTATAATTTTGCCCGAGGTCGACGATCAGCCAGCCGGGCGTGGTGTCGGGCGCCCAGTAGGTACCGTTATTCTCATCGACCGCATAGGAAGATTTGTAAAAATCGGTAATCGCCGGAAAGGTTTCACTCTGATTTGTCGCGGTACCGCCCTTGTAGTTACTCTCGCTTGAGGCTATTGTCGTTTTCCCATAGGCGAGGCTGATCTGGGCCGCGTCATGGGCGCTGACATACAGCGACTCGATGGCCCCGGTCTTCGCCGAAATTCCCGCCGTGGTCTGGCTGTTTGCGCTGATGGTATCGCCCTTGAAGGTGATCTGGTCGAGGCAGGTCTGGCGCTTTACATCGACATACTGGTAGTGCTGCCGGTGATAGCAGATATACCAGTTGTTGCCGTAGTGCACGATCGAATTCCCGCCGGGACCGAGAATCATGTTGGTGTTGTCACGCGCTACAATTTTTTCATTAATATAGGTAAACGGTCCGACCGGCGAATGACCGACTGAATATTGCACGTTGTAGTTCTCGCAGGCGCTGTTCGAGTAAGTGATATAATACAGGCTGTCTTTCTTGAACATGCAGGAGCCTTCGAGCATGTTGGTAAGACCCGTCCCTCCCTGTTCATCCAATTGTTTGCACTTGTAGGTAACGCCGTTGGTCATTCTCGGGTCAGCCCCGTCGATTGTAACCAGAAAGGTCGTTGAATCGAAATCGAGCTTTGCGATACCGCAATCCGTTTCCTGGCCAAAGGTAAAATAGATTGTCGTGGTATCAACAAAAAACTGAGGATCTATCTGATCTTTTGATCCCAAGAACTGACCCGATGTATAGAATGGATTATTGCCGGCAACCGCATTGGTCCACGGCCCCAGCGGGGAGGAGGAATAGGCGATATAAACTGCGCTTCCAATGTTATAGACCAGGTAATACTTGCCGCTCTTCGGATTACGCACCATCGATGGCGCCCACATCTGGGTCGTCGGCCAGAATGACGGCAGTGAGAGCGCCTGGTAGGTCCAGTGGACGAAGTCCTTCGTATAGACGACATGCGGCTGGGTGCTGTAGGTAATGTAGACGCCGTCGGTTGTAGAATAAAGGTAAAAAGTAGTGGTCGCCGAATCAAACGCCATGAAGGGATCGGCAAAATATCCGGGAACTATCGGATTCATTACCCCCGGACTGTTCCATGCGGAAAACCCCGGAGTTCCAACCATCAGGACAATGAGCGGGAGTAATGAAAGACCCGCCCTTCCGATGAAACGCATACTTCCTCCCTCTTTGTCTATAGTATCCATACCACCGGCAGAATTCCTTATATGGTACTCTTCCCCGCCAACTTGTGCGATAACACTAAAAATATATACGTTAAGCAGGCTGACATTGATATCTAATTCGTTATTTCAAGATTATCAATCCCAGATATTTTTTTATGACGCCTATTCGAATAAAGTCATGTTTTAATCCGGCGAATTTTCAGGAGATTCCAAGAAATTACCGGCACGACGTTTTAGGGGCAAGATATATTATATTATGCTTACCTGTTTTGAAAGAGGGGAAAGTATGTGGAAGACCGTGGTGATGTTATGCGCCTGTACCGGAGTATTGATGGTGGCGTGCAGCAAAAAGAGCAGCCCGACCGCCCCCGTCACGTTCGGGCAATGGATAAACTACCTGCATATTTCAAATGATACCATTCCCGATTATGTGGTGGCCATCGTCGTGGACGCGGGAGGTTCAAAATGGTTCGGATCGTCGGATCCGAGAAATGAAAACCTCTATAGCCTTTTGAAAACCTCTAATGAAACGGCGTGGACCGGATACAATACCGCCAATGGAATGCCGAACAGCTCGGTGCAGGCGATCGCCATTGACTCCCAGGGAAACAAATGGGTCGGCTTTCTGGGAGCGGGCGTTGCCAAGTTCAACGGGACCACGTGGACAACCTATACGGTGGATAGCGGTTTGGTTGACAGCAATAACGTGGTGCAATGCATTACCATCGACAAACAGGGCAATCAATGGTTCGGGACTTCGGCCGGATTTTCCAAGCGAAGCTCTTCCGGGCATTGGACGAATTATTATAATACTTTTGGAACCGTAGATTCCTGGGGTGGCTTTAACCCCAATAATATCCATTGTATTGCCGTTGATTCCGCCGGCATAAAATGGATTGGGAACGATGTCGGGCTGTTCAGATTTAATGAAAATGACACCACTAAGGATACCTCCTATTTCCTCTCATTCGGGTGTAATGGAATTACTCTTGATAATCATGGTAACAAATGGGTATCTACTGACGGCGGTCTCGGAAAGGTGAATTCCGCCGGAGCAGCGTTCTTTGTCTTCTTTTACTATTCATGCGCATCGGTCCTCGATCGATCGGGTAATCTCTGGGTCGCGACTCAAGGAGATTCCGGTGTCGTAAGAATTGACACCGCCACGTATCAGGTTACCAACTATCCGGGTTTAGGTCCATCCTTCTACAATACCTTTTCAATTGCCCTCGACAGCAATGGCAACATCTGGTGCGGCAGCGATCAGGGCATCCACCAACTACCGCTGAAAAAGTGATATGATGGCTTAATGGTCGCGCATGAAATGTTTTTCTTTCCCCTGCCATGAGAAAACAGCAATGACGGGGCACATCGCGGGGAATGAAACAGCTAAAAAGAGGGAATCCTTCATGAGGGCTCCCCGGCAATGCGGCAGACTCAACTGATCTCTTCAATCGCCACCAGCGGTGTATCCTTCTGCACCGCCGCGCCGTCGGCCGCGAGAATCCTGACGATCCTGCATTTGACGGGCGCCGTGATCTCGTTGAACAGCTTCATTGCCTCAACGATGCATACCTTGGCGCCGGCGTTCACCGTATCGCCCTCCCTGATGAAGGCGGGCTTTCCCGGACCGGGCGAGAGGTAGAACGTGCCCACGAGCGGGGCGTTGATCGTGCGGGAGTATGCCGGTTCGGGAGCGGAAACACTTGCGGCGGATTGTTTCGCTTCGGCGGCCGGAGCGGCATTTCCGGCGCGTGCGTCGCCAGGACGTGCAATCGGCGCAGCCGCAAAGGGGAGCGAACCGGCGGCACGGACCGCGATCTGCTGATCCCCCTTTCGGAATACCACCTCATCGAGCGACAGGCCGTCGATCTTCTGAAGCAATTCCTGCACGACCGCCGGCGCCGCGTTGACCAGCGTTTCAACCGCAGCCGCAAAGGGCGTTGTGGCCGCGGATTTGGGCCGCGGGGCCACGGCGGCTGGCTTCATCAATTTCACTTCAAGGTCGGACGGGGTCTCCGGACGTTGCTCCTCGGGAAGCGCGCGCCACTTGAAATACTCGACCGCCGGTTCCGGCAGGAGCAGGTAGGAAAGGATGTCCTCCTCGCGTTCGATCAGCTTTGGATCGACGTTGTCGGTCGCGGTCGGAAGCATCGCCGCCAGACGATCAGCCGGGCGGCCAGTGATCGGCCGTTCGTCCCCGAGAATGGTCTTGATTATTTCCTGACGGATGGGCGATGGTGACCTTCCGTAAAGACCGCGGACATAATCCTTGACCTCGTTGGGAATGATCTTATAGCGCTCACCGGCAAGGACGTTCATGACCGCCTGAGTGCCGACAATCTGGCTGGTAGGGGTGACCAGCGGCGGAAACCCGAGGTCCTCCCGTACCGCGGCGACCTCCTCGAGCACCTGCGGCATCTTGTCGAGCGCGTTCTGCATCTCGAGCTGCGAACGGAAGTTCGAGATCATGCCGCCCGGAATCTGGTGAATCAGGATTTCCGGGTCGATGTAGGGAAGCGCGGAACTCCCCTGCTTGCGCTTCGGCGAGAGCCCGGTAAAAAATTTCGCGACCCGTTCGACCGCTTCGAGATCGAGGTTCGCCGAATAGTTGGTCTCCTCGAAGATGGTGGCGAGGGTTTCCACCGGCGGCTGGGAAGAGAAACCCGCCATTGACGACACCGCGCAATCGATGGCGCCCGCCCCGGCCCGTACTCCCTCCACATAGGTGGCGATTGCCATGCCGCTCGACAGATGGCAATGAAGCTGGATTGGAATATCGTCAATCTCGCGGATCAGCGCGCGGACGAGCCGCTCGGCGGCGATCGGCGACAGGATACCGGCCATATCCTTGATACAGAGGGAGTCGACGCCGATTGCAACCTGTTCCCGCGCATACTGCACGAACTTTTCCACCGTATGCACCGGCGAAATCGTATAGCACAGGGTCCCCTGCACGTGGCCGCCGTGTTTCTTGACAGCATGCACCGCCGCTTCCAGGTTGCGCGTGTCGTTCAGCGCATCGAAAACGCGAAAGATATCGATCCCGTTTTCGCTAGCGAGGCCGACGAAGCGATCGACCACATCGTCGGCATAATTCCGGTACCCGACCAAGTTCTGGCCGCGCAGGAGCATCTGCAGCGGTGTATTCCTCGCCCGTGACTTTATAGCGCGCAGCCGCTCCCAGGGGTTCTCCCGCAGGAACCGCAGGCAGACATCGAAAGTCGCCCCGCCCCAGCACTCGAGCGAGTAGTAGCCTACCGAATCGATCACATCGATGATGCCTAAAATATCGTCGGTCCGCATGCGCGTGGCCCAGAGCGACTGGTGCGCATCACGCAGCGTGGTATCAGTCACCCTCAGGGGGATCTTATGCAATTGGTCTTCCGTCCGGTTCTTTTCTTTATTCATGGAAGCATAGTCCTCTATTTCTGTTCGTCGAATTTTCCCATGGCGGAAAATTTCTTGAAGCGCCGATCAAGAAGGGCTTTCGGAGCGAGCGAAGAGAGTTGCCCCAGGTGACCACGTACCGCGACTTTGATGCGGTCGCCCGTTTCCACCGGAAACCGGTGCGCACCGCCCGGAGGTTCCGGAATGATTTCATCGATAACGCCGAGTTCCAGAAGCGACTTTGCCGTGATCTTCATGGCCTCGGCCGCCTGGGCTGCAAAGGAGCCATCGCGCCAGAGAATCCCTGCACACCCCTCCGGAGAGATTACCGAATAAATGGCATTCTGGAGCATAAGCACGGCGTCGCCGACGCCGATCCCGAGTGCGCCGCCGCTGCCACCTTCCCCGGTGACCACGGCGATGATGGGAACCTCCAGCCGCGCCATTTCGGTAAGGTTACGCGCTATCGCCTCGTGCTGTCCGCGCTCTTCGGCATCCAAGCCCGGGAATGCGCCAACCGTATCGATAAAGGTGACAATCGGTAAATTGTACTTTTCAGCCAGCAGCATGAGCCGCAACGCCTTGCGATATCCCTCGGGTCGCGACATGCCGAAGTTCCGGTGGATATTCTCGTCCACGTTTTTACCCTTGTTATGGCCGATAAGCATGACCTTTGTGTCGCCCAGACGGGCAAACCCGCCGATGAGGGCGCGGTCGTCGCCGAACCTCCGGTCACCGTGCAACTCGACGAACTCGCTGAAAATCATGTCGATATAGTCTCGCAGAACCGGCCGTTTCGGGTGGCGCGCAACCTGGACGGTCTGCCAGGGCGTCAGGTTCGAGTAAACCGTCCGGCGCACCTCGTCGAGCTTACGCTCGAAGGTTTCGATCTGTTCCTGATGCCCTTTTTTCCCGATGCTGTCGCGATAGCGGAGCTTTTCAAGGGTTTTTTCTATATCCACCATGGTCTTTTCAAAATCGAGTTCTCGTTCCATCCTACCGCCTCCTTGGGCGATGCAGGTCGTTTCGATGAACCGGAAAAGTATGAAGGTTTCGATATTTCCGTCCTCGTTTGAAACGACAGGAAAAACGCCAATCACTCATGCACTGACCTGCCGGACCGCTGCTTTATCGATTGTAATACGAGATGATTTGATGGAGCGTTTCCTTCATCTCCCTGCGCGGCACGATCCGGTCGATGAAACCGTGTTCAAGAAAGAACTCGGAGGTCTGGAAGTTTTCCGGCAACTTCTGTTTGATCGTTACTTCAATGACGCGGCGGCCGGCAAACCCGACGAGCGCACCGGGCTCGGCCAAATTGACATCGCCAACCATGGCATAGGATGCGGATACGCCGCCCGTGGTGGGATCGGTCATTACCGAGATATACGGCACCCTCTTGTCGTTGAGCCTGGCGATACCGGCGCAGGTTTTCGCCATCTGCATGAGCGAAAGAATTCCCTCATGCATGCGAGCCCCGCCCGATGCGGAAAAAAGAATATAGGGCAGCGAATGCTCGAACGCATGATTCGCGGCCCGCAGGATCTTTTCACCGGTGCCGGAACCGAGACTGCCGCCGAAAAACCGGAAGTCCATAACGCCGATAACCACCGGCAGCCCGCCGATGGCGCCGGTGCCGGTAACCACCGCTTCGTTAAGACCGGTTTTGACTTTCGACTGCTCCAACCTTCTCGGCATACGATCCCTTGCCGTCCACGAATGCAAGCGGATCGGACGGGCAGATCAGGGGATTCCATCTCCTTCCACGTGCCGGCATCGACCGTGAGGGCGATACGCTCCGCCGCAGTCAATTTCCCATGCCACGAACATTTGGGGCAGACATGAAGATTGTTATAGTAGTCCTGTTTGAAAACATGCGCGTGGCAACCGAGGCACCGTATCCAGATCTCCTCGGTCGACATCTTACGAGTATCGCGTTTTACTTCGGATTTATTGAACCATGCCATGCAACGATCTCCTACCCTTGTGAGAGGCGCTGTTTGAGCCGGGATTCGAGAGCAGATGCCTCATCCTTAAGCGAAAGGGGCAGTTTTGCGCCCAATCCATCATAGTAACGTCTGATGTCTTCCACCTCCCGAAGCCATTCTTTTACATCAACGCGGAGAAGCTCCTTCAGATTTTCCGGGTCAAGGGAAAGGCCGGACCCGTCGATCGCCCCGGGCATGGGCAGGTAGCCAATCGGCGTCTCCACCGCCTTCCCGACCCCCGAAATCCGTTCATAGATCCATTTGAGAACGCGGCAGTTGTCGCCATACCCCGGCCAGAGCCACTTGCCGTCCGCCGACTTCCGGAACCAGTTAACATAAAAGAATTTCGGCAGTTTGTCCCGCGTGGTTTTCGTTCCGATCGAAAGCCAGTGGGCGAGGTAATCGCCCATGTGGTAGCCGCAGAACGGCAGCATGGCAAAGGGATCGCGGCGCACCAAGCCTACGGCGCCGATATTCGCGCTCGTTGTTTCCGAACCCATGATCGAGCCGAGAAACACCCCGTGATTCCACGAAAACGCCTCATGCACCAGAGGAATGGTAGTCGGCCGCCTGCCGCCTACCAGAAAGGCGCTGATGGGAACCCCCCTGGGATCTTCCCATGCCGGATCCATGGCCGGACACTGCATTGCCGGAGCGGTAAACCGCGCATTCGGATGTGCACCGTTCTTGCCGCTCGATTGTTCCCAGACGTTGCCGGTCCAGTCGATTTTTCTCCCCGGCGGAGGTTCATAGCCGATGCCTTCCCACCAGACATCGTTATCCTCGGTGAGAACGACATTGGTAAATATCGCGTTCTTCTGAACCGTCAGCATCGCATTCGGATTAGACTGCATGGAGGTTCCCGGCGCCACGCCGAAGAAACCCGCTTCGGGATTGATAGCGTACAGACGGCCGTCGGAACCGAATTTCATCCAGGCGATGTCATCCCCGACGCATTCGACCTTCCAGCCCGGCACGGTCGGCACCATCATGGCGAGGTTGGTCTTTCCGCAGGCGCTCGGAAACGCCGCAGCGATATACTTCTTCTCCCCCTTCGGCGGCGTAATACCGAGAATGAGCATATGCTCGGCGAGCCACCCTTCATCCCGCGCCTGTACCGACGCTATGCGCAGCGCAAAACATTTTTTACCGAGCAGGGCATTGCCGCCATAGCCGGACCCGAACGACCAGATGGTACGCTCTTCGGGGAAATGGCTGATGTATTTATTTTCGATCTGCGGCGTGCACGGCCAGGAAGAGTCTTTTTGTCCCGGCTTCAAGGGGGCGCCAACCGAGTGGAGGCATGGAACGAATTCGCCGTCACCCCCCAGCGTTTCGAGCACCCTGGCGCCGATCCGCGTCATGATGCGCATATTGATGACCACATAGGGGGAATCGGAGATTTCAACACCGATCTTTGATATTGGAGAACCTATGGGTCCCATTGAGAAGGGAATGACAAACATGATTCGACCCTTCATGCACCCCGCATACAGCCCTTTCATTTTCGCCTTAAGTTCAGCCGGATCCATCCAATGGTTGGTTGGCCCGGCATCCTCTCTGTTTTTTGGAGCAATAAACGTACGATCTTCAACACGTGCCACATCGGAGGGGTGGCTGCGAAAAAGGAAGCTTCCGGGTTTTTTCCCGGGATTGAGGGTGGTTGCCATTCCGGCTTTGACCATTTCTCCGCATAACCTGTCGTATTCCGCCTGCGACCCGTCGCACCAATACACCGAATCCGGCTGACACAATGCCGCCATTCCATCCACCCACTGCTGCAATTTTTTATGGGAAACCATAAGCTCCTCTCAACGTGTAACCAATATTTCTACCACTGCGGCCTTTAATCCCGATAAAAAAAAAGACCAGAGGGTGCCTCTACGGCCTCTTTGGCCTTACGCCGGGTCCGATCTTTCAATGGTGCTGCACCCGCCGCCAGAATTGCTTCCGCTCCTTGTAATAAGGAAGCTGCTCCAGGGTATGACTACCCTTTTCTCCAATCGAAGCCGACCAGAGAACCTATAGAAGATAATAATCTTTCCCTCTTCCGGGCAAGTGAATTCTGACCCGGGGCGGCACATGTTGCCGATCAGTTCCGGCGGTTGAAACCGAAGTCCTGGGAAAATGCGGGAATGGCGTCGTTTTCCGCAACGGAGATTGCTGGAGCCGGAGAAGACTGACGCTTACCCCCCCTGTTTTTTGAAGAATTGAGAATTTAAGGAGTACGACCGGCCTCCTTGAAAAGAATCCTTTCCTTTTCCCTGCGAATTTTATATAATTTCGGGGAGTTCGATACTCTTCCCAGAGCGTGAGATGCAATTTAAATCATACTCGAAAAATAAACCTGAAGACGGCATCGTTTCGCACGCCTTGAGCATTCAGATTGGTTGCGCCCTTTTCTTAGCGCCGGTCCTTCTTTGTATTCCGACCTACCTGTTCAGATCATCCGTGCTGATTACGCTGCTGCTTGCCCTCTATTTCTGCTGGATCGTTTTTTTCATCCGCTGGTTGCGGAAAAGGGTCGGCCATTATTCGGAAAAGGTATCAAAAAGCAGGAAGATTACCGGCCGGTTCCAGAATATTGCCAAGTACTTCGAAAGCATTCTTCAGGATTCCACCGATATCATTTTCACGGTCGACACCGAGGGTTTTATCCTCAAATTCAACAAGGGCGCCGAAATGCAATTCGGCTACACCCAGGAAGATATCGTCGGCAAACCGCTTACCATCCTTTTTGTCAACGAATCGGACAAACAGAAAGTGCTTGACGGCGTGCTTCTTACCGGAAAAACTGTCAACGAGGAGATTCCGCTGAAAACAAAGCCGGGCGGTATTATTCTTGTCAACATGAGCATGTCCGAAATGAAAAACGACAAGAACCAGATCATCGGCCTCGTCGTGACCGCGAAGGATATTACCGAGCGAAAGCGGCTGGAGATGGAACTCCTCAAAAAGAATGAGCTCCTGGGCAGGCTGGCGGTGACCGACAACCTGACCGGGCTCTACAATTCCCGCTATTTTTACGAGCAGATCAAGCGCGAGCTCGCTCGCCTCAAGCGCAATCCCGGCCGTAAGTTGACACTCGTCATGATCGACGTTGATCATTTCAAGCAGCTCAACGATTCCGAGGGCCACCAGATGGGCGACTATACGCTCAAATCGCTGGCCGATGTCATCAAGGTGTGCATCCGCAGGGATGTCGATACCGCTTACCGGTATGGCGGCGATGAATTCATACTGATTCTGCCCGACACCGATAAGAAGCAGGCGCGCATCGTCACGGACCGTATCCAGAAACAGTATGGCTCCTTCAAATTCGGCACGACCAGCCTCTCCATCGGCATTGCGGAAGCGAACCCCGATGAGGAGAATGGGCCGCTGCTCCGCCGGGCCGACGATGCGATGTATGCATCAAAGCGTGAAGGCCGGGGAAGAATTACCCTGGCGGTGTGAGGGGACAAGGATCACCGGCTCCGGATATTTCCGAGACTATGCATCAATATCCCTCCCGCGACCGCCACGTTCAGTGATTCCGCTCCTGTCCGATTCATGGGAATAGTCACCTTTTCATCGGCCAATTCGAGGAGCGGCGCGCCCAGCCCGTTTCCTTCGCTCCCGAGCATGATGACAAAGGGCTCTTTAACGCGGCAAGCGTTTACAGGAGTGCCTTCCAATGTCGCGGCGAGAAGCGTAAAGCCGTGATCCTTGAGGCTGCGTGCCTGATCGAGGCAGTGTTCGGTGCGGCGAAGCCAGACGGCCAGGACCGATCCGGCCGAGGCCTGAACCGCCTTCGGTGAAAAGGGATCGGCGCATTCGCCGCTCATGACGATCCCGTGGAAATCAAGTCCGGCGGCGGTTCGGATGAGGGTCCCGATATTGCCCGGATCCTGGATTCCATCAAGAAGAAGAATCTTCTTTCCCGGTTCAATCGGCAATTGATCTTCAGAACCACGGCCCGGAATGCGCACCACGGCGGCGATCCCCTGCGGTGTTTTCGCCGAAGTAATCGATGAAAACTGCCGCCCGGACAGGCGACGGACGGGACAGCGAACAAATGCAGTATCCCCTGTAAACCATTCGGCCACGAGCAGTTCGGCAATTTCGCCGGGGGCGATTGCGCCGACCTGTTCGACGGCCCGCGGTCCTTCGACGAGAAAACAGCCGCACTCCGTGCGCTTGCGCGGGTCGGAGAGGTCCCGATACCATGAGAGGGGTTTCATCGGCAGTATCTATCAACAAGAAGAGGGGAGATTCGGAATGCATTCTTCCCTCTTTTAAACGTACAACAACCGGCCCCTATGTGCTTTCTTTGACTTTACGCTCTTTGATGCGCGTCGATTTCCCGGTGAGCTTGCGGAGATAGAAGAGCTTCGCCCGGCGGACGCGGCCGCGTTTCACCACTTTGATCTCGGAAATAAGCGGCGAATGGACCGGGAAGATGCGCTCGACGAATATGTTGCCCGATGCCTTCCGCACGGTAACGGTTGCGCCGGTACCCGTGCCACGGGTCTGGATGACGGTTCCCTGGTACTGCTGGATACGCTCCTTGTCACCCTCCTTGATACGCAGGGAAATGACGATGGTATCGCCCGGCGCATAGTCGGCGGCGCGCGCCGACAGTTGTTTTCGCTCCACTGCCTTGATTGTTTCTTGCACAGCAACCTCCTCTGAAACCTTGTCTATGCGTGTATGAAAATTTGTACCTATTTGCAGTAAGGGTTACCGGTTCTCTCCTCAAACGCCTTCCACATATCGGGACGCCTTTCCTTTGTTATCCTGACCGCCTGTTCCTTCTTCCACGCCGCGATATTGACATGGTGACCGTTCAGCAGGATTTCCGGCACCCGCATGCCTTCGAACTCCTCGGGACGCGTGTATTGCGGATAGCTGAGAAGTCCGCCATAGTGCGAATCGGCCTCGGCGCTCTCTCGATTGTTCAGCGCTCCGGGAATGAGCCGTGTCAGGGCATCCACAAGGATCATTGCCGGCACCTCGCCGCCCGAGACGACATAGTCGCCGATCGAAAGCTCCCGGTCGACATACCGGTCGCGAATGCGCTGATCGATCCCCTTGTACCTGCCGCACAGGAGGATGAGCGCCTGCTCGCCGAGCAGCGATTCAACGATCCCCTGATTGAGGAGTTCGCCCTGGGGGGTCAGAAAAATGACCTTCGGATGCAGACCCTCCCGACGGGTCCGGGCATTCTTTATTGCCTCCGCAAGGGGTCCGGGTTTTAAAAGCATCCCCGCGTCCCCGCCATAGGGGTAATCGTCAACGGTCTTATGGCGCAGGTCTTCGGAATAATCGCGAATGTTGTGCAGCGAAATCGAGATGAGGCCCCGCTCCTGCGCCCGCAGGAGAATACTGTCGGTGAAGGCACCCTCGAACATGCCGGGAAACAGGGTCAGGATATCAAAGAACATATCGTAATCCGATGCTTGCGGCTCTCTTTCAGTCGAGGAGCTCTTGTATGAATGATTCCCGCGCCGTTATGCGTCCCGCAGCGCCATCGATCGCAACGATCGCCGCCTTCATAAGCGGCAGCAGGACGGTCGGGCCGCTCTCCAGCTTGACTTCGAGCGTGTCGACCGAAGGAAAATTGTGAACGTCAATGACCGTTCCGATCCGCCCGTCTCCCCCGTCCCCGAACACCGCCAGACCCTTGAGTTCGAAGTGGTAGAATCTGCCCGCTTCCCGCCGTGGCAATTCTTCACGCTCGATGAAAAGCCGCCGACCGCGAAAAACTTCCGCCGTCGTGCGGTCCGTCGCTTCGGCAAACCTGCAGCGAAACTCCTTGGGCAGCGCCACGATCTCCGTAATCGTTGCCGACCTGGCGCAATCGAGATCCTCACCCAGCCGGACGGTACAGGGAGTCGGCAGGGTTGAAAAAGTCTCACCGAACGGTTCGACGGCGCAGAAGCCTTCAAGCCCGACCGGCCGCTTCACGACGGCGATGGCGATCCATTCTCCCCGCATAGGCGACAATCTTCACCCCGCCCCCGACAATCGACCGCGGCTAATACGGATCAAACGCTCTTTTTCTCGCGCTTCGGCTTGGCCTTGCGCTTCCGTTCGGGAAACCGCTCGATCGCGGGCGCCTCCGGCGCCTCTCCCTCACCCTTGGAAAGCGCTCCGATTTTTTCGTAGGCGCGATCCTGCCTGAGCAGGTTGGCAACGGTCTCGCTCGGCTCGGCGCCCTGGCTCAGCCAGTACGCAACGCGATCCAGCTTATAGACGAATTCCTTCGGATTCGCCTGCGGATCATAGTTCCCGATGTTCTCGAGAAAACGGCCATCCCGCTGCATCCTGCTGTCGGCTACCACGATGCGGTAGCGCACGATTTTTTTCCTGCCCGTCCGGGCTAATCTGATTTTTACTGACAAGCATCACCCCTCTGGCAAAATGGTGTTGGTCCACTATTGACATTGTTACCGGGTTAAAAGGGGGAAAGGCTGCGCATCGCGGCGGCCTGCCCCCGCTTACCGGCAATTTTATTCATCCGTTTCATCATGCCTTTTATAGTATCGAACTGTTTGAGCAGTTTATTGACATCCTGAACGGTCGTGCCGCTGCCGGTGGCGATCCGGCGTCTCCTCCGGCCGTCGATGAGAAACGGTTTGTCCCGTTCCGCCTTCGTCATGGAGCAGATCATGGCTTCTATTTTATCGACGCTTTTATTATCGAATTCAACGTTGGAAAGCTTGTTTCCCATGCCGGGAATCATGGAAATGAGATCGCCCAGGGGCCCCATTTTCTTGATCTGACGGAGCTGTTCGAGAAAATCCTGAAGGGTGAACAGGTTCCGGCGGATTTTCTTATCGAGCTTCTGTGCATTCTCGGCATCGACCGTCTCCTGGGCCCGCTCCACCAGCGACACGATGTCGCCCATGCCGAGGATGCGCGAGGCCATGCGGTCGGGATAGAACTGCTCGATTCCGTCGGGTTTTTCACTGACGCCGATGAATTGCACCGGTACGCCGGTGACATCGAGAATCGAAAGCGCCGCGCCGCCACGGGCGTCGCCGTCCATTTTTGTCAGGAAAACGCTGGTAAAATGGATCTCCCGGTAGAATTCGGTCGCGACGTTAATCGCATCCTGCCCGGTCATGGCATCGGCGGCGAAAAAGATTTCATCCGGCCTTGACGATTCGCAGATGGACTTGAGCTCGGTCATCATATCGACATCGATGTGGAGCCGCCCGGCAGTGTCGATGATCACGAGCGTGTTGCCCTCACGCCTGGCTTTTTCGATTGCCGCTTTTGCAATGGCTATGGGCTTTGCCGACGGGTCGGAATACACCGGAATGGCCAGCGCCTTGCCCAGCGTTTCCAACTGATCGATGGCGGCAGGACGATAGGTGTCGCACGCCGCCAGAAGCGGCCGATGTCCCTGCTTGCGATAGAAAAGCCCGAGCTTGGCACAGGCGGTGGTCTTGCCCGACCCCTGAAGCCCGGCAAGAACGATGATATTGGTGCGATTCGTGTGAAAACGAAGCTGGCGGGCTGTTCCGCCCATGAGGGCGGTCAGTTCATCATAGATTAGTTTGATGAACTGCTGCCCGGGCGTGATGCTTTCAAGGACCTGCGCGCCGAGGGCCTTCTCCTGAACCGCACCCGTGAACTTCTTCACCACGCGGTAGTTGACATCGGCCTCCAGCAATGCGCGTTTGACCTCGCGCACCGCTTCGGCGATGTTCTCTTCCGAGAGCTTGCCCCGGCCGCGGATCTTCTTGAAAATCGCGTCGAATCTGTTGGACAGTTCTTCAAACATGGTATCTGAAAGCCGCTTCTTTTTGCGGATGCATGGAAAAAAGGTAAATTTAGATAATCGTGTTAAAATATGTTGCGGCTGGAAGCCCGAACAAGCAATAGAGAGGATGCCATGACCACTCCCTGCCCGAAAAAAAAGGCGATCATCACCGGCGGCAGCAGCGGGCTGGGCTATGCCGTCGCCGCCATGCTGCTCAAAAACGGCTCAACCGTGGTCAATGCCTCCAGAACCGGATGCGATCTCGGCTGCGAACATCTCCCTACCGACCTCACCGACAACGGGTCCATTGCCCGAATGGTCGAAACCGTCCGGAAGAACCATCAGGATTGCAACCTGCTCGTCTCCTGCGCCGGACTCATGCACTGGGCCGAGGTTGGTAAAAATCCCATTTCTCAGGTCGACGGCGATCTGGCGGTGAATCTCACCGGCATGATTAAAGTCGTGGACGGCATCATGCCCATTATAAAAAAGAACCGGGGCGATGTCGTGATCGTGGGCTCCACGAGCTCCTTCACCGCTTCGGCGGGAAGCTCGCTCTACTGCGCCGCCAAGCACGGCGTCCTCGGCTATATCAAGGCGCTGCAAACCGAGTTCGCGAACGATGATGTCCGGATTCACGGCATTTATCCCGGCGGCTTCAAGTCCCAGTTCCACATCAAGGCAAAGAGCAACTTGAAGCAGGAGACCCTCATGGATCCGGATGATCTTGCCGCCCTGATCCTCTCCTTCGTTGCGCTGCCGAGAAACATGCAGGTGTCCGAGATCATCATCAACAGAAAAAATCCGCCGACATATTGAAAGAAGGTTATTTCTCAGATAATTTCTTAAAAAAAATTAAAATTCTTATGGATGGCCGAGCCGGGTCACCCGCACGTGGAGAAAGTGCTTCATAACAGGCTTCAACCGGCGGGGACCCACGAGGTCTCTGCGAAAAAACCTGACTGGGAGAGTCATCCAAGGGAAGTTACACTGTCTCCCGGTACTTTGGCACAAGATTTGCTTCATTTATTTTAGGTATTCATGTGGAATAACGCTTAAAATTTGACCGTGGCTTTCGCACAATCTAACGTATAGAGGGGTAAGGATTCTGTCAATTTTTCGCGGGCTTCCATGAATCTCCCCCCTTATTCACCACACCCTTCGAGGAAGGAGCATTCTATGCCTCACCGATTCAAAATTGCACGGGTGACCTTCATTGCGACACTCTTTGCCTGCGTTTCGGCGGCATTCGGCCAGCCGACGCTTTCCGCGCCGGCCAACGGCGCCGTGAACCAGCCGCTTTCGGTAACCGTAAGCTGGAACGCGGTCGGTGCGGCGGCGACCTATGCGCTGCAGGTGGCCGTCACCTCGGATTTCTCCGCCCCCCTTCTCAACCAGGGCGGACTTGCGGCAACCTCGGAACTGCTTACCGGGCTGTCACGATCCGTAACCTACTACTGGCGCGTCAATGCGACGCAAGGCGTCGGGCCGACGACGGCGTGGTCGAATGCGTGGAGTTTTTCGACCATCCCGGTCGCTCCGGGCGTGCCGTCGCTGAGTTCGCCGTCCAATAACTCGACGAATCAACCGGTTTCGCTGACCCTGGGGTGGGTCGCGGTTTCAGGAGCGACCTCCTATACCGTGCAGGTGTCAAGCAGTTCGGCCTTTTTGAATTTTGTCTTCGGTCAGGCTGGACTGACCGCTTTATCGCAATCGATCAGCGGTCTCGCGGGGAATGCGACCTATTATTGGCGGGTTGACGCCGTCAATGGCGGGGGAACGAGCGCATGGTCGAGCGTGTGGAGCTTCGTGACCATGCTTGTGGCACCCGCCGCCCCGATATTGTCCGCACCGTCGAACAATTCCGTGAACCTGCCCGCTTCGCTGACGTTTTCATGGAGTGTGGTCAGCGGCGCTACCTATTATTATTTTCGTTTGACAAGCTCAACGGACTTTAGTTCCACCGGTCAATTCGATAGTTATGTCTTATCCCCGCCCTATGCGGTCAGCGGCCTTTCAAACAACACTGTTTACAGGTGGGCGGTAATGGCCTATAATACCGCCGGGAATAGCTCCTGGTCGGGCATCTGGAGCTTTGCAACGATAAGCGGCCTGCCGAGCACACCGGCCCTCGTTTCGCCTCTTAACAGTTCCTCCTTTGCGACGCTGACCCCGACGCTCACCTGGAGCCTGGTGATCGGCGCGGCCAGCTACGGCTTGCAGGTCGCGAAAACGCCGGATTTTTCAACGACGGTTCTCAGCCAGACGACGCTCGCCGTCAATTCCCAAATGGTCAATTTGCAGTCCTCCGGGGGCGGGATATACTATTGGCGGGTCAGTGCGACGAATTCCGGCGGTTCAAGCTCATGGTCCTCCGCGTGGCTGTTTGCCGCCGGGGTCGTTCCGGTTCTCAGTGCCGAACGAGGAGCGGCAGGGGCTTTTGCGCGCATGGACAATGGCGTGCTGACGTATGAGATACCCGGCCCCCAGACGGTCGGGATCTCCCTCTACACGATGAACGGACGGCAGATCGTTTCCTTCAACCGGCTGCAGGCCGCCGGAAGCTATCGGCTTCCGCTGAAAAACTATCTACTTGCGGAAGGCCGATACATCCTGCATTTCAAGGCAGGAAGCCTGGACCGGCGGATGACGGTTTCTCTCCCCTCCCGATGATGACTTCGGGAAGGCCGCCCCTTCAGGGACGGCCTTCCCGCCCTCTCAGGATACATGCTATTTTAAAGGTCCAATGAACCGGACGAATCTTTTCCCGCGCGAGCCGATCTATTTCATGCAGGCAGCCTACCAGGAAGCGCTCAAGGCGCTTGATGAAGGTGAAGTGCCTATCGGCGCCGTCATCGAAAAAAACGGCTCGATCATCGGCCGCGGGTACAACCGGATCGAGCAACTCGACGATGCCACCGCCCATGCCGAGATAATCGCCATCACCGCCGCCACATCGAGCCTTTCGACGTGGCGACTCGATGAATGCACCCTGTATGTCACGCTTGAACCATGCATCATGTGTCTGGGCGCCCTCCTGCACTCGCGTGTCGGCGCGATTGTTTTCGGCGCACACGATCCACGCCTTGGCGCGATCGATACGCACCGCTATAAGGCCGAACTCGAACGATCGTACGGTTTTTTCCCCGAGGTCACCCGCGGTCTTCTATCAGACGAGTGCTCACGGGTGGTGAGCGCGTTTTTCATGGAACTCAGAAGAAAAAAACCATAGCAACCGTCTCAGGTCAATCATCGGCGCGGCGGGAGCATGGTCACACGCTCTCGAGAGAAAAGGTTTTTCGTTAACCCCGCAATGCGCCTCCTACCTCAAATCCGCGAAACTGTATTATTTTGTATCCTATGCCACCAGTGCGCCGCATGTTTCACCAAGGATTCCTGCTCCCCCTTCTTTCGCTTATGTTCGTTGTACCGCGGCTATACGCAGCGGAAACTTTTACCATCGTGGTGCAGGGCATCGAGGGAAAGGCGACTATTCAGAGGAGCGGCAGGCATTCATGGGAGAAGGTGTCGACGGGGCGCACAGTTTCGGACAACGATCTCGTTGAAACCGATTTCAACTCCCGTCTCACCCTGAAAGTATCGGATGGCGGGAGTGCGATCATCGGCTCCGATTCGAAGGCGTTGATTGCTATTTCCGACAACAAATCCGCGATTGCCGGCGGCGTCAGGGCGGGCTTTTCGCTTTTGAGCGGCGGCATTCTCCTCTGCGCTTCCGGTCACGGTCGCATGGCGGTCTTTTCCGGAACCGCGGTCGGTGAAATCGACAGCGGAGCGCTTGCGATGGTCATCGAACCCGAGGGACGTCGGACCGGGTTATTCAACTTGGGCGGCACTGCGTTCATTCGCGGCATCATGCAGCAGAAAAGCAAGACCCTTGCCGCGGGTCGTGCGAGCCTGATTGTTCCGGGCAGCGAGCCGGTCTTCCATATTCCGCTTTCATTCCGTCATGTCGCTTCCCTCAAGCGGGTGTTCGGCGACAGCTGCATCGATACTCGGCTGCGAGCATCGAAAATCATCCCGCTCGATGACAAGCTGGTCGATAACAGCACGGCGCTTTCGCTTCAGGAAAGCATTGACTCGCTTGAAATCGGCCGGCAATCGTATGAGCCCCTCTTCAGTCTCAACAGAATCTATGGCGCAATTCTCAATGATCGCTCCGCCGCCGGCAGGCTCTATTCCCCCATTCTCCGGCCGAATGGACAGTCGGACAGCACGCTCTCAGTCGGCATTTTCGGGGATGTCGGTTTTTATGGCAACGCCGCATGCCCCCTTGCCGCTCTCATCCCCTGCTGGAAAACCCAATCGGTCGAAGCGGCGCTCAGGCTGACCATCGCTCAGAACCAGTTCTCCAAGGAAATAATCGGCCTGAATTCGACGCGCGGGATCCTTGATAAAGTGGATCACCTGACCGTCGGGGACGCCGGCGATTCGCTCTACTGCACCGTCGGCGCCCTCAACGACGTCACGCTCGGCGACGGCCTGATTGTCAACCATTTCCGCAATGACGATAATAACCGCCTCTTTCATCCCCTCGGCATTTCGGGTGAGGCCAGGTACTCCAACCTCCTCGATGTCAGCGCGTTCCTGGCCGATGCGACCGCTCCGTCCCTCGGCGGCATCTATGTCAAATCCAGCCCCTCCCTGTACACCTTCGGAGCGGGCTATTACTTCGATGCGAATCAATACGGCCATACCAACGACACCGATGACCTGCGTTTCACGAAAATTCAATGGCCGTCCTCCCCCGATACCTCAAAGGGCCCTTCGGGGGTGGGAATCTATGAACTCGACCTCGGCGTCGTCATTTCCAAATGGTACGATTTTGAGTCGAAGATGCTCGTCGACTTCGCCCAGGACCGGCTTGACGGAGCGGATCAAGGTGAAATTTACAAAATGCCGACCATCGAGCTGGACTGGCCCGGACAGACCTTCAGCTTCGGCTATATGCTTGAAACCGGCAGGATTATTTCGGACGAATTCGATGAATTTTATTTTTCCCGCCGCTCATTTTTCAAGGGTGATACCCTGCTCACCGAAAACACCTCGCTCGACCGGCAGCGCCGGGCTCACCAGGTGTTCGTCACCTATGGAACCAGCCTCGGCCGTGGCATTGACTTCAACGCGGGTTTTTCAAAGGTCATCGGTGCGGATTTTCCCTTTGATACCATCATGACCGGAAACAACAACCCCGTCGCCTCCAACGATTACTCCTTCAACCTGCGCTTCGCCATGAACGAAAAAGCCCTTTCATTCATCAAGTACGCCTCGCTCTATGCCCGCCAGAACCACGCCGGGCTTTTCCCGCCGTCGGGAGGGCTCCTGGCATCGTGGAACTCCGATGCCGGCTTTGAATTCATGACCCAGCCGTTGTTCCGTTCGATCGCGCTGCAAGGCGGCGGACGGTATTTCCATATTGACAATATTGACAATGGACCGCTTCCGAACGACCGCATCGATCCGGGCGAAGGGGTATGGGAATTCTCCGTGGGAGCCGTCTGGAGCATTCTATGATCCCGGAGGCGGAAGCGGGGCGGATAGGCGAACTGCTGGACCGCGCGATTGACGAGGATCTCGGAGGGAGGGAAGACTGCACCTCGAACGCCCTCTTTTCCCGGAGCGATCAGGCCGAAGGCGTTATAAAAAGCAAGGAAGCGGGCATCCTCTCCGGCGCGTTTCTTCTCCATCAGCTTTTTTCAAAGATCGATCCTTCCATCGCGGTTGTCACGCTTCTCGGCGACGGGAGCGCGCTCTCGTGCGGAAGCGAGATCTGCCGCGTGCATGGACCGGTGCGCGGGATTCTTGCCGGAGAACGGATCGCGCTTAACTTTCTGCAGCGGCTCTCCGGCATCGCCACGCTCACCGCGCGCTATTGCGCTGCCATCGCGCATACGGGCGCGCGGCTTCTCGATACCCGGAAAACCACGCCCGGCCTGCGGTTCCTCGAAAAGCTCGCGGTGCGTCACGGCGGCGGCACGAACCACCGGTTCGGCCTCTTTGACATGATGCTCATCAAGGACACGCATATCAAACGTTGCGGCGGCGTCGCGGCCGCTTTAGAAAAGGCATTGCGTTCGCGCGGGTCCGCATCCTCCCCCGCAATCGAGGTCGAGGTGCAAAGCCGCGCGGAGTTCGACGAGGCCCTCCGGCTTTGTCCGGACCGCATCATGCTTGATAACATGAACATTGACGTAATGCAAACGTGCGTTGAAATGAAACTCGCGGCGGGGGCGGCCGTCGAGCTCGAAGCGAGCGGCGCCATCACGCTCGAATCAATAGCCGCCGTGGCGGAAACGGGGGTCGACTTCATCTCCTGCGGGGCGCTTACGCACAGCGCGAAGGCGCTCGACATCCATCTGGTCGTCGCGTGACCGGCATCGCATCGATGAACAACCATGCTGCCTCACGCCCTTTCCACTCTCCCTTTCGTCGAACGGTTCTATTCCCATCGCCTTGTCGCCTCGACGAACGATGTCGCCCGGTCCTTGACGGAATTTCCGCGTCGCGGCATCTTCGTCATCCAGGCGGACCGCCAGACCGCGGGCCGGGGGCGCTCGGGAACCGCTTATTTCTCCGGGAAAGGCGGTCTCTGGGCGACCATCATCGCTCCCCTCCCCTCGCTCGACGAACATTTCAGGCACAACCGGGCGCTTTCCCTTGCCATCGCGACGGCGTCGGAAGACATGACCGGTTTGCCGGTTTTGTCAATTTCCATAAAGTGGCCGAACGACCTCTACCTGCGCGGCAAAAAACTGTGCGGCATCCTGCTCGAAAACCACCCCGCCCGAAACGACCTGCTTGTCTTGGGATTCGGCCTCAATGTCAACATCCAGGCGGCCGCATTCCCGGAAGAGCTGCGCCGGCTCGCCACGTCGCTTTCCATTGAAACCGGGACGACAGTTTCACGTTCGCGTTTGCTTGAAGCCGTCATCGGCGGTTATCACGCGAATCTCGAAACCGATGCCCGCCCGTTGCACGATTCGTACCTCACACGGCTGTACCGGCGCGGCGGGTTGGCGGAGGTTGACGGTTGCCGCGGCATTGTCGATGGCGTCGATCCCGACGGGAGGCTGTGCCTCCGTATCGGCCATGAAGTACGGTATCTTGTTTCAGGCCATGTACGTTGTATCGACACTCCAGGGAGGCTTCCTGATGCGTAAAGGCGCCCCGCCGCTGCTTGCCGTTGACATTGGTAATTCTTATATTCACGTCGGCGTCGTCGACGCCGCAGCCCGTCGGTGCCTCCGCCGGTTCGATCCGCCGCTCCCCGCCGCCCGCGACCTGGCGGCGCGCGTGCTTGACAAAGTCCTTTCCGCCGGGATCGGCGAGCATTCCCCCGTGTCGCGGGCGGTCATCGCCGGCAACGGCAGGGGCATGGCTTCGAAGGTACGTTCACTGCTGAAAGCGTTCGGCATCACCGACGCAACGGATCTCGCCTGGCATGCCGGGCTTCCGGTCCGCTTCCGGTATAAAGATCCATCCCGCCTCGGAGCCGACCGCATCGCCGACGCGCTCTATGCCGCGGCGGTTTACCCGAAGCGCAACGTGATCATCATCGGCGCGGGAACCGCGGTCACGGTCAATGCGCTGCGAAACGACGGCGACTTCATCGGCGGCGTCATTTTTCCCGGACCCGCGATCCAACTGAAAGCCCTTCATGAAGCCGCCCCCGCGCTTCCCCTCATCGATTGTACCAAACGAACGATCCCGCTTCCCGGCGCTTCGACCGAGGAGTGCATGCGTTCGGGAGTGGTGCATTCGGTCGCCGGGGGTCTCAACCATCTTGTCGGAGAATTCAAGAAGGTTCTCGGTGGGAAATGTACCGTGCTTTCGACCGGCGGCGGATGGGCTTCGGTGAAAAAGTATGTTGACTTTACGTATATCGAGAAGCCGGATATGACGCTTGTTGGAATTGCTTTATATGGGGAGGTTAAACGTCTCGCGGAAGAAAACCAACTTATGCGACCTCTGACCCCGCAGGGACACTGAGGATCGTTATCCGCCATCTTTTTTATAGTTCCAATGTTATCCTTTATTTTCTCTCACGCTCCGCGGTCAATTTCGCCATCGCGCAATGCAACGAGTCGATCACGTCGCCCGCGGTCACCGAATACTCTCCGAGTTTTTCGCTCACGATGGAACCGGTCTCTCCAAGCAGCCATGCGCCGAGAATCGCCGCGTCCGCCGTCTTCGCCCCCTGCGCGAGGAGCGAGACGATGATGCCGGAGAGAACATCCCCGCTTCCCGCCTTGGCAAGGCTCGAATTCCCGAACGGTAATATCCACGCATTGCCGTCCGGCGCGGCGACGATGGTGGGATTGCCCTTGAGGAGCACGACCAGCCGTAGTTCAGCGGCCCTCTCCCTGAGCCGGTCGATGCGCTTGAGCGGGGTCGCGGGAAGATCGCCGAAGAGCCGCTGCCATTCGCCCGCGTGGGGAGTGATGATGAGGTCGCCAGCATGGCATGCAAGTTCCCCGGAGCGGCCCTTGTAAACGTTGAGTCCGTCGGCGTCGAGGACGACCGGCAGTTTGACGCTTGCAACCAGTTCGCGGACGAGTTCGCCGGTCTCCCCGTCATGCGAGAGCCCCGGCCCGATGCAGAGCGCCTGCATTCCCGAGGCTTTCTCCTTGAGAATATCGATCGCCGACCGCGATGCGGTTCCGGCCGCCGTTTCCATGATCGGATGGAGCACGGTCTCGGTGAGTTTGCAGGCGAGCACCGGGATGATCGACTCGGGCGCGGCGAGGTGGGTCATGCCGCAGCCGGTGCGCATGGCCGCCCCGGCGACCAGCGTTGCCGACCCCGCCATGCCCCTCGACCCGACCAGGAGCAGCGCCAGGCCATGGTCGAACTTGCTTCCCGCAACTTTCCGGCGCGGCAGGATGGCGGAAAGGTTTTCCTCGGTGGGAAAGAAGAGAGAGGGTTTTTTGGACTCCACCAGTTCGTCGGGGTAGCCCAGATCCTGTATCGCAAGCCTCCCCGCAAAGCCCCGGCCGGGGAAGAAATAGAGGCCGATCTTCGGAAATCCCATGGTCACGGTCAGCGTCGCCCTGATGCAGGGATTTCCGGGCACGCCGGTGTCGTTATCGAGGCCCGAAGGGGTATCGACGGCGATGACCGGGACCCTCGATTCATTGATCGCCTCGATCGCCATGGCGCAGAGTCCGTGCGGATCGTTCCGGGCGCCGGTCCCGAGCATGGCATCGATGATGAGCCGATACCGCGAGAGGCCGGCGAGATCCTCAGCATCGTCAAGTATGAGAAAATTCCCCTTGCCGCCGATATACTCGTTGAAGGCGAACCGCGCCTCTCCCCGAAGCTCCTCGGCGGCGCAGAGGGAGAAGCACATGACGCGGTACCCCGCCTCCATGAGCAGCCGGGCGGCGACATACCCGTCGCCGCCGTTGTTGCCCTTGCCGCACACCACGGCGATTTCGCCGTCATTGGCGGGCAGCATGTCTCGCGCCGCGTCAAACAGACCGGTGCCGGCCTTCAGCATGTAGGAATAGCCCTTTGTCAAATCATGGCCGATCGCTTCCTCATCCAGAGCCCGCATCTGCGACACCGTCACAATCGGAATCACGAACCCCTCCTTGAACGTGTTGTAAGGGATTATTAATATAGTTATCGCATCGCGACGCGGTGCACGGCGGCGGCGAAGCGAGGTATTTTCAAGAATTGAAAGGAGCGGCATGCCCCGACTGTTTGTCGCGATCGATCTCCCGGAGCGAATCAAGGACGACCTGACGGCGACCTGCATCGCCCTGCCCGGCGCGCGGTGGACCGGGGTGGCGCAGTTGCACCTGACCCTGCGCTTCATCGGCGAGGCGCCGGGCGACAAGGCGGAGGGGATAGCGTCCGCGCTCCGCCAGGTGAACGGCCCGGCCTTCTCCCTGCACCTGAACACGGTGGGCTACTTTCCGCCGCGCCGCGACCCGCGGATACTGTGGGCCGGACTCTCCGAAAGCGAAGAACTCCTTCGCCTGCAGGCGCGCATCGAACGCACGCTCGTTTCCCTGGGCCTCGATGGCGATGACCGGAAGTTCCACGCGCACATCACCGTGGCGCGCCTCGATGCCACTCCCCCGAGCAAGGTTGCGGCGTGGATACAGCAGCACAGTCTCTTCCGGACCGAGCCGTTCGAGGTCTCCTCGTTTCATCTCTATTCCAGCGTGCTGAAGCGTGAAGGAGCTTTGCATGAGAAAGTTGCGAGCTATCCGCTGGAAAAGGAGATACGGGATAATCCAGTATTCCTTTAATCGTGTTCGGATTATGCCGTCATCACTCAGGCCACCGCTTATCCCGATATTTCTCAAATTCGCTCATCAATAGCTGCTTTTTTGAATTGCCGGTCCGAATAAAAAATTGCTCGGCATTGTTTTCTTTCACAAAAACGGCTCTTGGCGAAGGAGCGATGTCAATGCGGCAAATATCTTCACCACCGACTCCATGAAAAGCGACCTTGATGCAAGGAGCGACATCTTTGCCATATTGATTCAAAAGATGCTGGATCAACCAATTTTCAAAGGCGTCCCTTGGCTGCTTTGAACCAAATAGCCGGTAGTCATTTTTAAGCCCGGTTATAGAACCATCATCCTTGACCCCAATCAGTACCGTACCACCGTCCGAATTGAGGAATGCGGCAACTGTATCGAGAATAACCTTTTCCATTACCCTGCTTTGCTTGTTCTGCTTCATGTCCCAGCGGGCGGATTCCTTGAATTCAACCGTATGCTTTTCCCCTGCCTTGATAATCGCCGCGAGCTCCTCGTCGCCGGACTTGGGCGTAAAAACTCGATACTGTTCAAGAGCCGCGTCTTTCACGCTCTGATCGACAAGCGGAAAAGTAGAAAGAATATGCTTGAATTCATCCTCAGTAAGCTCATAGAGATTGGCGATAATGCCGTCGAGTTCGGCGCGGAGTTTGGCGCGTTCGGCGGGGTCGGTGACGCCGTTCTTATGGGATCCGAGGCCGACTTCTTTGGCGAGGTCGTCGAATTCGGGGGTGGTGCAGATGAGGCAGCCGGCACGGGAAACAATATCTGAAAAATATTTATCGCCAGAGGAGTACCGAGGAATAGGCAATTGATACATATAAAAAAAG
>CAWJXL010000004.1:0-132231 GCA_963846695.1 uncultured Fibrobacterota bacterium | reverse complement strand
AAATATTACCGGAAAAATGAAAAAATCTTCGGTAAGAAAATGCTCTGAAAATGAGAATAACCCGAGGAGTATAAAAAAAGGGCCCTTTCGGGCCCCGATAGCTTATGCCATCCACCTCCACTAACGTGGATTGATAATAAAATACATTTTGTTTTAAGCAAACACAAGAAATATTATGGCAAAGCTTAACGTCACCTCGACCCGATCTCTCCTTCAGGCCTTTAAGTTCCATGAGCTTTTCGTCGAAGAACTCGGCGGGTCGTAGCCCCTCTTCCCGTGAAATCGTGAATATTAATCTCATCGGAATTCACGCGGGGCGCAGGCAGATTGCGGAACTCGGCGGCGTTGCGGTCTTCGAGATCGGCATTGCAACAGGCGGAATACCTGATGCAGACGAGCGGAAAAAGATTTATGCCGAAATTAAAAAGACCTTTCATGAGAATCTTCTCATCTTCGTCAATGAAGCACGAACCGAAAGCCTCTGTATTGGGTAAAACGCGAGGAAGGGAAGCAGTTTCCCCGCTATCACTATTATTCACAGGGGCAGCCGGGCGACCTGTTCCTGAGCAAGCTTTCGTCGATGGTCATCGACTTGGCCGATTTCACTGAGAGCGGCGACATTCATGTGACCGAAGTGGTGAACCGGCTCAAGCAGGCGCTCGACGTCGAGCCGGTCATAAAACGGTTCTATCAGCAGTATTCCGAGCAACGCATCGCCTTCACCGAGCTTATCAACGGTATAAAAGACGAGCGCGACCAGAAATGGTACGCATCGATTATCCTCAACCGCCTTATGTTTGTCTATTTCCTTCAGGGGAAGCTGTTTCTTGATGGAGGGAAAGCATGCTATCTTCAGGAAAAGCTTGTAGAGAGTAAGGAACGTCAGGGCAAAAACAAATTCTTTTCCGTATTTCTGCAAGCACTCTTCTTTGAAGGCTTTGCGAAGCCGGAAGCCGACCGGTCGGCAACGGCACGGGCGCTTCTTGGTGATATTAAATATCTCAATGGTGGACTGTTTCTTCCGCACCGCATTGAGATTGAAAAAACAAGAATATTGAGATTCCCGATAAGGCTTTCGAGAATTTGCTGAAACTGTTCGAGAGTTTCTCCTGGAACCTCAACGACACGCCCGGCGGCAAGGACGACGACATGAATCCGGACGTGCTCGGCTACATCTTCGAGAAGTACATCAACCAGAAGGCGTTCGGGGCCTACTACACCCGGCCTGAAATAACCGAATACCTCAGCGAGCGCACCATTCATAAGCTGATCCTTGACCGGATCAATATCGAGGGCCTTCCCGGTTCGTTTGAGACTACCCATTTCGAACGGGTGCCGGACCTTCTCATGAATCTTGATGCCGATCTCTGTAAACGGCTGCTGTATGAAGTCCTGCCAAACCTTTCCCTCCTCGACCCGGCATGCGGTTCCGGCGCGTTCCTCGTCGCCGCCATGAAAACGCTCATCGAAATTTATTCCGCCATCATCGGGAAAATCGAATTCATCAACGACCGTAATCTTAAAGAGTGGCTGCGCAAGGTACGAAAAGACCACCCGTCAATAAACTACTTCATCAAGAAACGGATCATTACCGATAACCTTTATGGCGTGGACATCATGGAAGAGGCTACGGAGATCGCCCGGTTGCGACTCTTCCTGGCGCTCGTGGCCTCGGCGGGAAGCGTGGAGGAACTGGAGCCGCTGCCGAATATCGATTTTAATATCATGGCGGGGAATTCATTGGTGGGGCTGATGCAAATAAAAGATGAAGATTTTGCCGCTCATGGAATGCAGCAGAGTCTTTTCAGGAAAGATTATCATGAAGTTCTGGAAGAAAAAAACCGACTGATTAACAATTACCGGAATTCAGCAATTTTCGCTGATGATTTGCGAGCCCTCAAACGAAACATCGAGGCCGTGAAAAAGGAAGCCAACGCCACGCTCGACCAAATTTTGCTGGATGAATTTAAGGCTATCAAGGTCAGGGACGAAACTTTGCCGGATAAAGAAAAAATCATCACAATAAAATACGAGCAGGCAACATGGGACGAGAAAAAAGGAAAGGAAGGAAAACCAATTAGGCGAGAATTGACAATAGAAGATATTAAGAAGCTTAAGCCGTTTCATTGGGGCTATGAGTTTGATGAGATTATGAAAATAAAAGGCGGGTTCGATGCGATAATTACGAATCCGCCGTGGGAAATTTTTAAGCCAAACGGAAAGGAATTCCTCGAAGAATATTCGGACCTGATAACCAAGAAGAAGATGACGATAAAGGAGTTCGAGAAAGAACAGGCAAAGCTTCTGAGAGATGGCGACATACGCAAAGCATGGCTTGCATACCAGAGCGAATATCCGCATGTGAGTGAATATTACCGGACGGCGGAGCAATTTAAAAATCAGATTAGCGTTGTTAATGGGAAAAAAGCTGGAACTGATATTAACCTTTATAAACTGTTTGTAGAACAATGCTTTAATCTGCTGAAGAAAGGCGGGGAGTGCGGGATTGTTATTCCGAGCGGGATTTATACGGATTTGGGGACGAAGCAGTTGAGGGAGATGCTGTTCGACAAGACGGAAGTAACAGGACTGTTCTGCTTTGAGAACCGGAAAGAAATATTTGAAAATGTTCATAGAAGTTTCAAATTTGTTGTTTTGACGTATAAAAAAGGTGGAAGAACAGTTTCATTTCCGGCCCAATTCATGCGGCATGAAGTGGCAGAATTGGCGCAATTTCCGCAGGGCAAAAAAATCGATATAAGTATTGAACTGGTGAAGAAGCTCTCTCCGGATTCTTTGGGTGTGATAGAATTTAAAAGCGAGAAGGATGTAAAGATTGCCCAGAAGATGCTTAAGTGGCCCCTACTGGGGGAAGAGCTTAAAGGAAGGTGGAAGGCAAGATTTACCAATGATTTTCATACTACAAATGATAGCGATTTATACAAAACATCACCAATACCATTATCTAAGCCTATATTTGAAGGTAAAATGATGTGGCAGTTTGAAGATATGTATTTGGAGCCGAAATATTGGGTTATAGAAAAGCAGGGCAGGAAAAGGCTTCTTGGCAAACTTCCTGATAAAGGCCAGGTTCTTGAGTATGAAAAATACCGGTTATTTTATCGCCGCCAGTCCGCGAATACAAATGAGAGAACTCTTGTATGCACAATAGGCCCACGAACTTTTTCAGTTGATAATTTAGCGGTCATAATTTTATTTGGCGCTGATGAATCTTTGAACATTAAAAATGATGAGATGCTTTTTTTATGCGGGCTATTTAACAGCTTTATTCTTGATTATGTAATAAGGCAAAGAGTAACAACAAATTTAAACTTTTTGCCGCATCGGTAGTTTTCATGGGTCGCCCCTATCTATAGTGTAACAGGTATTTTTGGACTATGAAAGACACCGAGTTTTTTTCCGAGCTTTTAAACATACGGTTCCCCTGGCATATCACACGGTTAGAGCTAAACCATCAGCAAAAGCGAGTAGATATTTGGATTGAACACGCTTCCGGGGTTGAATTTCCATGCCCTGAGTGCCGTCAGTTTTATTCCGTGTATGACCATGCGCCGGAACGTGAAATTCGACACCTGAATACCTGCCAGATGGCGACCTATTTGCATCTTCGAGTTCCACGCGTTCGCTGCGAACAACATGGGGTAAAACAAATCAAATATAAAAAGCACGATATACTGGATTTTTGGAACCGCGTTTGTGATGCTCGTGAATACAAAAAAAGCAATTGATAATGATCATTACGTGAGAAATATAATATTGCAAAATTTAAAATTAATATGTATACTGGAGTTTCTGGTCAATACATACGTTTTTAATTTCTGGGTTGAATTATTCATTATTCCATTAATAACGTTTATAGGTTTAACTAAAGTTGTTGCAGAAATGAATTCTAAGAACAAGGATGCTGTAAAATTTCTTAATTTTTTAATGGGAATTTCCGGGATTGCTATAATTGGTTACGTTTCATTTTATCTCCTCAGAGACTTTAGAAATTTAGCAACGGTTGCGAATTTAAAAGAATTGACTTTGCCAATATTATTAACTACTTTATTTCTTCCATTCATATACGCGAATGCTCTTTGGATGCAATACAATGAGATTTTTTAGCGGTTAAAAATATTTTGTACATGTGATGAAAAAGTAATAAAGCTTGCTCGAAGAATGATTTTCATGAAATTTGCGTTTAACCTAAGAAAACTTAACATTTGGTCAAAACAAGTGGGACTAAAGGCGAAAATAAATAATCAAGAGGAAATAGAAGAAATGCTAACCATAAAAAATATTAATAGAGTTTTCATCCCCTCTTCCTCACCTCCTCCACCTTCTTCCCAAACTCCTCCGACTCTTTTTTTATTTTAATCACGAATTCATTCTCTTCCGCCTTCGGTACCACCGCCTGCATTTCTTGTAAATTCGCATACGTCGCCTGCCGGAACGGGTTATCGTCGTCCTTTTTTCTTGTCCTATAAACCTCATCGCAGACGAACTTTTGAAGTTCTTCGGCCTTTTCAAGGGCTTTTGACCATTGGTCCGCACTCGGGTTGGAAGTTCCTAAAAGTTCGCACAGCGTCGCCCAGGCATGGCGCTGCTTTTCGAGCGGGTAGGAATTCCACAGGGTATCGTACCGCTCGTGGACCTCCTTCCATGAGTCGATGGTTCCATCGCTGATCCCGCGGCGCAGTTCATCGACGTCCGGGGAGGGGATGATCTGCCCGCCGAGGTTGGTCCATTCCCGTTGCCGGTTGCCGGTGAGTCCGGTGGCAAGCGCGGCAAAGGTAAGCTCCTTGTTTTCGGTCATGCAGTCGATGAGCGTCCTTGTCGCATAGTAGTACAGCATGTCGTAGTAGGCGGCGTAGCCCTGCGCTGCGCGGGTGATGAGGGTCGGACGGCTGGATTTCTCCATGTTTTCGCCGAGGATTTCGAGCTTTTCGGCGCGGGAGGGTTGATTGGTAAGAATATCGCGGCCCAGGGAACAAAGCGTGTCGTCGCTCATGGTTTCGGCTTTGTTCGTTTGATCGCGCAGCGCCGCCGTAGCGGTCCAGCGTTCGAGGAGACGGCGGGCCGAAAAAATCTCCTCCACCGTATCCGGGGCGAGGAAATCGAATTCGAGATGCTGTTGTTTCGCCTTCCGTTTGTCGCGGGAGGCGAATTTCAGGGGGTTCCGCATGAGCGCGTACAGGTTATGGCGCCACCACCAGGCGGGCGTCACTTCGAGCCGGTTCAGTGAGACGTTGTTATTGATAAGAGAGAATGGAAGCGGGATGTCGAGTTCGGCCGGGTAGTCGCCCTTTGCCGGCAGCACGTAGGAGGCGAAGCGGCTCGAATGCTTGAGGCTCACGCACAGTCCCGGCCAGAAGCCCCTTCCGGCTCGGATCTCGCCGTCAACCGAACGGCCGTTGTGGTTGGAGCCGATGATGGTTCCGGCCGCGCCGTTGCTCTGTCCCATGATGACCGACGCGATGAGGAAGGAGCTGCCGTGGTGCTGCTCGTGCGAGGCGAAAATGAGGTCGTGCTGGAGTTCGCCGCCCGCGACGGTGGAATTTTCGCCGAGGACCGTATGGACCAGCCGGACGCCGTAGTCGAGGCGGCTGTTGTCGCCCAGGACAAAATTCGCGGCCCGTGCGCCGTGCCCGATGGAGCACCCCCGGCCGACGATCCCGTTCGACAGCGTGGTCCCTTCACCGATGATAACCGGTTCTTCGGCGGTCGAGTCGATCGTGACGTTCGAAAGCGCGTCGGCGCCGGCAATCGAGCAGCAGGGGCCGATCCTGACGTCCACCATGATCCGGGTGTGCCGGATGGCGCATTCGTCGCCGATGACGCCGTAGAGTCCCCGGCGGCGGTCGCCCGCCCGGTCGGTCAGCTCGATGAGCTTCACCTGGAAGGCCGTGTCACCGCGGAAGTTGGCAAACAGGCAGGCATCGGCAGGGATCATGCTGTCGAAGGGGAGCGCCTCGCGGCCGCCGCACTCGTTCATGAGTAAAAGCCGGTTGCGTTGCGTTTCGTCCTCGCCCTGCTTGAGGTGGCCGCCGCCGAACTTCGCGGTCGCGGCGGTGCGGAGTTCGCCGATATCCCAGAGCATGGCGCGGTCGCCGATGATGCAGCGGGCGGCGAGGCGCACGTCGTGGATCGCCGCCTCGTCGCCGATGTCGCAATTGACTATGCGCGAGTTCGTGATGCCGGTCGGCAAGCGCAGTCCGTCGGTTTCGAGCGCCGCCCGGCTCAGCGCGCCGATCCGCACGAGGCCCTTGAAAAAAGTGTCCCTGATGCAATCCGGGTTGAACACCCTGGAGACCAGGACCGTCTCCCAGCTCTCAGCCCGGTTACGGTTCCGAACCAGGCGGTCGATCTCGATGGACCGCAGGGCGCGCACCTCCCTGGCGCCCGCCTGCTCCTCGCGAAGGTAAAATTCATCCCTGCCCTCGGGTATGAACTCAGGCGCGAGAAATCCATGGGAGTAGCTTTCTAGGGGAAGCAGGGATACGGTGGTCATGGCGGGCTCCTTGCAATTTTTAATTATTTCATATCACCGGCGTCGGCAGGAATAGTTGTCCAAATGTTCTCTCAGCAAAGGCGTCCGTCATCCCTGCCACATAATCGGCGACGATCCGCCAGCCGGGCGTTTCGTCGGTATAGTTGGTATTCTTGATGAAATGGAAAAAAGTCTCCGTGAGCGGCGCGTCCCGGACGATGCTCGTCACACGGGCGGTGTCGCGGCCGCGCTCCGATTCGACGAGAAATTTTTCCAGCTCCCGGAACAGGAGCCCGATGAGGCTTCCCGCCTTCCTGCCGATGCGCTCAACCTCTTCATTCCGGTAGATCGTGGCGTAGTTGAACTCCTTCAACCGGTCCATGAGATCGAATACCTCTTCACTCATAGAAATAGCGTCGCGGTCAAGGCTGCTGGCGATGGTATCGTTGACAAAGCAGCCGATGATCTGGCCGTTTTCCAGGCCCAGGCCCTCCACGATTGCCGGGGGCACCTGGTCCCGCGCAACGATCCCCGCCTTGAGTGCGTCTTCGAGGTCGCGGCCGAGATAGGCGATGCGGTCGACGAGCCGCACGAGGCACCCTTCGAGCGTGGCCGGGAAGAGGTCGCGCTCCTCGATGGATTCGAGCCGCCTGATGTCGCGGGACCGGTCCGGGGCGACCGACCGTTCGAAGCTCTCGCCGCAGTGGGTCACGATGCCGTCGCGCACCTCGTAGGTCAGGTTGAGCCCGGCGCCGAAGTTGGTCAGCTTATCCACCACGCGAAGGCCGTGGATCTCGTGCTTGAAGCCCGCCGTGACTCCCCTGTCGCGCAGGAGTTCGTCGAGCGCGTGCTCACCGGCATGGCCGAAGGGCGGGTGGCCGAGGTCGTGGCCCTTGGCAATGGCGCTTATCAGGTCGATGTTCAGGTTCAGGCATCGCCCGATCACCGAGGCGATGGAGGAGACATGGAGCACATGCTCCATGCGCGTGCAGATGTGGTCGTTGTCGGGAGAGAGAAACACCTGCGTCTTGTGCTTGAGCCGGCGGAACGGGGGAGAGTGGAGGATCCTCGTCTCGTCCCGTGCGAACTCCAGCCTGAACGGGTCCTCCTGCATGGGAACGCGCCGCCCGAGCGATTCCGAGCTCTTTTTTGCGAACGGGCTTAACAGTTCCTCATTCCGGAGAAGGAGAGTGCGGATTTCGGATTCGGACTTCATGGATTATAAAGATAGAATAAGGCAGGGAAAGGGGATTTTAAAGGGCTCTCGAAGCGAGAGCCCGGACGGCACGCGGCCACGGACGCCACGTCGGGCGTCCGAAGCCGGAACGCCCGGATGATGAGCCAGGTACTCCATGAAAAATAACCGGCATATCGAGTATTTTTAAAAATCTTTTCCGTACCCGGAATGTCTCCGGAACGCCTTAAATAATTTTAAAGGATGTTCGTATTAAATTTTATGAAATAGCCGGTTACATGGCTGAATTTCTACTCCACCTCTATGAATAACCCGTGCCGTCACATTGCCGTACCGGCGATGCTCCTGTTCTCTTTTTCCGCCGCCTGGTCCGCGGTCATCTTCACCGGTGTGAACCGGCGGGAATTATCGGTCGGCGACCGGATCGATTTCACGGTCTCGATCATGGCGCCGAAGGGCGCTGCCGCCCTGCCGCCCGATCCCTCCTCGGCCTTCGATCCGCTTACGGTCAAGGAGTGGAATAACCGCAAATTTCCGCTCAAGAACGCCGACAGCATCGTGTTCGACTACGAACTCACCACCTATAAGGCCGAGAACTGCGCCATTCCGCCGTTGCCCTTCATTTTGAATTCCGGAACCCGCAGCGACACGCTCCGAACCGACAGCATTCCGCTCACCGTGATCTCCCTGTGCAAGATCGACACCGCCGACATCATGGGCCTCAAGCCGCAGCAGGTGACCGGGAAGCGTTCGCTTCTCTGGCTGTGGATGTGCCTCGCGCTCGCTGCGATTGCGGCCGTGGTATTATTTGCACGCTCGCTGATCCGAAAGCACCGCAAGGGTCCGCCGCCTCCTCCTCCCAAGCCTCCGTATGAGGAAGCCATGGAGGCGCTTGCCGCGCTCGACGCGAAACAATACCCGATGAAAGGGATGATCCGGGAGTATGTCTTCGAACTGTCCGAAATCCTTAAACGGTACAGCGAACGGCGGTTCGGCGTCAACGCGGCCGAGTTCACGACCGAGGAGATGCTGGCATGGCTCTCGGTTTCGAACCTTGATAAGGAGCAGCGTTACGCCATGGAGTGGTTCTACCGGGCGACCGATCCTGTCAAGTTCGCCAAGTACCTTCCCGACCAGGGTACGATCGACCGTTTCGGCATTGAGGCGAGGGCCTTTGTCGAGGCGACGAAGCCTGTCGTCGAGGTCAATAAGGAGGGCGAGTCGGCTCAGGCAGCGGCGGACGCGACGGCGGTATCTTCCAAGGGCCACGATAAAACCGGGCGAATGCCCGGCGGAGGTGTGGCATGAGGCTCAAGGACCCGGAATTTCTCCTGCTCCTGCTCCTCATCATCCCGATGGTCTGGGTGTATCTCCGTCGTGAGCGGCATGCGCGAGCCGCGGTCAGGTTTTCCGATCTGTCGGTGATAAAAAAACTGCCGGGGTCGGCTCGCATCCGGTGGCGCCACTGCATCGTCGTTTTGCGCGTGGCCGCGCTCATGCTGCTCACCATCGCCCTTGCGCGGCCGCAGAGGGGACGTTCCGGGTCCGAGGTGACCACCGAAGGCGTGGATATCATGCTCATCCTCGATATCTCGAACAGCATGCAATCCCTCGATTTCGCGCCGGAGGACCGCATCACGGTCGCCAAGAAAACCATGCAGGAGTTCATCGCAAAGCGCGATAACGACCGGATCGGCCTCGTGGTATTCGGCGCCCGTGCGTTCACCAAATGCCCCCTGACGCTCGACCACGACGTTCTCAATCGCCTGGTGAGCGAGGTTGATTTTACCGAGTTCAGCGATGCGACCGCGATCGGCACTGCCATCGCCACCGCGGCGAACCGCCTGAAGGATTCTCCGGCAAAGAGCAAGGTCATCATCCTCGCGACCGACGGCGATAACAATGCCGGCGACATTCCGCCGCTTACCGCCGCCTCGGCGGCCAGGGAACTCGGGATGAAAATTTACACCATCGGGATCGGCAGGCCGGGCAAGGTGCCCATGCCGGTCCAGGTGCAGGACCCCTTCTCCGGCCAGGTGGTCCGCCAGATGCAGATGTTCGAGTCGGATCTCAACGAACAGCTGCTCACGAACATCGCCGATCTTACCGGGGGGAAGTTCTTCAGGGCAACGGACGCGAACAAGTTCCGTTCGATCTACGATCAGATTGATAAGATGGAAAAAACGGTTATCAGGACGAAAGTGTACTCCTCCTTCGACGAGAAGTTCTACGGCTGGCTCTGGGCGGGGTTCATCGTGCTGCTGCTGGAATTCCTGCTCCACTACACCCGGTTCAGGAGGATTCCGTAAATGATTGTCGGGAATCCGTACTATTTTCTCCTGCTCCTCCTGATCCCGGTGTTCATCGGCCTCTTCATGTGGACCCATCAGCGCAGGAGGGCCGCGCTCGCCCGCTTCGGCGACCCGACGCTGGTCGAGAAACTGACGCCCGGCTCCTCGTTCCCGCGGCAGGTCATCAAGTGGACCCTGTTCATCGCCTTCTTCTGCTTCCTCGTGCTTGCCCTCGTGCTGCCGCGCTTCGGCGTGAAGATGGAGCTCTTCGAACGCAGGGGAGTCGACATCATGGTCGCGCTTGATATTTCGGAGAGCATGCTCGCCGAGGACATAGCGCCGAGCCGGATCGAACGCGCCAAGCATGAGATCGGGAAGCTTTTCGACATGCTCAAGGGCGACCGGGCCGGCCTCATCGTGTTTGCGGGTGAAAGCTTCGTGCAGTGCCCGCTGACGCTCGACTACGGGGCGGCAAAGATGTTCCTTGACGCGGTCAACACGGGGTGGGTGCAGATCCAGGGGACCGCGATCGCCGATGCGATCAGGCAGGCAACGGCGGCGTTCCACTCGAAGGAGCATAAGTACAAGGTGCTGATCCTGATCTCGGACGGCGAGGACAACGAGGGCGATGTCGAAGAGGCGGCACGGGCTGCCGCCGCTGAAGGGGTCGTCATCTACACCGTCGGCGTCGGGTCCGAGGACGGCGTTCCCATCCCGGTGTCCAAGGGCAACGGGACGGTCGTATATAAGAAGGACCGGGAGGGAAATCTGGTCATGACCCGCCTCGACCCGGTTACCCTCGAAAAAATCGCCATCGCCGGCCACGGAAAATATTTTCATGCGGGAACCGACCTCGATCTCAGCCGCATTCTGGCCGAAATCGAAAAGATGGACAAAAAAGAGCTCAGCGCCTCGCGGCTCAATTCCTACGAGGACCGGTACCAGATTTTCCTCTTTATTGCCATCGTTCTTCTGTTCATCGAGTTTTTTATTCCCGATAATGTCAGAAGGAAAGAGGTGTGGAAGGGGAGATTTGAATGATTGAAAATAATAATCATACAAACGCGAGAACATGTAAGGGGGGAAGTCTCCCTTTCGTCGCATGCGTTGTCTTCATTGCCGGAATAGTTCTGATACATGCTCAATCAACGTATTGCGATGAAGTATATAGAAAAAATTCCAGGGGGAACGAGTTATATAAGCAGGGGAAGTACGACGAAGCGCTGAAGGAGTACGACGAGGCGCTCCTGACCGCGCCGACCGATACGCTGCTCCAGATGAACAGGGGCTCGGCTCTCTACCGCCTCGGCCGGTACGAGGAGGCCGAGAGCACCTACGCCGGCGCCGTTGCGCTGAAAAACAAGCGCAAACAGGCCGACGCCCACTACAACCTCGGTAACATCCTCTTTAAGGAGGGCGACCAGCTCATGCAGGGCGGCGGCCAGGGCGCCGACGAAAAGTACAAGTCTGCGTTGCAGCACTACATCTCGGCGCTCGACCTGAAGCCAGGTGATAAGGATGCCAAGTTCAATCTTGAGTTGACGCAGCGAAGAATAAAAATGCAGCAGCAACAGCAGAAAAACCAGGATAATAAGGGTCAGAATAAGAAAGATCAAAATAAGCAGGACCGGAATAAGAAAGATCAGAATAAGAATGATCAAAACAAGCAGGATCAGAACAAAAACGATCAGGATACAAACAAGCAGGATCAGGGCAAAAATCCGCAGGATCAGAACCAGAACGCGCAGAACGGACAGAAACCGGCGCCCAATGAGAATAAAGAGGATATGAAAAAGGAGGAGGCGAAACGGATCATCGCCCAGTATGCCGATGATGCCGATTCGCTGAATAAACCGCCGAAAAAGAAAGCGACGGGGTTCATGTCCCGCAAGCCGGAAAAGGACTGGTAGATGACCGAGCCGGTTTTCAGGTTTGTCGAATGGAAGCGGGGCGAGTGGACCCTGCGCGGGGCAATGCTTTCCGCGCAGGAGAAAGGGCGCTCCCGCCCCTGGTGTGTCTTCAGCCACGGCTTTACCGGCCACCATCTCGGTCCGGGCTATCTCTTTGTCAGGATGAGCCGCGAGCTTGCCGCGGCAGGGATCTCCTCACTGCGGTTCGACTACGGCGGATGCGGCAACAGCGACGGCATGTTCCGTGAGATGACCGTCGCCACCATGCGGGCTGACCTGCGGTCCGCTGTTGATCTCGTGCAAAAAGAGTGCAACCCCTCGGCGATGATCGTCATCGGCCACAGTATGGGCGGCATGATCGCGGCGCTCGAGGCCGAAACCATGCAGGGGATCGTACTCCTGTCCCCGATCGCCGAACCGCAGGGGCTCATGCAGCGGCGGAAAACCATGATAGAGTCCGGCCCCAACTCCCGCGGCTATTACGAAAACGGACCGCACGAACTCAGCCCGCACTTTCTCGATGGGCTGGGCGGCATCGATCCCGCCCGGAAATGCGCCGGAGCGTTCAAGGGAAAGCTTCTCCTCATGCAGGGCGATTGCGACCAATCGATTGCGGTTGAAGAATCCGACCGCTATGTCCGCGCGGCTCGGGAGGCGAACATCGAAACAACGATGCACCTGCTCCATGGCGCCGACCACAGCTATTCAACGGTGACGCATTTCACGACCGTCAGCTCTACGGTTACCTCATGGGTAAAGGAACGGTTCGCATGAAAATGCACGTGCCGGCCCTGTCATTGCTTGTTTGCAGCATAGCCGCGATCTGCAACGTCCAATTCACGGCGAACACCGACCATACTAACGTCATGCCCGGCGAGCAGATCCAGATCACGGCCGAGCTCGTGGTCGATAAGGAGGTTAAGGGAATCGCTCCGCCGCAGGTGGCGCCGGGCGATGCCTTCACTGTTGTTAATGTTCAGCAGAACCAGTCTTCCTCCTCGTCTATCCAGATCATCAACGGCCATATGTCCCAGACAAGCGAACATCATTACCTTTTTTACTACACAATCGTTCCGCAGAAAAAAAGCGCGTTCATCTTTCCAGCCTTGCAGGTGACGATCGACAATACCCCCTACGCCACCGCCCCGATCCCTTTCAATGTTGCAGCCGCTTCCCAGCCGCCCGCGAAGAACGCCGATGTCCGCGTCATGCTGCAGCTCAGTAAGTCGACGCTCTATGTCGGCGAGCAGGCGATGCTGAACTTCACGGTGGCGCAGCGTGCCAACGCCCCGGTGCAGATCGACGGGGGCATCAACAACGCCCTTGTCGATGCCATCGAGAAATCCTTTTCCAAGAATTTTTCGTGTACCCGGCTCTTCGCCAATCAGTTGCCATCCGGATCGGAACGCATCGGCGGCGAGATGTACCGGACCGTCAGCCTTCGCTATGCAATAATTCCCCTTGCCGCGGGGACCACCTCCGTTCCCGCGGTTCCATTCTCCTATGTTGAGTTGCACCAGGTGCGACAGCGGGGCGGCGATCCGTTTTTTAACGACTTTTTCGGCGGCGCATTCGGGGGGGGCGTGCAACAGGTGCAACGCACCGCATTTTCCAACGGGCTGACGATCCATGCGAAGGAGCTTCCGCCGCCGTCGGCGGGTTTTGCCGGCGCCATCGGAAAGATGAGCCTGACCGCTGCCGTGACTCCAGCCGTGGTTCCCGCGGGCGAGGCGGCCACGCTCAACGTTCTCGTGAGCGCGGCGACCAGGCCGGGCAATGTGGCCGAGGTGGCGGCGCCCAAGCTTGCCGGGTGCGAAATATTCACGCCTGAAAAACACACGCAGGTCGATACCACAGCCGAGGGCATAACGACCAGGAAGGCGTATAAATTCCTCCTGATTCCCGGCCAGGAGGGCCAGCTTGACATCCCGCCGATCGCGGTTACCTATTTCGACCCTGCCGAGGGGAGCTACCGGACCGCCTCATCAGGCCCCATCTCCCTCACGGTTACGCCGGGGAAGGGCGGTTCAAAGCCGCAGACCCGGTATCTGACCCAGGAGGAGATCCATGAACTCGGATCGGATATCCGGTACATCAAGACCGATGTCTCGCTCCGCAACGTTTCCGAAAAACCCTATCGCGAGCCGCTTTTCCTGCTCCTGTACCCCTTGCCGTTCATCATGTTCTTCGTATCGTTCCTGTATAAGGTGCAATCGAAACGGCACGAAACCAATGCCGCCTTTTATGTCCGGGCCCGCGCCCTCAAGGCCGCCCGCAAAGCCTTCGATGGGCTGCGAAGGCAGGGATCGACGGTGTCGGCAGAAAGGTTTCTCGGACAGGTCGCCGAGACCATCGAGCGGTACATCTCCCAGAAGTTCGGGTTCGCCGCCACCGGTCGCACACTCGAAGAACTCAGGGCCGAATTACTCCAGCGCAATGCCGACGAGACGGTGGTGAACGATCTCACGCGATTCATCGAGCTCCTCGACTCCTACCGGTTCGGCGGGGCGGCGTTCGACGAACGGTCGCGCACGGCGGTGCTCGATAAGGCGATCGTCTTCGCGGCGAGCCTGGAAAGGGGTGCGAAGAGGGGTGGCAGATCGATGAACGCTTCGGCAGTCCTGCTGGTTATTGGGTCGCTCCTTCTTGCGGCCCGGTCGGCTTCAGCCGCGCCGGTCAGTCTCTGGTTCGAACAGGCGAACAAGTTTTATACCGCGCAATCGTACGACAGCGCGGTTGCCTATTACGAAAAGATAGTCTCTTCCGGCACGACCTCGCCGGTTGTCTATTTCAACCTCGGCAACGCCTACTACCGGTTGAAAAAGCTGGGAATGTGCCGTCTTTCCTATGAAAAGGCCGCCCGGCTCGATCCGGCCGACGCGGATGTCGCGGCCAATATCAAGTTCCTCGAATCCAACATCGTCGATCGCGTGGAAGAGCCTCAGCGCGGTTTCATCGAGGCGGTTGTGGACCGGCTCCATTTCCTCATGCCGCTGCGCATGCAGTTGTGGTTCTGTTTTGCCGTGCTTTTGTGCATCGCGATCCTCTCCGCTGCGGCGCTCTACGCATCCGGTAATCGTCGGCTGTGGCTCATATACGTCTCGGTGCTTCTCGGTCTCATTCTCGCGGCTTCCGGTACCTCAATGGTGGTGAAAATCGCGGATGCCGAATCGAGCTCGTTCGCCATACTGCTCGATCCCTCGGCCGATGCGCGCAACGAACCCGAAGGCGCCAAGATACTCTTTACCGCCCATGAGGGGACTAAATTCCAGATCAGAAAAACGGTGGAGGGGTGGTCGCTGGTGAGTTTGCCCAACGGAGCTTCGGGGTGGGTGGAGAATAAGTCATTGGGGAAGATTTAATACTGCCGAAACGTCCGGATTTATCCGTCATTTTTATTATTTATTGCTTGCCAGCAATTCCCCCGCCTCTTTCTTCCCCAGTTCCGCCGCTTTCTTCAGGCAGAGTGCCGCCCGTGCCGGGTCGTTCAATTTCTTAAATGTCAGCCCCGCATAATACCATCCGTCCCTGTAACCGGGGGCGCGCGATAGAAACGCCGTCAGTACCGCCGCCGCATCGCCGTACCTGCCCTGGGCAAAGTGCGTGAGGCCCCGTTCGTAGAAAACCGGGAGAAACGAGGTATCCAAGGCATGGGCGGCGGAAAGGTCGGCCAGAGCCCTGTCGAAATCGCTCAATTTTCGTTCGGAAATTGCCCTGTTGACGAGCGCCTGGATATCGCGGGGATCGAGTTCGAGGGCGTGATTGAGATCGCCGATTGCCGAATGGAAGTCGCCCATGTCGTTCTCCATGATGCCCTGGTTGGTATAGGCATCGGCGGCGTGAGAGTCGATGGCGATGGCGAGGGCGAAGTCGCGCCGCGCCGCCGCATACTCTCCCAGGCGGCTCTCCGCGATGCCCCGGCCGTTAAGCGCCGGATAGAGTCCGGGGCTCGTCGAAAGAGCGGTCGTGAAAACGTCGCGCGCCTCTGAAAAATTCCCGGCCATGAGCTCGGTCATGCCCTTGCCGAGGAGAAGGTCTATGTTTCCCGGCCCGATCCGCAGGGCTGCGGAATAATCCTCCAATGAAGGACCGATCGCCCCGGTTTGTCGCCGCAACTCGGCGCGATTCTTCAGGGCGATCAGGAAATCGGGACGGCACATGATAGCCGAGTCGTAATCCGCAAGCGCGGCCCCACAAGCGCCGAGCGCCTTCTCGATGTTGCCGCGGTTATTGTACGCCATTTCGGTATTGGAGAACGGCGACCGGATCGAAATCGCCTTGTTGCAATCGTCAAAGGCCGTCCGGTAATCCTTGACCGGTCCGGAGCAGAGCGCGATCGCGCGATTGAGATACCCCATATCCGACCGGGGCGCCTTTGCGATCACCTCGGTCCACAGGGACAGGTCGTTTTTCCAGATCCGGCTCTGCATGACGGTAATTGAGGTCAGGATCACCAGGGCGATCGGCGCGACCGCATATGGGATAATACGAAACCGGCGATACCTGACCGCCAGATACCCGGCGAGACACCACATGCCGATACAGGGGATATAGGCGTAGCGGTCGGCGGTGATCTGCTTGCCGACCGGGACGAATTGCAGCGAGAGCGCGACCGGAATTGCATACAGGAGCACGAAAAACGCAAAGAGACGGCGGTCTCTGATGAGGCGGTAGAGCAGGAACCCCGCTCCGGCTAACAGAAACGGGGCGGCATAGTAGATGAGCGGCAGCGCTTCATGGTTTTTGACCGGGAAGGGATAAAATGCAGAAAAGCCATAAGGAACAAGCGCCTTGAAAGGGTAGAAGCCGAACGAATAGCACATCATAAACAGGCGATCGATGGGGGAGTAGAGGTGCGAAAGATCGGCAATATACCCGCCGGAACCACGGATTTTAAGGGCCGCGAGCGCGGCGATGCATGCCAGTGCGAAAAAAGGAATTTTTTCCCAGACGAGCGCCGGCTGCAGGCGACGCCTGAGAAAGTAATCGTAGGCAACGAGCAGCACCGGAAGCGCCATAGCCGCTGATTTAGCGAGGAGCGAAAGTGCGCACAGGGCAACCGAGGCGGCATAGAACCATTTCCGCCGCCCGCCGCCGGCTTTTACATAGTAGACATAGAAAATGAGTGACAGCAGGAGGAACGATCCATACAGAATCGAGCTTCGGCAGGAGAGCCATGCCACCGTTTCAACGTTGATAGGGTGGATGCCGAAGAGGAAGGCCGCGACCAGGCCTATCCGCCGGTCATTGAACAGGAGCGTTATCAGGTAGAAAACGAGGGCGATGTTCAACAGATGTAAAAGGATATTGACGGCATGGTAACCAGCGGGCGAGAGACCCCAGAGGGAGTATTCGACGGCGTAGCAGAGGGTCGTGAGCGGTTGATACATGGCCGCGACCGTGGAACTGAAAATGCCCTGAATATTCGCGGGCGACAATGACCGGATGAGCGGATTCTCTGATATCTGAAGCGGGTCGTCATAAACAAAGCCATGGCCGATCGTCGGCGCGTAGGCTGCGGCGCAAAGAAAGAGAATGCCGGCGAGAAGCCATCGGGCGGTACGGACAGAGAGAGAGAAAGACTGCATCGGTGAAGGGTGCGGATTGTGGAGCGCGCAGTGCGTCGCATGAGCATGCTTATGGGATTTTGACATATCGGTATGACCTCTTTTCCAAGCATCATCGATAGCATATGCCGCATTCGCGGATAATAACTATATCTTATCGAAAAACCTTCGCTTTCCCGAGGTGTTCACCCTCGATGTCGATCAATAAAACCGATGTATTTATCTCAAACGCTGTCATGTGGGGCGGTGATCATTCATTAATCCTTTTACCGTCCCATAATGGAAATCTTTTCTTCCCTCGTACCTGCTTTGAAATACACAATAAATCGTCCCGACGGGAGGTTAAGCCTTCTCACCGAAAGGGTGTAGTTTCCCGGCGGTTGCAGACGATCAAATTCGTATGCCTTTTTCCCGAGCATGTCGAAAATCCGGACTGCAACCGGACATTGCCGGTTAAGGGAGTAGGCCAGTATTCCATTTTTAAAGCGGCATGCAGGCTCGACGGTCGTAATGGATGATGCCCTTTGAATTCCTGTACTGGAAAGTACGTAATAAATGGGATAAACCGTCATATTACCCGTAAAGGGCGTGCCCAGGCCAAGATTATTCGTCGTTCCGCTCTGGGAATCCGCTGCAAACAGGCAGAGGTAATTCTCGCCCATGATCAACGAATCGGTTGTTCCCCAATTGCAGCTCCATCTCGTGGAATCGGTTCCGGCCATCGCGGTGATGGCGGCAGCGTTCCAGGCGCTTTGTGCGGTGGTTACCCTGTTGAAAACGCCCTGGATGCCGCATTTGCCGGTAAAGGCCCGGTTGACCGCCTTGCCGCTCAATGCCGGTTTTGAATTAAAACATAAATGTCCCGGCAATGAGTCGGGTAGTGCCCAGACTCGTGTGTCGTTGATCGGTGCGTCGGTTACCACGGTTACCGTACCGCTGCCGTCATTCGTCACATAAATCTTCCCGGTCACCGGGTTTATTGCTACCGCATTAGGATAGGTCCCCGCGTTTACGGTCGTCGTCGAATTGGTCGCCCCGTCGATGACGGTGACATCGTTGCTGTCTTGATTCGCCACATAAATCCTGTCGGTCACCGGGTTTACCGCTATCGCCCACGGACTTTCCCCCGCACCGACTGTTGTCGTCAAATTCGTCGCTCCGTCGATTACCGTGACCGTATTGCTGTTTTGATTCGCCACATAAATCTTATTGGTCGCAGCATTCACCGCTATCGCATCAGGGTATATCCCTGCGGCAACCGTCGTCGTTGCATTGGTCGCTCCATCGATTATCGTGACACTGTCGCTGCTGTAATTCGCCACATAAATTTTGTTAGTTACCGGGTTCACTGCCACGGCATAGGGATAGATCCCCGCATGTACCGTTGCCGTTGCATTGGTCGCACCGTTGATGACCGTGACGGTGCCGTCTTCATTCGCTACATATATCCTGTCGGTCGCCGGGTTTACCGCTACCGCACAGGGCCCGGTCCCCGCGCCGATGGTTGCCGTTGCATTGGTCGCGCCGTCGATGACCGTGACACTGCCGCTGCTGTAATTCGGCACATAGATTTTATTAGTTACCGGGTTCACTGCTACGGCATAGGGATAGGTCCCCGCGCTCACGGAAATGGTCGAATTGGTCGCTCCATCGATCACCGTGACATTCTTGCTGCTGTTGTTCGCCACATACACCTTGTTGGTAACCGGGTTCACCGCTACCGCCTGGGGATTCTGCCCGGCATTCACCGTTGCGGTCGAACCGGTCAACCCGTCGATTACCGTGACATTGTTGCTGCCGTTATTCGCCACATAAATCTTGTTGGTAACCGGATTCACTGCCATTGCCCAGGGACTTCCCCCGGCGGTCACGGTAGCCGTCAAATTGGTCGACCCGTCGATTACCGTGACATTGTTGCTTTTTTGATTTGCCGCATAAATCTTATCGGTCACCGGGTTAACCGCTACTGCCCGGGTATAGGTCCCCGCGCTTACGGTAGCCGTCGAATTGGTAGTTCCGTCGATTATCGTGACGTTGTTGCTGCTGTAATTTGCAACATAAATCTTATTGGTCACCGGATTAACCGCTACCGCATAGGGAGATGTTCCCGCGTTGACACCTGAGGTCGAATCGGTCGCTCCGTTGATAACCGTAACATTGTTGCTCCCGTAATTCGCCACATAAATCTTGTTGGTAACCGGGTTCACCGCTATTGCCTGGGGATTTGTCCCCGCGATAATGGTAGTCGTCGAATTGGTCACTCCGTCGATAACGGTGACACTCGTGCCGTAATAATCCGCCACATAAATCTTGTTGGTTACCGGGTCTGCGGCTATCGCACTGGGACTTGTTCCCACCGTTACGGGAGTCGTCGCGTTAGTTGCCCCGTTAATTACCGTGACAGTGTCGCTGCCGTTATTTGCCACATAAATCATGTCGGTCACCGGATTCACCGCCAGCGCCAGGGGACTCGTCCCCACGCTCACGGTAGTCGCCGCATTGGTCGCTCCGTTGATTACCGTTATAGTGTTGCTGCCGTTATTCGCCACGTAAACCTTGTCGGTCACCGGGTTTACCGCAATCGCCGTTGGGTTAGTCCCCGCACTCACCGTCGTCGTGGTGGTGGTCGCCCCGTCGATTACCGTGACATTGCCGCTGCCGTTATTCGCCACATAAATTTTGTTGGTCACCGGATTCACGGCTATCGCCTGGGGATGTGTCCCCGCGCTTACGGTAGCCGTCGAATTGGTAGCTCCGTCGATGACCGTGACGCTGCCGCTGCTGTAATTGGCCACATAAATTTTGTTGGTCGCCGGATTCACAGCCAATGCATAGGGATTTACGGCGGTATCAGAGGCAATAACAAAATCAGCTTTTGCAATCGTACCATGAGTAATCGCGATCAATGCGATATAGAGCGTTATTCTGTTTCCTGAATTCATGTTCAGTCTCTTTCTCGGGCACGATCGTTCCCGTATCGTCGAATTTTTTGAATACTACTAACAATTATAAATTACTCTTCGATACCGGCAGGGTCAAGCCCTAATTCCGGCAGAGACCCGTAAACATCCCCGCCGCCTGCTGATTTCCCAGCTGAGCCGCCACTTTCAGATCGGCGCAGGCCGACGCGGTATTGTTGAGATGATGATAGGCTAGTGCCCGACGAAAGTACCCATCGGCATAGGTAGCGTCCAGTTTGATGACCTGGGAATAATCATCGACGGCGCCGCTCCAGTTACCCATTCCCTCCCGGCAGAGCGCCCGGCCGAAGAAGCCGAGCTTGAACTGAGGGCAGTTTGCAATCGAGGAATCGAAATCGATCATGGCTTCGGCCTGCCTGCCCGTGCTCATCTTGGCGCTGCCGCGCAGGTAATAGGCGTAAAAGTGCTTCGGATTGAGCTCGAGGCAACGGGTATTGTCCCTGATTGAGGCCTCGGTTTCGCCTATGGTAAATTCGGAATTTGCCCGATTGTAGTAGGCGTCGGCAAGCGTGGGTTCGAGCCTGATGGCCTCTCCCTCATCGTGGATCGCGCCGCGGTAGTCCTTGGCCTCGTACCGCGCCTGCGCACGGTTGTGCCAGGCAATGGATGGAGGGTTGTTTTTCGAATTGATGCAGTCGTCCCAGAGCGTGATGCTGTTCTGCCATACCGCACAACGCCCGGCCGAGAGACCGGTAAACACGAGCGAAACCGCGACCATGAGCGCTCTCGCGCTCCAGCGGTACTTCACGGAGGTCTTTTCCATTGCAAATCCGGCCAGAAAAAAGAGCCCGATCGAGGCGACGTACATGTATCGGTCGGCCATCATGGCCCGCCCGACCGGCATGAGTTGCAGGAGCAGCACGATGCAGACAACGAAGAATGAAAGGCCGAAGAACAGCGCGCGGGATCTTTTCAGGCCGTAAACGATTCCCCCAATGATAAGCAGGGGAGGAATGAGGGCAAGGTAATAGACCGCAGGGAGGCCGTGCGCGGTGTCGGGATAGCCGTAAAGCGTGGAGAGGCCGGTCGGGACGAGAGTCTTTGCGAGGTACATCGAAAACGCGGTGGAAGCGAAAATGAGACGTAATATGAGGTTGCTCTGTTCGCGCGGTATTGCATTGCCCGCCGCCTGCGCCTTCACTGCGATGAGGCCGAAGAGAAGCGCGAGCACGTAGAAGGGAATTTTTTCTACGATCACCTTTTTGGAAAGGAGTTTCCTGCCGGCAATAAGATCGATGATGGACAGCGCCACGGCGAGACAAACGGCTTGTCCCTTGGAAAGAAGCGATAGAAGAAATAAAAGGAGCGAGGCGGCGTACCAGACTGCTTTCCCTCGCCCGATATAACGGAGGTAGGCGATGAGCGACAGCAGGAACCAGAATGCATACAGCACATCCTTCCGTTCAGAGACCCAGGCCACGGATTCCACGTGGAGCGGGTGGATGCCGAAAAGGAGCGCCGTCGCCGCCGCGACCGCAATGGCGCTCTGCTTTGCCGTCGACGGTTCGCCCTTCCCCTTCCGGTTCTGCGGTTTGAAGAAAAAATGCGCGATCCGGTAGATGAACAGGAAGACGAGCAGCGTATTACCGATATGGAAAAGGATATTGACCGCATGAAACACCGCAGCCGTTACCGGCGGGATGGTCCCGGGTGCGGCGGCGGGGCTGAGGGCGTAATCGAGCGTCATGGAGAGCATGGAGAGCGGGTGGAAATTGCCCTTCACGTAGGTGGGGTCGACGCCGCCGTGGCCGTTCGATACGAAAAAAAAGGAGGCGACGTTCCCGAACGAGCTTTTCAGCTGCTGTAGTTGCTGGTAGGTGTAGAACGTGTATTCGTTGTCATCCCAGTTGGTAAATTCACAACTTCGAGACCGCCAATAGGCGATGACCGTAAGGAGAACGATCCCGGCGAGGAGGATGCCGATCATAACCCGGTAGGAGGGAGGGGGCGGATTTCCCCCTTGCCGCGGTGCGCTATGATCTTTTCTTTTGCTCATTTAATTTGATTTTGTTAATTTATTGATCGCATCGCGCAGCTTTGCCGCTTCCTCGTAGCGCTCCTCCTGGACGGCCTTTGCAAGCTTCGCCTTCAGCACATCGAGCGTCGGCGGCTCAGCGTTTTCGGCAGACTGCCCGACGGTCGCCCCTTGGGCGGTCTGCCCGGACAGCTCTTCCGGAAGGATAATGCCAGATTTTTCCATGATTGCCTCTTCGACGAAAATCGGCGCGCTGAAACGAACCGCAAGTGCGATGGCGTCGCTCGGACGCGAATCCATCTCCACGGTTTCGCCCTCCTTTTCGATGAACAGGCGGGCGTAAAAGGTATTGTCAACGATTTCGCTGATCACCACCCTGGCAACCTTGCAGCCGAGGCGTTCAAGAACTGATTTGAATAGATCGTGCGTCAGGGGGCGCGGAAAGGAGTAGTGGTAGAGTTGGATGAAGATGGATTGCGCTTCGAGCTGGCCGATGGAAATCGGGAGAGTCCGTCGATCACCGGTACCGCGGAGCAGGATGACGAATTCATCGCCCTTGGCGGTAAGGAAAATATTAACTATATCGACCGGCAGCATGGTTATCTCCCCGATGGCATCCGGAAGCGGCGCTCGGGTGAAGGTTACAAGGGTTCCACCTCGATGGTTTGTTTCCGGTCGGGTCCGGTGGAGACGACGAGGAGCGGAATGTTGCAGCACAGGCTCCGGAGCCGATCGATGTACGCGATGGTTTTTCCGGGAAGGTCGGCGTATCGTGTGCAGCCGGCAATATCCGCCTTCCATCCCTTCATGGTTTCGTAAACCGGCTTTGCTTTGTCGAGCAGGGAATACCCGGATGGAAACTGCTCGACCCTTTTCCCGTCGATTTCGTAATGGGTACAGATCATGATCTCATCGAGATCGTTCAGGACATCGACTTTTGTCAAGGCGAAGCGCGTCAGTCCGTTGAGCTGCACCGCCTTCCGTACCATGACGCTGTCGAACCAGCCGCATCGCCGCGGCCGGCCGGTAGTGGCGCCGAATTCGCCTCCCGCGGTACGAAGCGCTTCGCCCGCCGCGCCGGTGAGTTCGGTCGGGAAAGGACCGTTGCCCACCCTCGTGGTGTAGGCCTTGACGATGCCGACAACGTGGTCGATGGCGGTGGGGCCGATGCCGCTTCCGGTGCAGGCCGCGCCGGCAATGGTATTGGACGATGTAACAAAGGGGTAGGTGCCGTGGTCGACATCAAGAAACGTCCCCTGGGCTCCCTCGAAGAGCAGGTTTTTCCTTGCGCGGATCGCCCCTGACAAACGCTCGGCCGTATCGACGACAAAGGGAAGGAGCGAGGCGCGGACCGCACGATACTCCTCAAGCACTGCGGCAGCGTCAAGATCGAACCGCGATCCGTACACGGCGGTGATGAGGGTTCGTTTTGCCGAAAAAGCCGCCATGAATTTCCCGGTGAAAAGCTTCCAGTCGAGCAGATCCCCCACCCGGATGCCGGTGCGGGCGACCTTGTCGGCGTACGCCGGGCCGATGCCCCTGCCCGTTGTGCCGATCCCGCGTCCCTCCCTGCACGACTCGGCCGCCGCATCTTCGAGGCGATGAAACGGAAGCACGAGGTGGGCAAGGTCGGAGACGAAAAGCCTTTCATCGACCGCAATGCCCATGGCGCGAAGTTCATTGACTTCCAGCAGAAACTGCTGCGCGTCGAATACCACGCCGTTGCCCACTATGCACACCTTGTCGGGATTGATGATGCCGGAGGGAACCAGATGAAAGACGAATTTATTGCCTTCGGCGATGACGGTATGGCCGGCGTTCGCGCCTCCCTGGAAGCGCACGATGACATCTGCGTGGCGCGTCAGGTAATCGATGATTTTCGCCTTCCCTTCGTCACCCCACTGGGTGCCGACCACGATCGTATTCGCCATGATCTATCCCGTATAACTGCCGGTTAAAGACAAACCCGGTTTTTGCCGCCTTGCGTGCGCTCACTGCGTCCGAAGGGTAGCATTGAATTTTTGTGCGATGGCCGTGATGACGGCGGAGGCAACGATTTCCGCCTCCTTGTCGGTCAGTGTTTTTTCAGGGGACCGGAGCGATACGCTGTAGGCGATGCTCTTCCGCCCCGCGCCGAGTTGTTCTCCGCGGTACAGGTCGAACGGCAGTACCTCTTCGACGAGCGGGGAACAGTGGAAAATCTCCTGTGCTATCGCCTCCGCGCTCACGCTTTCAGGCATGACGAAACAGAAATCCCGCTCTACGGCGGGAAAGCGGGGGAGCGATCTGAAAACGGCAGTACGCAGGGGAGCGGCGAGAAAATCGCCTACCTCCATTTCCGCATAGTATACTGCCGATTTTATATCAAAATGATCGAGCAGTGTCCCTGAAAGGCTGCCCGCAGCGCCGCGTATCGAGTCGCCAATGGTAAAAGAAATCGGAATCAGGACCGAAAAGAGCAGGCTGGAAATGGAAGGGGAGTAACGGTCAATTGACCGGCGGTGTGCGCGGCAAAACCGGCGAGCACCCCCTTGAGCACGAAAAAATCGCACGGTACGGCGGCGGTATGCCAGGTGGGAGGCGCCCAGTCGCCTTCCATGAGGATGGCGACGGCCTCGGCCTCGGTGCGCTCGCCGCTCGGAAGCGTTTCATAGATCCTGCCGAGTTCAAAAAATTTATTATTCCGGTTTTTCCGGTTGAGATTATAGCTCAGGACTTCGAGCAGGGAGGCGCAGAGCGTCGTGCGCATCTGGGCCATATCCGGACTGAGCGGGTTAAGCAGGACCACCGGTTGTTTGTCGGGCGTGCAGAGACGACGTTTCTGCTCTGATGTAAAGCTGTTGGTCACCGTCTCATTGAAACCGGCATAGGCCAGTGAGTGACGGATGAGATCCATTGCCTGTTCACGCGATGGCGGCTGCGTCAGGAGCGACACCGATGCGCGGGTGGCGGCCGGGATCGCATCGTAGCCGTGGAGCCTGCCGACCTCTTCGATCAGGTCCTCCTCGGCAACGAGGTCATGCCGGAAGAGCGGAACCGTGCACAGCATCGCATCGGCGTTCTGTTTTTCGCAGAGGAGACCGATCGATGAGAGGAACCCGGCGATTTTTTCCTGCGTGAAGGCCCGGCCGAGCACTTTTTCAACGCGGCTTGTCCGCACCCGGATCATGCGGGGTTCGATGACTTCCGGGTGGCAATCGATGCGGCCCGAGGCGGTCTTCCCGTTGCCAAGCTCTGCGATAAGCGTCGCCGCCGTGTCGAGCGCCTCGATGAGTCCGTCACCGGGATCCACCCCGCGCTCGAACCGGTAGGAGGCGTCGGTGAAAAGGCCGAGGCGCTTTGCGGTTCGCCGGATGCCGTTTTGAGTGAAGAAGGCGCATTCGAGGAAAACGTCGGTTGTCGCATCGGAAATTTCCGAACCAGCGCCGCCCATGATGCCGGCAAGCGCCACCGGCCGCTCGGCGTCGCATATCAGGAGATCATCGGCTATCAGGTTGCGCTCCGTACCGTCAAGTGTCACGAAGGGAAACGGCTGTCCGGCTTTACGGACCGTTATATGCCTTCCTTTAAGGAGGCGGTAGTCGAACGCATGCATGGGCTGGCCGAACAGGAGGAGGGCATAGTTGGTCACATCCACGACATTATTGATCGGCCGGAATCCCGCGAGCGAGAGCCGGCGTTTCATCCAGTCGGGCGAGGGACCGACGGTCACCCCCCGTACCAGGCGGCCAGCGTAACGCGGGCAGGCCTTCGTTGCCTCGATGTCGATGGAAACGGCCTCTGACAGCGGGTCATCGGCCTGTTCCTCGGGGAGTCGCGTTGCGGATTTAAGGGGAAGGCCGTAACGGGCGGCCACTTCACGGGCGACGCCGAGGATGCTCAGGCAGTCGCCGCGCGACGGGGTTATTTCGATTTCAATGACCGCGTCGTCGGGAAAATAGACCGACAACGGTTCGCCGGGCCTGTACTCCGCCGGGAGCGGTAGAATGCCGCTGTCATCGTCCGAGAGGCCGAGCTCCTTGCCGGAGCAGAGCATGCCAAAGGACGCGACGCCCCGAATTTTCGCCCGCTTGACCGTGAAATCGGGACCGAGAACAGCGCCTTCGAGAGCGAGCGGCGCCAGCATGCCGGCCGTGACATTGGGGGCGCCGCATACGATGGAGAGGGGTGCTGCGGTCCCTGCGTCAACCGTACAGACCGACAGGCGGTCCGCGTTCGGATGTTTTTCGACCGCGAGCACCTTCCCGACTACGACCTTGCCGGGAGCGTGGATGTGGCGCAGCGAGACGACTTCGAGGCCGGCGCCGGTCAGGGCGTCGGCAAGTTCCTCCGCGGGCACATGAATATCAACGATCTCTTTGAGCCAACTGCAGACGATTTTCATAATGATCTTTACGAGAATTGACGGAGAAAACGCACGTCGTTTTCGAAAAAGAGACGGATATCGTCGATGCCGTATTTGAGCAGCGCAATGCGCTCGATGCCCATGCCGAAGGCAAACCCGGTAAATTTTTCGCTGTCGATGCCGCTGCTTCGCAACACGTTGGGATGAACCATGCCGGCACCGAGAATTTCCAGCCAGCCGCCCTGTTTGCAAATGCTACAGCCGGCCCCCCTGCATAAAAAGCATTCGACGTCGATTTCGACGCTCGGCTCGGTAAAGGGAAAGTAGCTTGGCCTGATCTTCAGACGGGTTGTGTCGTCGAAAAAGAGGCGGGCAAAGGCAAGGAGCGTGCCTTTGAGATCCGCAAAGCTCACATTCTCGTCGACACAGAGGCCCTCAACCTGGTGGAACAGACAGTAGCTCCTGGCGGAGATCTCCTCGTTCCGGTAAACACGTCCCGGCATGATGGAACGAATCGGCGGTTTCTGCGACTCCATGACGTGAATCTGGACCGGCGACGTATGGGTCCGCAGGAGTATCTTTTCGGCGATGTGAAAGGTGTCCTGCATGTCGCGGGCGGGATGGTCGGGCTGGAAATTGAGCGCTTCGAAATTATAGTAGTCGCTTTCGATATCCGGCCCGTACGCAACCGTGAATCCCATGCCGATGAAGATGTCGCGGATACGGTTCCTGATGGTCATGAGCGGATGCAGGGATCCGCGCGGGAGGGGAAAGGCCGGCAGCGTGCAATCGATTGTCGGCTCGAAGGCTTTGCCTTGTATGAGGGAAGCCAACCGTTTTTCCAGTCCTGATTCAGCTAAAGCGCGGAGTTCATTCGCCTCTTCGCCTCGTGTTTTCCTCTCTGCGGGAGGCGCCTCACGTACCCACTTGAACGCCTCGCGGACAATTCCCTTCTTGCCAAGCCAGTCAATACGAAATTGTTCCGCATCTTCCAGATTTGCGATCTTTGCGAGCTCGGTCGCAACCTTCTGGAGCAACTCCGGAATGGATCTAAGCATAAGCTGAAACACCTGCACGCATGCAATGGCTCTTCAGGACTTTACCAGTTCCACCACTTTTTTGAAGCTTTCGGGCTCATGCAGCGCAAGGTAGGCCAGACTCTTGCGGTCGAGCTCGATATTCTTGGCTTTCAGGCCCGCGATAAAATCGCTGTAAGCGAGACCGTACTGCCGGACCGCCGCATTGAGGCGGACGATCCAGAGCGACCGGAAGGCGCGCTTGCGCTGCGCACGGTCGCGGTAGGCAAATTTCCCGGCCCGGAAAAAGGCGTCCTTCGCGAGGGTAATATTATTTTTTCTCCTCCCGAAGTACCCCTTGGCGCGGCTGATGATCTTTTTCCTCCGCGCCCGTGACGCGACGCGGTTTTTAGCTCTGGGCATATCCTGCTCCTTTAAGGTTGATTATTCTTTTGCGTACCCGGACTTCAGGCCTCGATCATGGAACGGACTTTTTTCTCGAACCCTTTGAACATCAGGGCCGATTTACGAAGGCCGCGCTTTCTCTTCCGGTCTTTTTTGTTGAGGATGTGGCTTTTGTAAGCTTGCTTGTGCCTGATATGCCCATCCGCAGTGATGGTGAAGCGTTTCTTTGCTGAACTCCGGTTCTTTTTTTTCGGCATGGACCTGCTCCCTTGTTAATTGATAAGATTTAAGATAATGGCGTTGCAATCGGGTTCGGATCGCTGACGGCCTGCTTTTCATTCCGTTTCCGCTCGATCTCCTGCTTGCGCAGAAAATCCCGGATTTTTATCTTATCCGGCACGAAAATCGAAATAAGGTTACGCCCTTCCATTTTCGAGTTCATTTCGACCGTCCCAAGATCGGTGATGGCATTAGATGCCCGTGCCAGCATGCGGGCGCCGAACTCGATGTGCGTTATTTCGCGGCCGCGGAACACGACGGTTATCTTGACCCGGTCGCCTTTAATCAGGAAATTCCGGGCATGGTCGATTTTGAAATCGAAATCGTGATCGTCGGTTTTCGGATGCAGCTTGATCTCCTTGAGGTGCATCACATGCTGCTTTTTCTTCGCTTCCTTCGCCTTCTTCGATTTTTCGTACTTGAACTTGCCGTAATCCATGATCCGGCATACCGGCGGATCCGCATTCGGGGCAATTTCCACCAGATCAAGTCCGGCCGCCGCCGCGCGGGTAAGGGCCTCGGACACATGCATGATGCCGAGCGGCTCTCCTTCACCGCTGATAACCCGGACCCGCGGCACCCTGATTTCATGGTTGATACGGGTATCATCGTCTCTTCTAGGGGGCAATCGAAAACGATTGATAAATACCTCCAGTTTGAATGGTGTTATGATGCCGCCGGTTCAGGCGAAAGTTCCTGATGCAGCAAGGCAAGAAAATCCCCGACTTGCCGGGATCCCTGGTCGCCTTTGCCGTGACGACGCACGGAAAGGGTGCCGGCCTGGATCTCCTTTTCCCCGATAATGGCCATAAAGGGAATTTTCTTGACTTCCGCATCCCTGATTTTATACCCTATTTTTTCATTGCGTTCATCGAGCTCGACCCGGATTCCTTTGTCGCGAAGCTGCTGAACAATGGCATGGCCATGATCGATGAACTTTTCCGAAATCGGTAAAACCTTGACCTGGACCGGCGCAAGCCAGAGCGGGAATGCGCCGGCATAGTGCTCGATGAGCACGCCCATGAACCGTTCCAGCGACCCGAGCAGGGCCCGGTGGATCATATAGGGCCGGAGCTTTTCATTGTTCGGCCCGATATACGTCAGGTCAAATCGTTCCGACATGTTAAAGTCGAACTGAATGGTCGAGCACTGCCACTCGCGGTTCAGCGCGTCCTTGATTTTGATATCGATTTTCGGACCGTAGAATGCGCCGCCGCCTTCGTCGAGCTCCCACTCGAGTTCCTCGGCTTCAACCGCCGCCCGAAGGGCGTTCGTCGCGTCGATCCACAGACGCTCCTCGCCGACCGACTTCTCCTTGGGCTGCGTGGCGAGATAGAGCTTGAACTTGTCGAAACCGAACGAGCGCAGCATGAAAATGCAGAAGCGCAATACCCTGCGGATCTCATCGGGCATCTGGTCGGGTCGGCAGTAGAGGTGTGCGTCGTCCTGGGTGAACCCGCGCACCCGTAAAAGACCGTGGAGCACGCCGCTCTTCTCGTATCGGTAGACGGTGCCCAGTTCGGCCCACCGCAGCGGCAGGTCGCGGTAGGAGCGCACGTCATGCTTGTACATCATGATGTGGAACGGGCAGTTCATCGGCTTGACATAGTATTCCTGTTCGTCGATCTCCATGGACGAATACATGTTTTCGCGGTAAAAATCGAGATGGCCGCTGGTTTCCCAGAGATGTCCCCGGCCGATGTGGGGCGAATAAACGAGTTCGTAGCCGTTCCGGTAGTGCTCCCTGCGCCAGAAATCCTCGATGATCGTGCGCAGGCGGCCGCCCCTGGGGTGCCAGAGGACGAGTCCCGGTCCCACCGCCTCGCTCATGGAAAAGAGGTCCAGTTCGTTGCCGAGGCGGCGGTGATCCCGTTTGGCAGCCTCCTCGAGCATCTGCAGATACTCCTTGAGCATCGATTCTTTCGGGAACGAAATAGCATAGATCCGCTGCAACATCTTGTTTTTTTCGTTGCCGCGCCAGTAGGCTCCTGCGGTCGAAAGAATCTTGAACGCCTTGACGCAGCTGGTATTCGGCACATGGGGCCCCCTGCAGAGGTCCTGCCACGTTCCCTGCCGGTACATGCTCGGCGAGCCGTCGATATCCTTCAAAAGCTCGATTTTATAGGGTTCATTCTTCGATTCGAAATAGCCTCGGGCCTCATCGAGCGTGGGTTCGAATCGTTCGATTGGAAGTTTGCGGCCGGCGATTTCACGCGCCCGTTTTTCGATTGCTGCAAGATCATCAGGGGAAAATGGCTTCTCGACATCGAAGTCATAATAAAAACCGTTTTCGATTGCAGGACCAATCGCGATCTTTGCTGAAGGGAAAAGCTCCTGTACTGCCGCGGCTAGGATGTGCGAGGAGGAGTGCCAGAAAACTGATTTACCTTCGGGCGAATCAAAGGTAAGCAGCTCAAGGTGATCCCCGTCATGGAGAACTCTCAAAAGGTCTGCGGGCGTTCCGTTGATCTTCGCCGCAACCGCCGACGCCGCCAGGCTCCGACTGATGGCGACGGCGCCATCGAGAGCCGTTGCTCCGTCGTTGAGATCGAGAATTTTACCGTCTGGTAAAGAAATATTCATAGATTTTATGCATCCGGTGCCGGCACTACCCTCATCTCGTCTTTCTCCGCGCCGGCGGAGCAAACGAGAACATCATCAATCCTTTATGGGGACAAAACCGCAAAAGAGCCCGGGAGAAAACAATGGGCGATACAGGGCTCGAACCTGTGACCCCTACCATGTCAAGGTAGTACTCTAACCAACTGAGCTAATCGCCCGAAAATCAGGTTTAGTGACAACAAATCTCCCCTTTTGCGAAGGTTGATGAAAAAACCCCGCACAGAAAATAAAGACGACAAAACCCCATTTTCCTCTTCCTGAATCGGAAAATGGAGTTAAAACTTGCCTTGCCCTTTTTTTCCTGAAAGAGATTCCACGCCTGATCTTTCAAAAATACGAAAAAGGCGCCGATGGAGTCAAACCTATAATAGAAAAAGGTTCGTCAGCGCAGCGGCAGGCATTTTTCATACACCTGAGTTATCCTCTTGACCTGGATTCGGATATCGTGCCGGGTTGCGGCGCGATTGGCACCGGCCGCGCCCATCCGGTTTCGAAGATCGGCATCGCTGCACAGTTTTTCGAGCACAGAGGCCAGACCCGCCGCATCGTGCTCCGCGACAAGCAGCCCGGTTTTTCCATGTTCCACGACCATCGGAATATCGCAGTGGGTTGTGCCGCACACCGCGATGCCGGCAGCCTGGGCCTCAATCACGGCCACTGGTGCTCCGCCTTCGTCATCGCCATCAGCCGCCCTGACGCTCGGTGCAAGCAGGATGTCGCTTCTCCCCATAAGCTCGCGGTAGCGGGCAACCGGAAGATAGCGGTGAAAAATGCATCGATCCGACAATCCGGCTTCCTGAATGCGTTTTTCGACTGGTTGCCGGAACGGGCCGTCGCCGACTATGTCGAGACGGATGTGCTTATTGCGGGTTGCCACGGCGATAAAAGCATCTGCCGCATCCATCGACCCCTTTTTCTCGCGTCCGAGACCGACATGAAGAATTCGCAAGGGACGCGGATCGGCCTCGCGATGCCGCCTGAGCTTCCCAAACTCCCGAATATCGACTCCAAGGGGTATGCAGTTGATCTTCAGGGCAGGACAGCCGAGATCGGCCAGCCGGTTCGCCATGAAATCGCCTTCCACGATGAAGGCAGCGCCCAACTCGAAAAGCTCGGCATATCGGTTGCGCCAGATCGGGCGGAGCGGAAGCTTGCTGATATCGAGTCCATAGAAGGTGGTTATCAGGGGAAGTCCGCTCTGCCTGATTGCCGCAAGGTACCGGAAGGATTCGGTGGCAAAATGGCCGTGGATAAGATCGGGTTTAACCGAGTTGATGAGACGAAGCGGCAACCCTGCGGGGTAGGAAGCCGTCACCCGCGCACAAAAGAGGCCGATATGTGCGCGAAGAGAGTGATTCCGGTAGGCGGTATGGACGGCATCGTGCGGAAACTGGTCTTCATTGGTTCGGTAGCGGCAGAGCACCGTTGAGCGGCATGTTTCGTTGAAAACAAGCTGGCTGTAAACCCAGTTCTGTGTTACAGGCAGGAAGGAGTAGCAGAGGTGGAGGATATGCATCGGGTCGAATGGTTTTACGGCAATCGAAATGGTTTTATCGTAGTGCGTCGGACGGATGTACCTAAAAGATATATCGAGGATAGTGCATACCTCAGCTGAGGGAGACATTATTTAATCCCAATTTAATCCCTCATTACAATCGATTTATTTATTGTGGTGCCTGCATTTGGCGACCAGACGGGCCTGTTATTCCGAATCCGTCCCACCGAACCAGGCAATAAATTCCCCTTCATCCCTCCAAGCTCTCTTGAGTTAGGCATGGTCGGTATTTTCTTGCGAGGGCTTCATTTTTCTCGAATACTGCCTATGCGGCGCTATTATTTTATGCGAAAATGCGAAAGGGATTCGATCATTAGTGACTAGCACGTATGAATAACCTGCGACATTCGACAATTCTCGCTCAAGGTCCAAAACAGTGGGAGAATTGGAGAAAAGCAAATGCCGGGATCCGGCCCGACCTTGCCGGAGCGGTTCTCAGCGGCATTGAACTGCGCGGCATCGACCTCAGCTCTGCGGATTTGCGCGGAGCCTCTATCGCCGGCGCGGACCTGCGCCGGGCCAATCTCACCGGTGCATTATGTACTGGAGCTGATTTAAGCGGTGCCATCCTGATCGATTCAATCCTTGTGGGTGTTTTTTTTACCGGCGCATTTCTCGGCGGCGCCGATCTCAGCAATGCCGACCTTCGCGAAGCCAACCTGAGCGGAGCCGACCTCTCCGGAGCGAAGCTCAGCGGCGCGATACTCCGATGTTCCGCGTTCAAGGAATCTCCCCGCGGCGACACAACCCGCCCCCGAACGACCATGTTGACCTTCTGCCTGCTGCGAGGCGCCGTTCTTACGTGGTGCGATTTGCGCGGCGTGGATTGTTCCGGCGCCAGATTATACGGCGCCGATCTTTCCGACACCCTCCTCCGCAGTGCCAATTTGAGCGGCGCCGATCTGCGCGGAGCAAACTTGAGCCGGAGCGATGTAAGCGGCGCCAACCTCTACGATGCAAACCTGACGGGCGCCAATTTGACCGACGCAAACATGAGCGGCGCCGACCTCCGCTGCGCCCGCCTCAGCGGGGCGAAGCTCAGGGGAGCGCTCCTGCGGAAAACCAGCCTGCGCGGCGTGGATTGTTCCGATGCGGATTTTACCAATGCCGTATTCTTCGAAACCGACCTTGCCGGTGCGGTTCTCGACCGGGCCGCGGTAGGGGGCGTTTCAAGCCGTGATTGCACCTTCGATGCCGCGTCCAGCCAAGCGAACCTGATTGTCAGTCCGTCAGGCGAAAGCGCGCTCCTGATCGATACGCTGGAGGCGGCCGAGTTCGTGCATTTCCTGCTCGCTGCTCCCGGGGTCCGGGATACGGTCATCCATTCCATAAGCGGTAACTTCGTGTTGCTGTTCGGCTCTTTCGAGGAGAAACGGGAGTTGCTGGACGCCATCGCCGGTGAGTTGCGGCAGCGTGGGTATCCGCCGTTGGTTGCGGACAGTGATCGCATCGTCAACAAGAATTACCGCGATCGCCTGAGACAGCTGGCTCCTCTCTGCCAGTTTGCCATTGGTGAGCTCTCCTCGCCGACGCCGTTTCCGGCGGACGCGCTTGCGATTTTTTACGACGGAAGGATTCCCCTGCTTCCGCTTGTTCCTGAAAGTCAGGTCGTTCCCGCCGCACTCAATGAGTTCGGTACGCAGATCAGCCGAATACCGCCTCTAATCTATAGGGGATTTGAGGATTTAAAGGCGGATTTCGAGAAAAAGGTCCTTGAGCCCGTTGAACGGAAGCGGAAGCAGATGAAGGAATTACTCCATAATTCAGAATACTTGCTATGAAAAATCAAAATTCTTAAGGACAAAATTCTTAAGGAATAGTATGGAGGAATAGTATCCATGGCCCGTTACATCGCCTTTCTCAGGGCTATCAACGTCGGCGGTCATGTCGTCAAAATGAAAAATCTCCGGGACCTCTTTCAAAAGCTCGGATTTTCAAATGTCGAGACCTTCATCGCCAGCGGGAATGTGATCTTCGAGTCAGGGAGTACCACGGTGCAAGACCTTGAGAAGAAAATTGAGGAGTGCCTTTTCAAATCCCTCGGCTACGAAGTTGCCGCGTTTATCCGGACCGAGGCCGAAATTACCGCGCTAGCCCGGCAAAAGCCCTTTGCGGAAGCAGACCTTGTCTGCGCACCAACGCTTGTGGCGGGCTTCCTCAAAGAGCCGTTGACGGAAACGTCCCGGAGATTACTGCTGAATTTGGCGTCCGACATTGATTCATTCGGCACGAGCGGTCGCGAGATCTTCTGGCTCTGCCGGAAGAGGCAGAGCGAATCAGAATTTTCCAATGCGGTTTTTGAAAAAAAACTCTCCGTAAAGTCGACCTTTCGCGGTTTTCCAACCATTATCAAACTGGCGCAACGATTAAAGCTTTTACATGAGGTTTCCGGCGCAACCTGATATTGCCTATCATATTAATTATGAGTATATTAGAGATGGCGCTCGAAGGAGCCGCAGGATGGAAAGGAGCAATATCTCTCGCATAAATCCTCTATCCTGCAAGAGCAAATCTTCTCGTGCGCCTCTGTTGCCGCAGTACCGCACTTCCCAGTCAGGAGGCAGCCATGCAATCCAAAGGATTTTTTTCGGCCCTTGCCGCGCTTCTTATCGTGGGTGCGGTAGTTATTTTCATGAAACTGCAGGCACCGGATCTCTCCCGATTCGATAGCCTGCGCGATCCGGCGATTCGTGACAAGCCATCGCAGCGGGTACTCGTGGTGGAGGCGAAGGGCAGCCCGGAGAAAGTCGGAAAAAGAGCGTTCGGCTATTTACTGCGAACCTATTACGGGCTGAAGGGCGTTCCCCTTGGCGGGCCCCGGATGCCATGCCCCCGAGCGCGCTGGCTAATGGCGGATTCGGTACCGCCATCGGAGTGGATCGGACGGTGTGCCATGCCGATTCCCGATTCGATTGTTGACCCGAAACTTCCCGCGCCGCCGAGCGGACTTTCCATAAGCGTTGAAACCTGGGATTACGGTGAGGTTGCGGAAATTCTCCATATCGGTTCCTACGATACTGAAAAAGAGGATATCGTCAGGCTCCGGAATTTTATTCATGGCAAGGGACTGGTCATCGTCGGCGACCATGAGGAGGAGTACCTCAAGGGGCCCGGCATGTTTTTCCGCGGGAATCCGAAGAATTATTTCACCATCATCAGGTACCGGGTGAAGAGTGCGGATACGACCGCTGCGCCGGCCCACAATAGCGTGACGGCTGAAGTGCAGGTGCCGGGGGCGGCCGTCCATCATTGATTTATAACGATAAGGTTTCATAGTATGAAAAGTGCAATCGACGGGCTCAGGCCCGAGCCGCTGTGGCGGTATTTTGAAGAGCTCAGCGCCATACCGCGGGGTTCAAAACACGAGGGGAAAGCCTCCGCCTATGTGGCAGGGGCGGCAAAGCGACTCGGGCTCGAAACGTTTACCGATCCTATCGGCAACGTCGTCGTGCGCAAGAGCGCCTCAAAAGGATGGGAACGCGCGCCCGGAATCGTCATCCAGAGCCATCTCGACATGGTGTGCGAAAAGAACAGCGGTACGGTCCATGATTTCGAGCGCGACCCGCTGGTTCTCAGGCGTCAGGGAGACTTCATTACCGCTACCGGGACGACCCTCGGAGCGGACGACGGCATCGGCGTTGCGGCCGGACTTGCCCTGATGGAGGATGTCTTAGTCAAGCACGGTCCCCTGGAGTTCCTGTTTACGGTCGATGAGGAGACCGGGCTTACCGGCGCGAATAATCTGGGGAACAATTTTCTGCAATCGCGCATTCTCATCAATCTCGACTCCGAAGAGGAGGGCGTGCTCTGTGTCGGGTGCGCCGGCGGCATGGACAGCAGGGGAGAGGTGCCGGTCGCGTTCGAGCCTCTGCCGGCAAGGCACCTGCTTTTCCGGCTGAAGGTATCCGGGTTGCGCGGCGGGCATTCCGGGCTCGATATCCATCGCGGGCGGGGCAATGCGATCAAACTCCTCAACCGGGTCCTGAAGGCGCTTGCACCGTGCGGGGCGCGTCTCTCGTCCATCGACGGGGGCAACAAACGAAATGCCATTCCCCGTGAGGCCCGGGCAACGATCGCCCTGCCCGAAAAATCGCTCGATGCTGCCTTGAAAAAGGTGACCGAACTTGCCGCACTTTATAAAGCAGAGTACGCGGCGACCGACTCCGGCGTCGAACTTACGATCGGGAAACTGCGAAGCGGGAATGATCGGGTGATGAAGCGGGCTTCGGCGAACGCGATTCTGAATCTTCTCTCGGTGGTGCCCCACGGGGTGATCGCCATGAATGCGGCCATTTCCGGCCTCGTGGAGACTTCAACGAACCTTGCCCGGGTATTCACGGAAAAGAATGCCGTCGTGATCGAGACCAGTCAGCGCAGTTCGGTGGAGAGCGAAAAGGCGGATATCGTTGCAACGGTGTGCGCGGCGTTCGATCTTGTCGGCGCGAAGGTCAGCCACGGGGACGGTTACGCGGGCTGGCGCCCCGACCTGGCCTCGCCGATTCTGAAAACGGCGCAGGCGGTGTACCGGAAGAAATTCAACAACGATCCAATTGTCAAAGCCATCCATGCCGGGCTCGAATGCGGGATCATCGGCGATAAGTATCCGGGAATGGATATGCTCTCCATCGGGCCGACGCTCGAAATGGCGCACTCACCGGAGGAACGGGTCAAGATTGAGTCGGTGGAACACATCTGGGAGTATCTTGTTGCGATACTGGAAACTGTTGGTGCGGGGAAATAAGTTCTATTCAAAAAAGAAGATTTAAAAAGAAGGCCACAACGCTCAGCGCATCGCGGCCTCTCTTTTCAGAGTACGGGCTCAAGATTTTGAGCCCCTGCCGATTCATTCCTGAATCAATAATCGTCCATACCTCCCATACCTCCCATGCCGCCGCCTCCCATACCGCCACCCCCGCCCGCCGGGGCCTTGTCCTTCTTTTCAGGCTTTTCGGCGATGATGCACTCGGTGGTAAGGATGAGTCCTGCAATCGACGAAGAATTTTCGAGCGCCGAGCGGACGACCTTGGTGGGGTCCATGACGCCGGCCTTCATGAGATCTTCGTAGATATCGGAAAAGGCATTGTATCCATAGGAACCCTTGTTCTTTTTCACCTCATTGCAGACCACGGACGCTTCCTGGCCCGCATTGGAGGAGATCATACGCAAAGGCTCTTCGATCGCGCGGCGGATGATGTCGACGCCGATGCCCTCGTCGCCTTCGAACTTCAGACTATCGAGAGCGGCTGCCGCGCGGATCAGCGCAACGCCGCCGCCCGCAACCACACCCTCTTCGACCGCGGCGCGGGTGGCGTGAAGAGCGTCCTCGACGCGCGCCTTCTTCTCCTTCATCTCGGTCTCGGTAGCGGCGCCGATCTTGAGCACCGCGACGCCGCCCGCGAGTTTCGCCAGGCGTTCCTGGAGCTTCTCACGGTCGTAGTCGGACGTGGTCTCGTCGATCTGCTTGCGGATCTGGTTGACGCGGCCCTTGATGTCGGCCGGCTTGCCCGCTCCCTCGATGATCGTGGTGTTATCCTTGTCGATAACGACGCGCTTGGCCTTGCCCAGCGAATCCACCGTGGTGTTTTCAAGCTTGAAGCCGGCCTCTTCGGAGATAAGAATGCCCCCGGTGAGCACCGCGATGTCTTCGAGCATGGCCTTGCGGCGGTCGCCGAAGCCTGGTGCCTTGACGGCAGCGATTTTGAGCGTTCCGCGCAGCTTATTGACGACGAGCGTGGCGAGCGCCTCGCCTTCCACTTCCTCGGCGATGATGAGCAGGCTCTTGCCCATCTGGACGACTTTTTCGAGGAGGGGGAGGAGGTCCTTCATGGCGCTGATCTTCTTATCGTGAATGAGGATCATGGGTTCGTCGAGGATGCTCTCCATAGAGTCCGCATTGGTAACGAAATAGGGGGAGAGATAGCCGCGGTCGAACTGCATGCCTTCCACGACGTCGAGGGTAGTTTCGATACTCTTTGCCTCTTCCACCGTAATGACGCCGTCCTTGCCGACCTTCTCCATGGCATCGGCCAGAAGATCGCCGATGGTGGGATCGTTGTTCGCAGAAATCGCGCCCACCTGGGCAATCTCCTTGCGGCCGGAAACCGGGCGGGAATCTTTCTTAAGCTGGTCGATCATGGCCTTGACCGCTTTATCGATGCCGCGTTTGAGCGCCATGGGATCGGATCCCGCGGTGACGTTTTTAATGCCGAGATGGGCGATCATCTGGGCCAGCACCGTCGCGGTCGTCGTTCCGTCGCCCGCCACGTCGGAGGTCTTGGACGCTACTTCCTTGACCATTTTGGCACCCATGTTTTCGAACTTATCTTCGAGTTCGATCTCCTTAGCGACCGTGACGCCGTCTTTGGTGACGGTCGGCGATCCCCAGCTTTTTTCCAGCACCACATTCCTCCCGCGGGGGCCCAGCGTTACTTTCACCGCATTGGCGAGGATATCGATGCCCTTGAGCAGTTTCTCTCTCGCCGCGACGTCGAATGCAAGCATTTTTGCTGCCATATGTTAAAATCTCCTTTCACTCCAAGTTATACATTTAGAAAAATATAACAAAAGAAGGGTAACAACGATCAGATAATCGCCAGAACATCGCTCTCGCGGACAATAAGATATTCCTCACCCTCGATGGTAATCTCCGTCCCCGAGTATTTGCCGTACAACACCTTGTCGCCCTTCTTGAGCGCCATTTCGATTCTCTGACCCTTATCGTTTACCTTGCCCGGACCAACGGCGATGACTTCGCCTTTCTGCGGTTTTTCCTTGGCATTGTCAGGGATAATGATTCCCCCCGCGGTCTTCTGCTCGGCTTCCATCGGTTTCAGAAGAATGCGGTCTTCCATCGGCTTAACATTCATAGAGACCTCCTGATTGAGAAGTGAAAATTGGAAAATAAGGCAAAAAATCGATTATCGCTGCCAGGATGATAACAATGAGCAATACGCATGCCGGGCACTATTTGGGAAAATTAGCCATTTTCAGGGCTATTTCGTGCCGACATAGCGTTTTAAAATGAATAATGTTTAATTATGAAACGGCTTTCGATTAGGTTCGCCCTTGGGGCTAAGCGCTAATTAAGCACTAATGATGTACGGGGCCGCTTTGACGATTTTCGATCCATCCCCCGGATTCGGCGATGTGCCGCGGGATGCCCGATAATATGATTTTTGTTTTTGCCCCTTACGATAACTATATTTATACGTCGCCGTGCTTCAGGTAATCGAGAGCGTCATGCCCGTGGGAGGCTCCAGGGTATCATACTCGCGGGAGGCGGTGTACGAGTGACGGTTCGTTGGTATCGACAAATAGTAGTTTCCAACAATTATTCCATGGGAGAGGCGCTATGATGTGGATGAAGAGAGGGCTGGTGGCATTGTCGATAGGCATTCTGACGAGCGGTTCAGTTTTCCTCATCCTTGCGGATGACAGTCAAAACTGGAAGATTGAGTCGGACAGCAGCGGCCAGATCACCAAAATGACCTATCCCAACCCCAAAACGCCGCTCGGCATTGAAAAAGATCTTTTCATCAACATTTCTCCTTCTGGAAAGCCGTTGAGCGGCAAAGTGGATTTTATCAAAAGTTACTATTACGGCGTTGTTCTCCGTGATATGACGCAGGGTGAAGTCGGCACCTATTTTTCGATGTTCTCCGGGCCGAAAGCCGAGTGGGATTTCTATCAGGCGCAGGATAAGCTTGTCACCATCACCAATGAAGGCAAGATCCCACCGGAATGGTTCGGCAAGCAGGCACGAGTCATCACCAATGCCGGCATAAATCTCATAGGAAAACTTGAAGCCACCGGCACCGATGGGGAGTGGCAGGTGGAAGTGGACGGGGCATGCTGCGGCGCCATTCATTTCACCATGGCGGGCGTTAAAGAGGTGCAGGAACTGAAGGTATCCAAATAACGCACTAGTGCGTATGAGCGGTAGGTCATTGTTTGCGTCAGCCTGATACCATCCGTGGAGATGGCCCGCGCCCGGCAGAATGACAAAACGTAATAGCCCGCGCACGTTCCGATGGATGCGAGGAACAGCTCAAACGGCGTTGGCGCGGTATTGTGACCGCCGTCCGCTGCCGGCTGGTCGGTTGCTATGGTAAATTCGCGGACGTGGGCGTCAACCTTTTTCCCTTCTCCGAACGTTATTTCAAACGTCGTTTCCATGTTTTTTCGGCTCCTGATGGATCTTCCCGGAATGGTATCCGCTCGAATCGCCTCTGCTTCGGCTTCTATTGTACGACAAAATTCCCCTCATTCATGACCTTCCGGTCCTTGAGGAATCGATATCGATAGCATCCCCTCGCCGCGACGGCGGTGATCACCCGCAGCAAACGTTCCTTTGTCGAGGAGGCGGTGAAAGAGGTCCTGATGATTTGCCTGCCGTCCAGGGAATAAACCGCAAGCGTGCCGTTGTAGCCAATGGCAGAGCTTTTGAATTGGAGTGGTATGGGGAGAACTCCACTTGCAGCACCATTAATAACAGTGACATTATTGCCGCCATAATTCGCCACATAAATTCTGTTAGTCAACGAATTCAGTGCTACGGCATAGGGCTTAATCCCTGCGGGCACGGTTGTGGTTGTATTCGTTGCCCCGTTGATTACTATGACTCCTCCGCCGATGCTGTCCCCATTAGCCAGATAAATTTTATCAGTTACGGAATTCACTGCCATCGGATAAGGGTCTTGGGCTATCGTTGTTACACCGGGGATAACCGTCGTCGAATTGGACGTTCCGTTGATTACCGTCATTCCGGCGCCGCTCAGCACATAAATAGTGTTGGTCGCCGGATTTATCCATATTCCACCGCACATTGTCCCTAAGTTCACAGCGGTCGTCGCATTGGTTGCCCCGTTGATTACCGTGACCGTGCTGTCTTCTCCAGGATCTGTATAAATCTTGTTGGTCACCGGGTTCACCGCTAAAACGTAGATACTTTGCCCTCCCACAGGTTACGGTTGCCGTCGAATTATTCGCGCCATTAATTACCGTGACCGTCCCGGTGTCACCGCCGGTATTCCCCGTATAAATCATGTTGGTTACCTGGTTTACCGCTATCGGTTTGGGCTGTGTTCCCACCGTAATGTTACTCGTAGCGTTGGTCGCCCCATTAATCACCGTTACATAGTTACTGTTACCATTGGACACATAAACCGTATTGGTCACCGTATTCACTGCTATACCCTGAGGCTCTGATCCGACCTTTACGGTTGTCGTCGCATTGGTCGCACCGTTGATTACCGTGACAGTGCTGTCGATTACCGTGATATTGTTGCCAGACCCATGGGTGCCTTGATTCGCCACATAAATCTTGTTGGTCACCGGGTTCACCACTATTGCATCGGGTTCCAACCCTGCCCTGACGGTAACCGTTGAATCAGTCGCTCCGTCGATTACCGTGACGGTACTATCACCTAAATTTGCCACGTAAATTTTATTGGTGACTGAGTCAATGGCTATTGCAACAGGTTCTAATCCCGTTTTTACGGTTGCTATAACCGCATCAGCTTTTGCAATCGTGCTGAAAGCAATCATAACCATTCCTACATACGGTGCCACCTTTTTCAGCAAATTCATAGTCAGTCTCCTTTTGAGGGTATCACCACGTTCTGTCATTTTATCGTTACCTGATCAAACGACGTGCGCCTGCTTCAATAAATACAACGCTCCACGCTGTTCCGCCTCCCCTATTATTCAGGAGAGAGAGTGGGATGATGCGGCGTTTTCGCTTCCGACTCGGCCGCAAAAGGCCATTATTTATATTTTTAAACTCTTTTTTCAACCGCACGTAGCGCCCCTCAATCGGGACTGCGTCCACAGGGAGTGTGCGATGCTTGATATTCAGAGAATCCGGGATTTTCCCGAAGAGGTGCGGCGGGCGACGGTCAACAAGCGGAGCCCCATTGACATCGCCGCGATACTCGCTCTCGATGCCGAGCGGCGTGAAATGATCCGGGAGGTCGAGCGGCTGAAGAGCCTCCGCAACTCACGTTCGCAGGTAATCGCGGCGCTTAAAAAAAACAAACAGGATGTCGCCGCCCTTCTGGCCGAGATGCGGCAGCTTTCCGATACTATCAAGGAAATCGATACCCGGCAGGCCGCCCTCGATGAGAAGCTGCATGAGGAGCTGATCAGGATCCCGAACGTGCCCCATGCGAGCGTGCATCACGGCGAAAGCGAGAAGGACAACCGGGAGATCGAACGCTGGGGTACGCCCCGGACCTTTGCGTTCGAACCCAGGGACCATCTGCGGCTCGGCGCCGATCTCGATATCATCGATTTTCCCCGCGGGGCGAAGGTCGCCGGAACCGGATTTCCTGTTTACAAAGGGGCCGGCGCGCTCCTCGAACGCGCGCTCCTCAATTTCATGCTCGACACCCACACCCTCACGAACGGGTATCGCGAAATTTTTCCCCCCTTTCTCGTGAACGAGCGGAGCGCCTTCGGCACCGGGCAGCTCCCGAAAAGCAGGGAACAAATGTACTATATAAACGAGGACGGCCTCTTCTGCGTGCCGACCGCCGAGGTGCCGGTAACGAACCTGCACCGCGATGAAATTCTCGATGCCGCCGAGCTTCCGGTCAACTACTGCGCCTACTCCGCCTGCTTCAGGCGCGAGGCCGGTTCCTACGGCAAGGATACCAAGGGGTTTCTCCGCGTGCATCAGTTCAACAAGGTCGAACTGGTGAAATTCACCCTTCCGGAAGACTCCTACGAGGAGCTGGAGCGACTCCGCCGCGATGCCGAGGGCGTTCTCAGGGCGCTCGGCCTTCACTACCGGGTGATTGCTCTCTGCGATGCCGATCTCTCCTTCGCGGCGGCAAAGTGCTACGATCTCGAAGCCTGGGCCCCGGCCGAAAAGAAATTTCTTGAAGTGTCTTCGTGCAGCAACTTCGAGGATTTCCAGGCGCGACGCATGAACATCCGCTACCGGCCCGCCGCCGGCGAACGGCCGCGTTTTATTCATACGCTGAACGGCAGCGGCCTGGCCACGGCGCGTGTCTTCGCGGCGATCGTCGAAACCTGCCAGACCGCCGCCGGGACGGTCCTGGTGCCCGAAGTCCTGCGGCCGTACATGCATGGGATGAAGGAGATCGGGCCGCGTCGGCCCTGATGTTCCAATGAAAGTCACGACCGATACCGTCGAAGCCACGCGCGCTCTCGGCGCTTCTCTTGCCGTAAAGGCCGGGAGGGGCGACTGCCTCGTTCTCGAGGGGGAGCTCGGCGCCGGAAAAACCGAATTCGTCCGGGGCTTCGTGGCGGCGCTCTCCGGCGGCGTTGCGGTTCGCAGCCCGAGCTTTTCGATTCTTAACATTTACGATACTCCGCGTCTGACCGTTTACCATTTCGACTTCTACCGGCTTGCCGATGCCGCGGAGCTTGTCGAAATCGGGTTCGAGGACTATGCGTCCTCCGACGGCGTGTGCCTCATCGAATGGGGAACGCTCTTCCCCGATGTCCTGCCGCCGCATGCGGTAATCATCAGATTCCGCGACAGGGGGAACGGGGTGCGCGAGGTGGATCTGGGGGAGGCGGCATCGTGAAGTTCCTGACCAGGCTTCTCATCGGCGCCCTGAGCCTCGGGATCGCCGCAAAGATCGTACCGGGCATCCATATCGACACCCCCCTGACGCTTGTCCTGGCCGCCTTTCTTCTGGGCCTCGTGAACGCGATTATCCGGCCGATCCTGGTCTTTCTGACGCTCCCGATCACCGTTCTCACCCTCGGACTCTTTCTCCTGATCCTCAACGCGCTCCTGTTCCTGCTGGTCGCCGCGCTTTTGCCGGGTTTTCACGTTGCCGGCTTCGGCCCGGCCCTCAGTGGCTGGCTCGTCATGACCATCATCAGTTGGGCGGCTTCGGCGGTTTTCAAGAACTGAGCCGCCGGTCCTTTCCAACAATAAACGACTTCACTTCAGGGGAGTTGGAATTCAGGGAATCGTGGGACCCGTGGAGCGGTGAAAATCATGCGGGATCCCTCCCGCCGAATTATATTCCTTCGAACATGCTTTTCCGGACGGAAGGCGCCGATGGGCGGGAACCCCGGCGCGGATAGCAAGGCGACTGCCCGGAAATAAATCAGGCACAGAACGGACGACGATGCGCGATAAGCTTCTTTTTTCCTGGAGCGGCGGCAAGGATTGCTGCCTGGGGCTTTTCAGCTTGCGGCAGAACCGGCAGATGGAGATCACGACGCTCCTGACCGTGGTCACCGCCGAGCATGACCGGATCAGCATGCATGGCGTTTCGCGGGTGCTGCTCGAAAAGCAGGCGGCATCGATCGACTGCCCGCTCGAAACGATTCCGGTTTCGAAGAAATCCACAAACGAGGAGTATGAGGAGAAACTGCGGGAGAGCCTTGAACGTCATAAGAGCAGGGGAGTGACCCTGGTTGCGTTCGGCGATATATTCCTCGAAGAACTCAAAAAGCACCGCGAAGCCAGCCTCGCGAAAATTGGCATGAAGGGACTCTTCCCGCTCTGGCAGCAGAAGAGCCTCATTCTCGCGAGGCGGTTCATCGACCTGAAATTCACCGCGATCGTCACGTGCGTCGACAGCAGGAAGCTGGACGGAAAATTCTGCGGCCGGACTTTCGACGCATCGTTCCTCGCCGATCTTCCTGCCGGCGTCGATCCGTGCGGCGAGAACGGCGAGTTTCACACCTTCGCCGTCGGCGGGCCGATGTTCAAGCAGGAACTCCCGGTCACGGTCGCCGATGTGGTGCTTAGGGACGAGCGGTTTTATTTCGCCGACCTGCGGTAGCGCGCCCGCGGGCCGTTCATGACGCCGCGGTTACTCCCCTTGTCAATTCCAGCACCGCTATTTCCGGGGGGCAGTTGATGCGCAGCGGGATCCTGGTCATCCCGATGCCCCGCGAAATGAAAACGGGAAATCCCCGCCTTGAATGGCGTAACCCGCTGGTATACTCCTTATTTTTCACCGAGACGACGAGCCTGCCGGCAATGGGGAGATTGATCTGGCCGCCGTGGGTATGACCCGCGATGATCAGGTCCGCCCTCTGACGGACAATCGTATCGGCGCTGTCCGGATTATGCACCAGCACGATGCGGCACTCCCCGGATGGGATAGGGTCCAGCAGCGTGTCGATGCTCCGGTGGTCGTGCCATAAATCGCCGGTCCCGGCAAGCCAGAGGACCTCGCCGTTTCTCTCCAGTCTTCGAATCGAATGGCGGAGATTCTGGCCTGAATTTTCGAGCCAATGGAGGGAGCGACCGGTACAGCCGTCCTCGTAATCGTGATTGCCGAGGATCGAGAATACCCCTTCTCCGTGCGCGGAGGCCGCAGAGGAACGGCCAGATGGCATCGGCTTGGGCAACGGTGTCCGAGATGTAATCGCCGGTGCAGACCGTGATATGGTGCGGGAGGTCATTGACCCGCGTAATAATGTCACGCAGCAGATCCAGATGGATGAAAAAACCGTAATGGAGATCGCTCAGTTGAACGATGGTGAATCCCTCGAATGCCTCCGGGAGACGCGGCACCACCAGGCGATACCCGTTGACGCGCACCAAACCCTGCCCGGCAAGCAGGGAATAGCATCCCGCGGTCGCCGCGCCGCCCGCCGCGGCGGCGGAGAGTTTGAGGAACAATCGACGGTTCATGGAGGTCCGATAATGCGGGTGGATAAGAGATATCGTCCCGCCCGGCTCTCAATCGTCGTCGATGAGGCCGGGTGAAACGAATAGTACGAACCTTGGATTTCGGTCCGGAGGCCGGAGTTATTGCCGCGCCCGCTGGTTACCGATACGTTCCCGCCTGTGCGCGGGGCCCGGGAATCCGCCCGAACCTTTCCGCTTAGGGAACCCCGCAAGGGGGCTTTTTTTCCGGAACAACCGCCTGTCCGCGCCGGGAAACATGGCATCGGGGAATTCCAGGAAATTCCTCGACCTCGTTATTGCGACATAGGATACATTGATCTCCTCGGAGATTTTTTCGCGGTCGAGAGGTTCGTCTTTCTCTTTTGACAACAGCCTTTTTATTCGTTCGCCGTTCATGAAATCCTCGGCCATGATGACCGAGTCGTATTCCATGCCCTTACAGCGATGGAGCGTCGAGAAGATCATATCGGCCTTTTCACGCAGGCCGTCCTCCACGTGCATTGCCGTTATCTTCCTGAGCAGGGCCGGAATCCGCGTTTCATAGGCGGCAACGATATCCATCAGCATCTTCAGTTCCATGTCCTCGGATTTTTCGGCGTACTCTCCGAGGTCCTCGAAGCTCTTCATGGCGCCGATGAGCGGATCCCGGATACAATCCCGCTTGTCCAGGTACAGGTTGAGCACGTCGTAGATCGACGCCCCGTCGGCGGCGTAGGTATAGGAGTTGATGTTGCCCTCGAAGTACACGGTCTTTACCGACCGTTCGTGCTGCACCGTATCGATGGCCCTCTTGAGAAGCGCGAGGTTGGTGCGGGCGAGCGTCGCCGTGGTCTTGATTTTTTTGTTCCTGCCGAGCCCCCGGATACGGATGCCCACGTTTTCGCCGAGCAGTTCCTTCCACCGCAAACACTCCATCGCCAGTCCCGCTATGTGCTCGTTGAAGCGAAAACTGGCGGTGAGCGAATACTCGGTAAAATCTATCCGGTTGAGCGCATTGATGGCCCGGCGCCAGCCGTAGATCTGCTGAAAGCGGTCCCCGACGATGACCTTCCGCGCCTTTTGCGCCAGGAAAACATCGAGCATCACCGGCGAAGCGTCCTGCCCCTCGTCGAACATAATGAGGTCGTAGTTCAGGACGGGTTTCGAGAGCTGGTACTTTTTCAGGTAGAAATCGTGCGTCGCATCGATCTCCTTCCGGTCCATTTTCGCCAGGAACAGCCGGGTTCCCCTTTCGATGGCGTCATAGTACCGGCCGACCGTTTTTGCCGCATGTGGCCGGCGATGATGTAGGAGGAGTGCGGGTCCCGGCCGATGGGCCTCACGTCGAGGATCTTCGCGATATCGGGGATTTTGTACCCTTTTGTAATCGTGTAATGATTGGGGAGCGCGATGCGCCGGAAGGCAAGCGAATGGGCGGTCTGGACATCGACGGTGGTCAGGTTCTGCTCGGTAAAACGCTGCTGCGCCGACAGCCGCACCGAACGGTTGAAGGCGATGTAGAGAATCCGGGTTCCCGCCCTCTGCCGCCGGGCGAATTCGACCAGCACCGTGGTCTTGCCGCTTCCGGCCACGGCATTGATCTTGATGTCGCCCGCGGCGGCAAAAACCGCTTCCTGCTCTTCGGTAAATTGCACGGAGAAAATATAGTTCATAGAGCATATCCCGCCGTTTTCAATGCACGAAATAAAAAAGTACCACATTCATAATGCATGAATTATATTTTAATATATTCATACATGAAAAAACCGTGGCATGCGACCCGGCTTCCGTTTAAAGAGCCTTCGAAGGGCATTCGAAGGGGGATTAAAGGGTATTTTATTATGAGAGAATCACCCGTGAAACGGCAAAAAACCGGGCGGTGACGCGAACCGCGAAGACCGGTAGCATTTTTGGTAGCATTCTGGTAGCATTTTGCCGTTTCCTGATTAATTTGAGGGGTTGGGGAGAATTGGTTGCCGGGAAAAAGAGTACGAATTCTTTCCAAAGTCTTTCGCAATCCGGGAAAGGGTTGCCCGGCAGGAGATGGAGACAGGTTTAAAACAGGACCGTATATGATATCCGGCTTCTCTTGAGCCTGAATCCGAAGCCGGAAGTTCCCTATTTTCATTTTTGATAATGATGCGCAGAATACTTATATTTTTCTACGGAGGTGTTCAAACGGCTTACGGCTGAGCCGGAGAAAACAAGAAAGTGGCGTCTGTAAATAATTCCCTTATATATAGCTATCCGCTCCTGAGAAATCAAATTACCTATCAATTAAATATGCGAGGATTATAGATGGCCGCATTTCGTAAAAGATCTGTTCGATATAAGGAATTAATAAACTTCGCGCTTCGAAGGTTTTTGATAAAGTTCGCTTTATATTCCCGGTTTTCGAGGCATATTTAAAGGTTGCATGATGGCAAGGTTAAATTGGTCCAAAGAGGAAATGATAATAGCCTTCAATCTGTATTGCAAAATTTCATTTGGCCAGATTCATATCCACAATCCAAAAATTATTGAATTAGCCAAAGTACTTCATCGAACACCATCGTCGGTTTCTTGGAAGCTTGCAAATTTTTCTCGTTTTGATGAAACACTCCAAAAACGCAATATTAAAGGCGCCACACATGGGAGCAAGCTTGAAAAAGAAATTTGGGATGAGTTTAATAGCGACAGAGAAAACTTTATTTATAATAGCGAAAAACTTATTTCAAATTACACAAAAAAGATATTCCGATAGAGGATATAAATACAACTGAATTTGATGCATCAAAGCAAGGTTTAAGCAAAGAAAGAATTGTTCAAACACGCATAAATCAGCAGTTTTTCCGGGCAATGATTTTAGCAACTTATGAAAATAAGTGCTGGATAACTAATATTGCTATTCCTGATCTATTAATTGCGAGCCATATTGTTCCGTGGTCTGTAGATAAAGAAAACCGTCTGAACCCTCATAATGGGTTATGCCTTAATGCTCTTTTTGACAAGGCTTTCGATAAAGGTTTATTGACTATTACACCGAATTATACTATAAAAATTTCCCCTCGGCTACTTGAAGATAATAATTCTTATTTTTTTTCCAGATATAATAACAAACAATTGCTAGCTCCTAATCGATTCGCTCCAATGCAAGATTTTTTAGAATATCATAATTCAAAAATATACCAACCAAGTTAAATCATTATACTTTACAAAATATAAATTATTGATTATGGCGATATGTTTACAATAGAAAGATATAAAAAATGAATATCTCATTTTCAATAAAAAACAAGCCAATTGGCATGTGTCCATTCTTCTATTATTAGCCCGGAAGCTCCAAATAGGAATGAAAAATATGTTGCAAAAAGCCTTTTTTTCATCTATTTTATTAGGAGCTTATCCATAAATAATATTGACATTGAGGTTGGCATTTATCATATTTAGTGCATGGATGAAAACGCGTCGAAACGGCTGTATTCATGGGATATTTCTGATGAATTTTGGGAAAAGGTTGAGCCATACATACCCAAGAAACAGAGGAACCGGAAACGGAAGTATATACGCGACCCCGGAGGAGGAAGGAAGCCAATTCCTCCAAGAAAGGTGCTTGAAGGCATTGTATACGTATTGCGCACGGGAATACAATGGAAAGCTGCGCCCAAAGAGCGTTTTGGCAGCGCAAGTGCGCTCCACCGATATTTTCTTGAATGGCAGGCTGCCGGATTATTTGAAAAACTTTGGAAAGCAGGCCTTGCCGAGTACGATGAGATGGAAGGAATCGCCTGGAGATGGCAAAGTATTGATGGTTCAATGAACAAGGCACCACTGGCAATTGAGGAGGTGGGGCCAAATCCCACAGATCGGGGAAAAAAAAGGAACCAAGCGAAGCGTTCTCGTAGACGGCCGTGGAATCCCACTGTCGATCATCGTCAGCGGAGCCCAGACTCACGACATGAAATTACTTCCTGAAACGTTGAACAACATTGTGGTAAAGCGTCCGAAAACGAAGCAAAGGCGAACGCATCATTTGTGTGCTGATAAAGGATACAGCGGTGAACCTGCGTTGAAAGAATGCTTGAATCGACGCTACATTCCGCATATCAAACAGCGGGGTGAGGAAATCGAAATGAAACGCAAAAATCCGAAGTATAAAGCCCGCCGGTGGGTGGTCGAGCGATGTCATTCATGGCTTAATCGATATCGGAAATTGCTGGTCCGTTTTGAAAAATTAGCTCGTAGTTATGAAGGACTTATTCAACTCGCCTGTGCGATGATATGTTTCAGACAAACAACTTTTATTTATGGATAATCTCTAGGTAATAAGTGGACGAAAAAGGGGAACCCAATGGGTGAAAGCAAAAACAAGTGTTTTTGTGTTAAATTCAATAAGAAGTTAAGGATAAATTTCAAAGGAGCGCAAGTAACATCTGACGGCGGATTGGTAGCGATACGAGAATTGGATGAGAAACTGGGATTGACAGAAATGGCGGAAGAATATCTTAAAGATAGTAGGCATGGGAAAAATATTCAGCATGAAATGATAGGGTTGCTGCGACAGTCGGTATACTCAAGGCTTGGAGGGTATGAAGACACAAATGATGCAGAAGGCTTAAGGAAAGACCCCGGTATGAGAGCGGTAATCGGGGAACGCGCACTGGAAAGAGCGGGTGCTGGCGAGACGACCATAGGAAGATTTGAGAAGGAGATACTGCTGGGCGGAAATAATCTGAAAAATCTGGACGAGATAACGATAAAATGGATAGAGAAGATAGATTCTGTGCGAAGGAGTAAGGAGATAATATTGGACATTGACAGTTCAGAGAGTCCGGTATATGGGGAGCAGGAATTATCAAGTTATAACGAGCATTTTGGTTTAAAGTGTTACCATCCGTTGTTTGTCTTCAATCATTATGGGGAGTGTCTGAAGGTAAAGTTAAGACCCGGTCATGTGCACAGTGCAGATGGTTGGAAGGAATTTCTGGAGCCTCTTTTACGGTATTATGCTGCGAAAGGCATGACCGTAAAGTTACGCGCTGACGCGGCATTTGCAATACCGGGGTTGTTTGAGTTATGTGAAGAGTTCAAGGTAGATTATGCTATACGGATAAAAGAGAACAATAAATTGTGGGAGAAGATAGAGGAATTTGCAAAGAGGCCCGTTGGAAGACCGAGCTATAAACCTGTGATTAAATATGTCAGTTTCCGATATGGTGCGGACTCATGGGAAAAGGAACGAAGAATAGTTGCAAAGATAGAACATCATGAGGGAGAATTATTCCCTCGAATCGGATACATAGTAACCAGTTTGAATTGGAGTAATAGACGGGTGGTGAAATTCTACAATAAGAGGGGCACCTGTGAACAGTGGATAAAAGAGGGGAAATATGCCCTGAACTGGACGAGGCTCAGCTGTCAAGGATATGAGGAGAACGAAGTCTGGCTAAAGCTGTTTATAATGGCATACAACCTGGGGAATATTTTCAGGACACTGGCATTACCTGAAGGGATAAAGGATTGGTCGTTGAGAACGATACAGTTGAAACTGATAAAAATCGGCGGCAGGTTGATACGCCATGCCCGATATTACTACATGCTTCTGGCAGAGGTGAGCATCAAAGAGTGGATATGGCGTGGTATTATGAATAAGATAAGCCGTCTTTGTCCTTCGCCTTCTGGATAATAGGAAGGGAAGACTTGATTATAGCTTCAACATATACGGGAGAGGTGTCGCCAAAAACGGGTAACACTTGCATTTCATGCATCAAGAAAATATGTTGTGACCTCAGAAGCAAATTTAACGGCATTTTTTGTTTGAAAGTAAGATGAAAATGACTTATATTCAGGAGGAAAAGCAAGGCAACGTAAGCAGGACTTCTGTTTTTCAGGCTTAAATGGAGGATTCCAGTTGGCACCGTGCTTCATGCAGTATATATAATCTCAGGAGCGTTCACCTGCCCGGCGCAGACCGGTCAAATTTCAATTAAAGGGGGATATGCCCCGGATAATAAGGAGCTTTATTATGAATCCCGCACAGTTACCTTTCCTGGTTGAAGGAATTCTGCTGTTAACAGCCATGGTCTTCGGACTTCTTCTTCACATCGGAGGAAAACCTTACGGAAAAGTGAAACTGGCCATTCACCTGTTTTTCTTTCTCTGGTTCACCGTAGGTTTTGCCTTCATACTGCATGGGCTTTTCACCATGAGTGTAATAAAGGCAATTTGGATACCAATTGCGATTATGGGGTTGGCGGTTCTGGCTCAGCCGGTTTCTGGAATTGTGATAATGGCTTCTAAGAAAGCAGGAAATGCGTTACCGAAGACCCACCTGTTCTTCGCTGTTTTAATGATTTTATCCGATATCAGCGCTTTCATCATCTCAGGGCTTCATGCATAACGGAGGTTAGTCTATGGCAAAGAAACCGGCCCCGAAAGACACGAAACCCGCGTCCAAGCTGATCGATGAGAGAATAGAGGAACTTGGCGACTGGAGGGGCGAAATGCTCTCCCTGATCCGCGTCCTGATCAAGGAGGCTGTGCCGGATGTGACCGAGGAGTGGAAGTGGCGAGGGACTCCGGTCTGGTCGCACAACGGGATAATCTGCACCGGTGAGACCTACAAGGACCATGTGAAGATGACCTTTGCCAAGGGGGCTTCTTTGAAGGATCCCGAAGGTCTGTTTAACCAGGATGGAACGGTAAGGCGCGCCATCGACTTCCATGAAGGCGATAAGCTGGACGAGAAGGCCCTGAAGGCCCTCATCCGGGAAGCCGCGGCCTTGAACAAGTGACCTCTCCCCCGGCCCCTCTCCCCAAGAGAGAGGGGGAGAAGAAAACCATTACAATCAACACCGACACTCCGGTAACGTTTCTTTTATGCCCGAAGGGCATGTCCGATAAAATCTGATTATGCAAAACAACTTGAAGAATATAAGTATGAATTAAAAAAACGTGAACAAGCGACAATTGTTGCTGAGCTATTTTCAAAATGGATGAAAATTAAGCCGGACAATGTACTAAATGAAGCAACATGCCGCGAACTAAACAAGCTGTCATTTGAAATATCACTTTGGATGCCAGATGACATAGCCATAAATATTAATAAGAGGCTAAAAAATATGCAAGATGCTAAGCCTTTACCTGAACTTATTATTGATTGCAGAAAAATCATTCAAAACGCAACAAGTCAATTAACACCAGTGGATATCACCGTTTTTACTATACAGATGTGAATGATGAATTGTGCCCCAAAAAAAGGAATAATTTAAAATGACAGAAATAATAGAGTACCTTAGAAAAGTTGATCTGTTACTTCGTTCAATTGATGGAATCCCATACAATTTTCGAAATCAAATTGATGAATGGATTTCTAAAAGAAATCAATGGATTATGTATGCTGCGCCTCAGTGTGAGACAAAAAGTCAGGCCATAAGTGCCCCATTGCCTAATGTTTGGATTGGCGCACCATCCGTAGATGGTAATTTTTTAAGCATGGGTTTGAGTTATCAGACAAAACCACTTGTTGAAACTTTCTTAATGATAGATTCAATTTCTAACCAGGAAGTCCGTGATAAATTTCTGACAATTCTATCAAAAGTAAGCGAAAAATGGAATTTCACACTTGAACAAAAGACAAGATGGGATACTTTCACTTCAAGCCCTGAATATGATACACGTGAAACTATTCCATGTCATGAAATTACTGAAAATAAACTTTTGGAAATACTGAATCATTTACGAAAAATCAAAAGTGAATCACATGAAAGAGACACTTTAGTTGAAGGCAGGAGAATTGATTATCAAGGCCCCGCTTTTAACCTTATGGAAGTTGAGGTTGCTTACCCAAGCCCTGATTTTGGTGTTTATGCACGGGAAATTTTCGAAATCTTTCAGATATGCCTTAAAATGAAAGACCAAGTTACAATAACCCGTGAAATTGATATCATGAAAAAGGAAATACAGCGTCTAAGAATCAAGCTCACCGAAGTTGAAAAGGCAATAAAATGGGATTGGTATAGGCCGAAAACAAAAAGAAAAATGATAGAATTGGCCGAATCTTACAGGTTGGAATTGGAATCTTATCCGAAGGAATTAAAAGGCACTTCTTAAATATATCAGATTCCTAAACTATCGGGCTCGTTTCTAAAATTCTAAACCCAACGTAATTTTTATTATTTTTTCACTATGCCCCCACCTATAATCACCACCCTCGTTCAGCAGCGGTACGACCAGAACCGGGAATCCTACATCGCTTCCGCGTACAATGAGACGCAGCACCGCTGAGCGACACCTTCTTTACCTTTCCCCTTCCATCGCCTATTTTATCTATCCGGCCTGCAAGACACGCTGAGCGCCCCGATCGGAGATCAGGGCCACACGACGACGATCCTTTTCGAGGAGACCATGAACCACCTCTACTACGGCGATAATCTCGAATTAGAGATATATCTCACAGCTCAACGAAATTCTGGAACAGTTACATAAAGAAAGGGAATAATCATGGAAATTTTTATCATGTCTGATCAGCCGGAAACTTGTCGCTATTGCGGGTCAAGAACAAATATTCAAAAGGATAGAAAGACTTTTCAGATTCACTATTGCTCCCATTGCGACAAACGATATCGGTTGGTAAAGGCTTAAAGGAAGTAATAAGAAGAATAATTTCGAGCTGGCATTACAAGTTTTGTCGTACAGAGGGAAACTGAAACTTGATATATGTGATGTAGAACGGACAGTTATTGCCGGTTTGTAATCTTGCTTTTTATCCGCCCCATATTCCAGCTTCGTTTTTCTTTTGAAAGAATATCTGTCATATTAGGAAAATATAAATTCTTGGGAAAAGCCGAAATACCGTCAGTTGAATTCATCAACCCCCACATCTCTCGTGGACTAAGCTTGCCCTTCCTTGCCTAATCCGTACCAAATAACGTACATTATATGCGGTGGATCATGACGTCCATGACGGTAACCCAGGCAAGAAAACAGCTTTTCAATCTGGTCGACCGGGCCCGCGATTCCCACGAGCCGGTGCATATATATCTGCGATCTTCTATCGCAGAAGCCGCCGTTCAAGGATCTCCTGCAAATCCCTGCGTCCATCCACTACGCAATGAACGAATACCTTCTTTTCCATGATTTGGTAAATTATCCGGTATTGCTTACAATGAATTTCCCTGAAATCCATGACGCCGATTCGTTCCAGTTCCGGCGGATGATGCCCCCGTTCAGGGGAATGGGCCAACGTCTCGCAGGTTTGCTTCAGGGTATCGGCCGCGTAGCGGGACTTGTTTTCTGAATCCTGACGCAGGATATAATGGCATATATCAACTATATCCTCCTCCGCCTCTGCAATGATAAAGACCTGAAATTTCATGATTCATTACTGATCCGGGACGATACATCCTTGAAGGCCTTATCGATCGGTTTGAAACGCCCTTCGTGAAGGCTCCTGGTACTCTGGGCAAGCATTTTTAAAAGCCGGAGACTCTCCTGCGTCTGCTCGAAAGAAGCAATGTCCTGGACGACCGCCTTTGCCGTGCCATTCTGGGTTATGACGTAGGTTTTACGATCTTCCGCTATGCTCCGAACGATTTCCGATGCATGCGCCTTCAAATAACTGATTGGTTTTACCGTATCACTGAGCTTCATTGCAAGGATCCCCCTTATGACCTAAATATAGTTCGAATTATGGTCAAGGGCAAGAAGCGCACGATCACGAAGCATATCGTGATTTAACCCTCGTGCCTGTGGCTCCTGCGCGTGAAGAGTCTCTTCGCGGCAGGTACGCTTCAAGGGTTGAAAATCAGGAAGTGCTGTTCTGAGACGCACCTTCTCCGAGAATCATCCCGTCATCGAGGGTGATGATCCGGTGCATCCCCCCCGTAAGCTGGCTGTTATGCGTGGCGACGATGAAGGTCTGCCCCAGCTCCCGGTTTGCATGGCGGAAGTAGTCGAGGAGGTGCTCCCCGTTTTTGCGGTCGAGGTTGCCGGTCGGTTCATCGGCCAGCACGATGGCGGGGTCGTTGAAGAGCGCACGCGCGAGTGCGACGCGCTGCCGCTCGCCGCCCGAAAGTTCGGTAGGGTAGTGCGTCATGATGCGTTCGAGGCCGAAAATCGCGAGGAGCTCCCGGCTGCGCTTTTCGCAGGCCGGGCGGCCTTTACCGGCGATCATGCCGGGGATCTGGACGTTTTCGATTGCCGTGAAATCCGGGAGCAGGTGGTGAAACTGGAAAACGAAGCCGATCTTCCTGCTGCGGAAGGCGGCGAGTTCGGCGGGGTCAAGCAAGCTCAGCGGTTTTCCCTCGACAACCACGTCGCCGGCGGTCGGCCGGTCGAGGCCGCCGAGAATCTGCAGGAGCGTCGTCTTCCCGGAGCCCGAGACGCCGAGCAGGGCGATCATCTCTCCCCGCGTAACGGAAAAGGAGATATCCTTCAGGACCTCGAAGGTTCCGGCCTCGTCGGCGAAGGTTCTTTTTATGTGTTGAACTTCGATCATGGCGCCGTCATTCATACCGTATCGACTCCGCCGGCAGGGTTTTCGATGCCCGGTAGGCCGGGTAAATCGTCGTGAGCCAGGCGATGATATTGGCGACCGCATAGACCGCAAAGACGTCGATCGGCCGTATGATCACCGGAACGGTATCCAGGAAGTAAACATCGCCGGGGAGCGGAATCAGGTGGAATCGGTATTGAATGAAGCAGAGCAGGACGCCGAGCGCGACGCCGACGGTTGAACCGACGAACCCCACCACCATGCCGTAGAGCGTGAAAATGCGCATGATCGTCGAGGAGTTCGCCCCCATGCTCATGAGGATGCCGATCTCGCGCCGTTTTTCGAAAATCGTGGTGATGAGCGAGGAGATGATATTCAGGGCGGCGACCACCATGATGAGCGAGATGACGATGAAGATGATGAGCCGTTCGAGCTTCATCCATTTGAACAGCGATTTATTCTGCGACTCCCAGTCCGTGGACCGGTACGGGTAGCCGCCGAGCGCCTCGGTGATGTGTTCGGCCGTCGCCCCGGCGGTGAAAAGATTCTTCGTCTTGATCTGGATTCCCTCGACCCCGGTCATGTTGAACAGTTTTTTCGCTTCGGGGATGGCGACGTAGACCAGGTTGAGGTCGTACTCGTACATGCCGGTTTCAAAGATCCCGGCAACGGTGAAACGCTCCATTTTCGGCGTGGGATCGCTCTCTCCATGCGAAGCGGCCAGCGTCATGAGGACGACTTCGGAGCCCGGCCGCACTCCCATCTTGTCGGCAAGCCCGACCCCGACGACGATGCCGGGGAAGAGGCGGTCCCGGTTCGATTTTGCCGGGCCGAGGGCCAGACGGCCCATGGTGATTTTTTTCGCGATATCGGTGACTCCCGGCTCGAAGGAGTCGTTGACCCCCATGATGAGCACCCCCTCCTGCACGTCGTCGTGCTCGATGCCCCCCTTGCCGGTGATGTAGGGTGCGGCGGCGGTCACGCCGGGCTGACGCAGGATCACCCGCCGCAGCGAGTCGTCGTTGGCGATTGACACATCGCCGTATTCGAAGATCTTGGCGTGCGCCAGCGTGCCGACGATCCGGTCGCGCACCTCCTTTTCGAAGCCGTTGGCGACCGAGAGCGCGATGATGAGAACGAAGCTCCCGACGCAGACCCCGATGGCGGTGATATAGGTGCCGGCCTTGCGGTGGCCCCGCAGGTACCGGTACGAGATGAATGGGATGATGGAGTTCATCGATTGAACAAGAGGCGCACCGCGCCCTGTTCTACTCCTCCGGCCGCAGCAAAGGAAAGAGAATAGTGTCGCGCAGCGTCGATGCGTTGGTCAGGAGCGCCACGATGCGGTCGATTCCCATGCCCCAGCCGGAAATGGGGGGCATGCCGTACTCCATGCATAGAACGAAATCGTTATCGACCTCCATGGCATCCGCATCGCCCCTGGCGCGCGCCTCGGCCTGCTGCCTGAACCGCTTCGCCTGGTCGATCGGGTCCACGAGCTCGGAGTAGGCATTGACGATCTCCCAGCCGTTGACCACGAGCTGGAACCGGTCGGCAACCGTCGGATTATCGTCGTTCGTCCGCGCGAGCGGGGAGAGGTCGAGCGGGTGATGGGTGACGAAGACCGGGCTGATGAGCCGCGGCCGCGAAACTTTCTTGTAAAGGAGGTCGATAAGCGTTCCGCGGCCCGTCTTTGTGACATCGACCTCGGCTTCGAACCGGATTCCCTTTCGCTCCACCTCGGCCGCAAGCGAATCGCGGTCCGGAAAGGCGTCGATGTCGATCCCGCAGTCGCGGATGAGCAGATCATGGAACGAGACGGCCGGCCAGTCGCCGCTGAAATCGATCGCGGTATTTTCGTATGTCAATTGGAGCCCGTTGTTGACCGCCTGCAGGAGATGTTTGATGAGCGCCTCGGTAAAGTGCATGTTGTCGACATAGTTCCAGTAGGCGCAGTAGTATTCCAGCAGCGTGAAGTCCGGCAGGTGCGAGGCGTCCACCCCCTCGTTGCGGAAACTGCGCGCGAATTCATACACCCGGTCGAACCCGCCCGCGATGGCGCGCTTGAGATACGTTTCCGGGGCGATGCGCAGGTAGACATCGATATCGAGCGCGTTGTTATGCGTCATGAAGGGCCTCGCCAGCGCTCCGCACGCCTTGTTCGAGAGCACCGGCGTGTCGATCTCCAGGAATCCGTTCGCATCGAGAAAGTCGCGGATCGTTTTTATGATGAGCGTCCGTTTCCGGAAGCGGTCGCGCGACTCCGCCGAACCGATGAGGTCGAGATAGCGCCGGCGGAGCCGGAGCTCGGGGTCGGCGATGCCGTGGAATTTTTCGGGCAGGGGCCGCAGGGACTTTGATAGAAGGATGAAACCGTCGGCGTCCACCGTTTTTTCCCCGGTACGCGTGGTGATCATCGTGCCGGTCACGCCGATGAAGTCGCCGACATCGACCTGGCGCGTGAAATCATCGAACCGGGAGCCCAGCTTGTTCTTCTGAATGGCAAACTGCACCCTGCCGTCGCAATCGTACAGGTGTCCGAAGACGAGTTTGCCGAAGGTGCGAAAGGCCACGACGCGTCCGGCGACCGATACCGGACCGGCTCCGTCGGGAAGCGCCGCCGCCTCGTGGAGCCGATGGGTTCGTTCGAAGCGGTCGGGGTAGGGGTTCACGCCCCGTTCGCGCATGGCGGTTGTTTTATCGATGCGCACGCGCATCTGCTCGTTGGTATCGTTCAATTGTTCCATCACGGTGGCCCGCATGAAGGAGGGAGATGATAAGGGGTAAAAAATACTTCAGGGGGCGTCTTCGAGGAATTTCAATTACTTGCCAGTCAAAATATGTTCCCACACAGACTCTTTGTGCCTCCTTGAGGGACGCCAGATAAACTGGCAGGAGGTGCACTTGAATCGTCGCTTGCCGGCAAGGGTGCGCAACGGTGCGAAGAAAAAGGGGTCGTAATATTCGGTTGCGGCGCTTCCGCACTTTGGGCATGCCGCTATCGGCGGATTCCAGAAGTAGTCCCACAGCCCTCTCAGCCTGCCGTGATGACGGCCTGCCGATTGGTTCAGGGATACGTGGTGTCCATGGTGATGATGCGGCATAGGCTGCTCGCTTCGAGGTTCAAAACCAAACGCGTTGTGGAACGACACTACCATTTTCAAAAAGGGTTTTCAAGCCCTGCTGCGCGGCCCGATCGAATTCAGGCAGCGGGATAGTGCGCTCTATGGAGCGATGCGGAATCTGCTCGGCGCCGTGCACTCGCTCCAGTTCTCTCCGTTATGCCCCTTGACGCGCCACCAGTAGGTTGCTCCGCGGGTAAGTGATGTTCCGCAATAATCGGTGGTATCCTCCAGCGTATCCGCGAATACCACCGAAGAAAGGGTGGAATCCCCGCCGGCCTCGATAATGTATTGGTCGATGTCGGAAGATCCCCTTGTCCAGATGAATGCCAGGCTGTCGCCGGCCACGGCGCCCGAGTCGTGCGGGGACAGGAGACGGATCGGCACCGGTGCGCTGATTCCGGTCAGGCTGGCCAGGAACGAAATGCCGTCGATCACATAGGTGCCCCCGGTGGTCGGGTGGTCGATCCCTCCCCTCAGGTTCCTGACTCCGGTGGTATTGTAGGTCGCGGTTGCCATTGCTTCCACCTGGTTGGTGGAATCCCAGATCCGGTACCGGATCGAATCCCCAACCCTCAAACCATCGATCTGCGAAGTCCGCACATTTTTGCCCCAGACGCACAAGGCGATATTTTTGTCCCCTCCTCTCCATTTCGAAACGCCCGCGTAATGCCCGTCGGGGGTAAATGCCGCGATCTCATCCCCTGTCTGGAGCGGTCTCCCGTCGATGGTCGGATTGATGGATGCAAGAATCAGGACCGTCATATTGTTGCCGGTAATGGCGTGCTCGGGATAATGCCCGGCGGCGAAAAGGGCTCCGGGCGCCGAACCAGACAGGAAAAGCGCCGCGCACAGCGCGATGGTTTTCATCGAATGCATTGTCAGCTCCTGCCGTGAGGGAAGGTGATTTTTTAAAATATATGATTTCGGGAATTCAGGAAGATCGTAATCATCAAAACCATAAAACGGTGAACTGCCCTACAGCAAGCTGCACGGAATTGAATCCTTAACGATTAAAATCCCTTACGATAACGTATTTTCAGTGATCACAGCACTGATTTCATGGGTTTTCGCCCCGGGTCGATTCACCTGATGAAAAGAGATTATATGTCCCGATCCTATGCCGAATTGTTTCAAGAGAGAATACCCATCGTTTTCGACGGTGCGTTCGGCACCGAATTGCAGAAGGAGTGCCTTCCCGCCGAAGCGTTCGCCGGGCATGACGGGTGCAATGAAATACTCAACCTGACGCGGCCCGATATCATCCGGAAGATTCATGGGGCCTATCTTGACGCCGGAGCGGATATTGTCACCACCAATACCTTTGGCGGAAACCGCCCGAAGCTCGGCGAAAAGGGGCTGGAAGGGCAATTGTATGAAGTAAACAAAGCCGGCGCATCCCTGGCCCGGCAGGAGGCTGCAATCGCAGGCGAGGAGGGACGGCCGCGTTTTGTCGCCGGCTCCATGGGCCCGACCGGCTTCCTGCCCTCCTCAAAGGACGCTTCGCTCAACTGCATCACCTTCGATGCCGTGGCTGAAATCTACGAAGAGCAGGCCGCGGCTCTGCTCGACGGCGGCGTTGACCTGCTGCTCCTCGAAACCTCGCAGGACCTGCTTGAGGTCCGCGCGGCGATGTACGGCATCAGGAGGCTGCTGACCAAAAGAGATATAAAAATTCCCCTCCATGTGCAATGCACCATGGATGTGAACGGACGAATGCTGCTGGGAAGCGATATCGCCGCTTTGCTTGGCGCGGTCGCCATCAATGCGGATGTGGTGGGTTGTAATTGCGGAACCGGACCCGCCGAAATGGCGCCGCATATCGAACGGCTTCTTGCATCGACCGATCTTCCCGTTGTCATGATGCCGAATGCGGGCATGCCGGTCAATATCGACGGACGGGCGGTGTACTCACTGACTCCCGCCGGATTTGCGGCGGACATTGTGCCCTTTGTCACCGAGAAGGGGGTGCCCATGGTCGGCGGCTGTTGCGGAACGACGCCCGACCATATCCGCGAACTCAAACGACGGCTTGCCGGGAAACGGGTGGGGGAGCGTGCGTTTAAAAAAAACAGCTGTTTTTGCGCCACCGGGATTTCGGGAGTCGATCTCGAACGCATCGCCCGTCCGATCATCATCGGCGAGCGTTGCAACGCTCAGGGGTCAAAGAAAACCAAGGAGTTCATTCTGGCCCGGAACTGGGAGGAGCTGAACCTGATCGCCCTGGACCAGGTTGCAAAAGGCTCCCATCTCCTCGATCTCTGCGTCGCGATCAATGAACGCGATGATGAAGCCGAGACCATGCGGGCGCTCGTCGCCTTCCTTTCCGACCGCGTGACCGTCCCTTTTTCAATCGATTCCACCGATCCCGCGGTTCTGGAAATTGCCCTCAAAACGAGCCCCGGCAGTGTCCTGCTCAACTCCATCAATCTTGAAAAAGGGGGAGAGCGGGCGCGACGCGTGCTCCGAAGTGCGGTCGATTTCGGCTGTCCGGTGATTGCGCTTACCATCGATGATCAGGGGATGGCGAAAACGATCGATCGCAAGATCGAACTTGCGGCGAGGCTGCGCGATCTGGCCTGCAGGGAGTTCTGCCTGCCCGAGCGCTACCTCTATATCGATCCGCTCGTGCTGACGCTTTCGACCGGCAATCCGCAGGACGCCGATGCGGCGGCGATAAGCCTGGAGGCGCTGCGGAAAATCAAGGCCGGGCTGCCCGGAGTGCGTACGGTCATGGGGGTGAGCAATGTCTCGTACGGCCTGTCGCCGGCGGCGCGGCGAGTCCTGAACAATCTCATGCTCCACCATGCAAGAGAGGCGGGACTCGATGCGGCGATTTTCAACCCGCTTCATCGTGACGATATCACCGCCTTCGATCCGCAGGTTCCGGCAGCTCGGCGAGGCGCTGCTTTTCAACCGTTCCTCCGATGCACTGCAAAAGTTTGTGCACTGTTTCGAGAGTGCCGCGCCCTCCGAAAAAGTAAAGGCCCGGAACGAGGCTGCCGAATCCCTGACCCCCGCAGAAACTCTGCGGCAGGCGATTCTATTGCGTGATCGCCGCAAGGTGGCGCGTTCAATCGACAGCCTTTTGGCGGACCTTCCCGCTTCGGCAATACTCGACACCATCCTGCTTCCTGCAATGGATGAGGTAGGGAGGCGAATGGCGGCGGGAACAATGATCTTGCCGTTTGTACTCCAGGCCGCCGAGGTCATGCGCGAAGCCCTTGCGGTGCTTGAACCGCACCTGGAAAAGGATGCTGCACCACGCAAGGGGAAGATCATTCTGGCGACGGTATTCGGCGATGTTCACGATATCGGAAAAAATCTGGTCGGCTCCATCATGCGGAATCAGGGGTTTGAGGTAATCGACCTGGGCAAGCAGGTTTCGCTCGATGCGATTGTCAGCGCGGTTGCGGAACACCGGCCCGATGCGGTAGGGCTCTCGGCCCTTCTCGTGACGACCTCGCGCGAAATGGGCGCCTGCGTGCGCGAATTCGCACGGCTCGGGATCACCGTTCCGGTGCTCATCGGCGGCGCCGCTGTGAGCGACGCCTTTGCCGAGCGCATTGCAAAACTCGACGACGGGAGTTTGTACAAGGGAAATGTCTATTATTGCCGGAATGCGTTCGAGGCGGCGAAGGTCATCGAGCGGACAAAACATGGGGCGTTGCCTGCGGATCCTGAGGCGAAAGGCAAGCCGGCGAATGGTGCCGCCGGGACCGCAGATGCACCGCCTGCACTTGACCATGGCGAATATATCGAACCGCCCTTTTACGGGTCCGGCGTGGTGCTCCGCTGGGAGAGCGAATCGCTGCTTGACAAAATTGCCGCTCCCCGCCTGTTCAAGGCGTGGTGGGGTGGCGGACGGCTGAGCGGGGAGGCCTACGCCGAGGCGGAGACGAAGGATTTTATTCCCGCGCTCGAAAAACTGCGGGCTATGATTGCCGACGAGTTTCTCCTCGCTCCCGCCGCCCTCTACGGTTTCTTTCCTGCCATCACGGAGGGTGAACGAGTGATCATGCTCGATCCATCGGATTTTCATACTGAACTGACGTCCCTTGTTTTCCCGCGCATGCCCCGGCATGGTAATCGGTCCATTGCCGATTACCTGCGTCCCGAAGGCGATCTCCTGGCGGTGCAGATAGTGACGATCGGGCGCGAAGCGGGCGATCGGGTGGGAGAACTTTTCGGCGCTGAAAATTCCTACTCCATGGGGTATTATCTTAATGGGCTCGCCGGCTATCTGACCGAAGAGCTTGCCGAACGGGTAACCGGTGAGATCGTTCGCGGACTCGGACTTCCGCCAGGGACCGGCCGACGGTACAGTTTCGGGTATCCGGGCATGCCGCCGCTTGAGGAGCAGAAGAAGCTGTTCGAGATCCTGGCTATTGAGGAACGGCTCGGCATAACCTTGACCGAGCGGTACCAGATGGTGCCGGAGCATTCGACGCTCGGGATATACGTGCGGCATCCGGAGGCGGAATATTTGTCGTGAAACGAAGGATGAAGGATGAGGAATCAAAGAAGGAGTAGTGCGTCCATTTTTCCTTTTGAGCAAAAAAGGAACTCCTGGATTTGCCGTTGCTCTGCTCATTCGAATCGAAAAAATTATATCCTCTTGACTTTCTTCCATACAACATTGGATATTTATAATGATTTCATGACTTTATCGGGGGAGTGAGCAGGATGAATACGACAAAACATGACCTCATTTCGCAGGTTTCCGAGCGTACCGGGTTAACGCAATCCGACACGAAGGTCGTTGTCGAGGAGCTCCTCGAAACGATTTCCCGGTTTCTTGAGGAGCAAAACAGCATCGAGATACGGGGGTTCGGGACTTTTTATGCAAAAATGCGCAAGCCTCGGCCGGCGCGCAATCCCAAGACCGGGGAGGTGGTTCCTCTCAACCGGAGGCTCGTGCCGCTCTTCAAATATTCGGGCGATATGAAAAAGAAAATTGTCGATGCGCTCCTCGAGAAGAATCCGGCCTGATCGGATGAGGGGGAAGAGCCTCATCGGCAAAGGGGTGCGGTGCGGGAGAAGGTTCACGTTGAAACTGCGGGAGGCGTGTGAAAAAACATTTGTCAATAATGACGGCTGTTTAATTCCTTGAATCCATGCGAAAGCAAGTCGTATTATAATGTGAAGGAGGATGGATTATGCTGAAAATCGTTCGTGTCGTCGCTATTACCGTTGCGGTTTTTCTTCTCGCATGGGTAATAAAAGAGATGTTCGGAACCAGCGCCGAGAAAAAATCCGAAGATCTGGTACAGAAAATCAGGATGAATGAGGTGTGAGGCGAAGTCGGGTCTCCACTCCTCCCTTTGACCGCCTGCGTCATTCCCCTGCATTTCCCCGGCCAAGCTCCGCTTAACTGTTTCCATGTCGGGTTGTTGAAGAGCGGGAAGCGGAATCGCTTCTCAGCGACGGCGGTTGTATTGTATATTAAATGTCCATTTTTTCCCGGGTTTCTCCGGAAACATGCTTTGCGGAAGTGGTGGAATTGGTAGACTCGCTAGGCTCAGGACCTAGTGGGCGCAAGCCTGTGGGGGTTCGAGTCCCCCCTTCCGCATATTTTCCTTTCCCGGTTGCCGGCCTCTCCGGCTTGCGATGATGCAGAATCAACGTTTCCCGATCGAAGTGCTTCCCTTGCAGGTGGTGGAAAAAATCGCCGCTGGCGAGGTCATTGAGCGTCCCGCCTCGGTCCTCAAGGAACTGGCGGAAAACTCAATCGATGCTGGTGCCACGGTGATTGAAATGTTTATCGAGGGCGCCGGATTTTCAAGAATAAAAATTGCCGATAACGGGTGCGGCATGTCCGAAACGGATCTTGCACACTGCCTTCTACGCCATGCCACAAGCAAAATCCGGACGAGCGACGACCTTTTCGCCATCACGACCATGGGGTTTCGTGGAGAAGCGCTCGCGAGCATCGCGGCAATAAGCAGATTGTCCGTGGCAACAGCGGCGGACGGCAGCGGGCTCGGACATGAGGTCGCCTGCGAGGGCGGCGTGCAGGGAAGAGTTGCGCCAGTGGCGCATGGTCAGGGCACGACCATCGACGTGCGCGATCTTTTCTACAATGTCCCTGCCAGGAAAAAATTCATGAAGAGTCCGCGGAGCGAACAGATGGCGGCGGCGCGTATTGTGGAACAGCTTGCTGCCGCCTTTCCGGCCATTCATTTTTCCCTCACCGCCGACGGAGCCCGCCTGCTCGATTTCCCGCACGTTGAAACGGCGCCCGACCGGATCGGCCAGGTCGCCGGAACCTCATTCGTCAAAGAACTCGTCGAATGCCGGAGTGCGCGTCAGGGCATCGAGATGGTTGCATACATTTCGTCCCCCGAAATCGTCCATTCGCGGCCGCGTTTTCAAAATCTCTATGTAAACCTTCGGCACGTAGACTGCGATGCAGTGACCCATGCCATCCGTGAAGCGGTCGGCACATTTCTGAGCATACAGTACCGGCCGTCGTTCTTCTGCTTTCTTACCGTTGATCCGTCGCGTATCGATGTCAATGTCCACCCCACGAAACAGTTGGTAAAATTCGACGATGAGCGGGCACTGTTCGGCTTCATCTATGCCGCGGTGCAGAAGGGCATCGGCGGCAGTCTGGCAACCCCTGCGGACGTGGCGGTCGGGAGGCGCGAAGGTCAGCCGGGAGGTGTTGATCCTGTCGCGTCGCGTCCGGATGCGAACGGGGTAATCTCCGCTTCGGAGGAAGCTCTTCCCGAGGCGAAGCAGGAATCGCTCGGCCTGCCAGGTTCGACCCGTTTTTCGCTTCTCGCTTCTGACAATGCACCGTTTGCCGGAGAGCGCGGTGCGAATGACCGCAGCGGCGGGCGGAGCGGGATGGCGGTTCCCCTGCCGGAGGATGCCGGATTTCCGGATGAAACCGACATCGTCATCCCCTTTCCCGGCGGCGATCGGTTCGCCGAACCGCCAAAGCCTCTTGCTGAGCCGGAAACGGCATGGGACCTTATCTCCTGCTACCAGATTCACGAAACATACATTCTTGCCCCGATCAAGAACGGCATCCTGCTGATCGACCAGCATGCGGCGCATGAGCGGATTCTTTTCGAGCAGGCGCTCGAAGATATCGGCCGCGGCCGGTCGGCGTCGCAGCAGCTTCTGTTTCCGGTTATCATCGAGCTTGCGGCCGCGGAAAAGACGGTCGTGCTCTCGGGTCTGCGCTATTTTTCGGCCTTCGGGTTTGAGGTGAGCGACTTCGGCGGCGCGGCGGTCGCGGTTTCCGCCATTCCTTTTTTTATGCGCACCGCGGACGCCGAGGAAACGGTCCGGTCCATGGTCCGCTACCTGCTTGATGAAGAGGAGCGCGATAGTATCCGGGAAACCGCGAAGCGATTTGCCGCAGCCTTCGCCTGCGGCGCGGCAATCAAGGCCGGTCAGAAGTTGTCGCAGGAGGAGATGAATGCACTGGTCAACAGCCTCTTTGCCGCGAAGAGCCCGTATGCCTGTCCGCACGGCAGACCGACGCTGGTCAGGATCTCGCTCGATGAACTCGGCAAACGCTTCCTGCGGATGTAATCGGATGGCCGGTGGCTCCACCGGTCCGCACCAATAAGAGTCGAAAGATAATGCAAGAAAAAGTGGCCCTGAAATCCATCGGGTGCCGCACCAATCAGGCGGAGATCGCAGCGCTTGGCGCCGGACTCGTGCGGCAGGGATTTCAGATAATTGATGGTCATGAACGGGCCGATATCATCATTGTCAATACCTGCTCGGTTACCGCCCATACCGAATCGAAAATCATTCGGCTCCTTGGCGTACTGTCGCGCGAGGCGCCCCTGGCACGGGTGCTCGTCACCGGATGCATGGCAGAGCGGAAAAAAGCGGAGTTCCTGAAAGTGCCCAATGTCGGCTGGGTGGTCGGCAACGGCTGCAAGGAGAGGATTCCGGAGATTTTGCTCGGCAACCCGCCCGCATTTTTTTTCGAGGAGCTTGCGGCGACGCCGTTGCAAGTGGCGCCGGCGATTCCGCCCCCCGCAACCGGCGGACGCACCAGGTTTCACCTCAAGATTCAGGAAGGGTGCAATCGCCGCTGCGCCTACTGCATCGTTCCCTTTCTCCGCGGTCCGTCGCGATCTGCGGCTGCCGTTGACATCGAAAGATCCTTGCGTGTCGCCATTGACGCCGGGTACAAGGAGATCGTTCTCACCGGCACCCATATCGGTCAATACCGGGATAGCGCCGGGGTGCGGCTGTTCCCGCTGGTTGAGCGACTTATCGGGGTCGAAGGCGAATTCAGGCTGCGATTGAGCTCCATCGACCCCGAGGATGTTCCGGACCGGCTCCTTACCATGATCGGGGAGGGTGGAAAGCTGTGCGATCACCTCCACCTCAGCCTGCAAAGTCTCTCGGCCGGGGTGCTGCACCGCATGAATCGTCCCTGGCTATCGCTTGATGCGATGGTCGGGCGGCTGGCCGCCTTTCGCTCCCGGTATCCTGCCGCCGGTCTCGGCGCCGATTTCATCGTTGGATTTCCCGGAGAAACCGGGGCGCAGTTCGAAGAAACCCTGGCGAATGCCGAAAAAATAGGGTTCTCATATGCGCATATTTTCCGCTACTCTCCCCGGCCCGGAACCGCAGCGGCCGCCATGCGGGGCTCGGACGTTCCGGAGGCGGTAAAACGGAAGCGCAGCGACCGGTTGCGCGCGATGATCGCGGGGAGTGGGCGCAGGTTCGTCGAGCGACAGGTCGGGACGACGCGCAGTATCATCGTGGAGGGGAACTCGACAAAGGGAATGACGGCGAATTATCTGACCGTGAATCTCGGCGCCGTTTCAACGCTTCCAAACTCGTGGCTTGATGTCGTAATAGAGCGATCTGCATCGGAAGTCAGGCAGTGCACGGCACGTCCCTTACGTCCTGAAGAACCATTAATCAGCCATTGCAGGATGATGCCAGAAAGGTAAGCGAACGATTATGGCCGTGGCGGAGAACCGGCAGGCTGAAGAATAACCCACGATGTCAACTGATAAAACCGTCCGGGTGTAAGAGTTCATTGTATTTTTAATGCATGGATTTTTTCAATCGCTTGAAAGAAGGCCTCGGCAAGACCCGTTCGCAGATTGCCTCCATTGTCGGTCTCAAAACCGAATTTGATGACCGATTTTACGAAACTTTGGAAGAAGCGCTGATTGCCGCGGATATAGGCCTCGATCTTTCACAGTCCGTTATCGATCGGCTTCGGCAGGAGATCCGGGGTAAGGGGCTGAAAATCTCTTCGGAGGCTTTTGCCGCGCTCAAGGAACTTCTCGTCGCGGATTTGACTTTTGAAACCCCGCCTCCCCTTGCCGGAGTAAAACCGCTGGTAGCGCTCGTGGTCGGCGTCAATGGCGTCGGGAAGACCACGACGATCGGTAAAGTCGCCGCCGCCTATGCCGCTCAGGGCAAGCGGGTGATGCTCGGCGCAGGCGATACCTTCCGGGCAGGCGCCATCGAACAACTGCGGATCTGGGCCGACCGCACGGGTTCGGATTTTGTATGCCAGCATGTTGACGCCGACGCGGCGTCGGTCGCCTTCGATGCACTCGAAGCAGCGACCAGACGTGACATCGACGTGCTCCTGCTCGATACCGCCGGACGGCTGCACAACAAAGTAAATCTCATGCATGAGCTGGAAAAGATCATCCGCGTGATCCGGCGGCATACCCCCCTTGCGCCGCATGAAATACTCCTCGTGATCGACGCCACCACCGGCCAGAACGCCCTCAAACAGGCGGAGGTTTTCCACAAAACCATCGGGCTTACCGGGCTGGTCATTACCAAACTCGACGGCACTGCCAAGGGTGGCATCGCGCTTGCCCTTGCCGGAGAGCTCCGGATCCCGATCAGGAAGATCGGTGTCGGCGAAGGCATCGACGACCTCCAGGATTTCAATCCGCGCGATTATATCGAGGCGATGTTCGGGGATTTGGGGCACACGGCCCCGTAATAATAATAGTTAGTTGCCGAAGCGATAGCATGCATCTCAGCTCATAAAATTACCGCTGAGAAAGTCGAATTTACCCAAAATGTTTGAGTTCGCCTTTCCCGACAGGAAAGACATTGAACCCCAGTCTGAACAGCGCCTCGTGGTCGAGAATGTTCCGGCCGTCGAAGATGAAGGCCGGTTTCTCCATGCTTTCGAGGATGCGCCGGTAATCGAGATCGCGGTAGATCCGCCATTCGGTACAGAGCGCTATGGCATGCGCGCCCTTCGCCGCCGCGTAAGGATCATCGGTCAACTCGATTTCCGGGAGATGGGCGGCGAGGTTGATTTTTGCATTGTGGAGCGCCTGTGGATCGGTGATGACCACCCGGGCACGTTCCTCGATGAGCTGCTCCGCGACGCCGATGGCGGGAGATTCGCGGGTGTCGCCGGTATCGGCTTTGAAGGCAAAACCGAAGATGGCGATGCGCTTGCCCGCAACCGTGTTGAACATGGCGCTCACCATGGTGCGGACAAACCGGCGACGCTGGTAATCGTTCATCGCGACCACGCTTTCCCAGTAGTTTGCGGCATCGTCAAGCCCGTAACTTTGACATATGTAAACAAGATTCAGGATATCCTTCTTGAAGCAGGAACCGCCGAATCCGATGCTGGGAACGAGAAAGCGTGGTCCGATCCTGCTGTCCATTCCGATAGCGCGCGAAACCTCCATGATGTTCGCGGCCGTTTTTTCGCAGAGCGCGGTAATCGAATTGATCGATGAAATTCGTTGCGCCAGGAAAGCATTGGCCGCCAGTTTGGAGAGCTCGGCGCTCCAGACGTTGCTCGTGATGATTTTTTCCGCGGGAACCCAGTTGGCATAGATTTCAACGATGATATCCCGGGCGTGAACGCCCTCGGGCGTTTCCTGCGCGCCGATGAGAACTCGGTCCGGCGTGGCGATATCGGCAACGGCGGTTCCTTCGGCGAGGAATTCGGGATTCGAAACCACCTCGAAATGGATCCCCTTGTCGTTCGCGTTCAATATTCGCGACATGGCTGCGGCGGTCCTGACCGGCAGCGTGCTCTTCTCCACGATGATTTTGTCCGAGGCGGCCTCGCGCACGATCATGCGCGCGGTCCGCTCCCAGTGCTGCAGATCGGCCGCCTTACCCGCTCCTTCGCCGAAGGTTTTGGTGGGAGTATTGACCGATACAAATATGACCTCGGCATCGCGAATGGCCGCTTCAACCTCGGTGGAGAAAAACAGGTTCCGGCCGCGGGCAACCGTGACTACATCGAGCAATCCGGGCTCATAGATCGGCAGAATATCGGAATTCCACGCCGCAATGCGCGCCGCGTTGGTATCGACTGCGGTTACCTTATACTGCGGACAACGGGCCGCGATCATGGCCATGGTCGGGCCGCCCACATACCCGGCGCCGATGCAGGCGATATGTCGTTTGAATGGTGATCCCTGGTACATTGTTTCTCCTTGCTTGGACTACCCAAGGTGCTCAAGAACGGTATCGCGGACCTCGCTGAATACAAGCGGCTTCTTGATCACCCCATGTATCCCATCCATACGCAGGATGTCCAGTTCGAGATCGCCTTTCCAGCTTGTCATGATAAAAACCCTGGTATTCTCAAGGTGATTGGCCTTTACCCAGCGGGCGATCCCCCTCCCGCCCATGCCCTTGAGGCAGAGAGGCGCGAACACCGCCCTGAAGGGCTCATTCAGCAGTTTTTCAATGGCGCTCTCCCCGGTTTCGACGATAAATACCTCAAAATCGAGACGCAGCAAATGCTGTCGCATGGTTTCACGCGATTCGGCATCGTCGTCAATTATCAATACCTTGAACATGATCGGACCGGAAAATAATTGTCGTGAGTCGTTATCGCCAACGATTGCCTGTACCCGGCGAAAAAAATGAATCACATAAATTACGTTCCGCCCACATCGGGCGAACAGGCAAACAGCGGAATTCTTCAACCAAAGCTTTTACCCGGACAAGCGAGACGGGAAGGCTCTTCGATGAAACCTATATTTCATTAATCTGGAGCGGTTTGTGATGATAAAGGTGGTTTCTGCTGAAGTATTGAATGATGATACACTCGGTACGCCTGCCAGGCTCGATATTGATGATAAAGCGATCAATCAGCCGGCGAACGAGATAGAGACCGCGTCCGTGCTCACCTCTTCCCTGCCGGAGTTATCCGTCGGGTCAAACCATCGGAGGGCGTCGACCTTCTTCAGATGGCCTTGCGGATCTTCAACCGCAACCCCGATCTTCTCCTCGTCATACGCCCAGGTGACGGAAATGGCATTGCCATCGTCAAGCACGATATCGTTCCGCCACTTTTCGCGGGTGATACCGGTGGACTGCAGCGCACCGTGAAATACCGCGTTGGCGATCAGTTCATCGATGGCAAGCTGCAGATACAAACCATCTTCGTCGCGCCACTGTTCGGCAATCTTCGAGCATACCTCTTCGGACCGGGCATAGGAATCAATTAAGAGCCGCTCCGGTTTACGGCCGGGGAAATATCGTTCCAGACCGAACACATCGCCGATCAAAATCGACCGCACGAAGGCGGACATTTCAGGAAGGTTGAAATCCGCCCCTTTGACCATGATATTACCGATATTATGCTCCCGGATCAGCGAAAGGTATTCGTCGATATCATATCCCGTCATGAGGATAAGTTTAATTTTCGGATACCGCTCCCTGGTAATGCGGAACAGCTCGATACCATCCATAAACGGCATGCGGATATCGGAGATGATTATCTCTGGAGAGCGCTCGGAAATGAGTTTCAGCGCTTCAAGCCCATTGGACGCTTGAAAGGTCCGGTATCCCTGACTCAGGAAAAAGTCGCTGAGAAGCTGACAGATGGAATATTCGTCGTCGACGATAAGGATAGACCGGTTCTCCGGTGTGGATCTGTTGTTACGGTCGGGCTGCGGCATGGATGCCGCTGCAGACCGGAGTTGCGCATTCCCGATAACTGATTCTTCCCTGTTTGTGCTCACTGTATGCTTCTTCCGCAGCGTTGCCTCCGGGATGGAACGCCTATCTCATTGTTATACGCATTTATGAATAATATCAACGTGCATCATAAATTTCATCACCCGCTGAATAAATCTTTCGGAACCCGCCCCCGCGTGTCCGGCGACCGGACGAAATTATTTTTTACCGGTTCCGATCCATGAGGATTTCCTTTCCCATAGTACGGATCAGAATGGATAATGTTTTTTTCCAAAGGCGACTTCATGGTGACGCTGGGCATCGAATCCTCCTGCGACGAAACCTCGGTAGCGCTCCTCGATGATCAGCGCATTCTTGCAAGTAAGGTCTACTCCCAGCTTGAACATGCCGCCTACGGAGGGGTGGTCCCTGAGGTCGCATCACGGGCGCACCTTGAAAAGATCGACCACCTTGCCGACGACGTTCTCAGGGAGGCCTCTCTCACGGTTGGGCACATCGGCCTCATCGCGGTGACCGACAGTCCGGGTCTTGCCGGTGCGCTCCTGATCGGCATCGGGTTCGCTCTGGGCCTCCATGTGCGGTACGGCATCTCGGTCTGCGGCATAAACCACCTCGAAGGGCATATCTGCGCGATTTTTCTGGAGCACCCGGACCTGTCCTTCCCCTTCTTGGCCCTCGTGGTGTCCGGCGGGCATACGGCGATGTACCGCGTTGATGACGTCGGCATCTACACCTGCCTTGGCCGGACCGTCGACGATGCGGCGGGCGAAGCGTTCGACAAGGCGGGCACGATGCTCGGTTTCCCCTACCCTGCCGGCAGGACAATCGAGGAGGAAGCCCGGCTCGCGGGCAGTGCGGCAGGACCTGATTTCCCCATCGCGCGCATATCCGGTGCCCGAAGCAATTTCAGCTTTTCCGGCCTTAAGACCTCCCTGAAATATTATCTGCAAGGCCTGGATGCCGACCATGTCCGCGCAAACCGGCCCGCAATCTGCAAGGCGTTCCAGGATGCGGTGGTTAATTCCCTTGTCAATAATTGCGCTGAGGCCGCCACGACGACCGGCATCAACCGCATCGCACTGGTCGGGGGAGTCGCCTGCAACGGACGGCTGCGCGAGGAGATGCGGCAACGCCTCGGGTCGCAGGTTTATTTTCCGCGTTCGTCGCTCTGTACCGACAACGGCGTCATGATCGCCTGCGCGGGGTCCACCGTTTCAAGCGAAACTTGCTGCGCCCGCCACACATGGATCCTGGCGGAGCTCTTTAGAGGTACCTGCTCCGTCCCGGGCATAGCACGGGGAACTATTAATGGTCAGAACCCCTGCAATCCACAGCACCGTGTACACACCGGCATAAGACCCTTCTTCATTTCGGTCCGGAATTTCTTGAATTTTTCACCGTTCCAGATCTCATAAAAGGGCTGCTCGTTGATATTTCCGCAGGTATAGTCCTGGTAGTCGCGGCAGGGGGTCACGCGGCCATCGGGCGATACCTCGGCGATGAAGTAAATGCTCTCGCAATTCGGGTAGCCGCAGTGCCAGGCGTGGTCGCAATAGTAGCGGGCGATCTCGGCCTCGCTCTCAATATCGGGCAGGAACTGCGGAATGCAAAGGGCTCCGGGGCCGTCGGACATCTCCCGAATGCGCCGGATCTGTTCTGCGGTCACCGCTGCATCGACCTCATTGAAGCATGACTTTAGGTAGCCACGATGGTTTTTGGGTATAAAGCCGAACCGCTCCTCAAACACCTTTTCATGCAGGGCGGCGCGTTCTTCGGGAATGAACCAGCCGTAGTAATAGGGGTGCAGCTGCGCGGTAGTGAGCACGAGCTTATGAATATCGGCAAGGTGCGCGTAGTTGTGGTTCGATATTACCGAAATGGGAATGACCAGCGGGTAGCGCAGGCCGAGTTTTTTCTTGAGGTCGTCGGTCTTCTGCATCACGGTCAAAGTCTTCTCGAAGTTATCGGATCCGCCGCCCCGCGCCGGTGAACGCATGAGATTCTGGGAAGTGCTGTCCCATCCGTCAAGACTCAGGAACAGGACCGAGAGCGAGCCGAACCGGATAAGATCTTCGAGGATCCGGTCGAGATCCTGCGCATTGGAAACGATCGAGCCCTTCAACTTGTGCACCGCCAGCTCCTCGAAGAGCGTCAGCAGAGGACGCCACATCGTCGGTTCGCCGCCCCAGATGTAATAGAACGGCTTATCGCACGCAGTGGCGGCTATGACCCTTTTCACGACTTCAAAGTCGAGTTGCTCGAAGCCGGCCGCCGTTTTCAAGTTTTTTGCGCAGATGGCCGTTCTCGCCCCACTGCCCGCACGAGGAGCAGCGAAGGTTGCACACCTCATTGACACGAAGGGAAATCTGCCCGATGGCAGATCGGCTGCCGGGTCATGGGCTTTCAGATATTTGCGTACCTGCTGGCGCACCATATACCACGTACCGCTGTTGGAAATAAGCTGCGGGAGCACGTGTCGTCGGACAAACGGCCACGGTAACAACGCTTTGCCGCGAAATTTTGCCATAGGTAGATAATTTCTATTTAGGATTATGTTAAAACGCGGGCGACCGCGAGTCGCCCCGTGCCGATTGCGCAACGGCCGGATAAACCGGACCACCATCCATACCCGGAAAATACAATGGTCATTCCACCTCCATGGCTTGCAGATCGCGGTGCCTCTTCTCCCATGAGTCCATGAGCTCCATCAACTCCAGTTCCTTTGACTCGATACTCCGGGATAATTCGTGGAGTTTCGCATGATTTGAGGCATTGGCGGGGTCGTTGAGGTCCGCCTTAAGGCGGACAATTCCGCCTTCCATGGCCTCGATCTCCCTTTCAAATTTTTCAACCGTCCGCTGAAGCTTTTTCCGCTCATCCCGTTTCCTGATCCTTGTCTCTTTTTCAGCCTGTTCGTTGCGCACGGCGGATTCGACGACCGCGACATAGTCGCCGCTCCCCCACAACCCCGCCTCAATATATGAACGATAATCGGAAAGATTACCGGGAAAGTCGCGGATGAGTCCGGGCCGCATTTCGATGATCTGGTCGGCGATGCGGGAAACAAAATAATCGTCGTGCGAGACCATGACGATGGTGCCCCGGAATTTTTCCAAGGCGTGCAGCAGCGTCTCGATGGAATTGATATCGAGGTGGTTGGTGGGTTCATCGAGCAGCAGCGTATTGCCCGGGCTCGCCATCATGGTGGCAAGAACGAGCCGCGACTTCTCTCCTCCCGAAAGCACCCTCACCTCTTTATCGACATCGTCGCCGGAAAACAGGAATGCACCCAGAACATTGCGGATAAAAACCTTTTCGGTCCTGACCGCAGTCGCGGCCACGGTCTGATAGAGAGTCTTGTCGAGGTCAAGCTGTTCGAGCTGGTGCTGACCGAAATAGCGGATAACCGCATTATATCCGGCTTCGAAAGTACCCTCCGTAGCCGGAAGCAAACCGGCCATGAGCTTGAGGAGAGTTGACTTGCCGGAACCATTCGGCCCCACGACCGCCACGCGGTCGCCGCGCCGGATCTCCATGGTGAGGCCGTGGAACACCTCGGTGGCGCCGTAACGCATAGCGACATCGCGCAGCTTGAGCGGCACGCCGCCGGATTGGATCGTTTCCGGAAAGGTAAATTCGATGACAGCCGGCCCCTTTTCAATCTCCGGCATGAGCTCTTTGAGCTTCTCGATCTGCTTGATCCGTGAGGCCGCCGCCGTTGCTTTGGTGTTCTTGGCCTTGAACCGCTCGACAAAGCGCTCCTTCTGGTCGATCTGCTCCTGCAGGCGTCGCGCACGGTTCCGTTGTGTTTCGAGGGTCTGGTCGCGCATCGCGATGTAGGCGTCGTAATTGCCCCGGTATATCATAATCGACCGATTGCGTATCTCGGCGGTAAAGCCTGTCATGCGGTTCAGGAAGTCGCGATCGTGGCTCACGATGAGCATACCGCCCTTGTAGCGCAATAAAAATTTTTCGAGCCAGACCAGGGAATCCATGTCGAGGTGGTTCGTGGGTTCGTCGAGGAGCAGGAAATCGGGCGACTGGAGCAGGAGTTTTCCAAGCACGACGCGCATCCGGTAACCGCCCGAAAGCGCGGTCAGCGGTCCCCGCCATTTGTCCTGCGGAACGCCGAGACCGGCAAGTATCGCCTCGGCACGGGATTCGAGCGAGTAGACACCGTGAAACTCGACCGCATGGTGCAGCTCTGCAAGCTTTCGCATCGCATCCCCGTTTTCCCCCATTTTACCGAGTTCATCGAACCTTGTTTCGTAGTCCAGCAGGTGTGCGAAGGGCGCCAGCACGATCGACATCGTGGTCAGCTCGTCGAACATTTCCACCTCCTGGGGAAGGTAGCCGATGGTGAGGCCGGTCGGTTTGCCGATGGTACCATGGTCCGGCGACTCCTCGCCCGCAAGCATGCGAAGCAGAGTGGTCTTCCCGGAGCCGTTGATGCCGATGAGGCCGGTACGTTCCTTGTCGTGGATGGCTAGGAAGACATCTTCGAAGAGGGAATTTCCACCGTAATATTTGGCAATGGCATCGAACGTGATCATGGATTCTTGAACGCCGCAGGAATGGTAAATATACTTTTCCGGGAGTTTTTTTTATTGGAGAACAGGCCAGTTTCTTCTACGATCTCCCGTGGGATCACTCTTGTGACAAACTGTGCTATTAAACCTGCCATGCTTGAGTTCCATATTTTTTCGCGGCATACTCATATAATGTATATTCGAGATGCATCGCTTAGTTGACATAGCATAGCTTCTTTTACTCATCAATGTCCATGGCCTCGAAATCAATCGCACTTCTGACCATCCTTTTTTTCGCCCTTTTCTCAGGCTGCGGCCGACCGATGCCGGAAACGGGCCTGCCCCTTGTCGCGGTCAGCATCCAGCCGCAGAAGTACTTTGTCGATAAAATCGCCCATAATCTTGTCTCGGTTCTCGTCATGGTGCCGCCCGGCGTTTCGGAGCACACCTATGAGCCCAAGCCGTTCCAGATGGCTTCGCTCTCCAGGGCGGTGATCTATTTCGGCATCGGCATAGAGTTCGAGCACGCTTGGCTTGCGCGGCTTACCGGCACCTATCCCCGGCTGAAAGTGGTGCACACCGACAGCGGCATAGCCAAAATGCCCATGGAGGAGCCGGCAGTCATCGGCAAGACCGAGGACACGCATGAGCATGAGGGCCTTGATCCGCATATCTGGCTCTCTCCGGCGCTTGTCAAGGTTCAGGCGGCATCGATTACCGTTGCGCTGTGCGCTTCCTTCCCGGGGCATGCCTCGGAATTCCGGGCAAACGACTCGCTCTTCATGCTCGGAATCGACTCCCTGCAGCAGGAAATCTCTACGCTGCTCGTACGCCGAAGCGACATCGGTCCGATTATGGTGTTTCATCCCGCGTGGGGCTATTTTACCCGTGAGTTCGGGCTCAAGCAGATGGCGATTGAGGTCGCGGGCAAGGAGCCAAGTGCGCGCGACATTGGCACGATTCTCGATTATGCCCGCAAGAACCATGTATCGACCATTTTTGTCCAGCCGCAATTCTCCCGCCGGACCGCCGAAATCATCGCGCGGGAGATCGGAGCGCGCATAGCAATCGCCGACCCGCTCGCCGAGGAGTGGGCCGGAAACCTCCGTTCCTTCGCCCGGGCATTGGTGCAGCCGTGATCCGTCCACCCGCCATCGAAGTTTCACACGTCTCCTACTATTTCAGGAATGAGGCGGCAGTCAGCGACGTCAGTTTTTCGATAGAAGAGGGCGATTTCCTCGGCATCATCGGCCCGAACGGCGGAGGAAAAACCACCCTCCTGCGGCTCATACTGGGCGTGCTGAAACCCCAGTGCGGAACGATCCGGCTTCTCGGCGACCATCCGGAAAAAACGCGCTGTTCTGCAGGCTACGTCCCGCAGGAAACCTCTTCGAACAAGGAGTTCCCCATCCTGGTCCGGGATGCGGTGCGCATGGGTCTTGCGGCGATGCGGGGAGTGGGTCACCGGCTGACAAAGGAGGACAAGGAAGCGGCCGACACGATGATCGATGATCTCGGGCTTGGCTCGCTGCGAAACGTGACGATCGGCGAACTCTCCGGTGGCCAGCGCCAGAAGGTGCTCCTGGCGCGCGCACTTGTTTCGCAGCCAAGAATCCTCTTTCTCGACGAACCAACAGCCAGCATCGACGCCACCGGGACCGATGAGATCTACCAGCACCTCGAACGGCTGAACAATGCGGGAACCACGGTGGCGCTGGTAACGCATAACGTCAGCGTCGTTTCGAAGTACATCAAATCGGTCGCCTGTATCAATAAGGAGATTTACTTCCACGCCGACGGCGTGATCGATGAGGAAATGATTGCGAAAACATTCGGCTGCCCGGTCGATTTCGTGGACCACGGCGTGCCGCACCGGGTCTTCCATGAGCACGAGAAACGTCACGGTGACCGTCGCCATGCATAGTTTTCTCTCCTACGATTTCATGCGTAATGCACTGGCGGCCGGGTTCCTGGTCAGCATCGCCTGCGGGGTGGTCGGGAACGCTCGTGGTGGTAAACCGGCTCTCGTTCCTCGCCGGCGGGGTGGCGCACGCCGCCTATGGGGGGCTCGGACTATCGGCATTCTTCAACATCTCTCCCATGACCGGCACGATCCCCTTCTCTCTGATCTCGTCGTTCCTCATGGGATTTGCGAGCCGGCGGCAGAAAGAGCGCTCGGATACCATCATAGGGGTCATGTGGGCGCTCGGCATGGCAATCGGCATCATCCTTATCGACCTCAAGCCCGGCTACTTCGTGGACCTCATGAGCTACCTTTTCGGCTCGATCCTCGCGGTTCCACGTGAGAGTCTCTCCCTCATGGCCGCGCTCGATTGCATTATCCTGCTGATTGTCATCGGGCTATATAAGGAATTTCTGAGCATGTCGTACGACGAGGAGTTTGCCCTCGTCAGCGGCGTCCCGGTGGCGATGCTCTACTATGTCATGATCCTGCTCATTGCGCTCACCGTGATCATGCTCATCCGGGTCGTGGGACTCATTCTGGTCATCGCGCTGTTCACCATACCCGCCTCGATCGCCGAGATGTTCACCAAGGACTTGCGACGGATGATGGCGATTGCTACCGCGCTCGGTATGTTCTTTACCTTCGCGGGGCTCCTGCTCTCCTACTACTGCAACCTTACCTCCGGGGCGACGATCATCCTGGTCGCCGGGATTTTCTACATTATTTCACTGGTTGTGCGGTCACGCAGGCAGAGCGGCTGGAAGCAGCGAAGCCGCGATTCAGCCCGACGCATAGCGACGTAGCGAACTCTTGACAGAATCGAATGCGAGCACGGCTGCATCCATGGTTTTGGGATCGGCGAAGCAGAACGCGCTTGTCTCATCGGAGAACGCGAGGGCATCCATATCGGCAGGCCTGCATAGAAACACCGCATCGGCGGTAAAATAGATCACCTCGCGGTAATAATAAGTGTTGGCGAAGGAGCCGAAATACCGGATATCGGCAATATCGAGATTGGTCTCCTCCCGCACTTCGCGGACAAGCGCTTGGTCGAGCGATTCCTTATAGTCCACGAACCCGCCGGGGAGATCGAGAAGCCCCTTTTGGGGCTCATGCGCGCGCCTTAAAAGCAAAATCTTCCCTTCGATCTCGATAATAGCCGCGACTGCGGCCGCCACATTGTGGAAGTAAATGTACCCGCACGACTCGCAGCGGATCGCGTTCTTCATGTACACTTCGATCGAGGCGCTCGCGCAGCGGGGGCAGAAATGGAAGTGAGTGAAGGATTTCATAAAAAGCCTCAGTGTCTGAACAGTGGTTTCTGTGATTATGGTGATTACATCGTGCCTGAATGATGATTTCTGTAATTTGTGTGATTACTATGATTTTTTAATCTCTCCTGAAAAGATAAGGTTTGTAAATTTAACCCCTGAACTCCTCCTGCGAAATGGTGGAATGAATTTGACCCGATAGGTCGCGTAATATATGTTGTGTTGCATATAATTCTCACTTATTTCACCTGCCCCGAAGGAGGGATGCCATGCGAAACCTGGGTTTCAGGCCTATTTCGATGTTTTCCCTGACGGTTTTCCTCATCGCCGGGATCGCCGGCGCGAGCATGACCGAGCGTATGGAGGGAAAATTTTTAAAAACCCGCATCAAGCAGCGGATAGATGAAAACTGGCTGATCTATGCGGGAAATCCTTCCGGCGCCCAGGACTCGAATTTCAGCGACGCTTCATGGACCACGACGAACCTGCCGCACGATTTCAGCATCACCCTGGTCAAAATCCCCCCCTCGGATTCTCAATTTGATCCCGGTGCAATCGGCTGGTACCGCAAGCATTTCACGCTTCCCGCGAACTTTGCGGGAAAAAAGGTCATCATCCAGTTTGACGGGGTGTATCACGATTCGAAAATCTGGCTGAACGGGCATCTCGTGGGCAATCAGCAGTACGGCTATGTCAGTTTCTATTATGACCTGACCCCCTACCTGAGCGCCACCGGAGACAATGTGTTGGCCGTTTATGTCGACAACCTGACCGTCCAAAACTCCCGCTGGTATTCCGGGACCGGCATATTCAGGCATGTGTGGCTCATCGCGACCGATTTCGTCTATGTCAAAAACTGGGGGACCGCCGTGACCACCCCCACCGCAACGGCAGGGCAATCGCAGATACGGGTCCAGACCGAGGTGGTGAACGATTTGACGACCGCGCAGTCGCGCACCGTGCAGACGACCATCTACGGTGCGAACGGGAATGCGCTGCAGACGGTCGACACGACGATCACGATCAAGCCGAACACCGTCGACACTGTGATGAGCATCGACACCTGCGTGCAGACGCTGACGCTTTCCCCTGCGAGCCTGTGGTCACCCTCGACACCGGTCCTCTACTACGCCTATATCCGGCTTCTCAACAACGGAACGCCGGCCGACGATTATGTGACCCGGTTCGGCATCCGGAATATCCAGTACAACGCCACCCAGGGGCTCTTGATAAACGGCGTCTCCACGAAGATGAAGGGCATCTGCATGCATCAGATGCTGGTGCCGGCCGGGTCCGCGGTGCCCGAACTTATGTTTGCGCGCGCCATCACTGAATTACAAAAATCGGGATGCACTTCCATCCGCACATCGCATAACCCGGAGACCTCCGAGTTCTACGATATCTGCGACTCGCTGGGTATGTTGGTGCTCGATGAATTCTGCGATAAATGGGTGGATACCGTGGTGGGCAATTGGTACGAGAACTGGAACGCGACCTGGCGCAAAGACCTCACCTCGTTCATCCAGCGGGACAGGAATCATCCGAGCGTCGTGATGTGGAGCGTGGGAAATGAGGTCACCCAGGTGGCGACCATTACCCCCTACCTCACCGATACCCTCAAGGTGCTTGTTAATTTTGTAAAGACCATCGACAAGACCCGCCCGATAACCCATGCCTGCGTTTCGGGGTGGAGCGATCCCACCGGTTTTTCCTCGCTCATCAACTACGAGGATATCATCGGGGTGAATTACCAGAACTTCCTCGATCCCACGATTCATTCGGATGCCCCGACCGCCGTGATACTGGGCACCGAACAGGACCCGTATCTTGACAGAAGCAGCAATCTGCCCAACTGGTTCCAGGTCGAGAACAACGCTTACATCGTCGGCTACCATATCTGGACGGGAGTGGATTATCTCGGCGAGGGTACCGGAAGGCTGGGGAACTCGAGCGGCTACCTTGACAACTGCATCTTCCGTAAATCATGGTTTTATTATATGCAAAGCCAATCGAGCGCTACGCCCATGGTGCATGTCGCGGTCGGCAACGGTTCGAATACCGCCTTTTCCAACCTGGCGGAGAACTGGAACCAGACGGGAGCGGGTCCGGACAGCGTGGTTACCTACACCAATTGCGACAGCGTCACCCTTTATGTCAATTCAACCAAATTCGGCACGGAACACCTGAGCAGCTATCCCACCTGGATCATGCAGTGGGCCAAGGTCCCGTACCAGGCCGGCACCCTGAAGGCGGTGGGTATGAAAGGCGGGGTCATCGCGGCCACCGACAGCATCGTCACGGCCGGCGCGCCCGCAAAACTGCTTCTCAAGCCCGACCGGACGACCATGTTTGCCGACGGCAGCGATGTCTCCTGCATCGAGGTCGACATCGCGGATTCGAACGATAACTTCGCTTTCAGCGCCGCCAATACGATACAGTTTTCAGTGACCGGGCCGGGAAGGAGCATCGGCATTGCAAGCGGAAACTTGATGGATGCCTCGCCTTTCAAGGCGACCAGCAGGAACGCCTATCACGGGAAAGCGCTCATCGTCATACAATCGACCCTGGTTCCGGGAACCATTACCGTGACGGTGAGTTCTTCGGGCTTGGCTTCGAACAGCGTCACCCTGACCACCGTGGCGCAGACGGTAACCCCGGTGCTGCGCGGCGCTCCTTTACCGAACGCGCAGGGAAGCCGCGTCGATCTTTTTACCTGCACTTATAGTCCCGGCAGCAGGAATATCCAGATCCGGTATCGGGTGGAAGCCGCCGGCGCCGTAAACCTTTCAGTCTATTCGGCTTCGGGACGGATACTGCGCTGCCTGACGAACAGCTCCCAGCCGGCGGGCAGTCTATGCCGCCGAATGGAACGCAACGGCCAGGAGCGGAGTGTACTTTATCGTCTTGAAAGTAAATAACAGCCGGATGACCCGGAAGGTCTTTATCGTACAATAATAACGGCGCTTGAAGTTATAACGCTTCCGGCGCCGGGCCGGAAGGGGTATTTATTGCAAATCGGTCAGAATATCTTCGGTTGAAAGCACCCTGCCGATTCTCGGAAATATGGCGTGGATGGTATGAGTGTGTTCTCCCGGGGATTGCGCGCTCATGGCATCTTCCGCAAAAATCTGCTGGTAGCCATACTCATAAGCAAATCTGGCGGTGCTTTCCACGCCGATGCTGGTTGAGATGCCGCATAAAACAATAGTTTCAATTCTCCTGCGACGCAGCTGCAGATCCAGTTCCGTGCCGTAAAAAGCGCCCCACTGCTTTTTGGTGACGACGAAATCGCCCTCTTCCGGACCGAGGTCCGATACGATTTCGCTCCAATCGGCGGGCCTTTGGATTTTTGCCCAGGGATTTTCACCGGCGGTTATCGGCATGAGCCGATCCTTTCCATCAGGCGAAGTCGCTACCCGTACCAGGAATACCGGCATCCGGTTTTTTCTGAAGGCCCGGGCCAGGGCGGCCGCGTTGGCAACAACGGTTGTGGTATCATGCGGTTGTGCTGGCATGCCGATTATACCCTTTTGCAAATCAATCACCACCAGAGCGGTTTTTGTTTTATCGATAATGGCATTCATGGAACTCCTTTCATTTCCTTAGTTGTCTTTGTTAATGCAGCGCCGGAAGTGCTTCGAGCGTCCTGCAGGCACAATCGAGATTCATGGCGCAGGCTTTACCAAAATCATCCGCAGCGCGGAGTGAATCCCCCGCAGCCTCGTAAGCCAAGCCCCGGTTATACCAGGTCTGGGCAAAGGCGGCCGGATCGCGGGCAATGGCCGCCGTGTAATCATTGATCGCCTGCGCATAGTTTCTTTCGGCAAGGTAGGCATTCCCCCGGTTGATCCGAGCCTGGAGGTAGGCCGGATTGAGATGCAGCGATTGATTGTAGTCAGCAATTGCCAGATCGTAGTTGCCCAGCATGCAGTAGGCGATACCGCGGCTGTTATACGCCTCCGCGTTCCCCGAATCGTATTCAATGGTTTTTGAATAATATATGATCGCCCGATTACAATCGTTTTGCTCCTGATAGGCGAGTCCTGCATCGTAATATGCCTTGACATAGCCGGGATAAAGCGCAATTGCATGGTTGAGGTCCTCAGTCGCCGCAGCATACTTATGCAGGGATAATAACTCTGAACCGCGATTACAATAGGCAGAGGCGGAGGGGTATTTTCCGATGACATCGGTCCACAACGTTTCCGCGTTCTTCCAGACTGCGTAGCGCTCGTGAGCGGCATAACCGAAAACAAGCGATATGAAACAGAGGAAACCCGCTGTAACCGCAACCTTTGCGTTTTTTAACCCGGAGGCATCGATTCCCTTTTCGATATAACAGGCAACGATAAAGGACAGACCGATATATGCAAGATAGGAGAAACGATCCGCGGTAACCGCGCCGCTGACCGGAACAAAATGAAGGATGAAAAGAATGTTGACCAGGAAAAAGCCGAACCCGAATATGAACGGCTTTGATTTTCTGAAATACCAGGCGGATCCGACGCACACTGCCGCAAAGAGAGGCGCTAATAAGTATTCAAGAGGCAGGGATTTCGAAATCGAATGAGGGTAAGGATACAACGCCGCAAGCTTGACAGGCATAAAAAACCTGACGACATAAAACATGAATGAATAGCAGGCGATGGAAGTCCTCGTGAGGACCGATAACACCCCGGTGCTGTCGATCGCTCCGACCTGCTGTTGTCCCCTGATCGCCCACACCCCCAGAATTATCGAAGAAACAATGAATGGCACCTTATCAATAAGCATCCCGATGGAAAATTTCCGGGCCCGGTAATAATCAATCAGGAAAAGAAACGCCGGCAGGGTGACCGCCGAGGATTTTGACAGCAGGGAGCAGACGAATAAAAAGCAGGCAACGCAATACCGCAGAATCGGGGAGCCGTTTTTTCTTTTAAGATACGAAAGGTAAAAAAGGGAGGCGGAGAGATAAAAAAAGGCATACAGCAGGTCTTTTCTGCCCGAAATCCATGCAACCGACTCCACATGCATAGGGTGAATGCCGAACAACAAGGCGCACAGTGATGCAATAAAGTCACTTCCGGAAATCTTCCGGATTAAAATAAAAACCAGGAGAACGTTAAGAAGATGGAATAAAAGGTCGGTAAGGATATATCCCGTCGGATTGAGCCTGCCTGCGGCATAGTTCAGTGCATAGGAAAAAATGGTTATCGGCTGATAATTTGCCAGAACAAAGGTATGCGGGGAAAATATCCTGAGAATATTCTGTAAAGCCAGAGAACCGATAAGCGTATTCCCGGTCACATAGCGGTCATCGTCCCAGTTGGTGAAAGAGTCATGCAGTACGCCATTAAAGGATAAAACGGTCACCACTATCGGGACAATGCAATAAAGGATAGTCCCGGTAAGCCCTTTCAGAGGATGCCTTTTTTGATCCGCGTTCACCGTCATTGGTCCGTCTTTATGGAGCCGGTTTATTATTTCTTCTGTAATTCCCGGCAGGCATCGTTAACGTGCATGGCACAGGCTCGCATGATGTCCTCCCGGGCATGTTCAAGGTCCCCGTTCGCCCGATAGGCAAGTCCGCGATAAAAAAAGACCTGCGGGTATTTTGCCGGATCGAGGCTGATCGCCCGGCTGTAATCGTTGATCGCCTGCGGATAGCCGCCTTTGGAACCGTAGGCGTTCCCGCGGTTGATGTACGCGTTGGGCGATGACGGCTGGAGATAGATTGCCCGATTGAAATCGACAATCGCTCGATCGAAGTCGCCTTTCAGGCCGTAGATCACGCCCCGGTCGTTCCAGGCTTGCGCATAAGCGGTATCGATTTCCAAGGTTCGGGTAAAAGAGGCGATTGCCCGATCGAGGTCATCCATGGCTTGATAGGCACGCCCCTGGTTATACCAGGCATCGGCATAATTCGGATTCAGCGACACGGCACGGGAATAATCGGCCATCGCGCCGTGATAATCTCCCGTGCTCTTCAAGACATTGGCACGATTGTAGTATGCCCTGGCTAATGCGGGATTCAGCGAAATGGCCCGTTCAAAGTCATGTATTGCCCGCACGTAATCGCCGTTTACGTAATAATCAAAGCCGCGGTTGTTGTACGCTTCCGCCAAGCCGGGTTTATGTGCGATCGCCCGGTCATAATCCTTAACGGCGCGGGCATGGTCGCCTGACACGTCATAAAGAAGCCCGCGGTCGTAATAGAGAAAGGCGTCGGAAGGATCATGCAGAAGCCCCATATTGTAATCTTCAAGCGCACGGGCGAAGTCATGCTTCAAATAATAAACATGCCCGCGCTTATCATACGCCATCGACGAAGGATATTTTCCGATGACGTCGGTCCACAATGTTTCCGAATTTTTCCACACCGTGCAGCGATCCCGAACGGCGTACCCGAAAACAAGCGTTATACAACAGAGAAGTGCCGCTGAAACTCCCCGGCGTACGCTTTTCAATCGCAGTGAAGCGATTCCTTGTTCAACATAATTGGCAACGATAAAGGAAAGGCCGATAGAGGCGCAATACGAAAAGCGATCCGCCGTAACTGCAAAGGTGGACGCGGGAATAAAATGCAGGATAAAAATAACATTGATAAGAAAAAAACCGAAGCCGAATACGAATGCCTTCGATCGCCTCAAATACAACGCCAAACCTCCTGCGGCAACCGTAAAAAGCGGCGAGAGCGAATACCGCAGGTGCAGGGATGTTGAAAACGAATCTGGGTAGGGATAGAGCGCCGAAAGCCCGGTCGGGACGAAAAACTTAACAACATAGAACATAAATGAATAACAAGCGATGGCTATTCTCGTAAAGACCGGTACTCTCCCGTAGCCGTCGAGCAGCGCTTCGCCTCCATGCTGGCCCGCGATAGCCCACAGCCCGAGAACAATCGACAGCACGATGAATGGAACCTTATCGATTACCATTCTTATCGAAAATCTCCGTTCCCGGTAATAATCGATCAGGAAAAGAACCACCGGCAAGGTAACCGTTGTTGCTTTGGATAGCAGCGAACAGGCGAACAGAAAGCATGCACCGGAATAGCGCAGTATTGCAAAGCCCGTTCTCTTTTCAAGATACGAAACGTACAAAAGGGCGGATGCCAGATAAAAGAGGGTATTCAGCAGGTCTTTTCTGCCCGAAATCCAGGCCACCGACTCTACATGCATCGGGTGGATGCCGAACAACAAGGCGCAGAGTGACGCGGCAAAATCACTTCCGGAAATTTTCCGGATAAAAATAAAAACCAGGAGAACATTAAGGAGATGGATAAGGATGTCGGCGAGGATATACCCCGTAGGGTTGAGTTTGCCCGCGGCATAGTTCAGCGCATAAGAAATAATGGTTATGGGATGGTAATCGAGGCTGACGAAGGTAGTCGGGGAAAAAATCCGGAGAATATTATGCCATGACAGGGAATGGATGAGGATATTCTCGGTCACGTAAACATTGTCGTCCCAATTGGTAAAGCCGTTTTCAAACACGGGTGAAAAAGCGAGCAGCGTGACGCAGGCAATCACGGCATAATAGATAACCCATCGCCGGTCGGCGTTGACCGGTTCATCCGGCACTGAAACGGAGACGGTATGTATCCTTGCAATCACATCGACCCGGCGCCCTTTGAAGGTGCACGGTGTATGGTCGCTCACGGCGCGACAGACATGAGTATCTTTTCGGTCATCAATCGGTCTCACGACAGGATTTTTACAAAAAACATCCCGGAATTATTCAAGCCTTTCGACAGCGTCCGGAATTGCTGATCATGAAAATCCGCCCGATTCGACCTCCCGGCAGGACGGATCGAACACCTCCTCGGTTTCGATTCCGCCTTTAAAAGTTAACGCCTACCCTCGCAAACCAATACCATGAGTTAGGCCATGCGCAGACATCCTGGAGGCTGGACTCAGCGGAGACCGCCGTGGGCAGGACCAGGTGATCGTTGGCAAACTGGAGCAGGATGAAGAAGTGCTTGAAGAACGATCGTTTCGCATAGATGGTCCATTTCCACTTATCATGAGTGTAATCGGATTCGGGAATGGCATCATCAAGCGCTACCGGATTCAGATACCCGTTTACATAATTCCAAGGATTATATTCCAGCTCCAGTGCCAGCACATCGAGCGCTTTGAAGGTTGGAAAATTGAAGCCGATCATTCTCGGTATTCTGTTGCTCAAATTGTTATAATAACCCGGGTAATCCTTGACGCCTAATATCGCCGCTTCGCTGTAAATCTTGAGGTCGTTCCGGCCGAGGAATCGCCCCGAGAATGATTTAAAAAGCGGTTTGGGGTCAAAGCTTGCACGGGCCATGAGCTTGGTCCCGGCAAAAGTATAGTGGCCGGTAGAATCGGGAAGCGAGGGGTCGACATAGGCATTCTGCCCGCTGGGGTTTGACGTCGTCGCGCTGTCGACGGAAATGAAGCGTGAAAACATGACACCCCCGCCGATCACGAAAACCTTTTCGATATTCACATCACCGAGAAAACTGAGCGATGGATCGAAAAATGAGGGCAAGTTCGGCCTCCTGCGTCAATAATGCATGCAAATGGACCATGTTCCATAAGGTTACGCTCGCATGCATGCCGGCCAACCGGCAAAACGTCTGGTCCAGGGTGGTGACGAGAGTTGGCGGATAGGTGTTGCTGCGGAATAGATACTCCCCCAGATTGCGGCAACTGGAATCGTATACAAAGGGAAAATAGCCTACCTGCAGCCCCAATTTGACGTTGTTAAATCGATTATAGGAAAAAATTCCCTGCGCGTCGCTTGGATACACGGTAAAATACGATGTTAAAAGATCGGAGCCGTTTGGTTGTCGACTTCCAACCGGGTATTCATCATACCACACCCTGGCGGTGATACCGACTACGGCGCGAAAGTATTCGTTACACTCATATTTTCCCGTAAGATTGACCTGCTCCCGCATGAGCCATTGACGCGGGACGTTAAGTCCAACAGAAGGGGTCAGACTGGAATAATTCATATCGGTATAGTTCGCCCGGTTTCATAACTCCCCCATCCGGTGAGGACCACCTTCCCCGTGTCATTTGAGGAGTGGGCTTTGCCGCTGTCGGCTGTCTGGGCCATTATCGGGGCGGCTGCCGGGATGGTAAGACCGATGAATGCGTAAACAAAGGTGATTAATAAATATGTACGCTCTTTCATCAATACTCCTTTCTTGATATACAAGATAAATTGAGAAAGCCCCCCATCCATTAGGGACCTTCCTCAAAAGTAGCGGAAGACAACATGAAGATAATTTATTGCATCGTGATTTTTTTCACGCATGAGCCTGTGCTCTGCCTTATTTCTACCATGTAAGCCGCCTTTTGCAGTTTCAAGGAAGAAATAACGACCGAGCGCTGCCTGTAATAATCGGCCTTGAAACAACGCCGTCCATTCAATGTGTAAACAGAGACCGAGAAATTGACGGTTGTTCCCATATCAATTGACAATTTTCCCCGATCGGCGGTTACCGAGATCTTGCCGTTTCGAACCGGTCGTGCAGCGGCGCTTTCGACCGCCACAGAGGGCTCGATCCGAAAGCAACCGTCATCGGCATGCTGGCGCCTGCAACCGGCTTCAGCACGACGCTGAAAATATCGTTGGTGAAGGTTACCGTACCAAGGGTAGCATTATTGGAACAAACGGCAGCAGGCTTTGTCGTTGCATAGCCGCTCAGGACTACCGAGTCCACCTGCGGTTCCAGATCGACCGTCGCCGTTACCTGCGTCGCAGCATCAACGAGCGATGTTATCCGCTGCCTGCCGCACGAAATGTATTTACTTAAATCCCCGAGAAAAGCTATTCCTTCGGCGCCAACCGCGGCAATCACCCAGTATTGAAACGAATTGGTACCTGAGGCGCACGTCGAGGTGAGGCTGTTGCCCGCCCCAACGAACTGTCCGGTTTTAGCGAACCAATTATAGGCGTACATGCCGTTCGCGGACGCGGGGAACCCTTCGGCTGCGGGGCTGAAAGAATACGAGGTAGCGGATGCTCCCGGCGCCCATACGTAAAATGTTTTATAGTTGTTCCCGTGGTCGGTATAGGTAAAGGTAACCGGGTTGGCGGCCTTAGCCTGGGCGAAAGCGATATAGGTCGCCTCGGTGGGTAGCGCCGGTACATCGCATTTGATGAGGGTGCCGTCGCGCCTGGTCGCGGGGAGAATATTGGCGGCTACTTCAGCCCCGATCTGGTCCGACGGCCCGAAAATACCTCCCGAAAGGACGCACGAAATAATGCACCCGGTCAGGCTATTGGTACTTTTAAAATTATCGGTCCACGGAAATATTCCCATCGACCATGCAAAACGGCTGTTAAAAATATGGTCGGTCCAATAGTTCTGCTGGTATCCGTCATTTGTCGAGCGGATTGTAGTCAAAGTAGGATATTTCGCCGCCTGCTGGAAATACATCGGGAACTCCATGCAATACTGCTGGGTCAAATTCAGTTGGGAGCAGACCTTTGCCGTATTTCCCATGGCTGAATCGAGGTCGCCGATATGTTGCGCAACGAGAGCATTTTGATTGAGCCAATCCTGCTGAAAGGTAATGGCGCCGCTGTCGGCGTTGGGAGTGATAATACTTTTCCAGGCGGCATATTGCAGGGGGAGCCCGCCTGAAAGGCCGTAGGTGCTGTCGATCGGTGAACATGGCGCCTGATACCAGCGGTGGTGGCAAAAGAAGGGCACGCCGATCTTCTTATAGGCCCCGTAAAACCCGTCGGGAAAAACCGCCGGAACCACCTGCCACAAATAAATGCCGTTGGCCGTCTCGTTCCATCCCTGGTCACAACCTTTTTTATACCACCAGCTATCAAGATCCAGGTATTTAATCGGCATCTTGAGCGTATCGTAATGAAGCTTGACGGCCACCATTTCTGCCTCGTAGTTCGCGAATTGAGAACTGATCGTATAGTAATAATAGGCGTAATGATCCGTCCAATAGCCCAGCGAGCTCAGCGGCAGCGAATTCTGATTGCTCGGCAGAGGTTTCCCGTAATACCCCCGCAACCCCTGTCCCCATATATCGCAGGTATGATTGATCCCGTTTCCAACGGCTAAAATGCATTGGTGGTTCCATCCCGCCGGAAGCGGCGTGGCCCACGAGTTAATGCTGCTGCTCAGGCCGGAAGAGGTATACGAATTGGAGAACTTCCCAGAAGTGGTCTGCCGCGGAAAAAACGAAGGTCTGGGACTGGGCATTGTACGAAACCAGCGCGGCATCGGCTCCGATGGATGAAAGCGTGAATGTCGGAGTACTAAAAACAATGTGTTGCTGTCCCATATAGAGCATGTTTGTGGTAGGATAGGTAGTTAAATTCGGGAAACTCAACCCGAGACTCGCCATCTGGGCGAGGGTTTTCATGCTGAACATGACCACGGGAATCGATTGATACGAACGTATGGTACCCTGCAACGGGCCGGTGCCGGTGAGATTGAAAGTGATTCCGGTATACTTCCCAAGCGTATCCGTCGAGTCTACCACCGCGATATTCGTCAGCGTTTTTGCAAGATTTCCCCCAAAGGTCCACGCCGGACTTGTCGTGGTAATGGTGTAGGCGCCGGTTGATTCAACATCCAGCGCTATGCCCGTGGCCGTCTGGGTGACCGTCAGAGAATACCCGAGTGAACAGATAAAAAGGAGCGATGCTCCGGAGCCTGCGATGTGCTTCAAGGAGTCACTTCTGATAAAACTCATACCCCCTCCTGATGAAAGAAGATAATGAGGTTACTAAGCTTACCTCATTTTTAGCCATTGACTATAACTTTTTAATTATCGTTCGGCTTTTTGCAAATCTCCCGACACACTGTTCCACGCTCCCCCTGGGGCGATCACCGTTCCCCTCACCTCTTCTACAAACTGGGAGGCTCCATGCATCAAAATAATAAACGGACACCGCTGCCGAATGGAAACTCTTTTGCAATCGGCGATAAACCCCTTTTTATTTTAGCCGTCGAAGCGCTTTTACAATCGTACTCTTCCTGACGATGTCCCGCATCACGATCGGCTCATGGGGATTTTCTCCGGGAAAGATGGCGAGAAACGGCAAGCTTTGCGAGCCGAGACTATGCAAAAGCGAATCTTGTACGGGATCCGGCATGGTCATGTCCGCCCTGAGAGCAAGGATATCTTTCTGCCGGATGAGTCCAAGCACCTCCGGCGTATTCAGCGCGGTAATGAAATTATAGTGGCAGTTGAGACACCAGGCGGCCGAGAAATCGACCATCGCGGAGCGGCCCTGTTTGTTCGCACGGAGGAGCGAATCCGCCGAAAACCGCTTCCAGACTGTGGAGACCTCGCCCCCCGGTTGCGCGGGTGCGGAATCAGTAACCGCCTGCGTACCCCGAACTGCGACAAATGAGAGGTACCCGCCGCCTGCGGCGATGGCGAGCGCCGCGACCGCCGCGATGAATTTACGGGGGAACGTAGCGTGCCATGGTGCAAACCGCGCGTAGAGAACGACGGCAAAGGCGACGGAGATGCAGAAGAGTACCGTTCCCGCAATCCTGCCGGCGGGAAGGCCGGAGAGAAGGTAGGCGGCAAAACCCAGAAGCATGAACCCCATGATCCGCTTGCCGTCCTCCATCCAGCGGCCGGGCTTCGGCAGCCATTGTATAACGGACCGGTTGATCGAAAGGAGAACGTAGGGAAATGCCATGCCGAGCCCGATCGCTCCGTATATCAGGAAGATGACATGGGGGGGCTTGGTTACCGACCAGGCGAGCACCGCGCCGAGAAAAGGGCCGCTGCACGGGGTCGCCAGCAGGGTCGCGAAAACGCCCTGGAAAAAGTGACCTGCAAACCAGTTCCGCTTCTCCCGCGGTAGGCCGGCCAGTCCGGCAGGAACGATCAGCGTATACACATCGAACAGGCCGAGGGCGAAAACCACGATGATCGCGATGATCGCGGTGAGCGCCCGCGGGTCCTGAAATTGTTTCCCCCATGTATAGTTTGCAAACGCGGCGAGAAGGGCGAGGAGCATGAAGACCGCAAGCACGCCGGACGTAAAGGCGAGGCTGTGGACCCGGGCGGCGGCGCGGCTTTCACCCCCCCGGGCAAACGACAGGATTTTGATTCCAAGCACCGGCAGTACGCAGGGCATGGCATTGAGGATGATCCCGGCAAGGAACGCGAACAGCAGCGCGGCCATGAGGTGAAAGCCGGCCCGCTCCTCGCGGGGACGGTAATACCAGGCCGGAATTGCCTCCGCCCGCAGAACGCCGATGCCCCTGATGGCGGCATAGGGAGCGGCGGTTTCAACCGATGCCGCCTGCGGTGCCGCCGCGCCCGGCGCCATGGTCTCCCCTGAAATTGACAGAAATGACGACAGCCCCCTGTTTGCGGCGAACGCTTCCTGCGGCGGGGCCGCGGAATCGATGCGGACGGTGAAGGGAATCGAATAATGCAGGGGATAGCACGAGGTGTTGCAGATCAGCGCATCGGTGACGATCGATCCTCGGGCGACGCCCGCGGCCTGCGCTACGCCCCGTACGAAAAATGCCGCCTCCTTTTCATAGGCCCACACCCACGGCCCGGACGCGGGTGTAAACCTTTCCGGCGGAGCCTTTTTTATGTCAACCCATTCGACCGCTGCCGCCCCCTCGATCCGCATTGAAAGGGGCCGCCCGATTCCCGGCCCCAGGGGGTTGCGTATACAGATGATAGCCGGACGGGATTTTCAGACGCAACCCGACCAGAACCGTATCGCCGGGAACATACGCGTCCTTCGAGGTCGCAACCTCGGTTACCTCAATGCCGACCGCTTCGGGACCGCCCGGCGAAGACAGAGCGAACAGAACGATGCATGCCGTAAAAAACGCCGCCCCAACAGCGGCTTTTTGATGCCGGGGTTGTCCTTCCCCTCCCGGATCCGACGTTATGAGCTGCGAAAACAAAACTTCCCCCCTACTCCGGAAACCGTTCACCGTAGTTTTAGAAATATATAAAGTCATCCTCCTTATGTCCTCACAAGGCAGGTGACACCAATCGCCTTCCTCTTGTGCTTTACAACGCAAACCTGATTTCTATGATGTCTCCCGGTTTTATCGTATAGTCCCGATCCACCACCTTCACTAAGCCCTTTTTCTGGCAATCATTCCAATTGTGGCACTTCATGAAGTCATCGAATGAGGCGATATCCCCCTTGATAAAACCTTTCGCAAGATCGGTATGAATGCGGCCTGCGCAGGTCACGATGTCGCTGTCCCTGGCAATCGGCCAGGCGTGTACCTCCTTGGGACCGACCGTGTAAAAAAAGACGATGCCGGCCTTTCCCAGGCATAGTTCGATGACTTCGGCCGTTGTCCTTTCTCCCTCGAGAATAATCACGGGCTTCAGGCTCAGAACGCTCATGCTGCGGAGCGTCTCATTCTCCTCCTCGGAGAGCGGGAGGTTGCAGAGCGGAGCCTCGGTTTCAAGATGCGTCAGACACCTCCTGAAGAACTTCTTCTGGCCATCGTTATCACTGTTTTCAAGCTGCCGTTCGCATTTTTCAATATCCTCGACCAGAAGGTCGAGGATGGAGTTGCGGGAAATGACCACCGCCTCAGATGTGCCGAACTCGTCCCGCATGAATTCGACGTAGTACGGCGAAACCTTTTTCGGGGTGCATTTTTCCACGAGAAGATTCATTCGGCGATCATCATACTTTATTTTTCCTTCGGGGAGATTGCAATCATGAAAGCCTATCTTCATCGTTTTGTTCCTTGGTGGACGTGTAGGAGGTCTTGGAACAGCCCGGATTAAAATGGTTGCCGAACCGGATGAATGCAAGCAAATAATCGATTCGACGGCATCGTACTCTGTTCATTCGGGCGCCTGAGCCAGGGCGGGAAAGGACAATAGTGTATTTATTGAATCAGATCCTGCGGTGCCCGGCAACCGCCATTAACCACGAGACGCATGTGTTGAATTCCCTCTGCTCCGGCTTTCACCTCCCGGAATCGCCTTGTACTGTTCATAACGATGCTGCTCGGTCTTTCCGGAACGGCGCCGGCAAAAATCCGGATGACCGCACCGCCGCCGCCCGTCATCCAGGAGTTTCGGGGCGGCGTCACGCCGGCCGCGGTCCAGGCCTTCGAAGCACGGCTTCGTCCCTACCTCGAAACGCGGCTCAGGGGCGCCCGCTTCGTGAGGGCACTCCCCGCTTCCCGGCTCCCGCGTGAGGGTGATTTTCTGGCCCTTGCAGCCGCCTGGGCCAGTCTGACCACGAGCTTCAAAACGCTCTATCAGGCTGCGGTGTCGATCAACCCGCGGGGATACGACTCCTGCCTCTCTCCCGGCGGGCACTATGTGATTTACTACACCACCAGCCCGGATTCCGATGATGCCGTGGATACAACCGATACCATCGGTTTCGGAGCGGACGGAAACTGGCGTGACCGGCAATCGGGCGGCAACGGCATCCCGGACTATATCGACCAGGTCGCCTGGGCGCTTGACAGCGCGTGGTCCATGGAGGTAAACGGCTTCGGTTTCCACCAGCCCGAGTCGATGTCCGCGAGCGGCGGCGTGTCAAGCCGCTACCATGTGTTTGCCACCTTGACAATACCAACGTATTACGGCGAGACGACTCCTGTGGCGCAAATGCCGGATTCCGACCAGAGGCTGGTTTTCGTATGTTGAGATCCGCAACAACTGGCACGACTCGAGCTGGGCCCTGGATGACTCCACTCTGAACTATACGGTCCATCCTGAAAACGCCGTCCGGGTCACCTGCGTCCACGAGAACTTCCACGGCATTCAATTTTCGATGCTCTGGAACGCTCAGCCGGGCCAGTTCGACTATTTCCCGGACGCCTGGATCGAGGGGACCGCGGTGATGATGGAACATGTCGGCTTCAATTATGTCAAAGACTACCTTCAATATGTGCCCCCGTTTTTCTCCAGTCCGGGGATATCCTTTTTTGATGGAGAAAACAACGTTTACACCAATTCGCTTTTGACCATATTTCTTTTTGAAAAGGCCCCCCCCTCTCCCCGGATTGATTTCCCCAGAACGATGTTCTTCAATAACTTTGCGAAGGCGATCCCGTTCGACGCGAATCTCCGCGCGACGGCGGGCGATTCGACCTTCAAATCCAGTTGGGTCGGCCTCCTGAACCGCTTCTTTACCGGGAGCTATTTCACGGGCATCCGCGTCGACACGTCGAGGTTCGACCTGGATGCGGCTCTCATGCCCTGGTGGACGGCGTCGCCGGATTCCTCCTCACGGTCGTACACCGTCACCAAAACGGTGAACCATTATGCCATGCAGCAATTCGACTACCAATCGGATACCGGCAGCTTCGATACCCTCACGGTCAACCTTGCCTGCGGCGATTCCGCTCAATCGGTGGCCAACCCCGCCTGGGCCGCATCCTGCATAGTTCTCGGACCGGGTCTTCCGGATTCGGTATTCCCGCTCCCCATCGACAGCAACGGCCGCTCCTCGGCAACGATCACCGGATGGCGAACCCGCAATGAAATTCTCGTTATTCCGACCAACGGCGACCCCGTGTCCGCCGGGTATGCCACGGTATCCTTCCTGGCAGGCGCCCCGGTCGTCCCCGCCGCACCCATTCTCTCCCAGCCCGCAAACGGCGCGGGCGGATTGGGAACCACGGTAACGGTCAGCTGGGACAGTTCAAATGGCGCGTCAACCTATGCGGTGCAGATATCAACCGTTTCCGGATTCACGAGCTTTGCGGCAAACCAGACCGGCGTTACCACGCTCTCCTTTTCGGTAACGGGGCTTTCGCTCAACGGTACCTATTACTGGCGGGTAAATGCAACCAATGTCTCCGGAACCGGCGCCTGGTCAAGCGTCCGGACCTTCTCAACATTCGTCCCCCTGGCGATCTTCCCCGATCCTCCCCATCTGGGCGGCAACAATAATTTTATCAACTTCGAGGGGACGGGCGTCCAATCGGTGCGCATTTACGCGCTTGACGGCAACCTGGTGACCAATTCCAGCGCCGGTCAAACCGGCGCCTTTGCCAAACTGGCCAACGGGCTGAAATGGCAATTGAAGAATAACCGGGGAAGGAGCGTTGCACCGGGCTACTACCGGGCGGTCGTGGAACAGAAGGACACGGTGGCCGGAATAAACTCAACGAGCGTGCATAAACTTCTGGTTTTCCCTTAAGTAGAACCTTTGGTGGGGGGACACCGCTTCGCGGTTTCCCCTGGCCTGAATATAACGGCGCATTTGTTTTGATAGTTTTACCCCCGTTTGAACCCCATTCGAACCTCGTTTGATTCTCCTTCGACCGCCGTTTTATGACCGTTAACCGTGTGCGGGCGAGCGCGGCGTCACCAAGTATCATTGCCCGTTTAATCCGTTGTCCAAGCTCTCCGGCCTCCATCATGCGATTGCAAAATAAACTTGACTCAGTATGCAGTGCAGCGTATTTTATGGCCAGGGGAGCTTACATCACATAAGGGACTTTTGGAATGGATCGACTCAGGAAACCCGTTGCGGGAGCGGGAATTATCGCGCTGTGCTGGTGTGCCGCGGCAGTGGCGGAGGCCGTTGTCGCGACGGTAAATACCGGATCGACTCCTTACGGGCTCTGCATCGACAGCGTCACCAACCGGATTTACGTGGCGAATTACGACGACAACACCGTCACGGTGATAAACGGCGCCACCGATTCCACAACCTCGGTAAACGTGGGCGCACAGCCCTTTGCGATAGCGGTGAACCCGGCGACAAATACCATTTATGCGGCGGATCAGGGCGATAATAATGTTTCGGTGATCAAGGGAACCACGAATGGCGTATCGTTTGTGAACGTCGGGGGCGAAGCATGGTCGATAGCCGCAAATCCGGCGAACAAATAAAATTTATTCCCTGGTCCCTGCAGGGATTGCGATCATCAACGGCGCCACCAATGCCGTCACTCTCGACAGCGCATCAACGTCGGATATTGCTTTTGGCGCAACTGTCAATGGGATCGCAATAAATCCGGCAACCACTACGGCGTATGCAGTGTATGGCACCAATATCGCCTCGGTAATCAATGGATCCACCAATGCCGCATCTAAGGTCACCGTTAACCCGAATACAATCTGGATGGCGATCAATTCGACAACCAATATGGCCTACACATCCAATGGCGAAATCAATAGCATCATGGCGATCAACGGGGCCACAAACGCCGTATCTAGTGTTGGTTCCGGGTCATATCCTTACGGCAACATGGCAGTGAATGCCGTTACCAACATGCTGTACGCGGAATCATTTGGCGGGATTGCCGCAATAAATCTGACCACGAATGCTACGACCATTATCCCCACCGGTTCCACCCTGTGCGCGCTGGCGGTGAATCCGGTGACCAACATGGTGTATGTAGCGAATGAAGACAGCAACACGGTTTCGATCGTCAATGCCGCAACCAACTCATTTACCAATCTGAAGGTCGGGGCCTATCCGTATAACCTGGCATTCAATTCCGTAACCGGTTTGGTTTATGTCGCGAACGCAGACGGCAACACCGTCACCGTCATCGCTTGCTCCTCACCGGCGCCGGTTCCGGCAGCTCCCGCCAACGGAGCGGTCAACCAGCCCCTTCAAGTCGCCTTGAGCTGGACCAGCGCGGCCTGGGCGAAGTCGTATGATGTGCGGGTCTCCACCACGGCCGTTTTCACGAGCACGATCTTCAGCCAGGCGGGAGTGACCGGGACCGCGGTCACCACGGGCGCATTGTCACTCGGTGCAACCTGTTACTGGCGTGTCAATGCGGTAAATGCCGGCGGCACGAGCGCGTGGTCGGCGACCTGGAGCTTCACCGCCGTGCTGCTTCCGGCGGCGCCGCTTCTCGCGTCACCCGCCAACGCAGCTCAGAATCAGCCGGTAACCGGCCTCACGTTGAGCTGGACATCGGGCGCCGGCTCGCCGGTGACAAGTTACCAGGTCCAGATTTCAACCAACAATTTCGCCGCCACGCTGTACAACTGGAGCGGTGTCGCCGCGGGATCGCAGATCGTCAGCGGCCTTACCGCCTCCACGCCGTATTTCTGGCGCGTCAACGCTTCCGGGCCCGGAGGCAACTCCGCGTGGTCGGGCACCTGGATGTTTACCACCGCCTCGCAGCCGGGAGCGCCGGCCCTGTCCTCGCCGTCGAACAATACCGTAACCCGGGCGACGAGCATCAGTTTCGGCTGGGGCAGTGTTGCCGCTGCATCATCCTACGGCCTGCAGGTATCCACCAGCTCGGGATTCGGAACCACGGTTTATGCACAGACCGGACTTACCGCAACATCGCGGATCGTACAGGGTCTTGCCGGCGACAGGAGCTATTACTGGCGGGCGAACGCCGGCGGGCCTGGCGGTACCGGTGTCTGGTCGGCCCTGTGGACCTTTTCTGTAACGACAACGGCAGTGCTGCCGATGGAACCGGTTGCTTCCTCGCCTGCATTTTCACTCCGGAACGGCGTGGTTACCTATACGCTGGCGCATGAATGTCCGGTCGCGCTCAAGGTCTGCGATATTCTCGGCAGGGAGCTGTTCGTATTCCGGCGGGTGCAGGGGGCGGGAACCTACTCCCTGCAGATCCATGGCCTGAATCCCGTCTCAAAGCTTTACCTGGTGCAGTTCAGGGCCGGCGGCCTGGAACGACGGATTGCGGTGGCCGGCAGGTGATCGGGATCCTATGCCGAAAAGAAGCGCATGCCGGTACTGCTGCCACCGGAAAATGAAAAGCGGTGGCTCGATGAAAGCCTGACGAAAGACGAAATTCTCGCCCTGTGCAAGCCCTTCGATAAAAACCTCATGAAGGCCTATACCGTGAGCAGACTCATCACCTCAAGATCTTGGGATTCAAACGTCCCGGAAGTGCAAGAAGACTTTGTGTACCCGGAATTGAAGGCGGTGTAAAAAATCCATCCGGTATACCTTTACATCATCAACACTTTCTTTGAGAACTCCATCACCTTTTCCCTGACGCCCGATATTTTCCTTATATTCCCGGAAATACCCGCGTTCGGTATCAAAAGGGAAGCGTACTTCATTGCGGAGTAATCAGCGGAAAGCTTAAAGGGTTTCTCAAGAGCGTCCAATCCGATATCTTCATACGCGCTCGCGAGCACGCCGAATGTTTTTCCTTTCAAGATGGTCTTCATGGTGCCGGCATCGTTATCCCATTTATATAGAGAGAACATCCTGTCAAAAACGCGTTTTATCTGCGCGGTGGCTGAAAAAAAATACAGCGGCGTAGCCATGATAATAACATCCGCGCCTATCATTTTTCCCACAGCGGACGATATTCCGTCTTTCAGCACGCACCCGTAAGCCTCTTTCTTCTGGCAAGCCCTGCAGGAAATACAACCGGCATTACCGTCAAGCTCGGCGGCATAAATAACCTCCGTAACGGCACCGGCGGAGCAAGCGCTTTCGCAGAACCACTCTATCAGAGCGACTGTGTTGCCCTCTTTTTTCGGGCTGCCTGAGATTATTACTATCTTTTTTATAACCATCAGCGGCATTGAGAACTATACAGGAAAATCGCAGAGAATTATCTGCATTTCATTTCGGACAATGTAATTTCCGGATGATGATATCGCTTTCTCCCTTCGGTCTTTTTTCCGTATTGTATGGCTTCAACGGGACAAAACTGAATGCACGACATGCACTGCTCGCATTTACCCTGCCAGACGGGTTTGCCGTTCTCAATCGTGATATTCTCCACAGGGCAAATGTTATAGCATATGCCGCACGAAGTGCATTTTTCAAGCACGGTAAATGATTTGTCCATTTTGTGAATATGCGGCATGCTGAACTTATACATCACTGAACTAAGCGTATTGACCAGAAACCCGCTTGTCTCCGGTTTGCGCGAATCGCCTTTTTGTATAATGTCAACTATCCGTTGAACCTTTTCCTCGGCCTTTTCAAACTCCTTTTTCTGTTTTTCTTCTGATTTCGCGCCGTACATCGGGATATAATTGCCCGGCATCTTAATTCCAAATCCGGCGCTGAGCCTTGCCCCCTGTTTTTTAAGAGCTCTCGATAAATACAAAAGCGTGGCGCCAGGCATCCCGCCGTAAGTCACCACGGCAAAAACATATTTTTCTTTCCCCGTTTTCATTTTACCCGAAAACTCGGTGATAATGGAAGGCATTCCCCACATATACACCGGGAATACCAATCCTATTCTGTCTGCCGAAAGATCTACTGTTTCTTTAATCGCCTTCCGGACAGGGACCAGCGCCGTATCACCGAGGTGCGAAGCGATATCTTTGGCTATTTTCAGCGAATTACCCGTTCCGGTGAAATAAAAGATCGTAGTTTTCATGACAACTTCTCCATATTCTGCAAGGTTGATGGATGATCCGAAGGACATAATATTCTTTTTGTTTCAGACCTTTTGCAAATATTTCTCTATTACCCTCACTACCTGCTGTTACCCTCGCTTTACCTTTTCTGCTGCCATCGCCTATTTTCTTTATTCATTAATCCCTTAAGGATAGCGACACTCCATGCCCTTTCCTCCGTCCCTCAGCGCCCTCGTTCAACGTTTCCAGGATCAGCGCGACGCCTACACCGCCCCCGGTTACAACGAATCCCAGCTCCGAAGTGAATTTCTCGATCCTTTTTTTGACGCCCTCGGCTGGGATGTCGCCAATAATCAGGGCTTCGCCGAAGCGTACAAGGAGGTCATCCACGAGGACGCCGTGAAGGTCGGCACGGCGACCAAGGCCCCGGACTACTCCTTCCGCATCGGCGGGGTTCGCAAGTTCTTTGTCGAGGCCAAGAAGCCCTCGGTTTCCATCAGGGACGATCAAAGCCCGGCCTTCCAGCTCCGGCGCTATGCCTGGTCGGCAAAGCTGCCGCTCTCGATCCTCTCCAACTTCGCGGAGTTCGCTGTTTACGACTGCCGGCAGAAGCCGGATAAGAACGACAAGGCGAGCGTAGGTCGCATCCTCTATATCGCCTGCGACGAGTACGAGAAACGGTGGGATGAGATCGCCTCGCTCTTCACCAGAGAGGCGATACAGAAAGGCTCCTTCGACAAATTCGCCAGCGGCGCGCGGCGCGGCCACGGCACCGCCGAGGTCGACGACGCCTTCCTCGCCGACATCGAGGAGTGGCGCTTCGTCCTCGCTAAGAACATCGCCATCCGCAACCCGAAACTTTCAATGCGGGAACTCAATTTCGCGGTGCAGCGAACGATCGACCGGCTCATCTTCCTGCGCATCTGCGAGGACCGCGGCATAGAAGACTACGGCAGGCTGCAAGCGCACCTGAACGGCGAACGCATCTACGAACGGCTCTGCACCGTCTTCCGCGAGGCCGACGACCGGTACAACTCCGGCCTGTTCCATTTCAGGGAGGAGAAGGACCGGGGCGAAGCGCCGGATACGGTCACCCTTGCGCTTTCCATTGACGACAAGGTTCTCAGGGAGATCATAACCGGGCTCTACTACCCGGAAAGCCCCTATGAGTTCTCAGTCCTCCCTGCCGACATTTTGGGCCAGGTGTACGAGCAGTTTTTGGGCAAGGTGATCCGGCTCACCGCCGGGCATCAGGCGAAGGTCGAGGACAAACCCGAAGTCCGCAAGGCCGGCGGGGTGTTCTATACGCCGACGTACATCGTGGATTACATTGTAAAAAACACGGTGGGAAAACTGCTCGCCTCACCTCTTGCTCCCCTCTCCACGAGTGGAGAGGGGAAGACGCGAAGCGTCAGAGGTGAGGCGGATGCTCCCGCCGAAATTGACCTCTCCCAGGCTTTGCCTGACCCCTCTCCTGTTGGAGAGGGTAATCCTTTCTCTGATAGGAGAAAGGGTCGCCCACAAGCGGAAAGAGGTCAGCCCCCCTTGCTAAGGGGGGACAAGGGGGGATCTCTCCGAAGGAGGCTGCGGGCTTGCGCATCCTCGACCCCGCGTGCGGCTCCGGCTCCTTCCTCATCGGCGCTTACCAATACCTTCTCGACTGGCACCGCGACTGGTACCTGAAGAACGACCCGGAAAAGTGGACCAGGGGCAAAAACGGCCGCGCTCTACAAGACTGGCATCGGGGAATACCGCCTCACGACCCCGGAGCGGAAGCGCATCCTCCTGAACAACATCTACGGCGTGGACATCGACACCCAGGCGGTAGAGGTGACAAAGCTCTCGCTGCTCCTGAAAGTTCTCGAAGGCGAGACCGAGCAGACCATCGCGCAGCAGTTGAAACTTTTCCATACGCGGGCGCTGCCGGATTTGGGGAACAATATCAAATGCGGGAATTCGCTCATCGGCATGGATTTCTATCACGGCGAACAGATGAGCATGGGGCTGTTTGACGACGAGGAGCAATATAGAATAAACGCCTTTGACTGGGACGGGAAGGGCGGGTTTCCGGAGATCATGAGGGCGGGGGGATTTGATGCGATGGTGGGGAATCCGCCGTATGTGCGACAGGAGACTCTTGGAGATAAGTTCAAGGAGTATGCAGCGGGGAAATACAAGACGTATGCAGGGACAGCAGATTTGTATGTTTATTTCATTGAACGGTGTGTGAATCTTTTAAACGACCGCGGCCTTTTTTCATTCATCGTTGCAAATAAATGGATGAGGGCGAATTATGGGGAAGCCTTGCGGCGCTGGATGGTAGAACATCGGATTCATGAAATAGTTGATTTCGGCGACCTGCCGGTATTTCAGAATATCACTACCTATCCATGTATTATTACGCTGTCGGGAAGGCCGGGGAAGAAGCGCACAGTGATCTGCAAGGTTAAAAATCTGGAGTTCAAGGATTTAACGGAATACGTAAGACAAAATAGCTTTCAGGTTGATATAGAATCGTTAAAGGCCGAGGGGTGGGGGCTGGGCGATAGGAAAAATACCGACCTGCTCGAGAAAATAAAAGCGCAAGGGATACCGCTCGGAGAATATGTTAATGGGAAAATTTTTTACGGGATTAAAACCGGACTGAACGAAGCCTTTGTGATTGATGAGGCGACGAAAAAACGGCTGATTAAAGAAGATAGAAAAAGTTCGGAGATAATAAAGCCGTTTCTTGCTGGAAAAGAAATAAAGCGCTATCAGCCTGCGCAACCTTTGCAATATTTCATTTTTGCACGAAGAGAGATTGAAATAGATAATTATCCAGCAATAAAAAACCATTTAATGGGCTTTAAAGAGCGGCTATTTGTAGTGGACCCCAAAAATTGGACAGGTATCTAAGGTAGTTTTTATTGACATGTTGCACGGTTCAACCGATTTTATAGGAGGAGGCACCGATGCAACGAAAACGCCACAGTGCGGAATTCAAGGCTCAAGTGGTACTCAAGGCACTCAGCGGAGAAATGACTACCGCCGAGATCGCCAAGCGGTATGGGATCCACCCTCTCATGGTCACGAAGTGGAAAAAGCACGCAGTCGATCTTCTGCCCTCGCTGTTTTCCCGGAAGCCTGAACACGAGCGAGAGGAACGGGAGGAGCGTGAAGCTGAGTTGTTCCAGCAGATAGGCCAGTTGCAATATGAGCTGGAATGGTTAAAAAAAAAGACGGCGGCTTTCAACCGATGAAAAGCGTCGCCTTATCGATCCGTCTGAGCCTCGGCTTAGTATTGCCGTCCAATGCTCTCTGCTGGGGTTGGCGCGTTCGAGCTGCTACCATGCAAGTCAGGGAGAGAGCGAAATTAATCTTAGCCTTATGCATACCATCGACGAATTGTATACGCAACACCCCACCTTTGGAAGTCGGAGCATGATGGCCATGCTGAACCGGATGGGGCACTCGGTTAACCGGAAGCGCATTCAGCGATTAATGCATCTCATGGGTCTGGAAGCGATTTATCCTAAACGGAATCTGAGCGCACCAGATAAGCAGCACATGGTGTTTCCGTATTTACTGCGGCATTTACCTATAGAACGTGTCAATCAGGTCTGGGGTGTCGATATCACCTACTTGCGGCTACAATCAGGCTTTGCGTTCCTGGTAGCGTTTCTGGACTGGTTCAGTCGATATGTGCTTTCATTCGCGGTCTCAACGACGCCGGATCACCAGTTCTGCTTATCTGCCCTTAATGAGGCCCTGGAAATCGGTAAAGCTGAGATCTGCAATTCCGATCAGGGCGCACAATTTACGGCAGTTCCTTTCGTTAGCCGCCTGCAGGAAGCCGGAGTACGGGTCAGCATGGATGGTCGTGGGCGTGCACTGGATAACGTTTTCACTGAACGTCTCTGGCGAACGGTTAAATACGAAGACGTTTACCTGAAGGACTATCTGTCGCCGCGAGATTCATTCCGCGGGCTCACCGCCTATTTCCAGTTCTATAACTACGAGAGACCGCATCAGGCATTGAATTATCGAACACCGTCAGAGGTTTTTTATGCACCCGTTTAATGCCGTAACTGGACACACCCGGGGCGGGGGGACACATTCCCCCCTGCACCCCCTTTGCACAACTATTATTTTATTTCAAAAAGCAAAAGCAAAACAACTAATCAACACAACATGTCAACTACCTTATCCACCCCTTAAAACTGTCCAACGATTGGGGGCCACCTCAATTGCCACGTCCTAAAAGCTGGAAAGGCGATAATTGGAAGGGTCGGAAACCGGGAAGCTATGAATGGTATGAAATTCAAGATTCAATCGAATACTACAAGGAATTTGAAAAACCTAAAATTCTTTATGCAGAAATCGCAACTCATGGGCAATTTACTTTTGATGAGAATAAACTATATTCCGATACGACATCATATATAATGGGGTCAGATTCAATATATTTGTTGGGATTGCTTAATTCAAAACTCCTTACATTTGTTTTTTCAAAAATCAGCAGTGAAATTCGTGGCGGTTTTTTCCGCTGGAAACGCCAATACATGGAATCACTTCCAATTCGTCCAATCGATTTTACCTCCTCATCCTATAAAATTTTACATAATAAGCTCGTCTCCCTCGTCTCCTCCATGCTCGACCTCAATAAAAAGCTCCCCTCCGCCCGCGACGACCAGGCCAAAACCCTTATCGCCCGTCAGATCGACGACACCGACCGCCGGATTGACAACCTGGTGTACGAGCTATACGGCCTGACCGAGGAGGAGATTAAGATCGTGGAGGGTCGGTAGGTAAGCATAATATATTAAACATGATAGTTAATTACCATCATGCTCGCTGCCCAAAGCGATTTTATACTTTACAACTATGAGATAAATGGAGTTGCTGTTTTTGACTTGATTTTAAATCTAATCTTATTAAGAGAGCTAAAAAATGATAAAGAAAAAGGAAAGAGCTTTAGAATGGGGTATTAGTTTTTGGATAGGAGTTGGTTTAATGAGTATAATAAATGTTTGGAAAATTTCTTCCCATGCCCATGCAATTACCTATTCTTGGATTATGTTTGGAGTTTCTTTAATCTTTATAAGCATCTGTGTCATAGTAATTAAATTGAAAAAATGACTGCCATTCAATTCTTTCAAGAACATTGCAATTGATATCTGCGGCAGGTCTTGAAATTAGGCCGGTGGAAGAAGCGTGACTCCTCATTCTTGAAGGGGTTTAAAATAGTATACACTTTATCCCATTAAATGGTATATTATAATTATGGCGGCATACCGGGTTATTGCCCGCAAGGCGGCGCTTAAAAGGGTGCGGAAAGCGCCTGAACGAGTTCAGGAACGCTTCGTGCTGCTCCTCGGGGATCTTGCCGAGAGCGGGCCATTCCGGGCTGAGTGGCCGAATTATTCTCCGCTCGGCGATGACCGCTATCACTGCCATCTCGGCTACGGCTGGGTGGCATGCTGAACTTTTAACAAAGAGATCGTAACCATAGAGGTGTATTATGCAGGCAGTCGTGAAAGCGCCCCGTATTAATGTAACCATTTCCGGGCACGGGCTGAAGAGCGTGGTTCATGAGCTTGAGAAAACGATTGCCGGGATTCAGGTCCGGTTTATTCCAGACGACGTTGATCCCTGGATCGATGAGCCCATTACCAAGGCCGACGAACAGGAGACCATAAATCCTTTTTCAACGGTCTGGTATCGGAAGACGGTTAAAGGCATAACGCCGGGAAAAAGGCTCGATGCCGAGCGATTCAAACGGTCGATTACGCAGACAAAGCTTTCGGAACTTACCGGCATACCCCAGCACCATATTTCCGAAATGGAGAACGGAAAGCGGCCTATCGGCAAGGAGACGGCGAAGAAGCTTGCGGTGGTTTTTAAAGTTGATTACCGGGTTTTTCTCTAGGCTATTTCCCTTTAGCTCAAAGGGAGGTCGGGCCATGTACTTCGGCGTCAGCAAGCGAATCGGCAGGGGCCTGCGGATCGGCACCGCCATCAATACCAAAAATTGGGATAAAGACGAGGGCGACGGACTCACCGCCGCCGACCGCGTAGCATTTCTGTTTGAAGGCTGATAAAAATCTACAATTACGGGTTAAAGACCCGGAAAAAGTAAAACGGTAAAGTTTAGTAAACTTTTGGTAAAGTTTTCGTAAAAATATTGAAGCGATAGCTGAAAACTTACATTATTTTGGCGCTGGCTCCATCCCGGGCGGGAGAGACGCTGCCACTCCTTTGGTCAAAGTGTCCGGCAGCCGGATTCGCAACGCGGCGAAGAGATTGCCTGCCGCTATTACCGCCCCCAGGAGGAATACATACTGGTAGCCGAACGCGCTCCAGAGCGTTCCGGCGATAATCGCGATTGAGATCGAGAAGACGTGGTCGATGCTCGTGGAAAGGGTAAGCGACGGCTGGACGTGAGAGGGGTCTTTCGCGATCTTTCTCATATAGGTGGTACGGGCCATATTGACCGACATGAGCATCTGATCGAGAAGGAAACAGCCGCAGGCGATTAAAAAGGCGGTCTGCGGCGCAAAAAGGTTCCGGGCGAACCCGTACCCGGCGCATACGACGATGAGCAGCAGCGCTTCGGACGCAAGAACCAGCCGTTCGCCGAATCGGTCGATCGACCAGCCCAGAAGCGGTTGAAAAAAGATGCCGATCACCCCGCCGATGGTCAGGAGCGTGGCGATGGTCTGGGTCGGCTGGCGAAATACCGTGACGAGCACCCAGGGTGCAAAGGTAAGAAAGAGCTGCTTGCGCGACCCGTACAGGACCGCAAGGAGGTAGTAAGAGCGATACTCACGATGAGGCTTCAGAAAAAGCCTTGCCGGATGGGTCTTCTTCGGCTGCATCATGAACAGGATGATCGCGGACAGTCCGAAACCGACCCCGGCAATGAAAAAAGTGTGCTTGAAGGTGAGCCCGGCATATTTGAATACCAGAAAAACCAGAAAACTGCCGATCACCGCTGAGAGGTTTCTTATTGAGTTCAGCTGCCCGAGTCTCCTGCCTACCTTCCCCTCCGCCGCCAACTCCATGCCGATGGTAGAGGAAACCGGAATAAACAGATGCTGTCCGAGGCTGTATATGAACAGCCACACCATGATCATTCCATAGGTTTTGGCGATGCTCCCCATGAGAACCGCGCCGAGCAGGCAGAACACCATGGAGAGCGCTCCGAGCCGCCGGCTGCAAAGGAATGCCAGCGTCGCCGATACCACGACCACCAGGAGGCCGGGCAGTTCGCGCGGCAGTTCGAGAAACGAGCGCTGAAAACCGGTCAGGGCGAAGCGGAAATTCAGGAAGTTATTGAGGGTCGCATCGATGATGCTCCCGGCCATGCCGATACCGAACGATGCAATTAAGAAAAAGCTTCAGGTCCCTTGAACTTGCGGAAAACCTGCCGAAGGGCGACACCGGACGATTCCTCACTTTATGATAAGGATACGACGGAGACTAAAAAATACATGGCAGCCGCCGAATTATTTTACGAAGATGCTGAACGTCAATCCGATTCCTCCCTCCCCGGCCATGCTGCTGCACACCTCCAACCGCATGGAGCTTCTGGCCGATGCCCTTGCTGAAATCGTAGGACAACCTTCCGACTCCCTGCTCACGCCGGAAATCATCGTAGTGCCGAACCGGGGAATGGCGCGCTGGCTCTCGATGCAACTGGCCGACCGCCTTGGCATCTGGGGCAACACGAAATTTCTCTTTCCCGACCACTTTGCCGGCGAACTCTTTCGCCGCGCTTTTCCTGACCTGCCGGAAGCATCCGTTTTTGATGGTGAGCTGCTTCCGTGGAGGATCATGTCGGCTCTTTCAGACGAACTGCTTCGCGACGAGCGCATGGAACCGCTCGCGGCCTACCTCAACGACGGCCGCCAGGTCAGGAAATTCCAGCTCGCCTGCAAAATTGCCGAAGCCTTCGATCAGTATACGATCTTCAGGCCCGATGTCGTCCTCGCCTGGGAGGAGGGCGTCGAGGACCACTGGCAGGCGGTTCTCTGGCGCGCGATCACCGGAGGAACCGGTACGCCGCATCGCGCGCGCCTGCACAGAGATTTCCTTTCGGCAATCAGCCGTTTGCCGGCTGCAACGCTTCCGCCGCGCGTCGAGGTATTCGGCCTGTCGCTTCCCCCTTACCATACCGCTCTGCTTGCGGCCGTGTCCTCGCTCGTGCCGGTTCATCTGTTCGTGCTGAACCCCTGCGCCGAGTTCTGGGACCGGATCGTGTCCGAAGGCGAAGCGGCGCGCATCGTGCGGCGGGAGCGGTCTGAATCCGCCTCAGTGCAGGATCTTCACCTTGAGGGAGGAAATCCGCTTCTGGCCGCGCTGGGCACCCACGGCAGGGAGTTTCTCTCACTGCTCCACGACTATGACCCGCAGGAGACGGAGATTCCCTATGACAACCAGCCCGCCACGCTCCTGGAGACCATCCAGGCCGATATGCTTCACCTTTGCGACCGCGGCTCAACGCCGGACCTGCCGCCCCTCGGCATAAACGCCTCGGACCGCAGCATCGAGGTCCACTCCTGCCACACCCCGCAGCGGGAGATCGAGGCGCTCCAGGACTACCTGCTCGACGTGTTCGATACGGATGCGTCGGTAAATCCATCTGATATCCTCGTCATGACGCCCGACATCGTCGTCTATGCCCCCGTGGTGCGCGCGGTGTTCGGCGCGCCGGAACATCCGGACCGCAGGATTCCCTATTCGCTTGCCGACCTGACGGCAGGAAGCGAAGGCGGCATCGTCAACGCATTCATGGCGCTCCTTGCGCTGCCCCTTTCACGGTTCGAGGCGGGCGCGGTGCTGTCGCTTCTGGAAACCCCGGCCGTGCGCGACGCGTTTGGTCTCGACGAATCGGACCTGCTCACCCTGCGGACCTGGGTGCGGCGCTGCGGCATCCGCTGGGGCCTTGACGAAGAGTCGATCCGCGGACTCGGCCTCCCCGCCATGCCGGACAATACCTGGGAGGCGGGGATGCGCCGCCTGCTTTTGGGGTATGCGCTCCCCTCCGCCGCCGGCCGTATCTTTAAAGGTCTGGCCGGATTCGACGACATCGAGGGATCGCAGGCCGCGCTTGCCGGCGTTTTCATCGACGGCATGGAGAAACTTGCCGCATTTGCAAAGGAGTGCCGCACCCCGCGCCCGCTTAGCGCGCTGGTCGCTGCTCCTGGGCGGCCTCTTCGACGCCCTCTTCGTTCCTGATGCCGGAAGTGAAGACGAGGCGGACCTCGTCCGGGAGGCGATCCATGGGCTTTCCCGGCCCGAGGCATGCGGCATCCCGGCCAACGTTGTCGATTACGAAACGATCAACCGGTACTTCACGATGCGCCTGGATCGCGTTGGCAGCGACGCGCCGTTTTTAAGCGGTGGGGTTACCTTCTGCGCCATGATGCCGATGCGCAGCATCCCCTTTAAAATCATCTGCTCCATCGGTATGAACGACGGGGCTTTTCCACGGCACTCCTATCGCCCCTCATGGGACCTCATGGCGCAGCATCCACGCCGCGGCGACCGCTCGATCGACCGTGAGGACCGCTACCTGTTCCTGGAAGCCATTCTTTCCGCCCGGGAGCGTCTCTACATAAGTTATATCGGCCGCAGCGTCCGCGATAACGCAGTCAGCGGCCCCTCGGTGGTGGTGGAAGAGCTTCTTTCGGCTATCGATCGTGGATTCTTTCCGCACGCTTCTGCGATGCTGCCCGCCCAGAGGGTTGCCGCGCGTAATGCGGTCATCGTCGAGCATCCGCTCCAGGCGTGGAATCCCCGCTGTTTTAACGTTGGCGACCGGCTTCATACGTTCTCCGAGGCCAATGCGGTCGACACCTGTCAGGCCGGCTCGGACAACCTCCGTGAATACCGATTCTGCACCGGCCCGCTTTCTCCCCGGCAGGGAGAGGCGCGCATCGACCTCCGGCAATTCGTCGGATTCTTCAAGAATCCGGTCCGTTTCCTGCTCGTCGAACGGCTCGGCATGAAGCTTCCCGAACAACGGGAACAGGCTACGGATACCGAATGCTTCGAGTTTTCGGGCCTCGATTGGTACGCCGCGGCCCGGAATCTGACCGAAAGCATGCTCGGCAACAACGACATAGAGAACGCCTTCGCGTTTTTCAAGGCGAAAGGCGAACTTCCGCAAGGCAACGTAGGACGGTTCGGGTTCGATGCGCTCGCCGGGGAGATCCGCCCGTTTGCGGAGGGTCTTCGACCCCTTATTGAAAAGGAACCCGCTTTGCCGCCCCTGGCCGTCAATGCGTCGTCCGGCCCGCTCGTTATTGCGGGTTCCATCGACGGCTGCTACCCTTCGATGCGCCTCGCCTACAGATTCGCAAAGGCAACGCCGAACGATTACCTCGAGGCCTGGATCCTCCACCTGCTGCTCTGCGCAATCGGGCGGCCGGGCTATCCGACCAGGACGCTGGTGTTCGCCAAGGATACAACGGTCGTTTTGGAACCGGTTTCCAGAGCCGAAGGCGAACTGGCCAGGCTGGCGGTTCTTTTCGATGCCGGAATGCGCACACCGCTGCCGTTCTTTCCAAAAGCGACCTATGCCTACGCGGAAAGCATCGTCATGAAAAACCGTTCGCCTCGCGACGCCCTCGCTTGCGCGGTCGAAACCTATCGGGGCGACGATTTCGTTCCCGGCGAAGCCGATGATCCCTATAACTCTTTCTGTTTCAGGTCCGGCCCGCCCTTTCGATCCGGCATGGGAGCGCCTCGCCCTCGATGTCTGGAGCCCCTTCCTTCACAGTATCGGGAAGGGTGGGTAGCCGGCAATGCACGACGTCCCTGAATTTCCGCAACACATCAATTCCTGAACTCGACTTTACGACCTGTCAGCTCGATGGACGAAACCTTATCGAGGCGGCGGCCGGCACCGGAAAGACCTTTGCCATCACCCGCCTCTACCTGCGGCTTCTCCTGGAGCGAAACCTGCTCGTGCGCGAAATTCTCGTGGTTACCTTTACTGAAGCGGCTACACGGGAGCTGCGGGAGCGCATCCGCGCCACGCTGGCGACGGCGCTGAGGATCGCGACCGGAGGCAAAATCGAAACGGACGAGCCATTTTTCACCGCCGTCTTCGACCGGCTTCCCCGCTCCCGAGTCTGCGCAAGCCTCACCGAAGCGCTCCGCACCTTTGATTCCGCGGCGATTTACACGATCCACGGCTTCTGCCGGCAGGTGCTTTTCGAGCACGCGTTCGAAAGCGGCACGCTCTTTGCCGCCGAAATCGTCTCTGACGAGCGGGAACTCGTGGAGCTTGTCGCAGCGGACTTCTGGCGATGCCACTTCTATGACGCCTCACTCCTGTTTCTCGCGCATGCCGCGGCGGAAAAATGCACCAGTCCGGCCTGGTTCTGCGAGCTTTACAAAGTTCGAAAAGGGGTGGAAGGCTACCGGCTGCTGCCGGAAGCGGTTGATGATCCGGATATGGCAGGGTTGGAAGCCCGGTTTAAGGCATCTATCGCAAAGGCGGCGCCCCTCTGGAACCGGCAGCGCGCGACGATTCTGGCGCTCCTGACTTCACCTTCGCTCAGGCAGAACAGCTACTCTCCTAAAATCGTTTCCAAACTGTGCGGCAGGATCGATGGACTTTTCGAACAGGGCTTCATCGATGGGGAGGGGCTTGCCGAGATAAAAAAAATGACGGTCGGTGCCATCGTCAACGGGACGAAAAAAGGGGCGATCCCGCCGTCGCACCCGTTCTTTGAAGCATGCACGGAGATATATGCCGACGGCATCGCCTTGCACGAGATGTTGCACCTGAAGTTCCTGGCCCTTCAAATCAGGTTCCTTTCCCAGGCCGATGCCGCTCTTTTCAATGAAAAGGAGCGGCGAAGCCTCTTGGGATTCAATGATTTACTACTGCGTGTCAGGGACGCCTTTGCGGACAAAAAAAGTGGGCACCACCTTCGCGCCGCCCTGCGCTCCGTCTGCAAGGCAGGGCTCATCGATGAGTTTCAGGATACCGATCCGGTGCAGTATGCGATTTTCGATGCGATATTCGGACGTGATCTGCCGCTTTTTTTCATCGGCGATCCGAAGCAGGCGATTTACCGCTTTAGGGGAGCGGACATCTATTCGTATTTTGAAGCCGCGCGCAACGCATCGATGCGGTACACCCTGTCGACCAACTTCCGCAGCGACCCGCTCCTGCTCGAAGCAATCAATCGGCTCTTTATCGGGCACTGCAACCCGTTTGCCTTCAGGCCGGTCGAATACCGGCCGGTGCGTTCTGGGATTGAAGGAAGCGCCAATGTCCTCTCGATAGCGGGAGAGCGGCAGAACCTGTTCGTGCTGTGGCTTTTCAAAAGGGATTCGACAGATACGGTGGAGCCTCTCGGAAAAACCGACGCATCGGACCTTACCGTGAGCGCCGTTACCGTTGAAATCGGTCGTCTGCTCTCGGCTTCGGCCCGCGGCGAAGCGACCCTCGGCGATCGTCCGCTCAGACCTTCGGATATCGCGGTGCTTGTCCGGACCAACCGTGAGGCTTCACGGGTGCGGGAGGCGCTTGGCAGCGCGCATATTCCGGCGATGTTGTACATGAGCGGCTCGGTGTTCGGCTCCTTTGAAGCAACGGAATTTGAGATCCTGCTCGCGGCTTGTGCGGAACCGCAACGCGGCGAGCTTTTTCGCGCGGCCCTGGCGACCTGCTTTTTCGGCCTGACCGGCAACGAGGTTGACGGACTCGCCTCCGACGACCATCTCTGGAGCTCCTTCCAGGCGCGGCTGGTGCGGTACCACGAGGAATGGCGTACGGTCGGCATTCTTCCCATGTTTCGCAAGCTCATGAACGATGAACAAGTGCGACGGCGATTGCTGCCGGGTAAGGACGGGGAGCGAAAACTCACCAACCTACTGCATCTTGCCGAGCTCATCCATACCGAAGCGCTCCGCTCCCGTTCGGGGATGGCGGCGATGGTCAAGTGGCTGAGCGCGAAGCGGCGTGACTGCAACGATGGCGTGCCGCCCGATGAGGAGATGCTGCGGCTCGAAAGCGATGAAGAAGCGGTGCGGATCGTCACCATCCACAAAAGCAAGGGCCTTGAATATCCCGTCGTCTTCTGTCCCTTCACCTGGAATGCAGCGCAACTGCCCGTTGATAAAAACAATAAAAAACCCTGCGTTTTTCACGATCCGGACCATGACTTCGCCGCCTCGGTCGCCCTGGATGCCGATGCGATAGCGCGCTTCCGGCCGTTTGCCGAGGAGGAACTCTTGGCTGAAAGCATCCGGCTGCTCTATGTGGCGATCACGCGCGCCAGGTCGCGCTGCTACTGCGCCTGGGGTGGGGTGAAGGGAGCGGAAACATCGGCGCTCGGCTGGGTGCTGTTCGGCAGGCAGATCGATTCCAATCCCGTGGCGCAGCTCCGCGCGGTTATCGATGGCCTCACCGATCGCGGCATCAGCGACGGCCTGGCATGGCTTCACGGCGCGGGCGACGCATGCATCGAAGTCGCTCCGATACCCCGGTACGCGCCCTTCGAGCTGCCCCGCGACGACCGTACCCGGCAATCGATGATTGCGCGACCTTTCCGCAGAGCTATTCCGACACCAAGGCGGATTCTTTCTTATTCGGCGCTTGCGCACTCCTTGCCTCTCGCGGATCGGGAGTACGCGGATGATGGAGGTTTTTCGCGGGCGTCGTCGTTAAAAGAACCGGGACTGAAAACACCCACCGCAGCAGATTTTGCCGATTTCCCGCGCGGTGCAGAGGCGGGAACCTTTCTTCATGCGGTCCTTGAAAAGGCAGACTTCACGAATTTGTCCTCATCTGGGTTTTCCGCTGCCATTACCGCCGGACTTGCGCGGTTCGGTTTTGCCTCGTCCTTGCAGGAGAGCGTGGAGCGAATGATCCTCGCGGTGGCGGAAACGGTACTCGACCCCCAGAACGGTCTCCGGCTCGAACGCATACCGCTGCGGCAATGTGCGAGGGAGATGGAGTTCTATTTTCCGGTGCAGCCGTTCATGGGGCGTGACATTTTCGAGGCAGCCGGCGAACCGGAAGCAGCTCGAAACGTCTTTCCACCACCTGGTATGAAAACTTCCGGCGGCCACCTCAAAGGCTATATCGACCTGGTTTTCGAATGGGAGGACCGCTTCTATATCATCGATTGGAAATCGAACCATCTCGATGATGACGAAGGGGCTTACTCTCCCGCGGCCCTTGCCGGAGTCATGGCCCGCGAGCACTATCTCCTCCAATACCATCTCTATTCGGTGGCGCTCCACCGCTATCTGTGGCTGCGGAGATCCGGATACTCGTACGAAAAAAATTTCGGCGGGATATACTATCTCTTTCTTCGCGGCCTGGGAGGGGGGGAACGAAACGGAATATTCTTCGATCGTCCGGACGAAGAACGGATCATGCGCTTATCCGGCCTCCTCACCGGGGAGGAACTGAAGCCCTCTGAGTCTTTGGCGTCGGGATGACCGCCTCCCATTTTGTCAAATAAAGGCTTCTGCGCGCTAAAACAACCATTGCTTTTTTCCCCTGGAACTAATATTTTATTCCTTCGTTTCAAAGTGCATCTCCATTCTAAAAATAGCGAGGAAAGGATAAGGTACATGTCAGTTACCCCGAATTCGCAGACAGATACAGATATTGTAGCAAAACATTTCCAGAACATATTCAAAACCGCCCCGACGGTGATTTCGAAAGCTCCCGGTCGGGTCGAAGTGCTTGGAAATCATACCGATTACAATGAAGGAGTCGTTCTTTCCGCAGCCATAGACCGCGAGGTCTGGGTTGCGGTTTCCAAGGCAGTATCGCCTGAGTGCGGTCTTACCTCCTGCCTTTTTCCCGAATCGGTTATCGTGAAAGATATCGAGCCGCTCAAGGGTAAAAATGCCTGGGTGAATTATCCGCTCGGGGTGTATCGGATGCTGCAGGATCGCGGCTATCCCGTGGCCCCTTTTAACCTGGCGATTCATAGCACCGTGCCGCTGGGAGCCGGCGTATCATCGTCCGCAGCCGTCGAAGTGGCGGCTGCGCTCGCTTTCTGCGGACTCTTCGGCTTCAGCATTGACTCGACTGATCTTGCAAAAATCTGCCAGAAGGCGGAAAATAACTTCGTCGGCGCAAATTGTGGTCTTCTCGACCAATTTTCCTCCATATTCGGCAGGGCGGGTCATTTGCTGTTCATCGACTTCCGCTCGCTCTATCACGATGCAATCCCCATGCCGGGCAGCGATGTCACCCTTGCCATCACCTTGTCGGGTGTAACGCACTCCCTGGTCGCCGGCGAATACAACAGTCGTCGTCGAGAATGCTTCGAAGCAGCCAAATTTTTCGGCAGGAAAAACGAGAAGATTAAAATGCTGCGTGATGTTAACATGATGCAGCTTCAAAGCGCCAAGGAGGAACTCAACCCGCAATATTTCAAGCGGGCCATGCATGTAGTTGGTGAGGATGAACGCGTTTTTTCGGCGATGGAGCTTATCAAACGGGGTTCAATGAAGGAGTTCGGCGCCCTTCTGTACCAGTCTCACGACAGCTCGATCCATAATTTCGAAAACTCCTGCATGGAGCTTGATATCCTGGTCGATATTGCAAAATCCATCGACGGAGTATATGGTGCTAGGCTTACCGGTGGCGGTTTCGGCGGAGCAACCCTGACGGTGCTTAAAACCGAGGCAAAGGATAAATTCGGCGAAACGATAAAGCAGGAGTACAAGAAACGCACGGGGAGAAATACGACGGTGTATTTCGCAAGGATAGCGGACGGAGCGAGCCTGGTGAATTAAAATGCGGCAAGGCAATACCCTATTACGCGGAACTGCAAAAGCGGCGCCTCAAAATACCTCACATACTTCCTCTTTTATCGTTCCCATCGATGGGGATATTCGTGCCGGCGAATAGCCTCGATGCAATCCGTGAGTTCATCCTTGATTCTATCTCGGCTTTTTCGAGATTTGAGGTATAAATCGTAGGGCAATTATTGGCATATCTGCCGTCAATTATTCGATACCAGGATTGAACGACAAAATCGCTTGCCTTTTCGACCCCTATATCATCGATTACCAAAAGCTTATTTGCGGCATATTTTTGAATGACCGATTCACTGGAAATTTCATCCTCAGAGAGAGTGGCCCTTCTTATTTCCGCAATGAGCTGAGGGCCGCTTACGAATGCCGCACGAGCTGTTTGCGTATCGAGCATGTATTTCCGCATCGTCGCTACGGCTAAATGAGTTTTGCCTGTGCCGCTGGGGCCGATTAAAATGATGGAGCTCTTTTTTTGGAATGGCAGGCTGCTCGTTAGAAAAGCGACGGCTCTTCTGTGGGCTCGGGTCTCAGGCATAAAATTTTCGAATGAGCAGCGGATATAATTACTTTGAACGCCGTTCCTCGATAAGATGAAATCAATCTTTAATGCGAATTCTTCTCGCGTTTTCTTGTTTTCCGAATCGATAAAGCATTTCTTCGAGCATACTGCATCCAGCCAGAGCGTGTCCGGGTTATAGGATATATCCTTCCCATCCCATTCGATTTCCGGAAAGGAAAACTCTTTGCGGCAAAAGGCGCAGTTTTTTTGACCATCATGGTCAATGGCGAAATTTAAGGTATTCATAGCGATCTCCCGTGTCTCCCCAGCCTTACTATACCCCGATTCGATAACCTAAGCGGTATTATTATCTCTCAGCCTTGATAATATACAACTGCTCCGACCCGGCCAAGCTTTTTCTGATATCAAGGTATGACCGATCCCCCTCAACCCGTTTGATAAGCCTGCCCGATACATTGTAGATGCAGAACAATGATGCATCGGCAGGGGAGAGGCGAATGGCGCCGGTCGCCGTGGTAAATGATCGCGGACCGATTCCCTGAGCCGCCTTTGAGGACAGACGGTTCAGCACCCCGGTCGCAACTGCCGGCGTGTCCAGTCTTCCGCCGAATTCGAGTTCATTGATGACCACGCTTGCATTGCCGACGGTGGAGACCGCCTTGAGTTGCACGTAGCGGCCGGTGGCCGGAGGGCTCCATTCAGCAATCTTGAGGGTGGAATCACCCGACCAGGTTCCGCTGGCTACCTGGGTGAAATTCGAATTGTCGCTGCTCAACGATATGGTATAGCCGGTAATATTGCCGGTCATGACATGTGCACTGCCGGTGTAATCCTGCCGGGGCAAATAGCCGAGAATCTCCAGATTGGTATAGACCGAACCCAGATCGACCGTGACGGTCTGCGGCGGCGCCGCGCTGATGGTCAGAAGGGTCTGGTCTATCGCCGTAGCACTGCTGCGGTCATTGTATCCGTCAATGGCATTCCAGCCGTTTGCGCCGGACCCGGTCACAGCCGCGACCGGGGTCACCGGATGTTCGACGTGATGCGGCTGCGTGGGCAGCGGCGTCCGGTTCGGGTTGGGTGTCCAACTGTTTCCCACTTTCTCTATCGAATCGATCATGGCCGGAGGCAGGATACCGGCGGTGGTTGGAGGGCAGTCAAGCAGGAAATTGCAATACCTCGGTTCGAGATTGGTGAGGTGAGAGAGAATGTTCGCGGTTGTCATGTACGTGACTGTGTGCGTGCTGCCCGCAGTCCAGAACCAGGAGCCGTTATACTGGGTGACGACGGTTTGTTCCTGGTGGGCGGCATTGGCGTTTGTCGCGGGGCAATAGATACCCTTTGGTTCCTCATACAGCACGATGTCCTCTTCCCACGGCTGGCCTACCCCGTCATGATCGGCTATGAGGCAATTCGGCTGGAGACTCTTGACGAAATCGCGGATCTCCTGGTAGGGGATGGTATTGTGCCCCATCTGCCAGGCCCAGCCATCGATGTCCAGAATCGGTATCGGCCCATAGTTCGTCAATAGTTCCCGCAACTGCTGTTCGATGAAAGTCTTTTTCTTGTTCCAGAGCGCAGGGTTGTAGCTGGAATAGCCGCCTTCGATCGAGTCATGGACATCGAACATGGAGAAATAGAGCCCGGGCAGCAGGCTGTCGGCCCGGAAGGCGTCGCAGTATGCCTTGACGACATCGATGCGCACGGCGCCTTCGTTCATGCAATTGTAAGTGGTGGTCGCAGTATTCCACAGGCAGAAGCCGTAGTGGTGCTTTGTCGTCAGAAGCCCGTATGTCATCTTTGCGGTTTTTGCGGCGTCGGCCCAGCTTTTACAGTTTGGAGTATCGGCAGGGTTCCATACGCTCGCCGCCGGAGGTGTTGAATTATTCCAGTAATCGCCGCCGTTAAACGTTTCTATCCCATAACATATAAACATGCCGTAGCGCAGGTTGACGTACGCCCGTTGCAGCGAATCGAGCGTGGATTGGGCCGAAACCTGAGTCAAACAGATCGGAAGGCAGAAGAAAATCACTACGGTACTCCGAGGCCATCGCATCGGTGCGCTCCATAAATAATTGGGGTTCTGGAACTTTTATAAAAATAGTGAGCCAAAGACCACTGCTCACCTCAGAAAAATCAATATATATCTCTCCGCCCCATACAGGAAATTGGAAAGCAACGTTTGTTTTCCACGAGCACTCAGGGTGAGGATTTGGGTGGCCCGGGCGGTTTTCCGGGAGGTGCGATTCTGAAATTGCAGCCGTCTGCGGATACATTCCTGACGACACTGCGGACATTGATCGATGAGCGGGTAACGACGGGCATGGTATCTGAAGCCGCAGGAAAAAACGGTCGTCTTAGAAAAGGTTTTTCTCTATATTTATTATCTTGCGGTTGAGAAAAAAATATCATATATTGGAAGAAGTTAGGAATGGTGGTATCTGTAATAGTGTGCTATGACAGTTTGTGCTGTGAGGAGGAGAGTGCCGGGTTATAGTGCAATAAAGAGGATTTGTCACCGCGTATTCCAAGGGAAAAACACTGTTTTCAGTAACGGAGGAAAATATGGGAGACGTAAGAAAAAAGGCAAACGGCTTGTTACGGCAATTGACCGTTGCCGTAGCGGGCGTGCTGTTGCTGCTGTCGGCGGTTGCTTCTCAGACGCTGACGCTCGACTCTCTTCAGCGGCGCTTCGTGGAGCAACGGTTCGGCATGTTCATTCACTTCAATATGAACACCTATTATTCGGGTTGGGCTGAGGCCCGCCAGAACCCCTTGCTTTTCAATCCGACGAACCTGAATTGCGGGCAGTGGGCGCAGGCCGCGAAGGCGGCGGGCATGACCTACGGGATGCTGACGTGCAAGCACCATGACGGCTTTGCCATCTGGCAGACCAAAACGACGCCGCCCAACGGATTAACTCCATATACTATCGCACAGAGCTCGCAGCCGAACATGGATGTCGTCAAGGCCTATACCGACTCCTTCAGGGCGTACGGCCTCGGGCCGGGTCTGTATTTTTCCATCTGGGACCCCAATAACGGCGTCCCCAACCCGGACCCCAGTAACGCAATACCCAACCCCTCCAGCGCCTACGATGCCCTCACTGCAAGCGAGCTGGCGTATGTGGAAGCCCAGATTACCGAACTGCTTACCAATTACGGCTCAATCCCGATCTTCTGGACCGACGGCTACGGCTGGGCCCAGGCGCACCGGGTCGTTCCTTGGCAGGCGATACGAGATACGGTAAAGGCGTTGCAGCCCAACTGCGTGTTTGTTGAGACCGAGGGCATGATCCAACCTTGGGAGTCCGATATAGATTTCATCGAGGAGTCCATTCCAACCCTGTGGTGTCCCGCCAACAACACCCTTGCCGCGGTACAGGCGACGGTGATCGCAGACAACTGGTTCTGGGATTATAAGGACTCCATTTATAGCGACCTAATGTCCCTTACCAATATCGTCGTAACGCATCTCGACTCTCTCAACGCGCGTTATTGCACCTTCCAACTCGACTGCCCCCCCAATCCAAAGGGGCTTCTGGATAATGCAATTGTCAAAAAACTCGACAGCGTCGGCCTGGTATGGAAGCCCAATTTTGCACGCCCCCCCCTGCCGGTGCAACCTCCCATGATTGAGCAGCCGATCACGCCGGTTTCGGCGACGGCGACGAGCGGAACCGCCATAAATGCGATCGACGGTTTTAACGACAGGATGGCCGCATCGCCTAACCAGACGCTCTGGACATCGAGCGGCGCCCTCCCCCAGTCGATAACCCTTGATCTTGGCAAGGTATACAACAATGTCTCCATGCTTTTTTACCTGCCGCGGCGTGATACGACCACGAGCGGTCCGGTTTTGACCGGGAATATACTCAAATACAAAATTTATGTGAGCACCGACAGCCTTACCTATACGCAGATAACTTCCGGTACGGACTTGGCGGGCGGCACATTCGGCATATGGCCCGCGACCCGGTACATAAAAAAAGTCAGGTTTCCCGTCCAGAGCGCGAAATTCGTCAGGCTTGAAGCCGATTCAGTCTATGGAGGAACGGCGGCCGTTATCAATGAACTGGCGGTCGGCAGCGGCGTTCCTGCGGCGCCGACGCTCGCCACACCGACAAACGGCACGACCGGCCAGATGTTATCGGCTGTATCGTGGGGATCGGTGGATATGGCGGTTTCGTATGGCATTCAGGTTTCGACCAGTTCGTCGTTTGCCACTCCCGTTTATGCCAAGAGCGGGCTCACGGCGCTGTCGCAGTCGGTCAGCGGCCTTGCCGCCAATACAACATATTATTGGCGGGCAAATGCCAGCGGCAACGTCAGCTATCTCGGTCCCAGCCTATGGTCAAGCGTATGGTCGTTCACCACCGGCGCAGCCGTCATGGTGCTGCCGCAACGACTTATTAAAGCGGGAATGGCTGATTTCTCTATTGCAAATGATATTCTTTCCTATTCGGTGCAAACGCCGGGCAAGGTAGCTATTTTGTTCCAGGACATGCTTGGCAGAACTACCCTCGTGCTCAATCGTGTGCAGACCACGGGCCGTTATTCAATGTCTCTCAAGGGTTATAATTTTCCGGCGGGCTGTTATATCGTTCGGGTCAGGTCTGCGGGGAGTGAAAAGTCCGCGGCGGTAATGCTTACGAGGTAAGCGAAACGCCGGGAACGGATGGGGGGAGAACCATGTATCACTTTGCATTAATCCGGCACAGTGATATCCGACAAGAGATATTACTTGTTTCAACTCAAAAAACGGGGTACATCATGTCCTCGCTTAAAAAATTCCGCTTCGAGGCGTTCATGGTTATTCTGCTGCCTCTCGCGACGGTATTCACCCAGACATTGACGCTGGACTCATTGCAGCGGCGGTTTGTGGAGCAGCGGTTCGGCATGTTCATACATTTCAATTTTAATACATATTATTCCGGGTGGGCGGAGGCCCGCCAGAACCCGCTGCTTTTTAACCCGACCAGTTTGAATTGCGGGCAGTGGGCCAAGGCTGCACAATCAGCCGGAATGAAATTCGGCATTCTTACATGTAAGCACCATGACGGCTTTTCTATCTGGCCGACCAAACAGATTCCGCCGAATGGCCAGACCCCGTATACGATCCAACAGAGTTCGCAGCCGAACATGGACGTCGTCAGGGCATATACCGACTCATTCAGGGCGTACGGCCTGTGGCCGGGGCTCTATATGTCGATGTGGGATATCGCCAACGGGGTGCCGCGTACCTGTTGTACGGGCTATACCGTCTCGAAGAACGATACGATATACACCGGAAGCGGCACCTGCGATACGGTATTTCCCTGGACTCCCAAGATACGGAACTTTGTCCTGGGTCAGATCACTGAACTCCTCACCAATTACGGCGAAATCCCGCTTTTCGTCTTTGACGGCTACTCATGGGCGATGGGTCATCATGATCTACCGTGGCAGCAGATCCGGGACACCATCAAGGCCCTTCAACCCAATTGCCTTATCATAGAAACCAACGGCATGAAGGAACCATGGGAGTCGGACATCTTTTATGTGGAGGAGCCGCTCGGCAACTGGTGCCCGGCGGGCAATACCTTCGCAGCATGCCAGGCGAGCTGTATTTGCGGGAGTAACTGGTTCTGGAGTGTCAGCGATACCAACATTAACAACCTTGCAAGCGTTGCCACCGTTGTAACGACACATTTAAAGGCTCTGGAGCCGCTCTATTGCACGTACATACTTGACTGTCCTCCCAATACGGCCGGTATAATGGATGCGGCGGTGGTCACCCGTCTTGGTCAAATCGGAGCGGCCTGGAGTCCCAATACCGCGAGACCGCCTTTGCCCCGTCAGCAGCCGATGATAGAGCAACCTATCACGCCGGTCTCTGCAGTAGCATCGAGCGGCAAGGCCGATTCCCTTATTGATGATCACCAGGACTGGACCGGCGGTCCCCTGTTTCAGCAGTGCTGGCGATCGACGGGCACCCTGCCGCAATATGTGACGCTTGACCTAGGGAAAGTTTATACCAACGTTTCGATGCTCTTTTACCTGCCGAGGCGTGATTCGACGACGGCTGGTCCGGTTCTCACCGGTAATGTGCTGAAGTATAAAATCTATGTGAGCATCGACAGTCTTACCTTCAATCCGGTTTCCTCGGGAAAAGGGGTAGGAGGGGGAGCGGACACCACCTTCGGCATCTGGCCGGCGACCCGATATGTAAAGAAAGTTTCATTTCCTGTCCAAAGCGCCAAGTTCGTCCGCCTCGAAATAGACTCGGTTTATGGCGGAACTCAGGCGGTCATCAATGAGTTGGCCGTAGGCGGTGCGGCGCCGGTCACCGCGGTGTTGAATCAGCTGTCGCGTCCTTCAGCGCTCTCCTCCGATGGGTATACCCTTACATCGGCGAGCGGACGAGTCACGTTTGATGCATCGCTCGCCGGCCTGACTAAAACAGTCGCACTCTACAACCTGAATGGCAAGCTGCTCAGCATGCGTACTATCAGGAAGAACAGCATCTATACCGAGCAGGACATGGGCGTTCCGGCGGGGGTGTATGTTATTAAGGTGAAGGAATTGGCGAAATAGCATCAAAAGAATATTTTTGCCGAATCGGAGTTTTCAGGCGTTCAGCCATCCATATGTTATGGTTGATAAGAGGGTCGCTTATAAGTGCGATATCTATTCATTATGCGATTGTAATATAAACAATATTATTACCTTAAAAGATGTCTTTTTTTAACCCCTCTCTTTCTATATAAGTCGGCCCGTTAAAGGTACCGGTGACCCTATTCTTTTCTTTCGGCGATTTGAGGAGTGTAAGGGAGTGCGTACCAGGCTTCAATGAAGCCTGTTTATAGTTCATCATCGGCGAGACTACTGCAATGGCTGTGGCCATTGATAAAGATTTTCGCGACGGGAGAGCCATGAATCGAATTACGGTGGTAGCGGCGGTGGTTACGGGAGTGATGTTTGGCGGGGGCCTGTGCCGTGCGGATGATGACGACGACACCATTCAGGTAAAGCTCAAACCATCCGGCTTTGTGTCGATGCAGATGGGCCAGGTAGTCAAGGGCGGTCCGGATGCGAAGGGCGGCGCGGTAGACGGCGCGTGGATTAGGCAGGTCTACGGAAACCTGTCGGTGAGCGCTTCCCTGAGCACGAGAACGACCCTCGACGTCGGCATGGAAATGGAGATGTTCAATGATTTCCCGATAGTAACCGAAGCGACCGCAAGTCAGGATTTTCGATCGCTCAACTTTTATCCCTATTTTGACAAGGCGGAGATTACGCATGTTTTTGGAGATGTCAAGGACCCGTATTGGACATTAACTGGAGGCTATTTCCGTTTTAAGTACAATCCCGATGCAAGGGATCTCGGAGAATACCTCTTCCGGACGGGCACTTACCCCCAATTTATAAACACCGATTTTGATTTCCCGCAAGCCCGGCTTCTCGGTTTTCATGCCGCCCTCCACCCGCTGCCGAATGTGACCATTGATGGGCTCTTGTATGCTAACCTGCAATATTACGCGGTTGGTGACTGGAATCTCGCCGCTATCGTCACCTACGACCCGTTCAAGGGGGTTGAACTCGGTCTCGGAGGAAGTCTGTGCAGTATTCTTTCGGCGGACAGTTCGCTTACCACCCCGCATGATCCTTCCACCGCCTACCATATCACGTATAATGCAACAACCGGACAGGCGGATACTTCCTTTTTTACTTTCAGGGGTGCGAAGGTAATGGCGAGAGCATCTATCGATCTGAAGAAGTTTATCGGCGATATGGGGCTCGGGAAAGAAGATCTTAAGCTTTACGGCGAGGCGGCGATACTCGGGCTGGAGAATTATCCCGAGAATTTACCTGGACCTGGCATCGTCCCTATCAATTACGACACACTTCTTGACAGAATACCCGTGATGGCCGGCCTGAATCTTCCCACCTTTAAGCTTCTCGATGTACTGAGCGCTCAGGTGGAGTGGTTTGGGAGTCCCTACCCGAATGATATTGGCGATATAGTGAATAACCAGTTGCCGATTCCCCTTTCGATTACCGGCAACGTATACAACTATCCCGATGATCACTGGAAGTGGAGCCTCTACGGCACGAAAAAACTTTATAGGAATTATTCGGTGACCGGTCAAATCGCCAACGACCATTTACGGTATCTTGCCGCCGTTACCGATTTCAACATTGATTTTGATGAGGTTACGCATAGTCTCAACCAGTGGTATTACATGCTGAAATTCACGGCAAGATTTTAAGCAGAAAAATGTTCATCCGGCTCAGGTACTCAATTATTACTTATATAAAGGAATCCAGAGCATGAAAAAAATAGCTTTCACGGGAATTTTCGTTGTGGCATTCGCAATCATAACGGTTAACGTCATGACCGGGTGTAACTCTTACTTCGGATCGGCAGGGCCGACGGGCATCGACACCATCGGAGCCCTTAAAAGAGGGTTAATCGATATGACCACCTCCGATTCTACTCTGGTTCCTGCTCTTAATTTTCCGGCGAATCTGACAACCGCCGTCACGGTTAGCCCGATTCTCATGTGGAATAAGGTAGGCAACGCCAGTAAATATCGAATAGTGCTGGCGACCGACAGCGGATTCAATAACGTGATCATCGACGATTCTTCATTGTCGCCCGCCACCGACACCGTAAAGCAGGTATATGCCTTAACCGGTACTTCGACGTACTATTGGTGCGTCGCCGGGATGAGCGCCGCCGGCAAAAAGGGTTGGTCACGCATATTCCATTTTGTCACACAGTTCGATTCCTCGCTCATTAAAGAGCAGAATGCTTATGTAGCGCAGCAATTCGGCATGTTTATTCACTTCAATATGTCGACTTTTGCTCACTGGGATACTTCCGCGACTTTTCCCGCACCTACCGCGTTCTCGGAATGGGAGATCGGCGGAGAAAATGTAAACCTCTTCCATCCCGACTCATTGAATTGCGGGCAGTGGGCGGATGTTGCCAAGTCCGCCGGCTGCCGGTATGTCGTTTTGACGACGCGGCACCATGGCGGCTTCTGCCTGTGGCCGACCCAGGTTCCGCCATCTGCTACCAATCATAACATCGTATTGACAAATTGGTACAATAACAGCGGCAGCGTCGGTTACCACCGCGATATCCTGCGGGAATTCGTCGATTCGGTCCGTTCGCGCGGGCTCAAACCAGGGTTCTATTACTCGATATGGGACCGCACCAATCCCGTGACAATACCCATGGTAAAGGGTGAGTTGACGGAGCTTCTGTCGAATTACGGGGACATCGACGTCATCTGGTTTGACGGGTGGGGCTGGATGGTCGGCTATATACAGATTCCGTACGATACCGTTGCAAACCTCGTTCACCGGCTGAATGACAGCCTTGGCCACCATACCGTCATTTCCGAAAATAACCATCATTACAAGATGTGGAATACCGAGATCGTGCAGTACGAAATACCGGTGGACGGACCGCCCCTGGCCGGGAACACACTCCCCTCCGAGGGCAATGAACCCCTTCGTGCCGATAATTGCTGGTTCTGGCATCCTATGGATACGGTATTGAAAACCCCGTCATTCATTTACAACAGGATTCAGAGTTGCCTCCAGGACAGTGCGACCTACCTGCTCGATGTGACGCCCGATACCTTCGGATTGATACCGCAAGCTCAGGTGCAGCAAATGCAGGCTATCGGCAGCACGATCCAGTCGCTGCTGAACCCGAACCCGGACACCGGTATCGGCAAGGTGGTGGAGTAGCTGCTCAGCCCTGCAGGCCGGTGCTGTTGTTTTACCTATGACAATTATATATTTAGAAAAGCAGGGTATATAACTTTCACCATTTTTTCAGGAGGATGTATGCTTAAAAGGGGTCTTCTCGCGGCAGCCGGTGTTCTGGCGTTGAGCATCGGTGTCACTATCTGCTGCAATAAAAGCAGCTCCACGGTGCCGGCGTCGGTCGTTGCAGGGACATGGTATGCCTTAGGTACGGTGGTGACGACGCAGGTCGACAATCCGGATACCTTCAGCACGAGGATAACCATTACCGGCAATAACTATGTCATGATGCGGTCAACCTATATTCATGCCTCAAGCACCGGGAACCAGGACTCCATGAGGGAGTACGGCACGGTAGCAAGCGTTCCGGCTGGTTTTGCTAATGGCGATTCGATCATTTTTACACCGGCCGTGGACAGTGAATACATGTTTAATACCAATACATGGGTGGAATGCACCGGTCTCTATTGCCCCGAGGGAACGCCGGAAGAATTCAAAATCGCTATCGTCGATTCGGCGGGCGGTACCTACTGGGATGGTTCCTTCCCGGACTTCAAAGGGGAAGGTTGGATTCTGACTTCTCTTAAAAAGCAATAAGTCGCTTCCCGGAAGTGACGACACTTCGAACACGTTCAGGGGATTTGTGGGCGTAATCTTCGACGTTTCGACGATCAACAGGGGTAGCCGAACACGATTGTTATGGGGAAATGCGATGGTCGGATCAAGCGTGTACGTGATTCAGATGAAGGCGGCCAACTTCGATAAGCGTCTGAAGCTGGTAAGGATACGGTAGGTCGATTTCGATCACAGCCTTCCAGGTATCGCAGCCCTGCCGATAGAGGAAGGGCTGCTTTTATTTCATGAGGGCAAGGGGCTGTTTTTGGGAAGCATTGAAAAATATTTTGATATATATTCGAAACATATTTTAGTTTTACTTTTTATCGATAAAACTCGATGCAGCAGTCTGCTTGAGAAAGAGGAGGTTGCGCTATGGCGAGGTACGGTTCTTTGCACGAAGGCCTTCCTGCGGGGAAAGTTGTCGGCTTCTCCGGAATAACGATCGGATTTCTCGCGGCCATGGTCGGTGCGCTGGCGCAAGGGGCATTCGGCCAGGACACGCTGACGACGTGGCCCTATAATACCCCCATTACGCTCAATACCTCCGCCACTGGAGCAAGCGTTACGACCAAACAGTCGAATTTTCCCGTTCTTGTCCGTTTGACCTCCGCGAATGCGGCGGCGGTGTTTGCCGGGGCGCAGGCAAACGGCGCCGACCTGCGGTTCTCCCGGTCTGCCACCGACACTGCGCAGTTTCCCTACCAGATAAGCAAGTACAACCAGGCGACCCAGACGGCGTATATCTGGGTGGCGCCGGACACGGTGGGCGGGAGCAACGCAACGCAATCGGTACAGATGTGGTGGGGCAAGGGCGCCGCCGCGGCAAAGTCGAATGGGCCGGCGGTGTTCGCTCCGTCGAACGGGTTCGTCGCGGTGTGGCATCTTGACAGCGCCGGGGTTGCGGGCAACGGCAAGGAGACCTTTAACGACGCCACGGGAAACGGCTACATGGATACGGGTACCACCACCATAGTGGATTCCCCGTCGGTGATTCTCGACAGCGCCCGCGCTTTAAACAAATGGAATCTGCCGAGTACCGCCGGGGGGCAGGGGGATTCCATCTACATCAACAGCCTGCTCGGCAGTCCCGGCAACGGCGCCGGTCATTCCGTGACGTTCTCGGCTTGGGGAAAGCTGGATTCGCTTGACCTGAAATCGAAGACGGGAACGGGTGTAACCACCTTGTTTTCATTGGGGAATAATCTGTCCGCGGAGATCCACGGTGGAGGAGATGTAAATGATTCATTGCACCTTGCCTATCACGCTTCCGCGGGATGGAGCTTACAGCCGATGGGCAAAATAGGCTTAATCAGTCCTCCGGCCTGGAAGCATATTGCGGTTGTTGTAACGAGCGCCAGTTCCACCGCCGATACAGCCTATGTATATGTAAATGGGGCGGCAGCGACGTCGCTAGTAACGAATAATGCCAATTCGGGCGTAATGGTTTATTCGTCCGCGGCCGGTACGTCTAAGTACGCGGTATTGGGTGCCGATAACGGGAACACCAGCAGAACGGCATTCTTCGGGGAGATGTGCGAAGCGCGCGTCGAGAACGTCCGCCGGTCTCCGGACTGGCTCAAGCTGAGCTATCAGAACGAGCAGGCCGCCGACGCGCTGACGAGCCTGAGCGCCGTGGGTCCGGCAGCCCCCGCGCTCTCCCAGCCTGCCAACATGGCCGTGGGACAGGCGGTGAACCTGTCGCTCAGTTGGAATTCGTCCGCCCTGGCATCGGCGTATTCGGTGCAGGTATCGACCGACGTGAACTTTGGCAGCACGGTATTCCAGCAGTCGGGTCTTGCGGTAACCTCGGCCGCCCCGACCGGTCTTGCCAATGGTACATTGTATTATTGGCGCGCGAACGCAACCAACGGGAGCTATACGAGTTCCTGGTCCGGCGCCTGGAGTTTCCTGACGATAGCGTTATTCGGCGCTCCGCCGCTGGTTACGCCGACAAATAGCGCCATAAATCAATCAACCGCACCTACGGTAACGTGGGGGGCGGTCAGCGGTGCGACGACGTATTGGCTTCAGGTTTCCACCGAGTCGGGTTTTGTGACGCCGATTTTTAACAGCAGCACCCTTACCTCGACCAGCCAGAGTCTATCCGGCCTTTCGAATTATACCACTTATTACTGGGAGGTCAATGCTAACAACGGCTCGACGTACGGCGGCTGGTCGAGCCTGTGGAGTTTTACCACGGTCATCGCGATGCCGGTTCTTTCTTCTCCCTCGAGCGGCGCGGTGAATCAGCCGGTAACGTTGACGCTGAACTGGGGTGCCGTGCCGGGAGCGGCTTCCTATTCGCTCGAGGTGTCGAGTTCGGCGACGTTCGCCGGCACCCCGGCGGTCAACCTGTCCGGAATAACGAATCTTTCGCAGGCGGTGAGCGGGCTCGCGACCTCGACGACGTACTACTGGGAGGTCTCCGCGACCGGCGGCAACGGCGGAACGGGCGCCTGGTCGGCTTCCTGGAGCTTCACGACCGTTCCGCCGGTGCCGGGGGTTCCGACACTCTCCGTTCCGGCCAATGGAGCATCCGGTCAGCCTCTATCCCTGATTTTTTCATGGAGTTCGAGCGCCGGCGGTGCGCCGGCATCGTACGAGTTGCAATTGGCCACTATCTCCGATTTTTCCACGATAGTTTCCGATATAAACGGCATTACCTCGACGTCCCAGACTCTCGGGCCGCTTTCGTACGTTACGACCTATTACTGGCGAGTAAATGCCGTTAACGGCGGCGGCGCCAGCGCTTGGTCAAGTGTTCGCGCCTTTACTTCTGTGGAGAATTATAATTTATGGAGTTATCATAAGCAGTTTTCACTCAACACCACCTCTAGCGGCGCAAACGTTGCCAATAACGTGACGAAATTTCCGGTTCTTCTGCGCCTTAACCCATCTAATTTTTCCGGATGGGGCCAGCTGAATTATCAAACCGGAGGAGCGGTCGATATCCGCTTCTCCGGCGGTTCCGATTACACAAAGGCGTTCCCGTATCAGATCGATTACTGGTCGGCGACAAACGACACGGCGGTGATCTGGGTATGGGTGGATACGGTTTTCGGGAACAATGCATCGCAATCCATCGCGATGCATTATGGAAAGAGCGGTGCAATCAGTCAATCGAACGGAGCGGCGGTATTCGATACGGCAAACGGCTATCAAGGGGTATGGCACCTTTCTGATACGACGGACGCCACGATCAATTCTTATAATGATTCCGGCAGTACTGGCTACCTGCCGAAGGATACCATCGGCGTAATCGGCCGCGGCCGGTATTTCAGCGGATCGAATTATTTAGCAACCGCAGGCAGCAAGATTACGTCGGGCAATGTACCGTTCGGCGGCCCATTTACGCTTTCCGCATGGGTGTATTTCAATAGCGGCACTGCGGTGCAAGCCATTATCGCCGGCACGGGCCAGTATGGGTATCAGTTGCAAAGGGATGGAGGCGGCAAGTGGGAGGTTGCGGATTTCGGCGGAAGCCCGGGCGGGTGGTATTATGACAGTTCGGGAACGGTTCCGACGGGCTCGTGGCATCATGTCGTCGGCGTAAGAAATAATATCGGCACTTCACCAACGTATTCGGAATCATTGTATGTAGATGGAGTTTTGCTCAGCAGCACGGTCAGGACCTCCACAAACTCTACTGCCCGGAAAAGTACCAACTTCAATATCGGCAAAAGGGCCGATACCGTGATCACCGTGGGATCGACGCTTGCCCAGGCCATGACCGGCATAATCGACGAGGTCGAGATGT
>CAWJXL010000003.1:0-237478 GCA_963846695.1 uncultured Fibrobacterota bacterium | reverse complement strand
ATTTTTGAAATCGGAGCCATCCGATTGCGGCATGCCGTCGGCTGACCCGTGCTTCGGTCAGCACGATATCGTTTTCATCCGATCTCCCGATGGAGGTTTTCCGTTTTGAGGGTATCGGAATCGGCCGCTCCGGGTAGCGGATTAAAAATAAGGTTTCCACGATTAAAAAATAATTAGGGAAAGGGCCGGGTGCCGTGACTGCAAACGTAGTGTATTTTTAGGGCATTCTCCTCCAGCCCGTGGTTTACGGAGAGGTATCATCATGTCAATTTCAGCGATAGGTCAGGATTCGCACCGATTTGATGCCGAGGGCTCGCCCAAGCCGCTTCTCCTGGGCGGCGTTTGCATTCCCGGATGCGTCGGGCTTCTCGGCAACAGCGATGCCGACGTGGTCCTGCATGCTATCACCAATGCCATCTCCGGACTGCATGGAACGCCGGTGCTTGGGAAAATGACCGATGACCTCTGCCGTAAGGAAGGCATTACCGACAGCCGGATCTATCTGGTGAAATCGATGGAACTGCTGGTCGCGCTTGAATTGACGCATCTGTCTATTTCCATCGAGGCCGCCCGGCCGCGTCTGGCGCCTCATATCACCGCCATGCGCGAATCGGTTGCCGGCCTCCTCAAGCTACCGATCAGCCATGTTGCGGTGACCGCCACGTCCGGCGAAGGGCTGACCGCGTTCGGCAGGGGCGAGGGGATCCAAGTTTTTGCCATTGCGACCGCGGAGGCAATCACGACACATGCCTCATAAAAAAGCAAACCGCACCCTTCACCACGCTTCCATTGCAAAGAATCATTACTTCACTGCGATGCGTGAAGTACCGGCGGGGTCGCGTTCGTTGGATGTTTTCTTCAATAAAAAAAGGACATTGGATGCTTATGGGGCTGATGGTTGTCTGGCCCTGGTTATCTTCAAGGATTTCATTCTCCTTCAGAAATTCTATCTTTTCCGGGACATCGGGAGCGATTCGATCAACATTAATTATCCCAGCGCCTATCACATTGCCGATTACCTGCGCACGGATGGCATCCCGCGCTGGTCCTTCAGGCAAGGGCTGGGACAGAACATATTTCCGCTGAGCCTTTCTGATCCGTTCTATGACCTGCAGTATATCTTTGGCAAGGATGCGATGGCGAATAGCATCGCCTATTTCGAGATTCTGAAACTATTCTGCGCCGGGCTTCTTGTTTATGTACTTATGCGAAAGCTGGCGGTTTCGGGCTTTGCCGCGGTTATCGGAGCGATCTCGTATGCGTTCTCCGGTTTTATTATCCTTGCGGGTGCATGGCAGACGTTTTCGACCGAGGCGGTTTTCATCATTTTCCTCCTCATATCGTTCGAGAAACTTTTTCAGGATAACGACTGGCGTTTTTTTCCCCTTGCGGTCGGTCTCATCGCCGCATACCAGCCTTTTTACATGTACACCGAGGGTCTCTTCCTTCTGGCCTATGCCCTGCTGCGCATCATCGAATCGGGAAACTGGCGCCCGACAAGGCTTCCGCCGCTCCTGTTGAAATGGCCGGTCTGGGGGTCCTGGGACTTTTAGTCAGCAGTCTTTTCTCGGTTGCCGCCATCCTGCAGATGCTGGAAAGTCCCCGCGCCGGGGCGTCGTCCTATTTTCATGCATTAGCGACATCGCCGATATTCAGCTTCGGCAATGCCCAGGAAACGATGACCGCCGTCTTGCGGCTCTTTTCGAACGACCTGCTGGGCACCGGCGCGGCTTTTTTCGGATGGAGCAACTACCTCGAAGCGCCGCTCTTCTATTGCGGGCTTGTTAATCTTCTCCTGCTTCCGCAGCTCTTTCAGTTTCTCGATGGAAAGCGCAGAATCCTCTACGCCGTCCTGCTCGCCGCTTTTATTGTTCCCGTCATTTTCCCCTTTTTCCGTCATGCGTTCTGGCTTTTTACCGGGGATTATTACCGGACCTTCGGTTTTTTTGTGGCGGTGCTGATTATCTTTTACGGCGTTAAAGCCCTGACGTTTATTATCAGGCGAAGCAAGGTGCATCTTCCGGTGCTGTTCGTGACGCTGTCCCTGCTTCTTGCGGGACTCTATTTCCCCTACCCTTTTCTCAGGGAGCATCCGTCGGTCGCTGTTGATGAATCGTTACGCACGATCCTGGCCGGGTCGCTCGTCGGATACGCCTGCCTGCTGTCGCTGCTGCAATTTCCCGGGATCCAACCCGTGGTGCTCGCGTTTCTTTTAGCCGGGACCGGTGCGGAACTGGCCTATAGCGCCTGCCTTACCATCGACACCCGTCCGGTCATCACCCGCGGGCTTTTGCAGCAGCGCGCCTTCTATAACGATTACACCACCGATGCGGTGGGGTACCTGCACTCCCTCGACAGGACTTTTTTCAGGATTTACAAGGATTATTCGTCCGGCAACGCCATGCATTTCAGCATCAACGATGCAAAGGTCCAGAATTTTTACGGCCTTGCCTCATACTATTCGTTCAACCAGAAATATTATGTCGCCTTCTTGAGCGAGCTCGGTCTCATCGACGCCTCGAATGAATCGCAAACCCGGTGGCTCGGGGCGTATGTTGTCAACGAACGGATGTTGCACGCCTTTGTCAGCCTCAAGTATGTCCTGACCAGGGAGTCGGGCGCTGCCTGGAAGAATTTCTTGTACGATTCCCTCGCGACCTTCGGCGACGTGCGTGTTTTCCGCAACAGGTACGTTCTCCCGCTCGGGTTCACCTATGACGCATATATTCCCTATAATGAGTTTCATCCGTTGACGAGACGCCAGAAAACAATTGCCCTCCAGCGGGCATTCGTCGCCGATAGTCCGGCAGGGACGGGCTTGACCGTTTTTCACGGTATGTCGCTCCGGATTCCTCCGTTCCCTACCCATGGGAACGCTATACGGCGGATCTCGCCGAGCGGAAAAAAGATACCCTGGCCATCGGGCTTTTCAGCCAGAATCATATCAGGGGAACGATTACGGTTCCGAAAAGCAAACTTTTGTTTTTTTCGATCCCCTACGATAAGGGGTGGTCGGCAACGGTCGACGGCATGCGCGTTAAACCGCTTCTTGTCACTATCGGCTTTCTCGGGATTCCGCTCGACAAAGGGAGCCATACCGTGGAGCTCGACTACGTGCCGCCTTATTTTTATTCGGGACTTCTGGCGACGATTGCGGGTTTGCTCCTCTACCTCGCGATCATGGTCGTGAAATCGGCGGTTGATAAAAGAGACCGCATCAACTCTTCAAATTATAGATGAATATGCTGTACCCTATCTTTGCCACCGGCTTTTTCGACTTCAGCATGGCGAACGTAGCGTGGTTATCGAAATACCCCCCCTGAAGGTTGGTCGGCTGACGGCGACATAGTCATGCAGCGTTACCTCCTTCCGACCCGGATCCGGATTCCTGAGCACGAGGCTCGGCAGCCAGTCGTAGGCGATGCCGTACCGGTCGGGCGTGTCGGAACCGAAGTAGCTCAGGCAGATCTTCGGGATGTCGTGGTCGCGCATGTAACGGCCGAGGCCTTTCAGGTCCTGTCCCCAGTCCAGATTGGAATCCACGAGGTACTTGTAGCCGTTGTCGGGCCCGCCGGCCAGTTCGTTGAAATACGCGAGGTAGTGCGGGTGGATGTAAAGAGACGCTCCGATATACCATAGTGCAAGGAGGAAGCAGGCGATGGCGGTGATTTTTTTCGCGACCAGCCGTACTATCCCCCCGGCGGCGAAGACAAAAAGGAACGGGTAGGCGGGCAGCAGGTAGCGCAGGCCGATGGCCTGGGGGTTGGCGCTGAAAAAAACGAAAATCGTGACGGCCGGGATCAGGAGGAACAGTTCCTCGATCCAGGCGCCCTTGAAAATTTTCCGGAAATAAACAATAAGCGCAATTGCACAAGAGAGGATTGCCGCAAGCGGCGTTTTAAGGAAGAATGCCACCGTGTAATAGTACCACCATCCGCTTCGCGAATAATCGCCGCAGAGAAACCCCCACTGACCCTGATTCGCATGTTCCTGCTGGAACCGGATGCCGGAGAAGTACGGCTCAAGGGTGCCCCGATAGCCGAGCAGCACCACCGCGAAGGCGATGACGCCGACAATGATGCAGTTGCGCCAGGGGAGCGAGGTACGATGAAAAAGCCAGAGAAGGGCGAGCGCGACGCAGACGGGGATAAGGAGCACGGCGGTAAACTTTGAGAGCAGGGCGAGACCCAGGGCGATGCCGGCGAACATGGTGGTTGACCAACGGTTCTCCCTGAGCATTTTCCGGAAGTAATAAAGGGCGATGAACGAGAAGGCGGTGACGACGATATCGGGAGTGATGAGCCTGGCATGGGCAAGAATATTGGGGCAGAAGGTGTACAGGACAATCGCGGCGATGGCGCCGGCGCTTCCATAGAGAGCGTAGCTCCAGGAAAAGACGTAGCAGCCGAGGAGCAGGGCGACGAGAACCATCATGAGGCGCGAGAGCGTCAGGAGCCGGTCGTTCCGGTTTTCCGGGCTGGAAAGAAGAGCCTGCCCTCGGCCGACGTCGGCGGTCATTCGGAAGAGCCCCTCCTTTTCATGGCCGGGATCGTGCTTCCAGAGCGCGTCGTCGGTTGAAAAAAAGAGCAGCGGAATGCTGCTCAGGTAATACGAGAGGGGAGGGTGGAGTATGCAGCCCTGCACATCCCACCTGCCGGTTTGCAGCAGGTATTTTCCCATGCCGAAATAGTGCGTCTCGTCCCAGGTAGATGACTCCTGCACCATGCTGTTGTGCGCCCGGAAGCAAAAAAAAGCGAGACAGAACGCAAAAATGATGAGGGGGGTGCTTTTTATTCGTTGACGCGACGGCTGAATTCCAGCCGGCAGTTCCTTGTTTGATGGCGTCCGCTCCCGGCGTGTTTTTGATTTTTTTGTCAATGCGATGCCTCGCGAGGCCGGTTGCTTTTGATCGTTCCGTTCAGAAGCGCCATGACCTGGTTCAGATTTCCCTGCGCCTGGAGCTGTCGGGGATCCGCCGCCACGGCGGCTTTGAAGTACCTGTACGCCGCGGGGTAGTTTTTCATCGTGGCGTAGACGATGCCCATGTTATTATACGCATCCGAGTAACGGCTGTTCAGTGCAATTGCTTTTTTATACCATTCGATCGCTTCGTCGTTGCGTCCCTGGTGCGCCAGGGTGTTTCCCATGTTAAAGCAGGCCTCCCATGAATTGCCGTCGGCCTGCAATGCCTGGTTGAGATACTCGACGCTTGCGGGGTAATTTCCCATCGCGTCGCTGTTGATCGCCATATTGATATAGGCGGGGGCCAGTTTCGGATTTATCGAAGCGGCTTTTTTAAAGGCCTCAACCGCCTTATCAAACTGTTTGAGACCGGCATACGACAATCCCAGGGCCATGAAGAAATCGGCCTCGTCGAAATTGTTGTATCGTTGCGCCTGTTCGAGGTTAAAAACCGCCCTGCCGAAGTCGCCCTTCTCCTTATAGGCGACGCCGAGATGGTAATATGCCCGGGAAAATTCGGGATAGAGCGCGACCGCCCGTTCAAGGTGCCCGATCACCTCGTCGAGCAGCCGGCTCTTTCTGGCGGGATCCTTTTCTGTCAACGCCCCGCCGACCAGGATATAGCTTGCATAGGCATACTGTATCCGTGCGCTGTTCGGGCAGGTCACGACATCCCTGGCCGACAGCGTCACGTCGTCCTTCCAATCGAAATTGCGACAGACGGTCCGGATCGAATACAATCCGGCGACAACGGCCACAATCGTCAGAACCATGCGATTCCCGGCCGCAAGGGTACGTAAGGAAGTGACGGCAGTTTGATCGCGGGGCGGGACCAGGCGTCCGATCAGCACCCCCGCTGCCATGCAGAAGCCCAGGGAAGGCATGTATAAAAAACGCTCGCCCATGACCGATTCGATGAGAAACGCCACGTTGCTGACGATTGAGACCGTGATCAGGAAAAACATCGCCGCGAAGGCGGTCAGATCCCTCGATCTGAAACGAAGAATCGCGTAGAGTGCGATGCCGCCGAGGGCACAAAGAGACACGATCGCCCGCGGGTCGGTGAAGCCGACAATCGGAATCTGCCGGTACGAATAATCGAACGAAAGTTTATAGGGGAAAAGGAGCAGGAGCAGATATCGTCCGAGAATCATGATCGCGGTGGCGAAACGGCTGAGCGCATCCGGCGCCGTGACCAGCGAGTTGTTGAGCGGCAGAATGGCGGAAGAGCTCATGAAGCCGTGGAGGACGGCGGTGCGGATGACAAGGTAGAGGGCAGCCGCTCCACCCGCCGCCGCGGTCGGGGCGATCACTTTCCGCAAGGAAAACGGGCTTATGAAGAACCAGGCAAGAAGCGGAACCACGGCGACGCAGGTGATGGCGCTCTCCTTGGACAGAAGGGCGAGGAAAAAAAATCCGCCCGCCGCCGCCAGGCGCCCCGCCGTTTCACGGTTGAACCACCGCGCGATGCAGCCCAGGGCGGCAATGACGAATAAAAAGCTGAGAATCTCGTCGCGTCCCTTGATATTGGCCGCGACTTCGGTATGAATGGGGTGGGTGATGAAAAGGAGCGTGATGATCCCCGGAACCACGAGCGCCGGGCTTTTCCACGGGCTCTCGTTCGGCGATGAGTCCGCCCGCCCCTTGTCACCCCGCGGTGTCGGGCGCGTGGTATCCGGAACTCTCAGGCTCCAGAACGAACTGAGCGTTAAAAAAGAAGAAAGCCGGTGAGGCCGTAGAGGATCGCATTGACCAGGTGACCGAGGTGGGGGTTTCCCGGTGAGAGCTGCCACTCGGCGGCGAACATCGCAACTGACAAGGGCCGGTAGAGAATGACCCGTTCCTTCTTGCTCGGATCGTTGTCCCCCGCACGGTAGGATGAGGTAAAGATCGCGGGGATGGCCCTCAGGCCCTGCGTGGTGAGGGTATTGTAGGAAACGACGGTGCCGTCGTCGACCGCATAGCCGTTGCGCAGCGTGTTCGCGTACAGGAGACAACCGATGAGGCCCAGGAACAGCGCAATCCGGCAGCGCGGAGAGAAGAACGGCCATCGTTCCTCCGGAGCGGACGCCGTCGAGGCGGCAGGCTCAGCGGGTGAGACCGTTCCCTGCCGCTGTTTCGGTGATTTCCTTTTTTTCAGAGAGAACTCTCCGTCGTAAGAATGGTTCCCGTGCGGGAAGGGAAGAATCGCTCTTTCCCTTCAGCGCTTCAGGAATGCCCGGACCTTCCCCTTGCCGCCCGCATAGCTCCGCCTGCTGCATGAGAAGGGGTCCCGCTGAAATTGACGGGTCGATGGACACCGCCTTCATGGCCGCATCCACCGCCTTGCCCGGATTTCCGGAGCGTGCATAAACGATGGCGAGGTTGATATACCCCTCGGCCGACCGGGGATGGATGCTGAATAGTCTGTCAAAATAGGGGAGTGCGTTCCCTATCCCCTTCAGCTCGAAGGCGGCGATAGCCTGCCCCAGAAGGGCCTGGCTCGAACCCGGATCAATGCGGAGCGCAACCGTAAAATAGCGGAAAGCGTCGGCAAAATCATTCGATTGCACGGCAACGCCGCCGAGATTTTCAAAGACATTCCCGACGGCATCCGGCGCCGCGGCTCGTGCCTGTTCCATCCACCGTTCCGCTTCATCGTAGCGCTCCCGCCGGGCGGCCACCCTCGCGAGTCCCATGAGTATATCCTTGTTGCGGGGCAGGAGAGCATTCGCCCTCCGGTAATACGCGTCGGCGCTGTCGAGATTTCCTTTCACCTCGAAGCAGTGCCAGGCCAGCAGGTACCACGCGTTGGCATCGGCCGGATCGAGCGCAAGCCCCTTGCGGTAACAGATCTCCGCGTTCGCGGTGTCGCCCCGGCTGAAGAACTGTTCCGCGACGCTCAGGTACGCGTCGTGGTTGGTGTCCCGTTCCATGGGGCCGGGGTTCCAATTCACCAGCAGAAACACGACGCCCATGAACGCGAAAAGCCCATACCGTACCGACGCGGATTTCCACCATTCATTGACTCGAACCCACCCGTCGGCGGCAATGAAAAGCATGAGCGGCACCATCGGAATCCTGTATCGCTCGGTGACGAAAAAGGCGACAATGGTGGCGCCGTAGGCAATCCAGAAGACCGCGAGGAAGATGCCCTTGCGCTCGCGGTTTTTAAAAGCAATAAACAGGCCGGGGATGCACAGCGGCAATAAAACGCCCCAGGGGAACGCTATGCCCGGCCCCCCGGGCACGCCCGCTTTCCAGAGCAGTACCCGCAGAACGGGCGAGATAAGCCGGTCCGGATAGATCGCCTGGTTGCGGTAGATCTCATTTCCATGAAGGAGCAGATAGGTTTTATGAAGCAGCAAGCCAAGGTATTCGACCGGGTGTTCGGCGATGTAGGCTTCGGAAGCCTCCATGAACCTGCGGGAGGCCTCCTTGTAATTCGGTGCGCGTTCGCCGACCGCCTTGATGGCATCCCATTCATAACCGACCCGTGACAGCACTTTTTTCTCATAGTCGCCGCTGTTGCCGATGTAAAAATTGATTCCCGCGTTATATGAAATGAGGATCGTCTCTTTTCCTACAAGATAATTGTGGATGGTTGCCGGCGCTATGGCGATGCCGGCGCCGCATAGAAAAAAGCCGATGGCAACGATGCGGACGAATGCCGGAATGCCGGCAAGGCGTACCGAAGCGGCGTTCCGTTTCTTTTTGCTCTTTTTTGCGGGATTCGAGGGGGGATGTTGCCGTTTTCCGGGGTCCCCGGCGCCCCAGTAAATCCATGCACAGACAATCGGGGCGAGGGCAAGGATGTTGCTCGTCGCAAGAGCCTGAAGGCCGAATGCAATGCCGGGAACCATCCACGGCCAGCATTGACCGATTGCATTTTTGTCCGCCCGGGTCCGTCGCCGCATCGATTCCGACAGGAAAAACAGGAGACCGAGAAGCGCCACATCGAGGAAGAGCGTGATTACCGGAGGCAGGAGGGTTCCGGTGTTGAAAATGAACTGTGAATAGAGCGCGGCGGCTACCCCGGCGATCCAGCCGACCCGCAACGAAAAGAACCTCGCGCCGATGAGAAAGATCCCGGTTGCCGACAGTGAATCGATGAGCGTCTGAATGATCCGCGGCATGAGATAGCCGGGACCGAAGAGCTTGTAGATCACCGCAAGGAAGTACTGGTACAGGGGCGCCTGGTAGAATGCACCCTTGCCCGCCCAGTCTCCCTGTTCCGCGGCGGCACGGGCGAACTGGTCGTAGGTGCACTCATCCTGAATCGGGTGGCTGAAAAAAAGCGTATGGCGCATGCTGAGAACATGCATGACCCGCAGAATCAACGATAGTGCAAAAACCATTGTCGCGCCGGTGATGACGGATCGCAATTCCGGAGAAGGATTTTTTCTCCCGGATGTGAATGATGATTCATTCATAAGCGACAATGGTTGCTCACCGCGTGAGGCCGTGGCGCAACTCATCCGGCAGCCCGTGGAAACAACGAAGCTTCCGGTTCTGAAGGGAGTTCGCCGGAGACGAGTGAACCTGGTGGCTGTAGGACCCTTGATCGGATAAAATATAAACTATTTACCCAATAAAAAGCGGTGGAGCCCGTCCGGGCACCCCACCGCGAAACGCATACCGCTACCCGACTGAATTAACGTTTTCCGGTAAATGCGGTTGCCGTCCGTTGCACGAAATCTCCGGACTTGAACCACACGAAATACCGGCCCGGCGCCACCGAACGATTGGCGAGTTCAATGGAGTAATTCCCCGCCGATTGCGTACGGTTGAAGGCAAAAACGCTTCTGCCGCACAGGTCGAAGACCGCCAGTTGAACCGGTCCCGTCCGTTTCAGCGAGTAAGAGATGACGCCGTTCTTAATGGCAAACGAGGGAGTTGCGGCGGCAACCTCGGCGGCGCTGCGAACCGACGTGTACCCGATGGTAAACCACGAAACAGCCGACCATGCGCTGGTGACCGTTCCCGCAACCGCTTCGACCTGCCAGAAATAGGTCATATCATTCGCAAGTCCCGTCACGGTAAGCGATGCTCCCGTGATCCCCGAAACGCTGGAGACCGTGGTGGTAAAGGAAAAATTCGTCGAAATCTGCACGTTGTAAGAGATCGCGCCGTTCACGGCTCCCCAGGTAAGCGGTACCGAAGATCCCTGTCCGGTGGCTCCGGCCGCGGGCGACATCAGCACCGGTGCGGAAACGCCGGTCGTGAAACTGCGAATGGCGGAGAAAGCGCCTGATCCCGCGGCATCGCTGGCATCAACATGCCAGTAATAGGTGGTTCCAACGGCCAACCCGCTCACAACCGTCGTAAGCGCCGTCAGGCCTGCCTGATTGAAAACCGTTGTCGCGAAGGTGGATACGACGGATACCTGCGCCTCATAACTGGTCGCCCGCGCTGCAGCGTTCCAGGTGAGGGTCAGCGAGGTGGGCTCGCCCGTAGCGGCATTGGCCGGAGCGGCAAGCGTCGGCGTTGCCGGGATCGCCAGTGTTGCGAAATGCCATGTCGTCGACCACACGCTGGTTGAAGAGTCGTTCGCCGCATTCACCTGCCAGTAATAGGTCGCCCCGGCCGCCAACCCGGTAATCGCGTATGAAGTCGCGGAAATGCCGGACTGATTTACCGTAAAGACGGCGAAGGTCGCTACGGTGGATATCTGCACCGAGTAGGAAGCAGCGGTACTTACCGTGTCCCACATTAACGTAAGTGCAGTTGCCAGACCGGTGCTGGCGTTTGTCGGCGTTGAGAGTACGGGGGCCGTCAGTGCCGTTCCGCCCGTGGTAAAAGTCCACGCCGTCGTCCATGCGCTGGCCACCGTTCCGTTCGTCGCATTCGCCCGCCAGTAATACATCGTTGCGTTCGCGAGCCCGGTAACCGCGAGTGAATCCGCGGTAAGGCCGGCTTGGTCTACCGCGAAGACGGCGAAGGTCGATGCGGCGGATACCTGCACGGCGTACGAAACCGCGCCGGTTACCGTTCCCCAATACAGCATCAGTGATGTTGCCTCGCCCGTCACGCCGTTGGTGGGCGCGGTGAGCATCGGTGCGGGCATTATGGTCGTGAAATGCCGAACGGTGGCCCAGGCGCTCGTCCCGCTGCTATTGTTAGCATCAACGCGCCAGTAATAGAGGGTCCCAACGGACAATCCGCTGTCTGCCACCGAAAGGGCCGTGAGGCCGGCCTGGTCTAAAACCGTTGTCGCGAAGGTGGATACGACGGACACCTGCGCCTCATAACTGGTTGCCCGTGCCGCGGCATTCCAGGTGAGCGTCAGGGAGGTGGGCTCGCCCGTGGCGGCGTTCGCCGGGGCGGCAAGCGTCGGCGTTGCCGGCACCGCGAGAGTTGAGAAACTCCATGTCGCCGACCACGGGCCCGTGGAATCGGCGGCGCTTGTCGCACTCACCTGCCAGTAATACTCTATTCCGATTGTCAGCCCGGCAGCCGCGTATGAGGTCGTGGTAAGACCGGGCTGGTTTACCGTGAGGACGGCGAAAGTCGATGACGTGGACACCTGCACGGTGTAGGAAACCGCGGTGTCAACCGCTCCCCACTGCAGCGTAAGCGTGGCCGCCTGGCCGACGGCGCCGTTCGTCGGCGACGAGAGCACCGGCGCGACGGGAGTCTGGGCCCCCGCGCCGAACGACATCGCCAGACCCGCGATAAACGTGAAATACCGCCTCTTTACTTTAAATAATGACATACCCCCTCCTTCGATTATTAATGGGTGCCCCCGCCATGAACATGGGCGGGATAAAAATGGCGCGCACTCGGAACGACCCGGATTACGCGGTGAATGTATGGTAAGTCGAATGTACCGAGATAGTATTATGCTTGAAATTCCCGATAAAGCAGCATTGATTCCGCGACGCCCGCGCCCCTCCCCGCGCTTGCGCACCATCAATTTTAAAACGAAGAGCCGCACCTGCCTGTCTATTGATCCTGCTAATATAGATATTCCGGGCAAGGACAGTCAACACCAAATAATGGTATTTTAATCGGCCAGGGAGGCCGTGCGGGAAACGGTCTGGGGGAGAGGCGGGGAAACTCGTGGATACTGTTTTTCAAAAGATGCTTTCGCACTATTTTTCGCCGGATGAAATCAATGCAATCCGGTCCGTGAAAATCGGCATCGCCGGCCTTGGCGGCCTGGGGTCCAACTGCGCGATGAACCTCGCCAGGTGTGGATTCAGCCGATTCGTCGCCGTCGATTTTGATCGTGTCGAAGACACCAACCTTAACCGGCAGGCGTATTTCCCGCGGCACATCGGCAGGCCCAAGACCGACTGTTGTGCCGAACTGCTCCATGCCCTGAACCCCGCCATCGTCATCGAAACGCATTGCGAGCGGATCGATGCGACCAATGTGATGACGCTCTTCGGCGCGTGCGATATCATCGTCGAAGCCTTCGATGATCCTGCATGCAAGGCCCTCCTCGTCGAAACGTTCATGTGCTCCGGGAAGCTGCTGGTAGGCGCAAGCGGGCTGGCCGGTTATGGGAGAAGCGACCGCATCGTTACCCGGAAGATTCAGGATCGGTTTTTTCTGATCGGTGATGCGGTTTCGGCGGTGAATGAGCGGCTGAAACCCTACGCTCCCTGCGTGGCGATTGCCGCCGCCAAGCAGGCCGACGTCGTGCTGAGCTGGGTAGTGGAAACGATGCGGACAAGCGAAAATGCCGAGTGAACCGGTATGACGGCGCGTTTGATTTGATCGTTCCCGCCACAACATCCTTGCTATGTACCTCACTATTTTGTAATTTATAGAAACAATTTAAAGAAGTATCATCCGTGTCATCACCGTTTTCACCGCCTGACGTGGCGGCAGGGGGATTTATGCGACATGAAAGATGGGCAGTCGGAGTTTGCATTTTCATCGGCATTCTGTTCATTGCATCTCAGGCGGAGTTTTACCCGCAGAGGATTTATAAACAGCGATCAAAAACCAGCCTCGACTACGGATGGAAATTTTATCAGGGCTCCACGCCGGGTGGCGGAGGTAATCCATACGACAGCGGTTACAATGATGCCGGCTGGCAAACGGTGAATGTTCCCCATTCGGCGTCCTATGACGATCCGCAGATTCCGTGTCTGAATGGCACCACCAAAGGCGAAGCAGGTCGTTACCAGGGAATCTGCTGGTACCGCAAAAAATTTACCGTGCCCGCATCGGCGCAGCAAACCGGGAAAATTACCATCGAGTTTGAAGGCGCCATGCAGATCGCCACGGTCTGGCTCAATGGAAAACCTCTGGGAAGCCATTCCAACAGCGGGTATACCTGGTTCCAATTCAATGTAACCAATCAGGTTTCCCTTACGGGAACCAATGTCCTTGCCGTTCAGCTCGACAACACCTACAATGATACGGTTCCTCCGGGACGAACGCTTGATGCTTCAATCGGAGCTCCTGATTATTTTCTCTACAGCGGCATTTACCGAAACGTATGGCTGGTCTGCACCAACCAGTGCAGCATTCCTCTCTGGAGCCAGCGGATTTCAATTCCGATTGCTACAGCCTCCGCGGCAAGCGCCAAGGTGCATATTGTCACGCCGGTCACTTCCGCAACTTCGGGGACTATCAGGGTTCATTATGCCATTGCCTTCGCCCCCCCCCAAACTCTCCCGACCAAGGCTATAATAACCGGCGATCAGACCATTACACTGCTTTCCGCGAATGGAAGGGCGGTCTTCGATACCTTACTGACGATCAAATCACCGGTCCTCTGGAGCGAACGCACGCCGGATCTTTACTATCTCTATACCGAGGTATTCCTGAATGATCAGTTGGTCGATGACTATGTCGATCGTTTCGGCGTTCGCTGGTACACCTGGACCCCGTCGGGAGGGTTTGCGCTCAATGGAGTACCCGATACGCTTCGGGGAGTCAGCCTGCAACAATCAATCGGTTGGATCGAGAGCGCCATGCCGAGTTCGCGCTATTTCAAAGAGGTCGGCCTGGTCAAGCAGATGGGCGCCAACATGATTCGTTGCGCGCATTTCCCGCGCGACCCCTCTTTCTATAATGCGTGCGACGAACTCGGCATGCTGGTTATGGTGGAGGTCCCGACATGGGGATGTTGCTTAAGTGGATGGACCTATCCCAACAACTTATTTCTCCATCTGGACAGTTGCATGCGGGAGCTGATCGAGGTGGGATATAATCATCCTTCCATTCTCGCGTGGGGCGTGTTTAATGAGCCGCCGGCAGCCTATAATGCGCCGCAGCAGATCCCTTCGGAGGATACAATCGCACATGCGTTGGACTCTACCCGTTTTACCTATATTGCAGATAACAATCTTGATATACTCGGTATTCCCGGCGATGCGGACATCGAGGGGATGAATTACGCTGAATTATCCGGCCCGTGCGCCACCCTGGTCAAGCGAATTGTCAATACGGAATATCATCAGGGATGGATCTACTGGTGCTATCGCGGCTGCGCCGGCGGCACGGGGTCAGGTCTGATGGCCGATGACCTCTCCCCGACGGGGAATGCCTATCAGGCGTGGAATGACTGGGTTGATTTGTGGGGCGTTACGCGAACCAATCATCTTGCCGGCGCATGCTTATGGGCTTTTAACGATTATTGGTCGGATCACAGCGGGGGAGTGAATCCCATGGGAGCCGTTGACCATTATCGGATTCCCAAGTCGTTATTCTATCTATTCCGGCAATTCTGGACCGGCGTGCCTGATACGGGTTCGGGCGGCGTCCCGGTACCCGGCATTACCCCGACTTCCCTGCAACTCAACGCGGATACCAGTTCTCTCATTGCCGACAGCACCGATGTGTCAATCATCACCGCCTCGCTCCGGGCGGCAAACGGTCACTGCGTCGATAACACGAACGGTGGGAAAAACACCGATACCATTCTTGTCGTTTTTAATGTCTCCGGTCCCGCCAATTATTTCGGCAGCGACACCGGCAAGCTCTATGCGGGGAAATGCGGGTTTATGATCAAATCGAAGAATACGACCGGTCCGATAACGGTTACCGCCACCGCCCTCGCAAACGGCAAGGAACTTACCGCAAATCTTGCATCCGACACTCTCACTATTCAGAGCGTACAAGCCGATACCACGTCCCTGCCTTTCATCACGCCGGTTCTGCAACGAAGAATTTCGGCAGTCGCTCTCGATAAAATTTCCATCAGGCAGATGAACCATGCCGTCATTGTTTCCTTTGCCAATAAAAACGCCGCGGGCTGGACCGTCCGGCTCGTGAATTTCAACGGCGACGTGATCTCCTGCCCGGTTTCTTCGGTTCCGGTCGGGCTCAGTATCGGCACGAAAGGCCTCGCGGCCGGCTATTATCTGTTGTCGGTGAGCAGCAAGGCCGCGGGCGGCATGACGAAAAAGATTGTTATCGCACAATAAGGACCCGGACTCCACCGATAACCCTGCTTGAAAGGAATACTAGATGAAGAACCGGTTTTTTGCGGCATCACTCTGGGGATGCAGCCTGGCGTTCATGACCTCATCGTTCGCCCAGGACACGGTCGCCCCTAAAATCGAGGTCATGAGCAAGGCCGCCATCGAGGAGGGGCAATTTGTCAAAGGCGATTACACCCATCTGAGCAACGGCCAGGATAACGCCGGGTATACGAGGGGCGTTATGACCTACCGGCCATGGCTGAACGATGAGTATGCGCAGGTGGGGATCAGAGCCACGCTTAATTCGCATTTAAGCGCTCTTATCTGCCCCCAGATAAAACTGTGGAACGATACGTGGGACTGGACGATCATGGGCGAAAATGGCAGCGCCAGCAACCCGTTCATTCAACACATGACCATCTCTCTGGCCGATGCCGAGGGAATGTACAACTGCGGGAGCAGGGACGCCCTTGCCTTTACCGTCGCGGCGGGAGTGTTCCCGTTCAAGTATGATCTTGAATCCAAGAACCTCGGCGAATATCTGTTCCGAACCGGCGAGCATCCGGCGTATATCGAGACCTCTTTCGATGATGCGTACGCGACGCTGACCGGTGTGCGGTTGAGCGCCCGGATGTTCAGGAATTTTTCAGTGGACGTTTTGCTCACTCAGGAGACGCAGATCATACCGATCAATGACTGGTCGCTGTCCGTTCTTGCCGGATATAAGGCGCCGAATTTGTTCGACGTTGGCGCCGGAATCATGTTCGACCGGTTGATTCCGGTGGCGCCGGTCCAGGCTGAACGTCCGGTGAGTTCAGTGGTTCCGGACACTTTTTATAATAGTAATGGCGATTTTGACACGTTAAGCTGGGGCGGGACCAAGGTGATGGCGCGGGCTTCCTTCGATCCGAAGGGGCTTCTACCCCCGGACGTTTCGAAGATCTTCGGACCGGAAGATGGGATATTCTATGCCGAAGTTTCAATACTTGGCTTGAATAGCTTTACCACATATACTAAGAATGCATCAGGCGATCTTATTCCCGACAGCAACATGAACTTTTACTCGGACATCAAACAGCGCATACCGAGAATGGTCGGTTTCAATATTCCGACATTTAAGATACTCGATTATCTTTCCGTTGAACTGGAGTATTACGGCTGGCCGTACTCGCCCAGTCTGTATAATTATGAGAATTTATCGTATACGCTGCCGCAACCGATTATTCCAACGCTGAATACGACCGGCCAAACCCTTCTTTATACAAAGGGGAATAACTGGAAATGGTCTTTCAATTGCCGGAAGACGGTCTGGGGAAGCCTTTCGATAATCGGCCAGATCGCCAGGGACCATACGCGTCACGATGCATATTATGCCGAATTTGCCGATCCCGAGGAGGTTTTCGTGCAGAACGATGAATGGGGCTGGTGGCTTAAATTGCAATACAGCCTGTAACGGTCTCGCCATCGCATGCCATGAAAGGGATACGCCGATGAAACTACGTCTGTTTTTTGCATCATTATTTTCAGGGTGCCTGCTATTCGGGGCGCCGTTATTCGCGCAGGACTCCGCCGCCCCCAAAGTTCAATGGATGGGCATGGCTGCGCTGGAAGAAGGTCAGTTCGTCAAGTGTAATTATGTCGAAGACGGCGGGGCCATGAAATTCCGTCCGTGGTTAACGGATGAGTTCGCCAGGCTGGGGGTCAAAACCACGATTAATCGGCATTTCAGCGTGACGGTACTTCCACAAATCGAGCTCTGGAACGATACGTGGGACTGGACCAACTTGAATGCATCAAACGGCGCCAACAATCCTCTTACGCAACACGCCACCGTTACGTTTGCCGACGCGGAAGGTAGTGCCGCCTTCGGCAGCAGGGATGCCGTCGCGTTGAATATTTCGGCGGGAGTAATTCCCTATAAATACGATGAGGAAGCGAAGAACCTGGGCGAGTATCTTTTCCGGACCGGCGAGCACCCGGCATACGTCGAGACCTCCTTTGATCAGGCGTACGCCACCATGACCGGAGTGCGTGCGAATGCAGAAATTTCCTCGAACCTCTCCCTGGATCTTTTTTTTACCACCGAAACGCAGGTCCAACCGATGAATGACTGGTCGCTTTCTTTTCTGGCGGGTTATAAGGTGCCGGGTCTTCTTGATTTCGGCGCCGGCATCATGTTTGACCGGTTGATTCCAGCAGTGCCGTTTCTGGACAAACCAAGCACTTCCGGGTATAATACATACACGACCAGCACCGGTCAGTTGGATACCTTCAGCTGGGGCGGGACCAAGGCGATGGCGCGACTTTCAATCGATCCCAAAGGGCTTCTTCCTTCGGGTTTTGCCCGTTTCTTCGGTAAGGAAGATGGAAAAATATATGGCGAATCGGCCATTTTAGGTTTAAAGAGTATTACGGCCTATGAGGACTCATTGGGTTCGAACGGCCTGCCGGTAGCCGGACACCTTGTCGTCGATTCAAGTGAGAATTATTATTCCACTATTAAAAATCGGATACCGGTGATGTTCGGGTTCAACGTTCCGACGTTCAGGCTTCTTGATTATTTGTCCGCCGAACTGGAGTGGTATGGTTCCAGCTATTCGACCAGCCTGTATGACGAGGAGGGTTTTAAATATCTTCTTCCGCTGCCGGTCGGAGTCAATACTACCGGCTCGCACTGGAAGTATTCCTTTAATGTCAGGAAAACCTTGCCGGGTAACGTATCGCTGATTGGCCAGATCGCCCGCGATCATACGCGCCACGATGTTTATTACAATGGTAATATCGATGTCGGCGAAGTTTTCCAAACAAAGGATGAATGGGGCTGGTGGCTTAAATTGCAATACAGTCTGTGACGGTCTCGCCACCCGCATGCCATGAACGGGATGCTTTGATGAAAAGCCGATTTTTCCCCGCATCCTTTTTTCCCCTGTGTTTGCTTTTCGGGGCGCCGTCATGCGCCCAGGACTCCGCCGCCCCCCCCGCGATTCAATGGACGGGCATGGCGGCCCTCGTGGAAGGCCAGTTCGTCAAGTGCAATTACTACCTGGATAACGGGCCCATGCCGTTTTCACCGTGGCTGGCGAACGAATACGCCCGCCTCGGCATACAAGCCGCGATCAACCGGCATTTCAGCATGACGGTACTGCCACAGATCAAGCTCTGGAACGATACATGGGACTGGAGCAGCCAGCTTTCGCCGAGCATGGCCAATAATCCGCTCAACCAGCATGCGACGGTTTCGCTGGCCGATGCCGAGGGCGTCGTCAGCCTCGGCAGCAGGGATGCCGTGGCGTGGCATTTCGCGGCCGGAGTCATTCCCTACAAGTACGATCCCGAGGCGAAGAATCTCGGCGAATATCTCTTCCGGACCGGCGAGCACCCGGCATACATCGAGACCTCCTTTGATCAGGCGTACGCCACCATGACCGGAGTGCGGGTGAACGCCGAAATCGCCCGCAACCTCTCGGTGGACCTCCTGCTTACCACCGAAACGCAGGTCGTTCCGTTGAACGACTGGTCGCTGTCGCTTCTGGCGGGGTACAGGGTGCCGGGACTACTGGATTTCGGCGCCGGGGTCATGTTCGACCGGGTGTTTCAGGTGTCCGGGCTGCTGGACAAGGGCAGCGGCGGCGCCGGAAGCCCGAATACCTACCTGACCGGCACGGGTCAACCCGATACGTTCAGCTGGGGCGGGACCAAGGTGATGGCGCGGCTCTCCCTCGATCCGAAGGGGTTGCTTCCCCCGGCCTTGCACGGGATTTTCGGCGGGGAAGACGGAATATTCTATGGCGAGGCCGCGATACTCGGCGTAGGGAATATCACCGCGTATAGGGACTCGACGAATCCCGATAACGGTCAGCCGGTGCCCGGTCACTATGTCATCGACAGCGCGCTGAATTTTTATTCCGATATATGGCAGCGCATTCCGGTGATGTTCGGGTTCAACGTTCCGACGTTCAAGCTTCTCGACTATCTGTCCGCCGAACTGGAGTGGTACGGCTGGCCGTACTCGTCGGCCCTGTACGACTATCAGAATTTCAGCTACCCGCTTCTTCCCCAGCCCAACGGCGTGAGCACGGCCTCGCACTGGAAGTATTCATTTAATGCCAAGAAGACCGTGGGGGGCGCCGTATCGGTGATCGGCCAGATCGCGCGCGACCATACGCGCCACGATGTTTATTACAACGGCTATACCGATGTCAACGAAATCTTCCAGTCCAAGGATGAGTGGGGGTGGTGGCTTAAATTGCAGTGTAACATATAGTAGCTGTTTTTCGCAGAGGTCTCGTGGGTCCCCGCCGCAGAGGCTTGTTATGAAGCACTTCCACTACATGCGGGTGACCCGGCTCGGCCATCCAAAAGATTTTAAATTTTAAAAAACTTCCGAGGTAGTAAGTTTATTTTTAGGGCGTGAACCTAATTCTCCTTATAGAATCCGACTTCATAGACTCCGGAAGATCAAAAGTCCGGCTTAGCGGACGGCGGCGCGATCACGCCCTTTCGGTTTGCAGAATTTCGGTCGGCGATACGCTGCGGGTGGGGCTCTTGAATGGAAAGACCGGGACCGGCGTCGTCGAGCGGATGGAATCCGGATTCATCGAACTGTCGGTTGCGCTGACCGCCCCTCCGCCCGAACCCCTGCCCCTTACCCTCGTTCTGGCGCTCCCCCGTCCGAAGGCGCTCAAGCGGTGCCTCGAAGCCGCCGCTGCGCTCGGCATCAAGAGAATCTTCATCATCGAAACCTTGCGGGTCGAGAAGAGCTACTGGTCAAGCCCGGTTCTATCGCCCGACGCGATCCGGGAACGCCTGCTCCTGGGCCTTGAACAGGGCGGCGATACCATGCTGCCGGTCGTGGAATTAAAACGGCGGTTCAAGCCGTTGGCGGAGGATCGGCTTCCCCCCCTTATCAAGGGCGCCTGCGCGCTGGCCGGCCATCCGGCCGCCGACGAGCGATGTCCCTTCAATGTCAACCCCCCCGCGGTGCTCGCCATCGGGCCCGAGGGAGGTTTCATCCCGTTTGAGATCGACCTGCTCAGGGGCATCGGATTCCGCCCGGTGACCCTGGGCGTAAGGATACTGCGCACCGAGCAGGCGATCCCGGCCTTTGCCGGACGATTATTCTGAATCCCATGCCCAAATTTGTGCATTTTTTCACTCAAGCGTGAGGCAGGCGCCCCATTAACGGTATTTTTTTAAAAGCGGGCTTCGGACCCGATCCTTCCCCGTTCCCCCAAAAGGAACCTATATCGCGCCTCGACTATTGACATCCCTTCAGTTTAGCATCTAATAGATATTAGTTCCCTCGGCTATGCCGAGGGGTCTGCGCCCTAAGCTCTTGCTGTCAGCGCGGCCATAATGTACCTCCGATGGTGCATAAAGTCACCATTAACCAAAGGAGGTACAGATGAGCCGCTTTCAGAAATTAAGTCATACGGTGTGGGAGTGCAAATACCACATCGTATGGTGCCCGAAATACCGTTTTCGGGTGATGCAGTATAAAGTTCGGTATTACGTTCGCGATGTAATGCGCGAATTATGCCGACGGCACAAGGTTGAAATACTGGAAGGCAATGTCCAGACCGATCACATACACTTGGTGCTGAGCATATCGCCGAATTACTGTGTAAGTCGGGTACTGGGAAACTTGAAGGGGAAGAGTTCGATACAGATATTCCGGAAATTTGTAGGATTGCGCAAGAAATACTATGGTCAGCACTACTGGTCGCGCGGTTATGCAGTGACGACGGTTGGTATGGATGAAGAGACGATAAGGAAATATGTCCGGTGGCAGCAAAAAGACCGGGAGGAAGATGCAACCCAGCTGCAATTACCATTGGAATAGGGAGGCGCCCTTATAGGGCGCTCAATTAATGCCCCCCGCTATGCGGGGGGATTCTTTACTTTCCTCTCGTTCAATCAGGATACCACCACCCTTTCATCGTGCACCTTTACCGGATTGTCCGTTAATACCTCGTACTGGTGGCGCGTGGACGCAACGAACAGCCTCGGCACGAGCGCATGGTCGAGTGTATGGAAATTCAACACCAATGTCGTTTCCGTTTGTTCGTCCGATGCTGCGGCGCTCGAAACATCCTGTTTCATGAACGGCGGCAGGCTCAATTACACGATGGCGCAGCCCGGCGAGGTACGGATCTCCATCATCGATATTCTCGGAAGGGAAAGGGCGGTCATTAATCGTCAGCTATCGATGGGTAAATACATTTAGCTCTACAATCCCTCAACCTCTCGCCCGGAGTGTATCTCGTGCATTTCAGGGCGGGACTCGTTGAGAAGAGGATGAAGGTGGTCTGGCAGGGTGGATGAACTCAATGGTTCGGGAGGTGGAGGGCTGAAACGATAGTATGACGGCGCGGTTGGTTGCGCCGTTTAAACGGCCTTTAAACCCCCTTCGAACGCCGTTTGATGACCGTTTAACAGCCGTTCAAATCCACCTTTCGGGAGCCTCCCGGCAGGGGGCGGACGGGCGGAGGAAACCATGAAGACGAAGCGTATTGCCGGTGCGGTACTCGTTGCTGCGCTTATCGTTATTATCCGCTGCACGGCGGACAAGGTCGCGGGCAACAGCACGCCGACCGGGAATCCGACCGTCGCGGGCGTCCTCTACGACGCGGACGGCGCGAAGGCCGCCCACGCGACCGTGCGCTTCTACCCGGTCAACTACGACCCGCAGACCGGAAGCCTCGGAAAGACGAAGACGGTCGCCGCGATAACGGGCATCGACTCCACCACGACCGACGGTTCCGGCAACTACAGCGCGACGCTCGACTCCGGCAGCTACAACCTTCTCGCCTCCGGCGACACCACCCTGGCCTACCACGATTCGCTCACCACCATAAAAGGCGGCACGCTCCATCCCGCCGATACGCTCCGGTCGCCCGGAGCGTTGCGCGGGGTGATCCAGATGCAGGGAAGCGACGACCCGCGCACCGTGTTCATCATCTTCATCGGCACCGGCAACGTCTATGTGCCCCAGGACTCCCTCGGCAACTTCCTCATACCAAAGCTTGCCCAGGGGAGCTACCACGTCCGGTTCCTCACCACGCTCGATAACTACAAGGTGAAGGACACGACGCTCGGCGTGACGGCAGGGAAGACCGATACGCTGGCCTCGCCGATACAACTGCAATATACCGGGATACCCGTGCCGGCGGGATTGCATATACAGTACGATACAAATATGCAGGTAGTGACACTCCTTTGGAATCAGCCAACGACAGGAACCAAAGTCGCATACTACGACATATTTCGAAAACAGAGCGATTCCGTGGTATTCGTCCAAATCCAAAGCGGAGTGGGTGATACGAGCTACCAGGACACAACCGGCATTCAGGATAATACCTATACATATAAGGTGGCGGCAGTAGATACAAATGGCACGATAGGAATAATGAGCGGAGGAGTAACAATACTTCTTTGTACTCGTTTCAAAATCGACACATTATTTGGAGGCACGGGAAATGGACCCGGTCAATTTAATAATATGGCAGGCATAACAGGGGATCAATTTGAAAATATTTATGTTGCAAACTATTCTCCTGGCAGAATTCAAGTTTTTGATCAAAATTTAACCTACCAATTTGAAATTGATTCTCCAAAGGTATCTTCACCGGGGGGGGTTGCAGTGGACTCCTTAAAAAATATCTATACTAAGGGAAATAACAGTAGGATCGAAAAATTTAATTCAAGCGGAGACTCAATTGGTTCATTTCCAACTGGGTCTAATTTAATTACCGATATATGCATCCATGGTAATAATCTGTATTTGCGCTATGATTATGGTGTCCCTGGCACTGGTACTTGGTATGACAGCGTTATAGTAATGGACCTTAATGGCAATAGAATACGATCGTGGCCTACAGATTTGGGAGGCCAGGGTGCGATCAACAGCGATAGTTCTGCTAAGATTTTCCTTACCGGGGAGGAAGGCGATATTTGGATTTTTGATACGCTTGGAAATCTCAACAACAAAATTGCAACAGATAATTATATGGGAATTAATGGGAAAGTTTTTTTTGATTCCAAAGGAAGGGCGATAATTATGCAAAGTTACTGGATACTTGGAGGCCAGAGCTACTCTGGGTTTTTAGTTCTGAATAATCAAGGCCAAGCTATTGCAAAATATACAATACCGCAGCAAAGTATGGGATCTGGAGGGAGTATGTACGCATCATTCATTGGAGGAAAAAAATTAATATATATCAATCTCTATCAAATAAATAAAATTATTAAATTGGACAATTTGCTTCCTTAGTTGTTTTGAACTGCACCCCTTTCTCTGGAGACTTTCCTGAGATTTTTAGCGCGCATGGGTGCCCCTTATCAAGTGACCCTGTGATCCCTGTGTGGCCTGGGTCTGCGACCCAGGTATCATATCCCCTTATTCCTTCTTCCTATTTCTTATTTTATCTAATAGATATTAGTTCCCTCGGCTATGCCGAGGGGTCTGCGCCCTAAGCTCTTGCTGTCAGCGCGGCCATAATGTACCTCCGATGGTGCATAAAGTCACCATTAACCAAAGGAGGTACAGATGAGCCGCTTTCAGAAATTAAGTCATACGGTGTGGGAGTGCAAATACCACATCGTATGGTGCCCGAAATACCGTTTTCGGGTGATGCAGTATAAAGTTCGGTATTACGTTCGCGATGTAATGCGCGAATTATGCCGACGGCACAAGGTTGAAATACTGGAAGGCAATGTCCAGACCGATCACATACACTTGGTGCTGAGCATACCGCCGAATTACTGTGTAAGTCGGGTACTGGGAAACTTGAAGGGGAAGAGTTCGATACAGATATTCCGGAAATTTGTAGGATTGCGCAAGAAATACTATGGTCAGCACTACTGGTCGCGCGGTTATGCAGTGACGACGATTGGTATGGATGAAGAGACGATAAGGAAATATGTTCGGTGGCAGCAGCAAAAAGACCGTGAGGAAGATGCTACTCAACTGCAATTACCTTTGGAATAGGAAAGCGCCCTTATAGGGCGCTCAATTAATGCCCCCCGCTATGCGGGGGGATTCTTTACGTGGAATCGTAAGGCACGCTACGCGCCCCGATCGTAGATCGGGGCCACACGGCCGAGAAGTAAATTAGTGAAATTCTTTTGGATGTCCGAGTATAACGGCGAGATCGGTTTGCTATTTTTTGCCGGCCAGTTTGATAATTTTACCCCCGTTCGAACCCCTTTCGACCGCCGTTTAATGACCGTTAAAATCTACGTTTCGGGAGCCTCTGGAGGGGCGGATGAGCGGCCTTTTCCGTCCCCATTTTTCTCTCTATGACACGAGCCGGACTTCACCCGTTTTCGGCGAGGTCGATGAAATCGTCAAGGAGGAGGTGGTGATTCCAAAACAGGTCCCCTTTGAATGTCATATCCCATATAAATCGAGCACAAGCAAAAAATGTGCCAAAATCGGTGTTTTTAAATGCGACCTTTTGGGGTCATTTTTCACCTGCGTTCGGTGGAAAAACCGTGTCGTTTTTCGACCTCAAAACGGTAAATAAGTGGTAAAACCGGTAATTTCATGCTTTACAAAATGCGACACATTTCCAGGGCTTTTTACTTGACACAAGGTGGTGATAAGAACGGGTCGCCCGGCCTTGAAAAAATATCTTGCATACTGTTTGAGCGAACATTATATTACTATGGACAGTAGCAGGCATCCATGGTGTGGTTCCCGGACCTGCCCGTTACCCCTTCACCAAGGATCTGCCATGATGCTTCCCGTGCCGTTGACCGCAGAGCAGCAGCGGGTGTATACCTTCATTCTCGACTGGCGTAAGAAGGCCGGGTTCCCTCCCACCGTTCGGGAGATCGCCGTAGCGCTGGGCTACCGGAGTCCGAATAATGTTCGCCAGCACCTTCATCTCATCGAAAAGAAGGGCTATCTGAAGATCGTAACCGGCAAGGCGCGCGGGATTCAGGTCAAGTCGCCGTTTGCCCCGGCGGGGGACGATAACGGCTTCGAGGTACCCCTCATCGGGCGGGTAGCCGCCGGCGTGCCGATCACCGCGGAGGAGAATCTCGAAGGCACGGTGACGCTTGATCGCACGCTGTTCAAGGGAGACGGGCTCTTTACCCTGCGCGTGAAAGGGGAGAGCATGAAGGATATGGGGGTGTTCGACGGCGACATCGCGGTCGTGAGACAAAACCCTTCTGCATCCAATGGAGAAGTTGTTGTCGCTGTGATAGAAGGAGAGGCCACCTTAAAGCGATTCTTTAAGCGCGATGACGCCATCGTTCTGCATGCGGAGAACCCGGCATACGAGGACATCGTGATTGCCGCCCCCCGGAGCGTGTACATTGCGGGGAAATTGGTGGGGGTGATCAGGAGGTGCGCGGCGTGAGGGAAAGGGCAGATGCTGAAAAATGGAAAACATGGTAGAGTAATTTAGAAACTATGGACCCTCTCGACAAACTCAAACTCCTCTCCGACGCCTCGCGCTTCGACCTCTCCTGCGCGTGCGGGACCGATGACCGCGGCCACCGCACCCGCGGAAATGACGGCGCATGGCTCTACCCGGTATCCCTCCCGAACGGCGGGCATTCGATCATCCTTAAAACGCTTATTTCAAATGTCTGTGTAAACGATTGTCTCTATTGCCCTTACCGATCGACCACCGATGTGCCGCGAACCATGATCGACCCTGAAACCATGGCGCGGCTCTTCATGGACTACTGGCTCCGGAGGAGGGTATTCGGGCTTTTCCTGTCAAGCGGGGTGGTCGGCTCTCCGGACCATTCCATGACGCTCCTCAACGATACCGCCGCAATCCTGCGCAGAAAGTTTCAATTTCGCGGTTACCTGCACCTCAAGGTCATTCCCGGCGCCTCTGATGCCGCCATCGAGGAGACGTTGTCGCTTGCCAGCGCGGTTTCAATCAACATCGAAACTCCGGGCGAGCGTCACTGCCGCCGCCTTTCCCTGAAGAAAAATTTTGAAAAAGACATTATCCGTCCCCTTAAGCTGATAAGTTCCCTGACCGGGAAAGGAATGCGGTACGAGAGGATTAAGACCACCACCCAGTTCATCGTCGGCGCGTCGGATGAGACCGACCGGGAGATCATCACCTATACCGCTGGACTCTATGACCGGCTGAGGATGCACCGCGTCTACTTTTCAGCCTATCAATCCGGAAACGGCGCCTCGCCGCCGAAAGGCTCCGGGGGTACGACGCCGTATGGAGCGGAGAAAGAAGGGACCTTTGTCCGGGAGCACCGGATCTATCAGGCCGATTTCCTCATCAGAAAGTACAAGTTCGCGATGCAGGACTTTATCTTCGATCCGGACGGTTTTTTTTCGCTCGATGCAGACCCCAAGCAGGTGTGGGCCGACCACCATCCGGAAGCGTTCCCGGTGGCGGTCAACTCCTCCGACGCATTGAAGCTTCTCCGGGTTCCCGGGCTGGGACCGGCCACGGTCGGGCGGCTCATCAGGCTGCGCAGGGAGGGAGCTATCCGGTCGTGGGACCGTCTCGGCCTCTCGGGGAAACGGTTGGACACGATCAAAAAGTACGCGGTTTTGCAGTGATCCCAGGAATAGGCCGACGATACGCGACATACTTCCGCCAAGCGTACCCGAGTTTGCAGGCCATGGATTGCGCAAAGAGCCGATTGCGCATATAGCTGAACGATGGGTCGAAATAACAGTTGATATGACACCCTTCGCAGAATGGGTAACGACCCTGCATTCCGGCCGACCCGGTGCGAACCGGGGAGAAGAGCGCCATGTCAAGATCGCCGTTCAGGTTCAGGAACTCCCTGCGGTGGTGAAAGCAGGGGAGCGCGAGCCGGTTGTCGGGAAGAATGACGATGGCCGCATCGACCGCCCGGCAGAGGGGTGAGGATACATGGTTGCCGCCCATGGCGCGAAGAGAAATAAGAGCACGGTTGAGGTAAACTCCTTTTTTCATTGAATAATCAATAGCTTGAGCATGTGTTGTCTTACTTACCTGATCGTTGCCGCCGATGGTGAAGAGCGGGTCCAGAATGACCATGAGCCTCTTTTCCCGGCCGAGCCGGATCACCCCTTCCAAAGCCGAAATATTTTCATCGGTGTAGGTAAAAAGCAGGTCGGGAACGAGCCGGTTTTGCAGCGCGAGGTCGATGCTTTCGAGCACCCGGACGAAGGAGCTTCGGCCGCGGATGGCGTCGTGAAGCCCTGCGGTGTCGGCATCGAGGCTGAAGTGCAGCAGGTCCACGAGTCCGGCCAGCTCACTCACCCGTTCCGGAAAAAGCAGGCAGTTGGTGGTGACCGAGGTAATGAACCCGAGTTCCCTGGCCCGTTGCAGGAATTGAGGCAGGTGCTTATTGAGCAGCGGCTCCCCGCCCGTAAAATCGACAAATCGGCATCCTGCCCGGCGTGCATGGAGAAGGTTGATCCGGACATCGTTCAATGATGCATCCGGGCCGGGCTCCTCCCGCCAGATATCGCAGAAGGAGCAACGGGCATTGCACCGCATGGTGATATAGTAATGCAATAGCAGCGGCTTCATGGGGCGACTATACACTCCTCCCTTTCCAGACCACCCTTTGCCGGAAGATAAGGGCGAGAGGAAGGAACAGCGTTTCGAGGAGAATCGCCGCGTAGAATAACGGAAACAGCACACTGTTCTGCCTGGAGCGCGTCACCCGGAATGCCATTGCTACAAAGAGCCATGTTGCGAGGAGATTGCCCGCCGAAAGGAGCGCAATGCATAGCGGAACCACTCCGGAAACGGCGCCGATAAGCGCATAATTCTGGCATGCCAGGAGGATCGCAAAAAAAGTAAGATTCGAATTCCAGCGAAAGCCGCCGCGTGCCCATCGCAGGAGTTGGTGTCCATACCGGCTGAAGGTTGCGCAGGGAAGCGTGGAGGCGGTCGGCGCAAACGGCTCGGTGGCGGCGACGGCCCGTCCCTTTTTCCTGAATGCGAGGAGAAGCGCCCGGTCCTCCACCATCGTGTAGCCGATTGCATCGAATCCTCCGATCTCGCGGTAGGCTTTTTTTGATACCAAAAGGTTGTTGCCCATGCAGGAGCCGCCGATTCCCGCCCGATGGAGTGCAAAGGCTACCGTAAAAAGGGTCGCAAGCTGGTACGATTGAAACCATCCGAACAGGGGGTGAGCCGAAAGCGGCCGCATCACGGTATGACCGAAGACGAACTCCGCTCCGCGGACGGTTGCCGTCATGAGCGAAAGAATCCATTCCGGCGACAGCACCATATCCGCATCGGTCAGGGCGATCCAGTCGAAGGCGGCTCCCCGGATGCCGAGGTCGAGCGCCTGTTGCTTGCTGGAGAGCCCACGGTCGGCGGAAAAGACGGAATCGAGGATTCTAATCGGGCAACTCAGACGGTGCAGGGAAATAACATCTTTATAACGGTCTGTTGAACAGTCATTTACGAGAATAACCTCATAAGGTCCATCATAGTGTTGAGAGGCAAGGGAGTCCAGCAGCTTTTCGAGGTTTGCGGCTTCATTTTTGAACGGGATGACGATGGAAACGCCGGGCATGGCGCCTGACATCGGCGGCGGTTTTTGAACGGTTTTTGCCAGACCGAAGAAAAGTATCGCCAGGCAGGCGGTGTAGCAGAGCAGGACAAAGCCGACAGTAGGGACGATCATGATTCTGAAAAAATACGTGGAGGCGGCAGGAAAGCGGTCATGCAATTTATTTTCTGGTATTCGTCCATTAAGGAGAACGCGGCGGTTTTCAGGGCAGGGGGGGGGCATGATCATAGGCATCGGGACCGACATCGCGTCCATCGGCCGTATCCGCGAAATGATCCGGAAATACGGCGACCGGTTCCTGAGGAAAATATTTACCGATGCGGAAATCGATTTCTGCAGTGGGAGGGCTGATGCGGCGGTTCATTTCGCCGGCCGGTGGGCGGCAAAAGAGGCATTCTATAAGGCATTGCCATTGTCGTGCCAGAGATTATCGTCATGGAAAAGCGTTCAGATCACCGCGATTCCGGGCGGCGGCCGGCCGGTGCTGGAGGTATGCTGCGACCGGCTTGGGCAGGGGATCGCCCGTGAGGGCATTGCCGCCTTCCACCTCTCCATAACCCATGAAGGGGAGTATTGCATCGGGTTTGTGGTGGCCGAGAAGTGAGTGCGGCAAACGGACGCCCGGTATTGACATTGGTTTCCCTATGGGTTATTTTAATATTGTCATACTATGATAAGCCATGCTGCTTATCAGGATGTGAACTTTCGAAGGCAGGGCGCCATGAACATGAGTAAATGCCGCGCAGGACTCTGGTTTGTCTCTCTGTTTTGTTTCTCCATCGCCCCTGTCGGAGCCCAGCCCACCGGATCGACGCCCCCGGCAAAGGGTCCCGACAGTGCCGTGAAAATTTCGCCGGCAACTCCTCCGTCCCCCGTATCGTCGCCGACCATGAACATGGTTACCGCTCCGAAAAAGCATGTCGAAGCGTCTTCTGAGAGCGAAATACAGAATACCTCGATCGAAGGAATTCAGATTTCTCACGAGCCGGGCAATAAGACCGATGAGATCGTCGTCAGCGGCTACTTCATTTTCAAGGAGAAGCCGGTCAGTTACTTTTATGAGGTCAAGCAGCCGGAAAAAAAGATCATTTTTGAATTCAACGATACCAAAGCTCCCGCGGCTCCCATTCCCTCGGTTGCGGAGCCGCCCATTCAAAAATTTACCGTTGAGCAGCACAAAATAGACGTTAATAAAGATATCAGGGGACTCATCCCGGAATTTCATAATCAAGTCCGGGTAACGTTTTTTCTCGATAATATCCCGGATATCCATGTCAGCGATCAGGCGAACGTCATACTCTTCTCCTACAAATGGACCACTGATCCGAAGAAGGTCGATAAGTATGTTCTGAAGCCCGGTTCGAAAGGCTGGATTAAATATACCGCGGGTGGCGTCGTCGTAGCCGGGGTAGGCGCGGCGTTTGCGTTGAAGGGCAAGTCTTCCGGCAGCAGCGAGATATCCACCTCGGGCCTGCCTGTGCACAAACAATACTAAACAGTCTCTCATCCACCGGTTTTTACCACCATTTCGTCAAGAAAACACCTTGTTCGGGCGGCGGGAGGTACCGACGCCAGCGTTTTCTATTCCACGATAGTCACAATTTCACGGATTCAACGATCTAACAGGGTGTAATCGACCGGTCATTGTAAGTGGGGTGGCCTGGTTAAACCGTAGCCGGGGAGTGATGGGTAACCGTTGTGCTGACGGTGAAATGGAGTACAAAAATCAAAGAATACCCGTGTACTTCAAAGGTGGGGGCACCAGTGCCCGGTTACACTTCATAAACTTCAAGGAGGCGGTATGAAATATGTGCTCATGGGATGTTCAATTCTCGCGCTGACGCTTGTCTGCGTGACTTTTTCTCAGGACAAACCAACCCCGGCTCAGTGCGGTGGCGACAGTATGCACCAGATGATGCCCGGCCATGAAGGGATGGCAAAGGGTGCATGGGGCGGTGAAAGGCATGGAATGATGGGAGCCTGGCACGGGATGATGGGTCCTGGCACAGGATGCAGGGCATGAGAGAGGGCCGGATGACGTTTCAGCATAACTTCGGGCGCCACATGATGTTTCATCGGGGGTTGTTTTTCGCGTTCCTGCTGGCGATGGCGCTGGTGAATATTCTGTTGACGGTTCTGGTGTGTGTTGACATGGCCGCTCTGGGTCGTTTCAACGCCCTGTGGGTGCCTGTACTGCTGCTATTCGGGATAGCGGGCACGGCGCTCTACGCACTCTTCAGGATCGGCGACCACATCAAGGAAGCTGCTAAGCCCAAAGCTTGACCGTGCAGGATTCCTCTCTTCCGGCAGACGGATGATTATTCTCAGATATAAAGGGGGCGCGTTCGACGGGAGCGCCTCCCGGTTGTCCCTCTTCCGCTGATTCTACAAATCCAATTCTCTCATCCAAGGCCAACCGCTCATCTGCCGCTCGCCGGCTGACGAGCTGACGGGTGCTGCTGTCATCACGCCGTGAGCCGGGATTCCACCGATGATGAATGATAATTGTCGCTGGTCGCTCCGAAAAATAATGTGATTTGCGGTGTGAGTTTATTTATATTGAATAGCCGGATTTCGTAGAATCAATTCAGGTAGTTTCCTATAACTCATTCCAAGCTGAAAGGACTTTGCCAATGCCCAACCTTGCCCAGTCTCTGAAGCGGGAAATCCAACGTATCAGTCGCCGGGAAATCAAATCGTCGGTCACCCCCATCCATGCTTTCAGTGTTGAACTCAAAAAGACGGTTGCCGACCTTAAAAAAAGAATAGCCGTCCTGGAAGCTGAGAACGAACGGCTTTTATCCATTCGGAAGAAAACGGTTCCGGAAGAAGAGCTATCTTCTGAAGTAGCGGGAAAAGTGCGAATAACAGCCAAAAGCATTGTGAAGCTTCGTGAGAAGCTGGGTTTAAGTCAGCCGGAGTTCGCCACGCTCATCAATGTTTCAAAAAATAACGTGTTTATCATGGAACACAAAAAAGGCAGATTGAAGGTGAGAAAGAAGACGCTTGCGAATATTTTGGCGGTAAGGAGAATCGGAAAAAGGGAGGCCAGGAAGAGACTGGAAATGGGGCGTAATGGGGAATAGTTCCTTCCATTTTTGATTACTCAAGCAAAAGCCATTGAGACGACACGATGCCGGAGTATTTTGAAATATTTCGTACCAGCATAGGAGACCTCAACGTTTTTTTAGAGGGCTTGTTTTCCTCCTTTTTCAAGAGTTGGCCCGCGGGGTATACCATACTCGATTCAAATGGCAGCAGGCACCTTGATATGCTTGAATCATATGAGGAATTTTGCATGTATATCCGCTTTGAATTGGGAATGAATCATACCTGCATCGAATGTGACAAGCAACGGCTTCGGAGCGCGGCGCAAATCGGGAAACCATGCGATTATTGGTGCGCGTGGGGACTCCTTGATGTCATTACGCCGATAATCGCCCATGGAGTTACGGTCGGGGGTATTTTATGCGGTCAAAAAAGGCTGCTTGACGAAACTATGGATAAGGAAGGGATTGAAATAATGAAAGCCACCGCTAAAAAAGAGTTCATAGAGGAAAGAATACCGGAGTTATTATCGAAAAGAGTAAAATGCGGCGCGGTTTCAACCAGGGAACTTTTGCAAATGAAGAAGCTTTTATGGCGGACTTCAAATTTTATTTCCCATATTTTAGAGAATGTAATTGATGAAGCGGACCGTAAACCCGTTGAATAGTCGGACTGTATGTATGGTAGGTGTTGATCTTTAAAATCCGAGTGAAGGAGGTGAAAGTATGTTTGATTTTGCATACTTTGCACTGTGGGTAATTCCCGCGATACTTCTGCTCATCGGTTTTTGCATCTACGTTCTTCCCATAATTCGAACTATGGTATTACGAAACCGCGCTAAAAATGCCAGCCATGGAAATTGATTGAAAAGACATTGCGTAAAAAGCGAGGTGGACTGGAAGCAGGAGAGATCGCGGTCCATGACGATTAATTTTTTCTGAAAGGAGAAGGTATGAATTCGTTTCATCGTTGTAATGTGCTTGCCTTTGTTGTTTTAGTTTGTGTCGCTGTTACTGTTTTTGCCGTCGGATTCCACTTCCACTGTTTTATTGGGAAAGGCGAAAATTGCAAAGGCTAATGCGACAAACGATAGTGAAATGGCCGTTTATGTGGAAGTAACGACGACCCGGCGCTGGTGAAATGTTGAATAAAATCGTTAAATTATCCGAACAGCAAACCAAGTCTTTCAAGGAGAATCTGGGGTGGATATTCATGGCCGGGGATACCGTTTGGGCTGATATTTATACCAGGAAAACCCATTAGAATTTTAATCGCTACGGTTCGCGGTGACGGAAACTATAATCCATATCATGGGGATGATATGCAACCGGAAGGAACGCCATGAGTAAGGTTTTCTCATCCACATACTATAAGCGGCTGCCGATAGCCCTTCAGAATGCCTTTTTGACGATCAAGGGGTTCGGCTATGCGTTGGCGCGCAACGGGCTGCATCCCGGAGCCCTGAATAGAACGATTCTCGCGGCCGAGGCCATGAACGAGGAACAGCTCCGGGAACTGCAATACCGGAAGGTGGCGGCGCTCATCGCCCATGCCCATCGGCATGTCCCGTATTATAAAAAGAAATTCGCGGAAATCGGTTTCCATCCGGGCGACCTCAAGAGCCTTGACGACCTCTCTTTGCTGCCTCTCATCGACAAGGAGACCGTTCGCCGTAATTTCCGTGATTTTTTTGCCTCGAACTACCGGGGCAGAACGCTCGTGACCGGTTCCACCAGCGGCACGACCGGGGCCAGCCTGAAACTGAAGATGGACATCCAACTGATCCATCTTGAGCATGCCTTTGCGCAGCGCCAGTTCCGCTGGGCCGGTTTACCTGCACGCGATGGTCGATGCGCGCTTCTTCGCGGCGATATGATCGTTCCGGCGGAGCAGACCGCCCCTCCCTTCTGGCGGTACGATGCCTGGGAACGCGAGATGTGGTTCTCCTCCTATCATATTTCCGAGGCTTCGGCCCCCTCCTATCTGGCGGAGCTCGAACGATTCGACCCCCATGTCATCTATGCCTTTCCCTCCGCGATCTTCTCGCTGAGCCAGTATGCCGCCGCGGCGGGTCGCAGGATAGCTCTCCCCTCGCTGAAAGGAATCGTCACCTCATCGGAAACCTTCTTCGATTTTGAGCGCGAGAAGGTTGCTACGGCGTTCGGAGCGGGAATATTCGACTGGTACGGGCAGTTCGAACGGGTGATTTTCATAGGCACCTGTGAGGAGGGCAGATATCATCTGTTTCCCGATTACGGGATCGCGGAATTTCTTCCGGCAGGGGTTGACGAAAACGGGATACGGCATCACGAAGTGGTCGGGACCGGGTTTTTGAATCGTGTCATGCCGCTCATCCGCTACCGGACCGGCGACACCGTTGATCTGCCCGGAAGCCCCTCCCCCTGCGGATGCGGCCGGCATTTCCCGCAGGTTCGCTCCATCGTCGGCAGGATCGAAGATGCAATTGTCACGCCGGACGGCCGCCGGTTGAATACTCTCCCCGGTGTTTTTAAATCCCTTTCCGGCATTCAAATCGCCCAGGTTATCCAGGATTCAATCGATGCGGTGACCGTTCTGGTCGTGCCGGATCCGGAGTTCAATGACGCGGAAGAGTCCAAGCTTATCGCCATGCTCAGGGAGCAGACCCGGAGGGCCATGCGGATTGAGGTAAAAAAAGTGTCCGGGATCGCTCCGGGAAAGAACGGCAAGTTCAGGATGGTGGTTTCAAATCTGTATAAAAGGTGACGGAGTGACAAAGTAAAGGATTTCTACTTCAATACCCCTGCGGAAGATATACAGAGAAGGGGCGCTTCCCTCAGGCCGCCCCTTTAAATCAGAGAATGACTGCCTGCCGATTTTGCCATAGCTCCTTCCCCTCTATCCTTCGAATGGAAGAAGTCATTTATGAACGGTCAGCCTCTTGGTTTACCGGCCTCCTTGATTTGGTCTCCGATGCGGAATAGCGCATAGAGTGCGGTACCCGCTATGCCGAAAAGCAGGAGGACGGGTACCCACAGGGCGTTGAAACGACCCAGAGCGGCCATGTCAACGCACACCAGAACCGTCAACAGAATATTCACCAGCGCCATCACCAGCAGGAACGCGAAAAACAGCCCCCGATGGAACATCATGTGGCGCCTGAACTGATGGTGAAACGGCAACATGCACCCTTTAAGGGCGCCCATTCCATGCCATCTACACATCAAAGCTCCCTTTGTCATGCCTTGGTGAGCAGCCGCACATTGGTGAATGCTGTCGCCCCATGACTGGACCGCGCACGGTTTGTTCTGGGAAAAAGCCGTACAGACCAGCATCAGCGCGAAAATCGGAAATATTATAAGCAAATATTTCATACCGCCTCCTTAAAGCAGGTTACTTGATATTGCACAGCACCTTACCGGTTATTGATCTGAGATGGGCCTCGTCGAATATTTCATCATACGACCTAAACATGCGACGTCTTCACGATCCAACACAGGTTAACCCGGTAATCTCATCTCCTCTCACCGGTCTGTCGGAAAGGCTCCTCAGTCTCATTATATTAGATGGTTAAATCCCTGAAATTGTGACTTCAGGTGCTTGACGCCTTCATTGTCAAAAATGCGAACGGCAGCTCCATTCTTGAACTTTCCTTGCCGATAATCCTTAAATCGAACCTCTTTGGACATGTACCTAAGCCGTTACCGGTGATGCTCTATCGAATAAAAATATCCCGTTCGTGACGATGCACCCTCCACTATCCCGGTTGCCAGACATACCCGAACATCCACCATCTCCATAATTAAATTCTATGCCATTGCACACAGCGCCCGCCACCATCATTCTCTTTAAGTGGACTTTATTTAACGTAAAAACGCGCAGTGGCATAGGTTTTGCTAGTTTTGCTAAATTGTGTAGAGTTGAACAGAACATTTATTGGAGGTTCCCAAATTCAGAAGGAGATTTCACCATGTTTTCCGCCAAATCTTTTTTCATTGCCGTTATGGGCGTTTTCGCTGTCATTTGTTCCGCTTATTCCACCGAACCGAAACCGTCGGTACCGGCATCCGATACCGGATCTGACCTGTGGATTCCAGTTGACGACGCCGATTGGGCGGTCTACATGGAAGCGCCGCAGTATCACTTTGCTCTTGCCAAGGAATACCTCCAAAAAGGTGAATATTCGAAAGCCTCTTCTGAATTGAAAAGGGGTAATTCATTTCTTGCTTTCCAGGCGCATCGTCTTTCCATCGCGTCAAAACAAATTGAAACGCTGGCGAAAGGCATAGTAAAAGGCAAAAAGAACGACATTGCCAGATTTGATGCCGTAACGTCCAGCGTGTTCAAGGTTATTGATAATAAATACACGATGATTCCCGTCGAAATTCGCGTTAAATCGATTTTCGAAGATGCGTATAAATATCATTTCGATGAGGCATTGTCAAAACTGCGGGAAAACGATCACGTCGGGGCCGCTTCGGAAATCAGGAGAGCGGGTTCTTTTATAAAGCTTATGGCGGCCCATACCGGCGTTTCGGACAAGGCGGAAATAAATGAGGCAGTAGGCGAGATAAACGAAATGGCATCAAAAGTTGAATCCGGCCTTATTAATGATCCAAAGGAGTTGGATCGGGTATTTCAAAAGGCCATATATGTCGTTTACAAAAAGAAAAAATAATCGTTGAAAGGGGACCACGTCGCTCGGTACACCGCTCCGGACGGATGGCGGGGAGTCGAATCATTCTTCAAAGGGATGTGGGAGGGGGGGAGTGGAGGTCTGTTTATTCCAACGGCGGATAGGGTGATGGAAGGTACGGTATGGCAAACGAGGCGGGTGTCATGGGTGTAGTGATGATAGGCGTAGTTGTAACGACAATGGTGGGGTTGGGAATTACCGCGGCGATTAAAACCACGAGGGCGGATAATGACTGGTGGAAAATGCAAAGTTTGGTTATCTCCGGGAGGCAATCGATGCAACATTACTTATGCGCAACGAACGCTTCCACATCTCCGGTGAGCTTGCGGAGGGAGGGCGGATGCGTATACACCTGATGTCCGGCCGGATAGCAGACGATGGTGATGCGGGAGCGTATGGTGCTGTCGCCGCCGATGTGTTCCAGAGCATACCGTTGTGAAAGATAGGGAGTTGCCAGATCGAAATATCCCATGGCTGCGAACAGCCGCAGGCGGCCGTTGACGCTCATCGCATTCCGCAGGGAAGGAATCATATTCAAATAACCCTGCTCCGATGATTCCGACCATCGCCATTTCCGGTTGATCTCATCGGAAATCGCCACATATTCCAGAGGAGACGCATAGGCCAGGTCTCTTCGCAGGTAATTATTGATGAGCGCCGTCAGGGGACCCGCCGGGATGAACAGCGACGGATCGGTATAGCCGTACCTGCTCCCTCGTGAGGTCGCCCCCGCGACTATCCTGCTGTCAAGTATCCCGACCATGGCGAGCCGGTCCGCAAACAGATGCGAGGCAAAACCGAAGGCATCGATCCTCTGTTCCCGCTCGCGAATATAAAGCGGTGAAAGTCCGGTAAACGCCGCCAGCGAGTCGATGTCACCACTGTTACGTTGTTCCGCCGGCGTGTTTCCCCGGAATAGGCGGGGAAGGTAACTTTTCCGCGTCCATTGCTCGGCGGCTGCAATGCATGGTTCGAGACCGATTTTCTGGAGATCGGGCCCCAGGCGCTTATGGTACCATGCCGCCGCCGTATAAGAGGGCAGGGCCAGCACATAGGCAAGGTCATTGTCCGGCTCGAAAGAGATTGCCTGGAAATCCAGCGCAGCGGAGATAAGTATGATGCCGTCAAGCGCCATGTTCATTGCGTTCTGCAGATATTCGCCGAGACCGGAGGCTCTTGTCGCGCCGTAACTTTCCCCGGCCAGGAATTTGGGCGACGGCCACCGTTCGTACCGGCTGAGATAACTCTGAAGGAACTGCGCCATGATCCGGATGTCGCTATTTACGGTGAAGAACATATCCGGGTCGCTCCCCGGAGCGGCCCTGCTGTACCCGGTGCCGACCGGATCGACGAACACAAGGTCCGTAAACGGGAGCCAGGTGCAATTGTTGACAACAAGGGAATCAATCGCCGGAAGCTCCGTCCCATCCGCTCCGAAAAGCGTCCGCCAGGGTCCGGCCGCGCCGAGATGGAGCCACATCGAGGATGCTCCAGGACCGCCGTTAAAGGCGAAGGTGATAGGCCGTGTGTTGGGAGCGCCGCCCGGCTCACATTCATAGCTTGTAAAAAAAATGAAAGCGGCGGGACGACCTGCAGAGTCGTCTACCGCCAGGCGTCCGGCGGTGGCGGTATAGCGGAGATCTTTCCCGTCGATGATGATGCGGTGATGGGTAACGACACAGAGCGTATCGCTCCGTTCAAGAACAACCGGCAAAGCGCCATTCGGCCCGGCGGGAATTTTTTGCTCCGCGCATTCGGCGCAAAAGCGCAGGGCAGCCAGAACCAGGATGATCCCGATCACGGTATTGTTAGATGTTTTGAGCGCCTTCAGACTCAGCTCCCTTTTTTATGGCGCTACGGAGATCGGCATTCTCGCCGTGGATCTGACGGCGATCAAGATTTCGGTGAAATCGCATCTGCCCGGCCTTCCCGGTCTCCTGCCGCTATGGGGTTTTAAAGGCGACGAAAAATGTAGCGTTTCCCCGTGCAATCAGCACAATGACCGGGGTATCATTTTTTACTCCTTCGGCAATGGTTATAAGCTGGTCAATTGACCGTACATCCTGAAAATCACCACTGCGGATTTTAACCTGCTCAATCACATCGCCGGCCTTCAATCCGGCACGTTCGTCTCCCACGGAAGCGGCTACGCCCGTGACGACCACCCCGGCGACGTCGGCGGCAATTGCATACTTGTGGCGCAGTTCCGGCGTCAGGCCGGCTATATCCATGCCGAACGCCTGCGGGGTCTTCATTTCCTGATTCCGGGCAGCCGAAGGTTTATGTTCCCCTTCCGCGATTTTCATTGCCGTCCGTTCGGCGACGGTAATCGTCAGATTGAGACTCTTTCCCTGCCTTATGACCGATATCGGGACCGTAGCACCCGGTTCAATATCGGCGACACGGATCCGAAGGTCGTTGCCGTCTGCGACCGGCTGATTGTCGATGGAAACGATCACGTCGCCGCTGCGCAGGCCTGCGCGATCGGCCGGTTCACCCTTTACCACCGCCGAGACGAGGGCGCCTTTGCGATCCTGCAAGCCCATGGCTTCTTGAATGGCAGGGGTAATATCCTGGATCGAGACCCCGATCCACCCCCTGATGACCTTGCCGGTAGTGACAAGCTCTTCGGCGTCATGACGGGCCATGTTGATGGGAACGGCAAATCCGATTCCCATGAATCCGCCGGTCTGCGTGTAAATCAACGTGTTGATCCCGACCAGCTCACCCCTGATATTCACAAGTGCGCCCCCGGAATTGCCCGGATTGATGGCCGCATCGGTCTGTATAAAATTTTCATACATGGTTGGACTCTCCACCTGGCGGTTGAGCGCCGAGACCACTCCCACGGTTACCGTCGAAATGAAGGAGAAGGGGTTGCCGACGGCCAGCACCCAGTCTCCCGGACGTAAGCTATCAGAGTTGCCGAGGTAGGCAGTAGGGAGATTATCTACCTTCTCCTTGATCCGGATTACCGCGATATCCGTAAGTGAGTCGGTACCAACGATGGTTGCGGCGAAACTTCGTCCATCGCTCAACCGAACCTCTATTTCGCTCGCCCCTTTGACTACATGATTATTGGAAAGAATCAGGCCGTCCGGCGAGATGATCACTCCGGCGCCGAGCGCCTGCTCCCGGTGCTGTTCCTTTCTGACCTGGGGGCCGCCTCCGCCGCCGTGCGGGGAGCCAAAGAAGAAGTTGAAGGGGTTATTTTCCGAGGTATCGCCGAAGAAATTGTAGAAAGGATTATTATAAATGAGAACTGTGTCGATTTTGGTAGGGATTACCGAGACTACCGTTGGGACCGTCTTTGCGGCGATTTCGGCAAAGATGGTTCCCATTGAGCCTGGGTTCGGCAGATTCGGAGGAGCGGCAGCCCCTAGTATGACATTCTTTTTCTGCTGAGGACCTGCATGGAGGCAAGTTCGACCGATCGGGAAAATAATGATAAGGCCTAAAAGCACATATAATATGTTTCGAAACAGGAAGCCGTTTTTCATACTTTCCTTGCCCCCGGATGAATTTGATAGTAACGGTTCGTATTTAAAAATGAAAATCAAGGAAGCAATTATTATTCCAAATTTCCCGGTTTTGAAAAGAGAAGCCTGGAAATATATGGATGGAAGGCATGTAATAAGCCGTAACCAGATTCAATATGCTAAAAACGGAGAAGACCTTTTAGAGCTTATCCATAAATAATATTGACATTGAGGTTGGCATTTATCATATTTAGTGCATGGATGAAAACGCGTCGAAACGGCTGTATTCATGGGATATTTCTGATGAATTTTGGGAAAAGGTTGAGCCATACATACCCAAGAAACAGAGGAACCGGAAACGGAAGTATATACGCGACCCCGGAGGAGGAAGGAAGCCAATTCCTCCAAGAAAGGTGCTTGAAGGCATTGTATACGTATTGCGCACGGGAATACAATGGAAAGCTGCGCCCAAAGAGCGTTTTGGCAGCGCAAGTGCGCTCCACCGATATTTTCTTGAATGGCAGGCTGCCGGATTATTTGAAAAACTTTGGAAAGCAGGCCTTGCCGAGTACGATGAGATGGAAGGAATCGCCTGGAGATGGCAAAGTATTGATGGTTCAATGAACAAGGCACCACTGGCAATTGAGGAGGTGGGGCCAAATCCCACAGATCGGGGAAAAAAAAGGAACCAAGCGAAGCGTTCTCGTAGACGGCCGTGGAATCCCACTGTCGATCATCGTCAGCGGAGCCCAGACTCACGACATGAAATTACTTCCTGAAACGTTGAACAACATTGTGGTAAAGCGTCCGAAAACGAAGCAAAGGCGAACGCATCATTTGTGTGCTGATAAAGGATACAGCGGTGAACCTGCGTTGAAAGAATGCTTGAATCGACGCTACATTCCGCATATCAAACAGCGGGGTGAGGAAATCGAAATGAAACGCAAAAATCCGAAGTATAAAGCCCGCCGGTGGGTGGTCGAGCGATGTCATTCATGGCTTAATCGATATCGGAAATTGCTGGTCCGTTTTGAAAAATTAGCTCGTAGTTATGAAGGACTTATTCAACTCGCCTGTGCGATGATATGTTTCAGACAAACAACTTTTATTTATGGATAAGCTCTTAGTGGCGCCGTTAAAGCAGGGATACTATCATTTACGCGGCAAAACATAAATGATATCGAGACAGAGGAACACAGTAGCGCTCAAGACTCAGGAAATGTTTGAGTCGTTTTTAATTCAGCAAAAGCAGCCGAAAACAGGCGGGATAAAAGGGCCATAAGACGGCTATAAAAGGGCAATCAAACGGCTTTAAAACGTCCTGCTGGGCCCTCCCCCCATTAATTGCACCTTACTCTTCCGGTATAATTTCATCCTCCGCCGGCCGGAACCATTTCTGCGCGATAAAAGTCGGTATCACGGCGCTGGCAACCACCACGCCCACAAGGATCGAATATTGGGGCTGGGTGATGATCCCTGCTTGCAAACCGAAAAGACTTGAAATCGTTCCAAAGGTCAGTCCCGTGCTCATGAGCAGTGTCGTATACATGCTCCCGGTTGGAATGTATTTCTTCGCCAGGAAATAAACGCCAAGAAACTTTGTGGCGATTTTCAGGGCGAAAAACAGGACGAATAGTCCAATACCGGCACAAATCATCGGGAAGGAGATTCTGAGACCGCCGACAATGAAAAAAATCGGGGTTATTATCGCATAGGCTACCGTCCGGAGCCGCTTGATCACCAGATGGTGATCGGATGCCTTGCCGAAGTATCTTGACATGAACAAACCTAGAAGGAACGCTGGTAGAACGGCATGACTCTCGCCGAGGTTGGCGAAGAAAATCAGTATCAGCAAGAGCAGGAATAGATACTTTATTTCCGACTCCACCACTTTATTTTTAAAAGCGCCGTGATTAAAAAGATAATGCGAAAAAAGCGCGGCGAATACAATCACCGCCGTTGATACGACATAAAAAAGCAGGGTGTACCACGTCGGTTTTATGAATATCACGCTCAGAGCCAGCGCCGTTCCCATATCCGTAACGAACGTCGAGGACATAAGCAATTTCCCGATTTTCGTATCCGAAAGATCGCTTTCCACAAGCACTGAATAGACGACCGCAAGCGATGTAGTTGAAAGTGCTATTCCCGCTATCAATGAAGCTCGTGCCGTCCAATGAAGAATAAAATGCGCTGCACTCCCTACGGCTGCGAACGGGATAAGAAAGGAAATTCCTCCCATCAAGAGGCTTTGCTTCAGTGTCTTGCGCATCATTCCCGTATCGATTTCAGTGCCGGCAAGAAAGGTGAGGATGATACCGCCGAAGCCGGCCAGGTATTGCATCCATGCTTCGGAACGAAGGCCGAAATTCCCGGCCACGGATCCCAGAAGCATCTCAACGATGGCAACCGAGATGCCGAGGCGGAGCGAGATGATGCTTGAGAAAAAAATCAAAAACCCTGTTACTAATGGAATTGCATCGATATGCATGATTTCTCCCGCCTGAAATAAGAGTCGAAAAATAAGGAGATACTGCAGGAGTCATCATCCATATCTCAGGTATCCAAGATATGGCGGTTAAGGCGGAACCCCATCGCTCAGAACTGTGGATCAAATCTCGTTATTTTCTGTCGATTCTCCTTACGATCAAAACATCACAATGGGCGGTTTCACTGATGCGGTCCGCTGTCGGACCGAGAACCCTTCCGAAAAAGCCGGAATGGCCGACTTGGCCTATGACGATGAGGTCGAAACCATTGATCTCCGCATATTTGATGATTTCGTGCGCCGCGTTGCCTTTAAGGCAAACCGTTTTCACGATCATGTTTCTTTCGACTGCCAATCGTTCGGCATGAATTTTAAGCCGGGTAAAATACTCTTCCGCCGCCTCTTTTTCATCCTCAACCTCTCCCATCGTCGTTGCATGGTGAGGAAGCGGACCTCGCACCCATACCATCGTTATCAGGGCGTCATATTCCTGGGCAACCCTGAATGCCCGCTCAAGTGCGGTTTTAGAACCATCGGAACCGTCGAATGCGGAGAGTATTTTCTTATACATGGCTACCGACCTCTAATGCCGTTTTCAAGTGTCTCATCGACTTCAACTATGAGATTACCCCTTGAATCAAGCACTTCTCATGCAATTGCTTGCTGATTTTCATGGTTTTTATCCTTATTTCAACTATCGTTGATTTTCTCATCAAATAAAAAAAGACTCCTACTGATGTATGTACCAGTAGGAGTCATTAGCCCTCGATATGGCGTTTAACGGCGAACTCCATCGCCGGAATAAATATACAAATTCATCGAGGGGTGCGGCAACCGCGCCGATTTTCTTCATAGCTCGATTCACCTTCCTTGCATCTCTTCCTGAAAAATTTCTATCTTTCCCTGATTGGAATAATGTCAGCCTATGCCGATTCCGGATGAACATGCACTTCCCGGCCTGCCCGAGATGGATGAGCAGCATCAATATCTTTTTGCGCTGTTCGACCGGATCGAGCAGTCGTCCGCCGTTACCGACCGGTCGGCGCTTGCCGCGCTGCTCCTGGAAATTGAAGGCTATCTGCTCTTCCATTTCGATTCTGAGGAGCGCCTCATGCGGCACTACCGGTTTCCCACTTTTTCCCTTCACCAGTCGGAGCATGAGGTCGCGGCCGCGAGGTTCGTGCGCTTTCTCGATGATTTTGAAGCCGGGCGACTCAATCCCGGCGCGCTCCGGATATTCCTGCGGGGATGGCTTCTCGAACACGGCGCCGTAAGCGACCGGGAGTATGCGGCGTGGATACGAGGATGCCGGGAGAGATTTTTTTAAGGGAAAAAAGGGAGCGATTGCCCCGCCCGGTACGATGGGCGATTTCCCGGCCGGGCGCTTATTTTCAGCAAACCGCAATGTATTTTTTTGACCCTATCGTCTGCCACCTCTTCAACGAAATGGATCCCGTGCATGCACCCGTATCGCACCCACACCTGCAACGAATTGCGCCCTGAGCACATCGGCCTGCAGGCGCGCCTTTCCGGCTGGATCCACAGCCGGCGCGACCATGGAGGGGTGCTGTTCATCGATTTGCGCGACCATTACGGCCTCACGCAGGTGGTGATCCATCCCGACAGGGAATTCCAGCGAGGGATGGCCCATCTTCCCAAGGAGACGGTGGTGCGGTTCGACGGCACGGTGGGGGTGCGATCGCCCGAGACCGTGAATCCCAAACTTCCGACCGGGGAGGTGGAGCTTACGGCGGATGACTTCGAGGTGCTCGGGCCGGCCGACATCACTCCTTTTTCCGTCTTTCCGGAAGATCCGGCGCCCGAAGAGATGCGGCTTGCCTACCGGTACCTCGATCTCCGGCGCAGCGTGCCGCACCGCAACATCCTGCTCCGGTCCCGGGTCATCGCCCACATGCGAAAGGTCATGGGAGAGCTGAACTTCAACGAATTCCAGACGCCGATTCTCACGAGTTCCTCGCCCGAGGGGGCGCGGGATTTCCTGGTGCCCTCCCGGCTGCATCCCGGCATGTTCTATGCATTGCCGCAGGCGCCGCAGCAGTTCAAGCAGTTGCTCATGGTGGCCGGATTCGACCGCTACTTCCAGATCGCCCCGTGTTTCCGGGACGAGGACGCCCGCGCCGACCGGTCGCCGGGCGAATTCTACCAGCTTGACATCGAGATGTCCTTCGCCACGCAGGACGAAATTTTCTCGGTCGTCGAACGGCTCTTCGGCAGCCTGTTCCCCGCCTTTTCCCCGTGGCTGATGGATGCGCCGCCCTTTCGCCGCATCCCGTACCGCGAGGCCATGATCAACTATGGCACCGATAAACCCGATCTGCGCAACCCGCTCGTCATTACCGATGTGTCGGGGCTTTTTGTCGGATCCGGATTCAAACTATTCGACACGGCGGTCGCGGGCGGCGGCGTGGTGCGGGCCATCGCTGTAAAGGACGGGGCGGCGCAGCCGCGCTCGTTCTTCGACCGGATGCTGGAGTTCGCGCAGTCGCTCGGGTCGCAGGGACTCGCCTACCTCACCTGGACCGAAGGGGAGGTCAAGGGCCCGATCGCCAAGTACCTTTCCGAAGACAAACTCAAAGAGCTTGCGTGGCGTCTCGACGTCTCGACGGGCGACGTGGCGTTCTTCGTGTGCAGCGAGGAGAAAACGACGAACCGTCTGGCCGGGGAACTTCGGACGAAACTCGGGCGGGAACTTGACATAATAGAGAAAGACGCGTTCCGGTTCTGCTGGATCACCGATTTCCCGATGTTCGAGTGGAACGAGGAACGCAGGCGCATTGACTTTTCGCATAATCCGTTTTCCATGCCGCAGGGGGGCATGGAGGCATTGCTCGGCACAAAGCCGCTCGATATCTTCGCCTGGCAGTACGACATCGTCTGCAACGGCGTCGAGCTGTCAAGCGGCGCGATCCGCAACCACCGGGCCGACATTATGTACAAGGCATTCGAGATCGCCGGGTACGCGAAGAAAGAGGTGGAGGCCGGATTCGCCGGCATGCTGAGCGCCTTCCGCTACGGCGCGCCTCCCCACGGCGGCATCGCCCCGGGCGTTGAGCGCATCGTCATGCTTCTGGCGGACGAACCCAACATCCGCGAGGTGACCGCATTCCCCATGAACCAGCGCGCCCAGGACCTCATGATGAAGGCGCCCGCCACAGTGAGCGACGAGCAACTCAGGGAGCTTAACATTCGTGTCGTTACGCCGCACTGAGGGCCGTTCCATGACCGTCCGTCCGGGCCGTCGCTTTTCGCCCGGCCGGCTGATCCGTGCGTTTCTGCCCGCCCTCATCGCCGCCATGCCCCTGCACGCCATGCTCCTCATCCCCATGGACGACGCGCAGACCGACCACCTCAAGGCCTACGGCATTGTTTACAAAATGCTCAAACAGGGCGTCAAGGTGTACTGGCTGCTCAACTACCGCGGCGGTTCGTTCGCCGCCGAGGTCGTCGACGACGAGTTTGCGGTGCAGTGCCGCACGGTCGGCGTGTCGGCCGGCGCCATCGGCGGGGGCGACTGGGGCGAGATCCTCGGGATCATCAAGGACAACAACATGGAAAAAGTGACGCTTGAAAAGGCGCCTCGGATCGCGGTGTATACGCCGCCCGAACAGCCGCCGTGGGACGATGCGGTGACCATGGCGCTCGACTACGCCGACATCCCGTACGATAAGGTTTACGACAAGGAGGTCGTGGCCGGCAGGCTTGTGGATTACGACTGGCTGCACCTTCACCATGAGGATTTTACCGGCCAGTTCAGCAAGTACTATGCAAGCTATGGCAACGCTACCTGGTATCTGCGGCAGAAGGCAGACCTCGAACGGATCGCCGCGGAACTTGGATTCAAGAAGGTGAGCGAGTGCAAGAAGGCGGTTGCGCTGGCGATTCACCGGTACGTTGAGAACGGCGGCTTCCTCTTTGCCATGTGCTGCGCGCCGAACACGCTTGACGACGCCCTCGCAGCGCTCGGGACCGACATCGTCGATGCCGTGTACGACGGCGACGGCGTGGATCCGCGGTACCGGGAGAAGCTCAACTACGCCAACTGCTTCGCCTTTGAAAACTTCGACATCGAAACCAATCCGCTGGCCGGGAACTTCGACAATATCGATGTCAACATGGTGAACACGCCGAGGCGCAAGGAGGCGCGGGATTTCCAGTTGTTCGATTTCTCCGCGAAGCTCGATCCGGTGCTCAGCATGCTCGTGCAGGACCACCGGCAGACTATAAAAGGATATTGCGGCCTCACGACCTCCTTCAACCGCAAGGTCATTAAAAAGAGCATCGTCGTGCTGGCCGACGTGCCCGGTACCGATATGGTGAACTACCTGCACGGCGTGGTCGGCAAGGGGCAGTTCGCCTTCCTGGGCGGGCACGACCCGGAGGATTACCAGCACATGATCGGATCGAAGCCGACGCTCCTGGAACTGCACCGCAACTCGCCCGGGTATCGGCTCATCCTGAATAACGTGCTTTTCCCTGCCGCCGAAAAGAAAGAGAAAAAGACCTGATGAACGGCAACCGCCGCGCGATCATCGCCTGGAGCATGTACGACTGGGCCAATTCCGTTTATATAACCACTGTTGCGACGGCGTTCTTCCCGGTCTTTTTCAAAAAATTCTGGTGTTACGGCGATAGTACGCTCTCCACGGAACGACTCGGAATCGGCAACACGGCGGCCGGAATCGCTATCGCCGTACTCTCGCTTTTTCTCGGTGCGTTGGCCGATACCGGCCGCGATAAAAAAAAGCTGCTTGGCATTTTCATGCTGTTCGGCGTCGTTTCGACCTGTCTGCTCAACGTTATTTCCCGCGGCGAATGGATGTTCGCGCTGATCGTTTTTGCGGTTGCAAATGTCGGATTTTCAATCTCCTGCCTTTTTTACGATTCTCTTCTGGTTGATGTAGCCGAGAAGAAAGATATGGATTTCGTTTCATCACTCGGGTTCGCTATGGGATATCTGGGTGGGGGATTGCTGTTCGCTTTGAATTTAATCATGCTGCTGAAACCCTCTTTTTTCGGTTTTCATGATCAAGCGCAATCGATACGCTTCTCATTCCTTTCAGTCGGCGCGTGGTGGATTGTTTTCACGATTCCATTGTTTGTATTTGTAAAATATCGCCGGTATGCACATATTTCGGGCGCCACGGCCATTATCACCGATAGCTTTGTACGGCTATGGCATACCGCGAAAAAAATCATCCAGCGCCGGGAACTGCTCCTCTTTCTCATGGCCTATTGGCTCTATTACGACGGTGTCGTTACGTTTATCCGCATGGCTGAAGATTTCGGGCTTTCGATCGGGGTCACTGTCAATACAAGCCTCATCGCGCTTCTCGCAGTACAGTTCGTTGCGTTACCGTCATCGATTCTTTTCGGCTGGCTTTCGAACTATTTCGGGCCTCGCCGGATGATTATTACCGGTATTATCATCTACCTTCTTGTAATAGGGCTTGGCGTTTTCGTTCTCACCAAACCGTTCCATTTCATCATCCTGGCATGCATCGTTGCCTTGGCGCAGGGCGGGGTTCAGGCGCTCAGCCGCTCCTATTTCGGCAAGTTGGTGCCGAAGGCCGAGGCGGCCGAATATTTCGGTTTCTACAATGTCGTTGGGCGATTCGCCATCATCGGACCGGCAATGGTGGGGATCATTACCGCAGTACTGCACGGCCATGGCACCGAAAGCGTGATGTCGTCCCGCATCGGCATGGCCTCGACCGCGCTTCTCTTTTTCTTCGGCGGCTGGCTTCTGGTCCGGGCCGACCACGCGGCCGCGGCGGCGGGCGAGGCGCCGTGAGCGGACGGGGCGGGCTGAAAAAGGGCGACATGGAAACCGGTTTCGAGGTGCGAAGCCGCGATGTCGCGATTCCGCTTGACGAATACCGCGCACTGTCGAAGTATCCGCTCTATATCATCCTCGATAACCTGCGGAGCGCCTTCAACGTGGGCGCAATATTCCGGACCTGCGATACGCTTCGCGTCAGCGGGCTCTTCCTGTGCGGCTATACCGCCTCCCCTCCTCATGTCAAACTTGCCAAGACGTCGCTCGGCACGGTCGATTATGTTCCCTGGAGAAAATTCGAAACTGCGCTCACTGCGGTCCGGTACCTGAAAGAACAGGGGATTCAGGTATGGGCGGCCGAAACCGCCTCCGGATCGTTCCCATATCAGGATGCGTCCTACCCTGAAAAGCTTGGCATCGTTTTCGGCAATGAGGCGCTCGGCGTATCGCGCGAGGTGCTCGAAGCGTGCGATTCCCTGATCGAAATCCCACTTTACGGCTTTAAAAACTCCCTCAATGTCTCGGTTGCGTGCGGCATCATCGGTTTTCGGGCGATTGCGGGGATGAAGAGGCTATAAAATAAAAAAGACCGCCGCGCCTTAGGCACAGCAGCCTCGTGAAAATTCACCCGCCCCTGGGCAGGCTGATTTAGCGTTCGCTTCTCCAGGAAACGCGTTTTTCATCGCGAATGCGCTTACGCTTGGAGGAGTTGATGCGGCGTTTCCGCTCTTCGCTCGGTTTTTCGTAGTGGCGATATTTCTTAATATCGGAAAGGATTCCCGCCCGCTCGCAGGTTTTGCTGAAGCGGCGCAGCGCTCGTTCGAAAGCCTCATCTTCACGTATTACGATACCATTCATCCGTTTTCACCCCATTTCTTCGGTCTAAGGAAAAGTTTATAGAATATACGTTACGTAACGGCGGAAGACAACGGTTAAAATAAAAACAGGGGTTTTAAAGTTTTAAGGAGGGGCATGAATTTTGCTTTGTTAATGACACGATTAGATTGTAAGGGAAGATAATGATTAACGTGGAGGGAAACTTCATGAACAAAATAACTCCGTTCCTATGGTTTAACGGCAATGCCGAAGAGGCGATGAATTTTTATATCTCCGTTTTCAAAAATTCAAAAATCATCGGTGTTACACGCTATAGGGAAGCGGGGCCGGGTCCGAAGGGATCGGTTATGGTGATGACTTTTCAGCTCAATGGGCAGGATTTTATCGCCCTGAACGGCGGCCCGCAATTCACCTTCTCACCGGCCATATCGTTCTCGGTAGATTGTACAACGCAGCAAGAGGTCGATGAGCTGTGGGAGAAATTATCGGAAGGCGGCGAAAAACAAAATTGCGGCTGGCTGAAGGACAAATATGGTGTCTCGTGGCAAATCGTCCCCTCCGCCTTGGGCGAGATGCTGGGTGACACTGATGCTGCAAAATCACAAAGGGTCATGCGGGCAATGTTGCGGATGAATAAAATCGACATGGAAATCTTGAGGCGGGCCTATGACGGCAACGAGGAGAGAGGGAGAACTCATGAGAAAGGTGATTTTTAAAATTGAAGTGACCTTGGATTGATCGATGAATATTGGATCAATGTCAATCCTGTAATCATTGGGAGCGGCAAGCCTCTCTTTAATGGCATCAATAACAGGATAAATTTTAAACTATTAAATTCTGAAACCTTTAAATCCGGCACCGTTGGACTGCGGTATCAGCCGATCCGCCGCTGAACGGGAAACCCCGGTCATACACTTATTCCCGCACATGAGGCAGGCACTGCACTCTTGGCAAGTGGCGTGGCGCAGGTGAGAGATAAAACCCGTAGTAATAGTCGCTGAAAGCTATTTTTATGCTCCGTGAGACGGGGGATGAGGGAATGCGGGCGGAAGGAAGGGACCTTTTGACTTCCGACTCCTTTTTTTATCTTTTACTTTGTCACTTTGTTGCTTTGTAACTTTTTTTGAGAAAAACATCCATGGTTCGATCCGGCCTCGACTGTTTTTTGCAGGATTTTCCCGGCGCCCTTGTCGGGAAAAAACTCGGCATCGTCTGTCATGCCGCCTCGATCACCGCCTCCTTCCGGCATATCATTGAGGCCCTTGCCGACCATCCGCGCGCCACGGTCGGCGCTATCTTCGGCCCGCAGCACGGACTCTTCGGCCAGACCCAGGATAACATGATCGAGTGGGAGGGCGTCACGGACGCCGGGAGGCGGGCGCCGGTATACAGCCTCTATGGACAAAGCAGAAAACCATCGCCCGCCATGCTGGACCCGCTTGACGCGCTCGTATTCGACCTCCAGGATGTCGGCGCCCGGCCGTATACCTACCTGTGGACGCTCAAGCTCTGCATGGAGGCCTGTTGCGAACAGGGAATTCCGCTCTGGGTGCTCGACCGGCCCAACCCGATCGCGGCGATCGACTTCGACGGCCCCATGATTCTGCCGGACTATTACTCCTTTGTCGGCGGTGCCGCCATTCCGCTCTGCTATCGCCTGACCATCGGCGAGGTCGCGCAACTCCTGCAACGGCACTTTTACCCTTCGGCCGAGGTATCCATCGTCCGGATGCAGGGGTACTCTCGGAATTCGCTCTTTACCGATACCGGTCTTCCCTGGGTGTTGCCATCGCCGAACATGCCGACGCAGGACACGGCGATTGTCTATCCGGGCATGGTGCTCCTGGAGGCTACGAATCTCTCGGAAGGGCGGGGGACCACGCGTCCGTTCGAGTTGTTCGGCGCGCCGTGGCTTGACATAAAAAAATTCAGGGCATTGTTCGAGGAGTCGGCGTCCCGGGGGTGCCGTATCCGCGATCACGACTTCATCCCGACCTTTCAAAAATGGGCCGGCAGGAAGTGCCGCGGTTTTCAACTGCATGTCACCGACCTCCGCGCCTTTAAACCGGTGGAAACCGCGGCGGCGATACTCCTTGCGGCGGCGGCCTCGTCGGACGGCGAATTCGCGTTCCGAACCGACCCCTACGAATACGAATATGTGAAGCCGGCAATCGATATACTCACCGGCAGCGACCGCTTCAGGGGCGCGGTGCTCGCGGGCGCTTCGCTCTCCGACCTGCGCGACGAGTGGCAACGCGAACGCCGGCCGTATGTCGAGCAGTTCCCGTATGGCATACTGTACGACGGGAAGGCGTCGTGAGAGGATTCATCCTTGCCGCGGGATTCGGCGTCCGCCTCATGCCCCTCACCGCTTCCACTCCCAAGGCGCTCATCCCGGTGTGCGGAACGCCGCTTCTCGAACGCTCCCTGCGCTTTCTCGCGGCGCAGGGAATTACCACGGTCGGCGTGAACGCCCATTACCATACGGAGCGAATGACGGCATTTCAAGAACGTTCCGTCCATCCCTTTACGCTCTTCCATGAAAAGGACGCCATTCGCGGGACCGGCGGCGGGCTCTTCGTCGCCCGGGATTTTCTCGCCGGCGACGAACTGTTTATCGTCTGTAATGTCGATATCGTGTATTCCCTCGACCTGCAACCCCTTGTCGCGCGCTTCCTGCAAACCGACTGGGACGCGGGACTCCTTGCGGTTCCGCAAAAAAGCGGGGGGACGGTCTATTATCATCGTCAATCCCATGCCTTCTGCGGCGTTCCCGCCGATATGCCGCGTTCGGAGTTCATGGCGGCCGGGGCGTTCATCGGGGCGGCGCTCTATCGGCGTTCATTCCTTGACCTGCTCGAGGAGGATGATTTCTCGGTGATTCCGGTCTGGAAACGGGGCATCGAGCGGGGACGGCGGATCGGGGTTCTTGAGGCAGACTGCTTCTGGCGCGACATCGGGACTCCGGAGGCCCTTGCCGCAATCCATTTCGACTGCATCGACGGAACGGCTCCCCTCGATATTGACTCCCGGCTGTATATCGACCGGCAGTCGGGCCGCTGCCATCTCCGCACGCTGCCGGGCGCCCTGCTGGGCGGCATCGGCTCCCATGCTTGGGTCGAAACCGCCCGTATAGGCGCAAATGTCCGCATCTCCCGCAGCGTGGTGTTCCCCGGTTCGGCCATAGGAGCGGGAAGAACCGTCGAAAACATGATCGTTGCGCCGGACTGCGAGGTGGCGTTTGGAACGTAACCCCACGCTCGGACCCGACTGGCGGGCTTTTATAGAGAGAAATCTGCCCGGGTTCTCGGAAACGGGCTGGGAGGTTGCTCCGGCGGGTGAAGCGGCGTCGCAGCGCACCTTTTTACGTCTCAGGGAGAAAGCCGGTGCGGAACGGTCGTTCATTCTTGTTTTGTGGGATTCAGGCGACGAGGATTGGCCCCGATTCCTGGCGATACCGGCAGAGCTGTCGGGACGGATTCCGTTCCTGCCGCGGATTTTTGCCTCAGACCCGGCGCATGGTCTCATTCTGGAGGAGGATTTCGGCGAGCGTACGCTCAAGCGACACGTCGAGAAAACGTGCAATCATGGCGCACTCGAAAAAGCCTACCGGCAAACGCTCGATGCCCTTACCGCATGGCAGTCGCTCAAAGCGGCGGCGAGCCCCACCATCGCCGCGCGGGCCATGGATTACGCGGCATTCATGTGGGAATCCGGCTATTTCGCCGACCACTGCGTTACATCGCTCTGCGGCTGCGGCTCCCTGCTCGATGCGACCTGGGAGGCGGACCGGCATGCCCTCGCTCAGGCCGCCGCCCGGTTGCCGCGAACCTTTCTGCACCGCGATTTCCAGTCGGAAAACATAGTGCTTTTCGGCGGAGAGATTCGATTCGTCGATTTCCAGGGCGCGCGTCTCGGCCCGCCGGGATACGATGTTGCATCGCTTCTTCTGGACCCGTATATAGCCGTGCTCGATGAAGGCTCGGTCCGGGATCTTTTCGGCTACTATGTATCGCACCCGCACCGCGTCGCCTGCGGTCTCCGCGACTTTCACCTCTGCGCGGCCCAGCGGCTCATGCAGGCGCTCGGCGCGTACGGCAACCTCTCGGTCAATAAGGGGAAGCCGCGGTACCGGCACTTCGTTCCGGTGGCGCTGGAACGTTTACAAGGGGTTATGAAGAATCTGCCAGAGTACGGGGCGATTGCGAGGGTGGTAACGGCGTGTGCTGAAATTACTTTGTAAAGAACACCAGTTGCACCGCATCGGCCTTGGCTACCGCGTTCAGAAACTCCTTCACCGCGTCGTACTCCCCGACCGGGATCTGCCTCCTGAGGGAAAAGACCGCATGACGGTCGCACACGATGGTCCGCCCATCACGGCTGAAATTGATCGAATAGGCGCCGTAGGGCGACGTCAGGGTAACCGGGGCGGGCAGGTTGATCGGCTTCCATCCTTCCGGTATGGATAGCTCGGCGTGCTCATCCTGGGAGTTCGCCGCGAGGAAGCTCTCCGAGAAATCGAGCGGCGTGTAGCGCTTCTCCTTGACGGGGTAATATTTGGGTGTCAGAGCGTCCTGGAGATATAAGGAAAATATCGCGGTCGTGCCGGAAAAGGTCACCGTATTTTTCGCGGTAAAGGCATAGGTCATGCTCAGCGAATCGGAGAGCGTATCGAGGTTGCTGATGGAAAAGCTGTCGATCGAGACATCGCGGTAATTCTGAGCGATGATCGACTGGAGTTCGGTTGCACGCTTCTCGACGGTCAGATACCGGTATTCCGCTCGTGTATCCGCGGCATTGACGCCGGTCCGCTTCACCGTAACGGCGGTCCTGAGGGTACCGGCCGTATCGAGAACGGCCTTGACGGTACGCACGACGGGACGTCCGGCGTCGCCGTCGAGCGGCAGCATTTCGGGAGCGGAGGTCCCCTGATGGATCACGAGACTCAGGGCGTCCTGATCCTGAGGGGGCAGCGTGAAAAGCGAGCCGTTCGTATAGGTAAAATCGATGAAGCGCCGCTCGCCGTCGATCGTACAGGCGACGATGCAGTGGTTGAATTCCGGGCCGATGCAGGCATGATCGATATACTGGTGTTCTCCGGTATTGACAAGTACAAGATCCGAGGGGATGCCGGCTTTCTGGAGCAGGATCCTGCCCAGCGACGCCATATCCTTGCAGTCGCCGATCCGGGTGGCGACCACCTCGCTCGCCTGTTGCGGTATCCACGCCGATTGCCGGAACGATACAAAACTATAACGGATATTATCGGTAATGTACCGATGGATACGCCCGGCCTTCTCCCGCGCCGTTGCGGCGCCGGCGAAGAGAGAATCGGCCAGCGCCCCGAGCTCCAGCGTGCTGCTTTGCATATGCTCGGTCAGGTGCAGGTACCAGTCAACGACCTGCGACCATCGCGTGAACGTCGAATAGGTGACCTTCGGTTTTGCGGCCCAATCGGTGGCTTCGAACATTTCCCGGTCATGCGCCAGACAGGGAGTGCGGGAAAAGGTCGTTATCCGGTAGTCGTTCCGGACCGTCGTGGAGCAGGCGACCGAATCGCCCCATATTTTCCAGGGGATCGTGTCGTCGAGGGGCGTGACCAGACGCAGTCGCTGGTCGAACACCGGCACGTTCAGGCGGAAGGGTTCGGCCCCCCAGACCTGATGCGCCATGTCGCCGGTGTAATAATTCTTGAGCGTCCATTCCAGGAGGATGCAGTCGCCCGGTTGCAGCGATTTGAATACGATCTTCGTGTTTTCGCGGTCCGCCGGAACCTGCGTTCCGCCGGCCTTGAGGGTGAGCGCCCGGGAAACGATCCCGGTCTGATAGTAGCTGTTCATGCCGATGGTGTACTCTTTCCATTCGTCAACGGCATGCTCGGTCGGCAGGTAGACGCACAGGAAGGTCCGCTCCTTCGAGCTGCGGTCGGGATAGCAGAAAATATCACGGATGTACGATAAAATCGCGCCGTTTTCATTGGAACGCCCGCTCCAGGCGGCGCTGTTCCCGATCAGCGCCGCCGGTGCGGGGAGCGCGGCCATCGAGTCGAGTCCCGGCTTGTTATCGAGGGTCCGGAGATTTTCCCAGGCATTGAAGTTGTCCCGCGTCGTTTTGACCGCGTTGGTAAATGACTCGCGGGCGCAGGCGCGATCGTTCATCGCCTGGAGAACGGTGCCCCGGAGATTGAGCATTTCGGGGCCTGAGGGCATGATGGCAAGCGCGTTGTCGATAAAATCGAGCGCCGTCGGATACTCCTTCATAAGGTACTGCAGGTTGGCAATCGAGTAGTAGGCGGTCGCATTGATCGGTTTGTACCTGAGTCCTTCATGCAGGATGTCAATTGCTTTCAGCGGCTTGCCCTGTTTGAGCGCGATGTTCATGAGCGCCTGGTAGGCCGCGGCATTCGCATGATCATGATCGAGATACGATTCCCATTGTTTCTCCGCCTTCGCCGCCTCTCCCTGCTCCAGATCGAAGGCGGCAAGAATGGTCTGCGCCTCTTCATTCAAGGCATACCGTTCTTCGATCCGGCGGATGCACTCCAGGGCCGCGTTCCGGTTCTCGACCTTGGAATAGGCGACAAGTTCATTAACCAACGCAAAGAATGAGCCGGAACAATTGGGGGGTGATTGCTCGATGAATTTGAGGATCTGACGCGGGTCGCCGCTCTGGGAGACGGTGCGCATCTCTTCCTTCCATGCAAAATCGTAGTCCGGCGATACTACCCAGGCGGTATGCGCTTCGGTTTGCATATCGGTATATTTTTTTGATTGCAGAAGCGACTCGCTCAAAAGTCCGTGCAGAAAGGCGCTTTTCGGATATTTTTTAAGCCAGGCGCGCACGAACGATTGCCCCTCGTCGGTCATATCGGCGCTGCCGTAGAAACCGGCGAGACGAAACGCCGCATCGACATCGTCGGGATTGCGCTGCAGGCGGCCGCGCAGCACGACCGCCACCGAATCGAAAATCGGCTGGGGCCGAAGATCGGCGGGTTTCATCTCCCCGGCAGACGGTTTGACCACGGGGGTGGTTGAAACCGCGATCGAGGAGAGCGGCTGATACCGGTCATCGAGGAAACGGAGGGAGAAGTTCGAGAAGGGAGTGACGGTAGGGGAGCGTCGCGCCCATTCGTGTCCGAGCTTCACAAGGAGCGCATTGCCTCCCGTATGCAGCCGCACCTCCTGGAGATAAACATCGTTGCCGGTGTTGCGGAACACCGAATCGGCCAGCACACGGGAACCATTGAGAAAAACGGTGAACGTCCCTGAGGCGCCGAATGCCAGACGGGCCCGTTGCTCGGTCGGACTGGTAACGGTGCAGTAGAAGTAATTGACCGCATTCTGTTCGGACGAGTGGTCCTCCATGAAAATCCAGGCCGAGGACGGATCGGTTTTCAGGTCGTGCCAGGCCACGATGGCGCCGTCCTTGCCGGTATAGGTTTTCGAAAAATCGATCTCCCGTTCAGGCGGATACTCTGCCGCGTATCCCGAATTGGAGATGTTTTCGAAGGGCCCGATAAACTTCCAGTCAAGGATGCAGCCCATCCGGCGTATATATCCCGTCGCCTTCGAGAGTTTACCGTCGGCGCAATAACGTTCCGCTAGGGCGGCCTGGACCTCCCCGCAGAACGGTCCCGGCCGGTCCGCCAGCTCCCGAAGCACCGTATATCCTTCCGCGTTCTGAAACTCTTCGGCGGCACGGCCGAAGCGTGATAATTCGCCGGGTGCGCTTGCCAGCATGATCACGTCATTATCCGCCTGGAAGGCTTTAAACGTCTCCCGGCATCCCTCGTTCGGATTGCCGAGGTAGATGGCTACCTCGGCCAGCCCGCGATGGGCTTCGCCGGCCACCGCACGATCATGGCTTCCGGCGTTGGCCGAAAAGATCTTTCGCGCGTCTTCGGCCCTGTTGGACAATAAGAGATCCCATGCGGGCATGTTCGGGTCCGGCTGCAGGGCGGCAACGTCGCGGCCGGGAGACGGTGAGAGAAAGAATAGCGCGGCGGTAAGCAACCGGCGTGGGAAAACGGCGGTGAATGAATTCATGAAACTGATACTCCCAGGGGAAGAGCGATACGGAACAGTGATAAGGATCAATAAATTACAAGGATCAATAAATTACGCTGTGCGGGGAGCGTAATTCAATAAAAAGTTACTACTGCCGGAACGTCCATATCATTTATCAAGCTTCTTCCCCTGTATCACCCGGTCTCTTCCACCTAAATCCTTTATTATGCGTACATCGCTCCATCCCCTCGTCGTCATGATCCCCTTGACCGTTTCGCCCTGATCGTACCCGATCTCGCAATAGAGGTTCCCGCCCGGACGCAGCAACGCCGTGCCGGAGTCGGCCAGAAACCGGTAAAAATCAAGGCCGTCCGGCCCGCCGTCAAGCGCGGCAACGGGTTCGTAGGCGCGGACCGACCTCTCGAGCGTCGGCACCGTTGCCGAGGGGATATACGGCGGATTGCCGACGATGAAGCCGAACGGCGACTTCAGGGGATTCCGTAGTGCTGAGAAGCGGTTGCAGCAGAGAAGATCGATGCCGCCGCCGCAATTTTTCCGGGCGATTTTGAGGGCGTGAAACGATACATCGAGGGCAACTCCTTTCCAGCAGGGATTCCGTCCGGCAAGCACCGCGCTGAGGCAGCCCGACCCGGTGCCGAAATCGAGAAAGCGGCACGGTCCGGCGCGCTCGTTTTTCAAAACGGTTTCGATGAGCGTTTCGGTATCGGGGCGGGGAATGAGGACATCCGGAGTCACCGCGATCTCGCGGTCGAAGAACCAGGCGCTTCCGAGGATATACGCGAGCGGTTCGTCCGTCAATCGTCGCGCGACGATGCGCCCGATTTTTTCCATGAGCTCCCCTGAAAGCTCCTCGTGCCGGTTGAGATAGAGATCGGATCGGGATGCACCGAGCAGGAACTCGAAGATCCTCTCGGATTCCGGAAGGGCGAACTCCCCGGCGACGGGCGACAGGGAAGCACGAACGTTGTTGAGGGCCTGAGATAGATGCATATGGAAATGCGGGCCGGTCACTGTATATGTCAATAAAGACCCGAATGGGCCTCAGACAGTTTGTTCTACCCGCTCGTTCAGGTCGGCGACGGCGAGCGCATCGATCAGTTCCATGATGTCGCCGTCGATGATGGCGTCGAGCCGGTACAGGGTCAGGTTGATGCGGTGGTCGGTAACGCGGTTCTGGGGGAAATTGTAGGTACGGATCTTTGCGCTCCGGTCGCCGGTGCTGACCATGCTTTTACGCGCCGCGGACTCCGTGGCTTCCATCTCGGCGAGTTTCTTTTCATAAAGCCTTGTCCGGAGCACCTTGAGAGCTTTGGCCTTGTTTTTCTGCTGGGATTTTTCGTCCTGGCACTGCACCACGAGGCCGGTCGGAATATGAACGATGCGAACCGCGGAATAAGTTGTATTGACCGACTGCCCGCCGGGTCCGCTCGAACAGAAGAGGTCGATGCGCAGGTCGTTGGGATCGATGTTCACCTCGACCTCATCGGCCTCGGGAAAGACCGCTACCGAGGCGGCGGAGGTGTGGATGCGGCCCTGGGCCTCTGTTTCCGGGACCCGCTGCACGCGGTGAACCCCGGATTCGTACTTGAGCGTGCCGTAGGCGTTCCCACCGCTTACCATGAAGATGATCTCCTTGATCGCGCCGATGTCGCCGTAGCTGGAGCTCAGTACCTCGATGCGCAGGCCTTTGCGCTCCGCGAACCGTGTATACATGCGGTAGAGATTCGCGGCAAAAATGCCGGCTTCGGTTCCGCCGGTGCCGGCACGAATTTCGACGACGGCGTTTTTATCGTCCTTCGGGTCCCGCGGTACGAGGAGGAATTTGATCTTACGCTCGAATTCCGGAACCTGTTTCAACAGCTCGGCGCGCTCTTCGCGCGCAAGCTCGACCAGTTCGGAGTCGCCTTCCGACCGGATGATCGTTTCCGCTTCCCGGATCGATTTTATAATGTCAAGGTATTTGAGGAAAACCGGCAGGTTTTTGCCGATGGTGTTGTATTCGCGGCCGAGCTTTTCCCTTTGGGCCGGGTCACGGGTAATTTCCTGTTTCGCAAGGGCAACCTCCAGTTCTTCGCGCCGCTTAATGACGCTCTGAACCTTCGCGACGATCATACGACGGCCTTGAGCGCTCTGGCTGCTATTTCAAGCTGTCCGTCGTCCGGCGGACGGGTGGTGATTTTCTGAAGCCAGAGGCCGGGGAGAATGACGGCCCCGACAACCGGCAGCCGTCGGTAGCGGTCCGAAAGCTTGAGCGCCTCATAGGCAATTCCCGAGACAAGCGGAACAAGGAGGAGATGGACGGCCAGTCGCACGGCAACGCTCGGATACGGTCCGATGAACCTGATGACAAGGGCATCGACGATTGAGAAGAGCAGGATGCAGATGAGCGCGACCAGAAGGAGAAAACTCGTTCCGCATCGCGGGTGCAGGGTGGTGTAGGGCCGCATATTTTCCGGCGTCAACTCCTTGTCGTCCTCATAGGCGAAAATCGCCTTGTGTTCGGCGCCATGATATTCGAACACCCGGCGAATGTCCTTCCACCCGCTGATGATGAGAAGGTAGGCGAGAAAAAGCGCGATCCTGATGGATCCGGAAAAAAAATTGAATGCCAGCGCCGAATCGCGGGGAACGAAATGGGAGAGAACCCACATGGGGAGATACATGAACAGACCGATCCCGACCAGGAGCGATCCTATCAGGCTGATCGTGGAAACGATCGAATCGACGAGCTTCCGTTTTACCGGATCGCCGGTTTCGCCGCGATCCGCGCGCTCCTCCTCGATGGCGATCTCCATCGAGCGCGACAGCGCCTTGTACCCGAGCACCAGGGATTCATACAGGCTGGCCGCGCCGCGGGCGATGGGCGCCCGCCAGAAATGGTTTTTCGCCGCAGCGGACTGAAAGGGAAACTGCTCCACCACGACCTCGCCGGTCTGTTTTCTGACCGCCCAGGAGACATTCTGCCGGTACCGCATCATGACCCCTTCGATGATGGCCTGGCCTCCCACCTTTTTGGAATTCGCAAAAAGGCGCAGGACAACAATCGGCAGCAGCAGGAAGGCACTACATTTTTTCATGGGTCTCTCTCCAGGATAAAAAAAGACAGAGAGCATACCCGCTCCCTGTCTTTCTTAGGAAATGAAGCCCTATGACTCTTTGGTGATGTGGGCGTAACGTTTCTTGAAGCGTTCCACTCTTCCGGCCGTATCGATCAGCTTCTGCTTCCCGGTATAAAACGGGTGGCACTCATTGCATATATCGATATGCTGGCTGTTGATGGTCGCACGCGTTTCGATGATATTTCCGCACGAGCAGGTAAAGGATGCCCGCGCATATTTGGGATGGATTTTCTCTTTCATGAGCAATGACCTCTTTGATTGAATCGGTGACGTTATTAATTACTATAAAAAATACCTTATCGCGAGATACACGGGCAAGATGACCCTCGCGACCGCTCCACAGGCCGATATACAAGTGCCGACAAGAGCACCATTTATTTTACTCTTTAATTTCAACGCGGCGGGCTCCATATTGTTCCATGCCGTACCGGTGAAAGGCACGGGTCCCTCCGCGGAACATTGAGCAGGCGGGAATGGTTCTTGGATAGAGCTCAGGGAAAAATATTCGTTTTTTCGGCGCCTTCGGGAGCGGGTAAAACGACGCTGATCAACTGCGTCCGCCGGGCAGTGCCCCGGATCGTTTATTCGGTCAGCGCAACGACCCGTCCGCCGCGGGAGGACGAGATCGATGGCCGGCACTATTTTTTTCTTACCGAAGAGGAGTTCAACTCCAGGCTCGCTAAGGATGAATTCGCCGAATGGGCCTGCGTTCACGGCCATTACTACGGAACGCCGAAAAGTTTTATAAATGCGACGATTGACCGGGGCAGGTCCGTTATCATGGATATCGATGTTTTCGGCAAGAAAAAGTTCGATACTGCATATCCCCTGGCGATCGGCATTCTCATCCTTCCACCGAGTCTTGAGGAACTCGCACGGCGACTTCGGGCCCGGCAGACCGAGGATGAAGAGACCATTCAGGTACGCCTGGCGAATGCCCGCGCTGAAATTGAGTTCGCCAAAAAGTGCGGAAAGTACGAATATACAATCATTAACGACGATCTGGAGCGGGCCGAAGGGGAGACCGTTCGGCTGGTTCGATCCTTGCTTTGATCAATGTATACGACGATTCAGGAGTGCGCGGGAACCTTTCCGATACGTTGCGACGGCAAACACGGATCGTTCCATCATTGTCCCGGCGGTCGGCAATGCTGAATAAAAAAAATGCCGATAAAATTCCCCATACCATCGGCGCTTATACAATTATCGGGCGCCTGGGCAAGGGCGGTATGGGAGATATTTACAAGGCGATCCAGAACCCGCTCAACCGGATCGTGGCATTGAAGGTGCTGCCTCCCCATTTTGTGCGTGATGAGGAGTTCGCGAAGCGGTTCGAAATAGAGGCCAGGGCGATCTCGCTCCTGCAGCACCAGAATATCGTCAGCATCTATGAATACGGGGAAGATGAAGGCTATCGGTTTTTCGCCATGCAGTTCGTCGACGGCATGGATCTTGCACAGCTCATCGAGGGCCATCGGGCGGTGCCGATAAGCGAGGTCATCGATTTTGCGAAGCAGATCTGCCGCGGGCTGCGCTATGCGCATACGCACGATGTCATTCACCGGGACATAAAGCCGCAGAATATCCTCATCGATCGCAACAATATCCCAAAGCTGAGCGATTTCGGGATTGCCAAGATCTACTCCGGCACGAATATCACCATGCCGGGTTTTACGCTGGGGACTCCGGAATACATGTCGCCCGAGCAGGCGCTCGGAAAGAAAATCGATCACCAGACCGATATCTACTCGCTGGGCATCGTCATGTACGAAATGCTGACCAAACAGGTGCCGTTTACCGGCGGCGACGCGATGGCGGTTGCCTATAAGCAGGTGCACGACCAGCCCGTTCTTCCTTCGCAGAAGCGGCGCGACACGCCCAAACGGCTCGAACTGATCGTGCTGAAGGCGCTGAAGAAGGAGCGCGAGGAGCGCTACCAGTCGATTGAGGAGATGCTGGGCCACCTCGATTCGGTCGATCCGGATGAGCGCGCCGGGACCGGGACGGGCATTGCCGCGGTCACGGTCGATTCCGAAGCGTGGCCGGCGTCCGAACGGCCGACCGAACGGCGCATCGTCGACCGCCGGCAGAGTTCATATTACCTGCCCGTCACCGGCCGGGGGTGGCTGGAACTGCTGAAAAGTCAATGGTTGTCCCTCACCCTCATCGGCATTCTCGGCGCGGCGTTTCTTGTGCATCTTTTCATCTATCACTGGCGGTAAGGAGCTCCCATGTCTCCCGTTCCCGCAGACGCCGATGGAGCCGGCGTCAATCCGAACAGCACCCGTGCCAAGGGCGCCTCGGCCGAAGATGAGGCAATCGCCTACCTCGAAAAAAAAGGCTATGCGATCCTGTCGCGGAACTTTCAGATTCGTAGCGGGGAGATCGACTGCATTGCGCGGGATACGGACAATACGCTGGTTTTCGTCGAGGTGAAGTCTGCCCGCACTGCCTCCTTCGGCCATCCGTTTTTTTGGGTCGATCGCGGCAAGCAGCGGACCCTCGCCCGCGTCGCGCAGTTTTATATGGTCAGGAACCGGCTGCAGCCCTGCCCCTGCCGGTTCGACGTGATCGCCATTGTCAATGGCAGAATCGAGCACCTCCGCAACGCCTTTTTAGTCTGAGGCCGCGACCCCCGGACTCCGCTTCGGCAATCTGCTACATCGCCCCGCCGGTAAGAACATGCTTCGCCAGGAGCGCGATGATCAGCGCTCCGAGCGCCAGCCGGTAGTAGCCGAAAGGCCGGAAGTCGTGTTTACGGATGAAGGTCATGAACGCGGCAATCACGGCCCAGGCGACGAAAAAGGAAACGGCGAAACCTACCGCGGTCAGTTCGATCTGATGCGCCGTCAGGGAGGCGTGGTGTTTCCAGAGCGAATAGACGGTGGCCGCCGCCATGGTGGGGATGGCGAGAAAGAAGGAGAACTCCGCCGCGGCGATCCGGGAAGCGCCCAGTAACATCGCGCCGATGATCGTGGCGGCCGAACGCGAGGTTCCGGGTATCATTGCAAGGCACTGGCAGAAGCCTATTGCCACGGCGGTGCCGTAGGACAGGCTGGCGATGTCGGTGAACCGGGCGGTCTTTTTGCGGCTTTCAACGAGAATAATTATGATTCCCCCGACGATGAGCGCTCCTGCTACTATTTTTGGATTAAAAAGTTTTTCTTCAATTAAATGACCGAACCTTGCACCGATAATAAGCGCCGGAATGAAGCCGGCTAATACTTTTTTCCAGTTAGCAAGCGTTGCCGATTGTTCGTCCGATGTTTTCCCCGCCCCGAAGGGCCACAGCCTGTTCCAAAAATAGACGACCACGGCGAGGATGGCTCCGAGCTGGATGACGATGTCGAACGTTTTGGCAAAGGGACCCTTGAAGTTGACGAACTGGTCGACGATGATCAGGTGGCCGGTGCTCGATATGGGAAGAAACTCGGTTATGCCCTCGACGATGCCCAGAATCGTGGCATTGATGAAGTCCATGGCGCTCCTCTTTCAGGATGAATAGGGAAGAATTCAGGAAAACAAGCGATTAAAATACATAATTGAAGAGACAGCGGGGCAGGCTTACAAATGCGGCATGTATATTTCAAGGGGAGGCGGTGCATGGCGGAGAGATGGAAGACCGGCGTTGCGTTCAGTCCGGATCCAGGCGTCGAGGCGGCCGTGGCGGCGCGACTCGATCCCGATGTCAAGTTGCTTTTCGAGGAGGGCGCGGAGGGCGCCGTCGAGGAACTCGTGCTCTCCCGCATCGATGCGACCCCCGGCGACCTGCGGTTTTTCATTCCGATAGTCCGCCATTTCATACGGAACGATAAGAAGGATATCGCGCGGGCCTACTATGAACTCCTGATCGAGGCCTATCGCAAGGGGAACATGGAGACGCAGGAGATCGCCCTGCTCCGCGCCCTTCTCGCAATCTGGTCCGACGCCATTGACCCGCGCAAGCTTCTCCTCGAACATCTCCGCCGCCTCTACGGCGATTCGCCGAACTTCAAGGGGCTTGCCGCCCACTGCCGCGTTCTCGAAGCGGGCGATCCGGCGTCCGCGTTCAGGCGGTTTGAAAATTGGCTCCGGTACGATGAGGGACGCACGGTGTATCTGCCGGGCAGGGGGGTCGGGCGGGTGCGCGAAATCAATCTCACGCTCGACGCCATCAGGGTATTATTCGCCCCGGGCGGCGGGCTGCTCTCCTTCAAGCCCGACGAGGCGGCCCGCATGCTCGAACCGCTGCCGCCCGGCCATTTCCTGATTGAAACGCTCGATGCGCGGGACGAGCTGCGGGCGCTTGCCGGATCGGATGGCCCCGAACTGCTGCGGCGGCTGTTCGTTGCCGTGGAGAGGCCGCTGCCGCTCTCCGAGCTGCGCGAAATGCTGGCCGCCATCGTTGACCCGCCGCAATGGAGTTCGTGGTGGACCGCGGCCCGCAGGGACCGGCGGCTTACCGTGAGCAGGAGCAACCTCTGCACCTGGAGCGATTCGGCCGACGATGCCGATACCACGCTTCTCGGCCAGTTCATGGCCGCGACCGTCCGCGGGAGGCTCGACCTCGCGCGCAAGTTCGCCAAACGGTCGGCGAAGCTCGCTTCGGCCATGGCCGTGGAGCTTCTCAAGGACGCGCGGCGGGAGTTGAAGGGCGACCGGGCGCTTGCGCTCGAACTCTTTCTCGCCCTTGAAAAGCTTCCGGATCCCGGACAACGCGCGGAGCGGGAGGCCGCCGTTGCCGAACTTGTCAAGCAGCCGGACACCCTGGACTTCGTGCGCCGCCTGTCCGACCGCGTCATGCGCAAACGCGCCCTCGCGCTCATCCGGGAACACCGCGAAGACTGGCATGCCCTGTTTTCCGAGCTTATCCGCACCGAATCCGACGCCCAGTCGATCACCCTCCTCTACGAGGCGCTGCGCGAGTTCGACCCGGCCTTCGCCGACGAGCTCGCCGGCGAAACGATGTCCGCTCCGTCGAACGCGCCGGACTTCTTCATCTGGCTCTGCCGCGAGCTCGCTTCGCGGCCCGAACTCGGCCGCTTTGCCGACATGACCTTCCTGCTGCTCATCCTGCGGCTCCTGCAGAACGGCTCGATCAGGGAACAAAACGCCGCCCTGCGCAAGCTGTTCGACGAGGACGGCGCGTTTCATGCCGTCGCGCGCACGCTCGATACCGATCAGGCCAGACATCTCATCGGCCTCCTCGACCGCGATTCGACTCTCGAGGACTATCGCCGTGAGAGGATGCTCAAGGATCTGCGCGCCTGGTATCCGCAGACGCACGAGGTCAAGGACAAGACCTTTTTCGTTTCCGCCTCCGCGCTTGCCGTCCGACAGGCGGAGTACGCAAGGATAACGACCGTCGATCTCCCGCACAATACCGAGGAGATCATGAAGGCGCGGGCGCACGGCGACCTCCGGGAGAATTTCGAATACCACGCGGCGCGCGCCCGGCAGGAGATGCTCTCCTCGCGCGCCAAGACGTTGCACGACGAGCTGCAGTTCGCGCGGCCCATCGATTTCGGCCGCATCGATCCCGCCACGGTCTGCATCGGGACCGCCGTGCGGCTCGTCCCGGACGGGGGCGGCGAGGAACTGACGGTCACGATCCTCGGACCGTGGGATTCCGACCCGGATAAGCACGTTTTTTCGTACATGGCCCCGGCCGCCGCCGGGCTTCTCGGCAAGAGAAGGGGAGACGCGGCGGTCTTCAACGGGAAGCCGTTTGTGGTGGCGGAGATTATGGTTGCGGCGAGTTTATAGTTGCTCAGCAGTTTACAAGTTTATAGTCGCTCAGCAGTTCATAAATACTATCACATAAAACCGTTCGTGGTGAGCGTGTCGAACCATGAACAGGGAGATCGAAAATTGCGCTATTTTGTGTTAACGGCGCAAAAATAACCGCGAATAAACGCAGGAAAAGCCGGAATTGCGCTTTTTTTGCACTGTTTTTTGCGATAATGGTGCAAAAATATTTACATAAGAGAACGAGGGACGATTGAAGAGGTGGTAGGGAGATCTGCCCCCGAATAACTTAGTCCACTATGTCAAAAATCGCCTAAATTAGCGTAAAAATGCAGCCTCACACTAAAAAAAGAAGAGTATTGGGGGCGGTTTTTAGCTCGGCTTGATTTGCGATACACTGTAAATACGACCTTCAAGTTATTACTATTTAACAAATTAGATGAAAGAATAACTATGCAGACTTTTCGAGAACCATATATTGATCACGAATTCGCATATTCTGGATCACAAGTGTATCTCCATCGTTGGTATTCGAAAACCTTTTTTTATTCATATCAAAGGTAAAACGGCTGAAAACTTTACCTTCTGAATTTAAAAATTCGAAATGATCATTTATTATACGCCAAGAAAACTCATTCTCATTTTGGCCTTCTAATACTGCCCCATTTTCGGCAAATTTCATGATTTTCGTATTCGATAATCCCGCGACTTTAGGATTGAAATAGAGACGAAAAATAGAATTTAATAGGACTTGTTCCATAGTCTTGGCAAGGCTTTTATTAGAATTATTTAGCGAATTAGAATCATTAAGCAGCTTTTTTAATCTTGCAATATTAATAATGCATTCCTCCACAGTTGAAGGCCGGTCCTCCACCTTAACGGAGATGCATTGATTAACAAACTCATACAGTTCTATCTCCACTGGACTTAGTTTCATTTCCTTAATTTGTAATCGTTCTGGAGCTTCGAGCATCTTTTTAACTATTGCCCCTTCTGGGCCGACATCATTATACATTGGAACGCCACGAATACAATGATACAGAACTGAGCCCGCGCCATAAATATCGGCCCTTTCATCAGATTCAATTCCTGTTAGCTGTTCCAAGGGTGCCGAATGTTTGCTTCCAAGGAACATGCTACCTTGTGTTAAATTCGCTTCAGATAATATGGCAACAATTCCAAGATCAACGAGCTTGATTGTAATTACAGGTTTATCCTGAGAAACCATAATATTTGCGGCTTTAACATCACGATGAATCGCACCCATTGAATGAAGTTCCGCAAGTGCACTAAAAAGCTGAAAGCCAATCAATAAAACATCAGGCATGGCTATTTTTCTTTTGTGTTTAATAAATTCTTTTAGCGTTGGTCCATCGATGAACTCCATTACCATAAAGGTATAAAACGGCCGGCTTGGAGATATTAATAAATCGTAAACTTTAGCTATATTTTCATGAACGACATCTGATGCGACAGCAAATTCACGGTGAATTCGAAGTGGTTGAAAACCCTGCATCAATGAGTTACCATAAAATTTAATCGCGACAATATCATCAAGTTTAAGCTCAACCCCGTTAATTGGCGATACGACCTTCGCTTGCCATACTTCAGCTGATTGACTGCGACCTTTTCTTTTAACTAATTTGTAGGCATCAATTTGCATGCCCGCTCGAAGAGACCGGATTGGATTACTTGTCGATTGCAAGCTATTCATAATTAACATTAATAAAGATAAATGGTTGTAGAATATTATTTGTTTATTGATAAAATATGTCTTTCATATAATAAAGTCAAAAACCACTCAAAATTGTCCGTTAATCTGAATCTTTGAAGCGACCTTTGAGATAGGATAATCTTCAGGAGACTGCACTCTGCATTAAAGAAAACGGTTCGGGCATCCGAGGTGGGACATGAATAGCAATAACGATTTCCCCTTTCCGTAACTGGAAACACCGCTCTCCAATGTTCCTAACGGCTATTTACTGCCTCAATAAACGGGGTTCGAACAGGCATTTAACCCCATTAGAATAGCAAAATCCTCATTGTTGTCCTAAACCTGCATTTTTTACTAAGAGCTTATCCATAAATAAAAGTTGTTTGTCTGAAACATATCATCGCACAGGCGAGTTGAATAAGTCCTTCATAACTACGAGCTAATTTTTCAAAACGGACCAGCAATTTCCGATATCGATTAAGCCATGAATGACATCGCTCGACCACCCACCGGCGGGCTTTATACTTCGGATTTTTGCGTTTCATTTCGATTTCCTCACCCCGCTGTTTGATATGCGGAATGTAGCGTCGATTCAAGCATTCTTTCAACGCAGGTTCACCGCTGTATCCTTTATCAGCACACAAATGATGCGTTCGCCTTTGCTTCGTTTTCGGACGCTTTACCACAATGTTGTTCAACGTTTCAGGAAGTAATTTCATGTCGTGAGTCTGGGCTCCGCTGACGATGATCGACAGTGGGATTCCACGGCCGTCTACGAGAACGCTTCGCTTGGTTCCTTTTTTTTCCCCGATCTGTGGGATTTGGCCCCACCTCCTCAATTGCCAGTGGTGCCTTGTTCATTGAACCATCAATACTTTGCCATCTCCAGGCGATTCCTTCCATCTCATCGTACTCGGCAAGGCCTGCTTTCCAAAGTTTTTCAAATAATCCGGCAGCCTGCCATTCAAGAAAATATCGGTGGAGCGCACTTGCGCTGCCAAAACGCTCTTTGGGCGCAGCTTTCCATTGTATTCCCGTGCGCAATACGTATACAATGCCTTCAAGCACCTTTCTTGGAGGAATTGGCTTCCTTCCTCCTCCGGGGTCGCGTATATACTTCCGTTTCCGGTTCCTCTGTTTCTTGGGTATGTATGGCTCAACCTTTTCCCAAAATTCATCAGAAATATCCCATGAATACAGCCGTTTCGACGCGTTTTCATCCATGCACTAAATATGATAAATGCCAACCTCAATGTCAATATTATTTATGGATAAGCTCTAAATACCCCTCCCGCTCCCGTCATTTTTTCCCCTCTGCCCCGTATTCCTTATGAAGCTTCTTGAGAAGTGAGTGAGTAGCAGTGTTGAAGATACGGCACAAGCGTGTAAGCGGTTAGTGTGGATTTGGATCTTGTGCCGTGTCTTTTTATATGAAGGCTGATCAATGCCTTAACGCCGCATCGCCGAAGCCGCCGCCTTCTTCTCTTCAAACACCTTAATGGCATGATCGCGGTCGTAACGGGCCTCGCTGTAGTCCGGCTTGAGCGCGAGCGCGGCATTGAAATCGGCGATGGCAAGCTCGTAGCGGCCCATCATATAATATGCCGCCCCGCGGTTGCTGTATGCCAGCGCGAGGGTGGGGCAGCCGGCAATCGCCCTGGTCAAATCTTCCGCCGCCCGGTCGCACTGATGGTTCAGGAGAAGGGTGGTTCCCCGGTTGTAATACGCCGGGGTGCTGGGGCACTTTTCGATGATATCGTTCCAGAGCGTCAGGCTGTCGCGCCACGCCTCGCACCGATGATAACTCAGGTACATGAAGAGCGCCGCCGCCGCTGCAAGCGCGCCGCCGGTCAGCCGTTTCGCCGCCGGACCGAGGGCCGTCTTCTTTTGGAACAGCCAGGCGATGCCGGCGCCGCATAGAAAGAAGATACCGATCAGGGGGATATAGGTGTACCGCTCCGCGGTCATGGCGTTGCCCACCTGGACAATTTGCAGCATCGGCAGCGCCGTTACCAGGAAGAAGAGTGAGCCGAACACGAGGGATGCCGACCGGGTCCGATTGCGAAAGACGATGACGGCGATCAGCAGCACGGCAACGACCGAAAGGCCGAACCTGACGTTCAGCCAGGTGTCGATAACGGGGGGGTAGGAGTAAAGTGCGCACAGATGAACCGGAGCGACGGATTTAAGCAGGTAAAAAACGATGCCGTAGAAGGGAACCCCGATTCGCTGCGCCGGGGTGAGGGTCGGAATGCTCCTGATGACATCGACGTGCTTCTGCGTCGCGAGCGTCAGAACGGCGAAAGCCCCCGCGCAGACGAAGAAGGGCAGTTTTTTCACCACCTGCGCCCGGGTGATTTTTCCGGTTCGGAAATAGTCGATGAGGAGCAGGACGAACGGCTCGCTTACCGCCGTCGATTTTGACAACAACGAGAGAATGAGCGCCGCCAGCGCGGCTACGGGGAACGAACGGTTGCGCCGCCCGGTGAAACGCAGGTAGAAGAGCAGGGAGAGAAGGAAGAACAAGGTCGCGACGACGTCCTTGCACTCCGCTACCCATGCCACCGATTCCACGTGCAGGGGATGAATGGCGAACAGCAGGGCGGTAACGAAGGCGGCGATGGTGTTGCCGGATAACCGGAAAATCAAGACGAACACCAGGATGCCGTTCACCATATGCAGTAGCAGGTTGATCCAGTGATACCCCGCGGGGTCCGGTCCGAAGCAGCCGTATTCGAGCGCGTAGACGAGCATGGTGACCGGCTGGTAATTAGCCGAGTACGTCGAGGTGAAGAGCTTTTTCACCGAGCCGGCGTCGATGTGCCGGATATCGGGATTGTTGGTGACGTAGACGTCGTCGTCCCAGTTGGTGAACCCGTTGCGCAGCGAGGGGAAGAAGGCGATGAACGTGGCGGCGGCGATCAAGGCGCACAGGAGAACCCTGTGCAGGAGTCGTTTCACCGGCACGGGCGCCGCGGTCTGCAACGGGGGGCGGGTCGGGGTTGTGCGCGATTTTTTCGTCATGGCAAGGAGGAGGTGCGAACGGCACGGGCGCGGCTCGACCGGACCGGCCTACAGCACCGCCAGGTTGTCCCGGTGAATGACCTCGTCGAACTCTTTTTTGCCGAGGCGGGAAGCGATGTCGGCGGTTTTGCAACCGAGAATGCGGCGGATTTCATCGGCCGAATAGTTGACCAGGCCCCGCGCGATGACGGATTCCGGCGACGTTCGTATATCAACATTATTGCCGGCCTTGAAGGAACCGGTAACGCTCCGGATGCCCGCCGGAAGCAGGCTTTTCCCTTTTTCGAGGAGTGCGGCGGCGGCCCCCGGATCGATGAAGAGTGACCCCTGCGGCATGCCGGAAAACGCCATCCAGGTACGGCGGGGGGACATCTTCTTCTCGGAAGGGAGAAAAATCGTCGAGCAATCCTCCCTGCCGAGGACGTCCGTCAACCGGTGCGCGAACCCGTCACCGATTATGCAACAAATGCCAGCCCGCATGACGATCTCTGCGGCCTTGAGTTTGGAACTCATGCCGCCGACGCTGATGTCGTTCTTCCTGTCCGATGCGAGCAGGTGCAGCGCATCGGACATCTGGCTCACCAGCGGTATGTGCGTCGCGTTCCGATTATCATTTGGATCGCGGTCGAACAGCCCGGCGACGTCGGTCAGGTTCACCAGCACCTCGGCCTGGGCAAGGATCGCCACCTGCGCGGCGAGGATGTCGTTGGTCCCGAAACGGATCTCCTCGACGCCGACCGAATCGTTTTCATTGACTATGGGGATGACGCGATATTCGAGGAGCCGGAACATCGTATTGCGCAGGTTCAAATATCGCTTCTTGCTGCGGAGGTCGTCCCAGGTGAGCAGCACCTGCCCGGTCAGGATGCCGCGGGCGTCGAAGCGGGACTGGTAGACTTTCATGAGCCTGTTCTGCCCGACGCCGGCGCAGGCTTGCTGCAAGGGAATCGTGGTCGGGCGCTTTGTCAATCCGAGCGCCCGCATGCCGTAGGCGATGGCGCCCGAGGTGACGAGGACCACCCGTTTTCCCGAGGCATGGAGCGCGGCGCAATCCTCAACCAGCCCCTCGATCCGCGGCTTCGCCGCCTTCGGCGGCCAATGATCCTCGAACCCACCTTGACGACGATGGTCGTGAAGGGAGGACATTCCTTCCGCAGGGTTATTTTACTCATAAGAAAAATTCCCCGTTTCGCGCATGTCGGAGGTCCCGATGTCCGGGTATCAGAAGACAAGATACATCAACGGGCGGGTGTTCGCCACTGTTGCGGAACCCGCCTAAAAATCATGACCGAATGAGAAGTAAAACTGGTTGCTCGCCGGCACTCCCCGCTGGGAAAAGTCGTGCGCCAGATGTCCATAGCTCAGCTTGATGGGTCCGGCGATCGTTTCGATCGCGATCCCGGCCCCGAGCCCGACGGGAGCATTGTCGACGAAATCCCGGAAGGTGAGCATCTGCGGAATCTGCGGGGAGGCCTGCCTGCTCCAGACATTTCCCCAGTCAACGGATGCCGTCAAATAGAAATTCTTCCGCATCTCATAGCGGTATCCCATATGCGCGAGTCCCAGCACATCGCCGCGCAGAGCCAGGGGCCGGAGCCCGGAGAAGGGAACGTAATTATAAATCTCCCTGTCCTGGTTTGCCGCCTCGGTGAACGACCCGCCCAGATAAAATTGTTCGACTTCGGGCAACGGGTTGGTGGACCAGGCGAAGCGCACCTGGGGGGAAAAGGTGTGCCGGTGGAACAGGGTGATGACCCTGCCCGTGCTGCCATCGAATTTCAGGAAGTCAAGCGTGTCCCCGATACCCCTGCTGGCGCCGTCGATGAAAAAAACTGATTTGCTTCCGGAAGTTGGAAATGAAAACTTATCCATATCGTCCAGGGTAAGCCGCAGGAGGGCATCCGGGACGAATCTCAGTCCCAACACGTCGCTGAACACGCTGAGTTCGTTCGAACGGATCTTGTAGAATTCCAGATTGATGCCGCCGGAGAGCATCGCCGATCTTCCGATTTGAAAGCCGAGGAGCGCGAGGGCGCCGTACTTCGCAAGGTTATCCACCTTCTGCACGAGGGAACTGCTGTCGCCGTGGCGGTTTCGCGGTCGTGTCGCTGACGATCTGTTCCGAGGAGGAGTAGAACTGCAGCTTTGCAAAGTTCGCGAAATTCTGCGAGAGCGGGTGATTTTCGTTGAATTCCAGGGCATACCGTTCCCGCCGGAGGCCGTACTGCAGATGGAGGCTGACGCAGATATCGCGTCCGAAGAGGTTCTCGTAAGCCGGTTCGATGAACCCTTCCCCCAGATAGAATTCATCGTAGCGCAGTCCCATTCTGATGCGCCAGTAATTCTTCTCGTCGACCATGATTCGAACGGTGCGCGACGTATCCATGTCGATATTTACATTGTCAAACAGATTGGTTGCATAGACCGCGGAGATGGCGTCGTGCAAGAGGAGCGGTGAAAGCGTTTCGCCGGAATGGAGCCCGGCGATGGTCTCGATAAGTTGCGCCGACGTTTTATCGTTGCCCGACACCCGGATATCGCGGATGGTTCCGGGAGCCGTCCACGTTCCCGCCCGGCGGAGGCGCGGCCCCTTTCCGGCGCGAGCGGCCGCGGTATCGTGAACGGCAAGCAGCCTCGACAGCGAATCGAGGTTCTGACGCATGGATTCATAGCCGATCCTGACTATCGTATCGATCTTGCTGAAGTCGGTATTGTAGTAGCCGTCGAGCTTCGGAACGATCATGAGATCGGCCTTGCTCTTCTGCGTCTCCTGCTGCCGTTTCATGCCGATCGCCACGACCTGGTCCATCAGACGCACCGGATTTTCGAGGTCGTTCATCCGCCAGAGCGGGGAGGTCACATCGACCGCGACGATGATCCGGGAGCGCTCCTGCGCGGCGACATCGACGGGAATATTGGCGGAAAGGCCCCCATCCATGAGCAGCATGGAATCGCGGCGGACCGGCGAAAAAGCGAGCGGCACGCCGCACGACGCCCGGATCGCCGCCGCGATATTACCTTGCGTAAATATTGCGCGCCTGCCGGAAAGAATGTCGGTGGCGACGATGCGCAACGGGATCGGCAGGCTGTCGAACTGCCCATGCGCCCGAAACTGGGCGGGAGCCAGGAGCGGTGCGAGCAGATCGAAAAAAACCTGGCCGTGGGAGATGGAGCTTGGCGGGAGCGGTTCCAGGCGGTCGCTGAGACGAAGTTCGAACAGGTAGTTGACCGGCTCCACCTTCTGGCTTACAAAGAGGTTTTTACGCTGCGCGGTGTTGGCGATGACGTCGTTCCAATCAATCGAGCGGGCGATCTGCAGGATGCTGTCCGGTGAGTAGCCCGCCGCATACAGGCTGCCGATGATGGCGCCCATGCTCGATCCGACGATGAGGTCGGGCTTGAAGTGCGCCTCTTCGAGCGCTTTCAGGATGCCGATTTGAGAGAGACCCCGCGAACCGCCTCCGCTCAGAACCAGGGCAAAATCATGACAAGCGGCGTCGGGAACCGGTGTCCCGCCGCCGGCGTCCGCGGGCGCTCCACACTTGCGAGCAGCAAGGCGGCGATGAGGGCGGTGCGACCGATTGCGCTAATAAAGTGCGTCGTGCATGGCATGCGTGCATCTTTTTTGCCCGGAGTCGTTCCACCGTGTATCTTTTCAGCGTGCCCGTTGGTTTACCGATTGCATAAGCCGGTCAATGCACGGCCCCTGGGAGGGCGCCATCATTCTCCCGCCGGAAACGTTCCCGAAGCAACAAAATACAATCATGACAGCGCTTCTATTCACCGTACCCGTTCTCCTTGCGCTTGCCGTTCCCGTGCTTTCCTGTGCCGACTCCGCGTCGCTGCGATCTTCCCTGGCGACGCTGGGGTTCGACGGGGAGGCGTTGACGTATATTGACAACATCGAATATACCACGGCTGAGCGCACCGGCGAGACGTTTTTCGGCGGTTCAGGGTCGGTCAGGCTCTTTTACAGGCCCCTTCCCCGGATGCTGTTCGAGATCGGCGCCTACGGGCTGCGCCGGTTCGGCGGCGACCGGTTTCTGAGTCTCTCCATGCCGTTCGTCAGGGCGCAGTTTACTTCGGGAATCATGTCGTTCGCCATGGGGTCGATTTCGACGTCCGATGGGCATCAGTTGCCCGATCTCCTCTATCGCCAGGAGTACCGTTTCGATCCCGGTCTCGAAGAGGGGATACAGCTCGCCGTGCATGGTCGCCACGTCAACGGCGAGATCTGGGGGGTGTGGGATTCCCTGGATTTGCCGACCGAGCGCGAGCATTTCTCCGCCGGCGGTGCGGTTACCATCTCGACCGGCTGTTTCTCATTTCCGTTCTACCTGACCGCCGACCATACCGGCGGGGAACTGTTCAACTCCGGTGAGCCGGTGCAGGAGCATTTCGGCGCAGCGACGGGAATCGGGTTCGACCTCCCCGTAGGCGCGGGAGTCGGGGCGGTGTTCGGCCAGGTACTCCTCGCCGGGTCGGATTATCGGATAAGGACCGGAAACGGAGAAACCGGTCAGGGCGATGGCTTTTTTGCCAAAGCCGGAATTTCGCCCGGCGGGTTTGACTGTTCGCTGCAATTGTTCAGGGGGCATGATCTCGACATGCCGCTGGGCGACCCCATCTTTCAAAGCAACATTCCATACTATGCCCTGGAACTATCGAGGAGCTATGCGATCGATGATCATTTCGAAGCCCTGGGAGGATGGCGGTTTGAAACACCGGACATTACCTCTCTTTCCCAATACTTCAGCGCTCCCCGCTATCGCTTCTGGCTCGCACTCCGCGGGGAGTTCATGAAGGGGCTTTAGCGCCACTCCGCATGTATTGAAATGACTGCCGGATGTATTTTGAAGGCTCTGTTTCAGATCGCCTCGGTGAGAGGGGTCATAACTTTCCGCTGTCTTTCGCTCCGATCCCGATCGATGTAACGACTGACCGCAAACCGGAATCCTGAACATCAGCGCTCATGAGCGGTCCTCATCTTACCATTGCAATCGTGCTCTCCCTTGCCGAAATCTTCGGCCTCATGGCCATCGGCGGTCTTGGCAGGCGTCTCAACTATATCGACGATGACGACGTCGATCGCTGGTCGCGGATGGTACTCGATTTCCTGAATCCGGCATTTGTTTTCACCTCGGTAACCGCCGGTTTCAGAACCAGCTGGCATTCAGACCTCTGGGTCCTGCCGGTCCTCGGGTTCGGTATTTCGGTGGGAGGAGCGATCCTCGGGCTTGGTTTACGGTATGGGCTTGGAACCAGGGACAGCGACGTGCACCGCACGTTCCTGTATTTCTGCGCGGTCAATAATTACGTTCTTCTCCCGGTTGTCATTATACAGAATATCTGGGGCACGGCGATGCTTGCCGATCTTTTTTTCCTGACCCTGGGATCCACGGTCGCGAACTGGACGGTCGGGATCGGGGTTCTCGGCATCACGAGTCTCAGGCAGATGGGCCGCAACCTGGCAACGCCGACGCTCGGCGCCACGCTGGCCGCACTCATCGTCGCGTGGTTCGGCCTTGCCGATCATATTCCCCGGATTGTCGATCATATTTTAACGCGGGCCGGCTCGGTTGCGGTGCCCATGTTGCTCGTGCTCTCCGGCGCCTCGCTTTTCAAGCGTTCATCGTTTCGCATCACCTGGAAGGTCGTTTATGTAACGATGGTCCGGCTCATCATCCTTCCGGCCATCATGATCGCCGCGCTCTGGATTCTTCCGCTCTCCCGTGAGGTGTACTCGATTGCCGTCCTCGTCGCGCTCATGCCGCTTGCCGTATCGTCGGTGATCTATATTCGTCTTTACGGAGGCAACCCGGAGTTCGCGGCCGGGGCATCGCTGTTCAGCACCTTTGCGGCGATCGTCACGGTGCCGGCGGCGCTCCTGTTTCTGTTCAGGTAGGAGTGGCCGGGGATCTTTTTGCCGATATCGTGCCGTGGCCCGCGGCCGCCACCTAATTTCAAATGCTCATGACTCTCATCGCCGCCAATTCGCTCTCGTTCGGCTACGCTCCCGGCTCGCGGGTGCTCAAAAATATCTCGCTTGAAGTGGAGGAAAAATCCACGTGGGCGATCATCGGGAAGAATGGCAGCGGCAAGTCCACGCTTATCAAATGCCTCTGCGGTCTGCTGCGCAGCCGGGCCGGGGCAATAACCATTGAGGGGAAACCCATCGCTTCCTATCGGCCGAGGGAATTGGCCCGCCTGATTGCCTTTGTTCCGCAAACGAATAATCGACTGTTGCCCCCATTTTCGGTCAGGGAGTTCGTCATGCTCGGGCGATTCCCTTTCCAGGGTTTCTTTGCCCTTCCCTCCGGTAGTGATACTGCCAACGTGGATGCCGCGCTCCAGCTTACCGACACCGAGTCTCTTGCCGACCGGCTTCTGACGACCTTGAGCGGCGGGGAACTGCAACGGGTGTTTCTGGCCTCTGCCGTGGCGCAAAGGACCGCCATTCTCCTTCTCGATGAGCCGATGGCCTTCCTCGATCCCATGCACCAGGAACTGATTCAGCGCTCCATCGACCGGATCCATGATGAGTTTTCCACGACCATCATCGCTGTGACGCATGATGTCAATCATGCGCTCAACCGGTTCACGCACGTCTGCGCCCTGTCGCAGGGAGCCGCGTTCTATGAAGGTACATGCGATGATTTCAAGGGATCGGCGCTTAAACTGTTACATGATATCTATTCTATTTCATTTTATGAAATAAAGAGTTATGATAATCGATACCGTTACTATCTGCCCGAAAGTTTGTTGACATGATCGCGACGACCCATCGGAAAGCAGCCACGCTTGGTTTGCTGGGGGTTGCGGCGGCGGCACTAGTCATCGCGGCCTCCTTCATCGGCATGCAACTGCTCACCCCCTGGTCGATTACCGCAGGGTCGCTCGATTACGAGATCTTCTGGCAGATGCGGGTGCCGCGCGTCCTGACGGCATTTTTTGCCGGTTCCGGGCTTGCTCTGTGCGGTATGGTTTTCCAGGCGCTTTTTCGCAATCCGATGGCCGATCCCTTCACGCTCGGGACGGCAAGCGGCGCCTCATGCGGCGCCGCCGCGACCGTTCTGGCCGGGTTTACCGGCGCGGTGTTCGGGATCCCGATGGTCTCCATCGGCGCCTTCATCGGGGCCGCGATTGCCATGGCGGCGGTGAGCGTCATCGCTTCGGCCAGGCGAACCTCAGGAACTCTCACCATGCTCCTGGCCGGGATTGCGGTCAGCTTTCTTTTTTCCAGTTTGCTCATGTTCTTTCAGTATGTCAGCAATTTCCGCGACTCATTTCAGATCGTGCGCTGGCTCATGGGCGGAATTCAGGCGACCGGGTACGGGACGGTGATCACCCTGTTCGCCTTCTGGTGCGTCGGCGTGGCGCTTGTCACCGTGCAGCTTTCGCGGCTGGACCATCTTCTTGCCGGAGAGGATCTCGCGCACAGCCGAGGTGTCAATGTCGCGTTTGCCCGTCAGTGGCTGCTCGCCGCCGCCACGCTGCTCATCGCCGGGATCGTGGCAGTATGCGGGCCCATCGGATTTGTCGGGCTCATGGTCCCGCATATCTGCCGCAGGCTGGTTTCGGCAAGCCATCTCCTTCTCGGGCCCGCCTGCATCCTGGTCGGCGGAAGTTTTCTTGTTCTCGCCGATACGGTGAGCAGGATTATCATCGCCCCTGCCGAGATGCCGGTAGGCGTACTGACCGCGCTTATCGGCGGACCGTTTTTCCTCTGGCTTCTGTTTGGAAAACGAAAGAGAGATGAGGAATTCTAGCTTTGGAGCGAACATGCCAATCGGTCCCAAACGATTCAATTCACCCGGCGTTATCTTTTCGATCTTTGCCATTGCCGTCTTTTTCTACCTCCGGTTCCGTATCGATCCATCCCTGTACGTCATCGCCCAGGAACCGGTCTTTCAGTGCAAAGTGTCATTTTTTGCGGATTATCTCTCTTTTCCCGGCGGCATCATTGAATACCTCTCGGCATTTCTGGTGCAATTTTTCATATACCCCTCCATCGGTGCGGCTGTTATTGCCCTGCTTCTGTTTTCCATTGCATGCGGTACACTCCGGCTGCTTCGCATTGTCGGTGTCAGGCAAGGGCGGGTCACGCTGTCGCTCTTCCCGGTTGTGTTCTGCCTCGCGCTTCAGGGCAACTACAGCTACCCGCTTTCAATAACGGTCGGCTATGTCCTTGCACTGTGGACCTCTGCGGCCTATCTGGGTTCGTGGCCATCCCGATTTCGCCTGACCGCATTTTTGGTTCTCGCTTGCGCGCTCTACTACGTTGCCGGCGGGTGTATGCTTCTCTTCGCCCTCATCATCTGCCTGCATGAGATTCTATTTAAACGCCGGTTACTTGCAGGGTGCATATGCGGGATCATTGCGGCGGTTCTTCCATACGTTGCCGCCGGCTTCGTGTTCCTGATCTCGCTGCACGACGCCTATCTGCACACGCTGCCATCCAGTGCCGCGTTTTTCGCGCTTCCGGCGCTGCTCGCGGTTATCGCCGTACGCAGGCTCTTTGCAAGAGCCGCCCCGGAAGGCGCGCCGGTCGAAGAAAAAAAATCCTGGCATTCGCGGCTTCCCCTTTCGGACATCATCGCCGGCAGTGCGCTCATCGCCCTTCTGAGCGCATTCGTTGTCCCTTCCCGCAGCCGGATCGATCAGATTTCTCTCAGGTTTCTCCGCATGAGCGGCGATGGAGAGTGGGAGCGTATCTATCACGACTACCTGAAATCATCGCTTAAGTCGAGGGTGATGGGGTTCGTGTTCGATGAGGCGCTCTACTATGGGGGAGGGCTGCCGAGCGATCTGTTTTCCATGCCGCAACATTTCGGCGACCAGGTACTCCTGCTCTACGGCGCGAAAAATACCGACCCGTTCAATCAGGATCCGTTTTTCTTCATTTACAGGAGCGAGCTGTACTGCAGGCTTGGGCTTGTCAATGAAGCGGAGCAGTGGGCATATGAATCGATCGGACTTCGCGGCGAAACGGCGGGGGCGCTCAAGCGGCTTGCCCTCATACATGCCGCGAAGGGCGAAATCGGGGCCGCACGAATCTGTCTCTCCCTGCTTGAAACCATGCCGCTCTCATCGTCGTGGGCGCGTCAATTCCGCAGAAAAATCGCCGATTCATCCACTGCTGCCGCAGATCCGGAGATCCGGGAGTTGCGTCTCTCCATGCCGTTCGTTGACTATATCCGAAGAATGTACTCGTTACCCTGTGTCGATCTCGAAGCAACGGTCCGGCAGAATCCGCATAACCGGATGGCTTTTGAATACTGCATGGCAGCGTACCTTTTGCAGGGGAATATAAGAAAGGTCGCCTCGCTCGCGGATAACCTTGTCCCGCTGGGGTATCCCGTGATTCCGCGGCCCTATGAGGAGGCGCTCGTCATGCTTGCTGCATCGGAGCCCGCCTCGCTCCCCGCGGTGGCGAAGGCGATCGACCCGCGAACCATTACCGATTATGTGAGTTTCAACCATATACTGATGAACTATCACGGCGATTTCAAGGCTGCCGAACGTGAGCTTTTCGATAGATTTGGGGGCTCCTACTGGTATTACTGCTACCATGACCTCTTGCCCGGAAAAAGGAAATGATGAAAAAGCTCTATGCTTTTTTTCCCCTTCTTGGAATGATCGCCGTTGTCTGCATCGCCGGTTTTGTCATAGTCCTTTGGAACAATCCGGGAATGATTAAAGAGTATTCCACGATTGCCGAGCCTCCGCATATCGTTCCGGATTATTCCTCGATCGTCATTCCTCCCAATTGCGCGCCGCTGAATTTCAGCATAGCGGAAAGCTCGGCTGTTTTTTTTGTCGATATTCACGGATCGCAGGGGAGGCATATCGCCATATGGTCGCGCGGCGGAGATATTTCTATTCCGTCCGGTAAGTGGCGCACCCTCCTGGCCGCAAACCGGGGGAGCGCCGTGACCATCGATATCTACCAGAAAAGTCGTGAAAAAACGTGGTCACGTTTTCAACCCATCTCCGATACCGTCGCCCGCGACAGCATCGACGACTTCCTTGTCTACCGGTTGATCCCGCCGCTCTATACACTGTACGGAAAAATGGGAATCTACGAGCGGACCTTCTCGACCTTCGCGGAGAGACCGCTCTGGCTCAACCGGCTGTCCGACAATAACTGCATGAACTGCCATACGTTCAGGAACAATGATCCCGACTATATGGTCGCGCACATGCGCGGCGGGCCGGGAAACGGGACCCTGGTGGTGCGGGGAGGACGCGCGATCAAGGTCAATACCGAGACCCCGTTCAATAAGCCGGCCGGGTTTCCGGCCTGGCACCCGAACGGCAACCTGATCGCCTTCTCCGTCAATACGGTCCGGCAGTTTTTCCATGCTGTTGGAGATAACCGCGAGGGCTTTGACAAGGAGTCGAAGCTCATCCTGTATAATATAGCCGCCAATACGCTCACCTCGACGCCAGCCCTCGCCGACCCGGCCTTCCTGACCACCGAGCCGGAGTGGTCTCCGGACGGACGGTACCTCTACTACTGCCGCACGCCGAGGTTCCCGGTTGACAGCATCTACGATTACCATACAAGAATATTCTACGACCTGATGCGCATCCGGTACGATGGAGAAAAAAACACGTGGGGAGAGCCGGAGCCGGTGCTGACGCACGAGCAGACCGGGCTGAGCATCTCGTTTCCCCGGATTTCGCCCGATGGAAAATTCCTGCTCTGCTGCATGATGCCGTGGGGCGCCTTTCCGGTATTCCGTCCGGGCGGCGACATATATATTGTCAATCTGCGAACCATGCGGTACCGCAGACTCGAGATGAATACCGGGAAGCCGGAGAGTTTTCCGTCGTGGTCGAGCAGGGGCGGATGGATCGTCTTTGCCAGCAAACGGATCGACGGGATCTGTGCGCGGCTCTACTTCAGCCGCGTCGATTCAAACGGCGTCGCCTCGAAACCGTTTATTCTGCCGCAGCACGATCCGCACTTCTACGAATCGTTCCTGAAGACCTATAACCTGCCCGCGCTCATCAAAAGGCCCGTCGGCATTTCACCGCGGGAAATCGTGCAGGTGATGTACGACAACAGGCATATCCATAATGCGCAGCCCGATGCGGAGGTGCGGGCGATGATGGCGGCTCAGGAAAGCGGGAAGCCGCCGGAGAACGATGCGGGGGAGCCCTGGCGGCAGCGGGGAAGCGGGGGCGTGACTGCGCACTGATAAAAAAAGTATATGCGAAAGAGAAAAACCGTATTATTGCTCGCCCTTATCCTGAAGGTGTATTTTAATCTGTCTGTTCCTTATTACTACCCTGTCGATGTTTCAGCATAATTTCCGGTTATACGTTCTCCCTGGCATCCTTGCTTCAGGGGTATCTCAATATATGACGGAGGTTACATGAAGAAATACCCGGCGGCTTCGATTCGCAATATCTGCCTTGTCTCCCACGGCGGCATAGGAAAGACCTCTCTGCTTGAAGCGGCATGCTTTACCGCGAAAGCGACTTCAAAACTTGGAAAAGTCAATAACGGGACCAGCATTTTCGACAATCGTCCCGACGAAAAAGAGCGGAAGATGACGATTTCCATGCATCTGGGGTTCTGCGAATGGCGGGAGACCAAGATCAACATACTCGATACGCCGGGGTTTCTCGATTTTCTTGGCGATGCGAGGGCGGCCCTGCGGGTGGTTGAATCGGCCGTCGTGCTCATCGATGCTCAGGACGGCATCCAGGTCGGCACCGAGCTGGTATCGCGCCTCATCGACGAGGCAAAGGCGCCACGAATGTTTTTTGTCAATAGCCTCGACAAGGAAAACGCTGATTTCTCGAAAACGCTCGATGCGCTCAAGGCGGCTTACGGCACCTCGGTCGCCCCGGTCACGATTCCCATCGGGAGCGGCCCCGCGTTCAAGGGCGTTGTCGACCTCATTTCCCGCGAGGCTTTCGAATACGTCCGGGACGGCAACGGCATCGGCAATCCCGTGCCGCTTTCCGCCGACCTGGCCGCCACGGTCGATGAACTTCGCCAGGCCCTCATGGAATCGATTGCGGAATCGGACGAAGAGCTCATGTCGAAATATTTTGAAAACGGTTCGCTGACCGATGAGGAACTGCGGAAAGGGCTTTCGAAGGGTTTCGCCGGCGGCACCGTCCAGCCGCTTTTCTGCGGGTGCGCCGCGCCCAACATGGGTGTAGACCGGCTGTTGTCGGCGATTGTCACGATTTGCCCGCCCGCGGATTCGCGCAAGGAGGTCGCGGCGCTCGACGATGACGGTCAGCCGATTTCGATACCGTGTTCCGAGTCCGCCCCGACGGCCGCGTTCGTGTTCAAGACACTCTCCGAGGAGCACCTCGGCGAGTTCAACCTGACCCGCGTTTTCAGCGGGAAGCTTGCCACCGGCCATGATGTGAACAATGTCGCGCGGCGTCACACCGAACGGATCGCCAACATGTACTACCTGCGCGGCAGGGAACGCGTCGATACCACGGAACTCTGCGTCGGGGACATCGGCGGACTGCTCAAGCTGAAGGATACCCACATCAACGATACGCTTGCCGAAAAGACGGCGAGCTTCCTCCTGCCCCCGACCGCTTTTCCAGTGCCGCTTGTCAGCGTGGCGATTTCAGCGAAAAACAAGGGCGACGAAGACAAAATCGGCGTCGGGCTTGCCAAGCTGCATGAGGAGGACGCTACCTTTACCTATAAGTTCCACAACGACATTAAACAGTCGATTCTCTCCGCCATGGGCGATATCCAGATCGAGGTCATTCTCGACAACCTGAAAAATCGCTTCAAGGTCGAGGTGGAACGGCGCCAACCGAAGATCTCCTACCGCGAAACGATTACCAAATCGGCAAAATACATCGAGTATACACATAAGAAACAAACCGGCGGCGCCGGGCAGTACGCACGGGTATTCATCGATCTTGAACCGATGCCGCGCGGGAATGGATACGAGTTCGTCGACAAAATCGTGGGCGGCGTGATCGACCAGTCGCTGCGGCCGTCGGTGGACAAGGGGATCCATTCGAAACTCGATGAAGGGATCATCGCCGGCTACCCGATCGTCGATGTCAGGGTCTCCCTCGTGGATGGAAAGATGCACCCGGTGGACTCCAAGGATATCGCCTTCCAGATTGCTGGAAGGGAAGTATTCAAGAAGGCATTCGAAATGTCCTCGCCGATTCTCCTGGAACCGGTCGCGGACCTCAAGGTGACCGTGCCGGACGAGTATACGGGCGATATCATGGGCGACCTGTCGTCGCGTCGCGGCAAGATCAGCGGAATGACGCCGGAGGGAAAGTACCAGACCATCGCGGCAAAGGTGCCGGAGGCGGAAATCCAGACCTACTCGACGACCCTCCGCTCCCTGACCCAGGGCCGGGGGTTCTTCACAAAAACATTTTCTCATTACGAAACGGTGCCGCCGGAACAGGCCAGGCGGATCATCGAAGCCTCGGCAAAGGCGGAACAGAAAAACGAGGGCTAGCCCCCCCGCGCCGTCGTCGAGGCGAACCTCTGGATATGCCATGACGCTGAAAACGATTCAGTGGCTTGACGAGGCGGTACTCATCGTCGATCAGACGCTGCTTCCCTCGGAACTGGCATACGAACGCGTCGAGACCATCGAGGCGATGCGGGATGCCATAAAGCGGCTTAAAATCCGCGGTGCGCCCGCCATCGGCATCGCCGCAGCGTTCGGTCTTTACCTCGGGGTTAGGACTCTGCCGGATACGATCGGCAACGATGGTTTTATCGGTGCGCTCCGGCAAAAGGCCGGTTACCTCGCCTCCTCCCGCCCCACGGCGGTCAATCTCGCCTGGGCATTGAACCGGTTGGAGGAAAAGGCATCCGCGCTGGCGGCAGAGGGCATACCAGTCACGCAGATCAAGCGGCGCCTTCTCGATGAGTCACTTGCCATTCTCGAAGAGGATCGGCGCATGTGCCGGTCCATCGGCGAACACGGTTTTGCGCTCCTCGGCAGCAAAAAAACGGTCCTTACCCATTGCAACGCGGGGGGGCTTGCCACTTCGGAGTACGGGACCGCGCTGGCGCCGGTCTATGTTGCCTTCGAGCGTGGGAAAGTCATCCACGTTTACGCCGACGAAACCCGACCGCTCCTCCAGGGTGCGCGGATCACGGCGTTCGAACTGCGTCGGGCCGGCATCCCGGTCACCCTGATCTGCGATAACATGGCGGCGATGGTAATGGCCCAGGGAAAGATCGACGCTGTCATCGTGGGTGCCGACCGCATCGCCGCGAACGGTGATACCGCCAACAAGATCGGCACCTATGGCCTCGCCATTGTCGCAAACGCTCACAACGTGCCATTCTATGTCGCGGCGCCGGCCTCCACCTTTGACCTTTCGCTTGCATCAGGCACGGAGATCCCGATCGAGGAGCGGGAGGAAGCGGAAATTACCTGCGGCTTCGGCAGGCGCACGGCCCCTGCGGGGATAGAAGTTTATAATCCGGCGTTCGATGTTACTCCCTTCCGGTACATCACGGCCTTTATTACCGATGGAGGAGTCATCGGGCCGCCGTTCCAGGATGGATTCCCGGCGTTGTCCGGTTGATCCCGAGAACCCACCCGGCCTCTGACCGCCCCATGCCCACCGGAACCGTCCGACTGTTCAACGATATCATCGGCAACGGGTTCATCGACCCCGATGACGGATCTCCGAGCGTCAGGGTATCGTACCGGTCAATGACGAGTGCGGGCTATAAAATTCTATACGAGAGCCAGCGCGTGGCGTTCGATATCGCACCGTCGCCCAAAGGCCCGGTTGCGGTCAATGTGGTCGCCATTGATCGTTGAATTTTACTCCTAGTGCAACCCGCGCATCGCAAGCAATCCGCCGGCCAGATAGGCGGCAACCCACCAGAGATATGCACACCTCGTATACAGATGCAAACCAAGGGGCAGCGGTTCTCCCCTTCCTGTTTTTTCCCCGGCTTCGGAAGAGGAGGATGGTGTCGGTCAGCATGGCGGCAAAGGCCGAATAGCCGAGTATGCCGTGGATCGTCAGGGGGATATGCCGGGAGCCCGCGATCATGAGAATCGTAGAAACCGCATCAAGCAGAAGACCCGTTGCCAGCGCTCCGAGAATGAACGACGTGAGCGTTTTTTTATGCTGCTCGGTGATGACGGCGATGGAATAAGCGATTAAGGCGCCGGTGACAACCACGACCGCAAGTCTCAACGTTGGATTCATGATGAGAGATCGTGTCGTTTCCGGAAGGGGTTCAGGAAATCCACATTAAAAAATGGAATGTACGGGTATCAGGATCAACATTTTTTTTAATGGCGAAATTGCCGGAAGGTTGGTGATGGCCATGCAGACGGTTTTTACTTATTTTAATTTCAGTCCTGGACTTCCCCCCCGGGGGTAGCGGGGTCGTGATGCGCTCTACTTGACTGAAATGATAATCCCACCGCTGCTATCCCCGGGAGTGCACCTGGCGAAATATCCATTACCATGGGAGAACCTTGATGCTGAACGGGAAACGCGTGAAATGATAACAGAACCATCGTACACCCGGGTGACCCTCGCCCTTGATATCGTGCGCCGGATCCAGGATGGCCCTTACAAAGGCTACCATGAGCTTGGATCGATCAAACACCGTATTGACCTATGCGATTTCGTGGGCATCGAGGAGGCGAAGGCCGACCGGATCGAGTGCAACGACCCGCTGGTCCCCTGCGACGGGCGGAACATCTGCCTTACGGTCGCCGCGCGCCTGCGGAAAAAATTCGATATCAGGAGCGGCGTCCGTATCACGATAGATAAGAGAATCCCGGTGATGGGCGGCCTTGCCGGCGGCAGCGCGAATGCCGCGACAACGCTTGCTATCCTCAACCGGTTGTGGGGGCTCGAACTTTCGACGGCGGAATGCATCGACCTCGGGCGGCTCATCGGCATGGATGTGCCATATTATTTTATCGGCGGCAGCGCCTTCGATTCCGAGGCCGGGCTGCGGCTCGAACCGATCGAATCGGAATGTTCGTTTGTCTTCGTACTTGCGTGCCCGGAGTTCGGTGTGTCCACCGCAGAGGCCTACCAAGGACTCGATTATGATACCATCGGCTTGAAGCGGGACCGTACCGATTCTCTTCGTGCAGCTCTGGAAACAGGTGATGCGCAGGCGATGGTTCCCTGCATGCATAACGATTTCGAATCGAGCGTTTTTTTACGCTACCCCAGGCTTGCAGCAATTAAAAACGAGCTTCTTGCCGCCGGCTGCAGCGCGGCAATGCTTACCGGGTCCGGATCAACCGTCATCGGCATCGCCCGTGATCGGTGCCACGCCCGGGAGATGCAAAACATCCTGCCATGCCGGACGATAATCGCGGAGACGCTGCCGCGAAGCGGGTAGAAGAGATTATAAAGCCTTGAGCCAGCCCTGAGGTGTCAATCAGCCTTACGTTCCAACTCAATTATACCAGCCTGCTAGCTGCTATCGCCGGCCTGTCCAGCTATACCATGGCATGAGGGTGGAATTGTACAACCCATATCCTATGCCGGCGGGATAATTAATAACGGAAAAATTAAATTGGAACCGGTCAGAGGGCTTCCAGGCGAGGGAGACATCGAAAGGGATGTTTTTAAAGTAACTCATTGACTGGACATTTTGTGCCGACAGGTTCGAATAGGGCGAAAAGGATGAGTATATTGGGAGGCTGAAATTGAGATTGAGCGTGACCGGCGCGGCAAATTGATACTGCATCATCGTCGAGTAGAAGCTTTGGGACTGGAGGCTTCCCGACCCCAAGCCGCTTGCCATGCCGAAACTCAGGCTATGGTGAATGGTCAATGGCGAGGGGGTTTCGACACCCTTGAGATTCGAGGAGCCGCTTTGGTCCTGGGTGCTCTGAACCTGGGGGGTCTGATCCTGTGCGCTCTGGCCGAATGCTGCGGCAGAGAAAACAAACAAACCCACAATAAAAATACGCCCTCTCATCATTACCTCCCTGCACACCATAATAATATAATATATCCTATCCGGCATCTACCTGGCTGTTCCGGCGAGCGGGTGCTTATCGCGGAGATCCGGAAAAACTTCGCTTCCTCACCTCGCCCAATGAATAATTTCACGGAAGTCGGATAGTTGCAGGTGAAAAATCTATATTTTCCATGGATTACCATCCCATCGCCGGGCGTATGCGGAGGACCGTTTCCATGATTGTTCGTTTTCGCCGGATCTATTTTCTGTTCCTGCCTTTTGCCGTTGCAACGGGGTGGGCTCAGGATTACCCCTTTACCGATAACTTCACCGACCCGGTGCTGACCTCCCTGCACTGGAGCCAGATTTTTCCCGATTCCTTTACCCGTTTTTCCGCCAACGGCGCCTATACCCTGACCAACCAGCACAAGAATCCGTCAATCGCGGGTCTCGTGTATCATTCCTTTACAGCTCGAGTTCAGACCTTTACCGCTTCCTGCGTCGTCAAGCGGCCAGCGGACAGCATCATCGCCGGCATGTGGGTCTGCCTGACGGTTCCCCCCTCGGGAGGGGCGGTGACCGGGTATAGCATCGAGTTGGGCCGGAGCGGTTTTTTCTCGGTTCATAAGAATGTATCGACCGGTTCTTCGCCGGTTTTTTCGGCCCGATTTCAGCAGCAGGGTTTGACTGATACGATCATGGTGAGCAAGCAGGGGAATGTCTTCTCCCTGTTCTGTAACGGGGTATTCCTCGGAAGTTTTTCCGACTCGCTCTCGCCGATGTTGTCCGGCGATCTGGGGCTTTCCATACAGGGTAATGCCTCGGCGATGTTCGGCGACGTCTCCTTCTTGGACCGGTTCACGCCGGGGACGTTCCCCGCCTGCCTGACTGACAGCTTCCGGGGAGGCGCTGCTGACAAACGGTGGATTTTCGAACCCGTCCGGTATTTCATGCGGCGCAGCGGAGCCCTCGGCATAGCTGTGCCTCCGTCAAGCGGCGCCTACGGTGATGTCAGGATGGCGCTCGACTCATTAGCGACACGCCTGGTGGTCTCATGGCGGAGCGGCGATTCGGTGCAACTGTACGGCAGCTACTTGGTCGGTCCGACCGATGCGCAGGGTAAAACCCCCATGGCGCAATTCGGCATTTACGGCATGAAGGCGGGCCGCGCCTTCATAAGCACTACCGACTCCGCCATCCCGCTCAAATCCAGCCCCTTTATCAAGGGCAAGGCGTTCTGGCAACCCGGCTACGATACGGTATATTTCAGGGATACGATCGATGTCTGCAAAGGGGCCGCATCGAACTATTATCTCATGTATGTCAATGGAATAATCTTCGATTCCCTTCCTGTCATGCAGGTTCATTTTCCCATCATCGGGACCGGCGTGTTCTGTTGGGGAAAACAGACTATCGACGTGATCTATTTCCATGCCGGACCGACCATGGCCGAATGTACGGGCGACGTTTCGAAGGAGCCCCTTCGTAACCAGAAAGGGCCCCTTTCTCCGGCCGTTACCGGAGGGCATTCCGCCGGACCTTCCCGCAAGACGACGTTGAAGCTGAATAGCGCCGGGAGCTGGGAGAATGTTGCAGAGAGGAATAGTGGGAGTCCTCTGTCTCCTGGCCTGAAAAAATAAAAAGTTTAAGAAGAAGAAGTCTCCCCCTTGTACCCATAAGGCACAAGGAGGATCGCCCAAAAATATTGCTTTATTTTACTCGCTCTCTTTCACCATGCGCGCGATAGTCGCTTTGATCGCGTGGAAGTGTTCTTCATCCAGATTTTTCTTGAGAAATTCCTGGGTTTCCTTGAACTCTTTGTTCGCATCATCGACTTTCTTATTGGAAAGAAGCGACCACAGGTCATTGAATTCCTGCATGGCCTGATCCTGATCCTTCTTCTTCTGCGTGGTTTTGGCGACGACGGTTTCCCGTTGTTCCCTGAGTGCGGCAATCCGGCTCTGCGCGTTATCGATGATTTTGTTCGCGGTCAAGAGTTCAGCGGCGATCTTCTTCATTGCATCCTGAACCGATTGCTTTCCGGAGAGCGAGGTCTTTCTGATCGACTCGCTTTTTGCCAGAAGGGAGGCCGTGGTCGTGTTGTTGTCGGCTATTGCGGCGACATATTTGGCAATCGGATCGGAGGCGGCCCGGATCTGCTGGTCCCGTTGCGCTTCAATTGAGGCGATGGCCTGCGCATTTTTCGCCTGTTCGTCCGTAATGTCAGCCAGCTGTTTCTGCCGCGCCGTGGCCAGGCTGTCGGCCCTTGTTTTCTCCGCGGCGACGTTCGCCGTCGCCTGCTTGTGTCTTTCCTGGAGCGTGGCAAGATCCTGTTTTGCTTTTGCCAGCGCCGTACCGAGCTTGTCGATATCCGCCGCTGTCGCCGCTTTCTGCCTTGTTAGGTCGTCGTAGCGGGTCTTCATGCCGAGAATAGGCACCGCATCGGTCGAATCAACGGCAGAACTGTCGTGAAGCATCTTCGCCTTGTTCTTGACGAGCGTCGCCTTCTCGTCGTTTTTCATCCGCGCGAGGCTGTCATCCGATGATTCCTCGGCCTTGGCCGCGGCACTAAGATCGGTCAGCGTCTTCTGCGATTCCTCCATCTGGATGTTCAAGGAATCGTTCAGGTCGGTAAGCTGGATGGCCTCTTTCTTCTTCGCGGTGATCATGCTGTCCATGAGCGCCAGGCGGGTCGGGGCGGGACCCTTTGGTACAGGATTCGCTTGCTCGAACTGCGCCAGGTTTTTGCGGGCAGCGTCACGCACCGACTGTGCCGCCGAGAGCGACGCGGTGACTGCGGCCAGAGCGCTGTCGACGAGAGGCAGAATACCGCCGGTCGGGGCAGAGGCGGTAAATGCCGCTTCCCGTTCCCTGAGGCCCGATGTCGTGCCGACGATGGAATCTCGCTGGGAAAGCAGGGTATCAAGCCTTGCCTCGCGCGAATCGACAAGGTCCTTGCCGCCTTTTTTATTGTCCGCCTGCGCCTGTATCGCCTTATCCAGAAGTTCACGGGCTGTGGCAATATTATTGTCAAGTGAGAGTTTCGTCTTCAGGGCCTGGAGGAGGGGCAGGTCCTGGGAATAATTCTGCACGTCGGCTTCCGCCTTGGAAACGGCGGAGTCGTGGGGCGCGCGAAGAAGTGCATACCGGTTCTGCTCATCGCTCGTCGACTTCGCCAGATCCGCCCGCTCCGTGCCGAGAATGCCGAGCTCTTTATTCAGGGCGGCAATCCTATCTGCATCCTGCTGCTTCTGGCTCCCCATCTGTTTGATGGTATCCTGGACTTGGGCGATTTTCCGATTATTTTCCGCCTTTGCGGTCGCCCGCAAGGCTACCGCCTTGTTTGTTTCCGCCTCGGAATTCATGATCAGGCTGTCGAGAGAGTGCAACTGGCTGCGAAACCGGTTGCGATCATCGTTTCGCTGCTTTCCCGCCGCGACCGAATCCTTACGGAGTTTATCGATATCGGCGGTTATAGCGGCGAGGGAGCTTTCGCGGGCCCGAAGCAAGGAATCTTCGTGCGCCGTTTCACCTTGCAACCTGGCGATGGCGCGTTCTTCAGCAAGGGTATCCCTCGGGGCCGGGTGTCCGGCAGGCGTCGCGGCGGCCGCACGCACGGCTCCAAGCACTTTGTCAAGGCTGTCACCTGTTTTGCGCAAGGCCGCTAGCTGGTCATGGAATTTCGCGGCAAGCGAGCTGCTGTCCTGGCGTGCCTTATCGTAACTGACCTTCAGATCAGCGGCGGCGCTTCTGCTTTTTACCAGCGCGGTGTCGATATCGGCCAGTTGCTTCGCCTCAGGCGAAGAACTGGAAACTGCGGCGGCGATCGTTTTCGCGCTGTCATCACGCAACGTTTTGATCACCGTGGTAAAAGAATCGACGCGCTTCTGCAAAACAGCAATGCGGGCATCGATGGAATCAACGGAGAGTTCGCTGCTGGCGTTTTTCGCGGAAGAGGTGAGCGCGCAGCCGGTGCCGAGAACGACGCATAAAATTAATCGCAGGGAGAGACGGGAATAGGCACCTTCAGGTTCACAGCGCTTTGCGAAAGACCGATCCTTCGAACGCATAGGAATCTCCTCATGCCGTTGTAGTTGGGACTACATGCCGTCATAGATAAAAAAATTAATTACAATATACTTTAAAATCAGCTTATTGCCAATAACCCAACGACTTCCGGCTTAAAGGAACGATCGTACTGCCGCGGCGACGATCCGGATCCCCTCGGTAATTTTCTCTTCCGGCGTATTCGAAAAAGCCAGCCGAAAGCAATTGTTCCGCACGCCGTGCGGATCGAAGGCGTTGCCGATCACGAAGGCGGCCCGTTGTTTTATCGCCTCGGCAAAAACCAGCGAAGAATCGATTGACTCCGGCATGGTGACCCAGACGTAGAAACCGCCTTTGGGCTTTGTCCAGGTTACCACGGAAGGCATTTCTGCCGCAAGGGCATCGAGCATGATCGTTGCCCGGCGGGCATACGCCTCTCGCACCATCGAAAGGTAATGCGGCAACCTGCCGGTCCGGAGATACTCATTGGCGAGGACCTGCGAAAAGGTTGAGGAGCATGCGTCCATCGATTGTTTTGCCAGCTCGCACTTTTCCACGATTTCGTTCGGTCCCAGGAGCCAGCCGAGCCTGAGGCCCGGACCGAAGATTTTTGCAAAGGATCCCACATAGCAGATGGGTACTTCCGCACCTGCCATGGCTTTCAGGGGGATGGTAAGTGGCTTATCGCGTTCATCGAAATAGAGTTCTCCGTAGGGATCGTCTTCCAGAAGGCAGAGATCGCGGCCGTTCAGGAGTTCCAGTACCGCCTGCCTGCGTTCTTTACTGTAAATAATGCCGGCGGGATTCTGGAATGAGGGGTTGAGGTAAACCATTTTCACCCGCGCCCGGTTCGTATCGAGAATCTTTTTCAGATCGGCGACAACGATTCCTTTATCATCGACCGGTGCGGCTGCCATGGAGGCGCCGTAGGAGAGAAACGCCGCAAGCGCGCCGATAAAGCTCGGATTTTCGGTAACCACCATGTCGTCGGGATCGAGCAGGATTCTGCTCAGAGAGGTTAATCGCCTGCTGTGCGCCGGTCGTGACGATAAGGCTCTGACCGTCGAACGGCACTCCCTTTGATCGCAGGTACTCCGCGAGTGAGGCTGAGCAACGGAGGATAGCCGGCGGTCGGGCCGTACTGCAATGCCGCCTGCTTGGCTGTAAGAGAAAGTGCGCCATAGATCTCATCGATAACCGAGGTGGGCAGGAGGCTTGCCGCCGGCATTCCGCCTGAAAAAGAGATGACCGACGGATCGGCAGCAAGCGCCATGAGTCGTCTGATCTCCGATGAACGCATTCTTCGGGCACTTTGAGAAAAGCTGGGCATCCTGCCTCCTTTACCAAGCTATCCGCCGTAGTCGCGGCATCGCGGAGGTAATTTTCCGATCAGAAGATCCGCGCCACCGGGTCGGGCGGTTTTTGTTTCAAAAACAACCGTGGTATCGACATTGCCCCGCGGGAAAAAATCGCCGATCACGACGAGCCATCGCGGGGTAAGTAGTTTGTCAAGAGTTTCAAAAAGAAAAGCGGTTACCCCCTCATGAAAGGCGCCGACCATTCTGAATGAATTCAGATACAGTTTCCAGGATTTCAGTTCCATGCAGACGGCGCCGGGAAGATAGCAGACAATGATGCCCGCAAAATCCGGATATCCGGTGCGCGGGCAGACACAGGTAAATTCCGGAAATTCGATCCGTATGATACCGCTTCCGGAACTTTTATCTCCGAATGGGCAGGGAAAGGTTTCGATGGCGGGCAGTAAGCCGCTTTTTACCGCTTCATCAAGCGATACGATGTTTTTGAACATAACGATGTTTCCGCTTCCCTGCGCGTGGGAATGCACTCTCTTTTGAAAAATAGCAGACGCAATGGGATGATTCAATATCTGATAGACCCTGAACTATGATACGAAGTATTTTACCAACGGCCGGATAAGGGCGTGCGCGTCAGGCGGCGCGTTTTTTTTGCCCGGAACCACGACTTCGTACATACGCAGACGCAGTGGGAGAAGAGACGTTCATGAATATTGACCGCAGACAGGTTTCCGAATTTGAGCGTCAGTATCTTGATAACCTGACAAAAATATCCATTGCGTCGTGTACTATCGAGAAGGCGCTGTATCAAAAGTTTAATGTTAAGCGCGGTCTGCGCAATGCGGATGGCACCGGGGTGCTTGTCGGCCTGACCGGCATCGGCGATGTGCATGGCTATATTCTCGATGAGCGTGAAAAGGTGTCGGTCGAGGGCCGACTGCGGTATCGCGGCATCGATATCGAGGAGATTGTGCGGGGATTCCAGGCCGAGGAACGGCACGGATTCCATGAGGTGGTCTACCTGCTGCTGTTTGGCCAGCTTCCCACACGGGTTCAGCTTAGCCATTTTAACGACATGCTGGATACCTGCCGCGACCTGCCCGAGGGGTTTACCGAGAATATGATCCTCAAGGCGCCGAGTCCGGATATCATGAACAAGCTGGCAAGGGCCATTCTTGCCTCATACTCGTACGATGCCAACCCGGAAGATACCGGCATTCGCAACGTGCTGCGTCAGTGCATCGAGCTCATCGCGCGTTTCCCGACCATGGTTGCCTACGGCTACCAGGCGAAGCGGCACTACTACGACAACAAGAGCCTCTACCTGCATAAGCCGCAGGCGGGTTTAAGCACGGCCGAGAATTTTCTGTATATGGTGCGGCCCGACTCTTCTTATACGCCGCTCGAGGCGGAGATTCTTGACCTCGCGCTCGTGCTCCATGCCGAGCATGGCGGCGGAAACAACTCCGCGTTCGCGATTCACGTGGTGACCTCTTCGGATACCGATACCTATTCGGCAGTTGCGGCGGCGGTCGGTTCGCTCAAGGGCACCAAGCACGGCGGGGCGAATATCAAGGTGGCGAGGATGTTCGAGGATATCGAAGACGAATGTCAAGGACTGGCGGGACGAGGAGGAGGTGTCCCGCTACCTGACGAAGATACTCCGTAAAGAAGCGTTCGACCGGACGGGGCTTATCTACGGCATCGGGCATGCGGTCTATACCCTGTCGGATCCGCGCGCCGTGATCCTGCGCGACAAGGCCGAGGAGCTCGCCTGCGAAAAATCCCGCATTGATGAGTACAAGCTTTACCGCACCGTGGAGCGGTGCGCGCCGCGCCTCATTGCCGAAATCAAGCAGCAAAGCAGGCCGACCGCCGCGAATGTCGATTTTTACTCCGGTTTTATTTACAGCATGCTTAATATCCCGCGCGAGCTGTACACGCCGATCTTCGCGATCTCCAGGATTGCGGGGTGGTCGGCGCACCGGATTGAAGAGATCATTTCGGGCGGCAGAATCCTCCGTCCGGCCTATAAGAGCGTGGTCAATTCCGGGCACTACGTGCCTATAGATAAAAGGTAGGGGCGTCGGTAATTAGTTATTTCACCGGGGAGCGTTCTCTCATCTATCATTTACTCAGGACGATGCCGGTTTTTTTGTGGTCGTTCTTCCTCATGCTGTGTACGGGCAAGCCGTTCTTTCTCCGCTTTGCGCATTTTCTTGATTGAACACTCGCGCTGCAGCGCTTCCCTTTTACTCTCCACCCTCTCCCGGTAGACAATCCGGACCGGCAGCCTTCCACGCGTGTACCGTGCGCCCCGGCCGCGGTTGTGGTCACTGAACCTTTTTTCAATGTCATTCGTGATGCCGCAATAGAGCGTGGTGTCGGCACAGCGGAGAAGGTAGACATGGTACACTATTTGCTCGTGATATGAAAAATCAAGTAGTTAAATATTGCTGAACATTCCGGCTCTGTACACGGTTTGCCTTTTCGTATCGAGGCATCTGAGCTTTTACTGTTTTTCCGTTCTCCATCAGCGTATAATAACCACCGGTGTCTGCGTTTCACCGTGCGTTGTAAGCAATTGAAACCAATACATCCCTTGTGAAAGTTTATAAGGTCCTAGGTCGATGACGTAACGTCCGGCGTCATACGCCTTATCGGCTATCGTCATCATTACTTTCCCATTGAGATTAATAAGGCGGGCGGAAACTCTTGATGATATTGACAAGGAGAAGAACACTCTGCGATCGGCTGCATGGCAGGATAGCGAGGAAAGAACTTTATTATGTTGCGGGTTGATAACGCCGAGCGGCACACCGGAAGTCATAATGGTTCCCAGCGATCCCACGGCCACAAGTCGGTTAGCCGGCATGGCCGCAATGCCGTTGAAGTCCTGACTGCATCCCGAAAAGATAGGATTCCCTGCGCTCGCGCTGAAGACTGTTTCGGAGTCGGGTTTTGACGCGAAGACGGTTCCCGCACTGCCGACGGCGACAAAGCAGGTGCCGGTCCAGCAAATGTCCTGAAGGCTTCCGCCCAAAAAGTCCCAGTACGCTTGGACCCAGGTTTTTCCATCACCGGAAGTAAAAATGATGCTTTCTTCACCGATAATGACGATGGTCCTGCCGTTGGAGGTAATGCCGTTAAACGACAATCCCGTGGGAGTGGCAATGGTTCTGGGCGACCAGTTTATTCCATCTGTCGAGGCGAGAACCGTGGCATTGTCGCCAACGGCGATAAACTCGGTGCCGCTCCAGGCAACACCCGAAAGGAGGTTGGATACCCCTGAATTCTGCGGAGTCCATAGAGTACCGTCCGGCGAGGTAATGATCGTTCCGCCATCGCCTGCAGCGACGTACCGACTGCCGTTCCAGGCAAGACCATAGAGGTCATCCACCGAATCGCCGGAGCTTTGTTCTTCCCATGTCAATCCATCGGACGATACGGTGATTCTGCCGACGCCGCCGACCGCTACCAGCCGGGAGCCGGTCCAGATTACCTTTTGCAGGGATGCCGATGAGCCGGTGTCACGGACCGTCCAGGAGATCCCATTGTTGGAGGCAAGTACCTGACCGTTCTCGCCGACCGCAATCAACTGCGAACCGGTCCAGACGACATCGTTGATATCATTGATCGTAATTGATGAACTTCTGATATTCCAGGTGATTCCGTTGTTTGATGTGCTGATGGCCCCGCCGCTGCCGACAACGGCAACGTGCGAAGCGGTCTTTACAATGCCGTTTAAATCCGACGAGGTGCGCGGGTTCACTACGGTCCAGGTGACGCCGTCCGGTGAAGTCAGGAGCGTGCCGAGATTGCCGGTCACCATGAACTGCGTGCCGGTCCAGATTATCCGGGTAAATACCGAAGCGGAAATATTCAGCGTATGCAGATCGACGCGATTCCAGACGGCGCCGTCGAAAGAGGTGACTATTGCGGCATTGTTAAAGATATCGCTTCCGACCGCCACGAACATGCTGTCGAATTTCACCGCGTTTCTCAATGAAATATCGCTTGTCCCGGAAGCATTGGACAATGTCCAGGAAATTCCATCGGTTGAGACGACGATTGTCCCGTTTTCACCGAACCCCATGAAACCATTTCCCGTCCATAACACGTGGAATAAGGCATAGGGAGTTGGGGAAGAATCTTTGACCCAGGTAGTTCCGCTGTCTGACGAGGAGGCAATAAATCCGTTGTCGCCGACGACGATGAATCGGCCTCCATGCGTCGCCATGCTGAAGATTGGGGGAAGCGATTCGTTTGAAACGCCCTGGAATACGAGTTTCGCCGCCAGAAAATTTCCATTGTTGCCGAAAGTAATAAAGTACGTGAAGTCTCCGAGCGCATAAAAAAAACCGCCGGAGGATACGATTTCATGCAAATTGATATTGACTCCAAGGTTTTTATTCACCCATGTTGCGCCGCTGTCGTACGAAGCAAGAACAATTCCGCCGTTTCCGACCGTCATCATGGTCCCGGAGTTTTCCGCAATCGCCTGCAACGTGTTTCCCGTTGGAACAGGATTGCGCCAGATCCAGTTATTTTGAGTAAAACCTGCGGTAACGTATGCCGAGAATACACAGGCCACGCCAGCCATTAATGATCTTCTCGTTATCCAAAAACGTCCCGTCATCCAGATTCCTTCCACAACAGGGGGCGCCGAAGATCCCCGTTTATTGCGGATGATTCTATCCGGCGGCTAATCGAGAGTCCGTATTTTTACAATGCGGACTTTCTGCGCCTTGTCGGATTCCGTAAGCCGGATAAAGCCCGTATTCTTTTCAATCACCCTCGCATCGATCTGCACGCCGTTCAGGTCAAATACCGAGATCGCTATTTTTTTCCCGTACAGGGCGCCGGGCAACCGCATCGATCCGCCGGTGGTCTTCATGACCGCATTCAACGTCGGCGACGGTATGCGGGCGGAAGAGCGCCGCACGCCGACCGTGCCGATAGAATCGGCGACATGCTTTATGATAAGCGTCACCGAAGCGGGAGTCAGCCCCGATGATGTGGCGGTAATGGTCGTGACCCCCGGATTGTAGGAGCGATATTCGATGGCCGCGAGGCCGTTCAGAACGCCGCCGTCCGTGGCCCCGCTGGTAAAGGTGAGGGAGGCGCCCGTGGGGAAGGTGCCCAACCCGGACTGGTCGGTCAGGGTGATGGACGGTTGATTGCTGATCCAGTTGCCTGAGGCGTCCTGTACTTGCGCGATGAGCTGGCAATCGCTTTTCCCGTCATCGGTGATGGTGTCATGATCGGTCGTCAGTTTCAGTTTTGCCGCGGTTCCGGCCGCCGGCCATGCAGGCGGCGCAATACCGACGTACAGGTTTCGATAATAATACCACATTTCCAAGGGGAGGCGTGCATGATCGAGCATGCCCATATTGCCGGACCCTTCATAGCTGCCGTGATGAAACCCGCACCAGAGGGCGACTCCGGACCGCCAGGCATATTCATTCGGAAGGGTACCCGAAAGCTGGACCACGCCCCAACAGGGTGTATAGGTTCCCGGCCGGATAGCCTGGCAGCTCCCGTATTCGGTAACCATGTTCGGCACGCTTGGATTCAAGTACAGCGTCGCGCCGTCTCCGTTATATCCCGACACATCGGAGATTACATCGAAACCCTGTCGTTGCGTTCCTCCCATACCGGCCGCCCGCGTGGAATCGTTCAAATGCGACACCGCCACCATTTTGGCCACCAGGTTTTTTGCATTAGTCATGACGGAAGTAGCGCTGAAAAAAGCTTCATTACCCATGCTCCAGACAATGATGGAGGGATGGTTGCGATGTATGCGTATCATTTCCGTCAGTTGTTGAATGCAGTTATTTTCAAAAGGGACCTGATCGGTAGTGACCGTCGGATAGGCACTCGACTGCCAACCCGTGGTTGCCGTTCCGATGCATCCCCAGAAGCACATCTCCTCCCACAGGCAGATGCCGAGGTTATCGCAGGCGTCTGAAAAAGACGGATGGTGCGGATAGTGGGAACTGCGAATAAAATTCATTCCGCATTGCTTAATGAGCCTGACATCACGGGCAGGACCGCTGTCGGTGGTCGCGTCCCCCCATCCGGCATGGTCCTGATGGGCGTCGCATCCCTGAAGCCAGAGATGTTGTCCATTAAGGGAAAAACCGGTGCTTGCGCTCCATGCCATCGTTCGAATACCGAGCGGCGAAACAAAATTGTCAACCAGCGTTCCGCCATCGTAAACCTCGGTATAAACTTTGTACATATACGGAGACTGTGGGCTCCAGAGGCGCGGATTCGCGATCGAACCGCTCTGAACGAAGGTGTCGATCACGCCGGGTGATACTGCCTTCAACGTGGATTGAAAACTCGTGATCTCGTTTCCGGCCGAATCGACGACAATGGAAGTAACCATGCAGGCCTTGGGCGCCGTGGAGTCATTTTTTATTTCCGTCGACACCTTTACCGTTGCCGTGGAGGTCGTCGCCTGAGGGGTGGAGACAAAGGTACCGTACCAAGTCACATGCAGGGGGGCGGTCACGACGAGATTGACGTCGCGATATATGCCGCCCATGAAAATATGCTCTCCCGCCCGTGGAGCGACCTGCGCATTCCACGATCCGTCGACATAGACCGCGACAACGTTGTCGCCAGCGTGGATATACGGGGTAATATCGTACGAAAAACCGGTATATCCGCCCCGGTGGATGCCGACCGAATCGCCGTTGACATAGACGGTGGAAACCAGAAACACGGCTCCGAATTCGATAAATACCCTGCTTCTCGCGGTGATGATCGACTGATTTATAGCAAGATGCTTCCGGTACCACCCGTACGTCGGTGTGAGCGCGACGTTGGCCCGCCAATACGGGATATCGAAGGAGTGGGGGAGGTTCACCGCGGTCCAGGAGGCATCGTTATATCCCACCGCCTGAGCGCCGGAGGTGGCGCTCACCCCCCGGCTCCAGGTCCACGTCTTATTGATCGACGTCACGCTCCGCAGCGCGGGCGGTGTATACGGAAAAACGAACGCCGGAACAAGAACGATAAAAGACATTATCAACTGAACGGCTTTGAAGCGCGACATAGGGATCTCCTTCGTTGAAAATGCTACGATTAAAATGCACTTTGACCGTTGGCCCTGGCAAGCCATTTCACAGCTCCCCCTCGAATGCACGGTGAAACATGGGTTGAAACAGTGCGTCGAGATTTTTGCGGGTAGCGGAGTGGGCGGATTTGAGGGAGAAGAGGCCGTAGACGCGTTCATTAATGGTATCATGACACGATTTAGTGATACCATTAATCAATCATGATGCTATTCTTTCCCATGGCTGGCAGCGCGGGAATTTCCTTGGTGTATCTTTCCAAAGTAGTATTATCAGTCTTCCTGCAACGCCTTCAACTTATTCCGTATTGAAGCCCGTTTTCCTGCATCAAGTTCCATCTTGCGCAGGCGGATATTTTTGGGTGTGACCTCGACGAGTTCGTCCTCTGCGATAAACTCGATTGATTGGTCAAGGGAGAGGAGGCGCGGCGGCCGGAGCACGACCGTAGCTTCGGCGGTGGAACTGCGCATGTTGGTGAGTTTTTTCTCGCGGGCGATGTTGACCGCCATGTCGTCCGGCCGGTTGCGCTCGCCGACGATCATCCCGGCGTACACCTCGGTCCCGACCTCGATGAGCAGTTCGCCCCGGTCGGCCATGCCCAGGCACGCGTAGTTCGTCACCCTGCCTTCCCGGTCGGCCACCATTGTGCCGTTCGTCCGCTGCGGGATCGGCCCGAACCATTTTGCATAGCCCTCGAAGAGCGTGTTCATGATGCCGGCGCCCTTGGTATCGGTGAGAAACTGGCTGCGGAACCCGATCAGCCCGCGAGAGGGAATGACAAACTCCATTATGGCCCTGCCGTGGCCATGGTTCTCCATGGAGGTCATGCGCCCCTTCCGCGTCGAAAGCTTTTCGGTGATGATGCCGACCCTCTCCTCAGGTACGTCAAGATAGACCCGTTCCACCGGTTCCACGACCGCACCGTTCTCCTCATGGGTAATGACGCGGGGCTTCGATACCATGAACTCATACCCTTCGCGCCGCATGGTTTCGATGAGCACGGCCATCTGCAGTTCGCCGCGGCCGCACACCTCAAAGGCGTCGGTGCGGCCGATATCCTTCAGTTTCATCGACACGTTGCCCAGAACCTCGCGGCTGAGGCGGTCGCGCAGATGACGCGAGGTCAGGAAGGTTCCTTCACGCCCGGCAAGGGGACCGTCGTTGACGTAAAAAATCATGGAAACGGGCGGTTCGTCGATACGGATCCGGGGAAGCGGCTGCGGGTCGGCGTCGGACGAGATGGTATCGCCGATCTGGACATTTTCAACACCCGCGACGGCGATGATATCGCCGGCCACGAGCGCGGTTACCTGTGTCTTCTGCAAACCGTGGAAGGTATACAGGACGGACAATTTGACGTCGTGCATTATCGACTGCTTCCCGCAGAGGCTGTAGGTTTTGTTCAGTTCGAGCATGCCGCTCGACAGTCTCCCGATGGCGATCTGGCCGACGTAGGGGTCGTACCCGAGATTCGTGACGAGAAACTGCGGAACGAAGTCATCGTTCGCCTCGGGGCCCGGTATTCTCGCGAGAATCGCTTCGAACAGGGGAGCCAGATCCCGCGACCCGTCGCCGATCTTTACATGAGCCACTGCGGTCTTGGCATTGGCATAGAGAATCGGGAAATCGATCTGCTCTTCCGTGGCGTCGAGATCGATAAACAGGTCGTAAACCTCATTGATTACCGCTTCAATCCGCGCGTCCGGACGGTCGATTTTATTGATCACGAGGATGATGGAAAGCTTTTTTTCCAGCGCCTTGCGCAGCACGAACCGGGTCTGCGGCAGCGGCCCTTCGCTGGCATCGACGAGCAGCAGCGCACCGTCGACCAGGTTGAGGCTCCGCTCTACCTCGCCGCCGAAATCGGCGTGCCCCGGCGTATCGACGATGTTGATCTTGACACCGTTGTACTGGACCGAGGTATTTTTCGCCAGGATGGTGATGCCGCGCTCCCGTTCAAGATCCATGGAATCCATGATTCGTTCGGCGACCTCCTGGTTCTCCCTGAAGGTGCCGCTCTGACGGAGCATTCCGTCAAGAAGCGTGGTCTTTCCGTGGTCGACGTGGGCGATGATGGCGAGGTTCCGGAATTCAGATTTTCTCATTGCTGGTGCGATTACTTTCCTTCATTACATTTATAGAGGGCTGAAATATACCTTGTGCCCGAAAATTTAAGGATAGCGTGAACGATGACCGAAGAACCGTTGTCAATCAGCCATAAATCGTTTCTCTCGGAAAGGCTGCGACAATCCGGCTCGCCCCTCTCGGAGTATAGTTTCGCGAATCTCTACCTTTTCCGCGAAAAGCATGGCTATGCGGTTCTGACCGATGAGGTATCGTTCATTCGCGGCAAAGCCTATTCAGGAAGAGCCTATGCCATGCCGACCGACGACGTGCGAAAAATCAACAAAGCGGTGCTCGATAGGATGATCGATTGCTGCGGCTGCCTCTTTCCCATCCCGGAGAAGTGGCTCACCGCATTCCCCGCATCGGAGTACGCCGTTTCCCATGACGACACCGAGAGCGACTACCTCCACCACATCGAAAAACTCGCGACCTATTCCGGCAGAAATCTGCATGGCAAAAGGAACCTCCTTCATCAATTCATGGATTCCTATTCCTGCGAAGCGCTTCCCCTTACCAACGATCGTCTCCCCGATGCGCTGACGGTGCTCGATGCCTGGAACAGAACCTCGGACCTTCCGCCTCAGGCGACGGATTACGGAGCATGTGGCGAGGCGATTTCTCTGTATGAGGAGCTCGGCCTCTGCGGAGGCATCTATTATGCCGACGGCAGGCCGGCGGGCTTCATCATGGGGGAAGAACTGGATGCGGCAACCTTTGTTATCCATTTTGCGAAGGCAGATCGCCGGTTCAAGGGAATTTATCAGTATATGTATAATCAATTTGCCGGTATTATGCCCTCAAAATATGCCGTCTTTAATTTTGAACAGGACCTGGGCCTCGAATCCCTGCGTCGGGCCAAGGCTTCGTACCATCCGGATACAATGGCAGTCAAATACCGGGTCGAACGGCTCCAAAGAGAGAAGAGATAATAATGTATATGCCGGACCAGGGAATTTCGTATTTTATATTATAAGCGATGCAGGAAATATTCGACCAATCATCTTTTCTTCAAGAGGATAATGCCTATGAATGCTGAAAAAACGCCCCTTGCTTCACGAATCACTGTGTGTTTTTTGATCGCGATCTTCTCGTCCGGCGCCTTTGCGGCGATAACAACGTTGCCGATCAAGGATTCGGTGCTGTCCAAAATGCACTATGTCGACAGCCATTTCATCAAGCGATGGCCGACCCCGGCTTGCACCTGCCTCAGCGGGAATCATGCGAGCAACATCTGGACGCGGGGAGCCTACTTCGAAGGGCACATGGCGCTCTACCGGATGACCCCTGACACCGCGCTTTACAACTATGCCGTCAACTGGGGAAATGGCTTCAAGTGGACCTTCAACGGCGGCAATGAAGCGGAGCCAATGCGAACGGTCAATGTGCGGGCCAGGCCTATGCCGAGCTGTACCAGATCGATACCACGCAGAAGATACGGATGCTGAACGATACGGCCTACGTCAACGCCATGAAGAGGGGGACCGCCGTCAATTACTGGACCTGGGTCGATGCCGTCCAGATGGCCATGCCGGTGTTCGCACGGGTGGGACTCATACGAAAGGATACGGCCGCCTACACCACGATGCACAATTTTTTTGAATACCCGAAGGTGACGATTCACCACACGGGATTATGGGATACAGTGGCGCACCTCTGGTTCAGGGATTCGACGTTTCTGCCGCCCGTATAAGGGGCCTCACGGGTTGAATTGCTACTGGTCAAGAGGGAACGGCTGGGCCATCGGGGCGCTGTGCCGGGTCCTCGATTATCTTCCCGCCACCGATGCGCATCGCGCGGAGTATGTCCAAATCATCCAGCAAATGGCCGTTTCCCTTAAGGCAATCCAGCGAACCGACGGGTTCTGGAATGTCGACCTCGGCGATTCGGCGGACTACCCCGGTCCGGAAGAGTCGGGCACGGGATTCTTTACCTATGCAATGGCTTGGGGCATCAACCACGGGATTCTCGATACCGCGACCTACCTGCCGGTGGTTGCGAAGGGATGGAATGCGATGGTCGACAGTTGCATTCATCCCATGACCGATACAATAATTCTCGGGTATGTGCAGGGCAGCGGGAGCGAGCCCTCAAGCGCGCAACCGGTGACCTACAATAAGCAGCCCGACTTCGACGACTATGGGGTCGGCATCTTCCTGCTTGCAGGAAGCGAGGTTTACAAGCTCGTGCCGTCGCCCCCCACCGCGACGCAAAGGACCGCGGCCCGGCCAGGCAGTCAGCCTCAGGCATACCTGCGGAATAACGTAGTGCACCTCGCGCAAAACCTGCGGACCGATGTCGGCGTCGCTCTCTTTGATGTTAATGGACAGGCGGTGTTCATGAAACGCTATTCGGGAACCGCCGAAATCCGGTTCCCGTCAACGCTTCGGGGGGGCGTCTACCTTGTGCGTGTTACCGGTGCCGGGGCGACGCTACTGGAAAGGAAAATCGTCATAGCGCGCTGATCCGGCGGCGGTTCCGCGTGTGCATTTTCTCGTCGCAGGGGATCGAAGTGTATTGCGGCATGCTCAAGCGTTTCGGTATCCAGAACGATACCCTGCATTCTGCCGAGCGAGCAGGAACCGGAATTGAAATACCGTTTTCGTCCGTTCCCGGTATCGGCCTGACGGACCTCGATTTTATGTGTGTGGCCGAGTACCACCACATCGTTATACCGCAGGAGCTTCGAAGCGTAGCGAAAATGGCGGTTCGAGTTGCGGGTTCTGCGATCCTTGCGTGCTTCCATGCGATGCACGTAGCCGAAATACCATGCACATGGACGTGAAAATCGGGATGCCGACCTGAGGAGATGAAAGAAAACGCGGCCCAGCCCCCTCCCCAGCCTCGTTCCATTGAGCACATCGGCGCGATGACCATGCTCGATATGAATCTTCTCCCCGCGGCTGTTGACGATAGAACAGAACTCGCGAGCCTGTCCCAGGGCGCGGTCATGGTTCCCTTTTATGAAGATCGCATCGATGACGGCAAGGTAGTCGACGAGTTTCCAGTTATGATTGGCAATATTCCGGTATTTGGAGGTATAGAGATCGAAGACATCCCCGTTGAGAACGACCCGGTCGATGGCGTGCTGCTCGCGGATCGCATCCATTGCTTCGATGAAGGCATCTTGGCGCCACCCGAAGGTGCAGAGGGAGCGACCATCGCTCAGATGAAGATCGGAAATGATAAACAGATGCACTTCACTATCCTTTGCTGGATGGCGGGAAAGGACCTTTTTTAAGGCTCACAATGATTCTCATTCCTGCGAAACCGCCGGTTTTAAGGAAAGAATTGCGTGATCATTTTACCACGAGAGAAATTTCCTCTGGAGGATATAACTTATTGCGATCTCGCATCATCCATTATTGCGGCAGTTTCGGATCATTGTTTCAAGTCGTTGTCAATAATTGAGATAGTTCCATTCCTGTCATGGTTTATGTACTCCCTGATGATAACATATACAGTTAGACTTCACGGTGAGGAGGATTGCATCGCTTCGTCCCGCTATCGACTGCCATATGCGGGTTTCAGCGTTCTCTCCTGCCGGGTTTTTATGGTTTTATAATTCGATCCTGCATGATTTATTTTGCTACTACCACTATAATATTGTGCAATCCATGAGGAGCACTATCGCATGCACGTCGCCGCACGATTAATTTCAATGGCACTTTTTCTCGTCATTTCAGTCAGTGCCGCCGATATAAATCTGCCGGTCAGTTATTCGACCCTTGATAATGGCCTGCGTCTCATCATGGTTCCCGATACCAATGTGGCCGTTGTCTCCTGCAGGCTTTATTACTTTGTCGGTTCGATGTACGAATCCTCCGGTTATACCGGGCTTTCCCACATGTTCGAGCACATGATGTTTAAAGGGACTAAACATCTGGGGACCACCGACTACGAAAAAGAGATTCCGTATATGGAAGCTATCGATTCGCTTGACAAGCTGGCCTATAACCGGGAGCAGGCGGTCGGTCATCCGGATTCCCTTTCGCAGTTGTATCGGCAGCAGATAACCGAGACGCTTGGCAAACAACGGCACTATATAAAGAAGGATGAAATCTGGGAGATCTATCAGAATAACGGCGGGACCGGTCTCAACGCATGGACTGCGGATAATATGACCGCCTATATCGTCACCCTTCCCAAAAATAAGGTCGAGCTGTTCTACTGGATCGAATCCGATCGCATGAGTGATCCGGTGCTGCGGGAGTTTCCGAGTGAGCGGGATGTCGTCATGGAGGAGCGGCGGATGCGTATCGATAACCGGCCCGACGGCAGATACTGGGAGCGGCTTAACGCTCTTTTTGATATTGCAAGCCCCTACCGTATCCCCACCATCGGATGGCCGTCTGATATCCGAGGCTACACCCGCCAGAAGCTGGAGCAACATGTCCGTCGGTTTTACACGCCTGATAATGCGGTTATGATACTGGTCGGCAATGTCGATACGGTAAAGGCAAAGAAGGAGGTGGAGCGCTACTTCGGATCGATCCCGCGGGCGCCGCAGCCCAAGGAGGAGCCGATTACCCGGGAGCCCGCGCCGATCGGAGAAACCCGCTATACGGTCTACGACCAGGCGGCGCCGCACCTCGACATGCTCTTCCATACGCCCGGTTATCCTGATCCCGATCTGTACCGGCTGGATGTCATTGAGGGCATTCTTTCCGGACGCAGCGGGAGGCTCTACCGCCGTCTTGTGGATGGAGAGGGGCTCTGCACGTCCGTTGAAGTTTCAAATGAACTGCGCCTCTTCGACGGCTGTTTCCAGATTTCAGCCGATCTTAAAACCGGCGCTGAACCCGCAAAGGTCGAACGGATCATCCGCGAAGAACTTGCCCGGATTGCATCGGTTCCGGCGACCGATGCAGAGATGCAACGCGTGAGGAACGAGATCCGGATGTCGTTCGTTTCGGACCTGAAATCTCTCGAAGGATTATCCGATCGGCTCGCCTTTTTTGAACGGTTGGGAAGCTGGCGGGACATGCTGTCCTACCCTGACCGCATCGCGGAGGTGAAGCTCCGGGGAAATTCCGGCGGTGGCGAAGAAGTATCTCGATCCGGCATTCATGACCATCGGTCTTCTTCTTCCGCCGCCGGGCGCCGTGCCGGACCGGTCGGCCAGCTTTATCCCATCGACTGAACAATTGCGATAGGAAAACGACCATGCGGTTGCCTCATTACTGTCTTTTGTCTATCATGTCATCCGCTTTAGCCGCATCGCCGTCGCCTGCCGACGAAAACGGGCTCCCGTCGCATCCTTCGAAAATCGTCTATGGCCCGCTCGACTGGACGGTCCCGCTCGGTACGCCGTACCGCGAGACCCTGAAGAACGGACTCCGCGCCTATATCGCCGTTGATTCGCAGCTCCCGCTTGTTGAGGTTGCCGCCTATTTCCGCTGGGGCGCCCTCAAGGACCCGTCCGGCAGGGAGGGCGCATGCTCGCTTCTCGGCAGGCTCCTGAAGAACGGGGGGACCAAGGCCTATCCGCCGGATTCGATCGATGCGATTATCGACCGGTATGCGCTGCGCATCGCTATCTCCGCCTCCGAAGATCTCGTTGAGCTCGGCGCCTCATTCCTCTCCGACTATGCCGATACCGCCTTTGCCGTCATCGAACAAATGCTCTTTCATCCCATATTTGATAAGCGGGAGCTCGATAAGGAGAAGAAAATCGTCATCGAGAATCTCCGCCACCGCTTCGACAATCCCGGACCCACCCTCGACATGGCCTATAAGAAAGCAATGTATGCGGCCACCCCCGCCTCACGGTTTTCTACCGAGCAATCCATCAGTCGCATAAAACGGGCCGATCTTGTGGACCTGCATCGGCGGGCAATCACCACCGGTAACTGCATATTTTCCATTGCCGGAAAGTTCGACCGCTCCGCCATGGTCGACCGCCTGGAAAAACTGTTTCCTCCGGCGGTTTCCCTTGGCGATACCGGCTTCCCGAAAATCGCCGCCGCTCCATCCGGCAAATGTCTGGTCGTCCACAAGCCGATCACCCAGGCGTATGTCCGGTTCGGCCTTCCTCTCTTCAGGCGGCCGAATGACGACTACTATGCTGTTTCCATCGCTAACTTTGTCCTGGGCGGCGGGGGATTTACCTCCCGCCTCGGCACCCGGGTGCGCTCCAATGCCGGCTTGACCTACTCCATCCACGCGAATGCCGAATCGAACTACACCTATCCGGGAACCTGGTATGTCGACTTTTTTACCAAGAGCGAAACGTTCGGCCAGGCAACGGCGCTGTCGCTCGAGGTGATCCGCGATCTCCTCGCGAACGGCATTACGGATGAGGAACTTGACCATGCAAAAGAAACCCTTATCGGGGGGTTGCCGTCGACGTTCCGGACCCCGTTCGACGTCGTGGCAACCTACGGGTGGAACGAATACTACGGCCGGTCGCCGCTCCACTTCCAGAAGTATGCCGATGCCCTGCGCGCGATAACGAAGGACGATGTCCGGCGCGTGCTCGGAAAGTACCTCGATCCGGCGGCCTTTACGTTTACCATTGTGGGCGATACCACGGCGCTGCGGGCGCATGGAACGGTCGCGGGATTTGAGTTCGATACACTGTCGCCCCGGAAAGTCATTCCGCCCGATTCCATTCCCCTCCTGCCGTAACGATCCGGCACTCCGCGGAAGGCGCGCTCAATGAACATCGGGATCATCGTCCATTCGCAATCGGGCCACACCGCCGCGTTTGCAAAAGCCATCGCCGCGAAATTAGGCGGCCGGGGCCACGACGTGGATACCATCCTTCTCATGACCACCGGCCTCTCCCGGCCGGGCTCCCGCCGATTCACGATCAGCAATGCGCCGGGAGATACGGAGATGGCGCAGTTCGATGCGGTGCTTGTCGGCGGACCGGTGTGGGGGTTCAAGGCCTCGCCCGTCATCATGAAATACCTTTCGAGCATCGGCGCGGGAACCCTGAAGGGCAAAAAAACGCTCGGTTTCGTCACCATGGGGACATGGAAGGCCCTCGGCGCTTCCCGCGCCCTGTATGCCATGACCAGAAGGCTTGAGGCATCGGAAGCGGATGTCGTGCCCGGCGAGGCGCTTCGTTACCTTTTCGGGCATTGTAATAAAAAGCAACTCGATGCGGCGGTGGAGAGGATTGCGGCGAGGGTAAGCGGATACTATTGAGACCATACGAACGATAGAGGGTCGTGGAGGTATTCTTAATAATGACGGCGACCATCGATCAATCCAAATGCGACCGGTGCGGCACCTGCATCGGCGTCTGTCCGACGAACGCGCTGCTTTTGCTTTGCGATAAACTGATTATTGACGAGGCTCGTTGCAGCGGCTGTGCGATCTGTGTGAAAATCTGTCCCTTTGCCGCACTTGGCATGAGCCGCCGCTGAAAGGGACGAAGTTCCCCCGGATAGATGGCATGACAAAACCTCACTATGACATTGCGGTGCTCGGCGCCGGTCCGGCCGGGTCGTCGGCAGCGCTTCAGGCGGCCAGGCTCAAACGCTCGGTCTGCCTTATCGACCGCAATGCGAAGGTTGGCGTGCCGGTACGCTGCGGCGAGGGCATCGGCTATCACAGCTTCATCAAACATGCGGGCAACCGGCTCGAATGGACCCTGAACCGTATCCGGCAATCGGTCATGGTCTCCCCTTCGGGGATCAAGGTAACAATCGGCAATATCGACGAGAGTTACATTCTTGACCGTGAAACCATGGACGACGATCTTGCCGCCGAAGCTGCGCAGGCCGGCGCCGACCTTTTCCTCTCGACGCCAATCGTCGAAGTGCGGCGTACGGCGGAGCGCGCCTATGAATGCCGGTCGCCGGACCGCACCTTCACCGCATCGTGCGTCATCATCGCCGATGGCGTGGAGTCCCGCCTTGCCAGGTTTCTCGGATGGAATACCGCGCTCTCCCTTGGCGATGTCGAAAGCTGCGCATTCTGCCGCGCGACCTCTCCCCTGATCGATCAGAATGCCTGCATCTTCTATACTGGAACGACGGTTGCACCGGGCGGCTATGCCTGGATCTTTCCGAGGGGCAAGGGAGACGCCAACGTCGGCCTCGGCATCATCGGCACGAAGAGTGGCCCCGGCAAGGCAAAGGAGTGTCTTGAACGGTTCATCGACCGGGAACTCTCCGGCGCGCATGTCCGCAGCCTTCACTGCGGCGGAGTGCCGGTCGGCAGGTGGCTACGGCCGCTCGTCCGTGACGGCGCCATGCTTGCGGGAGATGCGGCGCGGCAGGTGAACAGCATCAGCGGCGCCGGGATCCACTACTCCCTTTTTGCCGGCAACCTTGCCGGAACCGTGGCGGCACGGCTTTTTCAGCGGACGGTATTATTGACTACCGCAAGCTTACCCGCTATGAAGCCGGGTGGAAGAAATACTACGGAAAGCAACAGGACCGCTCCTATTCTCTGAAAGAGTTCGTCATGAAAACCGATGATGCCTTCCTCGACCGCATCGCCGCCTCGCTTGCCAGGGAACCCCCCGAGAAGCTCAACTACCTGCGGATATTCATGCGGACGTTCTCCGGCCGACCGCTTCTGCTGCTCAAGGCCATGAGACTTTTCGGGTAAGGTTCATCGGCGCGGAGGAAACCAGCGATGCCGAAAACTTCCTTGCCCTACATGCAATCCCGATCGTCAGACTTTTTTTGTTCCCTTGACCTGCACTTTGCGCGTCTCATGGAACATTTTTCAGGCGGCGCTGGTGCGCCCCTTCGTATTGCCGCCGCGCTGGCAAGCCGCGCCGTTCAGGAGGGCCATGTCTGCGTGAATCTTGCGGACTATGCGGGCCAGACGCTTCCCCTCGACGCGGCCGCGGGCATGCCCGGACCGATGCCCGGACTTTCCGAATGGGTAAGCATGCTGGCAGCGTCGCCGGTCGTCGCCGCCCATGGCGAGGACCGGCCGCTTGTCCTTCATGACAACCTCCTGTACCTTTACCGTTACTGGGACTACGAGAACCGCCTCGCGGTGCAGCTGCGTCGACGCGCTTCCGGCATTGCCTCTGATTTCGATGTCTCTCTTGCAAAGACCGCTATGGAGAATCTCTTTGCGCACCGCCGCCGGGGTATGGATCGGCAGAAGACGGCGGCGGCGGTCGCCCTCCTGAAAAAATTCTGCCTCATTACCGGCGGCCCCGGAACCGGCAAGACCACCGCCGTCGTCCGCATCGCCGCGCTACTGGCAACGCTGTATGCGGACCGGGCCTTTACTATCGCGCTTGCCGCTCCGACCGGCAAGGCGGCAACCCGCCTGGAGGAGTCCATCGCCGGACTCCTGCCCGGCATCGCGTGTTCTCCCGGGGCCAAGGCCCGTATTCCGACCTCCGCTTCCACCGTGCATGCCCTGCTCGGGCCGATTCCCGATTCTCCCCGTTTCCGCCGCGATGCGGAGCACCCGCTCTCCTTCGATGCGGTCATCGTCGACGAAGCCTCGATGATCGACCTTGCGCTGATGACGAGGCTTCTCGAAGCCGTGCCGATTGACTCGCGCGTCATCCTCATCGGCGACCGCGACCAGCTTGCTTCGGTGGAGGCCGGGGCGCTCCTCGCCGATCTGTGCGGCAGCGATCCGTCCGGCTGCACTCCGGAAATGGCCGCTTCGGTCAGGAGCGTCATGCCGGAGTTCCGAGTGCCGGACGGACAGGCGCCGACGCCGCTCGCCGATTGCATCGTCACACTTCGGACCAATTATCGATTCGGCGGCAGTTCCGGCATCGGCCGCGTAAGCGGGGCCGTTAACGGCGGCGACTTTGACGCGGTAAAATCCATTCTCACGGATGGGACATTTTCCGACTGCGCCTGGTGGATTCCGCAATCGTGGGCCGATTGTGCCGCCCGGCTCGGACCGATGGTACGTGACCGGTGGGGTTCGTACTTTGCAACCAACGATCCCCGCGAGGCGCTCTCCCGCTTCTCCGGGTTCAGGATCCTTTGCGCAGTGCGAAAAGGTCCTTTCGGCGTGGAGGGGATCAATGCCCGGGTGGAGACGATCCTCGCGGCGCAGGGGCTTATTCCCGCAGCCGGCAAGCACTATCGCGGTGAACCGGTCATGGTTACCCGCAACGATTATGCGACCGGCCTGTTCAACGGCGATGTCGGGATCGTCTGGCCGGATCCGGCCGACGCGGGAGCACTCCGGGCGTTCTTTCCGGACGGAAGCACAAAAGTCAAGTCAATAGCGATTGTCAGGCTGCCGCCGCACGAAACCGCCTATGCGATGACCGTCCATAAGGCGCAGGGGTCGGAGTTCGGGGAGACGATCCTCATCCTGCCCCCGGATTCACCCCTGGTAACCCGCGAGCTGCTCTATACGGGCGTTACCCGGGCACGGGATCGCTGCGAACTCTGGTGCAGCGAGGAAACACTGCGAAATGCGGTAGGAACGCGGATACAAAGAACGTCGGGGCTGAGAGAGAAGTTGTGGGGAAAGGACGGAGGGTGATGACCTAAATTTTTGTTTAACTCGGGACTTGCTATCGCGAGCAGCAGGAATAAGTGCATAGATACGTTATCTTCATGGCAGCGCTGTCAGCAAGAACTTAGTGCGTAGACCCCTCGGCATAGCCGAGGGGTCTAATATCTATTATACACAGCGTCATAATAAAGTGCGAATGTTGGAATCCTTAATCTTTGCGAATTGATTACGAAACGACCTCTTATCCGCAATTATTTACGTCGCCGTGTATAGAATAAAATTAAGTAAGAATCTGCCCTATTTGGACCTAAAATATGTTGAATCTTTCTTTTCTCTATATTCAAAAGCATATAAAACCAAAACAATCATTACTTTTGTATAGGTTAAATATCACGATGTTGGAATGTTTGTATAAGTAGAATGTAGAATTTTTACCACAACAAGAAAACCATATAATATTGCTGGATAAAGTCGATATAAATATTGAAGTTTTTTATTTGTGCATTCAAAACCATCAGCACCCAAACTGATAAATGAAAATAAAATAACAATAAATATTACGCAGTACAAAGCCAATATAATTGCCAGTTTATCAACAAAGATATTGGCGTGTTCAGCCAAGTTGACCAATACATCCAACGCAACAAGAATAATAGCCTGCCCGACTAGAACATACTCAACAAATGAACCGTGAATAAAATATTCTTCTCTATTAATAAACCCTCTGGTTAAATGCCTTGAAAAAACGCTTACAAATATCATAAAGATGGGGATGATGTACGTCTCAATTGTTGGTAACACATTAACCCTCATTAATCAGAAAGTTGGAAGTGAGATGCCTCTCTATTTAGTTCTAAGCACCATTTTCTTTTCAGGCTTTTGATTCGTGTCTGATCAAAGGTCGTGTCACGTAAAATATGAACTTTTATTTGGACAGTTGTTCCTGTGTATTGTGTACAATTTTCAACCATAGCTTTAACTGAATCATAACCGCCCCTGTTACCTGCTTTGGCTGGAATCCATAGCACTGACTGATTGTTTTTAGGAATAATTAAGTTATCTTGTTGTGGTTCAAGTTGAACTGCAACACAACAAGCATAAGGATGGGCGTTCTTAGATATTACTACAATTGAATCATTTTCTATCGTACATTTCCCAGATTTTTTTTTACAGCTTCTTTGAAAACATCCTATTACATCTATAAATTTAGAATCCGAAGGCGTATCTATTCGAATCCTTGAAAATTTCCCACTTTGAGCCATATCGATCATTTTATCCCATGAACCTGGGAGATTATCGTTATCATAAACACAACTTTCTTCAATATCTTTTTTCATTTTTTCCTTTTTTTACCTATGGGTTAATATCCTGCCGCTTTATACGGTTCCTTATAATTTTATTTTACTAACCAGAAGCTATTCTTAGAATTAGCCCATTATCCTCTTGTGAATACTCGTACGAATAAGGGTTGTGAGTTTTTCAAAGTACTTTGATTCACTACGCCAATTAGAAGTGTTTGCAAAAACATCTATAATAGAAGCATAAATTAATTTATTATTAAAAACAGCAAGAATATGTTCGTTATGCTCATAATTATAGATGTCAAACACAATCGTGAGATCTTCAGTTTCAAAAACTACCTTCGAAGGAACTTCATTCCCTTCCGATTTTGTAAGTTTATTAACGATATCTTTATTGTCTATTTTACTTTTTAAGGGCAAATCACATAAAGTAACTATATTGGAGAGCCCAATCTCAATAATAATTTGTCCCTTATAGTTAATTATACTACTATGCCTGAAAATATTATCTAATTGGACGATGTTTTCTACGATTTCATGAAGATTTATCTTTGAAGGCCATGAAATATAGTGGGTTTTATCAAATTTATCTAATAAAAATATTAAATTATTATTATTAATCAACACAACCCACCGTTTAGGAGCATTTACACCAACCAATTCAACGTCCTGACTATGTATGCCTAGAAATTCTAATTCATTTTTTTCCTTATCAGGATTTGCAAGACGGATGATAGAATTTGCTTGGATTATATAAGGCGTTCTCAACAGATTGTATTGCGAATATGCTAATTCCGAAAAGCTCGCTTCATTTTCCCACCAATTTTCAGGTGATTCTCTAAATTGAGACTTTAATCCATATTCCGCTCCGACATCGAAAAGTAGTTTTCTAATAGTATCATACCAACAGTTAAATGTATATTTCTCGTTTATAACTTCTTCATCAATCTGGTTCATTATTTCATCGAGTGCATTCAATTGTGAAACAACATAATATTTATTATTTCGTATCTCATCATCAACCGCATCAAATCTCATAGAAGCTATATTTAAAACACGGATAGCTTTGCTTGCCATTTTTCGACAATCAGAAATTCTTCCTGCATTTACGCATATCATTGCAGTAGCATATGCAGCTTCTATCGAACTTCTAACTGCAAGGCTGTGTCCAATATCGCTATTAACACCTCTAAGTGTACGCGCAACTTCTTGCGTGGCGATATCATTGTATTCAGGAAGAGATAAATTTAATAAGTAGTTTGTATTGGTTAATAGTCTAAGCATATTAACCTTACAACGACGTTTTATTGGAGATTTCCCAAACTTCACGGCCTCAAGATGAGTATGCTGAACGACAGTTGCTAAATTTTTCGCATCAGATTTATTTTTATTTCGATTCTTCTCTCCTGCGCCTAATAGTTGTTAGCCTAATGAATAAATTATTGAATACATCTTCTTGATATGTTGATGCATTTGCATCAGCATAAATATCTTTCAACTTTCGCATTTTTGGTGAGTTCAAAAGATATTCAATTTTAGAAATTGAATAATTATATCTTTCTTCGAGATCTAAAAGCAACTTTGCTAACATATTTAAATCACATGCAATGGATTTCCCTTGCTCACCCAGCGATGATGTTTTGATTAATTGTTTTACGCATTCTACTATAACTTCAGATGGTTTTTCTTTTATAATTCTGTCTTTTAAGCTTTTGGCAATATTCCTCTTTTGAGTTGTATAATCGAGATAATTCCATAGTTCTTCCACAGTTCCAGGCAATAATGTAAAGGGCGTTTCATCATTCTCTATTACATATTTTACTATCTTTGCAAGTTCGGAATTATTTGCCCATGGATTGGCATAGGAATAAATGATGTCAAAGTCAAGGCCATAAATAAGTTGGACACTACCTTCCTGCCTTTGAAATGTTGCAAGCAAATCAGATAATATTTGAGTGCTGGCCGTCGCAAACTTGCTCATTTCATCAAGAAGGGATTCTTTGAATGGATTTTCAGTTTTTACCAGGTTCGAATAAAGATTTGTTTTCATAGTATATTCTCAAGTTTTTAGCAAGCCACGTTTTTCTGCTTCATTGAGAAAATAATTCTGCGTCTCATCTGACTTATCATAAACCTTTTTTCCTTTTATTGCTAAAAGCATAGTTCCTATAATAGAACCATATTTCAGTTTTATTATATCTTTATTAATTAGATCAAATGAATTTTGGATCACGAGGCTTTCGAAGCGTCTTAAATACAGGCCACCGCTATCAAATAGCCCTCCGACAAGAATCACATCCATCCTTTCTGGATTACTCCCTTCAATTCGTTTTTTTGCTAATTTCATTGCTGTACAGAAAGAATCGAACAGGTCGTCAGCACCTTTTATTACAAGCATATATGCCAAAGGATCATTTTCCTCCGCTGCTGCAAATAATGGTATTGACAGATCGGATATATTAGCACGCCATCTAACGGTTTTATAAACATCATAGTACCATTGTACCAAGTCACTCGCATTGTTTTTACCCGGAATAAGGCCAACATGATTAAGCACTTTATCAAGCAACAACTTACTTGGCGGCTTCCTTCCATCCTCTGCCTTCAAAAGAGCCCTCAGACATTTTCTACCTAAATCGTAGCCGCTGCCATCATCACCTAATGAATTGCCCCATCCATCAACCCTTATTGGTTCATCAATATTTGGCATTCGAACAAAAACACAACTTCCGGTTCCGGCTCTAACAGCCACTCCAACATTATGAAGTGATGAAATCAAATCAGCATACATATTCTCGCATATAACTAAAGAAAATAACTTTTTAAATCCGATATTTTGTATAATCCCTCGAAGAACGATTTCATCTTGTGGAAGATACACACCGGCCATTGCTACACATATCTTCGTCACATTGTTGACGAAATCTAAAAAAGATATTCCTATTTGTGCACAGATGTGAAAAAGGGTTTTTTGAAGGTTTTCGTTTATATTTGGATCATTCCGCAAAGTAAGCGGTGGGGCATTAATAACCGAAAGGATATTACCCTTACTATCACAAATAGCAGCCTGACTTGTTCGGGGCATTCCAAGTAAACCTAAATAGTATTCCATTCACAGCCATCCCATAGAGCGCGTGGATAATTAGGGAATGTCCCGTTTTTAGTTGAAACTGCCAGAATCTCCTAATGCTTAAAACTACTTTGCGCAACTTACGACATCAAGATTTTTCTGCAACCGCGCTATGACTGCGGAGGTCTTGGCAATGAACTGATACCCTCTGACCTCCTGAACTTCCTTTCACCTGTCTGACTTGTATCACCTGCAATACTTCAATCCCACGAAGCCTTTAACCCTCATTATCATAAAGCAAACACAGTTCCCTAATTTTCTCCCGCATCTCCTTCAGCGCCTTCCCCCGATGGCTCAGTGGGTGTTTTTCTTCGGACGCCATTTCCCCGAAGGTTCTTGAAAATCCCTGGGGAATAAACAGCGGGTCGTAGCCGAACCCCGCTTCACCGCGTGGAGAAAGGGCAATCGTCCCCTCGCAGACCCCATTGGCCGAAAACCAGGTTGCATCAGCGGTGAGGAGCACCACGGTACATTTAAACCGGGCCGTTCGCGTGGCGTCGTTGACGCTTTTGAGCAATTCGAGGAGCAGCCGGTTGTTTGCTTCAGGGGTCGCCCCGTCGCCGGCGAACCGGGCGCTCAGGATTCCGGGCCTGCCGTTCAGGGCGTCGACCTCGAGGCCCGAATCGTCGGCAAGCACCCAGAGATTTTTTATACGCTCCCGGACCCAGCGTGTCTTCAATAACGCGTTGTCAAGAAACGTCGCACCGGTTTCCGGGATTTCAGGCAACGGCGGGAAATGGTCGGCGAGCGACGACAGCGAAACGGGAAGATCCGCTAAAAGCTCGCGCAGTTCGTTCAGCTTTCCCTCGTTTGCCGTGGCGATGACGATCCGCCGCATCTATCCCACCACGAGAGCCTTAATTGTAGGTACCATACACCATTAATAAACTGATATCGAAGCAACTATTTTGATACTACCAGTGCCGCACTCTTCTCCACACCGGCAGTTTTTAAGCTGACAATGTATCGACCTGCCGCCAGCTTGTAATTCTGGAGGCCGACCGTATAATGTCCGGCAGCCTGTTTCTGGCTCAGGACCACCGTTGTCCTTCCAAGCATGTCTTTGAAGGAGATCTGGACCAGTCCGGGATTCTTTACGGAATAAATAAGCGTGTTGTTTGCTACCCTCAAGTCAACCTGAGGTGCGATCGCACGTTTTACCGGCAGCGTTGCTGAATTCATGGTAGTGAACGACCAGACGCCCGACCAGGTACCTGCGCCGGCTGCCGTCGTGGAAGCGTTTACGCGCCAGTAATACGTGGTATAGGCATTAAGGTTGAACGTCGCTGAATCCGAACTGACCCCGTTGCCCTGGGCGATGGCTGCGAAATTGGAGCTTGTCGATACCTGCACGTTATAGCCGGTAGCCCCGGGAACATTAGTCCAGTTCATCTGGGGCGCCGCATAGGCAGTGGTCGCGCCGTTTGTGGGAAAGGTCAGCGCAGGCGCTGACGGAGGGGTCGGCAGAGGCTGATTGTAGAGCAGTGCCATAACATAACGACGCGGGATTTCAATAACATTGCTGTGGTTGTAAGTGAAATAGGTAGTACCGGCTTTCAGCACACCGCCATTTTGCCAGGGAGAAGCCGAATCACCGAGGACCTTGGATATCACCAGGCGGTAGGCCGGCGAAGCGGCGTAGGGATCGAAAAACAGATGATACGCCCCGCCCTGTTTCACAATGGAAGGGCCTTCGCAACCGGTGGTCGTTAATGCCATCGACATGATACCGTCGATATTCGGACCTTTCCAGGGTCCGGTCGGTTGCGACGATAGAACGTAATGGATATTCTTAGCCACGAGTGAACCGGAGCTGACGCGCTCGTCTTTGAAAACCATGCAGTATTTCGAAGTGGCGACTTTTATTATGTCGGCATCGATGACCGTGAAACCGGGATTGAACATGAGGGTCGGAGCACTGTAACCTGTTGCGGCAGAACTGTCCATGCTGCCTATGGGGCCATTGACATGGACATAATACGTGTGCTTGTCTCCCGAGCTGCCCTGGCAGGTGGACCAGAGTATTTCCCATTGGCCTGCAACATCGTCCCAGAAGATTTCCGGGGCCCAGCATACATAACAGGTGGGAATTGTGGAACCGACCTGCAACCCCATTTGCGGCCCCCAGGTCCCTATCGCCAGGTTCGAGGAGGTGTCCCAGCCAATGGTCTGGCCGGTCCAGGAGACGGTCCAGACCAGCGTGAATTTGTTGTTCACCGAGTCGTACATCATCATCGGGTCCCGCATTTTGTGATCATTTGCACCTGCCACCGTGATGGGTACAATGAAAACCTCATCATTATTGTAATACTGCCAGTTTATGCCGGTAGTATCCGAGCTGAAGGCAATGTAGGCTCCGGCCGCGTCGCTTGCATTCTGGAAATAGGTCATCATCCAGAAATGATTGGCAGTGGTATCGACCTGACTGTAGGCTGCCGCAGAAAACAAGCTTATGAAAATGATGAATATCGAGAACTTCATGGTAATCTCCTTTTATTGTCGAAGTGGTGTATCGAAACAATTAAAAGTTATATCCTAATTTAATTATGTAATAAAACCTATTCGGCTCCCGAAACACTTCCGTTCCGGCATATTGGACTTGGTCCGAAAAATTATAAAGTTCCCAGCGATAATGATCACATGCTACCTGGCCGGTAACGTTCAAATGGCTTGCTATGGTCTTCTTTGCATAAACGCTCCACTTCCAATGGTCTTTTGTCGAATCATTATACGGGTACGTGGATGAATTACCGCCACTAAGAACTTCATTATCCGGTGCGTCGATTGCGCTAAGCCCATCTGTAGAGTTTGGACGGTCGCTGCCGAACCATTCCCCTTCAAGGCTGAGCACATCGAGGAGCTTGAAAACAGGGAAATTGAGCCCGAACATGACCGGAATCCGCTTTGCCATGTCGCTGTAATCGGTCACGGGAGCATTATTCATCTGGCTGTTGATTCCGATGCTTTGGGGATAGTTCTTAAGACCAAGGATAGCTGCTTCGCTGTAGATCCTCAGGTCATTATCGCCGAACATGCTTTTCAATTCATTTGGAAACAGTTCTTTTCCATCTAATGAAACACGGGCCATTGCTTTTGTTCCCACAAAAGTATAGGTACCGGTATCTCCCGGAGAAATCAAATACTGGTCGGCCAGTTGAACCCCGTTGACCGGATGGGTGAAATTTTGATTTGCAACCAAAAAATTTGCGAACTGAATCCCGGCTCCGATCTCGAATACCTTAACTGGCTTATAGGAAACAATGCCAGTGAAATTCAGGTTCCCCATGGTCATCCAGTCCGTATTCATATTGAGAATGGCATCATAGGTAAAACCCTGGAAAGGCGTTCCATTCAGGAGCAACCCCGCCAGCCTCGCAAGGGGAAAGTCGAAGTTAGTGATAATATATTGAGGATACGTTCCGGTCCTGAAAAGATATTCGCCGAGATTTCTCGAATCGGAATTATATTTAAACGGGAAATATCCAATGTCGAGGTTGAATGCTTTACTATACATATAAGTAACATCCGCTCTGGTAATGTAGGGGTAAAAATAGTTCCTCATTAATGCACCGTACTCGGCCGCATCCCGTGGCGTCTCGTTGAAAGACTCCATCTCTGCACCGATATTTGTCGTTATAGGAAGAAGATTGAATGACGTTTCAAGATTAAATCCTACAAAAGTTCTTTGCATAAGAAGGTGGTCCGTTTGTACTCCCTGTCCTTGTATTTCATAAAAATTGCCCAGGTAGTTATCGGCACCGCCGGATCGCACGATCTGCCCTAATCCGAACGATGCATATCCGCTCGGGGTTATTTTTACCTCAATTCCGTCACCGATTGCCGAACCTGTAAAGACAAGACCGGTCAGCACCGATAGTGCGCTACAGCGAAGACAATGCTTGCTCATCATCTTTCCTCCTAATAATTGGGACATTAGCTATCGTATTTCAGAAATTGAATACCTTATAATATAAATTCGAGAAACCCAAATGTTATATAAAAAAAGGACCATTGGGGTGCCCAACAGCGTTCCTTCCTTTTTTTATCCGGTCTCTCCCACACCCCGTAACTTTCCATTCGTCAGTGAAAAGAGGTCTGTTGCAAAACCACTGTTTAATCTTGAATTCGGGCTATCGCATAAGGGTGATCTTATCGCATATCTGCTGCCGACCAAATTGCATCTTGATGATATATTTGCCGTTCGACGCCTTTGAACCCTGATCGTCGCGGCAGTCCCAGACAATCGAATAGCGTCCGCTATTCAGGTATTCAGATCCGAGCCTGCGGACTTCTCGGCCCTGGAGGTTGAAAATGCCGAGATTGATCACATAGCCGCTTCCTAGAGCAAGGTCAATTGTGACCTCATTGCCCGTCACTACGCCATCCGCATGCATATTGGCCTGCGGAGTCATGAACGCCGGACCGCCCTTGATCGCGGTGGGCGGAGGGAATTGAAGATCCGGGGTACTGTCGATCGACACCTTCGGACCAAGGGTCGTGTCAGATTGCCATCCGCCAGAGTGACCCCGGTGTAATCGGTCGTCAGGGCGTTGTACCCGAGAGACTTCATGGATGCCAGCGTACTGCTGGCGGGTGCACATTCGGCAATCACAATGGGGGCGCTGGTAATTGTTCTCAGAAAAGCGATCACCCCGTTGATCGCATCGACATTGGTTGAGTAAAGCGCGGTGGCGCTCGTGCAATTGGGCTTGATGATGATGTTTTTTCCCGCGATTCCGGCGGCGATGACCGACTTGAGCGGCGTAAGAACGTCGATGATCATTTGTTTGCGTCCGCCGGTGTACAAAGACGTCCCGCCGACGAATGAAACGTTGCTTGCCGCCGGAGCCGGATATGCGGCAAATGCGCTGTTTTTCAGCAATCCTGTGCCGCCTAACAGGGCAGCGGTGCCCATCGAAGTATTTTTCAAAAACTGCCTTCTGCTAAGCCGCATACCGTTATCCTTTCGCAATAGTGAACTGCGCCCTCTACGGTGGAGACTTCCCTGAAATTTTTAGTTTGATTAGACCGGGTTCTTTCCTTATACAGTTTAAGTTGAATTGGGGCATTCACTCATCAGGATCATCAAGCATATTTTTTTGCATATATATATGAAAAATAATAGTTATAATATAGCAGTTATATTATTATTGTATTTTGCTTACTACGAGTAGGGGTGTTTTTAATGGTCGAATTTTTAAAGGCCGGAGGAAACGGGAAGGAACGGATTATTCTGTTAAGGTAAATTGAAACAGCATGGTTACCAACCATCTTTGAAAATCAAATTACCCTGTTACTTGAAAAGGAGAGGCTTTTTACAAAGAAATCAAATTACTTACTCACTTAAAACAAGGGAGGCTTTTTATGAGATACTCTGGGGTGCTTAAGTGTTTCAAGGTGATGGGTGTACTTATTGTATTCACCATAGCTCAACAAAAGGTCGCTGCCGCGCCATGTCCCTGCGACATCTATGCCACAGGCGGAACGCCATGCGTCGCGGCGCACAGCATGGTGCGGGCCCTTTACCAGGCATACAATGGCCCGCTCTACCGGGTCATACGGGCGTCTGACCATACAACCAGGGACATCTATCCCCTGGTACCCGGAGGGGTAGCCAATGCGGCGTCGCAGGACTCGTTCCTCACCGGCACGACCGGCAAGGTCTCGATCATCTATGATCAGTCCCCGAATGGCAATAATCTCACCCGGGCGCCCTCCGGCGGCGCCGCCTGCGGCCCTGATAGCATTTATCAACTGCGACCGGCGCCCCGGTATGCTCAACGGCCAAAAAGCCTATGGGCTCTACATGAATGTCGGAGATGGGTATCGGAACGACTCAACCAAGAACGTCGCAACCACTACCAAGCCGGAGGGTGTGTACGATGTGATAAACGGCAAGCATTATAACAATGGGTGTTGCTGGGACTACGGGAACGCGGAGACGAACAATAGAGCCGGCGCCACCGGCCTCATGAATTGCATCTACTTTGGAACAGAGGCCGCCTGGGGGTCAGGCGCAGGCAGCGGTCCCTGGATTATGGGTGACTTCGAAGCCGGCATCTGGTCCGGAGGAAGTGGAACGTTCCAAAAAGGCTATGCCAATGATCCGACCATTACATGGACTTACGTCACGGGCATGCTCAAGGAACAAACGATAGGGAGCACTCCGCAATATGGACTCAGGTGCGGCAATGCGGATTCAGGCGGAATGAGAACTATTTATGAGGGAAATTTCGTCACCACCTGGAAACTGCAGGGCGCCATAATCCTCGGCATCGGCGGTGACAACAGCAAGTCATGCGACGGAACGTGGTACGAAGGGGCCTTAACAAACGGCTGGCCGACGGATACGACCGAAGACTCCGTCCAGGCCAATATCCGCGCTGCGGGATTCGGGGTAACGACGACGGCAACCCGGCCCGTCGATAACGACGCGTCACTGAGGACTCCGTTTAAGGTCCGCTACAATCCGTCGAACGCCAGCGCGGTCATCAGCTATGCCTTGCAGAACGCCGGGCGAGTGAGCATAAATATTTTTGACCCGCAGGGGAGGCATATTGCCGCAATCTTTGACGGCATTATTCCCGCAGGCCCGCACGAATCGGTCTGGGATACAAAAAGCGTCCATGCCGGCATCTATATCTGCAAAATGGCGATTGAAGGGCAAGCCGAAGGGACGGGGAGAATCGTTATAGGGAAATAGCCGCTTTATAAAGCGGCTATTTCCCTATGCAGTCGCGACGAGTCGCAAGACGGGCTCTCCCCGGCTTTCAGCCGGGGGGTCGCTCAAGAAGTGAACGCGCTTATGCAGTCGGAATAACGAGAAAGGTTGAACCGTCCGTTTTCGCCCCACGAATCGAACTGCCGGACCAGGGTCAGCCCGTTTTTTTCGAGCAGGGCCGTGAACAGCCGCGAGGTCATCCTGCTTCTGCACCCGCCGTGGAGCCCGCCGTCCTTTGGGTGATGGATGACCGCAATACCGCCCGGAACAAGGACTCTTTTAAACTCCGAGAGATAGCTGTCCGTTTCGGTCGGGTTGATGTGCACGAAAACATCGAACGACCAGATTGCGTCTATTGTATTGTCCGGAATAAATCCAAGGTTTGCATCCCGGGTCTGGAAATATTTGATATTGGTCACGGATGAGAGCCTTTTTTTACATATGTCGAGTGCCCTGGCCGAGACATCTACGGCAAAAAGCTCCCGTGCAATGGGCTGCAGAATTGCGGTCCACCGTCCTGCGCCCGGCCCTATTTCAAGCACGACAGTTCCGGGCTTGATATAGTTGAAAAGAACCTCCTCGATCAGCGATTTTTTCCATTCCGCTGAAACGGTCCATTCTTCGCCCAGTTTTTCCCACGGCAGAAGGTCCCAGATAGCACCAGCGGTTGCCGGCGTATTGAATCCGGGCAGGTTGTGCTTTCCTTCCAATTTAACGAGGGTTTTATAGAGACCGTGCAGGTCTAACTTCAGAAACCAGCGGGCGGACCAGTACAGTGTATATAAAAAAGTCCAACACGGGCCGTTCTCTTTTACTAATTTTTTTCCAATGCTCAGGAGATTCATAATGGCTGAACGAAGGAGACATAGCGAGTCTTGATGGAGCTGGTCGCGATGTCCCTGAAACGCCGATGAAACCGAAAGGAGAACGGCGCGGGAAAAAGAACCGCACCATTCTCTTCTCATGTGGGAATAGTTGTGGCTGAAGCAAAACTTTTGATTGTCTCTTGAATGCGCCGCCGCCAACCTCACCTCTTCCGACGGCACATTTAAGAACGGCGCCTCTCGGTTACTGCCCTGCCTGCCGTTTCTGCCGCCTGCGTCTCCGTGATGCCATGACCTTGAAAAAAATCGGCGGAAACAGCGCTACTCCGGTCCCCGAACCGCAACCGCAATGCTTCGTCGAACTCGTCTGATTCAAACCCGTCTCAAAACTCCAGGTTGCCGACCAGGGGCTCGGAAGGCCCGCATCCGCGGCGAATGTTCGCCAGTAATAGGTGGTGGTGTCCTTCAAAAGATCGTTAACCGTAGCCGACATCTGTGTCAGGCCGGTTTGAGTGAAAACAATGGAGCTGAAGGCGGAATCTTGTGCCACTTCAACGCCGTAAGAGTTAGCGGAATCAACCGTATTCCATTTCAAATCGGGCTGGATGCTCTGATCTTTTGCATCGTTTGTAGGAACCGAAAGCACCGGGCTTGCCGGGGTTGTTCTGGGGCCGCCTTTATACTTGACGAAGCACATATTAGCGAGCTTCAGAAAGCCTTTTGCGCTTGTCAGGCTGGTGGTGCCCGTATCGTCGTGGATAAGCACGTTCAGCTGGAAAATTCCACTCCTGACGAAACCCGGCGGGAACGGTATGACTGTTTTTGTCCAGGCAGTGTCTGATTTGAAACTGCCCATATACTCATAGAGGATGGGACCGCCGCATGCGCCGCCCTGGCCCCATACCAAATCGACCTTATGGCCGGGAAGCGGACCCTTATGCCAGAAACAAAGAGAATCGTAATCCGTGGCTTCGTAAGACACCAGGCCATCATCCCAGTAGAGCTTGAAGGCAGCATAGCCTGGACCTTCCGATCCCAGCGTGTCATTTTCAACGGTGTCGGTAAACTGGTAGTTGAAGTTGATGTACGGGCCGTCGAATTCGTTTCCGGTGTCACAAAGGCTGAAGCAGCCGACATTGGGGAAGGTGTTTGTATCACACATGTAAATTTGAAAATAAAACATCAACGTATCCGGAACCGTATCCCTGAATATCCATTCTGAATCCGGCTCGGTTTGGGCTACTGCGGTCTGCATGCACGCCAATGCCAGGATTATTCCTAAACTTCTGCCGAACTTCATAAACCCCTCCCCTTGAAAAAGGTGACGTTTATTTATTATGGTTATAAGCCACGGTAAACATCATCTACGCTGCAGGCGAAATTCCCGCTTTTATGATCTGGAAAAAGATTAGTTTTCTTTAATATAATCAAAACAACCATAAAGAACCACAAAAAAATTCGAAAAAAGTGAATATCCCGGATTTGATGTCTCTTTCAGGTTGGAGGGCTTGCGTGATGAAACGGGATTTGAGCCTGCCACTCGCCACGGCGGTCTACATCTGTATGGCGGCATGCAGGCTTTTTTCCGCCGACGGCGCCCGGCAGACATCCGCTCCTGCGCAGCGGCTGGTCATCAACCTTAACTCCCACTGGCTGTTCAAATCAGGCGATATCCCGAACGGCCGGTCGGACACCCTGAACGAATCGTCGTTTCAGCCGGTCTGTCTCCCGCACGCCAATGCGATCGTGAAGCACCGAAGCATTGACATGAGGTTATTCTGGAACATTTCGTGGTACCGGAGGCATTTTTCGCCCGCCGTGGAATACAGGGGCAGGAGTTTTTTCCTGGAGTTCCAGGGCGCTTCGCAGGTCACCGAGGTGTTCGTAAACGGGAAGCCGGCAGGCGTGCACCGGGGCGCCTATACGCCATTTACATTTGACATTACTGACCTCGTGAGGTTCGGCGCGGACAACGTTATCGCGGTGCGGGTGGATTCGAGGAGGCATAAGGAGATCCCGCCCGAAGGGATCGTTATCGACTACATGCTCTTCGGCGGCATCACCCGCGACGTTGCCATGGTCATAACCAATCCGCTTCATATCGAGTGGGTCTTCGCCTCGTGCGACCCGGTTGACCCGACCCGTGTGAATGTGCGCTGTCGAATCAGAAACAGCGGCCCTGCCGGCAGGCGCTGTTTTGCCGGATCGCAGATTATCGATTCCGCCGGGACCATGGTCGCGACCGGCATTGCCGCCCCGGGTACGATGGGACCGGATTCGTCGCTGGAATTTGCTTATGCGACCGGACCGATCGGTCCGCCCCGGTTGTGGGACACGGAGCACCCGTATCTCTACACCGTCCGCACGTGGGTACGGCAGAATTCAACCGTAGTAGACGAATCTTCCGAAAAGATCGGGCTGCGTTCGGTCTCGTTCAGCAAAACCGACGGCAGGTTCTATCTCAATGGAAAACCGCTCAGATTGCGCGGTCTGAATCGCCACGAAACCTTCCCGTTCATGGGCCGGGCTGCGGCCGACCGGCTCCAGGCAAAAGACGCCGATATCCTCAAATACGATCTCGGGTGCAACATCGTCCGTTGCTCGCACTATCCGCAGGACCCGGAATTTTTAAACCGCTGCGATGAGATCGGCCTGCTCGTTCTGGAGGAGATTCCGGGCTGGCTCTACGTAGGCGACACCGCCTGGCGGCGGATTGCGCTCAAGAACGTCGAAGAGATGGTCATGCGCGACTGGAACCACCCTTCGATCATCAGTTACGGCGTGCGGATCAATGAGTCGTTCGATTTCCATGACCTGTACGAAAAGGCAAACCGGCTGGCACGGGCCCTCGATCCCACGCGGCCGACGCACGGCGTGCGCATAAAAGGGCGCGGCTCGCCGGCCGAATTTCTCGAGGATGTGTGGACCCAGAATTTCATAATCCCGAAAGGCAAACCGCAGCACCTGCCCTGGCTCATTACCGAATGCGTGGGAATCGGCTGCCAGATTCACTCCTGGGATGCTGAGCAGTTGCTTGTCCAGAAGATGCTCAGGTTCGCGGAGGTATTGGATTCGGTCTACGCCAACGAGTACCTGGCAGGGGCTCTTGGCTGGTGTGCGTTTGACTATAACTCCGGCTTTACTACGGCCGATCACTCAATCTGTTATTACGGTGCGTCTGATATTTTCAGAATAAACAAATATGCGGGAATGTTTCTAAAATCCCAGGCCGCTTCTGCCGTGGCAGGCCCCATGGTGTACATCGCCCATCACTGGGAGAAAGCGATGGCCCCCAATGACGTCTGGGTAGCGGGCAACTGCGAGCAGGTAGAATTGTTCGTCAATGGCAAATCGCTTGGGAGAAAAACCCCGGATCAATATCCATCTCTTCCGCATCCGCTGGCTGTTTGGAAGAATGTTCCCTTTACCCCGGGTGAAATCGAGGCTGTCGGCTACATCAAGGGCGCAATCGTCGCGACCCAGGTCTGCAAAACGCCAGGACCGCCCGTTGCCCTCAAAATTATCCCCGACGATAGCATGCTGGTTGCCGGAGGGGACATGACGCGGCTCGTGGTAGTGGCGCTGGACAGGTATGGTCAAACCGTTCCTGCTGCGAATAATACGGTCGCGCTTTCCGTTTCCGGTGTTGCGGATTTTATCGGTGAAACCCCGATCGCTCTCGAGGATGGGAAAACAGCATTTTTTGTCAAGACCCGCGCTGATGAGACCGGCCCGGTCGTATGTCGGGCCGGGTGCAGGGGACTTGCGGCTGCAAGCGCGCATCTGACGGTAAAGACCGACCCGCAGGCGCCTCTCAGGCGGAGGGTTTTGGGTCGCTGAAACATATCCCGCTGCCCGCCCCTATCCCACCACGATGTTGACGAGTTTTTTCGGCACCACGATGACTTTCCGAACCGTTTTCCCCTCGATATGCGGTTTAACCTTATCCACTTCGAACGCCGCCCTGTGCAGTTCCTCCTCCGAAGCGTCGGGGGACGACCGGAATTCCCCGCGCAGCTTGCCGTTGACCTGCACGACAATGGTCACCTGCTCGAAGGAGGTCAGCGCTTCATCCCAGGTGGGCCAGGATTCGTTGAGCAGAAAGCCGCTCTTCCCCATCCGCTCCCATAGCTCGTCAGCGATATGCGGCGCGAACGGGGCGATGAGCCGCAGGAGCGTTTCGAGATCGACGGTCGCGGGTCCTTCGGAGGAAAGCTCATTGACATATTCCATCAGCCGCGCGATTGCGGTGTTGAATTGCATGCGGTCGAGATCGGCATGCACCTGCTTGATGGTGCGGTGACGCCGCCGGCGATGGGGATCGTCCGCAGGCGCGGTCTCGGAGCGGAACTCGTCGACGCAACGCCATATACGGCGGAGGAACCGGAAGCACCCTTCGATGGCGCGCGGGTCCCAGGGCTTTGGCAGGTCGAACTCGCCCATGAACATTTCGTAGAGACGCAGGGTATCGGCGCCGTAGGCGGCGATGACGTCGTCGGGGTTCACGCCGTTCAACTTGCTCTTGGCCATTTTCTCTGTTTCAGCGCGGAGTTTTTCACCGCTTGTCCTGAGAAACGCCTCTTCGCCCCTGAATTCGATTTCGGTAAGGTCGTGATAGGTGCCGAGTGCATCGGTATAGGCGCGGCTGAGAACGATCCCCTGGTGCCGGAGCTTGCGGAACGGTTCCCTGGTCGACACCAGCCCGATGTCGTACAGCACCTTGTGCCAGAACCGCGCGTAGAGCAGGTGGAGCACCGCATGTTCGGCCCCCCCGACATACAGGTCGACGTTCATCCACCGCCGTTCCGCCTCGCCGGACCAGGGCAACGAGCCGTTGTTCGGGTCGAGGTAGCGCAGGTAATACCAGCACGATCCGGCCCAGTTGGGCATGGTGTTGGTCTCGCGCTTTGCGGGACCGCCGCACTCCGGGCAGGTCGTGGCGAGCCACTCGCGCATGGTTGCCAGGGGAGACTCTCCGGTGCCCGACGTTTCGTAACGTTCGACCTCCGGGAGCCTGACGGGTAATTGCTCTTCCGGGACCGCAACCGCGCCGCATTTTTCACAATGTACGATCGGAATCGGTTCCCCCCAGTAGCGCTGCCGGGAAAACAGCCAGTCGCGCAGCCGGTAAGTGACCGCCCGTTTTCCGCACTTTTCCGCTTCGAGCCGTTCGACGATGCGTTTTTTCGCGTCGGCGGTCGGCAGGCCGTCGAGCTCGCCCGAATTGACAGACTCACCATCATCGGTAAAGGCGGCGCCGGGGAGCGTCGATTGCCCTTCGAGGGGGCGGACCACCTCCACGACGGGAAGCCCGAATTTCGTCGCAAAGGCGAAATCCCGCTCGTCATGCGCCGGAACCGCCATGATAGCGCCGGTGCCGTACCCCGCAAGCACGTAGTCGGCGATCCAGATCGGAATCGTACGGCGGTTCGCCGGGTTCACCGCATAGCCTCCTGTAAACACACCGCTCTTTTCTTTTGCACAGTCGGTCCGGTCGAGGTCGCTCTTGCGCCGCGACTGCTCCTGATAAGCCCCGACCTCCGCCGTGCGCTCCGGCGGGGTGATTTTTTCAACCAGATCATGCTCCGGCGAAAGCACCAGGTAGGTTGCGCCGAAGAGCGTGTCCGGCCGGGTGGTGAACACGGGAATGCGTTCGCCGTCCGCCGCGCCGCCCCTCACCGCGAAGGTAACCTCGGCGCCTTCGGAGCGGCCGATCCAGTTTCGCTGCATGGCGAGAGTGGATTCCGGCCAGTCGAGACCGTTCAGGTCTTCGAGAAGGCGGTCGGCATAGCGGGTGATGCGGAGGAGCCACTGCCGGAGCGCCCGCCGTTCGACCGGCGAGCCGCACCGGTCGCAAAGCCCGCCCTTGACCTCCTCGTTGGCAAGGCCCGTTTTACAGGAGGGACACCAGTTGATGGGCATCGCGGCCTCGTAGGCGAGTCCCATTTTGAAAAGCCGGAGAAAAATCCACTGTGTCCATTTGTAGTAGGCGGGGTCGGTGGTATTGACCTCGCGGTCCCAGTCGTAGCAGAAGCCAACCGAGTCGATCTGCCGTCTGAAATTGGCGATCGCCGCTTCGGTCGTGACTCGCGGATGGATCCCGGTCTTTATGGCGTAATTTTCGGCGGGCAGGCCGAACGCGTCCCACCCCATCGGGTGAAGTACATTGTAGCCCTGCATCCTTTTCCACCGGGTAATGATGTCGGTTGCCGTGTACCCTTCGCAATGGCCGACATGGAGGCCGGAGCCGGAAGGGTAGGGAAACATGTCGAGCGCATAAAACTTCGGTTTTGAAGCGTCAAAAACGGTTGTGTGGATTCCCGCCTCACGCCATCGCTTCTGCCATTTCGCTTCTATTGACGCGGGTTCGTATCGGGTCACAAATGCTCCGGAATGTTAAAGGAAAATAATAAAATGGTAATGTACATTGTACTATGCTATGGCTTCCAATTGTTAATCATGATTCTTCTTGAAATAGTCTATCGTTTTCCGCAGTCCTTCCTCGAGTTCGACGGCAGGCCGCCACCCGAGGCGCTCCCCGGCGAGGCGGATGTCGGGCTGCCGCTGCTTCGGATCGTCACGGGGCAGCGGCTTATACACGAGGGGCGAGCCGCTTCCGGTGAGGCTGACCACCGTTTCCGCGAGTTCGCGGATGGTAAACTCGTTCGGGTTGCCGAGGTTGACAGGTCCGGTGAACCCTTTGCATTGCATCATCCGCAGGAACCCCTCGATGAGGTCATCGACATAGCAGAAGGAACGGGTTTGCGACCCGTCGCCGTAAAGGGTAATGGGATCGCCTCGCAGCGCCAGTATGATGAAGTTGGAAACCACCCTGCCGTCGTGCGGAAGCATGCGGGGCCCATAGGTATTGAAAATGCGGACCACCCGTATGTCTACCTTATTCTGGAGGTAATAATCGAAAAAGAGGGTTTCCGCGACCCGCTTTCCCTCGTCGTAGCACGACCGCGGCCCGATGGGGTTCACGTTGCCCCAATAGGCTTCGGTTTGCGGATGCTCCGTCGGATCGCCGTAGACTTCCGAGGTGGAGGCCTGAAAAACCCGCGCTTTGACGCGCTTTGCCAGGCCGAGCACGTTGATGGCGCCCATGACGCTCGTCTTGATGGTTTTCACCGGATTGTACTGGTAGTGAACCGGCGAGGCGGGGCAGGCGAGGTTATAAATTTGATCCACTTCGAGATATACCGGAACGATAATATCGTGGCGCATGATCTCGAAGTTGCTCTTTCCGATAAGATGCGCGACATTCCTCTTTCGGCCCGTGAAAAAGTTATCGAGGCAGATGACGTCGTGCCCCTCATTCACGAGCCGCTCGCAGAGATGCGAGCCGAGAAAGCCGGCGCCGCCGGTGACGAGAATACGCAGTTGCTTCATATATCACACCGCGGTAATGGTGACATCTTCCATGAGCTGCCATGCTTCGTCCCGTGAAACGGCATGCGGACCATCGTGCATCGCCTTGGCCGTGCCGCAGGCGATTGCGAGGCGGCAGGTCTCGGAAAACGAGAAGCGGCGCTTCCATGCCACCAGAACGCCGGCCAGAAGCGCATCACCGCACCCCACCGTATCGACGCTTTTCACCTGCGGGGGAACGCACAGCAGGCAGTCGTTGTCGTGAAGCGCTATCATTCCGTCCGATCCGAGGGTGATGAACACGTGCGAAACGCCGCGGTCCAGGAGTTTTTTCCCCTTGAGGGCGATATGGCGCACTCCCTGAATCTGCTCATTGAAGAGCTCTTCGAGTTCGGTGCTGTTGGGCTTCACCACGAGCGGCCCGGCCCCGATGCCCAGGGAGAGTGCCTTACCTCTCGTATCGAGAAAGGTCTCGGCGCCCGCTCCCTTGCACATGGTAATCAGCCGCGCATAGAGGCCGTTGCCCAGGTTTTCCCCGATGCTTCCGGAAAAACACCACTGGTCGCCCGCCGAAAGACGGGAGGCGGCAAATTTCAGAAACTTCTCCCCGACCTCGCGGCCCAGGGGAGGCGCCTTGCTGTTGATGTGCGACGAAGGGGCGTTTTCCGAAGCCGGAAGCGTTACATTCATCCTGACTTCGCCGGGAACGTCGAAAAAAAAATGCCCCACGTTGTGCGCATCGAGCAAGGCGGCAAACCTGCGTCCGCCCTCCTCGGGCATGATGCCGATCACTCCGGCCTCCTCGCCCAGCGCGCGCACGACGGTGGCAACGTTCATGCCCTTGCCGGCAGGCACCACCCGAAGCGGAACGTCCCGCAACGTGCAGCCGGGGGTGAATCCTTCGGCCGTATAAATGAGATCGAGCGCGGGATTCAGGAGCGTGCAATAGATCATGATTGATTAAAATACAACGTGAGAATTGCAATCATGGCCAGGGATGCCGGGGATACTTCCTTTGCATTTCCCGCTTGATCCGGGGATAGGTATTTCTCCAGAACGACCCCAGGTCGGGCGTCTTCTGCACGGTGCGGCGGTTCGGCGCGAGAATGTCGAAGACGCCGCCCACGCGGCCGTCCGCAACGGTAAAGCGGTCGCCGAAGCCGATGAGGTCGCCGAGCCGGGCCGAGAGTTCAGGCGGTGCGCCGTCCACGTAGGTAATGCGCGCCTTCTTTCCCGACGGCAGGATGATGAATTCCGGCGCTTTCCGCTCGATAACGAGCGCCAGGGCCGGGCCGAGGTAGTCGTTGAGGGCGCGAAGCATAGAACCTTTCCGCACCTCGGCACGGGAAAACTTCCCGTCGCAGAGCCCGTGATAGACGAGCCGTAAATCTTCTCCGGTAAATTTCGGGATATTTTTTTCCGGAAAGGCGTCAGCGACCAGACGGGTGCGGAGAACGAACTGCGCCGCCCCGGGCTCCTCCGTTCGCCAGTCCCAGAAACCTTCGAGGTGCTCCGCGAGTACGGCGGCGGCGTCATTACGGTAGCCGGCGCGGCTCGTGACCTCACGGCTGCGCAGAGGTATGCCGCGAAAAAGGGTTTGTTCCTCGATGTTCACCCCCTGCCGCGTCTCGTCCCAGGAGCACTCGACCGACCGGCGGAACTCGGCGCCGAATTCCTCGGCAATCCAGGCCGCTTCCACGGGCAGGTAAAGCGGAATGAACGCTTTTTTCGTCGTCTCCCGTCCGGTCCGTTCGTGAACGGATAAGGCAAGGATACATTCCGGAAGCATCGGCGCTCCTGCGGATTTCGCGGGCGTCAGCCGGGCGCTCCGGCTATCTGCCAGCCGATACACCGTGCCGTGCCCCATGCGTACCCCGAGCCGGTGGCTGAAGACGCGCAGCCAGAGCAGGGTCGCCTCCCTGCGCAGCGCCTGTGCGTCGGGAGCGATCTCTCCGGCATCGTCCTTCCGCCTTCCAAGAAGCCGGCCGATCTGGTCGCAGGCATCGCGCACCTCACTGCCATGACGGGGCGGCGAACCGGTGGAAAAATCGAGCGCCTCGTCGAAAAGATCCCGGCTTTCGGCCAATTTCGATTCGTCCGACTCCCATAGCGCTGCCATGACGATGTTGATGTGCCATACCGGTGCGGTGCGGCTCCCGAGCAGGACCGCGGCGACCGCGGGTTCCAGCGGCAGGCGGCTCATCGCGGCGCCGAGCTTCGTCAGCGGAAAAAGGGGGCTTTCCCGCGTTTCATTATCCGCTGGAGGGGCATCGCGGCTCGTGACCGCTCCGCACCGCATGAGCCCTTCTGCCGCCTTTTCCCACCGCTTTACCGGGGGCGGCGTAAGAAATCTGATGGCGGAACTTTCCGTCAGGCTGCCGCCGGGCGCATCCGCAACCGTTTGCTGCAGGTTGCAGAGCGTGAGCATGGCCGGGGCAAGGTCGAGTCTCATTACCTCCGGCTCGATGACTGGCGGCATGGCCGCCTCATCGGTGCGGCTCCAGAGCCGGACGCAGACCCCCGGACCCAACCTGCCCGCCCTGCCCGTGCGCTGCACCGCGTTCTGCATGCTGATGCGGCCGAGATGGAGCGTGTTGCGCTCCCGCTCCGGGTCATATCCCGCTACCCTTGCCAGGCCGGAGTCGATCACCGCGGTTACGCCCGGAATGGTGAGCGAGGTCTCGGCCACGTTGGTCGAGAGGATGACGCACGGCTCAAGAGCCGGTCGCCGCAGCGTCTCCTGCTGAAGGGCAAGCGGCATCCTGCCGTGCAGGCGCATCACCATGAAGCCCTTCCGTTTGCAAAAGCCTTTTATGCGGTCGGCGGCGCGCTCTATTTCGCCGCTTCCGGGGAGAAAGACGAGCACCGATCCTTCGATGCCCCCGGCCGACGCTTCGGCAAGCCCCCGGAGAACCTGCTCCTCGAGCGGTTCGCGGGGTCCGGGCGGCTGGTAACGCACGTCAACGGGGAAGAGCCGGTCCGGCACCGACACGATGGCGCAATTGTCAAGATACTCACAAAGGTCCCCGGGGGCGAGCGTCGCCGAGAGCGCCATGATTTTCAGGTCGGGCCGCACGGAGGCGCAAAGGCGGCGCACCCAGGCGAGGGCGGTGTCGGCATCGAGCGAGCGCTCGTGGAATTCGTCGAAAGCGACGACCGAAGCGTCGGAAGCGGCCGGATCGGAGCCGAGCAACCGCAGAAAAGCGCCGTAGGTCAGGAACAGGATGCCGGTTTCGGGCGAAGCCTTGCGCTCGAACCGCACCTGGTAACCCACCTTTTCGCCGCAGGCGGTTCCTATTTCCTCGCTCACGCGATAGGCAAGCGCACGCGCGGCGATCCGGCGCGGCTCAAGAACGAGCAGCTTGCGCCGGGGTGTAGTCCGGTCTGCGAGGAATTGCGGGATCTGCGTTGACTTACCGGTTCCGGGAGGAGCGGTGACGATGAGGCTCCCGCCGGAAGAGAGGGCGGAGAGAATTTGCGGGCGATAATTGATAATGGGAAGCATTATGCCGTATAAAATAAATTATGAAGCATGGTGAACCTTCCCGTTTCGGCCCCAAACTAATTTCCGGTATTGCGATGATCTATATTTTTTCAGAGGGTCCGGCCGCGCCGGACCGATCCTGAATTCCTTTTCACCGGAGGGGATGCTATGATGAAACTTGTCAATGTCCGCGCAAAGGCGAAGCTTCTCGGTATCACCGACCCGGCCGAGAACCGTGATGACCTGATCCGCCAGATTCAGCAGTACGAAGGGTACTCGCCGTGCTTCAAGTCAAAAGAGACGTGCGCGGAAAAGAATTGTTCGTGGCGGCAGGAGTGTTTGAAGAAGTAACCCATAGTAAACCTCGTTGGTGGGGGAGCCGCTATACTGGATATTTTGGTGGGGGCACCGCTTCGCGGTTGCCCATTTTGTCCAAAAGGCAAAATGGACTGATTATTAAAGCCTGAATTGTAGCTGCCCCTGGCCTGAAGCCGCGAAGCGCGTCTTCAGGCACACCCCTTCCAGCGGAAATGCCCGGCTAATCCCGCCTTCGGCGGGGCCGTAGCACCCCCGCAACGCTCCCATAAGGATTATATATGAATTTAGCCGACAAAATCCAATTGATTGTTTTAGTTGTATTGGCAGGAACATTGTTTATTACTTTTCTGCAAACTATTAATCAAAACAAATTATTGAAAGCTCAATTAATAAAAGATACATTTGATATGTATTGGAAAATCTACGAAGCAGTATCAGAAAGGCAAATCGCAGAGCTTAAAATAATGCCCGAGGATTATATGGATATCAAGAAATATAAGGATGTTTATAGCCAAAATGACAAAATGTTAATTAAATATTTTAAGACACTTCAAACATATGAATACATGGCATTTAATTACTCTTTAAGAAGTTATAAAATGCCAGATCCAATAGGACCTCAATTTTTAGATAAATGGGTAAATTATTTGCATAACATGCAGGAGTTTAAAGACATTCACGCTTATATAGGAGATTCTTATCCGATATTTAAAAAATATATTGATAATAAAGATTGGGAAAAAAATAGCGATTAACATATGGTTGATATTCGAATCTATTTAAAGTAGATAATAGAATTATTTATCTATGTTGTAAAATGGATTTTTTTAAAGGGATTTTCTAAAGAATGGCACAAAGAGTGAAAATAATTATAGGGCGTTTCTAAATAAGGTTCCCATGAGGTTAAATCTTCTTTATTATGGTCTTTTTTTGTTCTCTTGATTTTCTTGCAATTATTGACATTCCTTATTTTCTCAAAATTTCTTCCGGATTTTCCCCTTTTTTCATTTTTTTCAACGTTTTTATCCTCGCCACCACCGCCGCAAGATTATTATTATTCCTCCTGTAGAGATCGTCAAAGAGCGAGTCCTCCCCGATGTAATTCATCCTGACCGCAAGGTAGGCGTTATTGATATCCGCCTTATCGATCCCCCTGAACCGGTCGCTCTTGAAATACTCCGCGTAGTGGTCGGTTAACTCCCGCTTGAAGGAGGCGATGAATTCCGCTTTCCTCGCGAGTTTTTCTTCGCGGGAAATGTCTTTCTTATAAACATCCGCAAGCATGTCGTACAGCCCGCGCAGCTTGTGGTCCCATGCCGCGTCGTCCGCCTTTTCGAGGAGCGCATCCCGGTAGGCCGTGGAAGTGTCCCCATAGGCGCTTTTCAGGAACCAGAGCGCCCCGTTGTCGCCCACGAACTCCGCCATCTCTTCGTTGAGCGCGGTCCGGTTCTTCAGGTAAACGGTCGCATGGGTCTCCTCGTGAATGATGAGCGAGGCCAGTTCGTACGGGGTAAAGCGGGCCATGAAGGAGTACACCGGATCGGAGAAGAAGCCGAGCGTGGAAAAGGCGTCGACCGGGCTCACGGTTACGTCGAAACCCCTGCGGCGCAGACGCGCCGCCTCGCGGAGCGCGTCCTTGCGATTAAAGAATCCCTTGTAGGGAAATCCGCCGAAAAACGGGAAGTGCCACAAATAGGGGGCGAACCGGTCCGGCGCCGAAGCCGCCACCACGTCGACGAGATACCCCTTGCCGATTTCCACCCAGGTCGAATAGTTGTTGTTGCGGGTGAGTCCGATGGAATCGAACGCGAACTTCCGTATCGCAAGCGTGCGGGTCAGGAATTCGCCGCTTATCGGCATCGATCGACGAATCCCCGAGCGTCGTCCGGATGCTCCGGGCGCCGAACGAGTACTTTGTCACATAGTAGCCCTGCTTGGCAAGGTAGCAGCAGTCGGAGAGCAGCGCGACGCCGATAATGAGAGTAAGCCCGAGCAACCGGCCGCCCGCCATGACGACGCTCCTTCGGCGCAGTGAGGGGGAGATCAGGAGGTTTTGTAAAGGCCGCTTTCAGACCGCACCAGCTCCATCGTCTTCATGGCCTTGAAATTCGTCCCGTAAATCGCGACGGAAACGGTGCGATCCAGGAGCGTCAGGAGGCCGAAGCTCGGCGGCATGTTCTTGTCAAGCGGTCCCTTGAGATGACCGGGGTTGATGTACAGCCTTCCGTCGAGAAGCTGGATCTCCGCGCGATGGTTGTGGCCGCTGACGATGATATCGGACCGGCGGATATCCTCCCTGGTCGCATCCTTCTCGTGGCTGTGCACGATCAAAACCGTGAGTCCCTGGACGATTTCGAAGAGCTTTGCCGGAAGTGAACCGTCCCGGTAGCGGGTGTCGTAGAGACCGGGAACCTGCACGATTTCCACGTAGCGGTCCTGAAGACACCTGACGTCGTCGTAGTCGTCGCCCAGATGCCAGAGCGCCGCGATCTTCTGCCGCTGGATGAGCCAATCGGCCGCGTCTTCAAGGAGCTCGATATTGCCGTGCGTATCGCTGATTATCCCGATTTTCATCGCCCCGCCTCTTTGCACATTGCTACAGCGTGCCGCGAAGCTCCTCATACGATTCGAGGTAGCGGTAGATGAGCTCCTTGACCTTTTCCCCGGTGTAGCCGAACTTTTCGTCGAGCACCTTGTAGGGGGCCGACGCGCCGAACCGGTTCAGCCCGGCAACGCGGCCCAGCGGACCGACTACCTCGCCGAGCGTCAGGGGCAACCCGGCCGTGAGGCCGAATACCGGCGTGCGGGGCGGAATCACCGACTCGCGGTAGCCGGCGGGCTGTTCGAAGAACAGCGCCATCGACGGAACCGACACTATGCGCGCCCTGATCCCGCGCTCCGCGGCGATGATCCGGGACGCATCGACGAGCGTCGACACCTCCGATCCGTTGGCGACAAGCACGATGCCGGGCTTGCCCTCGCAATCGACGGCGATATAACCGCCCCTCGCCGATTGCTGCGCACGCTCGTAGCGCGAGGCGCCGTCCATGATGCCCGGAACTTCGGCGATGTTCTGGCGCGACAGGAGCAGCGCGCAGGGCGAATGGACGCATGAAAGCGCCATCTTCCATGCCGCAACCGTCTCGGCCGAGTCGGCCGGCCGGATTACCAGCATGCTGCGGTTACCTTCCGGCGTTTTCAGGTGTTCGAGGAGGCGGAGCTGCGCTTCCTGCTCGACCGGCTGATGGGTCGGGCCGTCCTCGCCGACGCGGAAGGAGTCGTGCGTAAAGACATATTTGACCGGCAGGCCCATGATCGCCGCCAGCCGGATTGCGGGCTTCATGAAATCCGAAAAAACGAAGAAGGTGCCGCAGACCGGGATGACGCCGCCATGCGCGGCGATGCCGCTCATGACCGCGGCCATGGTCAGTTCCGAGACGCCCGCCTGCAGGAACGCTCCGCCGAAGTCCCCTTTTTTCAGGGCGCGCGTGCCCTTGAGAAACCCGTCGGTCTTGTCGCTGTTCGACAGGTCGGCCGATGCGACGATCATGTTGCCGATCTTTTTTGCAAATTCGGTCAGGACTGCCGCTGAAGAGGCCCGCGTCGAGCCGCCCGGCTTGACAGGTATGGATGCCCAGTCGATTGCCGGCACCTTCCCCGCGATATATCCGGCCAACCGTTCCGCGGCGGCGGGATTGGCCTTTTCCCACCCCGCGGCGAGGTTCCGCGCTTCCCTGCTCCGGACGGCTTTTCCGCGCGGTCACCGTGCGATAGTATTCCGCAACCTCGGGAAAAACGGTAAAAGGATTCGCGGGATCGCCGCCCAGGTTCACGACGGTCTTTTCGAATGAAGCGCCGGCTTCGGAGAGCGGCATGCCGTGGGTCGATACTTTGCGTTCAAAGGGCTCGCCGCCCTGGGCAAGCGCGCCCTTCCCCATGATGGTCTTGCCGATGATGAGCGTCGGCCGCCCTGTTTCGGCGTTGGCCTCATCAAGCGCATTCCGGATCTGCTCCTGGTCGTTGCCGTCGATTTCGATGACCCGCCACCCCCAGGCCTCGGTACTTCTGGCCGGTGTTCTCGCTTGTCACCTCGGCGGTCAGCGTGGAGAGCTGGACGTCGTTTGAGTCGTAGAACATGATGAAATTACTGAGGCCGAGGTGTCCCGCAAGCCGGCCGACGCCCTGGGAGATCTCCTCCTCCACGCCGCCGTCCGAGATGTATGCATAGGTCTTATGGGCCATCCATTCGCCGAACCGCGCCGACAGGAAACGCTCCGCGATGGCGGCGCCCAGCGCCATGGCATGCCCCTGACCGAGCGGCCCCGATGTGTTCTCGATGCCGCGATGCACGTCGCGCTCGGGATGGCCCGGCGTGGCGCTTCCCCACTGCCGGAAATTTAATATGTCGTCAAGCGCCACATGACCGGTCAGGACGAGTTGGGCATAGAGCATGGGGGACATGTGGCCGGGATCCAGAAAAAACCGGTCGCGGTTGAACCATGCGGGGTCCGCCGGATCGTAACGCAGGTACTCGGAAAAGAGAATATTGATGAAGTCCGCGCCTCCCATGGCTCCTCCGGGATGGCCGCATTTTGCCTTCTCCACCATTGCCGCCGCGAGAATCCGGATATTATCCGCCGCCCTGTCCACGATCTTTGCATCGATTGCCATACCGCTCCCTCTTATGTACGTCGTTATCGCTCCCCATCCGAACCGCACGCTTAAGACCATGAAAGATACTTTTTCCCCCCTCATTTTGCGATGGAAAATGTTGTAACCGCGGCGCTTGCGGGAAGCGGAAGCGCCGCGGGGCGGCCGGGTGCATGAAGTATCTTCTTCCGAAGCGGAAGGTCGGGCAATCGCTGCGGCGCGTTTAAAGACGTTGCAGAGGAAAGTCCGGGCACCACAGGACAGGATACCTTGCGATGAGCAAGGGGCCCGTAAGGGTACAGAGGTGCAACAGAAAAGAGACCGCTCTTGGCGCCGGCTTCGCGGCCGCGCCCGGGGTGAGGAGTGAAATGGTGGTGTAAGAGACCACCGCATTTCCGGTAACGGCAAATGGCAGGTAAACCTTATCCGGTGCAAGATCAAGCATGAGGGAGTTCACTGCCGCACCGCGGCGGTGAGGAGGTGGTCCGCCTCTCACCCTCGGGTAGATCGCTCAATGCCCGCCCGTAACAAGGAGGGCCAGACGAATGATTGCCCCGTCCGCATCGGCGGATACGACAGAACCCGGCTTACAGACCTTCCGTTTTTTTTCATTTCCATCCGGAGACGGCGCAATTATCATCCCGAAACAGGCGAGAGCCGGTGTCGTTCTATTCTTGATCCTTGCCGCTTTCGGCGCTCTCGCGGCCGGACCGTCCGATGTCCCCGATTCAAGCTCCGCCCCGCGAGGGGCGAAAACGCCCGACCGCATCACCCATGTTTTCATCAGCGGCAACAAGTTTACCCGGCCGTATGTCATCATGGCGTATTGCGATTTTGACACCGGCGGAATATACGACTCCCTGGCCGTAAAGCGCGCCGAACGCCTCCTGCGGGCGACGCGCCTCTTCCTCAACGTCACGATTCTGTCGCTTCGGAAAAGCGACGGGTTCGATATTTATATCGTGGTGACCGAGTATCCCCTCTACCTGACCTTCCCGCCGGTGCTCGGCCTCAACCGCTATTTCTGGCTGCATGGCGACGAGGGGAACTGGTACTGCCCGCAAGCCGGATTGGAACTGACCAATCTCGGCGGCAGGGCGGAAAATCTCGGCGTAACGGCGCAGGTTGGCGTGTGGCAGGACTATTCCGCCTATTGGACCAAACCGCTCTTCCCCTCGAAATACTACATCGGGATCAGTGCGGCTTATTTGCTTCAGCCGGACCCGACATATAACTGGGACCTCCATGAGGTGACCGGCGGCCTGACCATCGGGCGCCGATTTCTTGAAAGTTCGAAAGGATATTGCAGCCTTTCGCCGGATTACCGCACCGTCACCGATTCCCTCGGCGCCGACTCGGTGCGGCAACGCCAGGTCTATGCCGCCATCGGGTGGATCTCCGACCTGCGCTCCTCGGGATTCGATCCTTCGGGCGGCGTGTGGTTCCAGCTTGAAATGCGCACAAATTATCTCTACCATGACGCCGCAGTTCCACCCTATGTACAATTTACCTCGGATATCAAGTGGTATATCCCGTTTTTATTCCGGGATGCAAAGTTCGCCTTCCACCTCTATGGGCTGCTGCGAACCGGCGACGCAAGCTACTTCGACCGGGTGCTCATCGGCGGCATCAACTCGGTTCGCGGTTATACGACCGACTATATCGGGTTGAACATGAGCGCAAACGACGCCTGCACCTTCTCCTGCGAGTACCGCTTTCCGCTCTATCAATTTCCACCCATTTCCGATTTGATGCCTGAAAACTATACGAAGATGCTGGGAGCGCTCAGCGAGTGGGCGCCCCGGCTCGACGGCGCGTTCATCGGGGATTGGGGCAGGGTTTCTTTGACGCCGGAAGCGCTGGTCGGACAGGGAAGCGCCTCGAACCAGACCGGGAGCGGCATCGGCTTCGGCCTGCGGTTGACGGAACCGACGCTGAAACTCACCGCCTGTTCGGATTTCATCTGGAGCGAAAGCCTGGCGCCGGGGATCACCAATTACGGGCCTCGATTGCTCTGGTATCTGTATTCGGGGATTAATTTTTAAAGGGCTTCATCCTTTATTTCTTCAGCAGCCGATAATTCTTGAACCCGCCGATCTGCCTTCCCCCCAGGAATTTCTGTTCTATAAAGGTAAGGAACCGGTATCTGAGCCAGTCGTGGGGAAAGCGCGCCTTCGAGACCCCCGCATGATCGAGCAGGTCCTTCCAATCCATTTTCGCAATCCAATCGCGCATCACCGCGGGATGGACGCCGCGAAAGCGGGCGAGCCGGTTGAGCGGGCCGTAATCGTACGCCGGGGGCCGCGCCGAGAACATCGTCTCGACCTCCGGTGCGTTGCGGTATGCGCTCTCCATGGCCCGGTTTTTGTTCTGCATGAGCGAGGGAGGCCGCACCCAGCCGTAGTGAAACACCTCGGCGTCGACGCGCGCCACGCGAAGTTTTCGCCCTTCGATCCGAAACGATTGCGCGTCGAGCCAGGAGCCGATCCCGATCCGGTTCCGGACAATTCGGATCTCATCGGGATACCAGCGGTGGCTGAGGTGATAGTGGTCGTAATCGCCCCAGAAGTGTTTATATGAGAAGAGGAGGCCCTCCACCGCGCCGTCGTCGAGGAGCGCTTCGCAGCGCCTGTGTATCGTGTTAAGGTAGCGTTCGTGGATCACCTCGTCCGACTGGAGGTAGAAGCACCAGTCGCCCGTGCAGGCGGCCAGGGCGATATCGGTCTGGCGGCTGAAAATATGGCGGTCGGCGGGGTCGAAATCACCCCACTCGGTGTCGATGATCCTGATTTTCGGGTCGCCGATTTCCTCGATGAGCTCACGGGTGCGGTCTCCCGGCGAGGCGCGGCCCACGGCGATGATGAACTCGTTGCAGAGGGGCAGGATCGACCGGATCGACGGTGCGACCGGGTAGTAGAGCGTATCCGCGTTCCGGGTGAAAGAAAAGCCGCTGATCTTCATGTCGGACAATATAATTTTGAACGCGGTGAAAACGATGATCATGGTGACGACGGCGCGAGGTCTGGAAACTACCTTGCGCAACGAGGTGGCCGGCCTGGGCCTGCCCGTACTCTGGGCGGGAAGCTCGGGCGTCAAGACCGAAGGAACCTTTACCGATGCCATGAGGCTCAACCTGCACTGCCGGACCGGTCACCGGGTGCTGTTCCTCATCATGAGCGCTCCGTGCGTGAACGCGGACGATTTATACCGGGCGGTGCATTCGATTCCCTGGGAGACCCTGATTCCGGCCGACGGCTACGTGAGCGTGTCGTCGCATATCGCCAATGAGACGATCCGGGACAACCGCTATGCGAACCTGCGCTGCAAGGATGCCATCGTGGACCGGATCAAGGAACGCAAGGGAGTGCGGCCCGATGCCGGACCCGAGCAGACCGGCGCGGTTGTGAACATCTACTGGCGCGGCGACCGGTGCGATGTCTACCTCGATACATCGGGCGAGCCGCTTTCCAAGCGGGGGTACCGCAAGATCCCCCTCGACGCTCCCATGCAGGAGACCCTTGCCGCCGGGGTGATTCTGACCGCGGGCTGGAACGGGAGCGGAAACTTTGTCAATCCCATGTGCGGCAGCGGTACGCTCGCCATCGAGGCGGCGCTCATCGCGCTCAAACGTCCTCCGGGCCTGGTTCGCCCGTCGTTCGGCTTCATGCATACGCTGCTGTACGATACGAGGGCGTGGGAACGGATTCGCGCCGAGGCGGTTTCCCTGAAGGCCGAGGTGACCGGGAGAATAATCGCCACGGACATCAATCCCGCGGCAGTCGACGCGGCCAGGAGAAACGCCGAAAACGCCGGCGTCGCCCGGAGAATCGACTTTTCGGTGTGCGATATCGCGGAAACGCCGGCGCCCGACGGGGGAGGCGTCGTTGTGGTAAATCCGGAATACGGGGTGCGCCTCGGCGATGAGGGGTCGCTGGTCGAAACCTACCGGAAGATCGGCGACTTTTTCAAGAAAAAGTGCCGGGGCTACGGCGGCTATCTGTTTACCGGTTCCACCAAACTGGCCGGTCAGGTCGGCCTGAAGTCGAAGCGGCGGTTCAATTTCATGAGCGGGTCGCTGGAGTGCCGGCTGTATCAGTATGATTTGTATTGACTCCTGACTCCCTTTTATAAATTCCCCAGTTGAATCCGGACGGCCCGGCGCACCGATATATGCCCCGCAGGGCATAGCGGTTTTTCTCGGGATCGGTGATGATGTCCGAGAAGCCCGGCGGTTGACCGATCGAATGCAGAATGACCCATTGCGGCGGCAAAGAATCGGGCGTCAATTCCGGATAAAAGACGATGGTCGTTGCCGGGTTCAGGAACGATCTGTAGAAGGTGATCATCGTTACGTTCCTGAATCCCTGATCGCTTCCGATGGTGATGACGGACCCTTGCGTATTCCGTTCGATGAAGCGGATCGCCTTGAGATACCCTCCCCGGCCGTAACGGATGAAGGGTGCCGCCTGGAACGCATTCCCCGCCGTAAAAAGAAGGAGGAGGACTATGGCGGCGATCCTTGCCGCACCGCGCCGCGCAGCAGGTCTGCAAACAGAAAGGCCGAGGCGATATACCCGAAAAGGATGCTGATTAGGAAATAGCGGACAAACAGCACGCCGGGCGGGTGAAGGATCGCCATGGCCGGCGCGAGAAAAATTACCGCAAGAAAGAAAATCCATTCGCTCGTTTTTTTCCGCCAAAGCCGGAATATCGACAGCAGAACTATGCAGGCCGTGAGAACGGCGCTTCCGTAGGCGAGCAATGACAGCGCCTCGCCGCCGCCCGAAGCAAACGACAACGCCCGGACTAGGACGTCGAGTAATCGATATTCCGGACCGCCGGGGTTCGTCATTCTGCGGACAACCGTCAGATAAAAAAAACCCATGAATACGAGCGGAAGGCCGAAGGCCTTGACCCAGTTCGCGGCGATTTCCCGCCACGCCGTCCGGGAATCGCGGCATCGGAAGGGAAAATAGATGACAAGGGCGATGAAGGCGATGGCAAACATGAGTTGTGAGAGAAAGCCGAGGATGACCGACAGCCAGAGAATGAGTCGCCACCGTTGGGAGGGGGCGTCTCCGATACGCTCCACGGCGTACCAGGCGGCAACTGCGAAGAACAGTACCAGCGCATACCCCCGTGCTTCCGAAGAGTAGTAGCACATGAGATACGAGGCAGCCGTGATGCCGGTTGCCAGCGCCGCCTCAAGCCTTCCGACCCGCCGTGCGGCAAGCCAGACCAATGGAATGGTAAGTATGCCGGCAATGAGCGACGGGATGCGATAGACGATCCAGTGTCGCGTTTCGCCGATCAGGAAGAAGAAGAGCGTGTTGAGGTGGTGATTATTTGAATTTGTGTACCGGGTAAATATTTCCGGAAGGGATCGCAGCTTCCGAACCGCCAGGCTCGTCCATATCTCATCAAACCAGAACTCCGTAAAGCCGCCGAAAATGCGTAACGCCACCCCGGCAAGGATGACAAGAATCAGAATGCCATAAAGAAATGCGCCGTGCGAATTTCGGGGGTTGGCGTCACTGTGCATTAAAGTGCTCCCGTCCCCGGTTGCGCCACTGCATGAGAGGTGAGACCGGCGGCATTGATCCTTATAAAAGAAAATTGAACTGCACCCCGAGGCTTTTTTCCCGGCTCATGAAGTAGTAGCCGGGATCCATGACGTTGAAGTAGCGCAGACTGACGCCGATGGCGTGGTTCCGGACGCTTGCGAACCAGGTGCCGAGTTCCGCGTCGAAGCCCGGATACCATTGCGCCATATGGACCAACTCACCGGTCAGGAGAACGTAGGGCCGCAGGAGACCGCTCTGCCGGGGTTGGATCCGGATGCCGGCATCGGCATGGTCGGTCAGGTCCTTCTGTGCGCATACGTGGTAATAGCGTCCATACCCGAATGACAATGAGAGGCCGCGAAGTGGCTGCAGGTCGGTTTCCAGCCTGGCCATTTCGGCCGAGACCGCCTCCGGGTGCGCAAGGTCAAAAGTATCCGTCGTCCCGTCGGCCAAGTGGCCGGAGACGTGGTAGACCGGGTAGAAACGAAATGCAATCAGCGGCGACGGGGCGACGTCGATGGAGGCCGCCAGCGTGGCGTAAAAATTATCCACCGGCCACTTGAAATTATCGGGATACATGACAAGATGTAGTGCGGCGGCGATGCCGGCGGTGAGGTTCCACGGTTCGTAGCCGAGCACGGGAAATTCGAGGCCGAAATTACCATGATTGACAATCCGGTTGTTTTCAGCGCCCGCGAACAGGTAATACCTGAAATCAAGCGTCGAAGCGCTGAAAAAAGGGGGCTGGTCCGGCAGCAGATCGAAACCGGCCGCGCGGAGTCCCGGTACGGCCCATGAAAGAAAAATCAGGAGCAGCAAATGGCGCCTTGTGCGATTGCACATCATCCGTCCATGATCTTTCCCGCTGAAACCGCGAACAGTTGCGAATTCGTAAAAGATACTCTTTATCGCGGGCGCCTTGCCAAAAACCTCCCGGCCGGGTCGTATCGGGAGGCGCGGCGGCTCACGTGTTACGATTCGAGAAACAACGGACCGGTATAGGCCTTCGTTTCTCCCGCTCTCTGTGAAGCGCACGCCACCTCGGCCCGCACATAGGAAAGCGGCGCGGCCGGAAGCGGCAGGCGGAATTCATCCTCCCAGGTCGAGGGCGATCCCTCGTAATTTCTGGAATACACCATCGTCTCACGTCCGCTTTCGCGCCGGAGTCCATGGATTGTGATGCTCCTGAGCGGCCCGAATTCCGAGGTGCTGATCGCCCGGATGAACGGTTCGGCTTCATTCCTGGGAGGCGCCTTCGCTGCGGCGGGATCGGACGCGGTGCGGGACCGCCCTATTTCGGCATAGGGTCCGGTCGTGACGAACGTGGCGCCTTTTTTTATTGCGGCGATGATCGCGTCTCTGGAGGTTGCATCCCCGTAGATTCCGGTTCTGGCGAAGCCCATGTAGCGGCGGTAGTTTTCAGCAATTGCCAGAAAGGGGACCGCCATCGCCCTGAACCGGTTGAAGTCGCCATGGGCGTCATTCCCCGCCAGCAGGGGAATGCGGCGTCCCTGCCGGAGCATGTCCAGCCACATCGCTTTTCCCCGGTAAAAGGAGGGAGAAAACCCATTGTTGACAATCTGCATGGCATCGAGATCATTCCCCAGGTCGTTTCGCGACCAGGCGCCGCGGTACAGGAGGAGCCGCTGAAGGAGGCCAGGCCGGACTCCCGGATGGGCGGCAAAGGCCACGCCTCCCTGATCATGAATCGCGCGTATGGTCCCGGCCAGCGCGGGCTGGGGATCTCTGCGGCGGTTCCTGCGCGCTCCGTCAAGCGTTCCAGGCAAATACTCATGCAGGTTGAGGCCGCACAGATGCACCACCTTGTTTTTTTCAGTGAGGCAGGAGATCTCCTCGCCGGGAATCAGAACGGTCGGCGATCCATCGAGCGCCGAGAGTTCGGAAAGGAGCGATTGCCACCGCCCGCGGGTCGGGTCGGCTTCGAGATAATCGTCCATGGAGCAGGCAAGGTCGTACGAATGGTCGGTGATCGCGGCAAAGGAGAGGCCGCTTGCCTGCGCCACCCGCCCGATGATCGCGCACGGCGGCCCGAATTCCACCTGGCTCTGGGAGTAATGGGAGTGTACATGCAGGTCGCCATAGGAGCACTGGCGGCTTCCGGGAAACCGTTCGTCGGAAACGTAGCAGGTGAAGGGTTTTTTGGCCGTGGTGCGGAAGTTGTCGTTGACGACCACCTCTCGCCTTCGTCCGGCAAGGACGGCGACCGTGCAGGTGATGCCGATGTCGCCGGTCGAAAGCTCGCCGCGGGGGATGGGAAACACGAACGCGCGCATGGTTTTTTGCAGCGGGTGAGCGATCTCGAAGCGCCGCAGGTCCGGAAAATCGAAACGCCTCGCCGGCGAGCGCGGCCGCGAAACGGCGATGGCGCAGCCGGCGAATTCCACCGGGAAGCGGCCCCAATCGTTGACAATAAGGACTACCGGCAGGTCCTGGCCGGGATCGAGCCGGCGGGGGGCGTCAAAGATGATCTCCGGCCGGCGCGCGTAGAGATAGCTCGGAAAAAAACGGAAAAAACGGAAATGGGTCTCGGCGTACAGGGCGAGAAAGGGGAGCGCCAGCGGGTCGGGGGAAGGAATCATGGCCTTAAAATACGTTACCACTCACGGCCCGATTGCCTGTTTGAAAATACGCGGGCGGAACATTCCCGCCGGGACAGAGCGCCGTCTTCGTCAACCTCACCCCGGCCTTCGGCCACCCCTCTTGACCTCACCCCGTTCCCCTCTCCTGAAGTGAGAGGGGACTATACAGAGTGAGAGTGTGCCTTTCGTCCGCTTTCCCCCCTCATCCTTGCCTCTCCCCTGATCCGCGAGTATTTTTACTATCATCGGAAATTACTCGCGAGTTTTTTCCGAAGGAGGGTACTTTGATCGCATACCTTGAGCGGTATCTCGACCATGTTGTGGAAAAAGACCTCGCCCGGAAGATGGTTTTTATCGGCGGGCCGCGACAAACCGGTAAAACAACCCTTGCCCGTCAGGCGATTAAGCGGGCGGGAGAAGATCCGGCCGTCAGGTATCTCAACTGGGATGTGCTCGAAAACCGGCACGCCATCATGGAAGAACGCTTTCCCGCCGGCGAAGGCCTCATCGTCCTCGACGAAGTCCAGAAATATTCACGATGGCGGCAGACCGTAAAGGGGCTGTTTGACAGCCGGGGCCCGGAACTCAGGATTCTCGTGACAGGCAGCGCCAGACTCGATCATTACCGCCGGGGGGGCGATTCTCTCCAGGGCAGGTATCACTTTTACCGGCTTTTTCCCCTGTCCCTCGCCGAATTAAAGTCGCGGTCTCACGCCGATCTCATGGACCTGTATACCTACGGCGGATTCCCGGAACCGTTTCTTCTGGCTTCCGAAACGGAGAGCAGGCGCTGGACACGGGAATATCATTCGCGCCTCGTACGTCAGGACCTGACCGATCTTGAGCGGCTTCACGATATCAGCCTCGTTGAGCGCCTGGCGCTACGGCTTCCCGACCTGGTCGGCGCGCCGCTCTCGCTGAACAGCCTGCGGGAGGATCTTCAGGTCTCCCACCAATCGGTCTCCCGATGGGTCGATATGCTTGAAAATCTCTACATGCTTTTCAGGATATATCCCTTCGGCGGAGCAAAAATTCGAGCGGTAAAAAAAGAGGCGAAACATTACCATTTTGACTGGACCGTCGTAAAGGATCGGGGCGGGCGGTTTGAAAACCTTGTCGCGTGCCATCTGCATAAATGGTGCTGCTTCCTCCAGGACTCGGAGGGCCGCGATGTCGAACTCCGTTATTTCCGCGATATCGACAAACGTGAAGTTGATTTCGTCATCGTCGAGGACCGGAAACCGGTCTCCTTCATCGAGTGCAAAGTAAGCGGAAAAGAGCCGCACTCCGGCCTGCGGTACCTCAAGGAACGGTTCCCCGCAACACCGGCGTTCCAGCTGGTGCTCGATGAAAAACCGGATGTCCTCACCAGGGAAAAAATCAGGATTTGCAGCGCGGAAAATTATTTAGGGGATCTTGTCTGACGCACCCGCACGGCGGGGAGATTGGGAAAGTGGATTTTAACGGCGGTTAAACGGTCAATAAATGGCGTTTGAACGGCGGTTAAACGAGGGTAAAATTATCAGACCGTTTCGCGTCGTTATAGCAGGGCTGCTTCCTGATGAGTCCGGATTGCCGGTAAGAATGTTGGACGCTAAGCGATAGGAGACCTGGATCGGAGATTCCAGGCTACGGGAGCACGAGGTCACTCGATAGGGGCACCCGCGCCTTTAGCAATATCATAACAATTATGGAATTGAAAATATTTTAATGACATGATTAGCATTCCAACCTAAAATATATAAATTTGGTCCATAATTGTGCATTTGGTAAAAAACCACTTCTGGATTCCAAGCAGCAATTTGTACGCCGATAGAATTGTAAGCCGTAATAGTGTAACTGCTTTCATTTTCTAGATAAATATTTCCTGAGGAATCGATAGCTCGTAAATTATTATTAAGTGTAAAAGTTGAATTACCTTTTAGAACTAAATTATTATCATATATTATAAGCTGGTTTGTAGTTCCATCTTGAACAAATATATCCCCCCCGGGGCCAAGTACTATTTCTGCACCCTCATTAATAAACGGAATAGAGTCAGTAGCTAAAATATTGCCCATCGTGTCGAATTTTGTAATATGGTTATTGAATGGGAAGCTTCCATTCAAAATAAATAAATCATCTTGGTTATCGATTAAAATTCTTAGCGGTTCTGAAACTGACCATTCACCAATAGAATCGCCATTGCTATTAAATTTAAATATTTTATTACCCTCTGCCACGGCAGCATAAATATATTTCCTTGAATCAACAGCAACATCATACAATTGAATGAATTTTCCTCGACCAATTATTGCCGTATTATGCCCTGTCTTATCAAATACTCCTATAAAACTGCTGCCTCCTCCCATGTTAAATGCAATATAAAAAGTAGTATCCTTGGCCATTGCAAAAGAAATTTGTTCATTGTTCAAGCTATCAAGATTTATGGTTTGTAATAATTTATATGCACTCACTATCATTACCCCCACCGCCCTGCTCATCACCCCCGGCGTCTGATTCGTATCCACCGCCGCCACTTTATACTCATAGGTCTTATCCTGTATACCGGTCGAGTCCTGGTAGGTCGTATCCGGCACTCCGCCTTTTATCAATGCAAACGTCGTTGAATCGCTCTCCTCGCGATAGACATTGTAGCTTGCAACCTTGGTCCCGGTCGTCGGCGTATTCCAGATCAGCGTCACGATCTCCTTTGCGCTGTCGTACTGTATATGCAGTCCCGCCGGCACCGGTATCCCGGTATATTGCAGTTGTATCGGCGCGGCAAGCGTATCGATCTTCCCGGCCGTCACGCCGAGCGTCGTGTCCTTCACCTTGTAGTTATCGAGCGTGGTGAGGAAGCGGACGTGATAGCTCCCCTGGGCAAGCTTTTGTATGAGGAAGTTCCCGAGGGAGTCCTGGGGCACATAGACGCTGCCGGTGCCGATGAAGATGATGAACACGGTGCGCGGGTCGTCGCTTCCCTGCATCTGGATCACCCCGCGCAAGGCGCCGGGCGACCGGAGCGTATCTATTGGACGGGCCGTGTCGCCCTTCATGGCATGGATCGAATCGTGGTAGGCCAGTGTGGTATCGCCCGAGGCAAGGAGGTTGTAGCTGCCGGAGTCGAGCATGGCGCTGTAGTTGCCGGAACCGTCGGTCGTGGTGGAGTCGATGCCCGTCACCGCGGCGACCGTTTTCGTCTTACCGAGGCTCCCGGTCTGCGGGTCGTAGTTGACCGGGTAGAAGCGCACGGTAGCGTGGGCCGCTCTCGCGCCGTCCGCGTCGTAAATCACGCCGCTGACGTTGGAGGTCGTTTCGGTGCTTCCGCCGGTCATGGTCTTGGAGCAGGACAGAACCAGGCCGAGGCCGATGATGAAGGTCAGGAGTTTTTTGTTCATGGGTTATTCCTTATCCGGCAATGATGAGAGTGGGAAGAGCTGAAAGTTAATCTGATAGACCCGGTCGGCCGGTTCATCCTTTTCGACGATGTCGGCGAGCCGTTTCCTGAACGCGGCGATCTCCTCGACGATTCGCCGGCAGCCCGCCTCGGAAATGCCGACCGTGAGGGTCGAGATGTCGCGGTTGGGCCGGGGGTGGCGGTCGATGGCCTCCGCGGCAAGCCGCAGGTTCTCCTTCTGAAAGGTCTGCACGGCAAGGGAGTGCACATGGTCGCCGGTCGTAAGCGATCTATCGGTCTGGCTGTAGCGCCCGCACTCGGTTCTCCTGATCAACCCGGTCTCAAGGAGCAATTCGACGGCGCGCTTCGCCTGCTTTGCGGTGATGGGAGGATTCAGGGAGCGGGCAAGGAGCGTGAAATCGTCCTTGAAGTCGAGAAAGGCCACGAGTTCGCGGATCGCGGGATAGTACCATTTTGAGAAGTAGGTGAACTGATCCCCCCGCAGCTTCACCGCCGCGTGGTTCCCGCCGAACGCCTGCATATGGCCGAAATAGAACTCCCGCTCCCGCTCGCTTTTTGCCTGCGTAAAATTGACCATCGCCTCGAAATACTCGGTCTCCCGCTTTTTCAGCCCTATCGCCTGCGCCACGGCAAAGACCGCGCTTTTTGAGAGCGCCTTGTTGCCCGCGATCACCTTGAAGATGAAGGTCTTGGACTTGAACCCCGCCCGGTTCGCGATATAGTGGTACGAGAATGCGGGGTTCGCCTTCTTCCGTTCCTCGTAAAAATCCTTCAGGAAAATGCGGCTGTCGCTGTAGGCGAAGATATCAGGCATGGGGTCCTCACACTGGTTCACCCTTAAATTAATGCTCAACGGGGGGGATGTCAATAGGGGATGCGCAGAAAAGGTTCCTTTTTGGGGAACGGGAAAGGATCGGGTCTGAAGCCGGCTTTTAAAAAAATACCGTACACTCAGGCGGTCTTGACATTTCCATATTTCGGCAAGTGGTACGCTATGATCCGGTCGCGGACGGCGATGGGGAGGTGCCGGAAGAGATCAATGACCGTCGCGAATTTTCCCACCCGGTAGCGAGGCCGCGAATAGCGGTCGGTAAGGGCATGCTCGACGATTTTCGCGACCTTTTCGGGTGAAATGCCATGTCTCCTGAACTCATTCTGGATTGCCATGACCGGACCGTACAGTTTGAACGCCTGGGGCGGCCAGTGCGCGGTCAACCGGTCGATCATGATCCGGGATTTATCCCACAGCGGGGTATCGACATCGCCCGGTTCGATGAGCGAAACCCTGATCCCCCACGGCCGCAGCTCGATCCGAAGCGCGTCGGATATCGCCTCAAGGGCGAATTTGCTCGCGGAGTAAGGGCCGAGAAACGGATAAGAGATCAGCCCGCTTACCGAACTCATATTGACGATGCGTCCGCCGGATTCACGGATGAGCGGCAACAGCGCCTGAGTTACCGCAAGACTCCCGATCAGGTTGACTTCAAGCTCCCTGCGCAGGTCATCGAGCGAGAGAAACTCAACGGGCCCGCCAAGTGTAATGCCGGCGTTATTGACCAGATCGAGTTCGACATCCCCATTCACCGCGCCGGAGATCTCCCCGACGGCCGCTTCAATGGATTTCTGATCGGTTACGTCTAGGATAAGCGGGGTCAGCAGGTGCGACGCTTTCGCGCGGAGCGCTGCGGCATCGGCTTCTTTTCGCACACCTGCAAATACCCGTCTGCCCCTTCTTTCGAGCCACAGCGCGCACGATTCGCCGATCCCTGAGGATGCTCCCGTAATAACGACGGTTTTGTGTTTCGTCGATCGAACCATACTTTGCTCCTCCCCGCACCTCGACAATAAGAAACGCCTTCCTGTCTTAAAAGCAAAATAATATCTTATCTTGCATAAACAGTGTTCTCACTTTTAAGAAATACAACAAAAACCATGCCAACAGGTCGTTCTAACGTTGCCGCCAAGGACGATTATAAATGGAAATGATACCCATTCCTTACAAAAACACCTGTTACGAATTTTTTTATTGCAATGAGTGTGAAAAATGCCTATTTTCTACTGTTCGCGTTTCGGATCATCGCATTCGACCTGTCGTAGGCCAGGGATGCCGGTTACATAAAAATTTACTTTGGCAATTGACCCCTTAGCACTCCAATCAAAGGAGCATCATGCACAACATCCTTCCGCAAGTCAGCCAGAAGCTCATTTCGCTGAGTCCGGTGGACATGGCTATCATTGCGATCTACTTCGCAATGGTCATTTGTATCGGATTTTACTTGAGGCGTTTTTCCGGGAAGGGAGAAGGTTTCTTCCTGGCGGGACGGGAGATGTCCGCCTGGGTCGCCGGCCTGGCATTCATCTCGGCCAACCTGGGAGCTTTGGAATTGATGGGCTGGGCCTCCGCTTCCTACCAGTACGGCATCCTGGCAGCCCACTGGTACTGGATCGGCGCCATCCCTGCCATACTCTTCCTTGGTATCGTGATGATGCCGTTCTACCACATCTCGAAGACTCATTCCGTTCCCGGTTTCTTGAAGCTGCGGTATGGCGAAGCCGCCCGGGGGTTTAACGCCATCTCCTTCGCTTTCATGTTTTTGCTGATGTCGGGTATCAACATGTACGCCATGGCGATAGTGATGAAGGTGGTGCTGGGGTGGGACATCAATTTCAGCATCTGGGTTGCGGCGCTTACCGTGGCGATCTACGTATCGCTGGGCGGTCTCTACTCCGCCGTTTTCAACGAAGTGATGCAATTCTTTCTGATCTGGTTCGGCGCACTGCTTGTCCCCATTTTCGGTCTGATCGAAACGGGGGGGTGGCACGGAATGGTGATGCGTATCCAGAAAAACATACCGCAAATTTTTCCGCCGGAAGCTTTCCCTCACGTTCATGGCAGTTTCACACACCTGTGGTCGGGAATAGGAAGCTTTGCCAACAACCCGATGGGTATTCACTGGACTGGAATCGTTCTCGGGCTTGGATGGGTGATTTCGTTCGGATACTGGACAACGGATTTTCTGGTCGTCCAGCGCGTACTGACGGCCAAGGATCTTCGCTCCGCGAAACTGGCGCCGATTATCGGTTCCTTTTTCAAGATGGCGGTGCCGTTCATCGTGATTCTGCCCGGACTCCTGGGTTTAGCTCTTCTGAACTCCGGAGCACACCCCATTATCCTCCATCCTGAAAATGCTATCCAACCGGGTGCCCCCTTCGCCGGGGGGCATAGTTTCAACGAAGTGCTTCCGCTCATGCTGGCGCGCTATTGCGGTCCAGGGTTGCTTGGCTTGGGGATTACCGCCCTGATGGCGGGCTTCATGTCGGGGATGGCGGGGGAGATCAGCGCCTTTACCACGGTCTGGACGTATGACATATACCGTTCTTATGTAAAAAAGGGCGCGGCGGATTCCCACTATGTCTGGATGGGCCGCATTTCTACCATTCTCGGCGTGCTGATTTCCATCGGCACCGCCTACCTGGTCATGCATTTCAAGAGCATCATGGATTATGTGCAGGCGCTGTTCAGCTTCTTCGTCGCGCCCCTGTTCGGAACCGTGCTGATCGGCATGCTATGGAAACGGGCAACGCCGGCCGGAGGCTTCTGGGGGTTGCTGGCGGGCACGCTCTCTTCCATCGGTATGTGGGCGCTGGTGAAGATAAACCCGGCCAATGGAGCCATCATTGCGCTTTCGAACAATGCCAGCGATATGGCGCAGAACATGTATCGGGCCCTCTGGTCGTGGATAATTTGCGTGACCGTGACCGCGGTTGTCAGCCTGCTTACTCGTCCCAAGCCTGTGGAAGAACTCACCGGTTTGGTTTATGGCTGCACCGAATTGCCGAGCGAAGGGCACTTACCCGTGTGGAAACGTCCTATTTTTTACGCCGCAATTTCTATAGTGCTGTTTTTGATTCTTCAGATTATTTTCTGGTAGCGCGATAACGGGGTGGATTTAACGATTTGTATGGGCAGCGAAATTCAATAAGTGACGTCACACTCTTCAAGGAGTAACATCATGGCTGAAAATCATCATATTATTCCCGTCTGGTTTTTCGTAGGGCTCATCATGTTCGTCTATGGATTAATAATTTTTGTCAGTGGGATTTGCTATTTTCATTCGCCTTCAACAGTGGTGCTCGCCAACTTGCATGCTTCGGTCTGGTGGGGCATATTCCTGACGCTGTTCGGTGGGTTCTTCACGTTTCTTTTTCGGCCAAAGAAGATAAAGAAGATATAGAGAAGCACACGCCTTCGTTTGCATCGTAGACATCGGGCATGGCAAAATCATAATTTGCAGTGTCCCTCGTTACTTTCGTTCGCCCATCTTTATGTATTCCCCAGCACCTTCCCGACCCGTTCCATCGCCAGTTCGACCTTCTCCCTTGTATTAAATGCACTGAGGCGGATGTAGCCCTCGCCGCAGCGACCGAACCCGGCGCCGGGCGTGCAGATGACACCCGCCTCGGCCAGGAGGAAGTCGAAGAACTCCCAGGAATTCCGCCTGACATTTACCCAGATGTAGGGTGCATTGAGACCGCCGGTGCAGGAGTAGCCGAGGCCGGTCATCTTTTCACGGATGAGGTTGGCATTGGCTATGTAATAGTCGGCCATTTCGGCCACCTGGCGGGAACCTTCGCCGAGAAAGCAGGCCTCTGCGGCCCTCTGGACCGGGTAGGAAACTCCGTTGAATTTCGTGGTATGACGCCGGTTCCAGAGGCCGTGAAGCGCAATCTTGTTCCCCTTACGGTCAAAGGCCGTACACTCCCCGGGGATGACGGTATAAGCGCAGCGCGTGCCGGTAAAGCCGGCGGTTTTTGAAAAACTGCGGAACTCGACCGCTACCTCGCGGCTGCCCTCGATCTCGAAGATGCTGCGTGGAATCGCGGGGTCGCGGACGAACGCCGCATACGCGGCATCGAAGAGGATGAGTGCTCTGGTCCGACGTGCAAAGTCCACCCATTGCGCAAGCTGAGCCCTTGTCGCGGCGGCACCGGTCGGGTTGTTCGGAAAACAGAGGTAGATAAGGTCGACCGGAGCGGAGGGGAGCGCCGGGACAAAGCCGTTCGCTTCGGTGCCGTCGAGGTAGACCAGCCCCGAGTAGCGTCCATCGGCGCAATTTCCGGTGCGGCCCGCCATGACATTCGTATCAACGTAGACCGGGTACACCGGATCCGGGACCGCGACCGTGATGTCGGCGGCAAAGAGCTCCTGGATGTTGCCGGTGTCGCACTTCGCACCGTCGCTTATGAAAATCTCGTCGGGCGAAACATCGACGTCGCGCGCCCGGAAATCGTATTTCGCAATCGCTTCGCGCAGGAACGGGTACCCCTGCTCCGGGCCATACCCGCGAAAGGTGGCTTCGTCGCCCATCTCGGCGACCGCCGCATGGAACGCCTCGATACAGGCGGGTGGCAGCGGCCGCGTGGCATCACCTATGCCGAGCGGCACCACCTCCTTTTCCGGAAACCTGCTTCGGAAATCGGCGACGCGCTTTGCCACTTCGGAAAAAAGATAGGACGACCGGAGTTTCAGGTAATTTTCATTGACACGAATCATATTCATGCCCGTCGGGGAGGCGTAAAGGAACGGCCGGCATAACGGTCGGCCGGTACGGGTTATCCGCTCGGATATTCGAGGACTAAAAATATGATTTGAGAAGCGTGGCGACTGGAAAATTTTTATCCGGGCGTTCCGGGACTTCAATTTTTAAACCCGAAATATAGAGGAGGAATCACTTTGCAGTGCCCTACCGAAAGATGGTTTTATATACCGTAGTGTATATTATTAAATCAAGTTGGATCAATGAATCCGCTGTTTTGCGCGGAAATTATTATAGGAGAGACAACATAGAAGGACTGTAATCACCATGGGAACAATCAAGAAATCGTCAAAACTTGACAATGTTTTATACGATATACGCGGACCGGTGCTCGATGAGGCGAAGCGTCTCGAAGAGGAGGGGTACCGCGTCCTCAAACTGAATACCGGCAATCCGGCGCCCTTCGGGCTCTTCGCACCCGATGAGGTGATTCACGACATGATCATGAACCTGCCGGATACGCAGGGGTATTGCGACTCCAAGGGACTGTTTCCTGCCCGCAAAGCCATCATGCAGTATTGCCAGCAGAAGAACATCGCCGGGGTGGAGACCGGGGATATTTACATCGGGAACGGCGTGAGCGAGTGCATCGTGATGGCGATGCAGGCGCTCCTGGATAAGGGCGATGAGATCCTGGTCCCTTCGCCGGACTATCCGCTCTGGACCGCGGCGGTCAACCTGTCCGGCGGCATGGCGGTGCACTACCGCTGCGATGAACAATCGGAGTGGTGGCCGGATTGTGCCGACATCAGGAAAAAGGCGGGCAAAAATACGAAGGGAATCGTGATTATCAATCCGAATAATCCCACTGGCGCGCTCTATCCGCCCGAGGTGCTGCGGGAGATCCTGGAGATCGCGCGGCAACACCGGCTCATCGTCTATTCCGATGAAATTTACGACAAGATTCTCTACGACGGCAACGTCCATGTATCCACCGCTTCGCTTGCCGACGATCTGCTGTTTGTCACATTCAACGGCCTTTCGAAAGCCTACCGGGTGGCGGGTTTCCGGGTCGGGTGGATGGCGGTCAGCGGCGACAAGACGATAGCGCCGGATTATATCGAGGGGCTCACCATGCTCGCCGCCATGCGCCTGTGCAGCAATGTTCCGGGCCAGTCGATCATCCAGACGGCGCTCGGCGGCCGGCAGAGCATCTACGATCTGACCAGGGCGGGCGGACGCCTGTACGACCAGCGGGAGCTCAGCTACGGGCTGCTGAATGCCATCGACGGTATATCGTGTGTCAAGCCGAAGGCCGCATTCTACCTGTTCCCGAAGATCGACGCGAAAAGGTTCAACATTACCGACGATGAAAAATTCGTACTTGACTTCCTGCGGTCCGAAAAGGTGCTGCTGGTGCACGGAGGCGGCTTCAACTGGCCGGACCCCGACCATTTCCGTATTGTCTACTTGCCGCGCGTGGAAGACCTGGCGGAGGTCATGGAAAAGTTGAAGCGGTTTCTGGAGACCTACCGGCAGAGGTGATAAAAAAGCAGCATGTACGGAGACGCCGCTGAGTTCGAAAGATCTTTTGCCGTTAACTCACTAACCCTCCAACTCTCGAACTCTCCAACATGATAAAATCTTACAGGCACCTTCGACGAATCCGGCGCACCTCGCACGCAGATTCCGCTCCCTGAAGAGTTTCTGGCCTTCGGGAGACAGGAAGTCGCAGCCGTCCAGAAGCTTCCGGCAGTTTACCGAGCCGTACACCCGTTCGAAATCCTTCATGAAACTCCGGATCCGGGCGTAGAGAATGGCCTTCTCATCGTGTGTTCCGTTCGTTCCTTTGCTGAAAAGCAGGCCGAGCGCCATGATGCCCGCGGTTACCGCTCCGCACACCTCCTGATTGCGTCCCATGCCGGCGCCGAAACCGTCGGCGATGCGCAGGGCCATGTCGGGCGGAGGCCGGCCTCCTGTGCAAAGGCATAAAGAACCGATTGCGAGCAGTTGCGTCCGGACATGAATTGATCGCGGGCGATTTCCGATTTTGTCATTCCGCCCCTCTTTTGCAGCGTCAGCGGAGCCCGTATCTTCCGGGACGCCGAGGAGAATATTCATGTTCTGCACCGCCGCGCCGGAAGCGCCTTTCCCCAGATTGTCGAGCCGCGCGACGATGAGAAGGCGGTCGTTTCCGCCGAAGACAAAAAGTTCCAGCATATTGGTGCCGTTGCAGGCGGTCGGGCTGAGAAAGCCATCGGAGATCGAGGCGGTCTCCTCATCCGACGAAACCCTGATGAAGCGCTCGCCCCGATAGTAATCGGCGAAGAGGCTTCTGATCCGGTCCGGCCCGGCATTGTTCGTCATCATTGACGTATAGAGTGGCACGAACACCAGCATCCCCTGGAAAAAGTCTCCCACGATGGGGGTGAAGATCGGCGTCCGTTTGAGCAAGCCGAACTTCTGCATCTCCGGCAGGTGCTTGTGAACCAGATTGAGGTTCTTGGGGCGGCAGCATATCGCTTCCCGATCCGGAGAATCCGCCTGGAAAGCGGAGATCATCTGGTTGCCCCCGCCGCTGTAGCCGGTTATCGCATAGGAGGTAACCGGATAGTCGGGTGAAAGAAATCCTTCGGAAACCATCGGGTGCAGAACCGCGCAAAATCCGGTCGCATAGCAGCCGGGCACGCTGACCCTGGCCGAGTTTTTTATCTTTTCCCGCTGCAGAGGATTGAGCTCGGGAATGCCGTACGCCCACCCCTCTGCGGTTCGGTGCGCCGTACTCGCATCGATGACCCGTACGGCGGGGTTCGACAGCAGGCTGACCGATTCGCGGGCGGCATCGTCCGGCAGGCAGAGAAACACGATATCGGCGCTATTCAAATAGTGTTGCCTGGCCAGGGGGGCCTTGCGTTTTTCGGCAGGAATTGCAATCAGTTCGATATCGTCGCGTTTATCGAGTCTTTCATGGATTTTCAGGCCCGTCGTTCCATGTGACCCGTCGATAAAAACCTTTTTTTTCATCATGGATTCCCCGCCCCGGCTCGGCGAGCACACTGTGCGGATCCTATCATGATAAAAAGTACCTTCTGCCAATGATCAAATCCATGGGTGGGTCGCAATTCTTCTCCGTGTAATCCCGGTTCAGACGGTTTTTCCCTCATCCTACATCCCTTCCCCTTCCTGAAGCGCCGGATTTTGCCTTTTAAGCCCCTGTTTAGTATATTTATAAAACTCTTAACCGATAGTGAAAATAGACGTTGCACCAGCGGAGGACCTCGGTGAATATTAAATACAGCCAGAAAAAGCAGGAGATGCGGGAAGATCCGGTGCTTGAATTTTTGTTCAAGGTCAAGGAGTATGTCACCAAGAACGCGAATACCCTCGTCGGGGTGGGGATCGCGGTGGTTCTCGTCGCGGGATTCCTCCTGGTATACTCCCAGATGAAGCGGTCGAGCCAGGAGAAGGCCTCGGAGGCCTTCGGCCAGGCGATGATCGCGTACAACAATCGCGCGGCTGATAAAGCGGTTGAGCAGTTCGGGATTGTCGCTGACAATTACAAGAGTACCCCCGAGAGCGCCATGAGCGCCTACATGCTCGGCAGTATTTACTTCAATGTGGGGCGGTTCGACGAGGCTATTACCTGGTTCGAGACGGCGGCTTCGAGGAAGACTGCCGCGGATTTTATAAGCGGCGAATCGCTGGAAGGGATTGCCGGATGCTACGAGGCTAAGGGGGATCTTCCCAAGGCTATCGGGTACTATCAGCAGGCGCTCGATGACAGCCGTATCAAATACCGGTTTGCGGCGATTTCCTGGAAACTGGCCCTCCTGAACCAGAAGATGAATAACGGCGAGCGTGCGAAAACGCTCTGTCAGCAGATCATTGCCGATTCCGCGGCCTCCGACTACCGCCAGCGCGCCGAGAATCTCCTGGCCGTGCTCGAAGCGTCTTCCGGTTGACCCTCTCTGTCGCCGACACTCTCGTTCGCTCCTGCCGCTCTTGATTTTTTTTCTTGCATAGAGGCGTAGCATAATCTTTTTTATACATTGCTGTATCACAGGGGGGAGCTTTCTTTTTCGGTTCAGCTCGCTGATTCCAGAGTTCTGGTGATTCATCGCTGCACGGTTGTTTGTGGACGTAATGGCAGGTAACATCCGGGCGGTTTCGCTGGCCTAACAACACAATATTGTTTCGCGCTGCTGCCCGATTCTGGACTGTACTATTGGCATGGCCAAAAATTGCCAAGAGAGGGCCCCTACCTTTTTCCATGAATAATCGGCAAAATACCAAGACTTCGAAAAACGGCGGGAAGAAAAAACCTCCCGCAAACGGTACACAGCGTGAACGCATCGATCTCTTCGAAAGATTCACAGGCGGGAAAGGCGCGCTTCTCTGCCTTATTGCTCTATTCGGCATATGCGCCTATGTATTCTTCGATTATCTGATCTTCAACCGGCCTTACGTCTTCAAGGGGATTGCCAGCGACTCCTACAATGCTGTGCTGCCCTCGCTGGTTCACCTCTCCCGGTATTTGCACACCGACGGCATCCCCCGCTGGTCTTTCTATGTCGGCATGGGCCAGAACGTCTTCCCCCAGGGGTTGGATTCCCCGTTCACTGCACTTCTCATCCTGTTACCCTTCGATAAGATTCCCTTCGGCATGGCTTGGATCGAGGTCCTGAAAATCGTGGTGGCCGGATTGTGCTTTTACGGATACCTGCGGACGATGTCACTGAAGAAGTTCGCCAGTTTCGCGGGATCGATTCTCTACGCCTTCTCCGGGTTCATCATCGTCGGCAGCGGGTGGTTCAGCTATTCCTCGACCGGAGCGTGTGTCGCGTTCCTGCTTCTTGCATTCGAAAAACTGTATCGGAAGAATGACGGCCGCTGGTTCCCGCTTGCCGTGGCGCTCATGGCCACCTCGGTTTTTTCGCTTTACACTTATGGGCTGTTCCTGCTGCTCTACTCGCTCTTCAGGTTTCTCGATGAAAACGGCTGGAGCATCGGGAGCTATTCCCGGCTGCTTCTCAAGATGACCCTGCTGGGAGTTCTCGGCGTCGCGATCGGTTTCGTCTTTTTTTTCAGCGAAGCGATGCATATGGTGCAGAGTCCGCGGGTAAGCGGCCATGTGGGCTATTTTCAGTCGCTCGGCCGCGTGCCGGTATTCGGACTTGAAAACTGGTCGATCACCAGGGCAAGCTGGGGCATACCGCTCCTGCATCTGAAAACCGCCGTTCTGCGCATGTTTTCCAGCGACATCATGGGGATCGGCGAGTATTTCCGGGGGTGGTACAACTACCTCGAAGCGCCGCTCTTCTACTGCGGTCTCCTGACGCTGCTGCTGGTTCCCTCGGTATTCGCATCGCTCGACAAAAAGCGGAAATGGGTCTACGGGATATTCGCGGCATTCTGGGCGCTAATCGTGATCTTTCCCTATTTCCGCTATGCCTATAACCTGTTCACCGGCGACTACTACAAAACCGGCATATCCCTGATCGTTTCCATTGTCATGCTCTATTACGGCCTGCGGGCGCTCGATTATTACGACCGGACGCTCCGGGGAATCCCTGGTATCTCCTCGGTTCCTATGTCGGCGTGATGGCGCTCCTGTTCGGGATCAATTTTCCGGATCGTCCCGGAATCATACAAGACGACCTGCGGACTTCGGCCGCGTTCTATCTGACGATCTATGCTGCGCTTCTTTTCCTCATGCGGCTGCCGGTTTTAAGGAATATCGCAAAGATCGCGCTCCTCGCGGTCGTTATCATCGAAATCGCCTCGTTTTCGCATGGCACCGTGAACGAGCGAATGACCATGACGAACGGGGAGCAGAAGGAAATTCGGACCGGGTACAACGACTTTTCGGTTGACGCAGCCGCCTGGCTGAAACGGACCGATCCGGGATTTTACCGGGTGACAAAGGACTATTTCTCCGGCACCGCCATCCACACCAGTTTCAACGATGCGCAGATTCAGGATTATTACGGGACGCGCTCCTACTCATCGTTCAATCAGTTGAGCTATGTCGAATTTCTCCAGGAGGCGGGCATCATCAGCGATACCGAGGAGTACGCCTCCCGGTGGATCATCGGGCTGCGCGACCGGCCCCTTCTCCAGTCGCTATGCACGGTCAAATACAACCTTACCAAGGGACCCGCCGCGGGGTTCTATCGGATCGGGTTCGATTCGATAGCGCAGTTCGGCGACGTGACCGTTGAGCGGAATAACCTTTTCCTGCCGCTGGGGTTTACCTACGATAAATATATGCCGTATGCCGATTTTCAGCGTGCGTCGCCGGTCATGCGGCGCATTATTCTGCTCAACGCCTGCGTCTTCGACGATACGGCCTCATCGTTGTACGCAGGCCTGCGGTCGATGCCACCGGTCGACACGAGCGTCCTCTATATTCCCGGCGTACTGCGGGGAGACCAGAACGCCGTCGCACTGTTCCGGTCGGATATAAACGACCTGCGGCAGGATACACTGTCGCTTCTGATCCATCGGCAGAATTACCTGAAGGGGACCATCCATCTTCCCGCGACGAAGGTGGTGTTTTTCTCAATTCCCTTCGACAAGGGATGGCATGCGAGGGTGAACGGCGTTCGTACACCGCTGTACAAGGTCAACATCGGCTTCACCGGCCTGCCGCTCCCTGCCGGGGACTATACGGTGGAACTCATGTTCGAACCGCCGTACGTGCGGGAGGGGCTGTGCGTCACCGTGATAGGGCTGTTGGTCTATGCGGGAGTATTGATTCTCTATCGCAGGAGGAACGTGAAGTCGCCCCCCCCCCCCGCGAAAGCGTAAGAGACTTCGACTGTAAATCCCCGGATGCATTTTGGCTCCTCCCTAGTCTAGCGAACTCCTTTTAGCAAGCAATTCCTTCGCGTGAGCCCTCGCCGCGGTCGAATCGCCGCCAAGCATGCGGGCGATTTCATCGATCCGCTCCTTGTCGGGGAGGCGTTCGACCCGCGTTACCGTCCTCCCGTCAGAGGGCTCCTTATAGACCCGGAAATGATGGTCGGCCTGCGAGGCGATCTGGTGCAGGTGGGAGATGCAGAGCACCTGGTGGGTCTTGGACAGAGCGTGGAGTGCGCGCGCAACATTCCCGGCCAGGATGCCGCCGATACCTGTATCGATCTCATCGAAAATCAGAATCGGGATGCGGTCATGCTTCGCCATGACGCTTTTGATTGCCAGCATGAGACGTGACACCTCGCCCCCCGAGGCGGTCGCGGAAAGCGGCAGCATCGGTTCGCCGGGATTGGTCCGCACCATAAAGCGGATTCCCTCCATCCCGTCGTCAAGCGGCTCGTCACGGTACGCGAAGCCGGTCTTCCAGACGCCGCCCGTGAAGCCGAGCCGTTCCATGGCGGCGGTGACCTGTACGTCAAAGCGCATCGACGCCTTTTCCCTCGCCGCGCGCAATTCGCGGCCGTCGGTGGCGCAGGCCGCGAGAGCACGGCGCGATTTTTCGGCCATGTGCGCCCGGTCGGCATCGATGTTTTCGATCGTCGCCAGATCGGCCGCCAGCTTGTCGCTTTTCGCAAGCAATTCGTCGAAGGTACAGCCGTATTTCTTCTTCAGCCGCTGAATCTTCGCGAGGCGCGCGTTGCACCGGTCGAGCCGCTCCGGATCGGACGAGCCGCCCTTATCGAGGTAGGCGCCGCAGAAGGCTTCGAGTTCGGAAAAAACCGCGAGCGCGTTGCCGACGTCGTCGAGCCACGGCCGCACCGAGGCATCGTACTTGACAAGCATTTCCAGTTTCCTGCGCACGGCGGCGATGCGCTTTTCGACTGAATCTTCCGAATTGGCAAGGAGCGCGGCGATCTCCGCGACCGCCTCGCTCCGCTGCACCGATGAGGAGAGAAGCCGCAGTTCATCCTCAAGCGCCCGCTCTTCATCCCGCTGCAGGGCGAGGTCGCGAAGCTCCCGGCTCTGAAATTCGAGCATCTCCCTGCGCTGCGCAAGCTCGTCGGACCGCGCCTGAAAAGCCGCAAATTCCGCCTTCACGGCAGCATACGCCGCGTAAGCGGACGTGTACCGCTCCCGGTATGGCCGGACCTCCGGCAGGTCGTCGACGATCGGGGCATGGGTTGATTCGTCGAGGAGCGACTGGTGATCATGCTGGCCGTGAAGATCCACGAGCAGGTCGCCGAGCCTTTTCAACGCGGCCAGGGGGAAGGGAACTTGATTGATAAGAATACGGTTGCGGTCGCCGTGCGTTATCCGCCGGCGGATGATGAGCGTGCCGTCCTGCGGTTGAACCGCCATTTCATCGAGAAGCCGCGTAAGCGCGTGATTGCCTGAAGGCAGTTCGAAGACGCCGCTGACCTCCGCCTCATCGGCGCCGCTGCGGACCTGGCCGCCCGATGCCCGCTCGCCCAGAAGCAGGCCGATGGCATCGACCAGGATCGACTTCCCGGCGCCGGTTTCACCGGTGAACACCGTAAACCCACGGTCGAATGTGAGCGAGAGTTCATCGATGAGCGCGAAATTCGCGATGCGGATCTCCCGGATCATGAGACGCCGCCGCTCCGTTTCGATCCTTTACCCCATGCCAATTTGTTCCGCAGGAGCGAAAAGTAGGATTGCCCGGCGAGCTGGATAAGATTCGCGGCGGCGCCGCCATAGGAGACCGTGATTTCGTCGCCGCTCTGGAGCTTGACAGAGTCGAGACCGTCGGCGCAGAAGAGCAGGTCGGGGTTCTTGTCGTTGATGAGGAGGCGGATTGGCTTGTCGGCCGGAAGCACCATGGGCCGTTCGTTGAGCGAATGTGGGCAGATGGGCGTCAGGAGCAGCGCCTTGACATCGGGCTCGACGATCGGCCCGCCGCACGAGAGCGAATAGGCGGTCGATCCGCTCGGAGTCGCCACGATGATCCCGTCCGCATGAAAGTCGGCGATAAAGTCGTTGCCATACCAGGCGGAGATCGAGGTCAGCTTCGGCACGTTCATCCGGTTGATGAATATATCGTTGAGCGCGTTGTAGGAGCACACCCGGTTGTTTCCCCTCGCGATGCACGCTTCGAGCACCATCCGGCTCAGGATGGCATAGCTCCCTTCGCGTATTTTCCGGAGGCTCTCCTCGATATTCGCCCGGCCGATATCGGTAAGAAACCCGAGCCCGCCGAGATTGATCCCGATCACCGGTTTCCGCGTGAAGCGGCAGAGGTGGGCAACAGCGAGAAAGGTGCCGTCCCCTCCGACGGAGATCACCGCCTCGCTTGCCGCAAGAAGTTCAGCCTCATTGGCGGCAACGGTAACGTTGCCTTGTACGATCTCCTTGAAAAAAGGGTGCAGAACGAGCGGAACCTTCTCGGCGGCCGACCAGTCGCAGAGCCGGCCGATCACCTCATCGAGATGCTCGCATTTGCTGAAGGCAACGACGCCGAACGAAGATATGGGACGCATGGAAGATCCTTTGTCTGAACCACGGTCGCAAGGATTAATGGATTATCGGATTTATAGAAGAAAAATGTCTTTTGAATAATCCCGTAATTCTTTAATACGTGTAATCGATGTTCAAACGTCCTTTTATTATTGACTTCTCACCTCTCCCACCTTCATAATCATCTCATAAAAATCAGGCCAGCGTTCGACGATCCGCTCGTCGTTCACCATGGTCGAACCGATGCAGCGGAGGCCGGCGATGGCAAAGGCGCCGGCAAGCGGGGCGGGGAGGGGTTCGATCAGGTCGAAACCATCGTACTCCTTTTCCCCTTTGATCACGAATCCGTCCGGAATGTCGCCGAATTTCACGTTCATGGTTTTCAGGCACGATTCGAGCTGCCGGATGCCGTCAGGGTCGCTCCGTCGCAAATCTTCGAATTGCCGAAACAGCGATTGATTTTCGGCGAATGCCGCGACCGTTGCCATTGCCGGCAACTGCATGGCCGCCGGGTGCTGCGGCGCGAAATCGATTTTCTGTCCCGTGAGATCGAATCGCGAGAGCGAGAGCATTCCCACCGATCCGAAGGCGGTTTTCCGTATCTCCTGCAGCGACGGTTTGCAGCCCATCTTGCGCAGGAACGGGATGATCGGCGCTGCCCACGGCTCGAGCGGCGAATTGTCAATGACGAGCGATCCGCGCTGCACCAGCGATTTCGCGGCGCAGAACAGCGCAAGCAGCACCTCGTCGCCGGGAAGTTCAATGTCGACCGGTTCATTTACCGGCGGTCGAACAGAAAAGTCCACGGTGACGAGGAACGACTGCTCCAACTCGGAAAGCCGTTGTCCCTTTTGCAGCTTGATACGACGCAGCAGCGGGTCTTTCTCCCTCTCGCCGCTGTCACGCTTTACCTCGATTGTTCCACCAAAGCGACCGGCAAGATGGCGGAAGGGATTGGACAGGGTAAAGGGAGTCCGGAAGGACCTTTTTGCCCGCAGCCCGAAGAAAAGACCTAATGCCGCATTGATATCCTGTTCATCAATCTCCAGGGGCAGCGGTGTCGCGGAGTCGGCCTGCGCGCAGGCGAGACCTTGCAGGGGCCCCTCCGTCACCTGCTGCAACGGAACCCCCAGACGCTTGCCCGTTGCGCACCAGGCCTCGAGGCGCTTCTCCGGGACCGTGGCGAACAGGAGGCGCTTCCCGGCGCCGAGCGCGAGGAATGCTACGAGATCGCGGTAGGGGAACCGGTCATCTGCAAAGGCGATCGCGCGGGCAGCATCGCCTCGTGCCCGTTCGATCAGACAAGCATCCTTTTCAAAGGTCACAGAAACATGGCCGTTAAGAAGGGCGGCCCATTGCCGGGTTTCCGTGCCTTTGTTAAGGGGATGGATGCGGCATGAGCAGCCTGAGGCAAGCGTGGTAAACGCAGCGACCAGAAAAAGGTCGCTGCTCGGCGGCAACTCCACCTTTCCGGAAAGGGCTTTTAAACGGTTGACCGTAAGCACAATGTCATATCCTTTCACGGGCGCTGAACCCCGCCTGTTGAAGCCGCTCAGATCGCCTCGCGGGCAACGGCCGGAGAATCGAACGCAAGGCGGATGGTGCCGCCTTCCCCTTCGCGCACCTTCAGCACTTCGATGTCACTTATGTTGATCCCCTGTCCGGCCAGCGCGGCGGCGATTTGCGCGATGATGCCGGGCTGGTCCTTTGCAATCACAAGTACATCGGAAAGCCGGCGCATGATCCCCTTGGCATTGTCCGGAATTCGGGAACGGGTATTTTGTGCGGAATCGAAAACTTCCCGCAACGATCCGTTGTGAAGACGCTGTTTCATGTCGCCGAGACGGGCGATCAGCCGTTCAAGCAGCGGATCGATCGATTGCCGGTTGGTCGTGAGGATGTCGTGCCAGAGGTCGTAAGAGGCGCCCGCGATGCGCGTCATGTCGCGGAATCCGCCGGCGGCAAGGCCGAGCGTACCGGGGACCGCGGATTCGACCTCCTGCGCCGAGTTGACGAGAGCAACTGCGAGCAGGTGCGGCACGTGACTCACGGCGGCTACAATCCGGTCGTGGAGCGCCGGGTCGAGAAAAAGCGCCCGGCTCCCGAGCCAGCGCTCGAAAAAAGCGCCGATCTCCCGGTCGTGCTCCGAAGGCTCGCCGTTTAAGGGTGCCAGTACATGGATGGCGTTCTGGAAAAGGTAAGGATCGGCCGCGGCCGGTCCGCTCTTTTCCGATCCAGCCATCGGGTGGCCGCCGATAAAATAGACGTCGGGCAGCAGGCGCCTTGCCGCGCTGCAGATCTCCTCCTTGGTGCTGCCTACGTCAGTGACGACGATATTCCGGGGCAGTCGCATGCCGGAAAGCTCACGGATGGTCTTCAGGATGACGCTGATCGGGGAGCAGAGAATCAGGAGATCGGTTTTGTCGATGATGTCGGGAAGCGCCCCATAGGAATAACCCTCGTCGATGCAGCCAAGCTTCTGCGCGATGAGAAGTTTGCCGGGCGAGGAGAGGCCGACGATGCGGCCGTCGAAACCGGAGTTGCGCAGAGCAAGTCCGATGGAGCCGCCGAGCAGGCCGACGCTGTAGATGGTGACGGTTTTGGGGGAGAAGGGCATAGTCAATACGAGTTTTTCATTTTATTGTTGCCACACGCAATGCAATCCGCTATTACCTTTTCCTGTTCAGCAAGTACAGCGCTTCCCCTTTTTTCGTCAGGGGCACGATGGTGTCTCGGTAAAATTCCGCAATGACTTCCGGATCGATTGAATGCCGGATTCCCGGTTTGACCGTCGATTGCATGGCAGCTGCCTTTTCCCCGATCCGCTGTACGATCCGCACCTCGACCTCCGTGCGCGTGAGCTGTGCGATGATGGCTGCTTCGTCGCCCTCCGCCGCCAGTTGCGAAAAGAGCTCCGGTGTATCGAGGAACTTGCTTTCCGCGACATAGAGCGAGCCGTAATGGATGCGCCGGGCGATCGCCTGCACCGCGTACACGTCGTGCTCGACGCTCGATCCGTACTGGCCGTCCTCGCCCGCGCGGCACGCCCGCGGCATCAGCGCAAGGTAGGCATCGACGATTTTGTCCATCATATTGACGCAATCGAAATTTCCGACTGCAAGCCCGGTGTCCGGCAGAATGACCGTGCGTTGTGGCCGGGGCAGGTCCTTGAAAAATGGCCGCTCTTCCGGGACGCAGAACCGGCCGAATTGTGCGTCCATCCGCTCCTGAAATAGGAGGCGGTAGGTGAAAGAGCGAGCGAGCGTCCTCACCGGAAAAGCCGCTTTCTCCGGCCCGGTACACGCGTTCGTTCAGGCAAAATTGCGCCCGCTCGATGAGGCGTGAGATGATGGTCTCCTCAAGCCCTTCGAGGTGGGCCGCGATGGTAGCGACTTCCAGGTCCGGCGGCTTGGATCCGCGATGGTTCATCCTTTACACTTTCGTTGCTGTCTTGTAGGCTGAGATGTTTTCCTTGAGCACGGCGCAGAGTTTTTTCGGATTTTTCCCGAATTCCTCGATGACCGAAACGAGCGCGCTGCCGACGATCGCAGCATCCGCCCCCGCCTTGCGCATGGCGGCGACATGGTCGAGGCGTCGAAATGCCGAAACCGACCGCCAGGGGTTTTGTGGTGACCTTCTTCAGGCGATGGAGCGTGGAGGCAACTTCGGAGCCGAGTTCGGAACCGACCCCGGTTGCGCCGAGGCGGCTCACCACATAGACAAACGCATCAACCTGCGAGACGATCATCGCCATCCGATCCGGGGGCGTCAACTCGGAAACGATGAAGACGCTGCCTAGACCGTGGCGTTTCATGGATATGCGCAGCTCGGTCGACTCTTCCGGCGGCAGGTCGGCGAAGAGCAGGCTATCGATGCCCGCCCTGGCGGCCTCTTTGCAGAACCGTTCGCAACCGAGATGCAGCATGGTATTGGCGTAGCCGAGAAGGCCGATCGGTATTTCGGACACCGCGCGAATCCGACGTATAAGTTCGAAAAAAGTTTCGTGGTTCAGGCCCGCCGCAATGGCGCGCTGACTCGCGCGCTGGTTTACCGGGCCGTCGGCAACCGGGTCGGAGAACGGGTACCCGATTTCCAGTATATCGGCACCGCCGTCGATATAGGCCCTGAGAATTTTTTCGCTGGTGGCAAGGTCCGGGTCGCCGGCAACGGCAAAGGGGATGAACCCGATCTCACCCTTCTCCCTGAGCTGCGCAAACGTCCGCTCGTAGCGGTTCATAGCGATTTTCCGAGGTAGTCGGCTACCGAGTAAATGTCCTTGTCGCCCCGGCCAGAAAGGTTTACGATCATCAGCGAAGACTTTTTCATTTCCGGCGCCCGTTTGAGGGCATAGGCCACCGCGTGTGACGATTCGAGCGCTGGGATGATCCCTTCACACTCGCAGAGCGTGGTAAAGGCCTTGACAGCCTCGTCATCGGTCGCATAGGTATACTTGACGCGGCCAAGTTCGCGCAGACACGAGTGTTCGGGCCCGACGCCGCTGTAATCCAGCCCGGCGGAGACCGAGTGAGTAGTGGCGATCTGACCGTTATCATCCTGCAGGACGTACGAGTAGGAGCCGTGCAGGACGCCCGGTCGCGCGGCTTTGGTCGGCGACAAACGGGTCGCATGCTGCGTTCCTTCGAGTCCCAAACCGCCGGCCTCAACCCCGACCAGCGAAACCTGTTATCTTTCAGGAAGGCGGAAAAAATGCCGATGGCATTCGAGCCGCCTCCCACGCAGGCGACCACCTCGCTTGGCAGGCGTCCCTCGACCGTCAGAATCTGACGACGCGCTTCTTTCCCGATGACCGACTGGAATTCGCGTACGATGGTAGGAAAGGGGTGGGGGCCGAGTGCCGACCCGAACACATAGTGGGTGGTGCGCACGGTCTTTGACCAATCGCGTATCGCCTCATTGACCGCATCCTTGAGCGTTTTCGAACCGCTCTCCACCGGAATCACCCGAGTGCCGAGCAGGTTCATGCGGAACACGTTGGGTCGCTGCCGCGCCATGTCGACGGTACCCATGTAGATATCGCATTCGAGCCCGAGAAGCGCCGCGGCGGTCGCGGTTGCGACCCCGTGCTGCCCTGCACCGGTTTCGGCAACCAGTCGTTTTTTCCCCATGGAAACAGCAAGCAATGCCTGACCGAGCGCGTTCGTTATCTTGTGCGCGCCGGTATGGTTCAGGTCTTCCCGCTTGAGATAGATCCTGCTCCCGCCGAGTTTACGGGTCAGACTCTCCGCAAAATACAGGGGGGTCTCCCTGCCGCAGTAGGTTTTGAGAAGCTTCTGAAAGCGTTTTTTAAGGTCGGCGTTTTTCTTGAAGGCAACAAACGCCCTCTCCACGTTTTCGAGTTCTGGCATGAGCGTTTCCGGAGCAAACCTGCCGCCGAAACGTCCGAAATAACCGATCTGTTTTGTCATAGGCGTCCGGTGCTTCAGTTATATGTAGAATAAAATAATCGTTGGAGTTCTTTTCATCCATGCGGATGAACGTCGCGGAGTGGTGAGACAGCGCTGCATGGCTACTTCCGGCTCAACACCGCCAGGAACGCCTCCTGCGGGATTTCCACGTTGCCGACCTGCTTCATGCGCTTCTTCCCCTCCTTCTGCTTTTCGAGGAGTTTGCGTTTGCGGGTGATGTCGCCGCCGTAGCACTTGGAAGTCACATCCTTGCGGAACGGTTTTACTGTGGTGCGGGCAATGATCTTGGAGCTGATAGCAGCCTGGATCGCCACCTCGTACATCTGACGCGGAATCAGCTCCTTAAGCTTGGAAGTGATTTCCTGGCCGAAGGAGAACGCCTTATCGCGGTGCACGATGGAAGAGAAGGCATCGACCGGTGTACCGTTGATGAGGATATCGAGCTTAATAAGGTTGTCCCGGTCGTAGCCGTCGAGTTCGTAGTCCATCGAGGCATAACCGCGCGAACACCCCTTGAGTTTGTCAAAGAAGTCGATGATCATCTCGGCGAGCGGCATCCGATAGTGGAGGCAAACTCTGGTCGTTTCGAGGTACTCCATGGGGAGCATGGTGCCGCGTTTCTCTTCGCAGAGATTCATAATCGATCCCACGTAGTCGGTCGGGGAGATGACCTGCAGCTTGACCATGGGTTCACTGATGAACTCGATCTCCTGCTGTGAGGGCATCTTTGCCGGACTCTCGATGAAGCGCTCCTCGCCGTTTTTCAGCGTTACCTTGTATTTGACGTTGGGAACCGTGGTAATAATGTTGACGTCGAATTCGCGAAGGAGCCGCTCCTGCACGATCTCCATGTGCAAAAGGCCCAGGAATCCGGCCCTGAATCCGAAGCCAAGCGCCGAGGAGGTCTCCGGCTCATAACTGAGCGAGGAGTCGTTCAGGCGCAATTTTTCGAGGGCGCCGCGAAGATTTTCGTAGTCCGCCTTATCGACCGGGTAGATCCCGCTGAACACCATGGGTTTGACATCGCGGTAGCCGGACACCGGCTCCGAAGCGCCGTTCAGGCGGGTGGTCAGCGTGTCGCCGATTTTGATGTCGGAGAGGGTGCGGATATTGGCGACCATGTAGCCGACCTCGCCGGCGGAGAGCACGTCGAGCGGTACGCGGCCCATGCGGAAGAAGCCGATCTCGTCCACCTCATATTCACGGCCACTTGACATGAAGCTGATGACATCGCCCTTACGCAACGTGCCGTCGAAGACGCGGACATAGGCTACCGCGCCGCGGAAATCGTCGTACTTGGAGTCGAAAATAAGCGCTTTGAGGGGTTTTACCGGATCGCCCTTAGCCTGCGGGACATCGACGATGACCCGTTCAAGAATGGGCGGCACCCCGAGGCCGCTTTTCGCGCTGCACGGTATCATGGTCGACCGGTCGACTCCGAGAAGTTCACTTACCTGGCGCATGACCTCTTCGGGCCGCGCCGAGGCAAGGTCGATCTTGTTGATAACTGGAATGATCGCGAGGTCATTGTCGAGCGCAAGGTAGATATTGGTCAGGGTCTGCGCTTCGATCCCCTGGCTTGCGTCGACCACGAGGATGGCGCCTTCACAGGCAGCGAGCGAGCGAGATACCTCGTAAGAGAAGTCCACATGGCCCGGAGTGTCGATCAGGTTGAACTGGTACTCGTCGCCGGACTGTGCGCGGTAGATCATGCGGATCGGGTGAGACTTGATGGTGATGCCGCGCTCGCGTTCGAGATCCATGTCGTCGAGTACCTGTGCCTGCATCTTCTCCTTGCTGATCGTGCCGGTAAGCTCGAGAAGCCGGTCGGCGAGGGTCGATTTCCCATGGTCGATATGCGCGATGATGCAGAAATTGCGGGTAAATTCGGTGGACATGCTGAACGAGTATCCTGGAAGTTGAAACCATAAAAACTATCAATAAAATCTACAAAATATACAATCCGGGAAAGGATTTAATATTGTATGATCAATGCAACACCCACCTTACAAGTAAGAGAAAAACGAAAAATAGAAAAGGGACAAAACAGATGGAGAGTTATTACAACGATAAAAAAACGTGTTGTATGCACCTTTGTTACAGGGCAGAAAAAAAAGGAAAACGGGATGCTACGCGAACCTAACGCGTCCAGACCAAGGGAAAAATCTCCACGCCGCAACGCACGAAGTACGTTCCGTGCGCGATGCGGGAGAAGTCAAGCGTCTGCCCTGCATTGGAATGCGCGATTATCCGGCCGTCCGGTCTGACCAAGTCCATGCCGTGGATACCGTCCCCTTGCACCATTGCACTTCCCCGCCAGGAGATCGCCCGGCGGACGAGGGGAAGGGGTGATTTCTGGTTATAGACATCGGTGTAAACGATGCCGGTGCCGGCGGCCTCCATTCGCAGGCAGTCCCATGCCAGGTTCCCGCCCGAAGCCTGGGTGATGGTAAGCGTGTTGACCCCTGCCTTGAGCAGACTCCCACTGAAGATTACCGCAGTGTCCCAGAAGGCGCCGTGGCTGCCCAGGCGGGTGATCGCGTCGGACGTGAACCCCGGGTGAAGGGTTGCTATGGTAGTGCCATTGAGGCTGAACACGGGGCTGGAACCATCGCTGGAGGCCAGCCCTACGTATAACCGCCCGTTGGATCCTGCCGTGTGGAGCTTTGGGCAAGGTGAAGTTCACCTTCCAGGTTTGGGCGTTCATCATTGAATAGTTCCAGGTCGAGGAGTCGACACTTGTACCAACCGTATAGGTGATTCCGCTGCCGAATTCAGAGGTGTAATTGACCCAAGACGTTGGCCAGTACATGTAGAGGGAGTCTCCATTCAGGAACTCGTGGGAATCGCGGTCGGGTTTACCGATTTGCCAGATGGTGGATGCGGTGCGCGGCGGCGTCCAGGTCACCGTGCCCAGATTCAGAGTCTGTCCGGCCGTGACCGTGATATCTGTCGCGTTCTTGAAGGTGCCCACATCCCCGGGTCCGAAGGCCCAGAGGGCATAGGTGCCCGGCAGCACGTGCGGGATGGTGAAGGCTCCGCCCGCACCGGTCTTGACCCAGAACTGGTAGGTAAAGAACTGCTCCTGGAAACTGACGCCGTTGTCGGGCGCCAGCCCGATCCACATATTGGCCGGGGAGGCGTTCGGGGCACCGGTATCATTGATGGCAAAGGTGCCGGTCACCGTGGCGCGTCCGCTCTGTTGCTTGTATCCCGTATCATTGAACCAGGTGTAGGGCCAGGCGGACTGCTCGGCCGCGGATTGGGCCTGGGCGTCTTGGAACAGGGCATTGGCCTGAGCCTGAGCTGCTGCATGGGAGGCCGTGTTGGCATAGTTGTAGACCGCTCCCGCCCCGGCGCCCTTGTTAAAGTAGACGAAAAAGGGGCCGTAGATCTTGCGCATGGTCGCGCCCGCGGCAACGATCTCACTGTTGCCCATCCCGTAGTGCGAGCCTCCCCACATGTTCAACAGGGCCGGACCGGCCTGGCACGTGAGTTCCCGTTTCTTGGGTCCGCCCTGGTAGTATTCGATGCTCGGCACCGTGTACCACATTCCGATGTTATCGGTGTCGGAGCTCCATCCCCAGCCCCCCTCGGTCTCGCCAAAATCGGCGCTGTACCCGTATTTGCATTCGTCCTGGCCCGAGTCCGGGCCCGTGGTGACCCTTTCAACTTCCGCGGGCGCTCCCGCCACTGCAACGACGCTTTCCCACGCGGACTGGGTGATCATCTTCTTATTGCGCTTGGCATCGACGCTCAGCCAGTTGAACATCCCGCCGATGTAGGTATTCACGCGCCACTCGCCCCCATTGACGGCGGCATAGCTTGCGGGGTGCGAGAGGATGCCGCAGACGTAAAAGCCGGTATTGCCGCGCAGGAGCGCGTAGTCGAGGTTCACGTCCAGGGCGGGAGTCGCAGACTTACCATTCATGGCTAGTTGGACCACGGCGCAGTTTCCGCTGTCCGTCGCGGGATCCTTCAGCAGCGTGTAGACGCCGTTACCTTCTTCCAACTCCCAGTACATCTTGCCGCCTTCGTAGCCTCCGGTGAGCAGGTTTTTCCCGCCCAGTATCGCGGTATCGGTTATGGAGGTGATGGTTCCGCTGGACACTTGAATTATAAGCGTTATGATTCCGTTGCTCATTGTCACGTTGCCGCCTGATTCCGTTACGGTGACATTTGCGCCGGTCGTTCCTCCGCCCGGCACATTCGCCAAAGCAGTAGCGGCGACTGCCAACAGGGAGAAAATAGACATTCTCAGTCCGTGCATGGCTTCTCCTGGATGAAGGAAATATCCTATTCTTAGTTAAAACTGACTGAGTTTTTTTGTTGTGTATGATAATTTAGACTGTGCGACTTTCGAAGTCAAATTTTTCTTCCCGCCCGGCCATGATTTCATCGTCGACAGCTTCCCTGTTCGCGGCCGATGTTTAATCGCGGTGGTTTAAAAAAGGGATGAGCGATGAAGGCGAAACGATGAAGAATTAATACAAAACTCGGAGGCTCCACACTGTCAAAACATTCTGTGGCAGTGCCGCAGGAAAAATTTTTAAGAGGCGCTATGCATTCATCGCGCGGGGTTACGTCTTGTAATTCAGGTTCCAATAATGCGTCCATTATACCGGGGGTTCTGGCGGTTTAACGGGCAATTCGCCCTTGCATGCCACGCGGGAATTTCCACGGTTTAACAGCCACAATGTTAATTATCTTCCCATCATCTCCCCAGCACTGTCCCGGTTCCCTCCATAGTTCCTGCCTTGAAATGCACGAGGTATAGTGCTGATGATAATTTCAGGTTTTTTGTCGAAATGGAATAGCTCCCCGACGATTGCAAACGTTTGAATTCAAAAACCTTTTTCCCGAGCATGTCGTAAATACTGATATTAACCGGGCATTGCTGATTCAGGAAGTACGCGATCACTCCATTTCTCATGCTGAAGGATGGCGGGGTCAGTACTTTATTTAAAAGAGTTGCCGTCGCAACGTCGACGGTAAAATTCCAGATATCGGACCAGGCACCGGTCCCGGCCGCGTTGGTCGCATTTACCTGCCAGTAAGTCAGTCCACCGCAGTCGGGCGTAAACTGGCAGAAGCCGCGCGTTCCGCTCTGCGAGAAGCTCGTGCTGGCGAAGCTGGAGTTTGTCGCTATCTGAACCGTGTAGGAGGTCGCCGTAGCCGCCGTAGCCCAGATGATCGTTATCGGTTGACCATTGGTACACTTTGCCATATCGTCCGGCGAAACGGGCGTCGGCGGAGCCGGAGGACTGAGCGTCGTGAAGCTCCAGACGGTCGACCAGACGGTTCCGGCGGGGTTGGTTGCCCCTACCTGCCAGTAATAAGGTATTCCGCCATAGGCGAGGCCGCTTACCGATGCGGACAGGCCCGTGCCGGTTCGGCTGTATATCGTACCGGCAAAGGTCGAACCGGTCGAAACCAGAACCGTATAGGAGGCGGCTCCGCTTGCGGAAGTCCAGCTCAGGGTCAGCGACGATGCTTCACCGGTCGTCTTCATTGCGGGGGCGGCAAGGGATGGCGCTGCGGGAGCGGCGGGAATCGTCGTGAAACTCCAGAATGCCGACCAGTTCATGCCGCTGCTATTCGATGCATCCACGCGCCAGTTGCAGGCCATGCCGTTCGTAAGACCACTTACCGTTACACTGGTCAGTGTTGCGCCCGACTGGTCAAAGAGCGTGGTGCCGAAAGTGCTTGACAGCGAAACCTCCACTTCATACGCGGTGGCCCCGATGGATGTGGCCCAGCTTAATTCGACCGAAAGCGGCTGGCTGCCCACGCCGTTTGCCGGCGATGCAAGGACGGGTGCGACGGGTACGAGGGGTGGTGTGCCGATGGTTGCGACATACTGCACCGCTCCCAGCGACGGTATCGTCGGAACGGCAATATTATAAAAATCGAGAAGATACCCTAATGGGAGACCGTCGGCGACCGCCGGGCTGTTCGATTGCAGATGAAGATTGGTGTCCGCATAATTGACGAAGAGCGGATTCGCCTCCGCTTCACCCGAATCGAGCGTCATGTTGAGTTTGACTATTGAGCTATCAAGGTGGTACAGATTGTGGGTGTGGGTAAAGGACCAGCCGCTGTTCGCATCAGTTACGTTGACGATTGTCGAGAAGTTTTTGACGAAGACGATATTGTTCCGGAAAAGAAATGTGGAGGGTGTGGGGGTACCGATAAAATCGATAAGATCCCAGTTCGGGGTCTCGCCGGTCAGCGTATCCAGGATGGTATTGTTTTCCATCCGCAAATTCTGCACGGTGCTTGCAAACTGGTCGTTGAGGTGAATACACATTACAGTTCCATTATTAATCAATATGTTATAGTAGATTCGGGTGTTTATTGCCGACCCGCCGCCCACTTCCACAAACCCGGCGCATCCGACGCCGAGATTATGGTGAATCAGACAGGAGTCGGTAGTGCCGTACAGTTCGACAACACCGCCGTCGGTACCACCCTCGTAGCAGGGTGCTATGCACCGTATCATCCGGTTATAGCAGACCTCGTTGCAGGCACTTTCAACCGTGACGCCAACGGCGCCATAGTCGCCTTCGTTTCCCGGTTCGTTCAAAATCATGGTCAAATCGTGCAGGTAATTTCCCTGTACCAGGTTATATCTGCCCTGCACCTCGACGCCCGTTCCACTCGCCGTCACCTCGCAGTTCCGAACTATGCAGCTATCGGCATCCTGGGTGATGAAAATGCCACCATTGAGGCCGTTTTTGACTGAAAGGTTTTCCACGATAACCCACGGGGCAAAGAGCTCAATACCGTAGCCGTTTTTATCCGTTGAATCGTTGATGACCGGCGCGGTTCCGCTTCCGTAGGCGCCGATGTAGAAGGGCTGCTGCGGAGCGCCGCCGGAGTAACCGGCAAACCCTTCGGTCCACTGGCAGCCCCGTTTAAGCAGAAGGGAATCACCGGGTTTAAAATCATTGCCGGAGGCAAATGCGAGCGTTTTCCAGGCAAGCGACGGCGAGGCACCGGTACCGTCATCGGAACCGTTTGCTGCGTCGATATAATAGCACTTTCCCAAACTATCCCTACCCATGCTCCCCAGTAGAACAGCAATCACCGCCGCCATCCTAAGAAGATCTCCCTGCCATTCCTTTTTCATCTACTTCCTCACCAACATTCGATGTAACTATCCGTGCGAGTTGTCTCTGCAGCAATCAATAAACCTGAAACCATATACATACAGTACCGGGACCCCAGGCAATGTTTGATATAAATATATCATATAATAAATATTTATTCAAGGAATTGATAGTATTTAATTTAATACATAGGTTTAATAAACGTGCTTATCTTGCTATAATTAAAATTGATATAATTATTAAATGTACTTTATAACTGAATGTTTCGTTGGTGATATATAAGATAAAAAAATATCAAAATTCTCTTTCAATTGCGATGGGTAGGGGGATGAGAAATGAAGGAGCAATGTAGAATATTCTGACCGCATGAATCGGTAGTTTTTGACTTTGTGCCAGCCCGGACTGACTGACTCGCGAAGCGAGAGTGGAGAGGAAGGCGCTGGCTTTAGCCAAGACGCTCAGAATTTCTTCCGTCTTCTTTTGAAATACGTTACTTATCTCTCCAGACATGTATTTTTCATCAACCCAGGAGTCCCATGCCCATCGCAATTAGCGCTGAAAATCTGACCAAAAAGTACGGCAACATGACCGCCGTCGACGGCATCTCATTTCGTATCAACGAGGGAGAATGCTTCGGTTTTCTCGGTCCCAATGGCGCGGGGAAGACCACGACCGTGAAGATGGTCCATTGCTTTTCGCCTATCACCTCTGGCTCGGTGATCGTCTTCGGTAAGTCCAGCAACATCGATAATCGTGAAATCAAGATGATGACGGGAGTCATTCCCCAGGAGATTACCCTCGATACCGACCTGACGGTGTACGAAAACCTGATGGTCTTCTCCCGGTTTTTCGATATTCCGCATGCCGAGGCGAAACGACAGATCGCCGAGCTTCTCGAATTTGTCGAACTGCAGGCCAAGGCGAAGAGCAGGATACATGCCCTCTCGACCGGCATGAAGCGGAGGTTGCTTATCGCCCGCGCGCTGCTCAACCGGCCTCGCCTCATCATTGCCGACGAGCCGACAACCGGGCTTGATCCACAGGTGCGGCATCTGATCTGGCAGCGTTTGCGGCTCCTTAAAAGTCGCGGGGCGACGCTTCTCCTGACGACACAGTATATGGACGAAGCCGCGCAGCTCTGCGACCGCATTGTGATCATGCATCAGGGAAAAATTTTGAAGGAGGGCCCGCCCGCGACGCTTGTAGCGGATGAGATCGGCAAGGAGGTCGTTGAGGTCCGTATCCCCAGGGATGAAGACGCTTTGCTGATCGCCCGGCTCACCGATATCACTTGCGGTCACGAACGGGCGGGCGATACGCTCTTTTTCTACTGCCGGGACGGCCGGGATCTCATGAAAAAAGTGGTAGAGCTCAATCTGCCGAATGTCCTGAACCGACCTGCCACGCTCGAAGATGTGTTTTTAAAGCTGACCGGGAGGAGTCTGACCGAGTGAACCTTTCCTATCGTCTTTACTACGTCTTCCTCCGGAACCTGACCTCGTACAAACGATTCGTGGTTTCCACGCTGATCGTCAGCCTCGGACAACCGCTGTTTTACCTGATCACCTTCGGCATCGGGATGGGCGCCTATATGGGCTACTTCGGCGGCAAACCCTACCTATATTTTCTCGTGCCCGGTGTGCTGGTATCGTCAGTCATGCTTTCGTCCTCCTTCGAATGTCTGTACGGGACCTTCGTAAAAATCGTGCATGAGCATCTCTACGACTCGCTCATTGCAACGCCGGTGTCTGCCGAGGATGCCGTGGCCGGCGACATCATATGGGGGGCGTTTCGCGGACTTACGAGCGGCATTCTCATGCTGATCGTCGCCGGGTTCATGGGAATTTTTCCCGCCTCGGTCGCTAATGTGGTGGTGCTGCTGGTCCTAATGAGTTTTATCGGCATCATGTTTTCCTCCCTTGCCATGATCGTTACTTCCATTGCGCCCCATTTCGACTTTTTCAACTACTATACCGAGCTTTTCCTCACTCCCATGCTTTTTTTCTCCGGCGTGTTCTTTCCGCTCGACCATTTTCCGGTCTGGATGAAGATTTTTGCGCAGTTCCTCCCGTTGACGCACGCGGTGGAGGTCTCCCGCGCCGCCTTTGCCGGACAGGTTTCCATGCATCTTCTCCCGAACTTTTTATATCTGCTCATCCTTGAAATCGTGGCTTTCTGCGTCGGGGTAAAGATGATGAAGAGAAGAGTGGTGAAATAGAGCATGCATAAAGCATCAGATTAGATTGAATAACATAACTTATTGTTGGATAATGTGGTATGTTTTTGATCCCGCCTCCTGCATGTTCTCGGTTCGCTAAAAAAACACAAAAAGTGCCGATTGTATAAGCGAATTTTTCGGCCCAACCCGCTGACGAATTGTAATTTATATAAGAAGTGAAATTATAACGCAAATATATCGGAGAGGCGCATTGGAACCGAAAAAGTATCTGGGACAGCATTTTTTGACCTCTCCGATAATTGCGCAAAAAATTGTTGAAGCAATTCCCGCAAGCCTGCAAGAACGGGTGATTGAAATCGGTCCTGGCCGTGGAGCACTCAGTGTCTATATAAAGGAGCGGTATAACGATTTCCATCTCATTGAGATAGACCGAAATATCATCGATAGCTTAAAGACAAATCTCGGGCATGGCTCTTATATGCTCCATGAAGCCGATGTTCTCGAATTCGATTTCAATCAGATCGGGATGCCGCTGCATGTGGTCGGCAACCTGCCCTATGTCATCGGGGCGCATATCATAAAAAAAACCCTTTTTTATGGAGCCTCTATCCGCTCCTTCACCTTTATGGTACAACGCGAGGTGGGCGTGCGGATCGTCTCATTGCCGCATCGCAAAACGAACGGGTTCCTCTCCATTTTCTGCCAATATTTCGGCCCTGCAAAGCTCCTCTTCGAGGTGGAGCCCGATGCGTTTTTCCCGAGGCCGAAGATCTTTTCGGCGGTCGTTCAAATCATCCCGGATGCAGTCGCGCTATCGCGCCTGCCGCAGGAACAATGGCAACCCTTTTTTGCCTTTGTGAGCAAGGGGTTTTCCCAGCGAAGAAAAAAACTCTCCAACGTGCTGGGTCGTGCTACCAGGGAGCAGAAACGTTTCGAAACGGTCCTCGCTAATCTGGGGCTCAATCCGCTTTCGCGGCCCGAAGATCTGGGCATCGCCGATTGGCTTCGCCTCTTTGGAACATGGAAACCATGATCTCGACCGTTTGTCGGGGAGCTTTAATCGCATGCCTTGCGGTCGGGACGGTTTTCGGTCAAACCTACGAATGGCCGTCGCTCTTTGAGCCGGCGAAAAGGGATACCGTGGTCGATTCATCAAAACTCCGGTTAACGACGCAGGGAAAAGTGTTTGAAAATGATGAAAGCACTCAATCGGGCCTCGTATGGGATCCGCATCTGGCTACCTGCCGTTTCCTGCAACGCTTTCTTTACGAAACATCAGGGGATGTGGGATTTCATGCGACAAATCAGTATTTTGATCTCTCCGGCAGTGTGATAAAGGATAGTGTGCTTCCCGGCAAAGGAGCGCTTGGACTGGAGTGGTCTCCGACGGCCCACTATGATTTGCGTGAGCAAGGGAGCGGGTTCGAGTCCACCGTCGATCTCGGACCGGTCATGCAATGGCGCATTGACAGCGTTCCGGTGAGCCTCCGGGGGGGGGTGTCGGGTACCGCATGGAACGACAGCCTGCCTTCGAGCTTCGGTCAAACCACGATCAAAGAGGGGAACGGCGCGGCAGGATACTATGGCGGATTTTCTTTAGGTGATACTACCGCACGGTTTCTGGGACTGCCGCTCTATCTCAATGCACAGGCGCTCGGTCGGTCGGTCCAGCAGGATGCCATAGCCGCACTTACCGGATCGGCCTTGTTCGCCCAGAAGCTTCCTACGGGCGATTCGCTTTTCGGGTATTTCGGGGATTCACTCTCAAACGGCAAGGAGGATTACTGGGCTTCCGGCTCCACCGGCAACCAGCGCTATTTAAGCAGCCCTTGGCGGATTGCGCAATCCCTTCAGGCTGCCGGAGGAATCAAGTGCGTGGAACGATTCAACCTCCAACCCGCATTTTATTATTCCTATACGGATAAATCGGTTGAATATCCGACCAATGACTCGGTCCCGAGCGATGTCCGTGACATACTGCAAACTGTTAATTTCATGCTTTCCTCGGACTCGGCGGCGCACCTTGTTTATCGGGGCGGTCTCAGGCTTTCTTTCGGCGACGAAGTGTGGCTCTTCGATCAGGACCTCTCACGGCTTGAGTCCTCAACCTATAAATTTGGTCACCAGGACAGCCTTGATGTCACCGCAAAGCTGCAGGATCATCAGATATATATAGCCGTTGCCGATCAGTACCTCGGCCTGAAGCTTCCCCATGACTGGCTTCTGGAGTACAAGCTGACTGCCTACCGCGATTCCAAGACCTATTCATCCTTCGCCGGGGATACGAACTATAACACCAATGATCGGATTACCATTAATAATCATCTCGATCTTGCTCGTGCGGGTGCAGGGAAATGGACGGGTAACATTTATGGGGAGTATTCCAGTTATACGATAAATTATCTTGAGAGTGAGCAGAGCGCCCAGAATTCGGTGCAGGCTGGCTACCGGTTCGGCCTCGATGTGAAATTTAAACCCTCTGACCGCTTACTCCTCAACGAGCGCATTGGGGCTGATGCCGAAATAACCGATTGGATGTGGGAGCAGGCGCATAGTTTTCCTAATACTCCGGACCTGCCGCCCTTTCAGCGAATGGTTTCCTCAAATCTCTCCGGCAAATGGGATTGCGCCAGGATGATTGAAATGACCGGAAGGTGGACGGAAACCTATGCCGACAACGGCGTCTGGGTCGGCAGTCAGTACTTCGACCCGACCAAAGTCGATGCCATGCGGACAAATTATTACGGGATCAATTCCAAATCACTCAATAATTCGATTGAGCTTGGAACTGCTCTGATAGGCTCCTTTGGGAGGGCTGGCGCAGGCTGTGAAGTCCAGGATAACCTCAGCATGCCATTTAACAGTACCCTTCAAAGATATGATATTGATGAAACCAGTCTGATCGAGCCCTATATTGACCTCGGAGTACAGTATCATCGGGTATCTTTAAAGGGGAAGATTATCCGGATGATTAATCCCGTGGGTGCCGATGCATGGAACATCAGTTTAATCGGGCAAGCGATATGGTGATGAATCCCGCCTTGAGAGACATGTTTCGAAAGGTCCTTCCGGCATCGCTTCTCGTTGCGCTCGTGTGCTCGTGCGGAATATTTTCCCCCCGGCCGTCGCAGACGCCGAACGGAAATAGTACTGCCGATCCGTTGAGTTTTTCGACCTTGGAAGGAACGCAGTACACCTTTTCTTCCCTCCAATTCGAAGATCTTTTTCAGGGCGACGATCCGATATACTTCGATGATAACTCCGGGCCCTCGACCAAGGCCACATTGATACAACGGCTGAATTACATCACCCAAGGCAAAAACTATCCCTATCTCAAGGTCGAATGGACCGGATTGACCTGGACTCCGCTCAGTCCAGATTCGGTCACGGTCAATGTTGCTAAATACTATGTGTTTTTAAATAACAGCGGCGCCCAGGGTTCTACGGCCGACGACTCTGGAAACTCCATCTTTACTCTCGTGCAGAATTCAGGCTGGCATATAAACAGTTGGAAGGATTTCCCGGCCGGGCAGGGAGCATCTTTTTTCTCACCGAATTATTCTCATTAATTATTTCGATCCGAATTACCGGTGTACCGGAAGGAGTTGAATTTGACAATAAGGGGCGGAAATATACCGGCGTTGGCCAGCCTCGTGCCGCTCATCCTCCTCGGAGGCATTCTTTCATGCGGTGGCCGTGACCCTTTTTTCCCCCATCCGGCACCTACACGGGGATGCCGCTGCGCTCCACCCCGCAGGGAGCCATCACCCAGTTCATGAATGCCTATGAGAATATCAGTTATAGCCTTTACCAGGATTTACTCCCTACCGACGGATCGTTTAAATTTTACGTTGCGCCGGGGTTTGTTCCTGAAAATCCGGTGAGTCTTACCGAAGAATCAAGAGATACGCTTTTGGAATTTATTGGAAATTCCGCCTATTATTATTATTGGACTCAGGACATTGAATTGAAAAGTCAGTATGCACTCTTCCAAAATGCCGCTTTCATCCAGTTCGGCATTCCTCCTGAAGTAGAGTATTATCCTAAAATTGATTCTCTAGGGGATACTACTAAGTATGAGGTGGTGATGACCAGTGGCGAATTAGATATGTTTTTCAACGATCCGGATGCATACCCCGATCAGGCAATCGAAATTAACAGCGATTTCCTTCTTGAACGCGATGCCAAGAATTTATGGGTTATAGTCAAGTGGTATGATCTTCAAAGTTCATCTTAACGTGCAATCAAATCAGGTTGGAGAGCCGAAAGGTTACGTCAAAAAATTCATGTTTTTTTAACCATCGAACCCTCTGACTCCCATCAGTGGCTGGCTGTTTCCTGCGGGCGGCGAAAATGAAGGAACAGGAAAACGGCGCCGGTCAGCGCATAGATGGCCGCGAAATCGGGCGCCGCCATCCATCCGAACCTGTTTTCGACGCCTGCAGGGGTCAGCGTATAGGCGTGGATGAGTCCGGTCGCCGAGAGCGCAAAGCCCACAAACATCCAGGCCGCGGCGTGCAGAAATTTCCGGTCGATCAGGTATACCATGGTGGCCGACAGCACGATCGAAATAAGGATGAAACCCTGGCTGAGCGCCACAACGCCTTTAATATACAGGTCGGTCCCGAATTTATCCCATAAGTTACATAGCGGGATGCCTGCGGTCCGCAGGGTCGTTTCCACCTGTAACAGGACCCATGCGGCAAATGAGGGGATAAGCCCGATAGCCACCGCCGGCGCGTGCGCCCTGGGAATCTCCTGGAATGCCTGGGCCATTATGACGATGGCAATCCAGAGCAGTATACCCAGCGTACACTCGATTGGGACGACCTTGAGTATCAGGGTAAGGCCGCCGACAAGACAGAGCACGGTGATGACGATCCCGTTCAGGATTGAATATCCCGCATGAGCCCCCATGGCCTTCCAGCCGGGATGGCCAATATAGATCGTCGTGGGAAATGGGCTTCCGAACAGGCAGGCCGCGATGGTCCCGATGCCGTTGGTGAGCAGGGAAGCCCGGGTGTCGAACCGGTCACCCGCCGCCTCGGCGCTTTCCAGGTTCTGCAGGCTCCCGATCACGTTGAAGAGACCCATCGGAAAAATGATGGCAAGGTATTTCCAGCCCATGGGAGAGACCATCAGTGCAAAGGCATCCTTCGGCAAAAAATGCGGCAGGCAGACGGCAAATGCATAGGGCTCCCGGGGCGTCATGAAGGTGGCCAGGTGCAGACCCTTCAGGAGCCAGGCCAGGACGACGCCGATGAGCACGGCCAGGAAACCGCCGGGAAGCGATAGGGGCCATTTGATGCGCGAGGCATAGGTGGCCAGGATGAGCATCATGGGGAGTACCGCGATGAGCGGTGAGGCGAAGATCTGCAGGATGAAACCCATGGCGATGAAGGTTATGGCAATGCCGGCAAGAGCGGAGAGAAGGGCTGCCCGCGGCGTATGTCTGCGTATCCAGTCGCCCGCGAACGCGCCGGCCGCTTCCATGATGCCGGACCACAGCGTGGCGAACAATCCGGCCTGCCAGGCCAGGCGCCACTCGCCGGTCTCCCGGTATACGGGCCCCATGATGAGAAACACGTACGCTACCAGGCTGGGCGTATTGATGCCGAAGGGGAGGGCCGTGATGTCGTGCCGTCCTGAACGCACGGCCGCGGTGCGCGCCTGCCATCCGTAAAAAAGATTACCGATGAGGATCGAGACCGCCGCTCCGGGAAGAACCGTTTTCGTTACGATTCCGGCAGGGAAGCCGCAGACGAACCGGCACAGGATGCCGATGAGCATCAATTGCAGCAGATTATCGATGAAGAGCCCGAAGAACCCGTCGAGGTCGCCCCGCACAAACCAGGGTTCAGACGATTTCAGGGCTGCTATCGAGACCGGCGGGTAAATTGAATTTTCAGATTTTTTCATACTATTTGCCGATGCTTTTTGCGGGCGTGGGAAGCCTTTGCCAAGGAGAATCGTGAAGCGACACTCCAACCTGATTATTTTTTTAGTTTCATTGGAATCTCCGCCCCGCATTCGCCGCATTTCGGGAGGAGACCCTGATCTTCGGCGTTCACGGGCAGTAGATTTTTTGTCCGGTGCACCGAATACCCCGAACGTTCAATGAGCAGCGTGCCGCACTCCGGGCAGCGAGTGTTCTCGTTCTCCCCAATTGACGCATTTCCCAACATAGACATACTGGAGTTTTGCCCGCGCGATCTCCTCATGCCCGTTGCAGCAGCGACTCTGGTGTGGGATCATGGCGCATTTTATTGCGGGGAAAGTAGCGCGAGATATGGAGCGGCGTTTCGGGTCCGAGCTTTACGGCGATAAAATCGGCCAGTCGTTCCGTTTCAGCCGGATCGTCATTCTCGCCCGGAATGAGCAAATGGGTGATTTCAAGGTGGCAGCCCGCCTTTTTCACCTGCTCGCAGGCGGCCAGAACCGGATCGAGCGATCCCTTGCAGAGCCTGCGATAAAAAGAGGGATTCATGGACTTGATATCGATATTCATGGCATCGATGACGGTCAGCAGGTCGGCGAGCGGAGCCGCGCTCGACGAAACCATTAGTCACCATGACATTCTTGAGTCCCATCCGCCGTATGCGGCCCCCCACCTCCATTATGGTTTCGAACCAGATGGTCGGCTCGGAATAGGTATAAGCGACGCCGATGGTTCTGCTCTCCGCGATCAGGCTCACGAACCGATCGGTCGTTATCTCTCCGACAGATAGAAGAGTCTGGGAGATTTCGTGGTTCTGGCAGAAAGACGCATTTGAAGGTGCAGCCGTTCGGGCCGGTCGAAAAGATCGAAGAACCGGGATAAAAGTGAAAGAGCGGTTTCTTCTCGATAGGATCTATCGCCGTCGCGACCGGCCGACAGTAGTTCGCCGAAAATCAGCCTGCCGCCGATATTCTTCCGCGTTAAGCAGATTCCGGCCCTGTTTTCCGGAATTCTGCAATGGTGGGGGCATAGCAGGCACTCGACCCTGTTATCCGCTGATTTTGTATAGTACGATGCCTCTTTCATGCTATCAATATAATTTTGAATGGGATGAAAAAGTTACAAAGTGACAAAGTAAAAGAAAGAAACAGGCTTTAGATTTCAGGCTTCAGGAAAATCTTTACCCGCAATAGATGCAGATGCAGGGGTTGGACTAGTCATCAAAATTCTCCGGCAGGTGACCGTGCTCATGCAGGTGGATCGCATGCGGTGCCGGTGGACGTGGATATGCACGAGATTGTTCTTCTGTAAAAAATCCCGGTCTCCTAGAATTTCCTCGGATCTTCCGCTGCGGATGACGGTCCTCCCGCTTCCGAAAACATGGATCGTATCGGCGATCTCTTCCACGATGTGAAGGTCATGGGTTGCCATGATGACCGTTTTCCCGCTCGTATGCGCCTTCTGGACCACTGCAATGATGTCGCGGCTGGTCTGCGGATCGAGTCCAGCGGTGGGTTCATCGAGGAGCAGAACTTCCGGGTCGATGACGAGCACCGAAGCGATGGCGGCCTTTTTCTTTTCGCCGATGCTCAGGTGGTGACCCGAGCGATTGAGCACGGGAGCGAGCTTCAGAAGCCCGACCACGGACTCGAAGCGATGGTTGATCTCGGCGGGCGCGATGCCGAGTTGCAGCGGTCCGAACAGGATATCCTCCCGGACCGTGGGACAGAAGAGCTGGACATCCGGATTCTGGAACACATAGCCGACGCGCAGACGGAATGCACGCTGGAATGCCGCCTCCCGCATCGTAACGGGAGTGATCGGGTGACCGTCGAAGTTCATGACGCCGCGCTGCGGGAACAGAAGCCCGTCAAGCACTGCGAGCAATGTCGATTTGCCGCTACCGTTCGCGCCGATGACCGCGGTGCGCTCCCCCCGTTGGATGGCAAGCGTGATGCCGCAGAGCGCCTCTATGGCGCCCTCGTAGGAGTAATGAACATCGGTCAATGAAAAAATCGATTGCAGCATATCGTTCCAATCATGGCGGCAAAGGCGACGGCGACGAGAAAATAATCGGAGACGCGGGCGCGAAACTCCCGGCCAACAATGGGTTCTCCCGTATAGCCCCGCGACAGCATGGCGTCGTATACCTGAGTGTGCAGCCGGTAGGAGCGCAGCCAGAGGTTCGCCATATTGGCTGCGGCAATCCGCCTGCCGATCCGGCCGGAGGCTACGAAGCCGACGCGGCTTTTTATCCCGACAAAGGTATTTTGAATAATGTCGATAAGGAGCAGTATGTAGCGGTAGCTCATGCCTATGATCATGACAAACAGCTGCGGAACCCTGAAAATTCGCAGTGTTTTAAGCAGCGCATGGTGCCGGGTCGTGAGGACCAGGATCGTTGCGAGCGAGACCGACACGGTCACGCGCAGGAGCAGGAGTGACACGGTTTCGATTCCCTGCCGAGTGATAATAAGAGGCAAACCGAAAATACGGAAGCCGATGGCGGGATCGCCCGCAGTTACGCCGGAGAAAAGCGCCGGAGCAGCAAGGAACAGGGTGAAAAAACGGTATGAACGGCAGGGTACGTTTCAGAAAAAATCCCACCCCGATTCGGGAGAGGACCGCACTTGACAGGCAGAGCAGATAGAGCATCGCAAGCGGCAATAAACGTTGTGAAAGCATCGTTGCCGCGAGCAGAAGGCCGAAGCACGATAGTTTCATACGCGGATCGCACCGCTGCAGAAAACCGTGCCGCGAGGCGATGGCTTCATTTTCAAGGATCTCTCGGAGAAGCGAGGCAGCGCCGATGATGGCGCCTTCGATGAATCCATTATGTTTTTTTGGCAACGGTCGATCTCTTCCGGGATAGAAGTTTTCCCGCCGCAAAGCCTGCGGCTACGCACAGGGCAATGCCCAGAAGCGCAGAAAAAATATAGGCTAGGCTCAAACGGCCTAAGCCGGCGTGCTCCATCCCCCTGAATGCGTAGCCGGGCAGTGGCGCGTTCCACAGCGACGAAAGCCCGGCGAGGCCCTTCGGGATATAGCCGACGATCCGCCCTATCGTACTACCGCTCCATTCGCCCCAGGCTTCGCCCGCCTTGAATGTATTGGGAAGGTAAAGTCCTAGAGGCGAGGCAATCGCGAGAACGCCGAGTCCAATCCAGAGTTTGGAGATCGTTTTCATGGGAACCTCTCTGGCCGGAGAAGGGAAGGCTCCTGCACCTGAATGAATTTGACCACCAGAGCGGTGACGAAACATTCGACCCAGCCGAAGATCAGCGCATGCCCGCCGACCATTGCCGGAACCGCAACGCCGAATTTATAAGGGCAATAGAGCGAGTTTCCGGATGCAGTATGGTGCAGGATGGGCTGGAGGCCGAACTCGATACCCGCGCAGAACGATGCAGTTACGAGTCCGAGATACCCGGCGATCCCCTGCCGCAATAACCCGCCGGAAGGAAGCGATTTCGCTTTTCGCGCCGATGAGCCGGTACAACGCATAACCGACAAACGGCAGCACGAATGCCATATTGAAACAGTTCGCTCCAAGGGCCGTTATCCCGCCATCGCCGAAGAGCAGTGCCTGGATGACGAGTGCGACGCTGACCGCGATGCACGCCGCCCACGGACCCAGAAGGATGGCCGCGAGCACCCCTCCCACCGCATGACCGGTCGTGCCGCCGGGGATGGGAACGTTGAACAGCATGATAACGAAGCAGAATGCCGCGGCGATGGCCAGAAGCGGCACCTGGCGGGCCTGAAGTGTAGTCCTGACCCTCCGTGAGGCGATGGCCCACAGGGGAAACATAATAGCGTAGCCTGCAATGCAAGTCGGGGGACCGAGATAGCCGTCGGGGATGTGCATTGAGAACTCCTTTTACCAAAAATAGTGGATGCGGAATGACGTCGGTAGCATAAAAACCGATTTTATGTTACTTGTTATGGCACGTAATATATATTCGTGCTACCAAAGAAAGCGATTGAAGAAGCACGGTTGCCAAAGAGGAGACCACAGACCGCCCGTAGACCCACTATACGCGCTGTATGATTTTACATTCACAGAAGGAAGGAGATGGTTATGAGGAAAGATTTTCGCGCGGCGTGCATTTCGGATGAAGGGATAGTGGTGTTATGCCGATGTTTTCTCCTCGCGGGATTGTTTCTTGCGGACGTGTGCCTAGCCGAAGTTCCCGAACCGCAGGCTTTGCCGATTCTGGTGGAAAAAGATTCGGCCAATACGACTGTCCATGACAGCGCCGGGGCTGCAAACAGTTCCAATACCCTGAAAGCGGACTCAACAAAAACAGGGTTTGCAAAGGAAATTGAAGAAATCGTGGTGACCGGGCATTACCAGAATAAGGTGGATTCTGCGAATAACGAGGCCAGCAGCGGGACCTATACCAGTCAGCTTCTGGAAGATCGTCCGATCCTGCGGCCCGGTGAAGTTGAAGAGGTCGTTCCCGGACTCATTGTCACGCAGCACAGCGGCGCAGGCAAGGCCAACCAGTTTTTGCTGCGCGGCTTCAACCTCGACCATGGGACCGACTTCGCGACCTCCATCGACGGCGTTCCGGTGAACCTGCCGACGCATGCCCATGGACAGGGCTACGACGACCTCAATTTCCTTATCCCCGAGCTTATCGATCATGCCGACTTTTTCAAGGGACCCTATGACGCATCAAACGGCGATTTCTCCTCTGCGGGAGGGATCAACCTGTTCTATGACAATCACCTTGCTCATCCTTTTGTGACGGCAACGGTCGGTTCCTTCAACTACTGGCGCGGTGTGGCCGGTCAATCCACCGAGCTTGCCGGCGGAAATCTCCTTCTCGGATTTGAAGCGATGCACCAGGACGGGCCATTCGATGTGCCTGAGGACTATAACCAGTACAACGGCCTTCTGCGCTGGTCCCACCAGCTTGGCGAAGGCATATTCAATTTAGAAGCCATGGGTTACTCCGGTGAATGGAATGCCACCAACCATATCCCGCAACGGGCCGTTACCGAGGGCCTCATCAGTATCTGGGGCACTGAGGACTCCAGCGACGGCGGTACCTCACACCGCTACAGCCTGTCGAGTTCCTGGAAGGGACAGCTTGCGGGCGGCGAGCTTAAGGCAACCGCCTTTGCCGTGAAATACGACATGAATCTTTTCTCAAACTTCACCTACTTTCTGGTCGACTCGGTGAACGGTGATCAGATGAACCAGAAAGACAACCGGTGGTTCTATGGAACATCGGATGTCTGGCAGCGCCAAGATACGGTTTTAGGAATCAAGGAAAAATTCCGGGTAGGCCTCGACGCGCGGTGCGATCTGATTGGTCCGGTGGCACTTTACCACACCGTAGACCGGCGGTAGGCTCGCATCCTGGGGTGTGGATACGGTGATCGAGCCGAAAATTGAACCCTGGGTGGATGTGGAGGGCCGCCTTACGCCTTGGATGAGGGCTACGCTCGGATTGCGATACGTCTATTTATATGCCGATGTGCATTGCGATGATACGGTGAACTCCGGGAGTTCGTCCGGCGAACTTCTTTTGCCGAAAGCAACGGTTACTCTCGGGCCGTGGGATAAAACCGAGTTCTACGCCGATTACGGGATGGGCTATCATTCCAACGATGCCCGCGGCACAACCGCAATCATACAGCAGAGTACCGGTGACTCGCGTTCCCAAAGTGACGCTTCTCGTGCGGTCGCAAGGGGTTGAGGTCGGCGCACGCAACGAGGCAATCCCAGGATTGCAAAGCACGATTTCCCTGTGGCTTCTGGATCTCAATTCCGAGTTGGTATGGGACGCCGACGTAGGGACCACCGACCCCGCCGGGCCGACCCGTCGCATGGGCATCGAGTGGACCGAAAACTGGCAACCGATTAAGTGGCTACTCTTTGACTTCGATCTGGCGCTTTCCCGGGCGCGATTCACGGACAACGAAGATACGCTTGGACAGTATGTGCCGGAGGCCATAAATACGATGGCGGCAGCCGGCGCCACCATCCACCGGCTCGGACCGTGGTCGGCAAGCCTTTTCATGCGTTACCTGGGCCCCCGGGCGCTTGTCCAGAACGACACCGTCGAGTCCGCGCCTTCCACGCTCTTTAACGGCCAGATTTCCTATGACCTGAACAGCAGAGTGCGGCTCACTCTTGACATTTTAAATATCTTTAACGTGCATGTCAATGACATGGAATATTACTACGAGTCCCGCATTAAGAATGCTAATGGAGTGCTCCAGCCGGCTGCTTACGACTATGAAATTCATCCCTCCGAGCCGCTCCAGGCTCGGCTCACCCTGACGGCTAAGTTTTGATAAAACCTTTCCGAGTTTCGCGGCGCTGGCGTGTGCTGCGAACTTCGGAAAGGCCATTGACATAAAAAGGTAAAAACAAACACCAATGAATGGAGGCAACCATGGGCTGGATTAAGTATTGCGTCGATTATGGTATCTTGGGATTCCTGGTACTGCTCAGCGTCATTTCGCTGGGCATCATTATAGAGCGGTGGCTCACCATGCGGAAAATCAAGGTTGCCGACTTCGCCGACAGACGTGCATTGGAGCTTGCGGTAACCAGCCGCCTTCACCTCGTCGCCTCCATAGGCAGCAATGCGCCCTACATCGGGCTTTTGGGCACTGTCCTCGGCATCATGATGACCTTTTATGGCCTGGGCGTGAGCGGCTTTGCTGATTCAGGCAAAATCATGACCGGTCTTGCCCTCGCGCTCAAATCAACCGCCGTCGGACTTGCCGTCGCCATTCCTGCGGTTGCTTCCTATAACATTCTTCTGCGGAAGGTAAAGGTGCTCTTGCTGGAATGGGATCTTCATCATGGATGAACAGCATTTCGACCATATAAATGTGATTCCCCTCGTGGACATCATGCTGGTGCTGCTCACCATCGTGCTCACAACCTCAACCCTCGTGGCCACCGGCACAATTCAGCTGCAACTTCCGCAGGCTTCCGCACACAAGAAAGACCTGCTGCACATGCAAACAATTGAGATAGACAAAAGCGGTATCGTGTATTTCAATTCCGTTGCCGTTGATCTGGCCGTGCTGGGCAGCAAGCTCGATCCGATCGACCGGAATACGCCCCTACTCATACGCGCGGACAAAACGCTGGTGCTCCAGTCATTCGTCGATGTTCTTGACGTAGTGAAGAACCGCGGTTTTCTCAGCGTGGGGCTTCAAACCGAGAGATCGCGATGAGAAGGTCCTGCCTGGGGGGTGCCGTGTCGGTGGCGGCTCATGCAGCGGCAGTGTCGGCAATTATTTTCGCGCAGAGCCTGTTTCGGGAAAACCCCGTCACGGTGATCGATTTTTCCCTTGAGAAAACCGCACTGCCCGAACCGAAAAAAGACGCACCCGCCCAGCCTCGCGTCATGCCCAAGCCACGCCCGCCCGCTATTGAAAGGAAGGATGCTTTCCCCGATACCACGAAACCGGTTCCCCCGCCGCCCGCACTTGCAGATGTTCCCGGACCAGTCGGCCCTGTCGCGGAATCGGCATCAGGTCCCGGTAGTCAAGAGACAAAGGTTATCGACTCCACGGTATTGAAAAACAACTACCTGAAGGCGCAATACGGCGTCATCCGCGATAAGGTCTACCGCGCACTTTCATATCCCGCATTCGCTCAAGAAGAAGGATGGCAAGGCACGGTGAAAATTAGTTTCCTGGTAAACTGCAACGGCAGCGTGGACAGCATCCATGTTTTGAAAAGTTCGGGATATAGTCTGCTGGACAACAATGCAGTCAAAGCCGTCCGCCAGGCTGCACCTTTCCCCTATGCTCCGGCAAGACTGCAGATCATACTCCCGGTTGTTTATCGGCTTGAGTGATATTCGTAGGACAAACGATCCACCATTTCGCAGAACCTCATGTGGACGGCAAGCTATGCGGTCAAGAAGACGGTACACCTCTTCGAGGCTCTTCCTCGCATCCCCGAAGAACATCCGCGTGTTCTCCATGTAGAAAAGGGGATTGTCAACCCCGGCATACCCGGTTGCCATGGACCGCTTCATCACGACCGCGACTTTGCTCTCCCAGCATCTGAGTACCGGCATCCCGGCAATGGGACTGTTCGGGTCGGTGATGGCGGCCGGGTTCACGATGTCATTGGCGCCGATGACCAGCGCCACGTCAACCTTCGGGAAGTCGTCATTGATTTCGTCCATCTCAAACACGATGTCGTAGGGAACATTCGCCTCGGCGAGAAGCACGTTCATGTGGCCGGGCATGCGGCCCGCAACCGGATGGATCCCGAATCGGACGGTCTTGCCTTTTTCACGCAGGGTTTTCGTGATCGCGGCCACCGTATGCTGGGCATGGGCCACGGCCATTCCGTAACCCGGGATGATCATGATGTCGGTCGCACGGGTCAGCAGTTCGGCCACCTCTTCGGGCTTGACAGTAACGACATCGCCATGGGGTTGGTCCACGGCTGAAGGCCTCGATCCGCCGCCGGTGCCGAATCCGCCGCCGATGACCGATAGAAAATTGCGGTTCATGGCGCGGCACATGATATAGCTGAGGATTGCGCCGGATGAGCCGACGAGCGCGCCGGTAACGATGAGCAGGTCATTATTGAGCATGAAGCCGGTGGCTGCCGCGGCCCACCCTGAATAGCTGTTGAGCATGGAAATCACCACCGGCATGTCCGCGCCGCCGATGGCCATGACCAGGTGAATGCCGAAAAGAAGCGCCATGACGGTCATGATGCACAGGGCGACAATGCCGCCCGGCATTCCCCGAAGAGAGGGAAGAAGGTTGCCGCCTGCAAAACCCATGGACCCATGGTTTGCAGCCGGATTGTGCGCCGTGATGAACGCGATGCCGGCCCAGATGGCGATGATGAAAAGAAACAGGTTGAGGATATTGCGGCCCGGCAGAGTTAGCGGTTTTCCGCTGATGCGCGCCGACAACTTGCCGAACGCGATAATCGAACCAGTGCAGGTCACCGCACCGATGAAAATCCCGGCGCAGGTTTCGAGATCATGGATCAAAAGCGAGGCGCCGGCATAGTGCTCAAGCGTGCCGGGATCGAGGTAGTTCGCGAAACCGATGAGCGTCGCCGCGCCGCCGACAAGGCTGTGCAGGACGGCGATGAGCTCCGGCATCTGCGTCATCTGAACCCGCAACGCAAGCAGGAGGCCGATGGTTCCGCCCACGCCGATTCCGACCGCCAGCACCCAGTAATTGTGCGAAATTCCCGTGAGCACGGTGGCAAGCACGGCCACGGTCATTCCCATGATGCCGAACAGGTTGCCCCGGCGCGCCTTCTCCGGGTGGGAAAGGCCGCCCAGCGCAAGGATAAACAGTACGGTCGCGCCGAGATAGGCGCAGGTGACAATCCCCGTGATGTGGCTGCTCGTGGCGTCCTCCTATTTGCGGAACATCTTCAACATGCGCCAGGTAACCGAGAATCCGCCCGTGATGTTGATAAAGGTGATGGTGACGGCGATCGCCGCCAGGATCCATACCAGTCGTACCGGTGTCGAAACCTGGATCAGCGCGCCGATGATGATGATCGAAGAGATGGCATTGGTGACGCTCATGAGCGGCGTGTGCAGCGCCGGGGTAACGTTCCAGATGACCATATACCCGACAAAGATGGCGAGCACGAATACCGTCAGGTGCATGAGAAATTCGGACGGCGCGGCATACCCGATACCGGTGAGCGCCGCGGCGGCGATGAGCGTGGCAAGCGCCAACCCGACCCGCGAACCCTTGTTTGCCGAAGCGGCTTTGCCGTTTTTCTTAGCGGTTTGCTCCGTAACAACGGCCGGTTTGGCGAGCGGTACAAGCGACAGCTTTGGGGCGGGCGGGGGCCAGGTGACCGAACCGTCTCGTATCACGGTCACGCCCCTGATCACCTCGTCGGCCATATCTATCTTGGTGACGCCATCCTTCAGCGGCGTGAGCTCGGTGAGCAGATGGCGCAGATTCGTAGCGTACAGGCTGCTCGACTGCGGAGCGAGGCGGCTTGGAAAGTCGGTATACCCGATAATGGTCACCCCATGTTTGACGATGACCTTTCCCGGCTCGGTCAGTTCGCAGTTGCCGCCCTGCTCTGAGGCGAGGTCGACAATCACGCTGCCGTCGCGGAGTTTCTCCACCATGTCGACAAGGATCATCTTAGGCGCCGGTTTCCCGGGGACCAGTGCAGTCGTAATGATGATATCGACCTCTTCCGCCTGCCTGCGGAACAGTGCCATCTCGGCTTCGATGAACTCCCTGCTCATGGTTTTGGCATAGCCGCCGACTCCGGCGCCATCTTCCTTGCTGTCAACTTCGAGGAACTCCGCGCCCAGACTCTCCACCTGCTCCTTGACCTCTCTGCGGGCATCGAACGCCCGGACAATGGCGCCCATGCCTCTGGCCGTCCCGATCGCAGCGAGCCCAGCGACCCCGGCGCCGATCACGAGCACCTTACAGGGAGGTATCTTGCCCGCGGCGGTAATCTGACCGGTGAAGAATCGGCCGAAGTACCCCGCGGCCTCGACGACGGCGCGGTATCCGGCAACGTTGGACATCGACGAGAGCGCGTCGCACTTTTGCGCGCGGGAGATGCGCGGAACGCTGTCCATAGCCAGCGCCGTCACTTTCCGCGCGGCCAGAACTTCCATGAGCTCCTTGTTCTGCGCGGGCCAGATGAAGCAGATCAGTAATTGACCGGTATGCATGAGGCCGACCTCGGCCACGGTCGGCGGGCGCACCTTCATGACGATATCGCACGATTTCCATAGCGATCCGGCGCCGGAAATCACCTCAACGCCGGCGGCGGCATACCTTTCATCCGGGAACCCTGCCTCCGCACCGGCGCCCGACTCGATGGCGAGGGTGAAGCCGAGATTTCGGAATTGTTCGATGGTGTCGGGGGTCAGGGCAACCCTGCGTTCGCCCGTAAAGAGTTCTTTTGGCACCCCGATTTTCATTGCTGTGTCCTTTCAGAGAGGCCTGTTTGACGGTGGTCGCCGCGTATCGTCGCGGAATCTGATCAAAAATAAATAAGGTCACGCCATTGGTTCAGCAGCACCGTTCAGATTCCCCAGCCTGCTGACCTGCCGATCTGATAGGTCGCGAAACAGAGCAGCCACGCGAGGGAAAGCATATACATGACTGAGAAGCCCAGCCATTTCCAGCCGATTTCGGCGCGCATGATCGAGAGGGCGGCGATGCAAGGGGGCACGATCAGGGTAAAGAGCATCAGCACGAATGCGACCAGCGGATTGAAAGTCTTGTCTGCAAGGAGAGCCGTCTTGATACTCGTTGTTTTTTGATCCTCGCTTGATCCGACCTTGTACAATACTCCGAGCGTCGAAACGACGGCTTCCTTGGCGGCGAATCCGGTCACCGCCGAAATTCCTATTTTCCAATCGAATCCGAGCGGCTTGACCAGGGGTTCTATCGCCTTCCCCAGACGTCCTGCAACGCTGTAGGACAGATCTTCCCGCGTTCGGGAGTGGTTGTCGAACGGGTCGGCCTCGTGAGGAGGTTTGGGGAATGAAACCATGGCCCAGATCAGTATCGAGGCCGCCAGAAGCACCGTTCCGGCTTTTTTCAGGTACCGGCCCGTTTTGTCGACGACATGCCAGGCGATGCCGCGGGCTGTCGGCATCCGGTAGGGAGGAAGTTCCATGACAAAGGGGGTCAGCTCCCCGCGCAGCACCGTTGTGCTGAGGAGGAACGACGACAGGAAGGCGAGAATCCCTCCGATGACGTAGATGATCATGACATAGGCGCCCTCGTTTTTTCCGAAGAAGGTCCCGGCCAGAAAGACGAGGACCACCAGTTTCGCCCCGCAGGTCATGAACGGCGTGACGAGAATGGTGATGATCCGGTCGCGGGGGCTCTTCAGCGTCCGTGCCGCCATGATGGCCGGCACCGAACAGCCGAATCCGAGCATGAGGGGCACAAACGACTGTCCATGCAAACCGAAAAGATGCAGAAACTTGTCCATGATGAACGCCGCGCGCGCCATGTAGCCGGTATCTTCGAGGAGCGAGATGCAGAGAAAGAGGATGGCGATTTGCGGCACGAACGAGAGAACGCCTGAGAGGCCGCCGATGATCCCGTCGATCAGAAGCGAGTGAAGTATCCCTCCCGGAATCGCGGAGGAAACCACGGTAGTGAGGTATGCAAATGCGAGATTCAGCCAATTTGTCGCGTACCTGCCGAATTTGAAGGTGACCTGGAAGATGCCCCACATGATAAGCAGAAACAGCGGGAGCCCGAGGGCGCGGTTCATGAGGACCCGGTCGATCTGTTCGCTGACCTGCACGGAATCCTGAGCGCTTCGGGTGACCGTTTCGGCAATGATGCCGTGGACATAGGCGTAACGCTGTTCGGATACTACAATCTCCGCATCTCTCCCGAAATGCGTTTCTATCGCGCGGATGCACGCGGCGGTCTTCTTTTCGATCAGCTCCCGGTTTCGGCAGCCGTCAAGCTTTTCATGGACATTCGCATCCTTTTCGAGGAGCTTGATGGCCAGCCAGCGGGGAGAGTAGTTCGCCGAGAACTCAGGGTCGGCCGAAAGTTCACGCGTCAAAGACTCGATTTCGGATTCGAGTTCGTTTCCATAGGAAATACGGCGATCCGGCGGAATTGACATGTGAGATGCGGCGATGACCGCGTCCAGCAGCGCCCCGGTCCCGATGCCCCTGGTGCCGACCGTCATGACAAGAGGAACTCCCAGAAGCGCCGAGAGCTTCCGCGAATCAATTTTGATGCCCATGGCTTCGGCCTGATCGGCAATGTTTATCGCGCCCACCATCGGTATTCCGAGTTCCTGCAACTGAAGGAAGAGATAGAGGTTCCGTTCGATATTGGTTGCATCGAGCACATCGATGATGACATCCGGCTTCTCTTCGAGGATGAAATCCCGCGCGATCACCTCATCCAGCGAATAGGCCGTGAGGCTGTACGTGCCGGGTAGATCGCAGATGGTGAATTCAACGCCGCCGTAGCTCCGCTTCCCCTCCCGCTTTTCCACGGTGACGCCCGCATAGTTGCCCGTTTTCTGGCGCGCGCCGGTAAGGGCGTTGAAGACCGTCGTCTTGCCGGTGTTGGGGTTCCCGGCCAGGGCAACCCGGATGATACGCTTTCCGTTCATCGCTTCCCTTTCGGGGCGACCGCCGGTATTCCGGAGGAGATTCTTTCCACGTTGATTCCCGCAGCTTCGGCCCGGCGAATCGATACATGGTATCCCAGAATCCGGATTTGTATCGGATCGCGCAACAGCGCGGACCGTACCACGCGACCCTCTGCGCCCCTGGTAAAGCCCATGTCCGCGAGTTTCTTCCCGACCTCACGGACATGGGTAACGCGATTGATGCGAAAGCGTTCGCCCTTCTTCAACGTATCCAGTGAGACTATTTTTTCCATCGTTTTGTTTTGCCTATTCATTTATGCCGTCTCTCTAATTGATAATGATTACTATTATCAAATATTGATGCAATAATAATCGTAATGAATTTTCGCATTTCAATTACCGACTCGGTTCCGTCTTCCGGCAATTCGGGCAGACTCCATAGAGTACCATCTTATGGCGGAGGAGCGAAAAGCCAAGCTTTCCGGCGATCGCCTTCTGCTCTGCTTCAATGCCGTCGTTGCTGATCTCCCTGAACATTCCGCACCGGACGCAGACGATATGATCGTGGTGCTCATGCCCGTAATCATGCTCGTACCGGACGGTCCCGTCACCGAACTCGATAGCGCGCGCGATGCCCGCTTCGGTTATAAGCTTCAGCGTCCGGTAAACCGTGGCGATGCCGATTTTCGGATTCTTTTTATGAACCAGCTCGACCAGCTCGTTGGCAGTTATATGGTATTCGCAGGTGAGAAAAACTTTAAGCACCTCATTGCGCCGCGTGCTGTGACGAATGCCTTTGCCGTTCAAAAAGTCGCCGAAGTGTTGCTGGGCATCCACCGATAATTCCTTTGCCACTAAACGATAATGATTATCACTATCTAATATATATTCCCGCATTGGATTTTGCCATAAGCCTCATCGATCCGGAACAGCCGAGGGGTCTGTGGCCGTCATTTTGTCCTGAAGTATTTTTTACCACAATAAGGTGCCCCCTTTTCAGGGGCGGGAGAGCAAGCCTTTGATTCCCATGAAAAACAGGATGGTTACCTTTAAACAATAGCAATCCGGAGGAGGCTATGGTACGCAGGTGTGTGGCATCGATCGTTGCGGTTTCGCTGTGCGCCGGTTCCCTGCTTGCGGGTCCGAAGATTGAATTCGACACGAAATCCTTTCAATGCGGGAATGTCGCCGAAGGGAAGGTCGATAAGATTCAGGCGGTATTTCATGTTAAAAATACCGGGGATGCGCTTTTAATCCTCAAGGAGGTGCGGCCGGGGTGCGGCTGCACGGTGGTCAAGTGGGATTCGACGGTGCAGCCCGGCAAAACCGCGAAAATAGAAGCATCGGTCAATATCAAGGGATACCACAGCGGCGCGATTACCAAGTATGTGACCGTCCGCTCGAACGCCGTCAACGACTCGACGGAGCGTCTTTCGATCCTTGCCACGATCGAGAGCATAATCGATGTATCGCAGACCTATCTTACCTATAAGAAGAGCGATGCCGCCGGCCGGGGAATAACAGTCACCTTCGCCTCGAAGAAGAGGGATTTGAAGGTGAAGGAGGTCATCTACGAGCCGAATAAATACTCCCTGCCGGGTCCCGCGGCAGAGGTGGCGGAGAAGCTCAAGAAGCTCCGTCAGCAGGTGAAATTTACCTGGGTAAAGACCGACTCCGTCCGCGCCGACGGCTACAGCGTATTCCACTTGACGCTTCCAAGTCCTAAATTCGATTCGACGGGGAACGGCGAGTTCATTATCACCACGAATCACCCGGATAAGCCTGAAATAAAGATTGCGGTGAATCTGGCGCCGTAGGGGAGGGGCGGTCGGGTCTGTATTGGGAGATTTGCGTGAAATAAAATAGGGCGCGTTCCAGGCCGAAAAAGCCGGGGTAACGCAATTACGAAGAAGTATTGACAACGGTCTGCCGCGTTGTTTATTTTAGGCCGTAACAGAATGAGCCGGTTTCTAATAAAAACGGAACATTTTCCTTGACTATTACTCGTACCCCCCCCGCAAGTAGCATGCCGGAATGCATGTTCCTTCCACCGCGACTTGTTGCCATATTTCTATATTTTATTCCTGCAAATACAATGCATTTAAACCCATCTTAATCACCTGCTACAATTGTTTGCAAGGAGGTTTTCGATGAAAGGATTGTTTGTTCTGATGAAATCGGGTTTTTTTATTTTCGGGATAGTGGTGGCGCCGGTGATGCTTTGGGGATACGGCAGTAAAAGCAGCCCTACCGGCGCCGGTGGAGGCAATACACTTGCGGGCATGGTTTCCCTTCCCGGCGGAACATTCCAGATGGGATCAAATAATACGTCCTTGGAATCATTTACTGGAAACGATGAAGAGCCGGTGCATTCCGTAACGGTATCGTCCTTCTACATGGACTCGACGGACGTTACCCAAGCAAGTTATCAAGCACTGATGGGTGTGAATCCTTCGTATTTTACCGGTAATGGCCGGTTGCCGGTGGAATCGATGACATGGTATGACGCGGTTCTTTACTGTAATGCACGAAGCAAGCATGATGGGTACGATACTATTTACTCATATACTTCGATAACCGGTACGCCGGGCAATGGATGTAGCAATCTTGGCAATTTAGCGATGGATTTTACGCAGCATGGCTACCGTTTGCCGACCGAAGCGGAATGGGAGTATGCATGCAGAGCAGGGAGTACGGCGGATTATTACTGGGGTCAGAGCTATCCTCCGCTAACGGGCGCCGATACGGCAGAGATCAGCGCACATGCATGGTGGTACTATAATTCCCCGAACGGCACTCAACCGGTAGCGACTAAACCTGCGAATGCCTTCGGTTTGTACGATATGTCAGGAAACGTGTGGCAATGGTGCAACGACTGGTATGGTTCTTACAGCGGCAGCAGCCTGACAAACCCGACCGGCCCGACTTCCGGCAGTTTCCGCGTGCTGCGTGGGGGCTCGTGGAACTACTACTACCTCGTCTACCTGTGCGCCGCGTACCGGAACTACTACTCCCCGGCCTACAGGTACTTCTTCCTCGGGTTTCGTTGCGTCCGGCGGTAAGTTTTTTTACACTTTTAACTCTTGCGCTTTTACCCTTTGCAATCAGGGCGCGCCGTCAGGCGCGTCCGTTCGCGGCGAAATTTGAAAAATGAGTAATCAGGAGAACGCAGTCGATGCGGCAAGGAATTTCTGCAAGGTGGTTTTTCTTTATGTTGAAAAGATGCCGAAGGGAAGGAAATTTACGGTTGGCGACCGCCTAGTGACTCTTTCAATCAGCTTGCTGGAGCAGATTACCGATGCCTATTATTCGCCGCGCAGTGAAAAGGCATTCAAGATCAAACGTGCGAACAATCAATGCGAAACGATACGGCAGATTTTCAGATTGCAATTTGAATCCGATGCGCATGACCTGAGAAAACACGAGCATATTTCGCGTGAACTCGATAAACTCGGAAGTCTGCTCGGCGGCTGGGTCAAATCGATATCCGCCGCCTGATTTTGAATCGGTCGCGGATTTCGGGAACCTCGTTCTTGCCTTCAGGAAAGCCTCGACAGGCAAGAAAAAGCGTGATGATATCGCACGTTTTTCGATGCACTGGGAATCGGGTCTGCTGGACTTGCGGCAAAATCTCCTCGATGGTTCATACCGGCCCGGCGGCTATAAAATATTCACGGTGCATGAAAAAAAGACCCGTATCATCATGGCCGCGCCCTTCATCGACAGGATCGTGCATCATGCGGTGTGCAATGTCGTTTCTCCGGTTCTTGAACGGTCGATGGTTCCGAACACCTGCGCGAACAGGCCGGGAAAGGGAACGAAAGCGGGGCTTGATCTTTACGGCAGATTTTCCCTTCGATACCGCTATGTTTTGAAATGTGACATCCGCCAATACTTTCCCTCCATCGACCGTGATATCCTTTTTGCTTTACTCGGCGTAAAAGTACACGATCCCCGTCTTTTGCGGTTGATTGCAGACATCCTGAATGTGGCCCCTTTGACCGAAGCGGAATGCGACTGGTTTCCAGGCGATACGCTGCTTACGCCTCTGGAGCGATGCAGGGGCTTGCCCATCGGGAACATGACCAGCCAAGTATGGGCCAACTGGTATCTGGACGGCCTTGATCACTATGTAATGGATTATCGTGGGTTCGGCTCTTATATACGATATGTGGACGATTTCGTGATATTCTCTATCCGCAAGAAATCCCTTAATGCGATCAAGCAGGATATCACGCGATACCTTGAACGACTCCGCTTGCGGATTCATCCGGAAAAATCGCGGGTTTACCGGACCCGCGACGGTGTGCCGTTTCTCGGCTTCAGTCATTTCCAGGGTTTCCGAACATTACAGAAAGGGAATATCAGGAGATTCAAACGCCGGATCAGGAAAAAAATAAGAGAAGTTCAATGATGGAATATCCCCGATGAGTGGATTGAACTCATCAATAGCGGGATGGTGCGGCCATGCAAGGATGGGCGATACATGGCTTCTGAGAGATTCATTGCATCGGCGTATGCTGCAATGGAGGGGATCGGGCGAAGCGTTACCGCGTGCTGCGTGGGGGCTCGTGGAACAACAACAACGACAACCTGTGCGCCGCGTACCGGAACAACAACAACCCGAACAACAGGAACAACAACAACGGGTTTCGTTGCGTCCGGCGGTGCCGTGAAGTGCCGGAGTCCGGCTGTGGGAACGGTCGGAGCGTGCATGATCATGATACGGTCCGGTTCCCGGTCCTGAACGGTTTGTAAGTTCAGGCCGAATGGTAAAAACGGGCGGCGGGATAGCAGAAAATGCATGCCGCCGCTTTTTTCCTGAACGGTGCGGACGTTGGACTCCGCATATATCCTGTTTAAAATATTTGAACTGTTAAAAGCTGAAATCTTGTTTAAATATTTCAAGGACTCCCCGAGTAAAAGCCACGGTCAAGGGCCATATCTTTTACTGTTAGGTACCTTCTGAATAATTTACCGTTTAATCTTCCGCCGCCACCCCCACGCTCACCTGCCTCACCCCGACGAGCGATTTTATTGAGAACGCCAGTTTTTCCACAATCGCCGCCTTCCCCCGCACCGCGATGATCTCAAGGCAGAGGTGGTGGGTCAGGTGGACGTGCTGCGTCGAAATGATGAGATCCTGGAAGTCATGCTGGAGGTCGAGGAGCGTATTCACGAGTTCCCGCTTGTGATGGTCGTAGGTCATGACGATGGCGCCGGCGATGACCCCGCCCTCCACGATTGTCTTGCGGGTCAGCTCTTCGCGGATGAGGTCGCGAATCGCCTCGGATCGGTTACGGTACTTTCGCGAGGCGATATGGCGGTCGAAGGCTTCGATGAGCGGTTTTTCAAGCGAAACGCCGAAACGGTAGAGGTCGGGCATGCGTGCACTCCTTGCTTCCCAACTGGCGGATAGGGTGTGGAGGAAAAAATAATTGGTTCTTCATCATGCATCATCGGGATTAACGGTTGACTCAGCCATTTCTGTCAAGGTCAAAGGACGAGCGGCCAATTTTCAGGGGTCCGCACAAGCATGGAATCTCAAAACTCTATCTGCGCCCCGAGTTCGACGACGCGGTTGGGAGGAAGATTGAAGAAGGATGAGGCGTCAAGGGAGTTTTTCGACAGAAACATGAAGATCTGCTTACGCCAGGGCGCCATGTTTCCGCGCCGCGACGGCACGAGCGACTCCTTGCCGAGAAAGTACGAAAACCGGTACACATTATCAGGAAAAGAGCCGGGAATAGGCACGCCGGCGAGGAGCGCCGGGACGTCCGGGCTCTCCATGAAGCCGTAGCGGAAGGTGATTTTGTAGATGCCCTGGCCGAGGTGAACGAACGAAACCCGTTCGGAAACGGCCACGTGGGGCATTTCCCCGGTCTCCACCGTCACGATCAGGGTTTGCGCGTGCAGAATGCCGTTATGTTTGTAATTATGCAGCAACGCCCGGGGCACCATGTTCGTGTTGCCGGAAAGGAATACCCCTGTCAGCGGGGTTCTGGTCACCTCGGGCTGCGTTTCGAGCTCCCGGGCGAATATCTCAAGAGGAATCGCATCGGCCCGTACCTGTCTCTGGAGGATCTTCCGGCCTTTGATCCACGTGGTCATCATGATGCAGATCGCGGCGGAGATGAAGATCACGACCCATCCGCCGGAAAACACCTTGGAGAGATTTGCGGCAAAAACGGCCATGTCGAACAGCAGGAAGAAGAGACCGACGGGAATGGTGACAAAGAGCGGAGCATGCCAGAGCCTTCGCGCGAGCAGGAGCACCAGTGCGGTGGTAATGAACATGGTCGCCGAAATCGCGATGCCGTAGGCGGTCCCGAGGTTCTCCGATTGCTTGAATCCGAGAATAAGCAGCATGACCACGATGAAGAGCGCAGTATTTACAATTGGGATATAGACCTGTCCGATCAGGCTCATTGACGTGTGAATTATCTTTACGCGCGGCCAGAAACCGAGCTGGACCGACTGCCGCGCCAGGGAGAAGGCGCCTGAAATGACCGCCTGTGAGGCGATGACCGTGGCCAGGGTCGAGATCATGACAAGCGGGTACAGGAACCAGGACGGCGTAAGCTGGTAGAACAGGTTGTCGGGGTTGCCCTTGAGGAGCAGGCAGGCGCCCTGACCGAGATAGTTGAGAATCAGCGCCGGGAAGACGATGAAGAACCACGCTTCGCGGATGGGAACCCTGCCGAAGTGCCCCATGTCGGCGTAGAGCATCTCGGCGCCGGTCACGGCAAGGAATGCCGCCCCGAGCAGGCCGAAGCTTCTGAAGCCCATCGACGACAGCAGTATGACTGCATGCACGGGGTTCAGGGCTTGCAGTATGGCAGGACAGCGCGCAATCGACCACGCGCCCAGGAAACCGATGAGAAGAAACCATGCCATCATGACCGGCCCGAAAAACGCACCGATCTTCGAAGATCCCCGTGATTGGAGGACAAAGAGGCCGACGAGCACCGCGACGGAGAGCGGAATCACGAACGGGCTGAAGAACGGGGTCGCGACATTCAAGCCCTCTATAGCGCTGAGCACTGAAATGGCCGGGGTAATGGCCCCGTCGCTGAAGAGCAGCGCCGCCCCGATGATGCCCAGCAGGGAGATGAGGGAAAGATTTTTAACCCGGTCGGGTCCGATCCGGTGAACGAGGGCCATGAGCGCCAGAATGCCGCCTTCGCCCTTATTGTCGGCCCGCATGACAAAAAGCACATACTTGACAGAAACAATGATGACGAGAAACCAGAATATGAGCGAAACCGAGCCGAGGATGTGCTCCGGCGTGAGCGGGATTCCGTGCCCGCCGACAAAACACTCCCGGAGCGCATAGAGCGGGCTGGTTCCGATGTCGCCGAAAACGATGCCGAGCGCCGCGAGAACCAGAACGGACCCACCCGTCTTTTTCCGTTCGCCCCCCGAGGAAATGGAAATCTCCGCAGCATCGTTCATGGTTGCACGACTAGTTCCCCAATCAATCTCTTCAACCCTGTTTCAACGCTTTTTTCGCGGATTTCGCTCCGCTTCAGCCCGCTTTCGAACTGATATTTGAAGGAGCGGGCAGCGCCATGAAGTGAAATGCCGATAAAGACGAGTCCGACCGGCTTATCCCCCGCGCCTCCATCCGGTCCTGCAATGCCTGACACCGATATGGCTGCATCGGTATGGAATAATTCACGCACCCCGGCGGCCATTGCGATGACGGTTTCCGCACTGACCGCTCCCAGGCCGGGGTTATTCAAGATATCAGGGCTGACTCCGAGAATTTCCGTTTTCGCCTGGTCGCTGTAGGTTATTACACCGCCTTTGAAATATCCGGACGATCCGGGAATTTCAGTAATGGCCGCGCCAAGTAGGCCGCCGGTACACGACTCGGCAATGGCCATTTTTAACTCTTTTTTGATAAGCAGTTTGCCTAATTCTTCCGAAAGCTTCAGAATCGATTCATTCATTGCTAACCGCTCTCTTCGGATAAAAGCCCGGACCTGTCTTCAGATATGGCCTTGTTTTTTCGCAAAAAACGCGAGCACGAGGTAGATAACGACGGTAATGACCAGAAGCTCCTTGTTCCGCTGATAGGCAAGCCAGCGGGCCAGGCCGCGAAACACGAAATGGGTCAGAAATCCGTAGCCGACCGTGCACACGAGAATGAAGACGACGTAGCGAAGCAGCCAATTAAATTTCTGCGTCAGGTTTTGGATAAACCCGTTGATGACCGGACCCGCGAGCATCAGCGATACCGCGGTGATGCCGAGGCTCACCTGCGCCATATGGCTTCTGATCAATCCTGCGAGAACAGCAACCGGTTCATGCATAACGCCTTCCCACAATCATTCCCGTAAGAATAAGGTTCCTCCCCCGTATTTTACAAATGCGCCTTGACAACGTGATACGCCATGAGAAGCACGAGGAGCGACACGTTGGCATAAATGCCGGCCGCCACATCATCCATGGTGACGCCGACGCCGTCCTCGAGTTCTTCCATATAGTAGACGGGAAAGGGTTTGACAATATCAAAAAAACGGAATAGGAAAAAACCGGCGATCAGGATGCGTACCGTTATCGGAACGAATATAAACGTGATGAGTTGTCCGGCGACTTCATCGATCACGATTTTTCCGGAGTCCTCCTTGCCGAAGAGCTCAAGGCTTCCGGAAGCCAGGAAAAAACTGACCGCAATGACGATCATGCAGGCGAGCCAGTAAAGAACCGGTTGGCCCGGGGCCTGAAACAGGTGCGTCTTCTCATGCAGAAGCCAGAGGAGCGCGGTCACCACTGCGGAGCAAGCGGTTCCTGAGGCTGGCACGTATCCCAGGAAAAAAACGCTCGCCCCGGCTTTTCGCAGCCATCGCTCGAAAGTCGACATTTCCATACCTTACCCGCTCTCCCCATAGTCAATATCGGTCCGCTCGTTGATCGCCTGTCCCAGGGTCACCTGATCGACATATTCTATCTCCATCCCTGCCGGGAGACCGCGCGCAAGCCGCGTGACCCGTACCCCCGAATTCCGGTAGAGGCGGGCGAGATAGCCGGCCGTGGTCTCGGCCTCTGCGCTTCCCCCCAGGCCGATGATCAGTTCGGATGGATGCTCCTGTGAAACCCGCTCGGTAAGCTCGGCGATGCGCAACCGGTCGGGCGTTATCCCCGCAAGCGGCGAAAGGACGCCGCCGAGAACATGGTAGGTTCCCCGATAGCGGCCGATTTTTTCGATTGCAAATACGTCGGAGGATTTTTCAACCACGCAGATCGTCGAGGCGTCGCGCGTCGCGGAGGAACAGATCGCGCACAACCCGGTCTCGCTGTAGGTGAAGCATCGCCGGCATTTGACGATCTTCCTCTTGGCATCGTCAAGGGCGCGGCTCAGCTTCGCAACCTCCTCCTCCGGCGTATCCAGAATATGCAGCGCGATGCGCCACGCACTCTTCCGTCCGATTCCCGGGAGATGGTTCAATTGCTCGACAAGGTCTTCGATCGGCCCGTTCATGGGTGCTACATCCCCGGAAACTGGAGGCCCCCCGTTACCGAGCCCATGGCCGATTCCGTCGTCTCCTTCACCTTCTGCTGCGCGGCCGCATGTGCCGCAAGTATGAGATCTTCCAGCATCTCCACCTCCTGCGGATTCACCACCTCGGGATTGATTTTTGCGGAAACGAGCTCGTTGGCCCCGTTCAGGACGATCCTCACCATGCCGCCGCCCGAGGTTCCTTCAAACTCCTTCTTCTGCATCTCTTCCTGCATTTTCATGACCTGCGCCTGCATCTTCTGCGCCTGCTTCAGGAGCTTGTTGATCTGTGACATTGCAGCGCTCTCCTATCTGAGAAATTCGGCATCGAAAATTTCGATTACGGATTGAATGATCGGTTCACGGCTGATTTCATTTTCTATTGACAAAGAGTCGGCCTTGCGTGACAGGGCACCGGCATCGTGCGTTCCGGGAGACTCTGCTTCGAGCGTGATATGTAATTCGATCGGCTTGCCCATGAAGCCGCTCAGAAGCGTTTCTATCTCCTCACGCATCGCTTTTTGCGTCACCTCATTGAACTGAAACGCAAGGCTCCGGCTGAAAACGAGATCGATGGACGCGTCGGTGCTCGCCACGACCGAGGCGGGCGAAAGGAACATGCCCAGATTCGGACGGTCATTCATGAGCGATTCGATGAAGCCCTTCCAGCGACTCCCGGTATCCGAACCGCTTTCCTCTGGAAAACGGTCGGCAAATGGCGACTCGGTCGTCTCGCCATAGGGCGGCTCCGGCGATTCCATCGAAACGGGGGGAAAGGCCGTCAAATCAGCTTTTTTTATTTGCTCCGAAAGCTCTCCGCCGACCGGTTCTGGGGCAGGAGCGCGCCATCCGGTCCGGTCCTCCTTCTCATTGCCGATCAGGGTCAATACTTGTTCGAGCGAAACGGTGCTGTCAAGATAGACGAGCTTGAGAAGCGCCATCTCAACGGCGAATCGCGGAAAGGCGCTGCGCTTAAGGTCGTATTCGGACCGGCGCACGAGCTCCATCATGCGCAGGAGATCGCCTTCGGAGAAGCGTGCCGTGGATTTCTGCAGGTCCGCAATAGATTCCGTTTCGACGGCCAGCCCCTCTAGGCTTCCGCCGATCCGGGAAAAGAGCAGGTTCCTGAGGTGCTCCTCGAAACCGAGAACGAACTCGTGGAGGTCGAATCCCTGAAGCAGCACCTCTCTGACTATGGAGAGAACCGCGGCAGGGGTCTTTTGTGCAACCGCGTCCATCACCTGCTCGTACACCTCACGGGAAACGAGACCCAGGACGCGGCGGGCCTCACGCTCGACGATTTTTTCCGGGCAACAGGAGAGCACCTGGTCGAGAAGCGACAGCGCATCGCGCATGCTGCCGTCCGCCTTCGAGGCGATGAGGTTCAGCGCGGATTTTTCAAAGGCGATCTTCTCCTGACCGCAGATATATTGCAGCCGGTCAAGAATCCGTTCGGGAACGATTCTCCTGAAATCGTACCGCTGACAGCGGGAGTGGATGGTGGCCGGAATTTTCAGCGGCTCGGTGGTGGCGAAGATGAAAATCACATTGGGAGGAGGCTCTTCAAGCGTCTTGAGCAGGGCGTTGAAGGCGTTCTTGGACAGCATATGCACTTCGTCGATGACGAAAATACGGTACTTGCCGCCCATTGCGGAGTAGCCGACATTCTCGCGCAACTCGCGGATATCGTCGACCGAGTTATTCGACGCGCCGTCGATTTCGAGTACATCGAGGCTCGATCCGCCTAAAATACCCTTGCAGGAGTCGCAAACGCCGCACGGCGTGGGCGTAGGTCCCTTTTCGCAATTGAGCGCCCGCGCAAGGATGCGGGCGGTGGTGGTTTTCCCAACTCCGCGTGTGCCGGAGAAAATAAAAGCATGGGCAACCCGGTTTTTTTCAATGGCTTTTTTGAGCGTTGCGGTGACATGTTCCTGTCCGACCACATCGTCGAAGAACTGGGGACGCCATTTGCGGGCTAAAACGACGTAGCTCATATATATTCTCAAATCGTCAATTAAAAGGGCCAAGTTTACCTGCGGCACACCAAGCGCCTGCTTACCGTTGCTCCCTTCCAGGCCTGGCGGGGTTCGCAGCCTTTAGTTGCGCAGGGCCTGGCCCTCATTGTCGTTTCGCGGCGCGGCCGATTCAATGGAACCGACTGACCGGTGATCGCTGCTCAAATAAATTTTAAACAAAATACCTTATTCCACCGGCTGGACCAAATCCCGCATTGCTGCTCACCCATGGCAAGGAAAATTCAGCAAAAAAAAGGGGATTTCGCCGTCTTCATCTGGACGCTCTCTGGACAGCGATGTATATTTTACAGCCGTTTACGGTCCCGTCGTCTAGTGGTTAGGACTCAAGATTTTCATTCTTGCAACAGGGGTTCAATTCCCCTCGGGACTATAGTTAAAAGCAGGCTTCATGCTTTAAAGTAAAACTTTAACTATTATTAGGTTCGCGATAAGAATCAATACCATAGCTGCAACAACAGCTCGTCTGGTCGCTTCACCGACCCCCACCGCACCGCCTCTCGCGGTAAACCCGAAATAGCAACCGCAGAGCCCGATAATGGCGCCGAAGAACAAACGACTTCACCAGGCAGATTTCGATGTCCTTCACTTTGAAAAAGAGCCGGACTCCGTGATAGAAGGCCGATGGATGAAGGCCCATGGTGATTTGGGAGAGCAACTGGGCGCTGAGAATGGCAACAAAGGCGGAAAAAATCGTCAGCACCGGCGTCATTACCACACCGGCCGCCATGCGCGGCGCCAGCAGGTAGCGATGGGGATCCAGCGACAGGGTTACCATGGCGTCGATCTGCTCGGTAACGCGCATGGTTCCCAGTTCGGCAGCCAGCTTTGCTCCCACCCTGCCGGTGACAACCAGCGCAGTGAGCACGGGTCCGAGTTCGGTGAATACCGCCTTGCCGACCGCGCTTCCGATGTAGGTTGCCGGGATGACTCCGGCGAAGAGATAATGCGCCTGCCATGCGCTGATCGTTCCGATGAAAACCGAGGTCAGGAGCACGACCGGGATCGTGTTGACGCCCATGAGCATCATCTGTTCGACGATGAGATGGGATTTTGCAATCGCCGACGGCATGGCCATCAGTATGCGACCGGAAAAACGTCCCGCACCCCCAACTTTGCGGAGCGACCGCCGGGTTCCCGCTCCTACCGATTCAGCCAGCCTGTCGAGCGGGGTTATCATGCGGTTGCACTCCCGGCAGCCGGCAGTGGTTCGGTGCGGACCTTCCTGAGATTTCTCCGCGCGTTGTAAATGGCCAGCCATGGAAACGTCACCAGGGCGACGAATACCGCGACCAGCAATTGCGCAAGGGAAGTGGTTACGCCGAAGCTTCCCTCCACTTCAAGCAGAGCGCCGTTAAAATATGGTTCAAAACGGATATTGATGCGCGCGGTACGGCTTATAAACACGCTGCGCAGGGCAACGAACCATCCGTAGAGGTTCCCTGTTTCCGCCGGATCGGCGAAGCCTGCCGTTGCCTTCAGATGCACATGATGAAGCCTTACAAGATGCAGCAGCAGGTTGCAGTTGCGCCGTAACCAGCGAAACATTCTGCGAACCAGACGACGATCGAGGAGAATCGACAGAATTTTTTTTGCCTTTTGGAGGACCAAACCCCAGCGAAGAAACCAAAAGCCGGATTTTTTTTGCGGCAACTGATCGGGCTTTAAAAGTTTTTGTGTTTCAGACCTGTCGGACCTGTTCAACGGGTTCGCCTTTCTGTTTTCAGTGGAGATCTTCGAATGTTTCTTTTCCGCAGAAGCAGGCGAAGGCCTGTCTGCGGGCGCACTTTTCAATTCCGTCCGACGTTCAATCTTACGCGACCATCTCAGCATGTGGAGCGTCCCGCACCGTTGCCCGATATCAAAGGAAAACCGGAGAACCCGTGGATGAAACCAGTAAAGTGCGATGTTCCCGCTTTGCTTGCCATCGGCGACGGCAAAATCCGATAGTACCCCGAAGGGGGTAAAAATGACGATGGCGGCAATAAGTGCTGTAAATGAAACGATCAGGAGGACAACGGTGAAAAGGGTCGCTATCATAGGAACTCCCGGCGATTCGCCGGCCGCCTATACGGAAACCGTTCCCGGGGAGCTGGTTATTGCCGGCGGGATGACAATGTTCCCGTCTTCGTCGCGTGCCACCAGGAAACCGCTTTCGGTGATCACTTGGTCCATGGCTACATCCGAATAGGAAAACGGCAGACGCTCGTCCAGAATCTGGCAGTCGAAGGCCAATCCTATGATCGGCACATGGCCCATCAGCTCGTGAAGGAAGTTATCGTAATAGGCACTGCCCCGGCCAAGCCTGCCGCCGAAACGGTCGAACCCGACCCCGGGACAAATAATAAGCTGGAGATCACTTCGGAAGAACCGGTCCCGCAGATCGGGGAGAGGTTCGGGGGATCGGTTCTTTCCGATAACGACATCCTTATCGAGGTCGGTGATCTCGCCGATACCCATCATGTTTCCCCCAGGTTTGCAATAAGGGATGACTACCCGCTTGCCTGCCCGCAGCATTTCACGGATCGTCTCACGGGTCTCAACCTCGGCGCCCATACTTACATAGATCATGACGGCGCGCGCCGATTTCATCTGGGGCGAGTCCAGGAGATGTAGCCGGATCTGTTCCGATTTCGCACTTCGCTCGACCGGTTCAAGACTCTTTCGCGCCGCGCTGCACTTTTCGCGCAGAAGCTGTTTCGCGGATTTCGGCCGAGGGAGGTCCGGATTCAGCTGGGTTGCCGCCGGCAATGACTCGGTGACGGTTGCAGTCATGGCATCCAGCTCGCGGCGCACTTTTTCGCTGTACCGGCGAACATTGGCCACCATCCGGGCGGCATCGCGAATGAATTTCGGCAGCTCCTTGGAGCCGAAAAAAACGAGGACCAGCACGAGGATTAAAAGAATTTCCGAAAATCCCATGCCCATGTTCATTATTTTTTTCTCATGGCAAAATAAGAGGTTACGATGCTTATAGCATAAAGGAGCATGAGAGGCAATGCCATGAAAAGAAGGGAAATAATATCCGGCGGGGCCAGAATGCCTGCAATGATAAAAATTATAATAATAGCAATACGAATATGACGAATAAGAAACTGCGGCGTGATGATCCCGAGCCGGGAACAGACGAAGGCGACGACCGGCAACTGGAAGATGAGCCCGAAGGCGAGGCTGAGCTTGAGGATAAACCCGAAATACTCGCCCACGCTAAAAAGAGGGTCGATCCGCGACCCGGCGTACGAGGTAAGGAATCGGAACAGATGCGGCAGCAGGGTATAGCAAAAAGCTACGCCGCACAGGAACGCCACGCTCGATGCGATGACGGTCGGCAGAGCGATTTTTTTCTCGTTAGGAAATAATCCGGGTGCGATGAACTTCCAGATCTGGTAGAAAATCACCGGCGCAGCCACCACGCAACCGGCGCCGAGCGCGATTTTAAAGCTCAGCATCACCGACCCTCCTGGGGTGGTGAATATCAGACGCGTCTTCGGGTTGGCATACCGGAGGGGATAGACCATGACGACATCATAAATTTTTTCCCAATAATAACCGCAGGGAATCGCCGCGGCAACAAGCGCCAACGCTATTTTTACGATCCGCCACCGCAGTTCCTCAAGGTGATTGAGAAACGACATCTCGCCGGTATCGGGCTTCACACTTTGGCATCATCCTTTTTTTCCAGCTTTTCAGGAGTTGTAGGTTTCGGAACTGAGGTGTCGGCTGTTTTCTCCCCTTCGGACATGGCTTTTTTAAATTCCTTCAAACCTTGCCCGATGTTCTTTGCCACTTCAGGAATTTTTTTAGTCCCAAAAAATACCACTATCAATAACCCGATAATGATTACTGCCCACGGATCTCGGAGTATGCCCATACCAATTCCCCTTTCGCTACATCAGTCTCTTCATTGCAGAAAAGCTCAGTCGTTAATTTTGATGGCTTAACTGTCCAAATAAAAATATATTATAAACCTTGTTAAAAACTATTTAATAACCGGGCGGCAAGCATCTGAACCATTTTCGCGGGGATAACGGCATTTTGCCCGCCTATTGAATTTGCATGGGCCGAGGTCTGAACCAAAGCCGATCACCCGATAGCACAGCAGGACCATATGAAATCCTCCGAAAACGTCGTTTACGGCATTCATGCCGTTGAAGAGCTTCTCAAAGAGCGTCTCGAAGCCATCGATCACATATATATCGACAATGCAAAACGGTCTCCACCGCTCTTCAATCTCATGAAAATCTGCCGTAAGGAGCGGCTCGCCTATAACCTCGTCCCGCTTACCCGCCTGAACCAGATCGCGGGATCGGACAAGCATCAGGGCGTCGTCGCCGTATGCAGCGTTCAACCCTACTGTTCTCCGGAGGAACTGGCGGAAAGGATTTCCGGCAGGAAAGCGCCGCTTTTCGTCCTTGCCGCGTCTATCGAAGATCCCGGCAATCTCGGCGCGATTATCAGGTCCTGCGTGGCTTTCGGCGCCGACGCCCTGTTTCTTGAACGTAAACACACCGCCCCGCTCTCTCCCGCTGCCGCCAAGAGCTCGGCGGGCATGATCGAACACCTGAGCATCCTGAGACCGAAGAATCTGGAAGGCATCATTCGCGACTATGCGACGCTTGGCTTCTCCGTGGTCGGCGCGCACGCGGGAAAGGGGACCGCTCCCGAGGTCCTCAATTTAGCTGGCCCGACGATCATTATCTTGGGCGGAGAGCATCGCGGAATCCCGCCCTACCTCGAAAAACTCTGTACTGCATTCGCCTCGATACCGATCGTCCGGCAGGCTGAATCGCTCAATGTTTCGGCGGCCGGAGCGGTGCTGCTCTATGAGGCGGGGAGGCAGAGGAGAACGAAAGAGTTGGATAGTTCGAGAGTTGGAGGGCTTGAGGATTAAATCTGAAGGTGACAGAGTGACTTCTGTTTTTAGCTTTTCTGACCGGCTTCTTACTCGTGGGCTATGGACTTCTTTGTTTTTACCCCCACTAGGACATTTTCCCCTCTTAATTTTTTTAAGTAGTGCCAAATATATTACTTTCCCTTGCATCCCGCCATTATTTATATTTGTGCAGTCTTTTAAATCATATCGTCATGGTGAGTCAATTGTAACATATTGTTTTTTATAAAGTTATTTACATCTCTTGAAGTCTTGCATGAAATTTGTGATTTAATAGGTTGCACAATAATTGTTCATGGCAATACGAATTTAAAGTGAATTCAAACGGGGGATACATCATGGTAATTGACAAGAATGTAATTGTTCCTGACGATACTGCGCTTGAGCTGTATCTCAAAGATATCGCCAAGCACAAAACTTTATCCAGCGAAGAAGAGGCTATTTTTGCAGCCCGTATCAAGAAGGGGGATAAAAAGGCGCTCGATACGCTGGTGAAGGCGAATCTTCGCTTCGCGGTCAGCGTTGCGCGTAAGTATCAGAACCAGGGACTTCCTCTGAGCGAACTTATCAGCGAAGGTAATATCGGCCTGATTAAAGCGGCAAAACGGTTTGATGAAAAAAAGAACTTCAAGTTCATTTCCTATGCAGTATGGTGGATCCGGCAGAGCATTCTGCGTGCTCTGGCCGACCGCTCGCGTATAACGAGGATTCCGCTTCACAGAATCGGTGTCATTCATCGCGTAAGAACGACGCAGAATCGTCTTGAGCAGAAATACCGTCGCCAGCCGTCCACCGATGAAATCGCCCAGGAGATGGGGGTGGGCCGTGAAGAAGTTCTGACCATTCAGTCGATCGGTAACCGCGCCGTTTCGCTCGATTCGCCGGTAAAAGACGAGGATGGGTCCGAGCTTATCGATATCCTTCGCGACGAAGATCAGGAAATGCCCGATAATCGGCTCATCGAGATCTCCCGTCAGGAGGGAGTGAACAGAATTCTTGATGCCCTTGAGGAGCGGGAGCGCGATGTTCTGAAACTCTATTTTGGACTTGGCGTGGAAACCACGCACACGCTGGATGAGATTGGTTCGCAGCTCAACCTCTCACGCGAGAGAGTACGGCAGATCAAGGAGAAGGCGATTCACCGCCTGAAACATTCCTACCTGCGGGGCCGGCTGAAGGCGTTCGCGGAATAACAAACAAGCAAAAAAATAGTACCGGTGAAGTGAAGAGAGAGGAGGGAGATGAATGATCTTCCTCCCTTTTTATTTTCATAACGCTCACCTCCTGTGTTGTTAAGCATCGAGAGCGACAGATATATTGAGAATCAGTATCAGGAGTCAATCGCATCACTACAATAATAGGAAAATCATGGATGAGGGGAATTTTGTGGTGAAATAGGAATAATTACCAATGGAGACCTCTACGGGTGCCGTTTATGATTTGACGGGCTGCCATAACGCCCGAATCATGCTTCAAATCCCATCGACGTTATATTTTCAAGCTCTGGTTCACTATTCTTTCCGCAGAGCGGAACAATGAGGATGATCGTGATTCAGGAAAAGAGCCGTCTGAAATGGCTTGCCGGTGCGGGCCTGTATTGCATCGTCCCAATGGTGGTGACCGCTTTGGCATTTTACGGCGTATGGAATAATTCCTTCACCAACTGGGACGATGACCTCTATGTGACCGCGAATCCACTCATCCATTCCCTTGCTTGGCGGAATATTCTCCGGATTTTTTCCCCCGGTACCTTTGTATTCGGCAACTATCAGCCCATAACCATCCTTTCCTACGTGCTGAGCTATGCTGTGGGCAGGCTCAACCCGGCGGGATATATTCTCCTCGATTTTCTCCTCCATCTTCTTAATGTGCTCCTGGTTTTTATTTTTATCCGTAAAATTTCCAAAAACGACTTCGCCGCATTTCTCTGCGCGCTCCTGTTCGGCATCCACCCGATGCATGTGGAGTCGGTGGCATGGATATCGGGAAGAAAAGACCTGCTGTACAGCTTTTTCTTTCTGGCATCTTCCATTTTGTACCTTTCGTATCTTGAACGGAAAAACCGCTTTGCGATGCTTCGATATTCCGCCGCTTTCATTCTCTTTATCCTTTCCCTGTTGTCTAAATCGTCATCGGTGACCCTGCCGGTGGTTCTTATCCTGATCGATTATTTCCAAGGACGGAAATTTTCGAAAAAGGCGGTCATTGATAAGATTTCATTCTTCCTGCCGTCGATACTCATCGGACTCTGGGCCATCAAAGGACAGCACGAGAGCGCATCACTCGCCGGATATGGTGCGGTGTCGGTTTTTTCAAGAGTTGCCATCGCCTGCCATTCATTCATATTTTATGTCGTAAATTTTTTCATCCCGGTTAAACTTTCGGCGTTCTATCCCTACCCGGATTCTCTTCCGGCATCGCTGCCCCTGCACTATTCGTTATCGCCCCTCGTGGTGGTTGCATCAGGGATGGTGGCGTGGTATTTCAGACGATCCAAGGTGTTCGTATTCGGATTTGTTTTTTTTCTGATCAATGTGATTTTTATTCTGCATTTTATTCCGGTGGGAGCGACGGTTACCGCGGACCGCTTTTCATATCTTGCCTATATAGGGCTGTCCATTATCGTTGTCGGTTATGGTGAAAGGGGCTTCGCTTTACTCCGATTGAGAAGCGTAAAGGTTTCGATTTCGGCGGCAATCTGTTTCGTAACGCTGATTTTCGTTTACGCCACCCACGAGCGCTGCAAGGTTTGGAAAAACTCGGTAACGCTCTGGACCGATGTCGTTGGAAAATACCCGACTGCGCCGGCGTATAAAAACCGCGGCAATGCTTATTATGCGAACCATGACTATGCCAGGGCAATAGAAGATTACACCATGGTGATTTCGGAACACCCGTCCTATGCCGGCGGGTATAATGACCGCGGGCTTGCCTACGACGCGCTGGGCGATCATGCGCGTGCCGCGGAAGATTACAGCCGGGCGATAGCGCATGATGTAGGCTTTGCGAAGGCGTACAACAACCGCGGCTCCGATTATTACTTGAATGGCAATTACGATCGAGCAATAAATGACTTTGAACGGGCGATTGCGCTCGATTCCGGATTCGCCGATGCATACAACAATCGCGGCAATCTCTTAAATAGTAAGGGGGAATACGCCGGCGCGATCGCCGATTATTCCCGTGCCGTAGCGCTGGATCCGGAGTGTGCGACGGCGTGGTGCAGCCTGGGTCGCATTTACCAGGCCCGAGACAAACTCGATCAGGCTCTCGCCTGTTTTACCAGAAGCATAGAAGCCGATAACGCCAATGTACAGGCCTATAACAGTCGGGGAGTGCTTTTCTGCATGCGAGGCGATTTCGATCACGCGATTACCGACTTTAATCGGGCGATCACGCTCCAACCCTCCTTGCCTGATGCGTATGCCAACCGTGGAAACGCCTACGGTTCCAAGGGCGATTTTTCGAAGGCAATCAACGATTTCAGCCGGGCGTTAAGCCTTGTTTCGGCACCGGCAAATTACCCGCAAGTCTTTTTTAATCGCGGACGCGCTTATCGGGCCAACGGGGACATGGAACACGCCGGAGAGGACTTCATGAAGGCGTGTGCCATGCATCTGGATGTGGCGTGCAGGGAATTGCAAAGAAAATAGGAAAAAAATGAAAAATAATTTACTTTCATAATTCCAATGAAATTTTTTTAAAGGTTTCGATAAATGACCTTAACCACGATGCAAAATAAAAATCGGCTCACATGGCTCTTCGGTCCGGGTCTTTATTGCATCGTCCCGATAGTGCTGACCGCTGTGGCATTTTATGGTGTATGGAATGACTCCTTTACCAACTGGGATGATGATGTCTATGTTACCGGGAATAGACTCATCCATACCCTGTCATGGAGGAATATTCTCCGGATATTTTCCCCGGCAACCTTTGTCTGCGGCAATTATCAGCCCCTCACCATCCTATCCTACGCGCTGAACTATGCAGTGGGCCGGCTTAACCCGGCGGGATATATCCTCGCGGATCTGCTCCTCCATTTGCTTAACGTTCTCCTGGTTTTTATTTTTATCCGGAAACTTTTCAAAAGTGATTTTACCGCATCGCTTTGCGCGCTGTTGTTCGGCATCCACCCGATGCATGTGGAGTCGGTCGCCTGGGTTGCGGGCAGGAAAGATCTGCTCTGCACCATGTTTTATCTGGCAACCACTCTATGGTACCTTTCGTACCTCGAAAAGAGAACCGGTTCTGCAGCCCTGCGCTACTGCGCAACATGCATTCTGTTTGTCCTCTCGCTGCTTTCCAAAGCGACGGCGGTTACCCTGCCGGCGGTTCTTTTCCTGATCGATTATTGCCGGGAACGGAAATTTTCGGTAACGATGCTTACCGACAAGATTCCATTCATTGTACCCTCGATTATTCTCGGGTTTTGGGCCATCAAGGGGCAGCACGATGCAGGAACGTTCGCCGGCCAAGGGATGCTGTCGTTCTATTCAAGAATTTCCATAGCCTCCTATTCATTCATGTTTTATATGTTAAAATTTATTGCTCCTCTCAGGCTTTCGGCGCTCTATCCCTATATGGTTTCATTTTCGGAATCCCTGCCCCTGCTGTATGCGCTATCGCCTCTTTTTGCGGTTGCCGCAGGCATAGCGGCGTGGTATTGCCGACGATCGAAGGCATTCGTATTCGGCTTCGGTTTTTTTCTCATCAATGTTATTTTTATCCTGCATTTTATTCCCGTGTCCAGCTCTGCGGTTACGACGGATCGTTTCACGTATTGTGCCTACGTCGGCCTGTCCTTTATCGTTGCCCATTATATAGACAGGGGAATCGCTTTATCTCAATTGAAAAGCCTAAAGGTTTCGGTTTCAGCGGCAATCTGTTTTGTGGCGATTTGTTTCGGATACGCCGTCCACGAGCGCTGCACAGTTTGGAAGAACTCGGAAACATTGTGGACCGACGTTCTCGGAAAATATCCTTCCGCGATAGCGTATAATAACCTGGGGTATGCTTATTATTTGAACCATGACTATGTCCGGGCGTTTGAAGATTACAATACGGGGCTTTTACGCTATCCTTCCTATGCCGATCTCTATAACAATCGCGGGCTTCTCTATGACGCGTTAGGCGACCGTGCACGCGCTGTGGAGGATTATGACCGGGCGATCGTCATGAAGCCAGGTTTTGCCGATGCATACAATAATCGCGGTATCGATTATTGCGAAAACAACGATTACGAGCGCGGAGTGAATGACTTCAACCGGGCGATTGCGCTCGATCCCGGATTCGCCAAGGCATACTACAATCGCGGCAATCTCCGGAACAGCAGGGGAGAGTATGTCGGAGCCATTGCCGATTATTCCCATGCATTGTCGCTGAATCCTGAATCAGTCGATGCCTGGTATAACCGGGGGTGTTCCTATCAGGCCTTAAACGACCCGGATCATGCAATTGCTGATTTTAATCGGGCAATCGCTCTCCAGCCGTTGTCGCCTGACGCCTACATCGATCGCGGCAACGCTTACCGTGCCACTGGCGGCTATTCGCAGGCGATAAGCGATTTCAGCCGGGCGTTACGCCTCGTTCCGGAACCGGCAAAATACCCTCAGGTCTATTTTAATCGCGGACTCGCCTATCGGGCGATTGGGGACCCAGAACATGCTCGGGAGGATTTTATGAAAGCCTGCGCCATGCATCTTGACTATGCATGCCGGGTGCTTGCGGGAGGACGATGAACGAAGTGCAAAAAACGGGTCGGCTGTCATGGCTTTCCGGGCCGGGCCTGTATAGCATCGTTCCGATAGTGCTGACCGCTATTGCATTTTATGGCATATGGAATGATTCCTTTACCAACTGGGATGACGAAGCGTATGTGTCCGAGAACCCATTTATTTTTTCCCTTTCATGGCATACTATTCTCCGGATTTTATCCCCGACAACCTTTGTCTGCGGCAATTATCAGCCGATAACCATTCTTTCCTACGGCTTGAACTATGCCGCAGGCGGGCTCAACCCGGCGGGATATATCCTCGGCGATCTCCTGTTGCATCTCCTTAACGTTCTGCTGGTTTTTATTATTATCCGGAAAATTTCCGGAAAAAACTTCATTGCATCACTCTGCGCGCTCCTGTTCGGCATCCACCCGATGCATGTGGAGTCGGTTGCATGGATTTCGGGCAGAAAGGATCTGCTGTACACCTTCTTTTATCTTGCATCCGCCCTATGGTACCTTTCGTACCTCGAAAAGAGAACGGGATCCGCGATGCTGCGCTATTCCGTTTCCTGCATTCTGTTTGTCTGTTCACTGCTATCCAAATCATCGGCGGTGACTCTGCCGGCGGTCCTTTTCCTGATCGATTATTATCGGGCGCGAAAATTTTCGGTAAATATGATTATTGATAAGATTCCATTCCTCATGACGGCGACTTTTCTCGGACTGTGGGCAATTAAGGGACAGCACGAAAGCGGATCGCTTGGCTGCCAGGAGGTGTTGTCGTTCTATACAAGAATTTCCATCGCCTGCCATTCGTTCATGTTTTACATTGTCAAGTTTTTCATTCCCCTCAAGCTTTCGGTGTACTATCCCTATCCTTCTTCTTTTCCGGCATCTTTGCCCCTGCGGTATGTGTTGTCGCCCCTCTTTGCAGTTGCCGCAGGCATAGCGGCGTGGTATTTCAGACGATCGAAGGCGTTCATCTTCGGCTTCGGATTTTTTCTTGTCAATGTTATTTTTATCCTGCATTTTATTCCCGTGGCCGATACGGTTACCGCGGATCGTTTCTCATATTGTGCCTATATCGGCTTGTGTTTTATCGTTGCCCATTATGTTGAAAGAGTCATCGCTTCACCCGGATTTAAAAACGTAAGGGTTGCGGTTTCGGCGGCCATCTGTATCGTAGCGCTTGTTTTCGTTTATGCCGTTCACGAACGCTGCGCGGTATGGAAAAATTCTGAAACGCTGTGGACCGACGTCATCGGAAAATATCCTTCGGGGGTAGCCTATAATAATCGCGGGCATGCTTATTATTTGAATCATGACTATGCCCGTGCGCTTGAGGAGTACAATACGGGACTTTTGCGCTATCCTTCCTATGAGGAGATCTACAGTAACCGCGGGGTGCTTCACGACGCGTTAGGCGACCATGCACGCGCTATGGAGGATTATAATCGGGCAATCGCGATTAATCCCCGCTTCGCGAAAGCCTACAATGACCGTGGCCTGAGTTATTGCGCGCACGGGGATTACGTACTCGCCATGAATGACCTTGACCGGGCGATTGCGCTCGATTCCGGATTCGCCGATGCCTGGAACAACCGAGGTCTTGATTATTACCTGAACCGTAATTACGATCGTGCAATGAATGACTTTATGCGGGCGCTCGCGCTTAATCCGGAATGTCCCGAGGCCTGGTTTAACAAGGGGCGAGTATATCAGGCCCGCAACGATCCCGATCAGGCGCTTGTCTGTTACACCAGGGCCGTTGCGATTGATTCCTCTCACGCACAGGCTTATAACAACCGTGGTGTTGTATTCTGTCTTCGAGGCGATCTCGATCACGCGATTGCCGACTTTAACAGGGTCATCGTTCTCCAGCCGTCCTCGCCTGATGCGTACGTCAATCGCGGGACCGCCTATGGTTCCAAAGGCGGTTATCAGCAGGCGATACGCGACTTCAGCCGGGCGTTAAGCCTTGTTTCGGCACCGGCGAATTACCCGCAAGTTTTTTTTAATCGCGGACGCGCATATCAGGCACTAGGAGACCTCCCGCATGCCGAAGAGGACTTCATGAAAGCCTGCGCCATGCACCTGGATGCGGCGTGCCGGGAATTGGAGCGAAAATAAGGTATAGGCGGAAAGGAAAAACCAGAAGCGTGGGTGCGGAACACAGGAAATCCCCCCGCTTTCAGCTTCCCCTTGAGTAAGATTGATGGTGACTTTCCGTCTTCACGTTTCTACGTATATGCACATCGACGGTTTTATATTTTTAAAGACTCGTATAAATGGTCATAACCACGATTCAAAATAAAAAGAGGCCGTCATGGCTTTCCGGGCCGGGCCTGTATAGCATCGTTCCGATAATGCTGACCGCTATTGCATTTTATGGCATATGGAATGATTCCTTTACCAACTGGGATGACGAAGCGTATGTGTCCGAGAACCCATTTATTTTTTCCCTTTCATGGCATACTATTCTCCGGATTTTATCCCCGACAACCTTTGTCAGCCTCGATTATCATCCCATAACCGTTATTTCTTTTGCGCTGAACTATGCCGCAGGCAGACTCAATCCGGTGGGATATATCCTCGTCGATCTCCTGATTCATCTCCTCAATGTTTTGATGGTTTTTATTTTTATCCGAAAACTTTTAAAAAATGATTTTGCCGCATCACTCTGCGCGCTCCTGTTCGGAATCCACCCGATGCATGTGGAGTCGGTTGCTTGGATTGCGGACAGAAAAGATCTGCTGTACACCTTCTTTTATCTGGCATCCATTCTAGGGTACCTTTCGTACCTCGAAAGAAGAACTGGATCCCCGATGCTGCGCTATTCCGCTTCCTGCATCCTGTTTATCTGTGCGCTTCTATCCAAGGCAACGGCGGTGACCCTGCCGGCGGTCCTTTTCCTGATCGATTATTACCGGGGGAAGAAATTTTCGATAAGGATGCTTATCGATAAGACGCCATTCATTGTACTGTCGATTATTCTCGGACTGTGGGCGATCGTGGGCCAGCATGCCGGCGAAGCACCCGACGGCTATAGACTGTTGCCGGTCTTTATGAGAATAGCTGTCGCTGGTTATTCATTCATGTTCTATGTTGTTAGGTTTTTTGTCCCGGTCAAGCTTTCGGCGCTCTATCCCTATCCCGATTCGCTTTCAACATTCCTGCCCTTGAAGTATTCACTCTCGCCCCTTTTTGTAGCTGCCGCAGGGGGATTGACGTGGTATTTCAGACGATCGAAGGCGTTCATCTTCGGCTTCGGTTTTTTCCTCGTCAATGTTATTTTTATCCTGCATTTTATTCCCGTGTCCACCTCTGCGGTTACCGCGGATCGTTTCTCATATTGTGCCTATATCGGTTTGTCCTTTATTGTTGCCCATTATGTTGAAAGAGTCGTCGCTTCACCCGGATTTAAAAACGTAAGGGTTGCGGTTTCGGCGGCCATCTGTATCGTAGCGCTTGTTTTCGTTTATGCTGTTCACGAACGCTGCACGGTATGGAAAAATTCTGAAACGCTGTGGACCGACGTCATCGGAAAATATCCTTCGGGGGTAGCCTATAATAATTGCGGGTATGCTTACTATTTGAATCATGACTATGCTCGTGCGCTTGAGGAGTACAATACGGGACTTTTGCACTATCCTTCCTATGAGGAGATCTACAGCAACCGCGGGGTTCTTCATGACGCGTTAGGCGACCATGTACGCGCCATGGAGGATTATAATCGGGCAATCGCGATTAATCCCCGCTTCGCGAAAGCCTACAATGACCGTGGCCTGAGTTATTGCGCGCACAGGGATTACGTACTCGCCATGAATGACCTTGACCGGGCGATTGCGCTCGATTCCGGATTCGCCGATGCCTGGAACAACCGAGGTCTTGATTATTACCTGAACCGTAATTACGATCGTGCAATGAATGACTTTATGCGGGCGCTCGCGCTTAATCCGGAATGTCCCGAGGCCTGGTTTAACAAGGGGCGAGTATATCAGGCACGCAACGATCCCGATCAGGCGCTTGTCTGTTACACCAGGGCCGTTGCGATTGATTCCTCTCACGCACAGGCTTATAACAACCGTGGTGTTGTATTCTGTCTTCGAGGCGATCTCGATCACGCGATTGCCGACTTTAACAGGGTCATCGTTCTCCAGCCGTCCTCGCCTGATGCGTACGTCAATCGCGGGACCGCCTAGGGTTCCAAAGGCGGTTATCAGCAGGCGATAAGCGACTTCAGCCGGGCGTTAAGCCTTGTTTCGGCACCGGCGAATTACCCGCAAGTTTTTTTTAATCGCGGACGCGCATATCAGGCACTAGGAGACCTCCCGCATGCCGAAGAGGACTTCATGAAAGCCTGCGCCATGCACCTGGATTCGGCGTGCCGGGAATTGGAGCGAAATAATAAAAAGGAAGGCCGATACATAATGATGAATCGAAAGAAAATGGCAAATTTCTCCAATAGGGGAGACCTTCCTAAAAGGATTTTTGAAAGTGTTCCTGTTGCATCGTGATCTCATTGTCGGTCTGCTCCTGCTGCCGGCTGCCCTGATTGCCTACCATCCCGCGTGGAACGGCAAACCGGTATGGGATGATGAGAGGCATATTACCGCACCTGAACTCAGCTCGTTCACCGGGCTGGAAAAAATATGGACGAAACTCGGCGCCACTCAACAATACTATCCGCTGGTACACAGCGTTTTCTGGGCCGAATATCGGCTCTGGGGAGATGCGCCCCTTGGCTATCATCTGCTCAATATTCTGCTGCATGCGCTTTCTTCGCTGCTGCTTTACAAAATCCTGCGAAGGCTGGCAATTCCCGGGGCATGGCTGGCGGCGGCGGTTTTTGCCCTTCATCCCATTGAAGTCGAGTCGGTGGCCTGGATTTCTGAACTGAAAAATTGCCTGTCCGGGGTGTTTTTCTTCGGCGCCATCCTGTGCTATCTTCAATTTGACCGGAAGCGAACCTTGCAACCATATCTTGTTTCAATCGGATTGTTCAGCCTGGGACTGATGGCTAAGACCGCCATCGCGCCCATGCCGGCGGCCATGCTTGTTATTCTCTGGTGGAAGCGCGCGGGAACCGGCCGGCTCCGATGGAAAAAAGATTTCTTACCGCTGCTGCCTTTTTTTCTCGCCGGCATCTCATTCGGTCTCTTCACCGCATGGGTAGAGCGAAAATTCGTCATTGGAAAAGATGCTATTAATTTCAATTATTCCCTCATCGAGCGATGTCTCATTGCCGGCAGGGTGTTCTGGTTTTATCTGAGCAAGCTCTTCGTCCCTGTTAATCTCACCTTTGTATATCGACGATGGGAGGTGTGCAGGGCGGTGTGGTGGCAATATCTTTTCCCAATCGGCGCTGTTTCGCTGATTTCCGCGCTCTGGCTTTTAAGGCATCGATCGAGTGCGCCGGCGGCGGCGATCGGTTATTTCATCGTCATGCTTTTTCCCGCGCTGGGTTTTTTTACTATTTATCCCTTTCGCTACTCCTTTGTCGCCGATCATTTTCAATACCTTGCCGGGGTCGGCCCGATGGTACTTGCGAGCGCATCGTTGAGTTCGGCCATTTCCCGGATGCGAGGACGCATTGCTTCCGCCGCACGGCTGCTTCCGGTGATTATCCTCTTTACTCTCGCGGCATTAACCTGGCGTCAGTGCGGAATATATGCCGATATCGAGTCGCTGTATAAGGCGGTAATCAGGAATAATCCAACCTGCCTGATGGCGCACAACAACCTCGGTTTTGTCTATCAAAATACCGGGCGACCGGATAAGGCGCTGGCCTGCTATCGAAGGGCAATCGAGCTCAACCCGACCTTCCGGGAAGGCTACTATAATATGGGCAATGTCCTGATGCAGACCGGCCGGATCTATGAGGCGATAACGCAATATCGGAAAGCGCTCGATGGCAGGCCCGATTATATCGATGCGCAGGTCGGTCTCGGCGAAGCGCTCATGCAAACGGGACAGGTAATGGAGGCAATCGTTTGTTTCCGGAAGGCGCTCGACATCGATTCCAGCTCTATCGGCACGCTTCTTGATCTTGGCGACGCCTTACGGAAGGCCGGGCGGAATCGCGATGCCGCTGACTGCTACCGGAGGGTTCTGAGGATGAACCCCGCCGATTTAAAGACCCTTAACGGCCTCTGTGATATCTTTATGCGTATCGGGCAACCGGATAATGCCATTCTTGCGGCGGAGAAGGCGATGATTCTGGCGAAATCGACGGGTCAGGAGGCTTTGGCGAAAGAGATCGCGGGAAATATCGAGGAGATGCGGAGGGGGGAAAAAGAAGAAGCCAGGAGTCGGTAAGGAAAACTAAAAACGGAAGTTCTCGAACTTTTCTTTTAAAAGGATTTCGCTTTCGAATGAATCTTCATGAAGGGGAATTGGAAAATTTATGCAGAGGAGAAAACTCCGGAAAGGGATTACGGTGGGGATCCCTTTGCAACCGCGATAGCATATACGGCATGCTCCTGCTCCTCGTAACCCTGTTTGCGTATTATCCCGCATGGAACGGCAAACCGGTGTGGGACGACGACAGCCATATTACTCCACCCGAACTCCGTTCGTTTTCCGGATTGGGAAAAATATGGACGAAACTCGGCGCCACCCAGCAGTACTATCCGCTTGTGCACAGCGTCTTCTGGATCGAGCACCGTCTTTTCGGGGATGCCCCCCTCGGTTATCACCTGCTTAACATTTTCCTGCATGCGCTTTCTTCGTTTCTGCTGTACAGGATTCTGCGACGACTTGCCATACCCGGTGCATGGCTGGGGGCTGCGCTCTTTGCCCTTCATCCCATAGAAGTCGAATCCGTCGTGTGGATCTCGGAGCTGAAGAACTGTTTGTCCGGAGTATTTTTCTTCGGCGCCATCCTGACGTACCTGCACTTTGACAGCGGGCGGAACCGGCGGTTGTATCTGGCTTCATTCGTATTATTCAGCCTGGGACTCCTGTCGAAGACCGCCATCGCGCCACTACCGGCGGCCATGCTTGGCATCCTCTGGTGGAAGCGAGGCCGGATCGATTGGAAAGAAGATCTCCTGCCGCTCGCGCCTTTTTTCCTGGCCGGAATCTCATTCGGCCTCTTTACCGCATGGGTGGAGCGCACCTATATCGGGGCGAATGGCCGGGAGTTCACATTTTCAGGGATCGCACGGGTTCTCATCGCTGGCAGGGCGATCTGGTTCTATCTGGGCAAACTCATCCTTCCCCTGAACCTGACGTTCATCTATCGGCGGTGGGTGGTGAGCCAGGCGGTATGGCGGCAATATCTTTTTCCTTGCGCGGCCGGCGTGCTTGCCCTGGCCCTCTGGTGTGTGCGGCGGCGTTCGAGGGCTCCGCTCGCGGTGTTGTGGTACTTTGTCGTAATGCTCTCCCCGGCGCTGGGGTTTATCAATGTTTTTCCGTTTCGCTATTCGTTTGTCGCCGATCATTTTCAATACCTTGCCGGAGTCGGCCCGCTGGTTCTCGCGGGCGCCGCCCTGAGTTCGGCCCTCTCGGGGCTGAAAAAGCCTTTTGATGGTGCCGCGCGTGCCGCCGGACTGACGATCCTGACCATTCTCGCGATTGTAACCTGGCGTCAGTGCGGGATGTATGCCGACAACGAGATACTTTATCGTACGACCATTCAAAGGAATCCCGAATGCTGGATGGCGTACAACAATCTCGGCTTCATGTTTATGGGCCAGGGAAAGATGGACGACGCATTCACCTGTTACCGGAAAGCGTTAGCTCTCAATGATAAATATCCCGAAGCGCACATCGACATTGGCGCGGCCTACCTGAAGATGGGAAACACGACCGAGGCCATGGCGCATTTTCAAAAAGCATTGACAATAAGCCCGGGCTCCGCGCAGGGCCACTACGATCTCGGTTGCGTCCTGCGTCAACTCGGGCGGACCGACGAGGCCATCGCCGAATTCCGGAGGGCGTTGAGCATCTACCCGCTGTATGCGCCCGCCCACCTCAATCTTGCCGATGAGTTGCGTCAACTCGGGCGGACCGATGAGGCCATCGCCGAATACCGGAGCGCATTGAGCCTTGACCCATCCTACACCATTGCCCATAATAACCTTGCCGGCGTGCTGCTGCGCCTCGGCCGGTTCGATGAGGCCGTTGCTCATTACCGGAAGGCACTCGAACTCGATCCCCGGAACATTGAAATAAGGCTCTATCTTGGCAGTGCTCTTGTAAAGGCCGGGAAGGGGAGCGATGCCGATGCCTGCTTTCGGAAAGCGCTGGAGGTGAATTCCATGGACCTGGGTTCATTGAACCGACTCTGCGAACTCTTCATGCAGATCGGGCAGCCGGGGTATGCCATCGTTGCGGCAAATCAAGCCCTGGCGCTGGCGAAATCGACGGGCCAGGATACGGTGGCGCATGAAATCGCGGGAAATATTGAGGAACTGCGTCGGGCGGCGGGGGCAAAAAGAAGCAGTCAGGAGCCGGGAGCCGGGAGCCGGGAGTGAGAAAAGAAAGCTGAAAGAGTGGCCTGAAGCTGGAACACTTGGAATGACTTTTACTGGTACTGGTAACATCAAACCCAGGGAACCCTTTGAAAATCGCCAGGCGTTTACGGACGCGGCGTGGCAGCTTCATGTTGTATGACATATAATGAATGTATCGTAAATAGATTCAATGTGTAATACAATGGTCACGGCAGGGAACCGTATTTCCGTGGATGAACCTCGATACCCCGCACTGTCACTGTTTCCAAAGCCGGCAGTATGGCCGCCGCCATTCAGGCGGAGAAAAGTTAATAATAAAGCTTGACTTTACTATTGAATCTCCTTATATTTCATGTTTCTTCCTATTGCTATTTTTCTAAATAGTTTGTTTGCCATGAATTCTACATGTTGGGTGATGTAGCTTTATACACTGACGGAGTGTGCCGTTACGAGGAAATGTATTATTCCATTCAAATCAAAAAATGATCAATTAAACCTGATGCCATAGTCCACCAAAGAAGGAGAGGGTTCTGGTATGGTTCGATTCATGGATTCGCGCAAAGGCGGACAAGCTGTTCTACGACGGGGCTTTTCAATAAAAAACTTCGGGAACAGTACCGCCCTGGCCGCCGTGCTCGTGCAACTGGCGATTCTCGCCTTGCCCGGTGCGCTCAACGCGCAGTTCACCAATGGAGGATGGGCCTATAACCGGACCGTTACGGTTGCGCCGTCGGGGCTCTCCGGATCCGCCGAAACGAACTTCCCGGTGCTCGTCCGCCTCAACGGAAAAATCGCGAACGGCGGCAATTCCAGCGACTCCCTGGTATTCGCGAACTCACTAAGCACCGGCTATGACATCCGATTTGCCCAGACCGGGTACACCGATTCGGTTCCCTTCGAGATCGAGCGGTACGACAATGCCAACATGTATGCCGAATTCTGGGTCCTGATTCCAAGTGTGTCGGTTACCGCCAGCACGACCTTCAAGATGTATTTCGGCAACGCCGGCGTCAGCGGATCACCCTCGGCGCCTTCGCGGGTATGGACGCATGCCAACGGTTTCGGTCTGGTCTATCACATGAATTACAACGCCGCCAATGCGAGCGATGTCGGTCCCGATGGTGTTACCGGAACCTACACGAGCGGCATCACCATGAATACGGGTACGACGGCCACGGGTGCAATCGGGTATGGCGAGAGCTTCGGCGGCGCCAGCGGCAACGACTACACCGCCGTTCTTAGCGCCAATGGCAAGCCTCCCGCTTTTCAATACCTATGGACGGTCTCCGGCTGGTTCTATTTGAACAGCAGCGGCAATCTCGGCGGTGGAGTTTTCGATAAAGGAGCCGATCTTACCTCCACCTTTCACTCGGGGTCTAACGGTTTTGTTTTCTGCAATGGAACCGGGTTCGGCGCCGGAACCTGTCCCGCCTATTCTAACTATTATGGGAACATGCGGACAACCGCGACCGTGGGAACCGGCGGCTGGCACCATGTAGCATGGGAATATCAGGGTACCGGATCTTCATCAACGGCGCCGGCAACACAGAATATTTTCATAGACGGCGCCGCTCAAACACTCTCGGCTACGGCTTATGTAAACAAAGCCGATGGCTATGCGGATGTATGGGTGGGCGCATGCAATAACCATATTGCGTCGACGAGTGACTATTTTAACGGCTCCATGGATGAATTCCGCATCGATACCGCGTATCGCAGTGCGAACTGGGTAGCCCTGAACTATCAAACCCAGATGCCGCCGTCGGTAGGGGCTGGCATCGTATCGCTCAGCCCATTTATCCTTGGTCCCGGAGCCCCCGTACTCTCCTCCCCGACGAATAATTCGATTAACCAGCCGATAGTCAATTTGTCTCTGAACTGGACGTCGGGCAGCGGCGCCGCGGTGACATCCTATGAGGTTCAGGTGACGACCGCTCCAGATTTTTCGTCAACGGTGTACGACTTCCCCGGCGTGACGGCCACGTCGCAGGCCTTACCGACCTTATCAAATTATGTAACCTACTATTGGCGTGTCGACGCAACCGGGTCCGGCGGGACCGGGCCATGGTCGGGCGTCTGGACCTTTACGACTGCAACACCATGGATTCCACCGCCGCTGACCGCCCCGGCAAACAATGCGATCAATCAAGCGCTCTCACCGATCTTTAACCTGGATGCTGATAACCGGTGCAAGCTCCTATGAAATATATGTAACAACCGATCCCACCTTTGTTGCAACCCCGTTCTTGGATCAAACCGGCGTTACCACGAATACTCTGAATATTCCGGGGCTTGCTAATTATACTACTTATTACTGGCGAGTCAATGCCTATGATAACACCCTTACGCAAAGTCCCGATCCAACCGCTTGGTCAGGCGTTTGGACCTTTACCATCGTCATCGCCGCTCCGGTTCTTTCGACACCAACCAATAATGCAACAAATCAGCCGTTATCGTTAAGTTTGAACTGGGGAACGGTGACTGGAGCCGCTTCCTATGCGGTGCAGGTATCGACTGCATCGGGTTTCGGGACCACGGTTTTCAGTCAGTCCGGATTATCGGGCCTTTTGCAGACGTTGGGCGGGCTCGCGACTTCGAAAACGTACTACTGGGAGGTCTCTGCGACCGGCGGCAATGGCGGCACGGGCGCATGGTCGGCCGTCTGGAGCTTCACGACCGTTCCACCGGCGCCGGGAGTTCCGGCGCTATCTACTCCGTCCAACGAATGGGCGGGCCAGCCGCTGACCCCGAATTTGACCTGGGGGTCGGTCGCGACCGCAGCCTCGTATGAGGTGCAGGTATCAATGTCTTCCGGTTTTTCACCCACAATTCTTGACCAGCCCGGCATCACCGGGACTTCCCAGACCGTAGGTCCGCTGTCGTTGACTACGTCCTACTACTGGCGTGTCAACGCAACGAATGCCGGCGGCACGGGCTCCTGGTCAAGCGCCAGCTCCTTCACCACGGTCGAAAATTACAGCCTCTGGTCGAATCATATACCCATTGCGCTTAACACCACTTCGGGTGGTGCGAATGTCGCCAATAATGTTTACAATTTTCCGGTTCTGGTCCGTCTTACCTCATCAAACTTTTCCGGGTTCGGCTCGGTGCAGGCCGGGGGTGCGGATATCCGCTTCTCGAAGTCCGCGGATTATACCAAGCCGCTTCCCTTTCAGATCCAGCGCTGGGATGCGACGCGGGATCTCGCCGAAATCTGGGTATTGCTGGACACGGTGCTGGGAAACAGTTCGGCCCAGACGATTACCATGCATTACGGCAATGGCGGCGCGGCAAGCCAATCGAACGGGCCGGAGGTTTTCACCTCAGGCAATGGATTTATCGGGGTTTATCATATGCAGGATTTGACCGATGCAACGGGAGCCAATACGGTCGGCCTTACCGACAGCGGGAGTACGCCCACCAAAGTTCCTGCGCCGATCGACTCGGGATGGAACTTGAATGGAACGAGCGATTTCAGGATTGCAGGCAATTCGGGCGCTCCGGCCACCGTTACCCTGTCCGCCTGGGTGAATGTTGCGAGCGGAGCCGCAAGTGCACAGCAAATTATTTCCCTTGCCAATTCTCCTTCACTTGAGGAGGAGGGCACCACCGGCACCAATGTCATGTTTTATAATAATGCCGCCGGCAGTTGGCCTGCATGGAACGGCACTGCCGCTACGGAATTGCCCGGCAACGGGTGGCAGTATGTTACCGGCGTTTTCAATCCCGCGGGTTCTTTTGAGGGGTATTATCAAAATGGGGCAGTTCCCGCCGGTTTGCAGAGTGTCAACAGCATGGGAAGCAGCAATTCAGGTATCGTTTATACTCAAACACCTCAGACCACCTGTATAGGCTATAATTCAACAAATACCGGTCGTATCCTGAACGGATCGCTTAACGAGGTCCGCATCGAAAATACCGCCCGCAGTGCGAGTTGGATAGCGCTGTGCTACGCAAATCAGAATGCGAACCAGACGCTCGTGAGTATTAATCCTCTGCCGTCGGTTCCCACGCTTTCTTCTCCGACCAATAATTCGGTCGGTCAATCCACCGCGCTCACCCTCGGCTGGAACAGCGCATCGGGCGCCTTGACCTATGAGGTGCAGGTGGCGACCGCGGCGGGGTTCGGCGCGGCGATAGTTTCCGATCAGGCCGGACTCAGCGGCCTCTCCGCCGCGCCCGCCGGGCTCGCCGGCGGCGCGACCTATTTCTGGCGGGTGGATGCGACAAACGGAAACGGAACGACCGCCTGGTCATCGTTCTTGGCAGCTTTTCCACCCTGGCCCCTGGGATGCCAATGCCCTTTCTGCCGGCCAGCAATGCGATCAATCAACCACCTCGCCGACCCTGAGCTGGTCGGCGGTGAGCGGCGCGCAATCTTACGGCATCCAGATTTCCAACACTACGACCTTTGCTTCAACGATTGTCGGCCAGACCGGCCTCACCGGAGTATCCGAGGCCCTGACCGGGCTCTCCAATTACACGACCTATTACTGGGAGGTCAATGCCTATGACGGCATCAGTTTGACCACTTCCTGGTCGACCATAGACAGTTTTACAACGATAATTGCGGCCCCGGTTCTCTCCGGTCCCTCAAACGGGGCGATAAACCAGCCTGTCTCGTTGAGCCTAACTGGGGAGCGGTAGCCGGAGCGAATGCATACGCGCTCATGGTCTCGACCTCTTCGGCGTTCGGAACCACCGCATTCAGCCAGACCGGAATCTCCGGAACTTCGCAGGCGGTGAGCGGGCTCGCTTCCTTGACAACCTACTACTGGGAGGCCGGTGCAACCGGTAATGGCGCAACGACTGCATGGTCGACTGCCTGGAGCTTCACGACCGTTCCACCGACACCGGGAGTTCCGGTGCTTGCTACTCCGGCGAACGGAGCCTCGAATCAGCCGCCGTCGCCGACCTTGACCTGGGGTACGGTCGCGATGGCCGTCTCGTATGAGGCGCAGGTATCGCTGTCCTCCGGTTTTTCATCGACGATTCTTGACCAACCCGGCATTACCGGGACCTCTCAGGCCATCGGTCTGCTCGTGTCCGCAACGACCTATTACTGGCGTGTGAATGCCGCAAACAGCGCCGGCGCCGGCGCCTGGTCAGGCGTTTATTCCTTCACCACGGTCGAGAATTACACCGCATGGTCGCATCATTTGTCCATTGGACTCAATACCACGTCGGGTGGCGCGAACGTCGTCAACAATGTAACCAGGTTCCCTGTTCTTGTGCGCCTCAATCCTTCGAATTTCTCGGGATTCGGTCAGGTGAACTACCAGCCCGGCATCGGAGCAATCGATGTCCGTTTCTCGAAAACCGACTATACCAAGGCGTTCCCGTACCAGATCGACTACTCGTCGCCGACGAATGATACGGCAGTAATCTGGGTACTGGTGGACACCGTGTTTGGAAACAGCTCCTCGCAGAGTATCGTGATGCACTATGGTAACGGCAGTGCGGCCAACGCGTCCAACGGTGCGGCGGTTTTCGATACCGGCAACGGCTATCAGGCGGTGTACCACTTCAGTGAAACGAGCGCCGGCAATGCGAATGACGCGACGGTGAATGGGTATACCGCTACGAACATAGCGGCTCCTGCGGTTGTGTCCGGAGTGATCGGAAACGCCAGAAGCTTCAACGGGACAACTCAGGGATTCTGGGTGCCCAATACCGAATCTCCGCCGAGCAAGGTATGTTTTCCCTCACAGGGAATTTATACTTTTTCAGCATGGGTTCTGTCGAATTGGACCACCGGGGATGGGAGTACTCCGGCAATAATTTCAAAGGGCACCACCACCGCTGGACAGTACCACCTTTTTGAACGCGGTACGGCGGGTACTACCACCTCGTATGAATATTCTCTTATGGAACAACGGGCAAGCGGCGGGGCGCAGTCGAAGAGAACGCCGGCGGGAGGAATAGCAGCTTCGACGCAGGGCACGTGGGTGCATATCGTCGGCGTCCGGAACGGACCGACGACCCCCATAGCGCTTTATATCAATGGAGTGAATGCCGGTACGGGTTCGGATTCTGTCACCAGCGGGGGAACGTGGAACACCACCGAAGATATCGGCATAGGTACACGATTGACTACCGGGTCCTCCCCAACCGATACCAATAGATGGCATGGCCTGAT
>CAWJXL010000002.1:0-314335 GCA_963846695.1 uncultured Fibrobacterota bacterium | reverse complement strand
GCATCCAACGTCAGGAATGCGAGCCGGTCCCCATGGATAACGCAATGGCGATCGGCTTCCGCGCTCGGAACGCTCCAGGCGGCACGTCGTCAATAACTGGCACCAACATAACCTGAGAGCACCGCCCAGGGGTTATCACTGAGTCCAGTCAGGCAACGATTTTGTTCTGGTTACGATCACCACCGGCATCATCGCCGACATTTTGTTCAGCCACTGATCCATAGCCGGCACGAATTGATTTGTCGTCCCATAAAAGCCCGGCTCCGCGCCCCACATGCTGGAGCGCGGGTCGGCTTGCTGCTCGTTGCGGTAAACGCGGTCGGTGCTGTCGCATTTGCCGACGATTCAAGCCCGGCAAAGATGCCGGGGATAATCCACCCGCGGGGGTTAAGCGCGACCGCAGTCGCGGGTATTGCCGATTGAATCCGGCGAAGTTCGCGGTGCTTTGATTTCCCAAGTTTTCATGGAATGATTCCGCCTGTTTGGATCCCAACTGGTAATCGGATGGACAACACTACTGTCAAGCGTTACCTGCCCTGGGTCGTGGCCACCGCGCTGTTCATGGAGCAACTGGCAATCCACCATGGCCTTCCATGGCGGCGAGCCTTCATGTCGAGCCGCTCAGCCTCAAGGCGGTCGTCGCCAGTTACATATTGAGCCTGGCCGTGTGCATACCGGTCAGCGGCTGGATGGCAGACCGTTTTCGGCACGCGCCGCGTGTTCGGTACGGCAATCGTGGTATTCACGCTCTCTTCGCTGCTCTGCGGGCTGTCGCTGAATGTCGCCATGCTGGTTGCCGCGCTCATCCCGCCGTGGTATCGGTGCCGCGACGACGATGCCGGTCGGCAGGTTGACCATCATCCGCACCTTCCCCAAGGCGGAGCTGTTGCAGGCGATGAATTTCGTGATCATACCGGCTTTGATCGGGCCGCTGCTGGGACCGACTGATCGGCGGCCTGATCGTGCACTGGCTGCCGTGGCGGGTGATCTTTTTCATCAATATTCCGGTGGGGCTCGCGGCATTCATGCTGGCCCCACCGCTACATGCCGATGTTCCCGGATGCGGCAATGAATAAAAACTATGCGAATTATCAATTATAAGGTTGGATACATTCGCAGCGAGTTTCTGTACGATATTATCGCACATGCCAAAGTAATTAATATACAGAATCGCTTCATTTTTTGCGAGATACGGGAGGTGTGCCGGTTCAAAATGCCGGTTAATCTGATAAAAAATAAATTCTGTTTTTGTTCTTCTGAAGGGCGTCAGCAAAGTAACGCAACTATAAGCGGGAATATAAACTCGACTATAGTTGCGGTGCAACAGGATATATTCAAGCGCATTTCGGCCCGAATTGAGCCGCAGGGCGGAGGAATGATATTCCCGCATTTTCGCCAATTCCAGCTCAAAATAGCCGCCCATTTCTTTCATGGTTTATACCAAATCATAGTGACCGAGAAAGTGTTGCACGATCTCCGACGGATTGAACATCAATACGTCAATTATTGAAAGCCATGGCACGAATGGTCCTTTGAACTGAACATATGGTATATCGCGTGGCTTCAGAAAGGCAAGCTCTATGCCGTTGGATCTGAACCGTTCTCGCGAGTATAGTTCAATTCCACCGATTGGATTGAGGTACGCAACAGCTCCCTTTTTGCGGCAGATATCTATTATTCGGTCCTGAGATTTCAACGAGCTATTCCGGTAGATTGCGGATGATGGTATTAATTCGGTAGTAATGCCGAGAAAATCGCAAACGGCCTTGAGCGAACGGATTGCCACGTCGCCAATGAACTCCGGTTCTCCGCTTAATACATTCCTGATCACCGGAAATACCTTGTCGTAGTGGAGAGCCTTGCGGTAATACTGATCCATGTCCTTAAAAATTTGCCGCGCCAGAAGGGAAATTCTTCGCGGTTGATGCGTATATCGCGAATAAGCGCGTTGGAGCTTGCACCGCTGAGCGGTATGGTAAAAAAAAGCGGATTACCTTTGGCCAGAATCCTGTTGCGGTTGATCCACCCTTGCTTAATAAAAGCAACATCGTCATAGACTACGAACCGATCGACGGCGGATATCAGTTGAAAATAGCCGATATAGGGGAAAAGGTAGGGCTGCATAACAGCTATTTTCATACCACGCTTATTATTTCTTTGCTATTATACCAACCACAAAATCAACTTCTTCATCCTTCAGATCCGGGTAAATGGGCAGGCATAATACGTGTTCCGATATGTTCCGGGCGACCGGCAGATTATCTATGGAAGCGGAGGGCAAACCACGGTACATTGGCATATCGCTGATGAGCGGATAAAAATAGCGGCGCGCGAAAATATTGTTTTCCCGCAGCCGCCGGTAAAGATCGTCGCGGCTGATTCCATAATCGGCGCCAACCAGGATTACAAAATAGGGATAGCTGTGAACCGTTTCCGGCGACCGGGAAAGGCAGGTGATGCCGGGAACGCCGGCGAATGACCGCCGATAATACGCATCGATAGCCTTGCGACGCTCAATAGCGGCTTCGATATAGTTCAGTTGCAACAAACCGAATGCGGCCTGCACCTCGTTCATCTTGCCGTTGATTCCCGGCGCCATGACGGTTACTTCATCGGCAAAACCGAAATTTTTCAAGTAGTCAACCCGCTGCTTGGTCTTGGCATCCGGGCAGATGATGGCGCCGCCCTCAAAGGTGTTATAGACCTTGGTCGCATGAAAGCTCAGCACCGACAAATCGCCATAATGAAGCAGACTCCCGCCTTTGTATTTGACATTAAACGCGTGAGCCGCGTCATAAATGACCTTCAAACCATAAGTGTCCGCGATTTGCTCAATACGTTCAACATTGCATGGGTTTCCATAGCAATGAACGGGCATGATTGCGGTAGTTTGCGGAGTGATGGCCTCTTCTATTTTGTCCGGATTGAGATTACAGGTAACGGGATCAATATCCACGAACACGGGCGTAATGGAGTTCCAGACGAGAGAGTGGGCCGTTGCAACGAAAGAATAAGGAGTTGTTATGACTTCGCCCTTGATCCGCAGCGTCTGGAGCGCCGTTACCAGCGAAATCGTTCCGTTGGCAAAAAGGGCAAGATGCTTGACGCCAAGGTATTCGGCAAGCGCCGTTTCCAATTTTTGGTGAAAGGGTCCGGCATTGGTGAGCCACTTGTTTTCCCAGATCTCTTCAAGATAGGGCATGAACTCCTGAAGAGGGGGGAGATAGGGGCGGGTGATATAGATTGGTTTTTTGTCCGGCATTTCGTTTCTTATTTTTAAAGGTTACCTGTAAACATAGACGGTATATGCATAACGACCGTAATCATTTCTGATGACATAGTTCCGTGATATATTCTTTGTAAGAAAGTCGGCAAGAAGATCCAGGGGCAGATGAAACAAGTCGTCCCGTTCCCAATCGACATGTTTTGACATGACATTAAAAGCAATGCCCGTTGTAGCATAAGGGAATATTTTTAGAATTGTTCCCTTAAAATATGCGAACATTTCTTCAAAAGTCAGCTCGCATTTTTCCGTAAAAACACCGGCCATGACAATATAATCGAATGAAGGCAGTTTAAAGGACCCGTCATTTATATCCATGCAATAAAATGTTTTGCCGGGGAATTTCTTTTTCGACAATTCATAAAATTGTTTTGAAATATCTAAGCCGCTGTAATCAATAAAATCATAGTTGTGTTTAAGGATATATTCATACAGATGGGAGCAGCCGCAGCCGAAGTCGAGCAGGGATATTTGTTTTTTTTCACGAATCACATCGAGCATTACGCGGTAATCTTTATCCACATATTCTTTTTTCGGATAATCAACCCCACGGAAATTATCTCCATATGTCCGGAGACAATCCTCCATATGTTTAACAATACCCAGATAGTTCTTCCCGATGTCTTGTGGAGCTCGATTCATAGATACCCCCTAAAAATTGCTATCCATCACAAAAAAAAACGATTGGAAACCGCCGATTACCTGCGTGGAAAATAACTTATCTACGCCTTATGCGGGAAATAATCGCATTTTCCCCTTCTGCGTCCGCCGCCTCGAATCGCAAAGTACTGCGGACTATTTTAACCATATTCAATGCTTCTTTACTACATATAATACTGATCTTTCCTTTATCCCATATGACTTGAAATCAATGCCGGCAAAATTGTCCTTCGTAACTTCTTCGACGGTGAATCCGGCCTCGGCAAGTCGCCCGATGTAATCGTTCCGCTCATATAACCTCACATGATCGTCCTGTCCGAAATATTTCCACCGTTCCTTCGGATCGACGATTGATGGATTCTCAAGCGTTTTTTCAAGCCCTATCACAATCGGCACCATGCATATTCCCCATCCTCCGGGTTTCAGAATGCGATATAGTTCACGCATGGCTTTTCGATCATCGGCAACATGCTCCAAAACGTGCGAACAGAGAAAGAAATCGGTGAAATCCGCCGGATATATGTTCATATCGGTTATATCAACTTTATCGTCAACGCCTTCCGCCACCAGATCGGCGGTTCGATATTCCAATAGAGGGAAGGACCGCAGTAATTTCGAAAGCTGTTGCGCCGGCGCAAAATCAATGAATCGATATCCATGAGACCACTGAAGTGTCGAGAATTGTTGTTTGATGTACAGTGCATAGAGTCTTTCGCGGTCGGATGATTGGCAGAAAGGACAGCCATAATCGAGCCAATTGCATGTCTCCTCCATGAATAACGAGTGCACATAGCCGGCTTCGTCCATTTTTTCGAGAAAGCGCCTGTCCAGCATGAGGAAATGATCCGTGGCTTTTCCGCAAACGCTGCACACATGGGCTTTGATTCCGACCGGGGACCCCGCTTTCCGGAATTTACTTTTTGTCAATAGGCGCACCAACTAGCCGTTTAAAAACGGGGGGCAGCATGTCATCCGCCAACCGTGACCGGCTCATTGGCATATTATATATCCATTTGTAATGTCGTTATCGGGATTGTTTCCGTGTCCCAATGGAAATGAGGCCGCATGACGCCAAGCCATTTGCCCATCCACCCCCCTTGCCGCTCAATATCATGTACATCGAATACCAATACGTCATGCATATCTATCAAGCCTATCGATTGATCCTTGACCAATAAAATTCGCACGGTATATCTGATATCATTCAAATAATTGCCCGGAACATGGCACGCACCCCTGAAAATCCCCACCGGGCATGACACCGCATCGGAGCAATCGTTGAAGACGACCAATCCTTCATTGTTGGAAATGACAAGACTATAATTCAACAGGGCATTTTCAACATAGTTCCACGCTTCAAATTCAAAGATCAGCGGGGTGTCAACTTTTATCGCGTCCTGATTCATCCCGGAGTGATTTATTCGAATCCTTGCAAGCCGAAGACGCGCTTTCTCATTACCCGGCGCGTTTTCAGGGTACTCCCATATCCGTTCATGAAGGGCCATCGTCGATTTTAAATACTCATCCACAACGTCGCCCGTTTCGCCCCGGCTTTTAATCATTCCCGCTTCCAGCAAGACTGCTTGTCGGCAGAGGCTTTTTATGGCGGTCATGTTATGGCTTACGAACAAGACGGTTCGACCCTCATTTTTACTCACTTCCCCCATTTTCCCCAGGCATTTTTTCTGAAACTGAGCGTCGCCGACCGCCAGCACTTCGTCAACTACCAGTATTTCCGGATCCAGGTGCGCCGCTACGGCGAAGGCCAGGCGTACATACATTCCGCTCGAATAGCGCTTCACCGGCGTATCGATGAATTTTTCGACTTCGGCAAAGGCCACGATCTCATCAAATTTTTTTTGAATCTCGTTCTTTCTCATTCCGAGGATGGCGCCGTTCAGGAAGATGTTCTCGCGACCCGAGAGCTCGGGATGAAAACCGGTGCCGACCTCGAGCAGGCTGCCGATGCGCCCCCGGATTTTTACCGCCCCTTGCGTCGGAGCTGTGACGCGGGATAGAATCTTCAACAGCGTTGATTTGCCAGCTCCGTTGCGTCCGATAATCCCAAGGGCCTCGCCCGATTTTATTTCGAGGTTAATGTCCTGCAGAGCCCAAAACCGGTCATCGAACGACGCCCCGTTCAACCCGGCTCCCTTTGCCTGAGTCCCATCAATTTTTGAATTCGGGTCCTCTTTTCCCCGCACACGCGCCCACCACGACTGGAGATCCTTGAACAAATACCGGTGCGATACGACGCCATACCGGTACTGTTTCCATAGTCCTTCAATTCTTATGACGCAATCGGACATTTCAAACCGTATCCATGAACGTTTTTTCGACACGATTGAACAGCACCGTGCCTATGCCGAGAACCAGTATCGTCATGATCCAGCTGCACCAGATGCCGGAAACGCTGACGGTTCCCTGTCCAAGGAACGCGAGACGGAACACCTCGACGACCGAAGTCATGGGGTTCAGGTTCATGAGCAGCCGGTATTTTGACGGAACCTGCGATAAGGGATACACGATCGGCGTGGCGTACATCCAGAGCTGTATACCGAATGCCACCAGGAACGAGAGATCCCGGTATTTGGTGGTCAGTGAAGAGACGAGTATGCCGAATCCGAGACCCATGAGGGCCATTTGCAGCAGGAGAAGCGGCATGCTCAGCATCCACAGATTCGGCCTGAGAGGGGCGCCCTTGAGGAAAAAGTAGCAGTAGAATCCCGCGAACAGTCCGAATTGGATGATAAACATGATGAATCGAGTGATGACGATCGATACCGGCATGACAAGTCGCGGGAAGTACACTTTGCCGAAAATGGCCGCATTGTTTACAAACGTGTTGGACGTGGCATTGAAGCAGTTCGAAAAATATCCCCACACAACGGTCCCGGCCATATAGAAGAGAAACGGGGGAACGTTGTCCGTGGAAATGTGGGCCACATTTGAAAAAATGACCGTGAAAATAACGGTTGAAAAAAGCGGCTGCAGAAGAAACCAGAGCGGCCCGAGAATGGTCTGCTTATACTGGGCCACGAAATCTCTATTGACAAAAAGAGCTATGAGGTCGCGGTAGCGCCAGATTTCCTTGAAATCAATGGCAAACAGGTTGCGCCGGGGGCTTATTTCAGTGGTCCACGTCATGCTATCCTCTCTGCCGAGTCCAGGGCGCCCTGGATCACGGCGGAGATTTCTTCAACCTTGCTGTCCCAGCTTTCGAGCAGCACCCTGCGGCTGAGCGCCGCGGCCATCGGTTTTCCATCCCCGGAAGCCGCCGCTATCGCCTCGAAGGCGGCGATGAGTTCGTCGGCGGTAACCGCGAATCGTACCACGTCCGCGTAGGGCTTGATTTCAGGAAGCGGCGCCGCAATGACCGGAATGCCCGCGGCCAGATATTCCCGGAGCTTCAGCGGATTGACGCAAATGGTAAGGTCATTGATCTTCATGGGAATGAGCGCCGCGTCGAACGCGGCGCAGTAGGCCGGCAGGTCCCGATATTCCTTCCGGCCGAGGAGATGAACATTTGGAATTTGTTTGAGATAATCGATGGTGCCGAGTTCCCCGGCGACGCGGCCGATCAATACGAACGACCATGCCGGACGTTTACGGGCCGCCTCGGCAATCATCCGCACGTCGATCCAATCGTTAAGTTCGCCGTAAAATCCCAATACCGGCCCCGGAATGTCGCGTATATCCGCCGGCGCCCGGTCTCGGGACATGGCGAGCGACGTCGCGAAGAGCTCGTGATCCACCCCATGAGTTATGACGTGGATTATCTTTTCGCCGCGCCGCTTTTTCCGTGCAAGCTCCCGGGCCGAAGCGATGACGCAATCACATCGATCGATGAGCTCGTTCTCCATTTTTTCCATGGCGTCGGAGGGACAGCCGGTGAATTTGGTGAAATCATCGGTCATGTAATACACCGATAATCGTTCGTGAAAGCTTCCGACGAGCTTCACCGCATTCGGCAAAAAGGTCCAGAAAATGGGCGACCGAACCCTGAATTTTCTGCAATAATGGTTCACCTGCATCCCCAGAATCAGCTTATTGATATACGCGGCCAACGCTATCCGATGAAACGGAACCGCAATCGGAGACAGTATATGCAGGTTTTCATTTACTTTTTCGACTCCGCGGAGAAACCCCTTCAACTTGGCCAGAATCCTTCCGGCATCGGCGACGGTGAGCGTTGGAGTGCGCATGCCGATGGAATTTACCCACAGCACCCGATTGCGTTTCGAAAGCCTGCTCATGATATGGTGCTTCGAAAGCGGATCCTGTTTCCAGTCGCTGGAAAAGCAAATGATGTCGAAACCCGTAATCATGCGATTGTCCCTTGCGGCAATGCGATTGCGCGCCGTCGCGATGAAAACAGCTTCAGGACATAGCCGGGAAAGACCGCGGCCGCACGGGCGAACAACGGCAGGCGGATTCGCGCCTTCGCCGAAAAAAACAGGGGAAACGAAACCATCGTCACCGAAACCAGCACCAGCCACCAGCTCATGCACAAGGCAAGTGCGTACGCGGCGGGATAATGATTCATATAGAATTTAGCCTGACTTTTCTGCAACTCCAGAAACATCCGCGCCGGCATGAGCGCCGTACTCCGGCCGCCGAAATGGATAATCTCCCCATCCGGAATAAAATACGTATGCCAGCCGGCCCGCCTGAGCCGCAACGCGAGGTCCTTCTCCTCGGCATACATGAAGTAATCGGGATTGAGAAGGGGTCCCGGTCCAAGCGCGCTGCGGCGGATGAACATGAATGCGCCGCTGACATAATCAACCCGTATCGGTTTGGCGCCGTAATAAAAACGGCGCTGCTTTTCCCGCGACAGGCGATCGACGAAAAAAACGCCGGCGATATTCCGTGCGATGGTGGGAAACGCCTGGCTTACCTTCTGCGGCGCCCCGTCTTCATCGACCACTCTGCAGGTGGCTATTCCGGCGGACGGTTCCTCCCGCATGAATTCAAGCACGCCGTCAATTGACCGGCGCTGCAGCAGCGTATCGGGGTTGAGAAGCAGAATAAATTCCCCCATGGACCTTTCATAGCCCCTGTTATTCGCTATTGCAAACCCATCGTTCGTCATGTTGCGGATCAGGACAATGTCCGGGTGCAACCGTTCTATCGCGTCGGCCGACCCGTCCGTCGAATTATTATCGACGACGATTATTTCATAGGATAAATTCCGGCAATTCGCCTTGATGGAGGCGAGGCATTCAAGCAGATACATCTTTACATTGTATGAAACGATGATGATCGAGACGTCGATGGAACCGGTCACGTTCATGCCCATGCCTTCAGTGTTTCAACGATTCTCTCACTGGCCTTGCCGTCCCACAATGGAGGAATCCCGCTTTGTTTCCACGTTCCGGCGAGCGCCAGGCGGCCATAGTGGATGATTTTTTCCGGGTCCGTTCCCACGACGACATTGGATCCGATTTCAACGGTAATCGGACGTTCCGTTGTTTCACGCATTGTAATGCAGGGGATCTTCAGCGCCGTGGTTTCTTCCTGCAATCCGCCGCTGTCGGTCACTACCAGAGAGGCGTCCTTCCAGAGATAAAGAAATTCGTTGTATGAAAGCGGGTGCAACAGATAAATGCCCGACCCGACCGGCGAGGCGCCGTCATCCGGCATGAAACGATGCATGAGCCCGAACGTTTCGAGGTTTTTTTTAGTCCGCGGATGGCATGGGAAAATAACCGGCGCGTCACCCGCGCAAGCGGCGACCGCGTCCAGCAATGAGCAGAATGTCGATTTTGAATCGACATTGGAAGGGCGATGAAGGGTCATGCACGCGAACGTTCCTTTCATCCGCCGCCGCAATGAGCGCACGGCGCCGGATACCGTTTCGGAGCGAAGCCTGTCGCGCTGGTAGAGCAGGTTATCGATCATGACATGGCCGACAAAATGCACGGTTCCGGGATCGTGCCCTTCCCGTAAAAGATTCTCGGTTCCCCGCGGTTCGGTCGTGAAACAACAGTCGGCAATGGCGTCCGTCGCCATCCGGTTGATCTCCTCGGGCATGGTGCGGTCATTCGATCGCAGCCCGGCTTCCACATGCGCAAGGCGCAGGCGGAGTTTTTTAGCGACCAGGCCGCAGGCGATGGTGGAATTGACATCCCCCACCACCACGACGGCATCCGGGCTTTCCTTAAGGCATACTTCCTCGAAACGGATCATGATGTTCGCGGTCTGGACCGCGTGGGACCCCGACCCGACATCGAGGTTGTAATGAGGGGCGGGTATTCCCAGTTCATCGAAAAAAATCCGGGACATATTCGCGTCGTAGTGCTGTCCGGTGTGCACGATCCGGTATTCAAGCTCGCCGCATTTATCCATGGCCCTGACAATCGGCGCGATTTTCATGAAAATTGGGCCGGGCTCCGGCAATGATGAGGATTTTCCCCCCGTATTTTTTTTCACCGCGAATATTCGCCATACGGCAGCATCCTCCCCATACGATATCTCGAAAACGGTTCCAGGGCACGGACTTCCGTCGCCCGGGCCACGTATAAACGGTAGAGACAGTAGGTATATCCCATCACCAGCGATAAGAGAAAAGCATCGCTGCGGGTCTGTATGACCGGCGTGCTCTGACCCATGATCTGCGCGGTAATTAAAACAAGAAAACAGACAAGCCCTTTCCCCCTCGTTTCCGCGGTGGGAGCCCTTTTCCAGACCATCCAGGAAAGTTTCGTGATGTTGTAATAAAACCACAGGAAAAGGAACAACCCGATTACTCCAAGCTTTGACAGCATGAACATGATGTCCGAGTGGGTAAAATTGGTCTTTACATAAACATCCCGCTCTCCCTTATAAAAGTTACGAAACATGTTGTAACTATAGCCCGCCCCGACCCCCAGGATCGGATTGCCGAGAAACAATGCATAGCACTGTTGCGCCTCTCCGATGCGATCTTCTATGGCCACATCACCGCGCGTATCCTTGATTTGTTGCAGCTTTGAGAGCTTATATTCCATGTCCCCGGGATTGTACTTCTCTGCCAGGAACAACATCGAGCAGACCATCAACACCATTAAAAAGGAAAAAAACAATTTCATACGCGTGGTTTTGGTGATGAACATGATACTACCGACCCCCGCTACCGCCATGATGAATTGCGTTCGGTTATCCGTATTGATCAAATAACACAAGGAAGCAACGATACAAAACAGGAATAATGCCCGCGATCGGTTGGAAACTGATGAAACCAACCATGCTGACATAAAAAAGCGTAAGCATTTGAAGAGCGCTCGGATCGATCTGAAAATGAAAATAGTGATATAGCGTGGAAGAATTCGTCACCGTCATTATGGCAAAATCAACCCCGAATATAAGGATAAGAAAAAATTCAAGCTTCTCCAATTGAACAATATCTTTTGAGTTTTTAATAAATCGTTTTATGATCAGGAAAATCACCAGGCTTGAAATCGGGATACAATCCCGCACAATATCGAGTGGAGAAATCCCCTTCAACATTCCATACCCGGCATTGACCAGTACGTAGAGCATGAATAACTGGAGCGCCCGTTCACACCCATAATAGTCCTTTTCGCCTTTGCCTTGCCTCCTTCAAGGTAATTTTCGAGGTCAACCACGCAACAAAAAATCCCACGAGCAGCACCGATGCCAGCAGCTTCGGTATCGTCATCTCGGCATCCTGGGTCACAAACGGGAAAAGCAGCATTGCGAGCATTACTCCGATGGTCGGCTTGATAAGTACGATTAAAAATGAAAATAGGGCGGTCCCCCCAGTCAGGATCAATACATACTGGGGGATTTGCGCGCCACCGGCTTTTCCCAGACCCGCGAAGTAGTCATGGGCGTCGGCATGACTCCTTTCGACGATGAGAAGCAACAAAAGAAGCGCGCCACGGAAACACAACGATTGGAAAACGCCCGTGCGGAAAATAAGGGGAATGCTCCGCGCTGCGGTTTCCGGAGAGTATGTCTGAATAATCATTTCTTTCTCCGGCACGGGAACGACGAAAAGTTTTATGCCCCGCCTGCTCAGGTTGTTGCCCGGATATACCTTCCACCCGTCGGCGGTACCCAGCCGCATGAAAGGGGTAATTAATGAATATAATGAATATATTATATACAATCATGGAACTAAAGAGGGCGCTCCGTCTTTCCGGATTTTTTACTAACGGAAATAAGTCTAAGCTGCTATCCGTGATAAAGTTATGATGTCTCGCACGGGGAAGAAGGGGAAAATTTTGCCCGCAGGGTGAGGGAACTAGTGCAGCTCGATGAGCTCGCGGGGAGAGGAGGTGAGGGGAGTCGATTCTTTTTTCCGCAGCACAATCATGTCCTCAATCCGCACGCCGCCGAAGCCCGGCAGATAGATGCCGGGTTCGATGGTCACCACGCTTCCTTCCTGCAGAATATCCCTGGAAAGCGGGGAAAGCCGGGGCCGCTCATGAACCCTCCGGCCGACGCCGTGACCCACCCCATGACCGAATGCATCGCCGAATCCCGCTTTTTGAATAATCGCGCGGGCCACCGCATCGAGTGCGCGCGCCGCGCAACCGCTCCGGGCTCCCGCAAGAGCCGCATCGTGGGCCTCCTTGACAATGCCGTATATCTCCCTCTGGCGCTTCGAGGCGGACCCGAACACGATGGTCCTGGTCATGTCCGAGCAGAGGCCGGAGACCGTGCACCCGAAGTCAACAAGAACGAAATCTCCCCGCTTCAATTTCCTTGACCCGGGGCGGCCGTGCGGCAGCGAGCTTCTTCCACCAAAAAGAACGATCGTATCGAAGGACGGTTTCTCCGAGCCGAGCTCCGAACATATCCGATCGAGCATGCCCGCGGCCTCACGCTCCGCGATACCGGGCCTGAGATGGTCGCAAAACCGCCCGAACGCCGCATCGCCGACCCGTGCCGCTGTTCTCATACAGGCGATTTCCCGCGGGTTCTTGGAGAGCGCAAGATCCGAAATTTCACCGGAAAGAGGGACAAAACGCACCTTCGGGAAGGCGCGGCGCAACTGCTTGTATTCGTCAACGGTCATGACATCCGACTGAACGGCAACCGAACCGCCCGGCCGCAACTGACCGGCAAGAAAGGAAAATCCGCCATCCTTGATGAGGGTAAATCGCCACCCGTCGTTGTTCGCGCAAAAACGCTCCGCCGCTTCACGGTACCGAAAATCGGTATAGAGACGGTTCATCGTCCGTCCGATGAGGAGAAGGGCGCGGGAGGAGGAAAAACCGCTGATATAATCGACATCCACGACATCGGTGACAAGCATCCCGGAACAGCGGCGTCGTTCGAGGAGACCGCGCGCGCCCCTCACCCGTTCATTCACCGCGAGAGACCTCCGCTTATCGCCGGTCATCGGGCCTTTTTATCCATCTGAATTTTATTTTTTCCTTCGGCTTCGCTTCAGGGGCAGGGGCGGGATCGCGAAATTCCACGGCGCCGGAGGCCTCCGCCGGCGCTTCAATTATTTTCCGGCTCGCTTTTCCCCGCTCCTGCTCCATTGCCGGGAGGCCCTCCCTGCCGGACGCTATGGCGGCATCCACCGCCTGAATAGACCGTTTCAGACGGTCGTTCCCCGGATCATTTTCCAATAGCCGCCGATAGATGGCAAGCGCCCGCCGCAACTGCCCCTGATTGAAGTAAATTTCGGCCAGCGTCGGGGTAACGATATCGATCCGGTCGAGTCCGTCATCCATGCCGCCTTCAGGGACTTCATCGCGCCGCCCTGAGGACGGCCCGGTGGAATCGTCAAGGGACAATCGCCTGGCATCCGAATCCAGCCGGCCCGGATACGAAACGGGAGGTTGTTCAGTTCCGTCAACATCACCCTCGACCGGCAGGCTCTCCCGTGAGTCGATGAAAAGCTCTTCGATCTCACCATCCTTGCTATCGGGCTCGGCAGGCGTCCCCCGTTCCTTTATACCCGGCAATTCCTCTCCCGGCACATCGACGACACGGGGGACGGCAGCCCTGGCCGAAGCCGGCGTTTCATTGCCGAACAGCGTATCGAGCCGTGAGGAAACTTCCAACCCGTCTGGAATCCCCGAACGCTCCGTTTCAGGGTTCCGGGCTTCCGCAATTTTCACTTTATCAAGTGTTTCTTTCCGCGAAAAATCGGGCGGCGTCTCAATCGTTTCCGGTTTTCCCGGCGCGCCCGCGGATGTCGCGGCCGCTGGCGACACGTTCTGCATTCGCGAGAATATCGAGCAATTCGGTTGTACCGGACCCGACTGCCCGTGAGGCAACGGCGGCCATCTTCGCATCGAAAGGATCCATGGACGCGGCGAGCCGGTAGAGATCTCCCGCGGGGACCGATGATCCCTGCCGCGCAAGGAGATCGCCGAGAAGTTTTATCGCCATCGAATTTCTGGGATCGAGCCTGCAGACCCCGGCAAAGGCGTCGGCCGCCTCTTGCCAACGCTTCTGCCTCATATAGCAGCGACCGAGCACGATGCGGCCCGTGGTGTTGTACGGGTGCAGCTTCATCCCCCGGCCGCACGTTTCGACGGCCCGGTCGATTTCGTCGTCATTCAGATAGTAATCGGCGAGGCGTGAAAATACGAGCGAATCGGGATTCGCCTTCAGCCGGTCTTCCAGATTTTTTTTCGTCGTTGTTGTCGCCATGGAGATCGCCCTTCAATGATGACCCCTCGCCGCCGTCGCCGCGTGTCAGGATATCGATTTGAGCTTGTTCACGAATGAGGTAGTGGAAAAACCCTTCAGATAGGAAACGATTGCCACCCGGCCTCCATACCGTTCCACGGTTTCGCGCTCGATGAGGTCGCCGGAATAATCTCCGCCTTTAACATGCACATCGGGTCGGAGTACCTCCAAAAACGGCCGCGGGTCGTCTTCACAAAAGATGAACGCCGCATCGACCATGGAGAGTGCGGCCACGACTTGCAGCCGGTCGTCCTGATTCCGAATCGGCCTGCCCGACCCCTTCAGTCGTTCAACCGTCCGGTCTGCGTTGACCCCGACGATCAGGAGATCCCCCAGCTCCGCCGCGTCATACAAATAGCGGATGTGACCCGAGTGGACGATATCGAAACAACCATTGGTGGTAACGACGCTCCGTCCCGCCGCCCGCAGGGGTGCAAGAAAGGCCGCCGCCTCATGTACATCTCCTAAAGCCCGCATCGCGGGCGGTCTATCCAGCCGCATACGATCCGCTCCGGGAAAACCGAATAAATAAAATAGCTTCCGGCAAAGGCGATATCAGGCGGCCTCAAGGTATTTTATTGCCATGAAAAAATCGGCCTCGGACTACTGTGCGCTCGCGCTCGATAACCGTTCCTCCCTGGAAGCGATCAGGCGCCTCATCGTGGAGACCGCCCCATTCATCGGCGTTTTCAAGGTCGGACTGGAACAGTTTACCCGATTCGGAACGTCGCTCCTCGACGTTGTCCGTACCGCGGGCAGGAAAATTTTTTTAGACCTGAAATTCCACGATATTCCGAATACCGTCGGCAAGGCCGTCGAGGCGGCTTCCGCGCTCGACGTGGACTATCTGACCATTCATATTTCCGGCGGAATGGCGATGATGCGCGCGGCAAAATCGGCCGCTGCGCTCGCGGTTACTATTTCCCCTCCCGTAACCGCGCCGAAAATCATCGGCGTGACGCTCCTCACGAGCATCGATGCCGGGAGCCTTCGGCGGGACCTTGCCGTGCCGCTTTCGGTCGCCGCCTATGTTCGTCACTGCGCCGACCAGGCGGTGAAGGCGCCGCTTGACGGAATCGTCTGCTCGGCGGCCGACCTTGCCGCCGTAAAGCCGCTCCTCCCGGAATTCTTCGAAATCATCACCCCCGGCATTCGGCAGGCCGGCGGCCCCTTCCACGATCAGAAGCGCGTCGCCACCCCGGTGGAAGCCATCCGGGACGGCGCAACGCTTCTCGTGCTGGGCCGCGCGGTGACCGGGGCCGAAAATCCGGCGAAGGCGGCGGAAAATATTGTAAAGGAAATTGCGGAGACTATTCAAAATGAATAAAAACAAAATAATTGGGCGTTCCGGCTTCGCCGGCGCGTGTCTTCCGGGCTCTCATTTCATGAGCCGGTATTTGAAGGCCTGCGGTGCTCTGCACCTTGACCTTCAAACACTGTCGGGGTCACTCACGTTTCCCCCGACACCCTCCAGCCCCGCTAACGCAAAGTCAAAACGGGCAGATCCGATAAGTCAACTTGGCTCCCCCCTTACTAAGGGGGGAGCCGAAGACGGGGGGATCTCTTTGGTTTTCCGCTTTTCCGCATCTACATGCCCTTGATTTTCCAAATCGGCATCCCGGACCGTTCGAACTCCTCTAACAGGCTGCCGCTCCCGCCCGATGGATCGTGCGTACCCGTCCGACCGCCTCTCATGCGGTAAATATCCCCCTTGAAAACCGACCAGGCGCCGTCTGATTTCACGACGGCTCCGACGCGCCGCGCCCGGCAGTGATCGGCGAGAAGCGTCGTGCCCGGCGGCCGGTCGCCCTCCATGAAACAAAGGTAATCGCTGCGGCAGCGGTCGACGGCCATGGCGACGATGTCCGCTTCCCGTGCCGCCCTCCCGGAAGGCGGCCGCACATGGGCGATCGGATACCTGAAGCGCCCGTTCCAGCGTTCGATGCACCGGGAGACCGCCGGATCGGGTTCCCTTTCGGTAATCACCGGTTCGAAATCGATCATGGTTTGGCCGCATACGGCATCGAATAGCCGTTCACGGGCATCATCCTCCCCGGGTAGAGTGATGACAAGAGAAACGCCGGGCCGGTTCAGGTAAACGAGATCCGTGGCCGGATAGGCCTCCCTGATATCGCGCAGGGGATGGCTGCACCGCGATTTTTCATGTACCGTCCGCAGGGTGGCGCGGATGAAATGGTGCACGAAGACGTCCCCCGCGACCATCGAGGGCCTGATGTCCCCCTGTTCCGCCTGCCGCTTCACCAGGCGCAACTGAAAATCCCAATCCGACCCGCCGACTTCGGTGCTCCAGAGTCCGACCCGTTCGAACGCGCTTTTCCGCGCGAGCACCGCATTGCCCGATATGCCGGGATAGAGGAAATGCCTGAAGCGCCGTCGACGGTTTTCCGTAAACGTTTCCCAGTTGCCATACATCAACCTTACCAGCGTCCGCAGGTCGGCCGCGCAATAGGACAACCCCATCGCCAGGCGCAGCCGCTGCAGCCAGTTTATCCGGCGCCATTTCCGCATGGAAGCCCTGGTAGCCCGTTCGGATTCCATGGTTTCGATCCCGCAGGGCGAGATCACGTCGAGGCCGTACGCTTCCATGTGTTCGATGAGTCGTGCATCCCACGCCGGCGAAAGATAGAGGTCGTTATTCAGGCAGGCGACATACTCGGTGGACGCATGCGCAATGCCCTGATTCTGCGAGCACCCGTAGCAGCGGTTTTCCTCATTGCGCAGGACGGTTGCGCCGCGCCCGCGGAACAGTTCGGTCGAGCCGTCGTCCGATCCATTATCGACGACCACGAGTTCATGGGGCATTGCGCTGTATTTTTCAAGCGAGTCACAAAACAGGCGGTTGTACTCGATCAGGTTGTGTATTGCGACGACGACGGTGAGCTTATTCATGGCTGCCACGCCGTCACAGAAACGCCCTTACGTCGGCCCTTCCGGTGGCCTTCCGGTAAAACGGCAGGTCCGCGATTTTCCCGGACAGGATGCCGCGTTCCGTCCGCACCGCCACCGGCGCGCCCGTTGCGGCGGCCTCCTTTACGACATACCCGAGGGCGATTGCGCGGGAGAGCGACGGGGAAAAGGAGCCGCTCGTGACCCGTCCGATCTCGCCGCCGGCTGCGTCGAGTACGGCGTCGCCGGGCCGGGCAGCACGCCGTCCGTCAAGTGCAACGCCGACGAGGCTGCGCCTGCGGTTCGCCGGATCGAGGATAATCGTCCGATCCCGTGAACCGCTTTCCTGTTGCAATTGCCCGCGTAAAGCCCGATTCCGCCGGGTTGCTCCGCCTCGTCGAGCTCGTGGCCGTAGAGCGGGAAGCCCATTTCCAGGCGCAGTGTATCGCGCGCGCCAAGGCCCGCCGGCGCTGCGCCCGCCGCCAGGCAGTCGTCCCAGAGCGTTACCGTGAGGTCGTTCGACGCGTACATCTCAAACCCCAGCTCGCCGGTGTAGCCCGTGCGGCTCACCAGCACCTCGTGCCCGCGATAGCGGTTTTTCGCCCACCGGTAATAGTTCATGTCGTCGATGGGAAGCTCCATGAGCCCGTGCAGCATCCTCGCCGAGGCGGGTCCCTGCAGGTCCAGCTTGCCGGTTTCCGCCGAGAGATTTTCGATGGTCGTGGCGGAGGAAACGGCGTGTTGCAGCCGCCTGAAGTCGTTCTCCTCGGTCGAGGCGTTCACCACCATGAAAAAATCGCATTCACCCATGCGATACAGGATCTGGTCGTCAACGACGCCGCCCGCCTCGTTGGTGATGAACCCGTACCGGCATTGGCCCGCCCGGATCGATGCCACCTCGCAGGAGAGGACCTTCTCAAGGTCCTCCACGGCGCCTCCCCCCGTTATGCGGAATTCACCCATGTGACAGGTATCGAAAATCGTCGCTGCGGTGCGTGTCGCGGCGTGCTCCGCAATGATGCCGCTGTACTGGATCGGCATCTCGTAGCCGCCGAACGGCGCCATTTTCGCGCCGAGCGCGAGGTGCCGTTCATACAGAATCGTCCGTTTCACGCCCGCCCCTTCCTTTGTATGGCACGATGCTACCGCGTCCCGGAGCACTCCTGCCGTGCCTGCCATCCCGGATCGAAGCGGTCGGCCCATGCCTTGACCGCCCCCGTGAGCCCGCAGAGTCGATTATCCGAAAGATCAAGCGTCGTATACCGGGCCGATCCCATCTCCACGTGAAGTCCGGTGAGGGTATCGATATGGTCGGGCAGCGAATCGAGCCGGTTGTGCCGAAGGTACAGCGCGCCGAGCGCGGACAGCGAGGCGATGCCCGCCGGCACATTCGGAGAGCATATTGCCGGAGACGTCCAGTTCGACAAGTTTCCCGTCGCTCCCGAGATCGGCGGGCAGCCCGGTGAGCCGGTTATCGGAACAGCGACAGCTTCTGCAGCGCGGGAAGCTGCGTTATTTCGGCGGGCAGTCGTTCGATATCGTTGCTGTCGGCGACGAGAAACCGGAGATTTTTCAGATTCTTCACGGCAGGGGGGATTTCGGCGCAACCGTCGCCGGTCAGCCTGAGGTCGGTGATCGCCGTGCAGGAGAACAGCTCCTTCGGCAGCGCTGACAACCGAGTAAACGAGAGATCGGCCATGCGCAGGTTTCGCAGCGAGCCGATGGTAAACGGCAATTCCGACAGCGCGGTGCGCCGCAGGCTCAGAACTTCGAGGGCGGCCAGGCTCCCGATCTCTTCCGGCAGGCGCTCGATGAGGTTGGAATCGAGGCGCAGGATGCGCAGCTCTCGCATCGAGCCTATGTCCCCGGGAATGACATCGATCCCGTTCCCCGACAGCGTGAGCTCCTGAAGGTTTTTTATCCCGATGACCCCCTGGGGAAACCGGACGAAACGGTTATGGGCGAGATTCAGCAGTTCGAGCGACGAAAGCCCATCGAGCCGGGCGGGCAGCGCCGTAAGCTGATTATCCGATACCGAAAGGTCGTAGAGCTGCCCCAGTGAATCGATTTCATCGGGAAGCGAGGAGAGTTCGTTATGATCCAGGGCGAGGAGCCGCAGCTCGGTAAGTTTCGCGATGTCGGGCGGCAGGGTGCGGATTTTTTGCGATGCGAGGAACAGCGAAACCACCCGGCCGTTATCCGTGTCAACGACGCTCGAAACCGTCACACCGGCAATCCCGTTACCGTCGAGAATGGCCCTCACCGCGAGGCTGTCGGCCGGGGCAATGGCGGCAAGGAGCCCGGTGGAAAGGCAGGCGACGAAGAGGATCGGACGATGCACGGGAGTCCTCGGTTGGGGGGGATGATTCCGCTTCAAACGCCCCATAAATACACTATAAATGCCCATGAAAGAGTAGTAAAATTAGATCGTGGCAGGGAGGAGGGGGGGTTCCGACTCCAAGGTTGCTGCAGATCTGTTGTTTTACCGCTCGGTCGCTTTTTATATTATCGTGGAACCAAGAACTCGAGGAAATCGATCATTAGGGACGAAATAGCCGCGATAAACGTCCAAAGCTAACCGGGATAGGTGATTGGCGCAGATCGGCAAAATTAAGTAAAAAGAACCCGGCTTATCCGACTGATGACAAACCATGAGCGATAATCCGCAAAACCGCAAATATCCCTCGTCTGATGTTAAAATCCTTTATGGCCAAGCTGCGGCAAGATGTGCCTTCCCCGGATGCCGGAAAGAGTTAGTGCTTGAACAATATGGAGCCGATAAACGAAAACAAATCGGCAAAATCGCGCATATTATCGCACATAGCCCTCAAGAAGGGCGCAGGTATGATCCTACGTACCCCAAAGAAAAACTCGACACCTATGAAAACTGGATATTGCTTTGCCCCACCTGCCATGAAACCGTGGATGCACTTGACAGCAAATACGCCGTAGAGGAACTCAGGAAAATCAAAAACAACCATGAGAATTGGGTAGCTGCCACTCTTGCCAAAGAATTGCCGAGGATCGGTTTTGCAGAACTCGAAGTGATTACCCATGGAATCTGCGTCATGAGTTCCGGAGCAGCGCCCGATTTCAAGGTTATCCCTCCTCTTGAAAAAATGAAACGCAACGGCCTTACCGACAAGACCAATCGTTTATTTTCAATGGGGCTGTGTCAGCGTAATGAAGTCCGTGATTACATTCAGCATGTCGCAATTATTGATTCGACATTCCCAGATAGGTTGAAAGAGGGATTCGTCGGCGAATATAAAAAGCTTTGCGGCCAGGATTTTCATGGTGACGCGCTTTTCGAAGCCATGCGAGAATTTGCATCCAATGGAAACACCGATTTTACCAAACAAGCCGCCGGCCTGGCGGTCCTGACCTATTTATTTGAAGCCTGCGAAATTTTTGAAAAATGATACTGCCTACGAAACATATTTCAACGCGACATTCGCTCCTCGGGTTGGGAGCGATGCTTCTAGACCATCTTTCCACGCCCATGACGGTTACAGGGTTGTGGGATAAAATAAGAACTTTGCCGGAAATCGGGACTTTCAAGCGATTCATTCTTACGCTCGATTTGCTCTATACCATCAAAGCCATTGATTATACCGACGGTCTTCTTCAGAGGCGCGGGAAATGATACGCAGAGTTTTTGCTAATCGACCGTCCTTCAAACCCGTGGAATTCACTTCGGGCATGAATATTATCTGGGCCGACCGAACCAAAGATTCCACTAAGAAAGATTCAAGGAATGGTCTGGGTAAATCAACGCTCATTGAAATCATCCATTTCTGCCTTGGTGCGAAAACTGACAAGCACAAAGGGCTTATGGTCGATCAGTTGAAAGAGTGGGTTTTTTCCGTTGAATTATCTATCCGGGATAAAAGCATAACCGCTTCTCGTTCGGTTGATAATCCTGGAATCATAACCGTTAAAGGAAATTTTGACGAGTGGGCCATTCAACCGAAAGAGAAAAACGGTGAGATTTTCTTTCCAATAAAGGATTGGAATACGATATTAGGCTTGCTGCTGTTTGGTCTGCCGGTTTCTTTCGACACTGACGGATATACTCCAACTTATCGCTCCTTGGTTTCATTTGTAATTCGCCGGGGCAAAGATTCTTTTTCCACTCCTTTCGAGCACCACCGCAAACTTCTTGAATGGGATAAACAGATTAATAACGCTTACCTTCTCGGCCTTTCCTGGGAAAATGCGGCTGATTTGCAGAATTTAAAAGACCGCAAAAAAGGCATACAAGACCTGAAAAAAGCCGCCAAAGCCGGAGTAATTAAAAACTTCATCGGTTCGCTCGGCGATCTGGAAGCGCAAAAAGTCAGACTCAAGGCCCAGGCTGAAACCGAAGCATCAAACCTGAAGACATTCAAAGTCCATCCTCAATATAGCCAAATTCAATCGGACGCAAACGACCTTACGCGCGAAATCCATGAAGCCATGAATTCGGCAATGTCCAGCAAGCAGATTCTTGAACTTTATGAAAAAAGCCTGAACAGCGAACAATCTCCTCCCGACCAAGAAGTCACCTCTTTATATAAAGAGGCAGGTATAGCACTACCCGATCTTACGGTTCGCCGTTTGCAGGAAGTTGCAGACTTTCATAAAAAGATCGTGGAGAACAGGAAACGATTTTTATCCTCCGAAATCACTTCTCTTAAAACAACGATTGCCGCCGTCGAAGAGGCCATCGCGAAAAAGACCGAAAAGCGAAGCGTGCTTCTTGAAATTCTGAATACCCATGGCGCGTTGCAGGAGTATATGCTCCTTGAAAACCGCCGCATGGAAACTATCTCTCAACTGAATGCCGTTTCATCAATGATCGATAACCTCAAAGCGTTCCAGGACGGCTTAAGCAAGGTAAAAATTGAACAGGAACAACTTTTCCAAAACGCCCGCCGGGACCTCGATGAGCGCGCCCCAATCCGTGAAAAGGCTATAACCCTGTTCAACTCCTTTTCCGAAAGACTCTACAACGCCCCGGGAAAACTCGTCATCGATTTTACCGAAAAGGGATATACCTTCGACATCGAAATCGAACGCTCCGGCAGCTCAGGCATCAGCAACATGAAGGTTTTCTGCTACGACCTGATGCTCGCCACGCTCTGGGCGGAAAAACAGCCCTCGCCTCGATTACTCGTTCACGACAGCATCATTTTCGACGGCGTGGATGAAAGGCAGCGGGCGCTTTCCCTCGAATTGGCAGCGGGTGAAGCGGAAAATAAAAAATTTCAGTACATCTGCACCTTGAATTCGGATTATATTCCCTGGGGGGAGTTTTCTGAAGGCTTTGATATTGAGAAGTTTATTAGGTTGAGGCTGACTGATGAGAAGACGGAGGGATGCCTGTTGGGGGTAAGGTTTTAAGGACTGGGGATAACGCTTGTTCCGGACGGCAGGCGGGTTTTCCCATCGATGACGGTTTACGAAAATCTTGAAATGGGCGGTTATATTCTTTCCGGCAAAGACGGTCTCCGGCGGAAAATTGACGAAATGATTACACTTTTCCCCCGGCTGGGAGAACGAAAAAATCAGGCTGCGGGAACACTTTCCACGGGTGAGCAACAGATGCTGGCTATTGCCCGCGCGCTGATGCTAAAACCCGATCTTCTTCTGGTTGATGAACCTTCGGTAGGGCTTTCCCCCAATTTCGTTGAAACTATTTTTTCAAAATTCCTTGAGATCAACAATGCCGGAACCAGTCTTCTGATCGTCGAGCAAAACGCGCGAATGGCGCTTGAAATTTGCCACCGGGCGTATGTCTTTGAAATCGGAAAAATCGCATTTGATGGCGATAAAAAAACCTTGTTGGAAGATAAACGTATAAAAAAATTTATTTTGGTGAAAATTAATGTTGACCGCCGGACCCACGTTCATATCGGATCACTTGGGTGCGGGAAGCTGCATCATCAAATTATTACCGGTGCCTGAAAGATATTCAGGTTGCCTGCCATCCCATTTTTGAGCGCAGATTTCGGCAATCTCAAGCCGCTTCCACTCAAGGAGAGCGGGAGAAATCGATTTAGCCAGGGCATCATTGGCTTTGCCTTCCCCTTCTTTTTGAGCGACGAGCTTTCGTGCATCCGCTTCGGTCTGCCGTAACTGGTTCTCCGCGGTTATGGCGTCCTGCACCGCCTTGAGTTTATTATTCAATGCATCCACGATTCGCGGATCCATGCGGAGCGCACCGGTGAAACCGAATTGACTGATCGATCCATACCGCCCGATGTCATTGTTGATGCGGGCCTTGACAAGATTAAGAAACTCCTCCTTTTTCGCCCCGTATAAATCTTCAAGCGCGTATTTACTCGCGATCTCATTGAGGGCGTCACGCGCCACATTATGAAGATAGCCATGCAGAAATTCCTGGATATTATCATTCCTGAACTTCACGTAGAAATTAGGCACGGAGTCCTGATTCAACGAGAATGAAAGTGAAACATCACCGGATATCGAGGTCCCCTCCGAAGTATTGAAGGTAATACTTTCGTCAATAGGCCTTCCCTCGGCCGTATCTTTCGACCAAATCGCGGTAATGATCGAAGTCGGGTATGAAAACACTCTCGTGGTAACCGGGTTATACCATACGGCGCCCGTTTGTATCGGATAACTTTCAACGCCCCGATTGTTGCCATAGTTATTGACCTTGATGCCGACATGGCCCGGCGGGACCACTTCACAGCATCCGCCCGCCATTGCAACAACGATCAACGCGCCGATAAGTGAAAAGGACTTCCACGGATTTTCAGAAGCTCTCATGACGCCGTCCCGCCTTTCTTTTTGACTGATGGTAATAGCCGTTGTCCGGTTCCAGCTTCACCATCGTTCGACGTACCCTGTCCGCGTCCGATGCTATGTTATTTTCCAGCAACCACTTCAGAAGGGGACGGAAATATCCGTCTATTTGTTCATGAGAATATACATTCGTCACCAACGCGGTATCGTGTACGTATAGTTCATACAATTTAATGAATGTTTTAACGGGCAGGTAGGAGTTTGCGCAAAACGCCTTTTCTCCACTTAAAATTTGGGGGAAATGATGAAGCCACCAGGCCGTATCTCCTTGTACCTTGTGAAAGACAAACACGTGGTGGAGTGAATCGAAACCGGTTACCGCTCCGAAATGGCGCCAGAAAATCTGCGGGTTGGTGGTTTCATCGCAAAAAACCGGAAGATTCGCGGCACACTCATAGTCGTTGTCGAACGACGCGGCTCTTGTTTTGACGGTACGGGAAAAATATTCCAGAAGCTCTTCGCGGTCCCTCCCGGCGCCGAACAGGATCAACCAGTCCGGGAAATTTTCACTCTTGAGCAGGAACGGACTGAACGACCGAACTTTATCCGCGCCCACATACGTGTCGGTATCGAGCAGGCAACAATTGATCAGGCGCGAGCCCGTGTAAAACCCGATCGGACCATTCTTATCGTCGGGCCAGGCAAAGTACGTTTCATCCTGTTTCGCGTTATCATTCAAATACCCGCTGACGGCGGCGACGCCGGTGAGATAATGGTGATGAATCTCGTTCACATATTCATACAGAGGAGAATAAACCAGTGGATGTGGAAACCAAGAGCGGGGATTATGCCACGGAAGGAAACAGGCCATGTTACTGCCGATTAAAAGCGCCGCCGCGCACGGCGCCAGCCTTTTGCTTTTCGTGTGAAGCCAGTGGAAAATTCCGCCCGCGAGGATGGCGGTACATGGAAAACATGCCACCAGATAACGGATATCCCCCGTCGAAAATGAGAGACACGCCGCTAAAAAACGAAGTACTGCCATCGGGCGTTTTTCCAGAAACTCCTTTGCTATGGTCGTCATCGCCGGATCGCCCTTATATATCGCGGCGCCCTGCAGCGACGTGAGTCCGATCAACGCGATATGTCCGATCAGTACGAGGAGCGATAGTTTTATAATCATATTCATTTTCGGTTCAAAGGAGCGGGTAATAATCAGCGCCAGCGACGCCGCCACGATTGACCAGGGGGCTACTCCGGAAGTCAGGCTGTCGCGAAAATTCCACAGCATGATTACAAGATGAGTCAAAAAAAAGTAGCCTCCCGGCATATCCGGCCGGTCCCAGGAACGATGCAGCAGCGTGTACGGAACCGTTGCCGCTGCGAACAAAAGGCAGGCACTCAAAAGGAGAATCCAATGTTTTCGCGAGAGCCGCTTCCGCTCGAAGAAAATGTTCAGGATGGTGAGGGGGATTAAAAACGTGATGCATAGCAGGAAATGGGAATAATACAGAATGACGGCTGAGCCGGCCAGCCACAGGGAGGTCTTTATATTCGCATGACGCATGAAACCGCGAAATGCGAAAAAGGCAAGCAGGGCGGCACAACAGACAATTGAGTAATACCGGCAATTCCTGACGTAAAGGATATATTCCGTGGATAACCCCAGAAACGCCGTCGCATACAGGGCGAAGGCCGGGCACCCGGGGAGTTCAAAACGAAGGGTACAATACAGCAGAATGACGGTGAGAAAGCCGATTAGCGCAAAGGGGAGCCGCGCCGTGAAATTATTTGCGCCGAATACCGCGAACGACAGCGCCGTTAGAATAAATTGCATCGGCGGATTGCGGTCATTCAGGTTTTTATCCAGAAGCGAACCGTTACGGATTCCCTGAAAATTACGGCCGTCCCACCCCATGAAGTGGCCGGTTTTCAAGAAATTCTTCGCTATGATCGCGGTTTCCGCCTCATCGTTCCATACCGCGACATCTCCAAGATTCTTAAATATCAAATATCCGGAGAATGCCAGGACAATGGTTAAAAGAGCATAATGATTAAAAAGGGGCGTCCGAGTTGTAACGACCGTGAAGTTGCTCCACCATCGAGGACGTGCTGCCATGGAATTGAAACCTCGGCTGTAAATTTGTTCCCGCACAACTGGTGGGAACTATACCGCAGGTCACGAAACCATTGTCTGAACCGTGATAAAAGAGATCCCCCCGAAAGCGAGGGAGAGATCCCCCCTTTATCCCCCCTTTACAAGGGGGGCGCTAAAAGCGGGAAGGTCATTCAAGCGTTATTTTCCAACCCCTCCAGCCTCTTTTTCGCCTCCCGTTTCCCCATTCCTCGCGCCGCTAAAATATTCGTCAGCGTCTTTGCGCGCACCTTCATCCTGCCCGCTTTACGCTCCATGGCAAAAACATTCTGGCGGGAGACGCCGATGAGCTTTCCAAATTCAGCCTGGGAGAGGCCTAATTTATTACGGAGAGCCTTGATGTTTTTGGCGGTTATCCTGGCTTTTCCCGCTTCTTCGGGATCTAATGCCGGCAGCCGTTCTTCCGGCTGCCGAATGGATGACAGTCGCTTGCTATCGGCCTCAAGCGCCGCCAATCGTTTCCTCAAATCGGCGATGGTCTTCTTGAGCGAGACGTTTGAAGAATGGATGGATTTGATGAAGGACTTGATTTCCCGTCGGCTGAGGCGGGAGATTTCGGATTTGAGGGACTGGGAGAAGTTGGGCATAAAATGAGTCCTTTCTGAAATAAATCTGTTTATATCGATGGCAAAACAATTAATATTAATGCTACCATAGTTAAATATTATCTTACAACGGATTTTATTGCAGAAGCGTGTAAAAATATAGCTTTGTTTCTTATCTCAAACAAGAATTTCCTCTTTAATTTTTAGGAAATCATGATTTAATCATAAACATTATCCCACTTTTATGGCATATTTCATCAAAATCCCTTCTAAATCCCCCGGCTCGAACGACACTGCATATTCCCACTTCCCGAACCCGCCCTGCTCATTCACCGCCTTCACCCATTCGGCGAGAAAGTTCCGCTTGGTGCGGTTCTTTTCATCGTCGATGCCTTTGACTTCCAGAATCAGGTTCAGACCTGATTTCATGCGAATGATAAAATCCGGAAAATATCGGCAGATGACGCCCTTGTAATTGTAAATAACGGCAAAGCCGAGATGGTCGTATTTTACCCAGGCTTCGACATTTTTGTTTTTATCGAGAGTATACCCTTCGGAAGCTTCCCAGGTGCTGTCATAAACGCTGAAGTTTATATGCGATTTCTTCGAGTATTCGCATGGTTTACTCGTGTACCAGGTTCGAACGTCACCGGTACTGCGCACCGGTTTTTCCTTATCGAATATCGGCGTCAGCTTCTGCGTATTTTCGGTTCGTATGGCATCCCAGATATTCTGCACGACTTTGTTCATGCTGAGCAGGATAAGGATTTTCTTTTTCAGCTCATCCTGGTTGAAGAGATCGTGCTTTATGACGATCCGGTCGCTTTTAATGTACTCCTCAATGATGCGGGTCAATTGAATGAGAAAGAGTTCTTTTCGGCCTTTCCAGTGCGGATTTTCGTTATTATAAATCTTTTGCGCTACCTTGAAAATAATGGTCTGGAGCCGGAATTTATCGTTGATCTCCTTCAGGTCTATTTCAGTGAGCGCGGCAGGGTTCGGTTTGCCTTCGAGGATCGCCCCGATCTCCGCTTCGGTAATGCTTTCATAGGGATCCAACTCCAGGATTCGGACCCTTTTCATATCGACATGAAGCATTGGCTGATATACATGATCGATTCGAATGATGTTTGGAAAGGTGATTTCGTAATTTGCTTTCTCAGGCACCGGCTCGATCTTCGTTTTCGGCGGCGGCGGGGGCGGCGGCGTACCGCCATTGCCTTCGTGAGGCAGGAAGGTAAATGGAACGCCGAATATATTCACATATTCGGGTTCGAAGAGACCATCGGCTGCGACATCATAACAGTTCCGACGCAAGCCCCGGCCTACTACTTGTTCGCAGAGAAGCTGGCTTGAGAAGGCGCGCAGGCCCATTATGTGGGTGACATTGTGCGCATCCCATCCTTCCGAGAGCATGCCGACCGATATGACCTTTTGAATCTGCTCCCCCGGCCGACCTGCCTTGCCGACCGTATCCACGGTCTGCCGCAGCAATTCCGCCTGTTGCTTCTTCGTCAGCTTCGGTTCACCCTCATCAGGGTCCTGGTCGGAGTCAATTGCCTCGGCTTCAATCTGCGCTTCCGCTTCGTCGAGCACTTTGCTGTCGATGTGCAGCGTCCGCGCCGGATCGCACAATTCAGGGATGTCTATTTCCTGGTGATCGAAGGAAAATTTTATCCGGGCGGCGGTTTCGGTCCGATTCGCGACGGTGATCATTACCGGCGGGATTTTTTGCCCCACCTCTTTCCAGGCTTTGCTCGTTTCCAGCCAATCCTTGCCGAGCAAATAATAGGCGTTGATGATGAGATCGGGCAGCGGTTCGCTTTCTTCCGCTTTCCGGTTGATATCGGCCCTGACTTCCGAATCCATGTAGATATGATAAAGCCGCGATTTCAAATCCGCCGTGCGCTTGCTGTCGTCACGAATAACAACCCGTGGCGTTTTGACGAGGCCGGATTCGATGGCGTCATTCAACCCGAAATCCGACACAATCCACGGAAAGAGCGCTTCTTCTGTCGTGCGTTTGCCGGATGGCGCGAAAGGCGTCGCTGAAAAATCGTAGCATTTCAAAATGCCGCGCGACCGATGAATCCGGTCGAGACCGCCTACCCAGATCGTCGCCTCTTCCTCTTCCTTTTTTACCCCTTTTGCCTTGGCCTCGGCCGGCACGCGCCAGGCGTGGTGCGCTTCATCGTTAATGACGAGGATATTGCTCACGGTTGCCATGTCGCCGAGCGCTTCCCGCACATAGGCTTCGTCGCTCATCGCGCCCCGCTTATCGACCGACTTCCTTTTGGCAATCCTTTCCTCCGAATCCCATTGAAGGATATGCCAGTTGCGGATAAGAATTTTTCCCTGCCGCAGACGGTCGTAAAGGCTATGAGGGACTACATTGAAAACCTCGAAATAATTTCCCGCCGAATTCGGATTAAGAACGCCAAGCCGAGTTTTAACAGTCAGGCCCGGCGCTATGACCAGAACATTTTTCGAAAACCGCCGGTCGGTGTTGTTGGTGACCTTGTTCAAAACCTGCCAGGCAATGAGCATTGCCATGACTATGGTTTTTCCGGAGCCGGTCGCCATCTTGCAGCACCAGCGCGCGAAGGCGCCTCCATCGCCGGGTATGTCGATACCTACCTTTTCGGCATTGGAAGCCTCGACAAGCCAGATCAGCGTTTCAATGGCCTCAAGCTGGCAAAAGAAAAATTTCCGGTCCTTGCGCTCCTCCGGATCGCGCCAGTGATCGAGCAGGCGCTTGGTGATACCCGTAATTCCCGCATAGCCCTTTTCGCGCCAGGCATCCACACGCGGGCGGATTTTGTTTACCAGCTCGATGGGTACGAATATGCCGGGATCATCGAAAGCCTGCGACTGCGGGGTGGCTATCACATAGCCGGCATCCCGCCGCCCGGTTTCAAGGTTGAAGGTGCGATTTTCGCGGTTATAATGCCAATGCTTCGCCGGCACCTCGTAAGGGGTATTTATTATGAGTTTATCAATCGTTTCGGCCATTGCGCTTTTAGTAATCCTCAGAAATTCATGCTTTTTTTGGAAGAGTTACCTTCACATAATCGTCGGTGATATCAAAGATCGGGTCTTTGCCGTTATGCTGAATCATCAGCGGAATGATCTTGCGCCGAATTCCCATTCCCCTTCTCTCGCCAAGGCCATAATCCCGCATTATCTCGGCAATAATTGGGTTACGGGCTATCCTTTGCCCTGCAAGCATTTTTTCCTTCGTTTGCCCATTCGGCGGCGCACCGGGGCTGATAACTTCAAGCCTGTCGTTATAGACTCCGACTTCAATCTCAACAGCTTTGGTGTAGTCACGGTGGGCCAAGGCGTTTACCAGAAGTTCCCTGATAGCATCTTCAGGGTAATCCCAGAAACGCTTTAAGGCTGCCCCATCTAGTGCTTCGGCTGAAATATGTTCTCGAAGAAGCATTACCGTTTGATCTACAATATTTGATTCCAATACTGTGGAATTGCCTTCTTCATCATAGTTATTAAGCCCTACAATAGGACGAGCGATTAATTCGTCCCTGATGGCATTGTAATCTTTATCCTTGCCGGGAAAAACAAAAACCCTGATCCCGGCATAGGGGTATTTTCGAACCGGTTGATTTCCAAATAAAATGATGCCAGCCAGAGTGCAATGATATTCACCAAACTGCGATTTTTTAAGCAGGTCGATATTTGAAAGACGAGTAATCCATTGCTCATCATTTATAGGAATACTGTGGTCCCCAGCAATATCTACAAAATATTCATCAAGCCTTCGCTTATCCAGGTCGGATAATACTGCTCCAGGTACTGGCAAAGTTTCGACATGCAGAAAACCACCGGTTTCAATCAATCGAATTTGTTGTTCACGCGTTGCGAGCTTGGAGATATTCCCCACTCTGATATAGATATCATCATGATCTCCATTATGGAGAACATAAGGCTTTAATATCCCCATCTCTACAGTTACAATGGCAACTCGCTTCCCATCATCCATAGCAATTTCTTCATATTCTGGGATGACTTGCGGGGAAATGTAACGCCCGAACACCGTATCCATAACCCATTCCTGGAGGTTTGACCGGCTGACGCCGACAAGGGATCTATCATTTTCAACTCCCAATAAAACACGGCCGCCCTTTAGATTTAAGAAAGCGACAAAGGCTCTTGCCAATCTTTCCGGGCGAATATCATCGCGCTTAAATTCTATCGTTGAACTTTCACCGTTAGCAATTAATTCCAATAACTCGCGTTTTAGCATAATTAGAATCCGTACTTTGTTTTTCTGGTTTCGAAGGCGACTTTCCCGCCTTCAAGGACTTGTTTAACCGCTTCCTGAACTGAAGGCTTATCGATAGAGCCGACATATTCATCGAGAAGGGTAGCTTTTCGGTTCTCTGCCTCAAGAACGCCAATCCATTCCGCGTCTCCAAACACGGGAATATTTGCATTGTGAGTAGCAAATAAAAATTGGCGACGACACTTATTATCCCTCAAATCTGCAACAATACGTTCTGCGATAAAGGCATTATCGAGGTTATCTTCGGGCTGATCTACAATTAATGGTTCATTGCTCTGCAACATGAGCAAATGAAGTATTGCAGTGCATTTTTGACCTGTAGAAAGTTTATCGAGCTGCCGATAATCCGCTTTCCCGGTTGAGTGCGCAATATTGAGCTCAATAAATACGGTATCGTCAAGTTCAATTTCCTGCAGTTCTAATAATTTAGCGCGAGGCATTCCGGCTAATCGGTCAGCAACGCTTGTTTTCATCCCATATTGTTTATATTCATCGAGCAATTTATCTTTTCCAGCCTTGATATTTTCAACGAGTGTCTTTATCATCAATGAATCAATTTCATCCACCCACCGTACCCCTTGTTCTCCGATACCTTCAAATCCGGTAAGGAAATTCTTTAATGCTTCCCTTCTCGTGCATTGCAATACAGAAATTTCTAGTTTCCCCTTTAACTCATTATCTGATAATTCCGCAGCAGCCTTTGCAGACATGCGAAATCGTTCAAAATGCACTTCCGCCCATTCACTCAGTAATTCGAGTCGTTCCTGTTCACAGTCTTTAACGAGTTTTTCAGTAATTGCTTTCTTTGCCTCAAGCGGTCGAATCGTTTCAATTTCTTTAAGCAAGCGGGTATATTCATCGCCGATTTCTCGGCCCTTCTTCCCTGCAATGTCCGGAAGACTGCCGATCGCGATTTCAACTTCTCGTTCAATCGAAGCCTTCGCCTCGCTCCAGTTTTTACCTACAGTATTCAATTGGGCTTTACTTTGATCGAACATGCTTTTTAGATTTTGGGCAATAGGGGCAATATCTGCCGTCAGTTTCTCCAGTATTTCCCGAAATTGTTCAAAGTATTTCTTGTTTGGCAATTCAGCTATGGATTGAGGCGAAAGATAGGTGAGATCCAGTGCAGAAGCACTGGTTAGCTTTTCAATAGCTTCATTAACCGTGCTCAAATCCGTTTTAATTCGCTCAACAATTTGCGTTTCGCGTCCTATTTTTCCGGCTGCGGCCAATTTTTTCTCTAATTCAAGCTGTTGGTAACTTGCGACTTGCTCTGCAAGTTTGGGCAACCGATTGAGTTGTGCAGTTATCTCTTCAAGCTCGCCAAGCTGCTTAAGAAGCCGCATTCGATTATCCGAAAGTTTTTTTCGTATTTCGGCAATCCGTTTTTGAAGCGCAGCACTGTCGGGAATAAATTTTTTAATTAGTTCATACTGGCTTGCAGTGTTGCGCGCAATTTCAATTATTTCATTTTGGCCAAGAATTTGAAGTCCTGGCATTAATTCATTAGGAGAAAATTGAGAGAGCATACCCGCATCATCAAAAACCTCCGGAGGATCTCCAAACCGACGACGAATTATGAACTCTTTTCCGAGCCTTGTCTGGGATGCAATTTTCAGGCTAACCTGCGTCCCAGAACCCATATTTGATTTAAGAATTTCAAGACAAGCTTTACGGGCTTCCTCACCAAGGGGAGCTTTATTAAATGCGTATCGGATTGTTTCGATTATGGTGGATTTTCCGGTTCCGCGTCCTCCAATCAAGGCATTAAGATTCTCGCCTAAATGTATTCTGATTCCATCGAGAAAATTACCTTCCCAGGCAATGGCGATAATTCTGGATGGTGGGTGATGCTCGATTTCGGCTTGCAGACGGATTCTTGATTCAGGATCAAAAAATGCCTGTTTCAGCGCTTCAATGCTCGGCAAAGTCATTTTTATGTGGCAGGTGGAAGATGCATTCGAAATGTCCTCCGGCAAGAAAACATCTCTGGCATTAATAACCGCAATTTTCCTGTTGCGATAATAATCAACGTTAATATTGTCAATTATTTTCAAATAGTTTTCCGGGAGATCTTTTTTCAAACCGGGAATCTGACCTGCAAGAACTATATGTTCATTTTCCCAGATATGCTTATAATTATCTCCGGGGCCATCAAGTTTTAATAAGCCGTTATTCCCTGTCATATGTGCGGCATACCAGATACCGCCCAGATCAAGAATTTTTTTTCCTAACTCAAGGCAGCTAAAATTTGATGGGTGCACTGGGTCAGAAGAATCAGTCATATCCAGATTTCCAAGATACCGATTGAGAGTTGTTATCGGGGTGCCGGGCTCAAAAAGGCAAACCATATGTATCTTTTCGGTGCTTGCAATTTCGAAGCCAGGGAAAACGCAAATAGAGACCTTTTCAAGAATAGCACGAAGATTATCGATCCTTTCAACCGAGCCGTGATCGGCAATGCCAACAATTTCCACTTTATTTGTAACGCATGCATCACATAAAGCACGATTATAGGCATCTTCGCTTTGGACAGATTTGTCTCCTTGGAAATTCTTTGCATAATCAAAAGGATTAATTTGCAAGGCGCATTTCCAAAACCGCGCACCTGCCGGTTTTAGAAGCGCCTGTTCGATAGGCTCAAACCGATTTTGTCCGTTCATCGCTATATCCTCACAATCTTCAAGCTTTCAATTCCCCTGTCATCCACGATTTTCACCGCCGCTTGTTTCCCACTGGCTGCGCTGAAGGGCAACGAAACCGTGCCGCGAAAAGCTTCCATTTTTTCCTCATCGATTTCCGCGCGGAGATTTCGCGCGAGTGTCGCCCACCCCTCGCTTTCCCCGGCCATGGGGAAAAATACCTGAGAGGGGAAAAGGCTTCTTCCGTCGTAATCGGTATCGAGCATCCACATGGCAATCTGATGCTTGCCGCCTGATTCGACCACCCCGGTTTTCGGGTTGTAGTAATCGAATCCCAAAACCTCGATCTCATACTTCCCCTTGTGTTCGCCCTTTTTGATCTCCCGCAATTCAACGTCCGGTTGCCCGATGAGCCAGAAGCTCTCATTGCTCGACCGCTTCTTGCGAAGATCGTCGGTTAATAAATCAGCGTTCATCTGCACCTTCAGAAGTTGCATTCCGGCAATTTCCGGCTTTAGCTCGTCGATATCCTTTGCCGCCTCTTCGTCAAACTGAAAAGCGCAGAAAAGCAGAATATCCGGCTTGAATGGTCGCGCCTCCTGCCAGGCGTTTTCTACCGTCCGCCGTTCGAGCGGCGCATGTTCCGGGCCGAAGCAGATTAAAACCCGTTGCGGTCGCCACTCCTTCGGCTCTTCGCGAACCGTATTTGCCCCGGCATCCGACCACTTCGTTTCCCCTTCGGCCTGCAAATGCCGGGTGCCGCTCATCGGCTCGATCCGGCTGAATTTAATATACTGCCCGTTCTTGCCGCGCACCCCGGTGCGGAGCAGTTCTTCCCGCCACTCCGACTGCCGCAAGGTCTCGCCGGAACGGGCGACCGAGGTATCGGAAACTCCGGTGTTTTCGGACTCTATATCGTCGAAGGATTTGACCGTAGGGGCGGGGACGGCTTCGACGGTAAAGGGGCCGGTGACGCGCTTTCTTTTCGTGTCGATTAAAGGCTGGTCGTAAAGAGTCTCCGGGACTGCGGGCTCGTTATTGGCGATGGACTTGAGCGTGATGTGCGGAACCGTTTTGTATTTGAAGCCCGAGGAAATTCCTTCTGCTGGTTGCGCAAGCTCATAATAATCGTAAACAGCCGACATGAGACGCTGTTTTGCGAGGGTGATAGCGACGCGGGAGGTGTCGCAGGTGACCCAGCGGCGGCCCCACTGTTCGGCGACATATGCGGATGTACCGGAACCGCAAGTGATATCGAGGACGAGATCGCCGGGATCGGTGGTCATTAATAAACAGCGAGAAATTACCTGCTCAGTAGTCTGGACTGCATATAACTTTTGGTAGGATACCGCAACATCGAGCCAAAGGTTTGTAAGCTTTCGATAAGGAAAATCATCAAAGAATAATCGATAACTTATGCTGCTTCCTTCAATTTCAAGCCTTTCAATTAAAGCAAGCTTATCAAGCTTTTGTTTGTCTACTACCCATGACCCATTACTCGGTGGACGATATTCTTTGCCCTTATATTTATAAACGAAATCCGTGTTCGCGCTGTAAGAAGGCGCAATTAGAGAGAACAACCGATAATATCTTGTGCCCTTCGGATGTTGCGGTGAACGAAATTCCTGAGGTGCAATTCGAAGGATTTCCCCATTTGGTAGTAAAGCGAATCTCCAATGACTTGTTACCTCATCCATATATTGAAAAAGTTGGCGATACTTAAATTGGTCTTTATCCTTGGCATAGCAAAGAATGTGATCGTGCATTGTCTCAACGTATTTGGCGCCGAGAGGTAGGCTTTTTTTCCGAAAAACGATATCGGCAACCAAGTTATTTATGCCAAATATCTCGTCAAGAAGCAATCGAGTAATGGCGACATTTTCTGAATTCATCTGCAAACATATGCACCCAGAATCTGATATAAGCATTTTTGCGAGCAATATTCTGTCGCGCAGGTAAGTCAGATAAGAGTGAATTCCTAATTCCCAAGTATCCCGAAATGCCTTGATCGTTTCAGGTTCAGTAGCTAAATCATTATCGGTATCTTTTACTTCCTTTTTGTTGGTAAATGGTTGAAAATTACTTTTATATGTGATTCCATACGGCGGGTCAAAATACACCATCTGCACCTTCCCGCCCATTCCCTCTTTTTCCAGTAACGAATTCATTACAAGCAGTGAATCACCGGCAATGAGCCTGTTGGTCCATCCGTCTTTATGTTTATAAAATTCTATGGCTTCCCGGAGCGGCCGCTCCTGCGTTTCGAACATTGAAATTTGTTCAGAGTCTTTTTTCTCTTCTTTTTTAATCTGTTCTATTATTCTCTTCGGGTCGATCCGCTCGTGTACGTGCAGGCTCACGGTCGGTACTTCGAAGCTGGTATGCTCGGCTTTCCCGGCCCATTGGAGCTGCGGGTCAAGGTGGGGGTCGTAGGCGTATTTCTTCTTTGCGCCGTCTTTATCGGTCTGCGGGGTCACAAGACCCACCGGCGGGTTATTGAGCCGTTCTTCCTTATCGTGGGTATATTGTTCAATAGGCTTGCCGTTTGAATCGCTTTTAGGCATAGGAAATCCGGTTTTTTGATTTGAGTTTTTTGGCGTCGTTTTTTCGGGTTGCGGCGGCTTACCTTTAGGACCCAGGTTTTCTTCCGGGTCCCCGGCTTCGCCGTTCAGGAGCCTTGCAACAAGATCGTCTTTCTTCGCCGACCCGGTGGGAATCGAGAATTCCTTGCAGATCGCCTTAATATCCGCTACCGACAGGGTGTTCAATATCTCTTCAATCGTTGCAGTTCGTTTTCCCATGAGGGCAGCGAGGATTTCTTCTTTCGGCTTTGAGGTAAGGCCCGGCAGTTCAAAAGAGCGGGCAATTTCGAGAAGCGTTGCGCGGGAGAACGTGGAGATAATGGAGCGCTTATTGGGCATAGTAGGTGCCTTGCAGTTTAAGCTACCGAGAAACGGTATCCAAGATTTTGCAATTTTATGCTCATTGCGGTTGTACTGACATTGAAATCATCGGCAAGCATTTTTATCAGGTCATCGCGTGCATTGAGTCTGCCTCCGCTGATTATCCGGCTTATTGCACTTTTAACAAATGGTGTAGGCATCAGCAATTCCGCTGCAAAGGTGTTAGCAACTATTTCATCATAATCGGCGGCTTCCTGTGACCGTGAGTCTCGAAAATAAATCGCCTGATCTATAATGACTCCTGTTTTATCTGAAAGAAGGTAGTGCCCCAATTCATGTGCAATGGTGAAACGCTGCCGAACAGGTGCATGCTCGTTGTTGACCATTATTGTGCTTATTCCTGTTGCATTCTTCTGCAAAACGCCGGAAATATCATCAGGTAGATTGGCCTTAGTAACGCGGACATCCAAACCATTAGCGATAATTACTATGTCCACAGGGGGAGTCTTGATGTTGCATTTGTTGATAAGAAGACGAGCCTTCCTTTCAACCGTGTCTTTTCTCATGTATGTTTACCTCCGCCTTTCTGCTGTTCAAGCATTTTTAATATCTTCTTTCCCATTTCATTCTTGCCTTCTATAGTTCCGCCATGAATAGTAACTGCGGGATTTTCCATATCGGCTTCCTCAAAAATTTCTTTCATTTCCGGCAGTAGTTTTTGCGGTGTTGTCCCAAGTTCACGCGCAACGAGATAGAGCCGGTCAATGGGAAGCCTTTGCTTTCCGCTCTCTATGAGGACTATTGAAGAACGTTCAAGCTTGACCTTTGCTGCAAGATCATCCTGGGATAAATCTGTTTTTGATCGTGCAGATCTGATTTTCTTGCCAATGAGTGTAAAAACCTTCTCGATTCTATTTCCACGGGGCATGCAATCAAAATAAAATGTTGAATCAAGCCAAGCAATGGGAAAAGTTGGCTCTACCAACGTAAGATAATACAAACTCTAATAATTGTTGCCAATAGATCACTCAAAATATATATTAAGGCCAATCGATAACATCCCCGAAAACCTTTAAAAGGAGCATATCATGGGGAGAAACCAGCATGTTGTACCGTCAGATGGTCAGTGGGGAATCAGGGCGGAAGGCAGCGAACGCATGACTTCTTTTTATACGACGCAAGGCGAAGCCATCGATGCCGCTCGTAGTATTGCCCAGAATCAGCACACAGAACTCTTCATACACCGCCGGAATGGTCAAATCCGCGAAGGTGACAGACCCAAAGGATAATCGTCTTTGGATTTTATCGGAAAAATCAGTTCAATAACCTTGCATTTTCAAGTTCACCCAGCTTTGGGAAATGAAAAATTAACATCAATCTGAAGATTAAGGAGAATCGTATGAAAATAAGAAATATTAATGGAACAAGTGATAATACCTGCAAATGTGGAAGTTGGCTTGATCATTGGAAAAAATTTAGCGGACTATCAATTTCCATCTATTGCCCGGTATTAAGCTGCTATGAAAAAACTGAGGTGGGTGCACATGTGCAGAAGGATAACTCAACGGATAATAGTTGGTACATTGTTCCCTTGTGCAAATCTCATAATGCAGAAAAGGGTAAATCCCTTGAGGTAGGTGATTCAACAAAACTCGTATCGGCAAATGTCAGCGAGACATGCGGCAAAAAATAAAACCTTTTTGCAGCAAACTATTTTTTTCTTGAAGCATTTTTAATTCCCGGAGGGTGTATGCTCATTGATAATGAGATGCTAAACGTGATTTTTAATAAAACGGATGGACGTTGCCATATATGTAGAAAGAATCTGGCTTTTTCAAATTATGGTGACTATAGCTTCCGCGGTGCGTGGCATATCGATCATTCGGTTCCCAAATCACAAGGCGGTTCGGACCGCCTCACCAATCTCCTGCCTGCCTGTATTCCTTGCAATCTTGAGAAGGGCACGAGGTCCACTCGCACTGCGCGCAGGTGGCATGGGCAAACGCGAGCACCTCTTTCCTTCGAACGTAAGCAGGAGAAGCAAACAATTAATATCCTTCTATGTTGCGTCGCCGGGCTCGGCATCGGAAAATTGATTGGTGGGCCTTGGGCGATAATCGGTGGGATATCGGGTTTAACATTAGGGACGATGCTGCCGGTTGAATAACCCGGTGTTGCCTTATATTGCAGCACGTTAATAGAAAACTGTATTTAATGGTGAATTGAATATCGGCCAAACTCACCTACCCAGTAAGCCTCCTGCCAACGGCGTCTTTACCTTTTTGGCCGCGTGAACGATATTACATATCGTAAAATGCGGAGGCAATAGATAGAAAAGCGCAAGATTCTTTGAGATAAGTACGACCGGGATATTAAAGCAGCGTGAACAAGCACCAGAAGCGAACGGTACCCGAAGTAATGGACACACCGAAGACCAAATTACATTGGAAAATCAGAATCTACACCTTTAGACCCATTTTTCCTAGAAACCCTTAAAAATTTGCAATTCTTCTAAACATCTAGATGTTTTCATGCCTCTTTAGCTACTCTTATTAAGACCTCTTAAATGCTATTCCGGCAAATACATAACATATTGATAATAAATGTGTTGCAGAGGTGGGTGTGATTGTTAATAGAGAATATAGTATATTATCACCTGTCATCGCCATATCCGGCCATAGGGTCGCTTTTCAAGAAACAGGCTGAAGCTGAATGGCGATGTCTAAATCTCTTTTTCCGGCATAGCGGCAGTGCCGGACTGATAGAAAAACCAAACAAAGGGGATTGAAAGGATAAGTCGTCCATGTCGTACTCGCGTGATTTGAAGGAACAATTCATCCAACTGCGTGCGCGGGGAATATCGTTCCCCAAAATCGCGGAGCAGTTGAAAGTCTCCCGCCGGACCCTCCAGTACTGGGCCCAAGCCCTGAAAGAAGACGTCTGGGCGGCGCATCGAGCGATGCTTGAAGAGTCGCTCGAAAAGTTCGGCATCAACCAGTTAGGCAAGGTGGAAGAGGTCGGCGCGCAGCTTGCGAAAGTGCGCGAGGCGATCAAGGCCAGGGATTTCGGCAAGGAGAAACTGCGGGACCTGTACGCCGCGCAAAAGCTCCTTGAGGACCGTCTCGGCGCAATCTGTACCTTGTGACGCGGATGTTCTTTTGTGTAAATATTTTTGCGCCGTTAAAATGAAAAACGGCGCAAAAAAAGCGCAATTTTGGCCTTTGGAGCGTTTATTTGCGGTTTTTTATTGCACCGCCGGCGCAATAATGGCGCAAAACGGCACAATTTTCGCCGTGGAAGCCGGCGATCTGCATTCAGGTGATCGCTGAAATGCTCATGATCCGATTGCAATGCTTTTCCGGCGGCGGGGGCGTGGAAAGGCAGGCCGTTTTAATGCCGTTCTAATGGCGTTATAATTGCCTTCGAAGGCCCTTTAAATACGTCTTAACGTAAACCGCGAAAACAGGTAGCATTAAGGGCGCGGTTTCCTTGAATATGTTCCTGTAAGCTCCCCCCGCCCCAGGACATGCCCCTTCATCGCCTTTTCAACCTCGCGCTTGGTTTTCCCGGGCGGCAGATCGAGCATCGTGTCGAGGGCATACACCTTGAAGAAGTAGCGGTGGGTGCCGCCCGGCGGGCAGGGACCGTTGTACCCGATTTCGGGAAAGTCGTTTTTCCCCTGTTTGCCGCCCCCCTTCAGCGTTCCCGTTTTTTCGACGCCTTGGGGCAACCCTTGACAGGTCGGCGGCAGGTCGTAGGCGACCCAGTGAACCCAGGTGCCGCGGGGCGCGTCGGGATCGTCGCAGATGAGCGCGATGCTCTTTGTTCCTGCCGGAAGTTCGCCCCACGAGAGCGGCGGCGAAACGTCGGCGCCGTCGCAGGTATAGGCCTCCGGGATCGGCTGCATCTGCCCGAACGCGGTGCTGACAACGGTGATAGTATCCATGGCGGAGTCTCCTTTCCGTGTTTTCGGGGTATCCGATTCGCTGTTGCCCGATGTCACACAGAACAAAAGAATCGTGAGTATCATTTCCCGCATAAATACTCCCTTTTTCGGCTCTTTCGGAAATATAGCATTTTTTACGGACTTTTTTTGCTCTTATTAACACTTTCCCTAGAAGACAATAATACCGTAAGTAAAATTCAGGCGTAGACTGAATAGGAGAGCCGCGGAAAAATCGGGGTGCGCTCCTCGAGCGAGGCGACGAAACCCTCGTCGAGGCGACCGTTCTCAATCTGCCCGTCGAGCCGCAGGAAATTCGCGACGTGCTCCCTCACCCGGCGCTCGGCGTACTCCACCATGGTGCCGGTTTTCATGATGAAGGTCCAGTCGCTCGACTGGGCGAGGAGCAGCTCCCGCGCAAGCTGGTTGAGGCCGCGCCGCATGAGGCCGCGGGCGCGGGGGTGGCGTTGCGCGGCACGGGTCATGCGCTCCTCCATCCGCGAGAGGTGGCGGGGGACCCAGTCGTTGCTTTTGTCTATCCACATGCCCGCGAAGCCGCCCTCGCCCCAGCTCGAAAAGAGCGGCGTTCCGGTCTGGTTTTCCTTGTGGCGGGCGCAATACTCCGAGGGCGTGACAAGCCGGAGGGAGTCCTGCTCGAAGGCGATGGTGCGAAAGAGGAAGTTCAGCCATTCCGGCCCCTCGAACCACCAGTGCCCGAAGAGTTCGGCATCGTAGGGCGAAACGATGACCGGCGGCCGGTCCATGCGGGCGGCGAGCGCCCGGACCTGGCGCAGCCGGTTGAACATGAAGTCATGCGCATGCCGGTCCGCCGTGCGAAGGGCACTTCCCCTGCGGTAGGGCTCCTTGTCCCCGCTTTTCCGGTCGGTCACCCGGTAATACTTGATCCCGGTCTGGACCCGCGTCCCGATCGGATCGATATACGGCCGGATGTATTCCAGTTCGCGTTCGAAACCGATGTCGCGATAGAATTCCCGGTACTCCGGCGAGCCGGGATACCCTTCGTCGGCGCTCCACACCGCCTTGGACGACTCCTGGTCCCGGGCGAACGCCGCGAGGGGCGCTTCCTTGCAGATAAGAGGGGCGTAAATGCCGCGGAACGGTCGCGGATCGGCATAGAGCAAGCCGTGCGAATCGACGAAAAAGTAGCGCAGGCCATGACGCGCGAGGATCGATTCAAGGCCCGGGTAGTACCCGCACTCCGGCAGCCAGATACCGCGCGGCTCATGGCCGAAAAGCCGTCGATAGTCCTCAACCGCGATGGCGATCTGCGCCTCCACGGCCTTGACATTATGCTGCATGTTCGGCAGGAAGGCATGGGTCGCGGCCGAGGTGATGATTTCGATATGCCCGAGATCCTGGAGCCGCTTGAAGGCGCCGATAAGGTCCCGGCCGCAGGTTCCGGCATAAAACTCGCGGAGGTACATGAAACGGTCGCGGTACAGGCGCGCCGTCGGGAAAAACTCCGGCTCATGCCGGCCGGTCCTCTCGACCTCCTTCCCCGCAAGTTCGATGAGTCGTTCAAGGTGGCGCTCGTACCGTTGCCCCAGAAGCGGATCGGCGAGCATGGCGCAGAGGACCGGAGACAGGGAGATGGTGAGCCGGAACGGAACGCCGTCATCGTGAAGCGTTTCAAAATGGGAGAGAAGCGGAAGATAGGTCTCGGTCAACCCCTCGAACAGCCAGTTTTCTTCGAGCATATACGGGTGTTCGGGATGGCGGACAAAGGGCAGGTGAGCGTGGAGGACGAGGCAGAGGTACCCTTCGGGTTCCGCTCCAGACGGCATCCGCGACGGTTTTACCATACCGGAGTGCGGCGGTCCGCGGCGGACGTTCCGGGTTCACGGGAGGGAATACCCTGCGCGCTGCCGCCCATGAGATGGAGGAGTTCGTCCGACGGGACAAGGGAGGAATCATGGCGGGGCCGCGTGTCGCCCGCCGACGCTCCCCTGCCCGGCGCATCATCGGGATGGCCGCCGGAGATGCCGGCGGTCGGTTGCCCTGCGACAATCCCCGGCCCCGGCCCGTACGGGTGGACCGTCGCATCCGGCGTCAGGACGATGTTCGAGGAGCACAGTGGAAAAAAACTGCCCGACCGCGTTGCAAAACCGCATTCGAGCCGGTAGGAACGGCCCTGCTGCGGCACCGGAATGTATCGCGACCTCTCCCCTTCCGCAAGCGGAAAGTCGGCTACGGAGAGCCCGCGGTCGTGCGGCGCGGAATCCAGCATGAAGAGACGGAGTATCGACCGGAACCCGCTTCCGTTTTTTCCGGCCGCCTGCGCGGCGGTTCTCAAAGTCCCGGCTGAAAACTCCCAGAAGGCAAAGAGGCGGCCGGGATCCCGCATCAGGACGCGCAGATAGGTTTCGTCGTAGGCCTCGGGGAGGGAAGAGGGGGTATTCTGCGTTTGCACGATTGCCATGGAATATCAACGTACGGCGGAAACGGAGTGATAATCATTCCCCTGGTTCGTCAATAGCGGATTCCGGTGTTCCTCGACCATTGACGGCCGCCGTCAAGACCGACGGTAACCTGCAGAAAATTTTCAGCATACCCGCTGAAGCGGGTATCGGTCCGTCGTCCGAATTCGGCGTTGAGATCGAGAAGCCCCCCCCCGCTTAAGAGGGGAATGCCGATCCCCGCGGTAACGGCGCCTTCGGAGGAAGCGCCGTCGGGCAATTGGCTGTAGCGGATACCGGCGCGGTACTGCATGATCTGCCAGTACTGCGGCATCAGCATATTCGGCGCTGGAATGAATTGCACCCCGGCCGAAATTGAAACCGTATTGTGGACGAGGTAGGTAAGGACGGTATTGCTGTTGGTCGGCAGACCGAACGAATACGCATTCCAGAATGTCAGGTCAGAGGAGGCGGCAAAAAGCCACTTGGGAGAAGGCGCATACGAGATCCCCAGCGAAAGCGAGGATGGAAGCCTGAAGGCGAAACCGCGCGAGGTGGAATCGATGGAGATGCTGTCCACTGAGTCGATGACGCCGGTGCGGGAGAACCGGGCGGTCGCCGAACTGTTGAATACATACTCCCCGCTCAGTCCGACGGTGAATTTCTCGATCGGGATGAGAATACCCGCCCTCATGGCATCGCCTTCCGAGGAGTACCTGCTCGTATCGCACAGGGGAAACCCCCCGGTCGGATCGCTGGTGGTATACCGGGTGAGGTAGTAGCTCGAGTAAATAAGCCGTTCGACGCTGATGCCGGCGTATCCAAGGCGACCGACGCCATGTCCCCAGCCGAGCTGCCAGGCCTTGATTCCGCCCACGCTGGCGATGCGGCTGGTGTCGGTTACTCCGGTTGACGTCGTGCTGAAGCCGGTCGAATTGAAATCGGTTGAACTGCGTTCATCAAACGAAAAACCGAAGGTACCCAGCGCGGTAATGGGCACCTCAAATGAAATCAGTCGCGGCATGGCTGAAAGGAGGCGGCCGCTTGACCCGTTGTCCTGGATATCGACCAGATCCATGGAAAGGACCCCGGAAAAAACCACCCGGTTCGTGGCGCCTATATTGGCGATGTTGTCGCTCATGCCGAAATAATCGTTCTGAACCCCGGTCCCGGCGCCTTCCATGCCAAGCGAGGACCCGGTCGAATGGGCGAGCGGCACCCCGCCGGGATACTCCAGTGAGAGTATCGATTGCGCCTCGATCGAACTGCAGAGGCAGAACGCGGCAATCGCGGTTCCGGTCAGTCTTCTATTCATAACCTTTCCATTAATGCGAAGCCGCGGTCACATTCAAGAGCGGGGTAGTGGAATAATTCGATTTTCTCCATAGTTGATTTACATCTTCACTCAGGCGAAGGTAGAGGAAGAGTTTCGGGTTGGAAGGCAATTGGTGTCGTTCGTTCTCAAGGATATTGATGAATTGCAGCGATTGCGCCGCATTCGCCTGCACCGTGTCGCCTTGATACAGCGTCACCACGCCCGGAGGGCTTGGGGGGCTGGCGAACAACGTGTCGAGAATCCTGCCGTCATGTACCAGGGAGTCAAGGAGCAGGTAGCGCAGGCTGATGGTATCGACGGCGCCGGGCCGGAACAGCGGGAAAAATGCCGATACGATCTGGGAGGTATCCGGGCCGACCGAAGCCCAGAGCCTGGTCGCGTTATAGCGAAAAATCAGGGTTTTTTTCGAGGCATAGGAGATCGGCTGCGAAATGGAACCGGGACTTTGAACTTCTGCGACATCGTACGACGTGTGGATGGAGCCATAGTTAATGACCGGCGTCGTATCGTTTCCCCGCTTGAATTTCACCGCAAGCTGCGGGTTTCCATACATCCGGAGAATCCCGGCGGAGGGGTTGGGGTTGGCAATGATGAATCCGAAGGTATCCTTAAATACCGTTGAACGTATCAGATCCTTATTTGAGGTCGTACACGCATGGAATATCGAATCGGCCAGGCCCCCGAAAGCGCCGGGCGGCAGAACGATGGAATCCAGTGCATTCACCGTATCGTTCATCAGGATCAGAAGAGAATCCAGCAGAATATCTCCCCTGGCGGCGGAAGGAGAATCGGCGTGAAGGGTGACATCGGACCGCCAGACCTGCAGGGGGAACGACGTGGTGGCGGTATCGTTCCAGAATCGGAGTACGATTGATCGCAAGGTATCGTTCGAGCCGTACTGACGGCTTGAATTGGTGTCGGGCAGGCAGGGAAATCGGACATACCCCGCCGCGTATTCCCCGCTATCGGCTCCGACCAGCATCTGGCTCCCCGATACCTCATGGATGCCGAATCCCGAGTCACCCGGCCTCGGCAGGCTGAACGCGGCGGTGTCAACGTCGGAACTATCCATGACATACCCGCGAAAGTGAGGATAGCTGTTGTTGATAATAGTATTGCCGAGGTTGGTCGTGTTATCGGTAGTGCAGAAAAAAAGCAGGAAAATCAAGGAGCAGAGCGGAGAAAGCCATTGAAATGAGCCACTTTTATGCATGCATCGCCTTTTGATCTCTGTTCATCGGACTTCATACCGCAACTTTATTATCCGTTGGGTTTAAAATAATCATGAAAAATACCTCAGCTGGGCAAAGAAGTCAATGTAAGACGCGGGCTTTTAAAATGAGCGGGTATTAAAGGCAGGGGCTCATTTAGTATTTTTTACCATCTATGAACAATGCCTCCACCACATGGTGCGTCGGCGTCTACAGCGCTGCCCTCGAAGGCATGCGTCGATGCGTCCTTCCTTTTCTGGGACCTCTCGGCAGGCGCAAAGGGTGGAACCTTGTCGAACGGCAAAGCCTGCCGCGCATCGTGCGCGGTCACCGGTCCCGCTCCGTCGTCTGGGTGCATGCGGCATCGCTGGGCGAAGCCAAGCTTCTGCAGCAGTTCCTGAACATGCTTGAAGCGCGCAACCCGGACGATTGCTATGTGCTGACCGCCACGACGCGCAGCGGGGTCGATTATCTGGAGCGGATGAAGGATCCATCGGTCATTGCCGTGGGCTTTCTGCCGTTCGATACGCTGCCGCTCATGCGGGCGCTCCTCTCGACCTTCGGCATTTCGCGGGTCTGGCTTCTCGAAACCGAGTTGTGGCCGGCCATGCTTCACGCATGCTTTACCGCGGGAATTCCGGTCGGCATCGCCAACGCCCGGATGGAGGAGCGGTCGTTTGCCAACTACAGGCGTCTGTCCGGAATGGTCCGGTCGTTCATGCGCCGCTTTGACGTAGTACTTGTTCAGAACGACGACTATGCGCGCCGTTTCCTGAAGCTCGGCGTCAGACCGGAAACGCTGCATATCGTGGGCAACATCAAAGGGTACATCCGGATCAGCCGCCCGTCCGCTCCCGAGCGGACGGCTCTGCGGCGTCCCTTGCGTCTTGGATGACCGCGACATCGTCATCACGGCGGGCTGCGTGCACAAGGGGGAAGGTGCGGTGCTCCGCGCCTGCCTGGATGAGCTGAAGAAACGCGGCAGGTCATGCAGGTGTGTCGTGGTCCCCCGGCATCTTGATGAATCGGACGCCATTGCCCGCGAGCTCGGTCCCGCCGTCAGGCGTCTTCACGAGGCGAAGTCCGGCGGTGCCTTTGAGATCTGTCTCATCGAGAAACTCGGCATCCTTGACGCCATGTACCGTCTCGCCGACGCCGCCATCGTCGGCGGCACGTTTGAGGATATCGGCGGTCACAACGTCTGGGAACCGGCGCGGTTCGGGATCCCGGTCTTCTTCGGCCCCCATTATTACTCCCAGCATTCCGGATGCGAAAAACTGCTCGCCGCCGGCGTCGGATTCACGGCAGGCGACGGCAGGGAGCTTGCCGCCTGCGCGGAACGCGCCCTGTGGACCGATCCGGGAAAATTCTCGGCGGCCGCAACGCTCTTCGCGGAACAGATGAACCGGCAGCAGCGTCTCGTGGAGCCGCTTATACCATGACGACCGGATCCGGCAGGGGGGCATTTCCGGATAACCGCCCGCGCCTTCGTTCTCTGGGGTGAAGACACCGTGAGCCGCGAGCGCATGCGGGAGGCGCTGGTCGCCGAACTTTCAAAACGCGAGGGATCGTGCACCCGCGAGCGTTTCGACGCCGCCCGGGAGCCCGCCGCGACCTTCATCCAGCGGATGCTTGCACCCTCGCTGTTCCAGGAGACGCGGATTTTCCTTCTCCCGCACGCCCAAACGCTTGAGGACGAAGATCTCGATGACCTCGACGCCGCGCTATCATGCGAAATTCCGGGCATCTATTGCATCATCGAGATCGACGGCGATAAAAAAGAGGCGGGTGTGGTTATCAATAAGCTCCACGCGAACGAACGCTCGAAAGCCACCCCTCCCGCCTGCATGATCGCCGAATTCAGCCGGCCGCCTGATCATAAAATCGATGAATGGCTCGTCCAGAATGTTCCCCGCCTCACCGGAAGGCGCATCGCAAAAAACGATGCGAGCCATCTGGCCGACCGGGTGGGCTATAATCTGGATATTCTGCATTCGGAGTTGCAGAAAATCGACCTGTTGCTCCCGCCGGGCAAGGCGATCGACCGGGCGGCCATCGATCACAGTACCGGAGGCTTCCGGGAGATGACGCCGTTTGAACTCGCGGCCGCGCTCGGCCGACAGGATCTCCCCGCCGCTCTCCGCATCATCGATAACCTTTTTTCAGTCAATGTCTACCTGCCGCTCGTCGTCGCCGCCCTGGCCAGGCATTTCTGGGCGCTGTTCAGGATACGAAAATTCCTTGCGATGAATCCCGATGTGGGCCGCGTCTATGCCGACGCACGGGGATCGAAAAATCCACGGCAGACCGCCAGCGCGATAGCAATAGGTAAAGCGGCCGGCCTTCTACGCGATGGCCAGGAGAATAGAGTCTTCCCGGTTATCATCAAACCCGGCGTGGTTGACCAAGCAAACCGTTTCTCGGACCGGGACCTTTCGCTGGCGCTCGCCCGGCTGCTCGATTTCGATACCGGCATCAAGACCGGCAGAATCGAGCCCGGCAGGAACACGCTTGCAATGCTCTGCTTCCGGATCGTCCGGGAAAATGCGGCGGCAAAGGAGTCCGTGGCGCCATGAGGTATTTTTTTCGCGTCGAATACGACGGGACCCGCTACGGCGGATGGCAGCGGCAGAACAACGCGCCGACCATACAGGAAGAGCTCGAAACGGCGTTCCACACCGTCCTGCGGGCCTCATGCCGGATCGTCGGAGCGGGCCGCACCGATGCGGGCGTTCATGCCCTCGGTCAGGGCGCCCATGTCGAAACCGAAACACCCTTCGATCCCGCGGCCGTTGAAGCATCGGTCAATGCGCTGTTGCCGGCCGATATTGCCGTTTACCATCTGCAGGCGGTTGCGGAGGGCTTTCACGCCCGTTACTCCGCCCGGTCCAGGCGTTACCGGTATCTTCTCTGTCCGCGGAAACGGCCGCTCCTTTTCAAACGGGCGTGGATGGTATTCTACCCCATTGACTGGAGCACGGTGGAATCGTCGGCGCGGTTGCTTGAAGGTCGGCACGATTTCAGCGCGTTCTGCGCCGCCGGGAGCGGAGCGCGGCATGCACTCTGTACCGTAACGCATGCGTCGCTCACCACCGAGAACGATCTCAGGGTATTCACCATCGAAGCGAACCGCTTCGTCTATACCATGGTGCGCTCCATCGCGGGCACCCTCATCGATATCGGAAGGGGACGCATTACCGAATCGATGACCAAACTGCTCGCGGCAAAGGACCGCAGGCGCGCCGGCATGACCGCCCCGGCCTGCGGACTGGTGCTCGATAAAGTCTTGTATGAGGGGGTCGATTGATGAACCGCCGTGTTGCCAGAACCGGTTTTTACGCCGTGCTCTTCGCGTGCGGCGCCGTTTGCGGCCTCATCGCCGGAGGGGAACTGATACGCCACATTTACGGGGTCCGTATAGCGACCCTTGCCTCAAGCGACCGGCCGAAGGGCGGCAACGGCATGGCGGCGGAAGCGAAGATCCGCCCGGCGTGCGCGCCGGATGACGCCGTTCCTTCGACGCGCGAAACTGCGATCGTCAGGGCGAGCCGTGCCGTGGCGCCGTGCGTCGTCGGCATCGTGGTTACCCAGATCCAGGTGGTGCATGCACCCTATTCGTCGGATGATTTCTTCGACTTCTTTTTCGGCCCGGAACTGCTGCCCAGCTTTCGCCAGATGGAGAGCATCGGATCGGGCTTCGTCATCCGCAGCGACGGCATGATCCTGACCAACTATCACGTGGTGCAGAATGCCGCAAAACTCTATGTCAACTTTTCCGACGGCAGGAGGATCGAAGGGAAGGTGGTGGGAACCGACGAACATGCCGATATCGCGGTGATATCGGTGAGCGGCGGCACATTCCGCTCGGTTAAGTTCGGCAACTCCGACGACGCCATGGCGGGCGAATGGGCGATCGCCATCGGCAATCCGTTCCTGACCTTCATCAACGATGCGCACCCGACCGTCACGGTCGGCGTCGTGAGCGCACTGAACCGGAATTTCGCGCCGGCGGAAGGGGTGTACTACCAGGGAATGCTGCAGACCGACGCGCCGATCAATCCGGGGAATTCCGGCGGACCGCTCGTCAATGCAGACGGCGAGGTGATCGGCATCAACACCTTCATCTATACCGGTTCAAACAGCAACAAGGGATCCATCGGCATCGGTTTTGCCATACCGATCAACCGCGCGCGCCGCGTTGCGGACGAGCTGATCAGATATGGCCATCGCCGCGATATCTGGACCGGCATTGCCGTGCAGAATATCGATCATTCAATCGCCTCCGCCCTCGGAGTCAACCGTTCCTCCGGAGTCGTGGTCGTCAGCGTGGAGCAGGGGAGCCCCGGCAACATCGCGGGCGCCCGGGCCGGCGACATCATCGACCAGATCGGCAACCGGAGAGTCCAGACGCACGCCGACCTCGAGGGTTTTTTCCTTGATTACTATGTGGGAGACACGGTTCGCATGGATATCATCAGGAACAACAACCACCTTCAGTTATCGATGGTACTTCGCGAAGCGCCTCAGCGATAGCCGCATCGGGCGCGAAAAACCGTGCGGCGAAAAGTATTTTCTTTTGTCTTTGCGTTCACTGCGGTGCGGATCGCATGAAAGGAGCCTCTATGCCGGGCCTTCTGAAAGACCGATCGTTTCCCTCGCTTTTCCTTGCGGCTATTCTCGGTATCATCATCGGCTCCTACCTGAACAGCGCCGTTGAAATGCTGCCCGGAGGCGCAAGCGTGGTGAAAACCTTTTTTACCGGCAGCATCCCGATCGGCATCGGCGATTTCAGCCAGAATAAGCCGGCGGTCCTCGACCTGGCCGCCATAAAACTCATGCTCGGTTTTCAGATTAAATTCAGCCTGCTCTCCCTCATCGGTCTCATCGTAGGACTCTACCTGTTCCGATGGTACCGATAATTCGCCGGTTCCGGAGGCGACGAATGACGAATATAGGTTTCAGGTGTCAGGAGCGGTAATTCCGCAACTGTGGAGAGGCATTGCCGGAACATCTGGTGATCAGAAATCTGTCATAGAGAAGCATTCTTTATGCCGCAAAATTCCTTTGATACCGCAAAATGCACCCGCTGCATGATCTGCCTCGAACTGTGTCCCCTGCGAATCATCCGGAAAAATGAGGAGACCGGTTTCCCGTATGTTTCCGATCGCCTCGTCGCTGTCTGCGTTCGCTGCGGTCACTGCGAAGCAGCCTGCCCCGAGAACGCAGTAACGGTCGACCACCCCACTCTGCAAAGTGTTCCGGAACCAGGACCTCACGACGGCATCACCCCGGCGCAACTTGCCGCATACTGCCTTGAACGCCGCTCGGTCAGGAAATACAGGCAGGAGCCGGTTGACCGGTCGATTTTAGCAAATCTCTTCGATATCGTTCGCTACGCGCCCTCCGGCGTCAATCGGCAGCCGGTGAAATGGATCGTGGTCCACGATACATCGAAGGTGCGGCAGTTGACCAATGCCGTCATGACGTGGATGGATGAGTCGGAACAGCAGAAGTCGCTTATGGCGGGAAAACTGAATTTCAGCCTTCTCCTTCAATCGTGGCGAGAGGGGAACGACCCGATCTGCCGGAATGCGCCGCACCTCGTGCTGGCCTGTGGCCAGAGTGCGGACCGCATCGCGGCGGGCGACGCAACCATTGCCCTGACTTATCTTGAGCTGGCAGCCCCGGCGTTCGGCCTGGGGACGTGCTGGGCCGGGTACTTTACCATTGCGGCATCCGCATCGCCCGCGGTAAAAGCATTGCTCGACTTGCCCCCAGATCAGGCAGTATTCGGCTCCATGATGCTCGGGTATCCTGCCGCCCGTTTCTACCGGATTCCGAAACGAAATTATGCTGCGATAGCCTGGAAATAGTGCGACTCTCAATATTGGCGTGGCGGGTATGGTGTTTTTCGATGACGATGCAGAATCGCCCCCTGAGTGCGATCTCTCACCCCTATCTCGATGCGAAAAACCCTGCGGATACCTTTTGATCTCTCCGGTCCTACAAACTATTTTCAAAGCGGGCAGGATCCATGCCCGGCTCACGATGCTGTGCACCTCAATTGAAATGGTCCGTTATGCACTCTTCACGATCGCCGTTAGGGTATCCCAACGTTCTCGCGATGGTCATGGCCGGCGGCGAAGGATCGCGATTGTACCCGCTCACGCAGGAGCGTGCCAAGCCGTCGGTCTACTTCGGCGGCAAGTACCGGATCATCGATTTCGTCCTCAATAATTTCATCAACTCCGGCATTTTCAAGATCAAGGTTCTGACCCAGTTCAAGTCCGATTCGCTCATCAAGCATCTGACCGCCGGATGGAACCTGAACCGGATGCTCGGGCAGTATATCGACCCGGTGCCTGCGCAGATGCGTACCGGGAAAAAATGGTACCAAGGCACCGCCGACGCGGTATTTCAGAACATAAATCTCATTGAGGATGAGAACCCGGATTATATCGCCGTGTTCGGCGCCGACCACATCTACACCATGGACATCTCCCAGATGCTCGATTTTCATCGGCAGGTGGGCGCGGTCGCCACAATTTCCGCCATCCCGAAACCGCTCTGTGAAGCTGCGCAATTCGGCGTCATCGAGGTCGACCCGAGCGGGCTCATGACCGGGTTCCAGGAGAAACCTAAGAACCCGGCGCACATGCCGGACCGGCCGGGCATGGCCCTTGTCTCCATGGGTAACTACATCTTCAATAAGAAATTTCTGGTCAGGGAACTCTATAATGATGCCTCGCTGAATATTTCCTCGCACGACTTCGGTAAAGATGTGATTCCCAAGATATTCCACGATTATCCCGTTTACGTTTACAACATGGCGCACAACATGATCCCGGGCGAGAGCCCGAAGCCCACTGTTTACTGGGAGGACGTCGGGACTCTGGAAGCCTATTATGCGGCGAATATGACGTTGCGGGAGGTCGTCCCCGTAATCAATCTTTATAATGAAGAATGGCCGATCCGCACCGCTGCGGGCCAGTCACCGCCCGCCAAATTCGTTTTTGACGGCGAGGGGCCGGAAAAAAGAAGAGGGAGAGGCGCTCGATTCGATCGTCGCGGGGGGATGCATCATAAGCGGAGGCAAGGTGATTCGCTCGGTCCTCTCACGGGGAGTGCGCGTGAACAGTTTTGCCGTGGTGGAGGATTCGATCATTTTCCCTGACGTTGAAATCGGCGAAAAAGCTCTGGTGCGGAAAGCCATCATCGACCGGGGCGTCCGAGTGGAACCCGGCGACAAAATAGGATATAATTTGGAAGGGGATGCAAAAAGGTTCTTCGTGAGTGACAGCGGCATTGTGGTTTTGTCTCATGCGTCGCGGAACCTCACGGTTGAAGGCGTCGCGGTGAAAAAGGGCCAGGCCGGAAAATAATCCGCGGGGGGACGGACGAGGGGGGAACGGATTGCATGCAATTGACAACGGAAACGCTCTATTTCCGGGATATCAACCGATTCAAGGTTCTTTCTGAAAAAGAGGAACGGGCGCTCATAGTGCGTGTACAGCGCGATGAGCCCGGTACCGCCGATGAACTCGTTACGGCGAATCTACGCTTTGTCGTCAGCGTGGCCAGAAGCTATCGCGGACACGGCATCGCCTACCTGGATCTCATCAACGAAGGCAACATCGGCCTCATCAAGGCAGCGAAGCGCTTCAACCTCGCCATGGAAGTAAAGTTCATCTCCTATGCAGTATGGTGGATCCGCCAATCCATGCAGAAAGCGCTTTTCGAACAGACCGGCCTTGTGCGGATCCCTCTCAACAAGGTCGCTCTGTTGCGGGATTTCAAGCGGGCCATGGACCGGAACCGGGGCGATTATTACGGCACCATCATGCGGGAGGAGTTCAGACTACATGAGACCGACATTGTCGAGGTCATGTCGAAGTTCAAGGCGATTTCCTTCGATACACCGTTGAATCCCTCGCCGCATGGGTCCGATAACAGCGGCGACGGCGCAAAAACCCTTGCCGATGTTCTCGGCGAAGAGCCCAACCAAGAGGCCGACAGCGACCGGCGTGAACTGGGGGTGACCATCGACCGTCTGCTCCGGGAAGTTCCTATTCGTGAAGAACGCATTCTCCGGATGTACTTCGGGCTCAATGCAACTCGTCATTTTACTCTTGAGGAGATCGGCGTCGAGATCAATCTCACCAGGGAGCGTGTACGGTTGCTCCGCGACAAGGCCCTGCGTCATCTCCTGCGAAATCCGATGTCCCGATCGCTCCTTTCCCCGTTTTTTGATACCCTGAAAAGCGCGTAATCCAGTATCTTGAAAAAATCTGAGTTATCAATGGTCACCAGCGAGTGTCATCAGGCCGGGAAGCCGTTTACCGAACGGAATGACCTGTTCCGCTTTTTGGAGCTCGATGGTTCGCGTGCGGCACCGTACGACATCCCCGACGGGGCCTCTTTTTCCCTCCTCGTTCCGCGAAGCTTCGCCTCGCGAATGCGTAAGCGCGACTGGTTCGACCCCCTGCTCCTCCAGGTACTGCCGAGGACCGAAGAGATCGCCGAACGGGAGGGATTCGTCGATGACCCGGTGCACGACGCCGAATCCTCGGTTGCTCGGGGCGTTCTTGCAGAGGTACTGCGGGAGGGTACTCCTCCTGGCAAGCAACCTTTGCTGCCTTCGTTGCCGCTATTGCTTCCGCCGGAGCAATGGCCTGGGGGCATGCAGCGCGCCGGAAGCGCTTGAAGGGGCCGTTGCTTTTATCCAACGCAACCCCTCCTTGCGCGAGGTGATCCTGAGCGGCGGCGATCCACTCTGCCTCACTCCGGAGGTTCTTGACCGTCTTGCCAGGCTCCTTGCCGCAATCCCCCACGTCAAAACCATCCGGATCCATACCCGGCTTCCCGTGGCCGACCCCAGCCGGGCCGATTGCCATCTTGCAACCATTGCCTTCCTGAGCGACATCAAGAACTGCGTCGTGGTAATCCATGCAAATCATGCTGCGGAGTCGAGGGCGACTGTCCTGCCGCGCTCTCGGGCCTGCGCTCGGCCGGCAGCCTGCTGCTTAACCAGTCGGTGCTGCTGCGTGACGTCAACGATCGCGTCGACCGTCTTGTGGAACTTTCAGAGGCGCTCCTCGACAACGGCGTTCTGCCCTATTACCTTCACCAGCTCGACCGGGTGAAGGGTGCTTGGCACTTCGAAACCGGGGTCGAGCGTGGCAGGAAGCTCATGGTCGAACTTCGCCGCCTGCTTCCGGGCTATGCCGTACCCCGCTACGTGCGGGAAATTGCCGGAAAGCAGGCCAAGATGCCGCTGTGAGCATGGCGCGGCAGGGAGAATGCATGGCGCTTCTTTCACTTTCAACCCTGTTGCCGAATGCGGAAACTGCGCGCCGCCGTACCGAATGGATCTGCGGGTTGTTCCACGCTTCCGGGCTGGGGCGTTTCTTTCTGAGACGAGAGAGAAGACGCGGCCGCATTCCCATTCTCCTCTATCACCGCGTTGGCGGATTTGCGGATTCCGGAGAATCGCATACCTGCTTCATGGCAATGGGCATGGTGGTGGAGAAAAGCCGTTTCGAGGCTCAAATGGACTACCTATCGCGTAACGCCACAGTGGTGGGTCTCGATGAGGCGGCGGCGAGCCTGCGAAACGGAAATCCGCTGCCCCCGGATTCGGTGGTTCTGACCTTTGACGACGGTTTCCGCGATAACCGTACCATCGTCGCACCCATCCTGCGAAAACACCGCTATTGCGCTACCTTCTTTCCCATCGGTTCCCTTGTTAACGGCTCCGGCCTGCCATGGCCCCATGCGCTTTATCTCCTGCTCGATGCCATGCAGTCGAAACCCTTCCGGATCGATATTCAGGGCTTCCTTCGCATCTCGGGAAAACACCTCAGTGAAAATGGAAAGCTGCGCCTCGCCCGGCAGCTTCGGCCGTTTCTTGCATCGCTACCGCGAGGCTACCGCGAGGCGGCACTCGGCAAGCTGTGCGAAACGAACGAACTGCCTGCCGGCCTCCTCAGGTGCGACGGCCTCTTCATGACCGATCTGGATTTGCGCGCGCTTGTCGCCGAGGGACACCTTATCGGCGGCCACTCCATGAGCCATCGCAGTCTGACCACCCTCCCCCCTGCGGAGTGCAGCGATGAGGTAACGACGAGCAGGGAACTTATCGAAAACTATGGGGGGAGCGGTTTCGCGAGCTTCGCCTACCCCTATGGAGATCACGACACCAAGATCCGGGGCCTTGTGCGGCGGCACGGTTTCGATTGCGGCGTGACAACGTCGGAGGGGCTGAACGATCGGCAAACCGACCTCTTCGCGTTGCAGAGAATTTACATCGGGAACTTCGGGATCGCCGAGTTCGAGACCCATCTCTCGGGGACTGCGGCACCCCTGCTGCGGCTGGCCAGGAGCCGCTACTGAGGAGCCGCCCCATCCATCGGTTGCCGCGACTCCTTCAACTCCTTCGGATCGAAAAACCAGGCCACGAGGTTGACGCCCATGTCCAGCGCCGCGCGGTGAAGCTCCGGCCGGTCGTGGTAGGTCTCGGGGTCCTCCATACCGTCCCCGATGTCTGAACTGAATGCATAGTACACGATCAGGCGGCCCTCCCAGAAAATGCCGTACCCCTTTGCCGGCAACCCGTCGTGCACATGAATTTTCGGCAGCCCGGGTAGCTTATGTACCTTTGAATAGATGGGGTGCTCGACAGGCACTTCAACGAGCGGATTCTCGGGGAAGAGCGCCCTCATCTCCCGGCGGAAGGCGGTATCCATGCCGTAGTCGTCATTCGCCAGGAGAAAACCGCCGCCGATCAGGTAGCCACGCAGCCTCAAACGCTCTCTGGCCGTGAAATGAACGTTTCCGTGCCCAGTCATGTAGATAAAAGGATAGCTGAACAGGCGATCGTCCATGATCTCCACCACGGCAATGGTATCGCAGATCGGAATTGTTGTTTCTTCGGCCACGGCCTTGGCCAGATTCGGGAGCGACGAGGGGCCGTTGTACCAGTCTCCGCCGCCCCCGTATTTGAGCCGCGCAAGAGTGAAGGAGCACTGTCCGAATGTGGAAATTGCCGAAATAATAAGTGTAAGAAAAAAAAGGTGGTGACGGAGGATTCTCATTACAGGAAAAATATACTGCCACACTGATACAGCAAAATCACGACATTCCAGCTGCCGGAGAAGGTACCGCCGGAACCCTCACGATTATTATGCGAGATTACTCTACATCGACACTGAAAAAGAATTATAGGATTATACCTTCCTCTTCTGCCATCCGCACCAGTAAGGGAACCCGGTATCCGGATCACGCAGGTACAACGCCCGGTCAGGTGTCAATATATAGAAGGCCGCGTAGGAATCTTTCCCGCCGCAGGAGAAACGAGCCGCATGGACCTCAACCTGATCGCCGATCTGCAGATTCATGTCCTGATGCACGATGAACCACCGGGGACCAAGGTGAACCGGGAACAACTGCCCGTTCTGGTCTTTGAGATAGATCTCCACACCGACTCCCATGCCGTTCATCGGAGTTATGGTATCTTCGCTGAAAACGGTGCCAGTGAGGACCGTCAGATTGTAATTGTTGAATAGCTGTTCGTAATTGGTCCCGATCCCCCAACCATCCGAACCGGTCCAGCGCAGGTTCTGTTTTGACTGTGCAAAGGTATCGGCGGAAAACAATCCGCATGCAACCAAGGCAAGGACGATACATCGTTTCATGCGATTACTCCTTTCACTTTCAGGGGGTTCAGGCTTAAAATAAATTTTGCTACCGCTGGACGATAGAATCAGTGTATTAAAAGATACGGTCGGAACAACAAGATATTATCAATGCACAAAGAAAATCTGAAAAAAGGGCGAATAATTCGCCCCTCCGGAAACTTCGTTCTCACGCGCCCTATTTGCTGTCCTTATCCGCCCCGTGGCTGCCCTTTCCTCTGTGCATTCCGGGTCCCGGCCCATCCAATCGAAGTTCACCAACTTCGAGAACTGTTCGGGCGTAAGGATTGCTTTTCACTTTCAGGAGATGCTCGTTCATATTCTGGACCAGTTGTTTGTGCAGATCGCCAAGCTGCAAAGCGTATCCATCAAGAACCTGCTTCGAGGGTTCGGCTTTCAGAAGTTCCGTCCTTCACCTTATCGCGGATCGCTTTCATCTGGTCGAACAGCGGTTTCGCCGCACCATCCTCTCTTTATGCACGACCTTGAGTTTTTCCTGCTGGTCAGCGGTCAGGTTCAGTTCTGCGATTTTTTTCTTCATCGGATGGTACTGAGTCAAGTCGACATTCCCGGCCGAAACGATGAAAGGCGACATAGTCAGCGCCCAGCTTGTCATTGCAAGAATAGCTATTTTACTCCTCATAAAACCTCCACGATTGCCCTATGATCGTTGTTGATTCGGGTAATTCGTTGTGCCACCTTTCGCCCTCACTTTCCCTCACTATTCTCATTTGCATAAGAGTGATGCCTGTTCGATATCTTCCCCCGCAAGGTATCCATGAATCGTCTGGACCTCCTCGGAAACCTCGGGAACAACGCCTCCCCTCCTTCGTGATGCAGGTAGAGTACCCCGGATGTTCCGATCGCCAGGATCAGGGTTGCCGCAAGCGTAAAAACGGTTCGTAGCATAGTGGTCCGCCGCCGTATCCGCCTGCTGATTTTGCCGTAAGGATCGGGGGGCGGTTTCCGGTACCCGACCAGAGTTCGTTGTAAAATTCCCTCTCATTCATGCAACCGCCTCCTTGAGCTGAGGGTTACTTTCAAGGATACTGCCGATTTTATGTTTGATGCGGGACATCCTCGTCCGCAATGCAGCGGACAATTTGCCAGTAATCTCCGCAATTTCTTCGAAACTCAAGCCTTCTATTTCCCGGCTGATCAAAAGAAACCGGTCCTCTGCCGGGAGATCGGCGAGTATCTTTTCCACCGCGTCCCCGGCCTCGAATGCATCGATAGCGGAAGCGGGGTCTGCCCTATCGAAAACGAGCGGCACTATCCGTTCTTTCTCCCGCGCTTTTTTCGCCCAGAAGCTCTTCTTGGAGGTGTTGAATGCAATGCGGAAGATCCATGTTCCGAGCGAAGAGTCTGCCGCAAATTTTCTCAGGGATTGATGGATCTTCATAAACGTCTCCTGCACAATCTCTTCGACCATTTCCCGATCGCTTCCTACGGATCGAAAAACAACCCGCCACACGAACGTCGAGTAATGATCATATAGTACCCGGAAGGCTTTTTCGTCGCCCCTGGCCGCCCGTTCTATGGTGATACGGTCAAGGTCGACCATGTGTGTTGCTCCGGCTGTTTCTATCTCTGTTTCTCATAATTTTAGACTGGCCCGGTTAGAAAAATGTTACGACACCGCGCTCGGCTTTCGCCGACCGGAAGGATCCTTCACTTATCGGGGAATACTCACTTGCAGATACTTCGACCTATGCGCTACAGATATTTACCTTGCTGCCCCTTCCAGTACCCGTCCCCACGCCAGGTAGTTCTTCACATAATCGGCGACCGAGTCCTCCAAGCTACCGCACATGTATGAGCAGCCTGCCTCCCGGAGCTTAGTAAGGTCGGCGCAGGTAAAATACTGGTATTTCTCCCTGATGGGTTCCGGCATCGGCACATACTCGATGGCGGTCGGCTTATCCGCCGCTGACGAAGATCGCGGCTGCGACATCGTTCCAGGAGCGTGCGACGCCGGTGCCGATATTGAAAATGCCGTTGGCTTCAGGGTGATCGAGGAAGAAAAGGGTCATTTCGAGGGCATCTTTTATGTAGATAAAATCCCGCTTCTGTTCGCCGTCCGCGTATTCGGGCCGGTGCGATTTAAAAAGTTTCATCACTCCTCTGTCGCGCACCCCGGCATAGCTCTTGTTGATGACGCTGCGCATGTCGCCTTTATGGTACTCGTTTGGGCCGAAGACGTTGAAATATTTCAGCCCGACGATATGGGTCAGCCACCCTTTTCGTTTCGCAAGGCAATCGAAGAGATGCTTGGAGTACCCGTACATATTCAGCGGGCGCAGGATGTGCAGGTCATCCTCGTTGTCGGCATACCCCCTGCTGCCGTCGCCGTAGGTCGCGGCACTCGAAGCGTAGATGAGTCGACATCCCGGATGGTTTTCACGCCACTGAGCGATTCGCGCGCTATAGCGGTAGTTGTTTTCCAGGAGGAAATCCGCGTTTTTCTCGGTTGTCGAGGAACAGGCGCCCAGATGGAAAATCGCCTCGATCGCGTCGCCGAATTCACCGCGTTCGAGCCGAACGATGAACTCCTGCCGATCAAGGTAGTCGGCGAAGCGAAGCGGCGCCAGATTTTTCCATTTCTCGGATTCTCCGAGGTGGTCCACGACGAGGATGTCGGTAATACCTTTCCGATTCAGCCGCCCCGCAAGCGCGCTGCCGATGAAGCCTGCACCCGCCGGTTACAACGATCATATGCCGTCCCGCTTCTCCTGTCTTGTCATCGTGGCTGTTCTTCGCTCAATTAATTATTGAAGATTTTTAAATCATAGCTTCAGATAATATACGACCGGCGCCATACACCCTTTCATTTCTCCGGCGCCGGTGGGATGAGCCCGTCCATGGCCAGAATCCCGGAGATCTCCTTTACAACATACGCCGGCCGGAATTTGAACTGTGCGATGCCACCGTACCCATTTGCCACGATGACCGAGGCCAGCCCGTTTTCATCGGCTGCCAGGACATCCAGCTCAGAGTCGCCGATATAGAGGGTAGTCTCCCTGGAGAGCCCCTGCTCGGCGATCGCACGACCGATCATCTGACTCTTTGTCATGACCGGTTTTCCCGGATTCATGTCGGGGTTGTACACGGCGTCAAAGAAGGCGCGCACCCCGAATTTCTCGAGCATCCGCACGGTCGGTACATGCCGCTTGTTGGATACGATGGACATGCCGATCAATCGCGCCTTCAGTTCGGGCAGGAGTACGGCCACACCGGTCATGAGCTTCGTTGTGGGATAGTCGTCCGCATCGTAGATGGTCTTGAATTCGGCAACCACCGCATCGATCATGGCGGGGTTGCTTTGGGGTGCGATAGAGGCGACCGCCTCCCTCAGCTGGAGTTGCATAATGGCAGCGACTCGGAGCGACTCCACCGGAACGCCGCATTTCGCAAAAGCCGATTTCAAGGCTGCCAGGATATCGTCGAGCGTATCGACCAGCGTACCGTCGAAATCGAACATGCAATGGCGGATGGTCATGTCACCGACCCGAGAAGCAGAAGGATGCCGATCAGCGCGGCGGTGATCCAGCTCGGGAGATCTTTAATGGCAAAGGTAACCGGGTCGGAGTGCACGATCCCCCGCATCGCGAGGAACCAGGTTCGCATGAGCCAGTACACGAAGAGCGGCGCGATCATCCAGAGCCAGAGCGAATTGGAATAGAGCGCTTTCACCTGTTCGCTCGATGCGATATACAACAGGAAGACGAGGATGCTCAGGAGGCCGCTCGAAATGCCGGCGATCGGCATGAGCTCAGCATCCAGCGATCCGTACCCCCGCCCGCTGAGCCTTTCGCTCCGCACCATCACCCAGAAGCCGGAGCTCGGTATAACGCTTAACAAAGGCAAGACTGAGGAAGAAGAAGAACGAAAACGCGAGGAACCACGGCGATATCGCGACGCCCGCCGCAATGCCGCCGATGATGATCCTGAGCGAATAAAAAAAAGAGAGCACGATGACATCCACCATGAGCAGGCGCTTCAGGGCGATGGTGTACGAGAGGGAGAGCGCGCCGTAGCAGGCAAGGAGCGCGGCGGCGGGCGGTCCCACGAACCGCGCCGCGGCCGCGAGGCTGACCGCCAGCATGATCCCGGCCGCGCACCAGGCCGCAACGGGAGGCAACGCGCCGGAGGCGATGGGACGGTTTTTCTTATCCGGATGCGCGCCGGTCGTCCTCCCGGTCGAAGAGATCGTTTACAAGGTAAATTGCGGACGCGGTGAGGCACATGCAAACAAAGATGATAAGCAGGGCCGGATACGTTTTCACCGTTTCTGAGCTGATGCGCCAGGACAAAAGGGGCGAAGAGCAGCACGTTCTTGACCCACTGGTGGGGACGCGAGGCTTTGAGGAGGAGAATGAACATGAGTTGCATTAAGTTTTCTCTAAAATGGTCTGAAGTGTAATATTTCCTGATTTTATGGGGAGAAGTCTCCCATTTTGCCCAAAAGGCAAAATGGACGGGTTATTATAGCCCAATTTGCACCAACCCCCTCGCTACATCCCGGCCGGAAAGCTCCGCTGGTATTCCGCTGTCCCCTCTGTGTGGACGGAGATCCTCTAACATAATAGCCCTCAGTGTCTTTTGGGGACTTCTAAATCTGCATTCCATAAAATTATTGTACAAAGAACTGACCACGGCAATATTCATTGTTTTTTTTCGCAGAAGCCCCGGGTGTCCCCCGCCATGAGAGACCTATTATTAAGCATTTTTCTCCACGTGCGGGTGACACGGCTTGGCCATCCAAGAGAATTTTTATCCCCTTCCTTTATTTTTTCCTCACCCTCTTCTTAAACTCCGGCGCCTCCTTTATGCACTCCCCGAGAATCCTTATCGCCTTTCCCATAAGCCTTAAAGTCTCTTTATGCATCTGCAAAGGTTCTTTTCCTACATCGTCCCAACCTTTCCGATCGAGGTCACCAGGTGGAAGCGTGACCTTCTCCCAGTTTTGGAACAGCCTCCCCCAGACGCTTGACGCGATGGCGTCGGCCTTTTTCCGGTGGGTGGGGTACCAGTACCAGTCGTGGTACAGAACGCTCGCGATGTAGGCCCATGGCGCCAGAATCGTCTTGAGCGACCATTCGAGCGGCTTTTTGAGCGGGCCCCAGTAGATGAGGTGCTGCATGCGGCTTGCGAAGGTCATCTTCTGTGAATGGCCCGACAAAGTGCCAGTTCTCTCCCGCCGCCTCGCCGTCGCCGACGATTTCGATCTCGCGCGGGTCGCCGCACCCGAGCCCCCGCTCGTGGGCAAGCCGCACGAACGCGATATCGCGGAGCGGATCGAACCCCATGAGCTTCGCCGCGATTGCATCGATGGCCACCTGGTCGGCGGAGGCCAGCAGGATATTTTTGACATAGGGGATCATGCACCGCGGACCCGGACCGTCGCCCGCAAAGGTGCCGTCCATGACCGCGAAGAGGCCCCGGTGGATCTTTTTCTGGATCATGAGCAGGTCCACGAGCGTCTCGTGAATTACCGGATGCGTCCAGTGCCGGTGCTCGTTCAGGAGCCCGCCGAAGGCGTTCTTCATCGCGCCGGTTGTTGTCGTAAAGATATGGGTCTTGATGGTAGGCAGGTGGATGATGTTTTCGCCGATGAACCGCTTCGGAATCATGAACCCTTGGGGGTACACGCGATTGAGGCAGAGAAACTCATGAGTCAGGTCGCCCACCGCCTCGCGGATATCGATCCACTCTTCGCCTTCGTAGAGGTGCACGTTGCGCAGGCCGTGGGCCTGCACCACCTGGAGCTGCTTGTTCTCGCGCTCGCCGAGGTGGGCGTCGATGACGACCGTGCGATTGTGGCATGCATGGATGAGCGAAGGGTCGTAACCGTCGCGTTTCATGGTACGGATGACACCTTCGAGCTGCCAGGGCGTGGTCGAGCTGCCGGGATAGAAAAAATGCCACGAGATGTTGATTTTAAGGGCGATGTCCGCGTTTTTTGCGATATGGTCCTGATACCCGGCAAGGTTCATGAGGCGGTGGTAGTCCTCAAGGACCGTTTCCGGGGAAGTGCGTAGAATTGCTACTTTTGATTGTGCCATTTTGGGTTTATTTGCTACGGAAAAAATATTTAATTAAAATCCTTTTATTATACCCTGCAAAAAATATACAATTTGGTTTTTGATCCAAATGGTTTGCTATCAGATCAATTTCAAATATACGACTATAAATACCTGCTGGAGAGGCGACCGCTCTTTCGGTCAATGTGGCAGCCCCCGAAGGGAAAATTGCATGATGGATTCGTTCACCGTAGGAACGGCATGCGCCGGACGGGTGCAATCTCACGGCAAGCATAGTGTATTTTTATATGCTTTTTTTACGCCTTTTATTCCTACAGATAGGAGCCGACAATCAGGGAGGCCTTCCATGAATAAGCATAAAAACGGCATACGTGACGAGATGGCAGAAAAAGAGCAGGCGGCAGTTGCCGAAGGGACCGCTGTTGGCAATGAGCCAGCAGCGGAGGCCGCCCCGGCAGGCGAGCAGGAGGGGCCGATCGACTCGCTCGAAGACCTGAAGCAGCAGCTCGAAGAACAGAGCGACCGCTACCTGCGGCTCATGGCGGAGTTTGACAACTTCAAAAAACGGGTCAGCCGCGATTATGAGAGGCTGGTCGAATCGGCAAACGAAAAATTGATGGGCGAGCTGATCGAGGTGCGCGAGAATTTCGAGCGGGCGGTCAGAAGCGACGAAAAATGCACGGACCCGAAGAGCATTTTCGACGGCATGAAATTGATTTTCGCAAAATTCAGCGCCGTGCTTGCCGCGAACGGTCTCGAACCGTTTGCCGAGGCGGGCGAACTATTCGATCCTCAGCTGCACGATGCTCTCATGAAAGTGCCGAATGCCGATATTCCCGAGGACCACATTGTTGAAGTATTCGAAAAAGGGTATCACCTCAAGAAACGGGTTCTGCGTCATGCGAAGGTAATCGTTTCAAGCGGCGCCCCTGAAAATGATGCCACGTAGAGACGCAGCGTGCTGCGTCTCTACCCCCCCATAGACGGTGGAGACGTTTCAATAATTTTTACCTGTTAACCAGGAATCTCACATCACATGACCGATAAAGCCGATTATTACGAAGTACTTGGCGTACAAAAAAATGCCTCCGATGATGAAATCAAGAAGGCCTACCGGAGGCTGGCCATGAAATACCACCCGGATAAAAATCCGGGCGACAAGTCGGCAGAGGAGAAATTCCGGCAGGCGACCGAGGCATACGAGGTGCTGAAGGATCCGCAGCGCCGGTCGCAATACGATCAGTTCGGGCATGCGGCTTTCCAGCAGCAGGGGGCGGGTCCGGGTGGTTTCGGCGGCTTCGGCGGTTTTGATATCTCCGATGCGCTTCGCGCCTTCATGTCGGATTTCGGTGGAGATTCCTCGTTTGGCGACCTGTTCGGCTTTGGCGGCGGACGGTCGCGCCGGTCGGGAGGCGGCCAGGTCTCGCGCGGCAATGACCTTCAGATCCGCCTGCCCCTTACCATGGAGGAGATCGCCCAAGGGGTCCAGAAAACCATCAAGATCAAACGCATGGATCGGTGTCCGACCTGCGGCGGCAGCGGTTCCCGCGAGGGAAAGAAAAAAACCTGCTCCTCCTGCAACGGTAAAGGCCGGGTGCGGCGTGTAGCCTCGTCGTTTTTCGGACAGGTGATCCAGGAGAGCGCGTGCCCGACCTGCGGCGGCAGCGGATTCATGATCTCCGATCCCTGCCCCGCCTGCGGCGGCGAGGGGCTCGAATCGACTGAAAATACCGTGAATGTCACGATTCCGGCGGGAGTCTCGGAAGGCAACTACATCACGATCCCGGACCAGGGTGATGCGGGGTCCAACAACGGCCCCGCGGGCGACCTGATCGTACTCATCCATGAGACGCCGCACCGTTTTTTTCAGCGCCACGGCACCGACCTTCTGTGCGAAATAGATATTACCTTTTCGCAAGCAGCCCTCGGAGCATCGCGGGAGGTGGAAACCATTGACGGCAAGGTAAGCCTCAAGATCCCGCCGGGAACACAGTCGGAAAAGATCTTCCGGCTTAAGGGTAAAGGGACTTCCGGTGCTGCAGCGGCGGGAGTACGGAGACCAGCTCGTGCGCGTGCATGTACGGACGCCGGAAAAGTTCAGCCGGACGGCAAAGGATCTTCTGGAGAAGCTGGCACGAGAGGGACTTTGAAAAGGCACAAGGGTTGGATACAATAGTCGTCATTGATTTCGGGGGACAATATGCCCACCTTATCGCCAACCGCATCCGGCGTCTGGGCGTCTATTCGGAGATCGCCCTGCCCGAAACTCCGGCCGCAAGTCTGAAGCACTATCGGGGCATCATTCTTTCGGGAAGCCCGCACAGCGTGCTCGAACCGGGAAGCCCGTCCCTTGATCCGGCGATAGTTACTCTCGGCATTCCGATCCTCGGCCTCTGCTACGGCCATCAATTAATCGCACGAATGCTTGGCGGCACCGTTGCGAAAGGGAAAGTGCGTGAGTACGGCAGGGCCGAGCTCCGCATTATCAAGAAATCGCCGATTTTTGCGGGTTGTGATCCGATCGAACGGGTGTGGATGAGTCACGGCGATACGGTCGAGACGCCGGCGCCCTCATTCGAGATTCTCGCGGACACCGACGATTGCCCGGCCGCCGCGGTGGGCGACGGCAACCGCCATATATACGGCCTGCAATTCCATCCCGAAGTGACCGATACCCCGCACGGAATGAAAATTCTCGATAATTTCCTTACCATCTGCGCATGCGCCCGAAGCTGGAACCCCGGGACGTACGCCGAAACGCTCATACAATCGATCCGTGAGCGGTGCGGCGCCCGCAAGGTGTTCCTGCTCGTTTCGGGCGGCGTCGATTCTTCGGTGGCGTTCGCGCTCCTCACAAAGGCGATCGGCCCCGAGCGGGTCATGGGCCTTCATATCGACAACGGCCTCATGCGGCACAACGAATCTGCCGACATTCTTGAGTATCTGAAGGGGCACGGTTTTGACAACCTGAAGATCGAGGACGCGACCGACGACTTTCTCAACGCGCTGCGGGGCGTCGCGGACCCCGAAGAGAAGCGCCGGGTGATCGGCAGGATGTTCATCGATGTCAAGGACCGGGTGTTTGCCGGTCTCTCGCTCAATCCGGAGGAGTGGCTCCTTGCGCAAGGCACCATCTATCCGGACACCATCGAGAGCGCGGGCACCCGGCACGCCGACCGCATCAAGACCCACCACAATCGCGTGGACGCCGTTCTGGAGCTCATCGAACGCGGGCTTGTCATCGAGCCGCTCGCCCAGCTCTACAAAGACGAAGTGCGGGAGCTCGGAGAGGCGCTCGGTCTCCCGAAGAGACTCGTATGGCGCCACCCGTTCCCCGGTCCCGGCCTTGGCGTGCGGGTGCTGTGTTCGGACGGAGCGGCCGTCGTGCCGGACGCCGCCGCGACGGCGCAGGTTGCCGCTCTCGCATCCGCGGCCGGCTACCAATCGGCCATCCTGCCCGTGCGCAGCGTCGGCGTGCAGGGCGACGGCCGGACCTATGCACACCCGGCGCTCCTTGCGGGGAGCGAGGATTGGGACGGGATCGAGCAACTTTCAACCCGCATCACGAACGCCGTCCGTTCGGTCAATCGGGTCGTTTTTTCCCTGACCGGCGATCCCTCGTACCCGTACCGCCTCATTGCCGCGACCATAACGCGGGAGCGCCTTGCCGCGCTCCGCGCCGTCGACCGCATCGTCACCGAGGCCCTGTTTTCCTCGGGCGAGTATGACGCGGTGTGGCAGATGCCGGTGGTGTTGTTACCTCTTGTTAACGAACGGGGAGACGAGTGCGTGGTGCTGCGGCCCATCGTCTCGCAGGAGGCCATGACGGCGCGGTTCCTTCCCCCGGGGCGCGAAACCCTCGGCGCCATCATCGAGAAGGCACGGACGATCCGAGGCATCGGCGATTTGTTTATTGACGTTACGAATAAGCCGCCCGCCACAATTGAATGGGAATAGTTGCGGGGAAAACAAGGGAAACTACAAGAAACGACAGGCAAGAAATAGTTGCTGTCCGAAATGCGGATTTATATATTGCAGACAATCGAGTCTAACTTTTTCAAGGGAAGAAAGCTATTTGAAGTTATAAAAGACCGGTGGTGCAAGTGGAAGAGTAAAAGAAAAACGTAACTTCACGAAAGGCCGCTACTGATGGCCAACAAGGAGGGCCAATGGCCAGAATCAGCAAAGAGCAGCTGGAAAAACTCCAGAAGAATTACAAAACTGACGAGGCAATCGGACCAATTCCCGGAATTTCCCGTCAGGCGGTTCATTGGTTACGGACCAGGTACGGCATCGCCCCGGTTCGGGATAAGCATAAAGTTCGGGACAACGAGATTCTCCGTTATTACAGGGAGGGATTATCCTGGTATCAAGCTGGCGCGGAAGTTCAAAATATCCATCTCTCAGGCCTATCGGATTACCAAAAAGCTCAGCGGGCAAAAAGAGAAGGAAAAATAGAAAAATTATATCAGAGATTCTCATACTTCTTTTTCCTATATTTTTGGGTTTATGGCTTTTGTTAGTTTTGTTTGTTTCTTTTTCAATCAAAAATCCTTAAGGGGGTATTTATACCACAGATTAATAAAATCCCGCATCATATACCGGGTCTTTTTGTATTTTATCATCCATGAACTACCTATGCCACTGACGAGTACATAAAGAGTAGAGATAGCCGATAATGCACCTTCTATGCAAAACGCCCTGAATAAGTGGAGATTTCTGCATGACGTATGTGGCGAGAGACCTGTCCCGGATCTATCTTTCAACAACAAAAAAACCCTTTGAGGCAAATGATGAAGCGGTCCTGTATCGCAAGCCACCGGGTAAAGCTCATTGCCTTCGGATGGTACGGCGGAAAATTTAGCCATCTCAATTGGCTTCTGCCGCTTTTGCCGAAATGCCATCACTATTGTGAGCCTTTTGCTGGGTCCGCCGCCGTATTGCTTAACCGCGAACCCTCACCTGTGGAAACGTATAACGACATTGATGGCGAGGTTGCGAATTTTTTCCAGGTGCTGCGCGATAATAAAGAATCCCTTGTGGAGAGGATCGGTCTTACACCGTTTTCCCGCGAGGAATTTTATTACGCTGTTAGCAAAAACCCCGATCGTGTTCAAGATGAAATCGAACGGGCCCGCCTGTTTTATGTGAGGGCACGACAAGCCCGCACCGGCCTTGCACAAACGGCGTCTCTTGGAAGGTGGGCGAATTGCAAAAATACCAGCCGTGCCGGAATGTCCGGCGTCGTTTCCCGTTGGCTTGGAGCAATAGAAGCTTTGCCTCATATAGCTATGCGGTTGATGCGCGTTCAGATCGAGAACCGGCCAGCTATAGAAATCATTCGCCTTTATGACGATAAACACTCCTGTTTTATTGTGACCCGCCGTATGTTCATAACTCGCGCACGGATAAAAAAGCCTATGGCTTCGAGATGATCGACGCTGAACACCGGGAACTGGCATATACACTCAAACGGTGCAAAGGTAAGGTTGCTATCTCAGGCTATCGTTGCGATCTTATGGATGAACTGTATAAAGGCTGGAAGCGTATCGACGGCCAATAAAAAATATGTCATTCGGTCAAAAAAAATCGAACTGAATCCCTATGGGTAAACTTTGAATCCAATCCCGCTTGATTACGACAGTGCCACTGCTACACTCATGGCCCATTTCACGGCAATACAGCCGTTCGTTTTGCAAGGGACGGCGCCACACGTAACTCCCTCACTGAAACAGGCCTTTGATACAATTTTTTCAACCCGTGTGCAAGCGTACCGCGAAACCCTGCTTGGCTGCGCTTTGGTGAGATTGCAGGACCGCGCGATCAACATGCGGTTGCCATATATAAACCAGGGTCCGGGAGCTTTTAACGGGCGGACATTTGACGAAAGGGTAGTGAATCCTTTTTTGCAGCAACATCGTATTCCCGCATCACGCGGCCCGTATTTGTCCGCTTTCAGGCGATCCGTTCGTTTCGATGATTCCACCCGAAACGGATTGCGCGATAAGATCGGCTATGATGCTTTTCTTGAGCTTATCACCGCTTTGGAAGGAATGACAACGGATGCCAGATTTACTGACCTTCATAGAATATCTTCTTTATAAATTCGCTAAGCTCAGGGAAGACGCCGAAGTTCCGCTTTCCCGGCTTCAACGTATCAGTCTTGAGCAATTTGGAAGCCTCATCACGTCGCTGTTAAGCACTCCAGTGGTGGACGCTTGCCTGTCATTCTTGTAGTATCCGCTTTTCGCACGATTAAGGAATTTTTTGGCCTTGATTGGGTGATTGACTATCAGGGCATCAATGTCGCAGACTCGCAAACCGGCGTAGGCGGCGATATCACCATTACGCATGAAGACCAGATTGTATTCGCAGCTGAAGTAACCGAACGCCCTCTTGATCGGTGCGTTGTGGCGACCTTCAACACCAAGATTGCACCCAACGGAATCGAGGATTATCTGTTTTTCGTTCGCCCCGAAACCCTTGCGAAGACGCCCGGCAACAGGCCCAGCCATATTTCTCCCAGGGACATGAAGTGAATTTTCTTGAAATCAAAAATTGGGTTTTGATGGCACTCGCCACAATGGCAAGCATGGCCCGCGGCCTGTTCAACGATCACTTACTTCGGCTGATCGACGAACCGGCGATGCCTCGTGCAATTAAAGTCGCATGGAACGATTATATTTCCGATCTAACTACTTCGCATTAATCAACCAACGCTGCGCCGCCGCTTATTCTTCACTTCAAATTTCATCAATGAAGAGCTTCGAAGCTTTTTTGTTTTTAACTTTCCTCTGCCAGACAAAAACACGAGGATAAAACACCCCAACACGTGGGTTTGAAATCGGGCTTCGCATGATTGGGGCACCATGAATAGGTTCAATGGCATTGCAAGGCTATGACTTATCAGGTAGTTTGAAAATAGCAAACCGTAACTACCGTCGATTTGCCGCGCGGTTTGCTATTCCGACCCGACCCGCACCGACCCCCTTTCGCTCGATCCGTCGCCCCGCGGCGCGCCCGCACATGGCCCACGCGGGCGCACTGCTGTTGCGTCGATCCGGATTTCCCGGCGCGTTGGCACGCATGCCTGCACCGCAGCCGCATAACGCTATGATTTCAACGGCGGTTAAACGGTGAAAAAACGGGGTTCGAACGGCGTTCAAACGGGGGTAAAACTCGGGCAAAAATATCAAACTGCGTGAAAAAAAATATCAAACTGAATGCGCCGTTATAAAGGCAATTCCGGCCTACCGTGTAGGTAATTTTCGATGTTTGAGGCATGAAGTGGAGCAAATCCACCGGCGGATAACTTCAGATTATCCGAATACTTAAAAGCAGACAGGCAGACGAAAGGGGTGAACGCAGCGCAGAAGGGTTACGGGTCCGAACCGTTAGGATGAATAGGCGGTCTATTGGAATTGATATTAAGAGGGTTGCCGGAAAATACTAATCCGTATTTGAAATTTATCGAAATCAGGATTATTATAATCCGCATCATCCCTTCGACGCCTTGTGCGTCGTTGGCCCCGGTGGGCTGCGTACCTGCCGGGTTTTTTTATCTACGGTATGAATACAGAGGCAAAGGCTGAGCGCTTCGAAGTATCGCCGCCTCGGGGGTCCGCACCAGCGGTTAATTATATTGTTGGAGCTTCAAGTTCGGGTTCAATGGCGAACTTTGATGAAGTGCTTGGCGCGGCAAGCAGATTCCCCGCCGACACGATGGATGAGATGGCGAAACTTCTTCATAAACGGGCGGTGGAAATCCGGCGAAAGGAACTCGCTCAGGAAATTAAGAGCGCTCGGTCGGAGTTTAAAGCCGGAAGGACGAAAAAAGTATCGGTTGATGCTCTCATGGACGAAATCGCGGCATGAAACGTTCGTTGCTTCGTCCACCCGCAGGATATACTTACTGAAATCTTCTACTTTTCCGTACTGGCAACGTGGGACGGAGATAGGTCGCGGCCTGTCTCCGGTGCATTTCGGGAGATTCTTTTGCCAGAAGGAAAAACAGACCGCTTACCGAGATCATGACCGCAAGTCCGACAAGCGATGGGATGTAGGAATCGTGGAACGTGTTTTTAAGGCTGTCCATAAGGACAATCAGCAGGCCCGAGGCCTGGACGACGAGGGCGAAGATGCCGTTGCTGGTGCCTTCCGGGGCCGGATGGGTGATCTCGGCGCCGTATTGGTACGCCACGGGCGTCACGCCGGTGATGCAGAAACCTACAAGAATGAAACAGACGATCTCGAAATTAAACCCTTTCCCCATTGCAAGGCACAGGGTCGCGGGGACGGCGCCGAAAATGCCCAGAAGGATGATCGTTTTTCTTTGACGGACCGCGTCCGAGAGCACGGGCAAAACGATGCTTCCGATGATTCCCGCGGTCAGCAGGACCACCGTCAAGGTGACTCCCTGTTCTGTTGTCAATCCCTTCTCCCTGCCGAACCCGTCGATCAGGGTAAACACCGCGTTGACGATCCCGCTGCCGATGAAAAGGGCGAATGAAAGGAAATAAACGTCCCGCTGTTTAAGCATCTTTTTTAGTCCGTCGAGGACCAACGCGCGCACCTCATCTTCCGGAGGGCCGGCCGGGGTCGGCGGTTTGGAACGGGCGAAGATCAGGAAGAGCGCTACGGAAATGAGCGTCGCCGTGCCGTACATCATCTGCATACCCTTGAATTGGAAAGTGCGTAGTAAGCTCGGCCCCAACGCTTCGCCAAGTCCTATCCCGAGGAACATCGCAAGAAAAATGACCCCGGTGATCGTGGCCCTTTGTTTATGCGGAAACCATAGTGCCGCGAGCTTGGTAAAGGCATTAAGCAGAAACGGCTGGCCGACGGCGATGCCAATCGAGCCGATAAGCGCAATGGAGTAATTACAAGGAACAAGCGCACGGAGAAGACCGAAAACCGCTATAAGTATGGCGCCGAAGCCCACGGCTTTTTTAAACCCGAAATGATCGATGGCCCATGCCGCCGGAAACGCCACCGGTATATAGATAAGCATAAAAAGATTCGCCAGCAGGTCGATACTCTCCCTTTTAACGCCATACGATCCGGCGGCCGATGAAGCGATGGGTGCGTAGCAGATCCATAATACCTGGACCATGATATTGATAAGCATGAAAACCGCAAGGACGATCCAACGATAAGGATAGATTTTGAAATTTTGTTCCTGCACGGTATCTCCCGATTTTATTATGGTCCTTGAACCGGTTAAAATAAACAAAATAACGGGAATCGACAAGAATAGGCTGTTCCCCCCGGGCATACAGAGCGGTTGTCAGTTTATCTGACACGGCAGCGGCCTTGAACACGGTGATCGAGCGCCCACATCATGCTTCAATTTAATTTTATTATCAGGATTTTCCATGTCACCGCGAACCGGCTATATTTACGACGATTTCTATCTTGAACATGAGCTATCACCGCTCCACCCTGAATCTCCGTTGCGACTGGCGGCGCTTCATGCATCCATCGTGCAGTCTTCGATCTACAGCCGTCTGACAACGATAGCGCCCCTCACCGATACTGAATTAATCGTACCGCACATAACCGCACTGCATTCCGCCAATCACATCGGCGCGGTGGGGCGATGCGGAGTAACGGGTGACGCCGCAATCCGCGCCGTGGGAGGCGTACTCGCCGCAATTGACGCGGTATGCGCCGGCATAGTCGACAATGCCTTCTGCGCGATACGTCCGCCGGGACATCATGCCCACAACGATGTCAATAAAGACGGCTTCCGCAAGGGAGAAGGATTCTGTTTCTTCAACAATGTGGCTATCGGCGCGCGCTATGCACAGCGCAGATGGGGCCTGCGCTCCATTCTGATCATTGATTGGGACTACCATCATGGCAACGGAACCGAAGAGGCTTTTTACAACGACCCGACGGTTTTCTACTTTTCGACCCACCGGCTGCGAGCCTACCCCGCCACCGGCTATCCCTTGCGCATCGGCGAAGGACCCGGCAAGGGGTACAATTGTAATGTGCCGCTCCCTTCGCCGGAAAACCCTTCCGGCAAAGTTACCGACGAAAATTTCCTCTCGGCCCTTGAAGACCGCCTATTGCCGCAGATGGCACTACTTTCGTTCATCCCGGATATAGTGCTTATTTCGGCCGGATTCGACAGCCGGAAAGGCGATACCATCGGCGATTTTTCCATTACCGACGAGGGCTTTTCCCATGCAACGTTTTTCATTAAGAAGTTTGCGGAACGAGTGTGCAAAGGACGCATCGTCTCCGTACTGGAAGGGGGATACAATCCCGCCGGCCTGGCATCAGCCGGTGTGGCCCACATGAAGGCATTGCTTCATGCCTGAGTCCGCGTAAACCATCGAGAGTCACTTTCCCGTAGCGGCATTCCCGATAGGTGTAAGTTTTTCAGGCCAACTGGCTGATATTCGGTCCCAAACTGTTGGGTCAAGTTTAGCCTTGTAAAATGATAAAACTTTACTGAGGTCGGTATTCACGAGGTCGGCTCCCAGAAGGTTGGTTTCCTGAAGGTTGGCGCCCCGAAGGTCGGTTCCCACAAAGTAGGCTCCATCAAGGTTGGCTTCTCGAAGGTCGGCTCCCTCAAGGACGGCTTTATAAAGGTTTGCTCCCCGAAGGTCGGCCCTCCGAAGATTGGTCCACTGAAGATCGGCTTTATACAATGTTGGCTCCGCTAAGGTTGGCGCTCTCAAGGTCGGCTCGATCAAGGCGGGCTCCCTCAAGGTACGCTTCCTGAAGGTGGGCTCCCTCAAGGTAGGCCCCCCGAAGGTCGGCGTCCTTAAGCTGGGTCCATCAGGTTGGCTCCGCCAAGGTTGGCGTCCCGAAGGTTGGCGTCACGAAGGTTGGCTCCCCGAAGGTTGGCCCCCTCAGGTCGGTTTCGCCCCACAGGTCAGCGCCCTGAAGGTCGGCGCCCTGAAGGTCGGCGCCCCGAAGGTTTGCTTTCACAATGTATGCTCCCCGAAGGTTGGCGTCCTTAAGCCGGGCTCCCATCAGGTAAGCTCCATCGAGGCCGACGCCCCGAAGGTTTGCACCCTGAAGACGGGCTCCATCGAGGTCGGCGCCCCGAAAGTTGGCTCCCATCAGGTAAGCTCCATGAGGTCGGCGCCCTGAAGACGGGCTCCATCGAGATCGGCTTTTTCAAGGTGAGGTTGAAAACTTACTATTTTCTTGTCTCAATTTATTCCAATGCTCCACTCCTGATTTTAGTATGTCAAGCTGTTGGTTGGTGCTGACGCAACCACTGGTTATCGCAAGCATCACCATGGCGGTACATGCACTTTTAAAACCCATATGGTGACCTCCGGGTTTTTATCTTGTTGCCATAGATAGGGGAATATCCCCTTTGATGTGACCGGTCATCGCATTCCTTTTTGAATCCTTTATTTATCATTATTATATTCCCGCGCCGCCAGATAAATATTATCCAGCAACTTCCCGATCATCGTCAGCGGCGTGGAGGAGAACGCCAGCCTGAGGCAGTCGCCCTGGGCAATGACGCCCGTGCCGTACCTGCGGATGAGGATACGGCGGATCGCTTCGGCATCGCCCTTCACGATCCGGATGCACATGAAGTAGCCGGAATTGAACGGCAGCGGAGTGAAATATTCTCGGTACTCGGCATGCCCGACGATGAGGTCGCGTACCATCCCGTAGCGCCGCTTCAGCACCGCGAATTTTTCCGATTTCTCCGCCTGGTAGGCGGGGCCGGCGCAGGCGGCGAGGAGCAGGGTCTGACCGAGATTCGAGGCGTTCGAAATGGTGCCGCGGATCGCACCCGCGAGTTTGGCTTCCAGCGCCTTGTACAACGCGGCCGAATGCAGCGCCGTGCCGAAGGTGGCGAACCCGACGCGGAAGCCCCACACATAGTCCTCCTTGGTCGGGCCGTCGAGCTTGACGGCAAGGATGCGCGGGTGCGCGGAACAGAGCATGCCGAAGATCGATTCGCGAAGGATCCCCGGCTCAAAGACCAGGCCGAAGTACGCGTCGTCAACGATGACCAGAATGGAGTTGCCCGCCTCCGCCGCCTCCACGAGCGCCCCGCGGATCGCAGCCGCTTCGTCCATGGTAACCGTATACCCGGTCGGGTTATTCGGAAAGTTAAGGATCGCCATGCGCTTGCCGGGCTTTCCGGCAAGGAGCCGTTCCCGGAAGCCAGCCACATTGAAGCCGTTTGCTTCGGTAAATGTCGGAAAGGATGCAACCGATGCGCCGCAGCCATTTCTGAAAATCAACTCGTAATTTTCCCAGTGCAGGTCGGGCATGATGATGATATCGCCGCTATTAACGAAAAGGAAGCCGCAGAGCGAAATCCCGTGGGTAAGCGCGCTCGTGACCACGGGCAGACTGATGCCCGCCCCGGCAAGGAGCGGGTTCTTGGCCTGGAGCATTGTTTTCCACATCGTGCGGATCTCCGGCCTGCCCTGGCTCGGCGCATAGTTGAAAGCGGTCGTGTCCGGAAGATTGATGAGCGACCTGAGCGAGGCAAGGGCCATGGGCGTCCCGGCATCATCGAGCGCTATGCCGATCGTGGCATCGATCTCCGTTCCCCTGGCCTCGGCCGACTGCGAAAGGATGCCCCGGCGGGGGAAAAAAATTCCCTTCCCCCGCTCGAGAGCAGATCCATGATGAACGGATTTACGCCCTTTATAATTTTATTCAACGCCGCAGCCTGCGGATCGATCTTCATGAAACCTCTGCCTCATACTTCCCTTGTTGCCAACGCGGGTCGGATATTTGCATCGGCCGGTTGAAATGCGCTTTTTTCGCGCGATAAAAATACGTCACTGCGATTTCAAAACAGCAACAAATAGTCAGGAGGGAAAGAACCGTATTTTAACCGGCAGGAGCGGGCCCGATCATCGTCCTTGCCCGGCATTCTCCGGAAATGTATTTTAATAAGCTTTTCCAAACTTGGCATGTGCGCGCCTCTCCCGCAAACGGCGAAGCAACCCTGTCCTTCAGCACTTCCGTTCGTCTTTTGCGCCCGAGACGGTGGGTCGGCAGCCCGATCAACCCGAGGCCGGGACGATAACGGATTTTCGATGAGGTAGGCGATGAAAATCATCCTTTTTTTGCTGGTATTTCCCCTGATCCCCGCGTTGCTCTCCTCGGTTACCGGCCACCGGAGGCTTCGCGGCGGCATCATCCGCCTGAGCTCGGCAGTCATCGCGCTCGGATCGATCTACTGCGCCTGGAGTTTCATGGGAAAGGACGCCACTTTTTTCAGCCTCGAACGTGCCTTCATCGACCGGGCCGTTCTGGCCGGCGAAGTTATCCTCGCCCTGTTACTGCTCTATAAATGCAAGGATATGGTCGCAAAAGAGTGGTGGATACCGGCGCTCATCGTAGTGCAGACTGCCATCATGCTCTTCTGCGATTTCGGCATAAAGCTCCCGAAGGTCGGGCATGCCCTCTATATCGATAGTTTTTCGGCCATCATGACCCTCATCATCGGCATCATCGGCTCGCTCATCTGCATTTACTCCGTGCAATATATGAAGGATTACCACCACCGTCATCCGGAAATGAAGGACCGGCAGCGGAGCTTTTTCTTCATCATGTTCCTCTTCCTTTCGGCGATGTTCGGCGTGGTGTTCGCGAATAACCTGGTATGGCTCTTTCTCTGCTGGGAGACCACGACCCTCTGCTCGTTCCTCATGATCGGCTATCCCAAGACCGAAGAGGCGACGCGGAATGCGTTCCTGGCGCTCGGGCTCAACCTGCTCGGCGGTCTCTCCTTCGTAATCGCCATCTTCTACCTCGTGAAGGTAGGCATTGCCGGCCAGAAGACCATCGAGCTCGATCATGTGCTCGCCGGCGCCAAAGCCTTTGCCCTTGTCCCGGCTGTCCTGATATCGTTTGCCGGCCTTACAAAGTCGGCCCAGATGCCGTTTTCATCGTGGCTCCTCGGCGCCATGGTCGCACCGACCCCCGTCTCCGCCCTGCTCCATTCGAGCACCATGGTCAAGGCCGGGGTTTTCATCATCGTAAAATTCGCGCCCGTTCTCGCCGGAACCCTTGGGGGCCATCTGGTGGCGCTCATCGGCGGCGTGACCTTCCTCATGGCCTCGCTCCTCGCCGTCACTCAGAGCAATGCAAAGCGTGTTCTCGCCTACTCGACCATTGCGAACCTCGGTCTGGTAGTCGCCTGCGCCGGCATCGGCACCTACGAAACCATCTGGGCAGCCATCCTGCTCATCATCTTTCATGCGGTATCCAAGGGTCTGCTCTTCCTCTCGGTGGGAACCATCGAGCATAAGATCGGCTCCCGCGACATCGAAGACATGAATGGTCTCATCGCCCTCTATCCGGGCCTGGGCATCGTGATGCTGGTCGGCATACTCGGCATGTTTCTGGCACCGTTCGGCATGCTCATCTCCAAGTGGGCCACGCTCCAGGCGTTCATCGATGTGCAGCCCCCGCTTCTGGCTCTGCTCCTTGCCTTCGGCAGCGCGCCGACGCTCTTCTTCTGGACCAAATGGATGGGCAAGATCGTGAGCATCCCGCAGGACGCGCTCAAGGGCGAAAAACGGCGTTTCAGGGGACGAATGGAGCGCGCTCGGGTTTCTCGCCGTTCTGACGGTCGGCGCCTGCGGACTGTTTCCGCTCATCGCCTCCGCCTTCATCGCGCCGTACCTCGTGGACAACTTTTCACGAAGCGTCAATCTCGAATCGGGTAACCTCATCATCATGACGATCATGCTTGCCTTCATGATCATCGTTCCCCTCGCTTTCGCGCGGTACCCCGGAAAGTGGCCGATGACGCCGACCTACCTGGGCGGCGTCAATATTAACGGCAGCCTCAAATACAGGGGCGCCATGGGCCGGGAACGCGAGGTGGGGATCCGGAGCTACTACCTTTCCGGGTTCCTCTCCGAGGCGGGTTTGACGAATGTCGGCGTTATCGCCACCCTCATCCTCGTTGCCGCCATGTTTGCGACGATTCTCCTTCCGCAGGTGTAAAAGAGAGCAGAAGATGGATACAAAACTCTTGATGGACCAGCTGTTCTGGGGTATCGGCTACCTTCTCCTGGCGCCCGTGCTCGGCGGCCTTCTTGCCGGGTTCGACCGCATCGTCACCGCGCGCATGCAGTCCCGCAAGGGTCCGCCCCTGTTCCAGCCGTTCTACGATGTCTTCAAGCTCTTCGAGAAGCGCGGCTCGGTGGTCAACCGGTTCCAGAACCTGTACATGCTCTGCTTCCTCATCTTCATCATCGTTACCGGCCTCATCTTTTTTACCGGCGGCAACCTGCTGCTCACGATCTTCGCCCTGACCGTGGCGAGCGTATTCCTGATCCTGGGCGCCTTCTCGACCAATTCGCCCTACAGCACGATCGGCGCGGACCGCGAGCTCCTGCAGGTGATGGCCTACGAACCCATGGTGCTCATCATGGCCATGGGCATGTACCTGGTGACCAGAAGCTTCAACGTCCGCGACATCATCGCCGAACCGGTCCCCCTTGTCTACAGCCTGCCGCTCATCTTCATCGGGTTTGTCTTTATACTGACCATAAAACTGCGGAAGTCGCCGTTCGACCTCTCCTCTTCGCACCACGGCCACCAGGAGATCGTCAAGGGGATCACGACCGAGTTCTCGGGACCGGCGCTCGCCCTGTTCGAAATCGCCCACTGGTACGAGAACATCCTGCTGCTCGGATTCGTCTACCTCTTCTTCGCGGCCTTCAACCCGGTGATCGCGGTACTCCTGACCATTGCAACCTATATTCTTGAAATATTCATCGACAACACCTTTGCGCGGCTTACCTGGCGTTTTACGGTCAGGTCGTCGTGGCTTGCGGCGGGCGTGCTCGGCGGGGTGAACCTCCTGGCCGCCGCCTATCTTTTATTGTAGAGGTGCACCATGAGTTTCATCACAAAATCTCCCTGGGTTCTGCACTACGACGGATCGAGCTGCAACGGCTGCGACATCGAAGTACTCGCCTGCCTCACGCCGCTCTACGACCTCGAACGGTTCGGCATCATCAACACCGGCAATCCCAAGCACGCGGATGTGTTTCTCATCACCGGCGGCATCAACGAGCAGAACGTGCCGGTGGTGAAGAACCTCTATGCCCAGATGCCCGATCCCAAGGTCGTGGTCGCGCTCGGCATCTGCGCCACGAGCGGCAACTTTTTCAGGGAGTGCTACAATATCAAGGGCGGCGTCGACAAGGTGCTGCCGGTCGATGTATACGTGCCGGGCTGCGCCGTGCGGCCCGAGGCGATCATCGACGGCGTCGTCCAGGCGCTCGGCATTCTCGACAAGAAACGCGCGGCGCTGACAACATCGTCGTCGAAGTCGGCGGCGTAAGGAGCACCCATGAACATGATCGAACCGCAACCCGTTACGGCCGTCGACCGCAACGAACTTCCGATAAAGGCCAGGGAGCTGTCCGCCGAAGGGTACCGGCTGGTCCAGATCTGCGCGACAAACTACGAAGATACGCTTGAGGTCACCTACAGCTTCGACCGCGGGTATTCGCTCGTCACGTTGCGCATGATCCTCCAGAAGAGCGACCCGGTGATTCCGAGCATCACGGGAGCCTTTCTCGCGGCATTTACCTACGAAAACGAGCTGCAGGACCTCTTCGGCATCCGGGTAACCGACCTGGCGATCAATTACAACGGTAACTTCTATCATACGGCGATAAAAACGCCCTTCCTGCAGAAAAAATCATCGGGGGCGGCATAGACCCATGGGAACACGAACCGTCATTCCATTCGGACCGCAGCACCCGGTGCTGCCGGAGCCAATTCATCTCGACCTGGTGCTGGAGGACGAAAAGGTCGTCGAGGCCCTCCCTTCGATAGGATTCATTCATCGCGGCCTGGAGCGACTCGCCGAGGTCAAGGATTTCAACGAACTCGTCTATGTCGCGGAACGCATCTGCGGCATCTGCAGCTTCATCCACGGCCAGGGTTACTGCCAGGGCGTCGAGACGTTGCTCAACGTCGAAGTGCCGCCCCGCGCAAAGTATCTGAGAACGATCTGGGCCGAACTTTCGAGGATTCACAGCCATATGCTCTGGCTGGGCCTGTTCGCCGACTCCTTCGGGTTCGAGAGTCTGTTCATGCACTGCTGGCGCGTCCGCGAAAAGATCGTCGATATCATCGAGAAAACGGCGGGCGGCCGGGTGATTTTCGGCTCGTGCAAGGTGGGCGGAACCCGGCGCGACGTTCCGAACGATTCGCTCAAGGGGATCAAAACCGAACTCGTGGCCATCGAGAAGCAGTATAACGAACTCACACCGACCTTCCTGCATGATAACTCGGTCAAGCGCCGCACCGTCGGTATCGGAGCGCTTTCTAAAGAACAAGCCTCCGCTCTCGGCGCGGTCGGCCCCACGCTCCGCGGCAGCGGCGTGGCCTCGGATATGCGCATGCTCGGCTATGCCGCCTACAGGGACCTGAATTGGGCGCCGGTGGTGGAAACGGGCGGCGATTGCTACGCACGCGCAGCGGTGCGCGTGCGCGAGATCACCATGTCCTTCGACCTCATCCGCCAAGCCATCGACAAGATCCCGGACGGCCCGGTCGACGTCAAGGTGACCGGCAACCCGAACGGCGAGTTCTTCTCGCGGCTCGAACAGCCCCGCGGTGAGGTGGTCTACTACGTCAAAGGCAACAACACCCGATTTCTCGAACGGTTCAGGATCCGGACGCCCACCTTCGCCAATATCGCGCCGCTGGTCGTCATGCTCAAGGGGTGCGAACTTCCGGATGTCCCGGTGATCGTCCTCACCATCGATCCCTGCATCAGTTGTACGGAGCGTTAATAATGGGAAACTTCATCATTTCAAAGATCATCGCACGCAGCGCTCTCTCGCGATTCGCCACGCGGCTGTACCCCTTCGAAAAACGTGCGCCGTTCACCGCCACCCGCGGCCACATCGAGAACGAGATCGCCCGCTGCATCATGTGCGGCATCTGCCAGAAGAAATGCCCTACCCACGCGATCACGGTCGCCCGGACCGAGCGCAACTGGGCGATCGAGCCCATGAAGTGCATCCAGTGCGGCGAATGCGTGTCGGTCTGCCCTGTCAAGTGCCTCTCCATGGCCGCCGCCTACTCCGCGGCAAGCCCGACAAAGGAGACCATTCTCCTGCACCAGGAGACGCCGCCGCCGAAGGCGGGCGCTGCGAAGCAGCCGGAAACGACGCCGGCGTAAAAGCGTTTATGCGGGAAATTAACGGCAATCCCCCGTCGGGTGCCGTCCCTTTCATTCCTATTTAGTCAAGAGAACGACTCATCCTGAAGTTACCGTCAAATGATCGCTTTTATCCCTTTTACGGGTGACTCAACCGCTTAATTATTCAATTTTCAGCCTCGCGGGATTACTCTTCAAACAGAGGTCAGTCGCATTATACTTCCCGTGGCAGTCTTTTATTATTTTCAAAGAGCCGGTTACATTCAGAAAAAACAGGAATCCTATAAAAATCGGTTGTAATATTTACAAAAGGCCTTACGGGAACCGGGGCACGGAAACTATAAGAAAGGAATTTTATGGGGTTGGATTTAAGCAGTTTTCAAAAGGCCATATCTTCCCTTGAAAATGCCCTTTCAGTGTTCAACAGCGCCGCGACAAAGGCCCTTGCATTTGAAACGCGGGAAGTCATTAAAGCAGGCGTCATTCAGAACTTCGAGTTCACCTATGAGCTTTCCCATAAGATGCTCAAGCGTTATCTGGAAATGTCCGCCGCCAATCCGGTCGAGATCCATGCCATGTCTTTTCCGGATCTCATTCGGACGGGCTGCGAAAAAGGATTGCTCCTGAACGGGTGGGATGTCTGGATGGGTTACCGGACCGCACGCGGCACAACAAGCCATACGTACGACGAAGGGAAAGCAGCCGAGGTGATTTCCCGCATTCCCGGTTTCCTTGACGAAGCGCGTTATCTGGAGGCTGAACTGGAGAAGCGCACGATTGAAACCCCTTGATATCACGCCGCGCGACCTGGATACGGTCAGGAAAATCCTGCTCCGGCACGTCCCGGACCGGGTGGTGCGGGCTTTCGGCTCCCGGGTAACGGGCAAAGCCGGGAAATTCTCCGATCTTGACCTCGTCGTGATGGGGGAGAACCCGTTGCCGCTTTCCGTGGTCTCGGCGCTGGCCGAAGATTTCACGGAGTCCGATTTGCCTTTCAAGGTGGATGTCGTGGATTGGGCGACGACGAAAGAGACTTTCAGGGAGATTATTGAGAAAGAATACGTGGTGGTGAACAATGAGTAAAGGGGAACTCTAAAAAATGGGGGAAGAGGAGTAAGAAAAGGGGCTGGAAGGCGGGAATTCCTTTATCAGCAAGGGGGATTTGGGGAAGCGGGGAGAAATAACGGGCCGCGGGGAGAGATAAAAATAAAGTGACTTGCGGAGTGGGGTTATTTATATTGAATCGCCTGCCTGGCAGTATACAAGTCAGTAAATGGAGTATCTGGGAATTACGACAAATTATTCATAACTCGACATATAGCGAAGCATTTTTTTACTGGAGAAAGAAATGATTGAATGGCAATATTATCCTAAATCTATGCAAATTCCAATACACTTGTTGGACATAATTGAAACGGTCTTTAAAAAAAATATAAATGAAATTAATTCAGGTGATTTTGAGTTGAAGAGTAACGACGTCTTGAAAGTCCTTCGTGCTGATTTAATAAGCCTTAATTATAGGGTTGAAAAAGGCAAAACGTTCGATAAGAAAATTGAAGTCCCAGTATTATTTGGTAAAAATGGGAAGATGGATAAACATTTTGATGCAGATGCTTACTCCTCTAAATATAAAACTGTAATTGAAATAGAAACCGGGAGAGGGTATGTAAACAACCAATTTTTAAAAGACCTATTTCAAGCCTGTGTAATGGTCAATGTTGATTACTTGGTTATTGGAATTAGAAATGTTTATAAGAGGCACAATGACTTTGGAAGCGTTAATTCTTTTATCGATGCACTTTTTTCGTCTGATAAATTTAAATTGCCGCTTACCGGAGTGCTAATAATTGGATATTAAATAAATGTACTTTAGAAAGGACTTGCTCAATGCCTAACAACCTCTTCTCAGCCCTCAAATCCGAAATCTCCCGCATCAGCCGCCGTGAAATCAAATCCAGAATCAAATCCATCCATGCTTTGAACGGCGTGCTTAAAAAGACCATGGCCGACCTGAAGAAACGCATAGTTGCACTTGAAGGGGATAATAAACGCCTGCTATCTAACATAAAGCCGGCGGCACAAGCGCCGGCATTAAATCCCGAAGAAGCCGGGAAAATCCGAATAACGGCCAAAAACATCAAGGCGCTTCGTCATAAGCTCGGCCTTAGTCAGGATGACTTCGCCAGGCTCCTCGATATTTCCAGCAACAACGTGTTTCTCATGGAGCACAAAGCGGGCAGGCTTAAGGTGAGGAAGAAGACGCTTGCGAGTATTGTAGCGGCGAGGGCGATGGGAAAGCGGGAGGCGAAGAGGAGGCTGGAAGAGATGGTGAAAAGCCTCCCGTGAAAAGGATTCGATTCACTCCTGAAAGGAGCCGATTATCATGGCTGAACGGTGGCCCGACCCAATAATTGTTGCTCTCGTTTGCATAATAACGATAATAATCCTGGGGCTCGTATTCTGGGCAATTTCCCAGTCATAATAAAAATTCTGCGTAAGCCTGTTTTTTATTTCTTTCCCGGATATCCCACGGTCTGGCCGAAGAGTACCCGCTGGTCGGCGCGCAATTTTAATTTTGCAGCCAAACCGGATTTATCGCAATTGTGGAACCATGCCGCAAGCCCCTGGGACGCGGCGAACAGATACACGTTTCCGGCAATGAGACCCGTATCGACATGGTAATATGCCTTTTGAATCTCGGGGTCCCGCAGCCCAGGCTCCTGGTACCCGGAAGTAGTGGCAAGCTTATCCACGTCAACGACGAAGATGAGTCGAATCGGAGCCTCGGCGCCAAAACTCGACTGGCCCTGACCGATCGCCAGGGCGCGCAGGTCCCCCGCGACAACCGGGTCCAGCCGGTGATGAGCCGCGTTATACGAATAAACGCCTTCCCGTACGGCAACATACAGATCGATTTCCTGCGAGTTGCTTGCCGACGCCGCCGTTCGTCCGGGAATGCCGAACGGGCCGATGGTGCGATTTACCCCGCATGCCGCCCAGAGGAGGTTTGAAAGCGTTTGCAACGAGAGTTTCCTATCACTTATTTCGCGTATGGTTTTCCGTTGCCGTAACGCCTTAACGACGGAGACATCGCGGGCGAAAACGGGCCTCGGCAGGTCGATTGGCGGCAGACTTCGTAAGGAAGCCGACGCTCCGGTTTTGGATACTACGAATTTCTTGATATTTCTTTTTTGAAGCATCATATCCTCCCCTAAATCTTAAATTTTGTTTATTTACTCCGACCTTCTCGCATTGAATATGAGTCCCAGCAGAATGGCCAGCGTAAGCGTAAACGATCCCCCGTAACTCAAAAACGGCAGCGGGATGCCCACCACAGGCATCATGCCGAGCGCCATCGAGGTGTTGAAGAAAACATGGACCGCGATGATCGAGACGCTCCCGACGATCAGCAGGTTGCCGAAGCGGTTGCGGACCGATTGCGTAAGGTAAAAACCGCGGGCGACCAGGAAAAAGAAGAGGCAGATGACGAAGGTGCAGCCGATGAGGCCGAACTGCTCCCCGAGCACCGAAAAGATGAAATCGGTCTGCTGCTCGGGCAGGAACGAAAGTTTGGTCTGGGTGCCGTGCAGGTACCCCTTTCCAAATAAAAATCCCGATCCGATCGCCACCTTGGATTGAATCACCTGGTAGCCGGCGCCGAACGCGTCCCGCTGAGGATCCACGAAGCTTATTATCCGCATTTTCTGGTAGTCCTTCAATACCCGCCAGACGATGGTGGTGATCGTCGCGGTAAACAGGTTGGCGAGGATGACTCCCGCGAGGATGAACATACGGGGTCTGACCAGATACAGGGCCAGGATGAGAAGCAGAAAAAATACGCCCCACGGAATCGCCCCGGCAAAACCGATATCTTTCCCGTTGGCAAAACTCATGATGAGGGGAACGGCGGAAAGGACCAGGGAGATGCCGGGTGAAATAAGGAACACCACCTCGATCAGCCGCAACCCGGCCCAGTAAAAAAGCGGGATGGCCATGGCGCCCGAGACCATAGCGGTGCCGAGGTCGGGTTGCTTCAGCACGAGCAGGAAGGGAACGCCTATCAAAACGGCGGGCATGATAAACGTTGAGATGCGTTCGAGGCTGATCTCATGGTCGGAAAGGTAGCGGGCGAGGGCGAGCACGAGGCCGATCTTGGCAAATTCGGAGGGTTGCAGCCTGAACCCGCCGACGGCGATCCACCGCTCCGCCCCCTTGGCCGACGAACCGATGGCGATTGCCAGCAGAAGCATCAGTATCGACAGTCCGAACAGCACGTAGGCAAAGGAAAAAAAGAAGCGTCCGGGAATGGAGACGATGGCGGCAATGATGACAATCGCCATGATCACCCACATGATCTGCTGCTTATAGAGCCCGGCCAGCGGCCCGGTTTCTGCGGTATAGGTTGCGCTGTATACCATGAAGATTCCGATGACCCACAGCGCCAGCGCGGTCCAGAAAATGGGGAAATCGAATTTGACGAATTTGTTTTCTTCCATCATGCCTGTCACCTTTGCTTATCGAACCTTTCCGCGGCCCGGCGCGGGCGCCGCCGGTCAGTCGCCCCTTCCGGTTCCGGAGACGGCCTTCGCCGATTTGGCACTCCCCGCCCTGTACCGTTGCGCAATGGCCTTGCCCTCCCCGGTTTCCGAAAAGTAATATCGCAGGACGGCGCCGGCTATGGGCGCTGCAACCGATCCGCCGTGGCCGCCGTTCTCGACCACCACCGCGACGGCGATGACCGGGGTATCGATCGGCGCGCAGGCGATAAAGAGCGCATGCGTTTTAGTTCCCTGCGGGTTCTGGGCGCTTCCGGTTTTTCCGCCGACCGGAATGCCGGGTACCGCGGCCAGTCCTCCGGTCCCGCCCGGTTCCATCACCTTGACCATGGCGGTATGCAGGGTGGAAATGGTGTACGGCTTAAGCCTGAGCGAATCTTTTACAACCGGCAAATGCCGCGTCACGACCGCGCCTTCGCGGTTTCTTTCCTCCATGACAAGGTACGGCTGAAACAGCAGGCTTCCATTCCCCAGGCCGCCGACGGCCGCGGCGAGTTGAAGCGGCGTCACCACCTGAACCTGGCCGATGGCCATATCCAGCAGGAGGCCGCGCGTCCAGACCCACCCCTTGCCCCGATACCGCCGGTTATAGGCGGCTTCCCCGGAAATCCAGCCCTCTTTTTCATTCGGCACATCGATGCCGGTGGGTGATCCGAATCCCATCTCCGCAGCGTATTTATTGATGGCGACATCACCCAGGAGCAGCCCCACCTGATAGAAATACACGTCGCACGATTGCTGGATCGCGCCGATAAGATCGAGAAACCCATGGCCCTTCTTTTCCCAGCAGTGCGCGATGCGCGATCCGAATTTATATGCGCCGGTGCAGGGGGATGCCATCCTGCTTGAAGCGGTGAGCTCCCCGGTTTCGAGGCCGGCAAGGGCGGTAATCAGCTTGAACGTGGAACCCGGAGGGTAGGCTCCGGCGATGGCGCGATTGTTAAGAGGGAGGTTGGGATCGGTCGCGACGGCCGCCCAGTTTTTGCTCCGGACCGTTCCGGCCATCGAAAAAATATTCGGATCGACGCCCGGATGGCTGAACATGACAAGCACCTCGCCGTTGCGGGGGTCAAGCGCCACCACCGCTCCCTTGAGCGAATCCGGAAAGGATTCGGCCGCCGTGCGCTGCAGCCGGGCGTCGATGGTCAGGTACAGGTTATTCCCGGGCACCGGATCAATCCGGGGGACATCGGGGACCGGACCCTTGTTCCGGCCGTAGGCATCCACCTCGATGTACTCCTGGCCGCAGACCCCGCGCATTGATTTTTCATACTGTCGCTCAAGCCCCGATTTCCCGATGAGGTCCCCGTAGTAGTAGCCGTTTTGCTTAAGCGAGTCGAATTCGTCTTCCGGAATGTCACTCATATACCCGAGCGCATGGAAGGTGCTCTGGCCCAGCGTGTATTCACGGCGTGATTCCGAAACGACGATGATGCCGGGAAGTTCCATGGAGTGTTCTTCCACGATGCTCATGAGATCGAGCGACACATCCTCCTTGAGCCGGGTCGGGTCGTACCGGCGACCGTAGGCTTTTTTAATGGTCGCCTCGAGCTCCGCGGAATCAAAAACCGCCGTTCCGGCGGAATCGCGGATGGCGCAGAGCTTTGCGATGATATCCTTCCGGCGCTTCAGTTTTGAAGGGAGCACGCAGATGGAATAGGAGGGGCGGTTACGGGCGAGGATTTCGCCGTTACGGTCGTAGATGCACCCGCGCGGCGGCAGGATGACCCGCAGGCGCATGCTGTTTTCCTTTGAAAGACGGATGTTGAGATCGGCCTGGATTATCTGGAGAAACGCAAGCCGGAGTATGATGAAAAAAAAGAAGATCGCTGCCGTGACAATGAGGAAGAGGCTCTTCGAGTTCCGCTCCCGCTGTTCATCCTGCAAGTGTGCGGTAAACGGCATGAAGCTATAACCGCGGGGTGGAAGACCCGAAAAAGTGATTCTTGAAATACGGGATGAGCGCGAACAGCATGGAATAGAGCGCCCTGGGGAGCGTCAGGACGACGGAATGCCATGCGACGCCTCCCGATCCGCCCGATTTCATCAGTTGCACGGCCAGATAGGCGACATCATTCACCAAAAAGGTCAGCACCAGGAGCACCATTTGAACCGCCGTATCGACGCGCAGTACCCGTTCATTGAAAATCCCGGCGAAAAAACCCGCAATGGTTTTCGATACGGCATTCTGTCCGAGAATCGACGGCGAGTAAAGATCCGTAGCTAAACCGAGAGAAAAACCCGCCCACAGGGCCGACATTGGACCGGTTCTGTACCCCAGGAAAAAAAGCGCCACCAGGGGAAGATCGGGATGGATCCCGAAGATATCGATGACCGGCACCACCGTCGTCTGAAGCACGAAACAGAGAAGGAATATGCCGAACCACTTCAGAAAGGTCGTGTTCATGGTTTCAGCTTCAGGGAATCGAGTTCCGCCTTGAAGGCCGCCCATTGGGGCGGGAGTTTGATGACAAAGAGTTCTTCGAGGTGCTCGATATCCAGACTCGGTTTTATGGTAGCCCGCTTGAAGAGGGGATCGCGTTCGAATGAAACCTTCCCGATGATTCCCACCAGGAACCCGCGCGGATAGATGCCGCCGAGCCCGGTCGTTATGACCGTATCGCCGGGCAAAACATCCTCATGGACGCGCAGATGGGTGAAAAAATCGACGCCGTTCTCGGTTTCGAGAATGCTGATCGTTCTGCTGCGCCGGACCAGAATGCTTACATGGTTGAGCGGGTCCCGGATCAATTGGACAAGAGATACATCGGGCATTACCTGCACCACCTTGCCGACCACGCCCCGCCGGGTGACGACCGGCATGAAGGGCAGTATGCCCTTGTTCTTTCCTACGTTGATCACGACGCTTTTGAAAATAGGGGAGGGATCGCGTGCGACAACACGCGACGGAATGAGGGTGAACGGGGTGGACTGCTCGAATCCCAGCATATCCCGCAGCCGGGTGTTTTCGGCTTCCTCCTCCCGCAGCTGCGCCACCTGCGCATTCAGGAGGGCGACGTCGCTCTTCAGCCGCTCATTCTCGGCATAGATATTTTTTGCCCGCGTGACTTGGTCGACCATGATCTGCAAGGGATAAAAAACGCTGATGGTGAGGAGGCGCGCGGTCCGGGCCTGCAGGCCGGGAGGGCTGGAGATCATCCAGACGCCCCCCCCGCAGGCGATGAACATCGACGCAAACAGCCGATACCGGATAATCAGTTCAATGATCCAGCGCATGGAACCCGCGGGAGGCGAAGATTGACAGGGTGTTCATAGGCATTAGTCAATAAGGAATCGTTTAACGTGCCGCAGTCCGGTCCGATGCGCCCGGAACCGTTCCCCTTACCTGTTGCTGCGCCGACCGCTCGCCATGAGCACCGGCCGGTATTGTTCGAGATTCTCGATGATTTTCAACGCGCCTCGCGCAACGCAGGTGAGCGGTTCATCGATGACGTTGACCGGAAGGTTCGTCTCCTGCCGGATGCGTTCGTCGAGCCCCCGGAGCTGGGAGCTGCCCCCGGTCATGATGATACCCTTGTCAAGAATGTCCGCCGAAAGCTCCGGCGGCGTCTGCTCCAGCGCCTGCTTGACAGCCTCGATGATGATGGATACCGGCTCGTTCAGCGCATCGCGGATTTCGGTCGAGGATATGCGCAGGGTTTTGGGAATGCCCGCGACGAGATCCCGGCCCTTGACCTCCATTTCGAGCTCTTCCTGGAGAGGAAACGCCGAACCGATCTGGATCTTTATCTGTTCCGCGGTGCTTTCGCCGATAAGCAGGTTGTAGGTCTTTTTCAGGTAGGAAATAACCGCTTCGTCCATTTCGTCGCCGCCGACCCGCACCGACATGTCGCAGACCGTGCCGTTGAGGGCGATGACCGCGATCTCGGCCGTCCCGCCGCCGATATCGATGATCATGTTGCCCGACGGTTCATGGACCGGAATGCCCATGCCGATAGCCGCCGACATGGGTTCGGCGACCAGATATACCTCGCGCACCCCGGCGCGCTGGGCCGCGTCGGTCACTGCGCGTTTTTCCACTTCGGTAATGCCGGACGGCACGCCGATCACGGCGCGGGGCCGGAAATAGAAACGGTATTTCTGCACTTTTTTGATGAGGTAATTCAGCATGTACTCGACAAGCTCGAAATCGGCGATGACGCCGTCCTTCATCGGGCGGATAGCCTCGATTTCGTCGGGAGTGCGCCCGAGCATCCGCTTGGCCTCAAGGCCGACGGTCCGCACGCACTTGTTTACCTTGTCAACGGCAACCACCGACGGCTCGTCGATGAGCAACCCGCGTCCGCTCACATAGATCAAGGTGTTCGCGGTGCCGAGGTCGATGCCGAGGTCGTTCGAAAGGAAAAAAGACCCCATAGTGGTATATCCTTACTGTTAATATCCGCCGAACGCGGAAAAAGCACGAAAACAATGGCTTTTCAGGATTTTAAAATCCTACGGAAAATACAATAGAATCGACCCCGCATGCGCGGCCGGCGTTTTAGCCGGCTACTGCGGCAGTAGGGGAACCGAGGTGGTCGATGAATCGGAGACGGGGTTCGGTTTTGAGGTCCGCACTGGAGACATCGGGGTATTCCCCGTTTTTTTCTGTTCGGAATGAGGGACGTGCAAAGCATAGGAGAGGCCCAGGAGCCATTTCTGTTCATACGAAGCGCCTGAAATCAGACTCGGCTGAGTAACCCCGTAGTCGAAATCGCAGGTTATTGAATTTATTCGCAGGCCGACGCCGAAATGAACGATGTCGGAGGGGTGATGAATCGGCACGCCCACACGGGCGGCAAGGCATGGCAAGATCCATGCCTCAAGACCCAGGGGTATCATCAGGCGCTGATACACTTCGCTGTACTCGATATCGGCGGCGGCGGTAAAGGGCATGGCGGCCTGTTTCAGGGTATCGGTCCAGGCCGCGCCTGCACGGACATAGCGTGGAAGACCGATCGCGCCGCCGAACCACGCGAACCGGGCAAGCGACGTATCGAGCCGCACATAGTTCCGGAGCGAGCCGCCGAGGGTCACCGTGCCGGGAACCAGATTGAATAAAAACCCCGGAGAGTAAGTGAGCGCCTGGTCATCCACCACATCGCCCATGCGATCCTGGTAAAAGTCAAAACAATTGCCCATTGCGAATCGCCCGATTTTGAATCCGCCGGTAAGCGACGCTTCCAACAGCTGCCATGATGACGATGGTCCGATTCCCTGCTCCGTGGAGGTGAGAAAATCCGTCGACCAGGTCGCCAGAGAGGCGCCCGCAAACCATTTCCTGAATGTCCAGGCGGCTTCAAGCTTACTTTTCGTAAGATCCCCGGTATTATCATCCCCGGGCAGACTGCCATATTCCACCGCGATGAACGGCAGTTCCGCGAATGCCGGCGAAGCGGCGTTATAGAAGCCGAACCCTCCGCCCGGGATCGCGGTTCCCGCGCCGCCCATGGCGCTGAGGCGCGGCGTCGTCGGCTCGTCGGCGATCTGCAAGCGACCCATTTCATTAAAATTCTGGGCGGATGCACCGACTGAAAGCCAGAGGACAAATAACAGAAATGATGGTTTTGCAAGGTGGCTCATGCTCATGATGATCCCGAAAATCGCCTCTCATTAAAAAAAACCGCCATCCGCCTCACTGGCAACCGGTACTTAAAACATCAGCGAAATATCAAATTGCTGGTCCAGCCCTTCCCATATCCGGTCGGTCGAAACCGCATAGTTAAACCAGGTGCCCTTATGCAGGTACTTCGTGAGGCTATAGGCAAATCCGACCGAATAGCGGGGACTGAATTCATTTGCATACAAGGTCCGGTTATTGAATACATCGCTGTTGAAGGGTACTTCGCCGATCCCGGCCCGGACGTAGAAATTATCCCATCCGCGCCACTCAGCGCCGGTCGATAGCGTAACATCACCCTGATCGTTGTTTTGCGTCGAATCGCCGTAGATGGACATCCGGCAATCGAGGTCCCAGATGAGCGGCCTGCCTGCAAGCGAGGCGATAAGGCTCGAGCCGAGAACAAGGTTCGGCTGGTATTGATCCGTTTCATCAAGGCCGTTTGTATCGATGCCGACCCAGTTCAACCGTGTCCCGATATTTTTGAATACAGCCGCCATGGTCCAGACGCCGGGAATAAGGCGGTACTGGGCGGCAAAATCAAAGGAGCCGGTACTGGTTGCGGTCGTGTAGGTGAGGCCGCCGATTCCATTATAGGCGGGGAGACTCTGATAGAAAACATTGAAGCAGGCGCCGAGAGAAAGCTTGCGCGTCGCGTAATAGCTTACTGAACCCATAAAGGTGAGCGTCGTATAGGACGCGGAGGGCAGAAGGTTTTCATTGGCATCATAGAGATTGCCCAGGTCGGGATCTCCCCGGTACAGCATGAACAACCCGACACCCACCCGAGGCGGAACATGGAAATCCCAGGAGCCATAAGCATCCATGCGGCCGAGCGACCTGACCGCCGTGCCTGCGGCGAGCCGCTCCTCCTGCAGGGTTGCCGGCATGGCCGGGTTCCACCACGAAGCGTAAAAGTTCGGTGCGGCGGTTCCCGCGCCGCCGAGGGCCGTAGCCTCGGCACCCACCGGCAACAGCAGATAGGCGCCCGCCTCGCCGCCGGTGCCCGCCGCAAACGCGACGCCCGGTGCGGCAAGAAGTGCAAGCCCGAACAGCCATGCCCGATGGAGCTTAATCCGCCATGGCTTTCGCAATAACGATCTTTCCAAAGCTTCGTTCTCCCGTGCTTGCCGTTATTTTGTAGTAGTAAATACCCGGCGCCGCAAGTCTGCCCGAATCGGTCGTGCCGTTCCACACATCTTGAACCGGATTGGTGCTGCGACCGGTGGAGGTTGCGGCCTTTCGGGGTTGATTATCAATCACCAGACGGGTAAGCTGCATGTTATAATCGTAAACCTTGATCGTCACGTTCGCGTCGCGGGTCAATTTGTAAACAAAGGTCGTGTATGATTTCAGGAGCGATCCGCCGGAGGAAAACCCATTGGTAAGGATGCCCGGCAGTGCATAGGTCTCCGCGAGACCGCCGCTGATTACCTTTGCCGGTCGCATAGTGTAGGTAAAGGTATCAGTGGTAATGCCCGGCACTTCATTCCAGTAGGAATAGAGTCCGGTTCCGGTTGCGATAAATAGATGTCCCGTCGAATCGTGGGTCGGCATGAATAGGATATCGTTATATTGCTGCGGCTTCGGAATTTCGGTTATGTTAAGCCGGTTGGTGAAAACATATCCTGTGATAACCGTGTCCAGCTTGATTGCCGGTGTATCTACCGGGGAATCGCGATATACCTGAATCCAATTCGATCCTTTATCGACGGCATAAAAGCAGCCACGGCTCGCCGGCGCTATGACCGTCTGCGGGGGGGCTAAAATGAGCGACCATGACTTCGTGCCGTAGTGGTAGCGGAAAAGACCGGAATCATTAACATTATAGTAGATGAGTGCGTACAGCAAGGGCTTCTGCGCAGGCGTATAGTTGTTGGCAAAAACCAGGGAGAGGGAATCGAATGTCAACGAATTCGACAGGGCCGTCGTTACGCTGGAAGAATCCCATGAGTCATGGGAATAATTCAAAATCCAGACGCGCGAACCGGTTGCGGCGACAAGCGCCGAATCGCCATAGCGGTCGATCGAGCGGACCGACGCGGCAGGGGTTCCGAACAACGGATGAACGCTCGTATTGATACTATCAAGCAGAAAGGGGAGCGTGTCGCCGGGAAGCATGTCGGTACGTGCAGCCGGTCCCGCCGCCGATGGGTCCCACCTGACAATGCCGCCCTTGCTGCAGGCAAAATAAAATTTTCCTCCCGAATAGACGCCGTTGTTCATTGCGAATGAATCGATTGTTCCGAAGGCGGGAGAGGTAAACCGGATCGAATCGGCAGTACTCCCCGGAATGCCGGACGTACGATGCCAGATGAGGTTCGGCCGGAACGGATCAATCCCCGATCTATCCGGCAGAAAGGGAACAAGCAGGGCGGCGATAATCCCGCTGCCGAAGGCGATACTTTGCAGGCCGTAGTTGGCATAGCAGCCGAGATACTGGCCGCCCCAGCCCGGTCCACCGGCGATCGTATCGTTAAGTCCCAGGCCGGACTTCGGGTCATTGCCGGCGATCCACAGGGTGTCGCCGTTCCCCGCGAGGGCGATCATGTCGTTGCTGATGATCTCGCGCGTGCTGTCGCAGGAGCCGCCGTAGAGGGGGGCCGGTGCCGCGTGAATCAGCACAACCGCCGCGGCGGCGCTAATTCCGCATATCGACAATGCGCGTGGATTTCGGAATCTTGAATTCAAAGGTCTCCCTGGAAAAATTTCCGCCGAATTGCGTACCTGAAAAAACATAGGTGTACGTATTGCCGTTATGGTCGGTCAAAACGCACCCATCGATCCGCCCGGTCCGCCCGTGCGTCCGGAGCTTGATCGAGGCGTAGGGACCGCCTGCCGTATCATTGTTCCAGGAAAGCTCTATCGCGCCGTCGCGCCCTTCCTTTTCCCGGAAATGGAACTCGGTGAGATAGCGGCTGAAAATCTGCGACGGCAGGCTTGACCGGTCGACATCGGCCAGCCGCTTGATGACGACCTGCTGTGAAGACGGCGAATAGTCCCAGAAGGTCTGCCCGTCGCTCACCCACGACTCGCCGTCCGTCCGCACCCGGAACCTATTCCCGGGTGCAAGGATGACACTTCCTTTCTTTTTCTCCTGCTTCTCCCGTACGTTCCAGTAAATAGTCAGCGTGAATTGCGCGGACAGGGAAGATTCGGGGGTGTAATTTTTACGGATAAGCGGAAGGACCGATTCGGAGAGGGCCGTGCCGGCGACTTGCGCAAAAGAAAAGGAAAATAAGAGCGGCATGAAGAATATGCCGCCGATAATCGGTTTAAGGGATTTGCGCAATAGAAATCGCTTCATTTTTGTAATTTTTGAGGACGCGGAAGTTTTGCTTTTTAATCTCCATCCATAGGATATAATTATCCACACTCTGCTGCGGTCCCCGTCTCATGCCGCTTATGACTGCCGCAGCATCGCCAGCGTATCGTCAAGCTCATCGGGTCGCACGATCACCTCCCGCGCCTTGCTGCCGTTGGGCGGGCCCACGATGCCGGCATCGTGCAGCTGGTCCATGATGCGTCCCGCACGGGCGTAGCCAAGATTGAGCCTCCGCTGCAGAAGCGAGGTGGAGCCAAGCCCGGTATCAACGACAATCTGCGCCGCCTCTTCGAAGAACTCGTCACGGGGACCGCCGCCGGCACTCATTCCACCATCATAGTCATCGCCGCCCGCAACATCGGCAAAACTCTCGATTTTTTCAATATTCACTTGCTGTTTGCGCACTACCCCGACGATCTTTTCGACATCCTCTTCCGAGAGAAATGCTCCATGAAACCGTTCGATCTGCGGCGCGCCGTTGCGCAGAAAAAGCATATCCCCCATCCCGAGAAGTTTCTCGGCGCCGATATGGTCGAGAATCGTTCTCGAATCGTTCGATTGAATGGTTCGAAATGCAATGCGCGATGTCAGGTTCGCCTTGATCGGGCCCGTGATGATATCCACCGATGGCCGTTGCGTTGACACAATGAGATGGATGCCGACCGCGCGGGCGAGCTGCGCAATCCGTTGAATGAGCCTTTCGACGTCCTTCGACGCTTTGGTCATCAGGTCGGCAAGCTCGTCAACAATGATAACGATGAAGGGAAGCGGTTTATTGTCCTCATCGGGAATGGCGTCCTTAAGCTTGCCGCTCTCGACCCGGCTGTTGAAGGAGTCGAAATTACGCGCCGCGACCTTTGCGAGGAGCCGGTAGCGCCGTTCCATTTCGCCCACGCCCCAGTGGAGCGCCTTCACCGCCTCCTTTGATTCGGTGACGACCGGCGAGAGCAGATGCGGGATTCCGTTGTAAAACGAGAGCTCCACTTTCTTGGGGTCGATCATGATGAGCCGGAGTTCATCCGGTTTTTTCGTCATGAGCAGGCTGGCGATGATGCAGTTGATGCAGACGCTCTTGCCCGAACCGGTTTGCCCGGCGATGAGCATGTGCGGCATTTTGAATATATCGGCCACATAGGGGGCGCCGGAAATATTGGTGCCCACGACGACCGGCAGCTTGGCTTTGGATTTTGTAAAAGCCTCCGAGGTCAGGATATTCTTGAAGTAAACGATCTGGCGCTGGGAATTGGGAAGCTCGATCCCCACCGCCGATTTCCCCGGGATCGGCGCCTCGATGCGGATCGGCTGCCCGCCCACGGCCATGGAGATATCGTTATGGAGGTTGACGACCTTGTTGATCTTTACGCCTGGCGCAAGCACGATCTCGTACCGGGTGACGACCGGACCCGGACTTACCGAGATTACTTTGCCCTCGACTCCAAAATTCGCGAGCGTTTTTTCGAGGATCATCGAGTTTTTCTCGATGTCTTCCTTGTTGATGGTGTCCAAGACCGGCGGCGGATCGGGCAGGATCGAGGCACTCGGAATTTCATAGGGCTTCTCGGGTTCCGCCGGCGCAACCCTGGAGAAGTCCCCGGCGACGGTCGAGGCGGCACTTCCCCGAAGTGCACCCTTCCCTTTCGGTTCCTCACCCTTGTCCCGAAAGCGCACAGTATCAATCTCCGGCTCTTCATCGGCATCAACTTCGGTGGTTTCCACGGTCATGATCTTGATCGGTTCGCGTTTCTTCGCCCTGAAGGCGGCAAGCTCTTCATCGAACTGCCTCCGAAGCTCTGCCTCAGCAGGATCGAGATCATCAGAAGAAGGCGGTTTTTCGCCCGTCTGAAGGGCGGGCGGAACGTCAAACGGCGGTTCTTCCGCCGGCAGTTTGACTACCTGACGTCGCGCGGTCGGTTCCTTGACAACCGGCGTATTTTCCCGTGTTTCGGCACCGTCGCGATCAGGCTTCACGGTAAAGAGCGGAGCAAGAAGCGCGAAGAGGTTTTTGCCTCCGGCCAGGAGCGCCCTTGCCGCCGCTATCGGCGAAATGCGCAGACAGTAAAGCGCGGTAAGGATGAACGACGTGCCGAAGATGTAAAAAGGGCCGAACCGGTGATGACCGAACAGCGGGGCAATAACCTTGACCATCGCGGAACCAATCCAGTTATCTGAAACTACAGATCTCATTGATGGCTCCGGCCCGAACCACGAAATGCCATTTAAAGTATGAAACCTTGGAACCGCAAGCAGAACACAGAGTTCGAGCATGAGTCCGGAATACAGCATGATATTCTTGAAGTTAGGATGGTCGTCGCGCAGGCGGGTCCATCCGATGTACCCTATCACACCGGGAAAAAAGAACACGGGGAGCGTGCCGAAAAGAAACAGCAGCCCTTCGGCAAGCGCGGCGCCGAGATAGGGCCCGAGAATATCGCGTTTCAGGAAGTGGGAAACGAGGCTGATCAGGACGAGCACCGCAAGAGCCAGGAACACGATGCCCCAAATCTCGCGAATGATGACCGCTTTCCGCTCCGACGCTTTTTTGGCGCGTTCTTCCCTATCCTTTGCCACCGAGCAAATCCTTTTCCGAGGTATAGAGGGCAAACCGCACTTTTTTCGCCCTTCCAGAGAGTTCACCACCCTCCGGCGGTACAATCATTTTCGCATACTCTTCGATCACCCGGCTGGCCTCCTGAGCCCGCTTGAAATTGGCGGCAAGAAGCGCATCAAGGCCGGAGCGGTCGAGTTCCTCGGGCCGGTTCTCCCCCGCGAAACAGTCATTTTCCGAGTCGCGGTTGGCAAGAAGCTCGTTCCGGCCGGCAGCCGCTTCGATTTCGATCAGCCCATGGCGAAGCGCTTTAAACCCGGCGCATGCCTCGGGTCGATCATCGATGAAACGGTAGTACTCCTCGATGACCCGCAGCGCCTCGCGCAGCCGGTTGAGGTTGGCGTCGAGGACGCGATAAACGAGGCGAATCTGGGCGGATACGGTGCTTGATTCCATTTTACAATGCATAAAAATATATGTCATGGCCGATTAATAATATAAGCCCGCGAGTTACTGCTCGGATAACTTTTTAAAAATTCAAAGCCTTTGGATGGCCGGGCCGGGTCACCCGCACGTGGTGGAAGTGCTTAATAACAGGCCTCTGCGGCGGGGACCCACGAGCCCTTTGCGAAAAAATGAATTATACACAGCGTCATAATAAAGTGCGAATGTTGGAATTCTTAATCTTTGCGATTTGATTACGAAATGACCTCTTATTCGCAATTATTTACGTCGCCGTGTATAAAAAAAGGTATCTGTGCAGTAACCCGTGATGACCGGATTGTCAGTATCTCCAAACCGCATGTTCGACCCATTGTCCGAGGGAAAGCATCGGCGGCAGTGGAATTTGGTGCAAAGATATCGGCGTCAGTGATTGGTGGAATGTTCTTTCTGGATCGGCACTCGTGGGATTCATACAATGAATGCAATGATCTACAGCAGCAGGCAGAGCGTTTCAAGGAACGGACAGGGCATTATCCGGAATCAATACATGCCGATAAAATTTATCAGACGCGTGAAAACAGGGCTTGGTGCAAAAAGGAAAACATTCGGCTATCCGGACCGAAGCTCGGAAGACCAATAGAGGATATAGAAGTTTTGAGAACTCAGAAAAAGCAACAAAGACAAGATGAAATAGACAGGATAGAAATCGAAGGCAAGTTTGGAGTAGGCAAACGTAGATTCAGCTTGGACAGAATCATGATGAAGCTGAGAGCAACGTCTGAACATTCGGCAGCATTAATCTTCATTATGATAAATCTCAACAAGATCCTGCGGGATCTTTTGTTGTCAATATTTAAAATGCTGATGGAAAAGCTTTTTGTACGGATATTCTGCTTCAACCGACTAAAAATGGTATTTTAACTTGGCGGATGTTCAGCAAGCCTTAATTACATCATGTACGAAATCTCCATCGAATCCACCTTCTCCGCCGCGCACCGGCTGAAGAACTATCAGGGGCCCTGCGAAAAGCTCCACGGCCACAACTGGCTTGTCCGGGCGACCGTGGAATGCGAAACGCTCGATGTCGCCGGTCTGGGTATTGACTTCAGGGTGCTCAAGACGCGCCTGCGCACCATCCTGAACGCGTTCGATCACAGCGACCTGAACCTCGTTCTCGATCCGCTCGGGATCAATCCCTCGTCCGAGAACATCGCCCGGTATATCTTTGAGAAGCTTGAGGCTGGGCTTTCGGATTGGAGCGGAAAGGTGTCGCGGGTCGAGGTGTACGAAACGCCGGGCAGCTGCGCCGCCTATTTCAGGCAGGGGCCGGCGTGAAGGTCTGCGAAATTTTCAAGAGCATCCAGGGCGAATCAACCAATGCGGGGAGGGTATGCTCGTTTGTCCGGCTTGCGGGCTGCAATCTGCGGTGCGGTTACTGCGATACCGCGTATGCGCAGACCGATGGGGAGGAGCGCTCAATCGAAGATATTATCGGCGAGGTGCGGACCCACCGGACGCGGCTTATCGAGGTCACCGGGGGCGAGCCCCTGCTCCAGCCCGATACGCCGACCCTGTGCAAACGGTTTCTCGACCTCGGGTATACCGTCCTGGTTGAAACGAACGGGACCATCGACATCGCATCCGTGCCCCCGCCCGCTATCCGGATCGTGGACATCAAGTGCCCGTCGAGCGGACACGATGGATCATTCCTGGAAAAGAATTTCAGCCGGCTGACCGGGAGTGACGAGTGCAAATTCGTCATTTCGGACAAAAGCGACTTTCACTGGGCGCTCGATGTCGTTTTCCGGGAGGCTCTTCATGAAATAACCACGGTGCTCTTTTCGCCGAATATGGCGCAGCTTCCGCCGAAGGAACTTGCGGAATGGATAATCGAGGAGAACGCTCCGGCACGGCTTGGGGTCCAGCTGCATAAGTTGCTCTGGGGCGGGCGGCGGGGGGTGTGACGATACAAATGGGAGGCGATTGCATAGTTCTGCTCAGCGGTGGCATCGACTCCGCGACGTGTGCCGCACTTGCGCAGCACGAGGGTTATTCGCTCCATGCGATGAGTTTTTCCTACGGGCAGCGCCACGGCGTTGAACTCGCTGCCGCAAAGCGGATTGCCGATTCGGTCGGCGTCCTGGAACACCGGATTGTTGAAATCGATCTCCGTGCCTTCGGCGGCAGTTCTCTTACGTCGTCGCTTGCGGTTCCGAAGAACCGCGACCTCACCCGCGAGACGGGCATCCCCTCGACCTACGTGCCCGCGCGCAACACCATCTTTCTCTCATTCGCCCTCGGCTGGGCCGAAGTGCTCGGGGTCAACGATATTTTCATCGGCGTGAATGCGGTTGACTACTCCGGCTATCCCGATTGCAGGCCCGAATTCATCCGCGCCTACGAGCGCATGGCGCAATGTGCGACTAGGGCGGCTATCGAAGGCCGACGCTCGACTATCCATACGCCGCTCATCGACCTGACCAAGGCGGAGATCATCCGCAAAGGCGTCTCCCTCGGACTCGACTACGGTCTTACTCACTCCTGCTATCGATCCAGCGCCGACGGGATTGGCCTGCGGCGCCTGCGACAGTTGCCTCATCAGAAAAAAAGGGTTTCGGGAGGCGGGAATCGAAGATCCGACACGATATATACCATAATGATTTAATGGCGTTCCCGACGCAAAGCGGTTGCCCGGTGAGATGTATGCCGCCGGCCGCCTCCATGGCCGACACTACCGTTTCCGGGGTCAGTCGCCCGAAGGACATGGGTTCCCCCCCGTCAGCGGTGCGAGGGGACGGAAGGGCGCCGGCCGAAGAAGCGGAACCTCTTCGTGAAATTGGAGGCCGCTCCGGCCTGGTTCACCGTTACCGGCCGCGTGGGCGGAATATCGCCTGCGAATCCGGGATACACCTTGAGGACGCAACGTTTGCCGACCATCTGCTCGATCTTGCGCAGATACTTCTGCTCGTCGGCCGAAACGAAGGTGACCGCGTTGCCGCTGTGCTCGGCCCTGCCTGTCCGGCCGATCCGGTGGATGTAGTCCTCGGCGAAGCGCGGAGTGTCGAAATTGACAACGTGTGAAATGCCCTCGATGTCGATGCCGCGCGCCGCGACATCGGTGGCCACGAGCACCTTGAAGTGGCGCCGTTTGAAGCCGTCGAGCGTCCGCTGGCGCTGTGACTGCGTGCGGTTTGAATGGATGGCCTCGGCCTGGATGCCGTGGCGGTGCAGCTTGCGCGCGATCCGGTCCGCGCCGTGCTTGGTGCGCGAAAAGACGAGGGCGGTTTCGACCTTCTCGTTCCGGAGAACGTGCACCAGGAGATCGGACTTGACCTCCTGTGAAATGGTGTAGAACTCCTGTTCGACCGTATCGACCAGCGTGAACGGCGTGCCGATTTCGATGAGCAGGGGTTCGTGCAGAACGCCCCTTGCGAGCGCCTGGATCTCCAAGGAGATGGTTGCCGAAAAGAGAAGCGTCTGCCGCTTCGCCGGGACCTGGGCGATGATCTTCCGCACGTCCCGTATGAAGCCCATGTCAAGCATTCGGTCCGCCTCGTCGAGAACCAGGATCTCGACCTGCGACAGGTCGATGCTGCGGCGGTCAAGGTGATCGATCAGGCGGCCGGGGGTCGCGACTACGATGTCGGCGCCCTGCTGGCAGACCGCGCAGCTGGCGATTGATGTCCACGCCGCCGTAAATGCAGAGCGGCCTCTGTGAACAATAGGCGCCGTACTCCCGGATGGCTTCCTCGATCTGGGCGGCGAGTTCCCGTGTCGGCGTTAAAATCAGGGCGCGGGGACGGCCGCTACTGCGGGCCATCGGCGTCTGTTCGAGAACATGCAGGATCGGCAGCACGAAGGCGGCCGTTTTGCCGGTTCCGGTCGGCGCGCACCCGATGATATCTCTTCCCTCAACGACGAGGGGAATAGCTTTGGCCTGAATCTCGGTGGGACGACTGTAACCCGTTGCGTAGACTCCCTGCAGGATAGTCTCCGAAAGCCCTACTTTGGTAAAACCCATATACATCCTTTGAAAAATATGCCGGTTGACACGCTACGAACGGATTGAAACGAGCAGGAGGATGCAAAATACGGGGAAATACTGTCGCGTATGGCTCTTGCTGGAAATCAACGAGGTGCGGGTCTTTTGGACCGTTTACCGATTGAAACGGCACCACCGTCGATGCGGTGATGTTCGAGGCTAATATACATCATGGGTTTAAAAAAGGTTGGAATTGTTTTGCAGGTCGGGTACAAAGAAAAAATTCAAATGTTTTTGGATGGCCGAGCCGGGTCACCCCCATGAGAGTGTATACTGAATAATAGGCTCCCGGTTGGGGGACCCACGAGACCTCTGCGAAAAGGGAAAAAATCATGCGGCCTGATAATAGTTTTTTCTGAATTTACCGCTTTGATCGAAGCATAATAGTTGACATGTACGTGGCCTGGATCTTTGATCCAGGTTTCTATACAAGGCGATGTAAATAATTGCGGATAAGGGCCGGTTCCGTCATCAAAACGCAAATATTATTCTTTCAAGCATTCGCACTTTATTATGACGCTGTGTATAATCACCAGATTCTTTAACAGTAACAGGAGCAAGACTGCTTTTTGATGAGTCCAGGTTGTCGACAAGAATGTTGGTTGCTAAGCGATGGGATACCTGGATCGCAGATCCAGGGCACACGGGATCAGAAGGGGCGAGCGATAGGGGCACCCGCGCGTTGGCAGCTTTCCTGATGGCCAGTCCGCGCTCATGCTTGCCGCTGCGAGGCTCAGGCACGTTGCGGGAACTGTCTGGAGCAGCAAGAAATACCTTAACATGGAACAGCTTTTAAAAAAGGAACTGGATCAAGAAGCCACTTAACATATGCAACCTCTCCCTATAGGGAGGGGTTGAGGCACAGAAACAAACCTTATACCAATTATGAAGGCTGCTCCAGGAAAAAGTGCGAAAAAATATTGTCACTACCTGACACTACCTTCCAATCGGGTCGATCCGCTGCATAAGAGAGGAAATTGAGGGTAGGGTTTTAAAATAATTAAAAGTTTCAATGTGAAGAATATGTATTATGCAGAAAGGTGCTTAACGTGAGAAAAATAAAGCAAGCTTTCGGGCCATATCTTTAGCCGTTGCTGATTTTAATTGCAGTATTTTTTTGCTTGTCAAATATTCGTAATTATTTTTCCTCAAGCTAAAGCATAATGAAAAATCTACTACAGCTCCTTCTTTGAATTCAAGCTTTTCATTTGGATTTAAACAAAAAAATTTCAAAAAGGATTCAATATTTTCTGTAACAATATTTGAACTTTTAAGAGCATCTATTTTATCTTTTGGAGTCGCTGTATTTATGTCTCGCAGTGGTGCAAGAATAATACTTGTTAATTTTACTTCATTTAAAGGGTCTAATTCGCAAGAATGAGAGAGAACAATTGCATCCCCGAATTTTGGCTCGTTATTAATTTGCCAACCAACACATTTGTCTGCCATTGGAGTGGAATATGCATATGCAATAGCATTAATGTTTATTGCACCTAATAGGTGAATTTTCGAAAGGATATCACCTTGCTTAAGAACCCCAGCATCATATTCGCCAGCTTCGCAATACATTTTTAATCTTCCCAGCAATCTTGAAATGATATTTGCGCAGATAAATCTTTTATGTCTTCATTTCTCCTTAGAAACTCTAATTCTTCTTGGGGCACATTATCAGGTTTTAAGTCGGCGAAGTAAATGGGTTCAAATGGGTCATCTTCCTTAAAGGTTTCTTGGCTTATAAGGTTAACTTTAAACTCGGAAACCATTCCTTCGATCATTGCGGTTAGCCTTTCTGTAAAATGTGTCGAAGAGAATAATTCATCAATCGAGTTATCCGAAAAAGAGCCTATTTGGCGTGATGAAGGTGGAAATAACGTGGGAATTATGATAATTTTTACGGACTGTTTTTCTGACTCATGATTTTGAATATTAGATTTCATGTGTTTATATCCTCCAAACTTAATTCACTAAGAATGCTTGTATAATCATTTTGAAGCTTGTAAGATATATCCTGAAATGATGTAATAGGGTCATTTAATTTTTTTTGGGGTTTGTTGTTATAATCTAAGTTAAGTTGAATCCCGCTTTCAATGGTGGGTAATTCGTCTACATTTATTGAAATTGGCCCTGCCTGTTTATTTAAAGGGAGTGCATATTGCTTTTTTTCGTAACCTGAAACGTTTATGGTTTTATTAATTTCTTGTTGTTTGTAACTAAATTGTAAAAGGAACGACGATATATCTTTCTCCTTTCTTTGTACTGAGAGAAGCCGATCAAATATCTTCCCAAGTGATTCTGTTTTCGAATCTTTACTGTTTGGGTATTGAGTTGTACAAATTACACCTGTCCACTTATGTAAAGGTAATACTGGTTTTATCAGTTCTATAATCTCAAAGCCTTGCTCTTCGGCAAATTTCATTGCTCGATCAAAAGCAGATGATACCTCCTTCGGTGGTTTACATATAATATCAATCCGATTGAGAGCAATATTAACCATTACGTTTGACGATTTGATCACTATCCTAGGTACCTCTAGTGGTACTGTATTGGCAACGGGCGTCTGTACTAATTGTGCCTTCATTGTATTTTGAAGTTTTTTAATAGTAGGTCCCAAATTCAATAATATTTCGGGATCAGGTAAAAAACTTGTCACAATTTGAATTTTTTCGCACTTCATCGCATCACACATTTCGAAAAATGATACTTACATTCAGTTGAATAATCTCAGCCATTTACATATTCGTCTAAGGGTCGCCTTTTATTGTATCTTAATAATAATAGAAGATTGTTTCCCCGCAGTAAGCTGCGGGGTGGTTCATTTTTAAAAAAAGGAAACCTCTCGTTTTGTAATAATATAGTTATCGTTCATGAACAATAAAAAGGGTTTTTTGCAAGCCGCCCCGCAGATGGCTCTTCTCGTCTTCGACCTTCCAGGCGCGTCGGCCCCCTGCATTCCTGCGTAGCCGCCGCACCGTGCGCCAGGTATCCTATCGGATCGGATAAAAGTCCGCATCTTGTACCGCCTACATGCATGCAGTTGGCAGGCCAGGCGGGTTAAAAATAGATCGGTGCGGGGATTGTGGAAAATCTTTATGCGGGTCATGTCCGGTCACTCGCTTTTCTTTTTTACGGAAGTCTCAGCCTTGCCGGGTTGCTTGCGCTGCTTGGCTTTCAATCTTCTTGATTCTTTCAACCATCGGCAATTTATCGGGCATCGTATCGCCTAGTTCCTAGATGGTTTTCCGCATCTACGGTTTTGCCGTTCCGGTTTTTCATTTACCCTTCTATGTTTTTCATTTGATAAAATAGCTTCAAATTCCACCGGCGGCAAGTAACCGATTGTGGAATGTACCCGTCTTCTGGTATATACTTGCTCGTTAATATACGGTATGCTCAATCCTAATTTGCAAATAAGAGTATACGATCAGGCGGGACCCGCCGGCAGCCGCTGCGGCAGGGGGCGGACCGGGGGCCGGATACGTCGCTTTTGATTTCCGGCAGGGACGGAAATTTCGCTTGCCTCGATCCGGATAAGCTCGTAGCGGAGGGATTCAGTATCCAGCACGATTCCCTGAAACCTGCCGAAGGTGCAGGTCCCGCAGTTCAGGTAGAGTTTCGATTTTGACCCCTGGTAGCTCTGGTGCGCTTCTATTTCATGCGTGTGGCCGAGGATGACGACATCGTGGTTCGCAAGAAGGCCGAGGGCGTACCGAAGGTAGTCGTAGGAGTTATAGTTCCGCTGCCCGACGATCCCCTCTTCCCGGTGCAGGATGCCGAAATACAGCGCGCGAACGGGAGAGAGGCCGAACAGGAATTTCAGCCCGCGGAACAATGTGTCGTTGAGGAACCTGCCGATTTTCGTGCCGCCGAAGAAGTCGGCCTTGTGTCCATGCTCGATGTGGATGCTCTGACCGCTGCTGTTTACAATGCGGTAGTAATCGAGGCCGTCGTCCGCCCGGAAATCATGGTTTCCCCGCACGAAGACCGTCTCATTAGCCGCGAAATAACCGAGAATCCTGCTGTTCGATCTGACAATCTCATGCCAGCTGTACTTGCACAATTCAAGTATATCGCCGTTAAGAACGATTTTTTCCACGCCGTACATTGTGCAGATCAGGTCGAGCTTCCGGAGGAACGCATCCTCATTCCAGCCGAAGGCGCTGAAATGGTCGTGATTCGAAAGATGGAGGTCTGAAAGCACGAGGATATTCATCGGGTTCTCTTTTACGTTTAATAATATACGGTAATTGTGCTATCATTGTATTACGGGATTGTGAGAAGTTTGTTAAGAAACCCCGAATAACGTTGTTCTTGACAGCTACGCGCTCTTTCGGGCGACATTTCGAAGTATCGAAAGGGGTAACGCGCAAGGGACCGCCGGGTTTTTCAATTTCCTTGCATCAATTGTGCCTGCTATTCAAACTTTTCTCTTTACCGCATAATATCAATGGTCCCGGTCGGTTTTTTCGAGCCGAATCGGTACCCTTCATAGTGAACGAAGCGACCGTTATCCGATCTGATGAAATAAAAACCGTCCCATAATCGTCCGAAAACGCCGTCGAGTTTCACCTGCACCCGTCGGCATTGAATTTTCGGATGGCCCGGCAGGGAGGTATCGGCAATGGTGACAACTCTGAACGGCGCCGCTTTCAATACAGCGGGACCATCGATACTGACAGCCCAGAATTTCGCGCCTTGAGCGGAATCCGCCGCAATGGCCTGCATCCCCATCGTTACCACTTGATACCAGGGATGCGCATCGATCCGGAGGATTTTCGAAACCGGTTTTCCCCGTAGAATGCCGTTCAGCGCTATGCTGTCGGCGAAGCGTTTAAAAACAATGTCTGTATTGTTGTCGGACCGGTAATGCCACCGTGTCGTCCTCCAGACGGAATCGCAGCGAAGCTCCTCCCTCATCCGCTCCGTGCCTTGAGTCGAACGAATGGATATGTCGTAACCGGTTTGATCGCGGACAATGGAGAAATCGGCGACTTTCTCAACGCCGCGGTCGATTTCCCGATAGGTCATGCACAGCGGACCGGTCAGGGCCACAGTGATCGACCCTGCGCCGGTGATGCAGGCAAGCAGAACGACAGCGGGGGGAAAATGTTTCATCGGCATGCTTGAAAAATGTTTCATTGCTCAAGCGGCGATTGCCCCTCTTCGAATATTCCTTGATTGATGAGCCGTTCGATCTTGTAGGTCCCGAGTTTGCGCCCTTTCAGAAAGCCGTCCCATGCCGCCTCTGCAAAACGTCCGCTCTCGCGGAGATCGAAGAGCCACTCGTGGCAGTATTCGACTGGACCGGGCGGGTTTATGCCGGCATGTATCTCCTGAAGCCACCGTTTGTTCAACTCCTCATGGGTGCCTATGGGCGGGGCCATGATGATGGGAAGCCCGAGGGCGCTGTAAAATACCAGTTCGCCGGGCTTGGTCCAGAGAATATCGGTTTCACGCAGGCAGGCATTGAACCGGTCGAGGTACGCGGAGGGGTCCTGGTCGAACACCACCTGCACTCCTTTTTCCATTTCGTCGTTCAAGCCCAGCCGATGGATATAGCCGAAAACCCGTTCGACAATCCGCTTCTGGATGCCGACCGAGATCATGACGCGGATTGCGCCTCCCCGAATTGCGCTTTGCAGGCTTTTTAAAATGGCAAAAACGAATTCGACCTGCGCGCCTGCGCCGCCGATAGCAAAGGTGAGGGTAAACCTGTCGGAACGCCGCGGCTCCTCAGCAGGCCTGAGCCAAGAGGCGACCGAACGGGAATGGGTCTGGAAAAATCGCCCGCACGGGTCAAGGCGTATAAGACGTATGAACAGATCGTTTTTAAGGATTTCGAGATCCTTTTCGCCGCCGATATTTTCCCTGGGCAGGGGAAATCCGGTAAGGAATATTTTCTCTTCGGGCACCCCGTACGACAACAGGCGGCGCTTGACCTGCGTGCAGGGAGCGAGGTAGCGAAGCGAACTGCGGCGCGGGTCCGCCGGAACCCACACGCGGTTGAAATCGCTGTCGCAGATGAGCAGGTAATTGCGGAGTGCGGCGTCCCCCTTTTGATCGAGCGCCAAGGCGGTGGCAAAATAGGTGTGGATGACCGGTCCGGCATAGCCCCTGATCTCTTCGATCAGGCCGCTGCCGAGCCCGCGCCGCCTGATCAGATAATCGAGATAGCGGACCGATGCGGTAGGCTTCGCGCGGTCGCGACGGGGGTAGTAGGGGTCGATATGCTGCATCCAGACGAGAAACTGCAGCAAGAGCTTCCCGATGACCGGAATGCCCCCTGCCCGCGAAAAGAAATAGTACGATCGCCTGACGCCCCGCCACAAACGGTACTCGGATATCGGGGTGGTCTGCCGGGAACCGTAAATCAATATGCCATCCGGCGTACAATGCCTGAGCGGATAGGCCGCCCTCAGGTGGCCCAGGCCCATGAGAACCGAAACGACGACTACGTTTCCGTTATGCGCCGTCAAGGAGGCGGCTCTCCTGACAGAAGGGGATGAGGGTGCCTCTGCCGATCTTGATCCGGCCGCCCCGCCAGATGATGCTGCTGCTGAAAAACGGCATGAGGTATACCGCCATCATGAGAAGGTCCTTGACGATGACCGCCGCGGGAAGGGCAAGAAGCACCGGCGCACTTTTTCTGCCGGCCTCATCGACGGCAATGAGGACCAGGTACTCCAGGGTAATACGCAGGAGAACGACGATTCCGGCAAGCGGAAGTGCCGATGCCCCGAGAAGCGGGATGCACACCAGCACCATGGCCAGGGGATTCAGAAGAAACTCCAGCGGGTAAAGGGGCCTTTTCAGGTTGTAGCGCAACTTGGCCCAGCGGACCGTTCGATCAAAAAAGGTTTTGATCGTGGAGGCCTCTTTAATATTGTCAACCCAGGTGTAGTTACACCGTACGGAGAAACCGGCCCTCGCAAGAGCTTCACCCAGCCAGTAGTCTTCGGCCAGTACATCGGAGAAATAGGAGAATCCGCCGAACCGGTCGAGCGCGCGCCGGTCGATCAGTAGCGACTTTCCAACAATCACCCGCCGCCGCAAAAGCCCCCAGGCGCTGAGAACGCTGCCGGAGAGAAAAAAGTTGAGGTAACTCATTTCCAGAACGCTCCCGAAGGTGCGGGCTCCCCTGCCGCGGATCGGGCAGAAGACGATCCCGGCATTTCGCGTGACATGCTCATGCACCAGCGACGCGAGCGTCCCCGGAGCGACGCGGATATCCGAATCCAGCACCCAGAACAGTTCGGCGTCGCTCCGGCGTTCAAGCTTGGCCAATTTACTTATTTTAGGGTTGCCCGTTTGCGCATGCCCCGTGACAACAACCGTTGATGGTAGTGCGGGAAAGCGGGCGCGTACGCGTTCCACCACCGCCGCGCACGGGTCCTGCGGGCTATCGACGGCAAGCAGTACGGTGAAGTCGGGATAGATGCTTGAAAATACGGACGACAAGTTTTCTTCAAGACCATCGTCCATGTTTCGCAACGTCAAAAGGACGCTTACGCGGGGGCAGCGGGAGAGCCGGGGAGGAGAAACCCTTTTCGGGCGGTGCAGGACAATGCCGGCGGCGTAAAGGCAGGCCAGCCCCATGGACAGAACAACCAGACCAACGGCAATAGTGTGAACCATAATAACAAAATAGCCGGGAAGTATTACCGCTTCGTTAGGGCACGGTTAGATTCTCAATGGGCGACATCTCCACCCAACCTTAAATGATTTTGGCATACCCCTTGCTGCGCTTTCTCTGCAACTAGCCTTGTGGGGAAACCAATGGGAAAGCGGAACTAATTATGAAAAGTCCCGTCCGGGGTAGTATCACGAAAACTTCTAACATGCGGCACATAATGCTCTAACAATCAAAGGCTATCTTCTTCTTTCCATAAACATAGGAGGGAATATGATGACGGTGTATCAGCAGCCGCATGCGACTATCGACATATCGCAGGACCAGCTTTCGATGATGGCCGATCTGGTAAAAAAGGCGCTCGAGAACGCTCTCAAGTCACTGTTCGAGCCCAACATCCTCTTGGCACGCAATGTTATCGATGCCGATAAGGCGATCAACTCCTATGAGATTGATATCGACAACTCCACTTACAGCTTTCTGACCCTCGGCAGCCTGCCGCCGCAGCTCTTGCGTTCGATCATCTCGATCCAGAAGATCAACGCCATTCTGGAACGGATCGGCGATCATGCGGTCAACATTGCCGAGTCGGCGATCAGTTTTACACTCGCTGCCCGCTCCTCCGGAGAGAAGGGTGAACTCTTCGAACTGCCGACCATGGCCGACCTGTGCAATGGCATCCTGAGCGAGGCGCTTGCAAGTTTTTTCGGGCAGGACATATCGAAGGCGCGCGAAGTTCTCTCCCGCGACGAGAGAATCGACCAGTTGAATATCTCCATTACTGATGAGGTAAAGGTAAAAGTCCTCGATCGCACCATGGATTTTGAAACCGCCATCGAAATCATCCGGATCTGCAAAAATCTGGAGCGCATCGCCGATCTTTCGACCAACATCGCCGAGGAGGCGACCTTTACCGTCTCCGGACTTGTTGTCAAACACAACGCCGTTCAATCCGTTGAAAAACCCGAACACAACCTTCAGCTCCGGGAGTTGGGAAGCTGACGCGCCGTTATCAAGACGTGCGATCAAATCCGCCGAAACCCGGTTTCCATCTAATGATAATTTAACCTTTTCCTCATAAACGGCTAATAATACAATGCGATTTTGTTACCGCTATTACTACGGGAGAAATAAGCATGGACACAATACGTTACCGTGTCAATGCTCCCTACAGTGCGGCTGAATTTTAAAACGATTCATGCTCGCAGGACCATTTCCACCATTTTATAGAAAGGGCGTACCGTATGCACCCACGTTTTACCGCCTTAAGGTCTTTCACGCTTTCATTAGCGTGTCTGTCGTTTGCAACTGCGGCTTCGGCAACGGAAATAACCGGCGCAGGAGCGACATTTCCCTATCCGGTCTATGCAAAATGGGCGGAGGCTTATAAGGCCCAGACCGGTATCAATCTCAATTATCAATCAATCGGCTCAGGGGGAGGGATCAAGCAGATCGAAGCGAAAACGGTCGATTTCGGCGCTTCCGATAAGCCCCTCAAGGAAGATAAGCTTAAAGCCGATGAACTGGTGCAGTGGCCGATGATCATGGGCGGCGTTGTCCTGGTTGTAAATATTGAGGGGGTGGGGCCGGGGGCGATGAAATTAACGGGTCCTGTCCTAGCGGATATCTTTCTCGGCAAAATCAAGAAGTGGAACGATCCCGCCATCATGAAGATTAACGATGGCTTGAAATTGCCCGATCAGGATATCGCCGTGGTCCACCGTTCCGACGGCTCCGGCACCACCTTCCTGTTCACCAACTATCTGATGAAGGTGAGCAAGGAGTGGGAGAAAAAGGTCGGCAACGACGCGTCGGTTGAATGGCCGGTCGGCATCGGCGGCAAGGGAAACGAGGGTGTGGCGAATTTTACGGCGCAGACGCCGGGAGCGATCGGCTACGTGGAATACGCCTATTGCTTGCAGAATAAACTTGCCTATACGCTCTTGGCCAACCATGAGAGAAATTTCGTCAGCCCCGCCAGCGGCGCTTTTCAATCGGCCGCCGCTCATGCCGATTGGGCGCATGCTCCTGGTTTTTATCTTGTCCTGACCGATCAGCCTGGCAAGGACAGCTGGCCGATCACGGGCGCCAGTTTCATCCTGATGCACACGAAACAGGACAAACCCGACCAGGCAAAGGCGGCGCTGGAGTTCTTCTCCTGGTGCTATGCCAACGGCGACTCATTGGCCGAAGCGCTTGATTATGTACCGATTCCTCAGGGTGTGGTCAAAATCGTGAAAACCCTCTGGGCGAAGAAGATCAGGGCGGCGGACGGCGGTGAGATTTTTTCTGACAAGTAAGGACCGTGCAGCGTCTTCCATGGCAGGGATAGCAAATGGATAGTGCAGGCAACCAACATATCAACCCTTTAAAAGGAGAAGCGGTGAAAACACGTTTTTTTAAAGTCGCGGGAATCGCCTTCGGCATTCTCTGGGCAGCGCATTCAACCACGTTTGCCCAAAGTCAGGGAAACGTTACCGGAAAGATCTACGCCGACTGGTACGATAACCAGAGCAATCTTCATACCCTGGACGCTACGACGGCACGATCTGGATTTGACCTGACGCGGGCCTATTTCGGGTATAACTACAAGATCGATTCTAATTTTTCGGCGAGTGTAATGCTTGACGTGGCGAGACTTAATCCGGCCACCGCCGTAACCACAACTGGCACGGTAAATGACTCCTCAAAAATCAGCTCGACCGATACGATAAAGGCGACCTCGACCCCAACAACCGACAAACGCTTCGATGTCTTCCTGAAATTCGGTTACCTTACATGGAAGAACGTTCTTCCGTACACCACCCTTACCGCAGGCCAGATTCCCTACTTCGCCTTCGATGTTCAGGAAGCGTTCTGGGACCATCGGTATATCTACAAAACGCTTATGGATCAGCAGGGCTGGGAGTCCAGCGCCGATCTGGGCGCCAAGGCCGCATTCGTCCCGAACGACATGCTCAAGGTCACTCTCGGCGTGACCGACGGCGAAGGCTATACGGCACCTCAGGACGCTTTTGGAGATTTCAAAACCGCTCTCGGGATCCAGGTCAATCCGGTGAAAGAGTTTACGGTTTATCTCTACGGTGATTGCATGCAGGTAGGAAACGGGACGGCGCCGGGGAAGGATTGGACGCAATCCACCGGGTCCCTTTTTGCCGGATACAATCTCCCGGACGTTGCAAAGCTCGGTGTGGAATTTGATGGTCAGGCAAACAAAGGGGGCGTTGCGAATCATACCGTAAGCGGAGTGTCCGTGAATGGAAGCTACAATATTCTCACGCCGCTTCAGCTTTTCGCCCGCTTCGACATGTACGGCTCGGCAGGCAACTGGAATACGGGAGTGGATGGGCGCACGGCCATCGGCGGCATACAATATTCGCCGGTAAAGAAGGTCAAGTTGGCCGCGGATTACCAGTGGTCTTTGGCCAGACCGTATGGCACGACCGGCGCGTCGGCGGATCCAACCGCGAGCGATATGTTTTACATTAATTGCGAAGTCGATTATTGATTATTTTTATAGCGGCCTTGAGAATGCATTGCTCTTCTCAAGGCCGTTATTATCGGTCACTTATTAAAGGGTTCACCATCGTTTAATCGTGTTCATGTTAGATGATGTCGCAACCAGCTTAGAGGCGGCTTCGCCCGCCGGCGTACGGACCCAGACCAAGGTCGAACCGAAGCGGTCCGTGCTGCGGGCAGCATACGGAACCCGGTTTGAGCCCGCCTTCGGCTTTATCTCCCGCGCGGCGGCCTTTCTGCTGGTTGCGGTAATGGTTTCCATTTTTATCCTGTTAACGTATGAAAGCCTTCCGGCACTTCGGACGTTCGGGCTATCGTTCATCACCGGCAGTTCGTGGAACCCCGTCTCGGACAAATTCGGCGCTCTGCCTTCCATTGCCGGCACGCTCATCACTTCATTGGTAGCGATCGTGTTCGGTACGCCGTTGGCGCTTGGTGTGGCCCTGTTTCTGAATGAGCTCTGTCCCTTCCGTCTGCGTCAGGTCTTGACCACAACCGTGGAGCTCCTGGCGGCGATTCCGAGCATTATCTATGGTATGTGGGGATTGTTCGTCCTGGTGCCGCTGATGGCGAAAATAATACAGCCGGCGCTGATCGGTTGGCTGGGTCCATTACCATATGTCGGGAACCTCTTCCAAGGCCCCCCCTTCGGCATCGGAATCCTGACCGCCGGCTTGATCCTGAGCGTCATGATTCTGCCCTTCATCGCATCGGTCAGTCTGCAGGCGTTTGCCACGGTGCCGGTGGCGTTGCGGGAAGCCGCTTACGGAACCGGGGCTTCAGTCTGGGAGGTGTGCCGCCGGATAATCCTTCCCTATACCAGAAACGGCGTCATCGGCGCAATCATGCTCGGGCTCGGACGCGCGCTGGGCGAGACCATGGCGGTGACGTTCGTCATCGGCAATGCGCATCGCATCCGCGCATCGATTTTCGCACCCGGCACCACCATTTCGGCTTCGTTGGCCAATGAATTTACCGAAGCCTTCGGAACCATGTACCAGTCGTCGCTTCTTGCCCTGGGGCTGATCCTCTTCGTCATCACGTTCATCGTTTTGATAATCACCCGCGCCCTCCTCCATTCCATAAACCGGAAATTGCCGCTATGAAACCCGACCCGGGCATCCTGTTGCAGCGGCGCATCAAGAACCGGTGCATGACGGGCTTATTTGTGGTGGCGCTGGTGATTTCGCTCGGCGTACTTATAGCGATACTCTGGAAGCTGGTGCTTGACGGAATAGGGTATTTTACGCCGGCGGTTTTTTTACGGAGCACCCCTGCGCCCGGAACCGCGGGCGGACTTTTCAATGCAATCGTCGGAAGCATTCTCCTCGTCGCGTTCGCCATACTGTTCGCCGTACCCCTCGGAATTCTTGCCGGAACGTATCTGGCGGAATACGGGCGCACCTCCCGGTTCGGCCAGGTCGTCCGGTTCTGTAACGACATTCTGCTCAGCGCTCCGTCCATTATCATCGGACTTTTTATTTACACCATTCTCGTGATGCCCACCGGGCATTTCTCCGGCTGGGCCGGAGCGCTGTCGCTCTGCGTCATCGCGCTGCCAGTAATCGTCAGGACCACCGAGGACATGCTGCACCTTGTCCCGGACACGCTCCGCGAAGCGGCGATTGCATTAGGGTGCCCGTACTGGAGAATGATCGTGAGCGTCGGCTGGAGAGCCGCGCGCCCCGGAATCCTTACCGGCATTCTGCTCGCACTGGCCCGGATCAGCGGCGAGACGGCTCCGTTGCTCTTTACTTCCCTGAATAACCAGTTCGCCTCATTTTCCATGAATGGCCCGATCGCATCGCTGCCGGTGGTTATTTTTCAATTCGCGATGAGTCCGTACAGAGATTGGCAGCATCTCGCATGGGCGGGCGCGTTTCTTATCACTGCAATGGTGCTCGGCGCTCAGCATTCTTTCGCGGTACATCCTGTTTCTCTGGAAGGCCAAATGATCGACGGTTCGAAGGATATATCGACAAAGGTGTCGTTGAAAGGGCTCAATTTCTATTATGGCGATATCCATGCCTTGAAGGATATCACCATGGATTTCCCCGACCGGCGCGTATCGGCGCTTATCGGGCCTTCGGGATGCGGAAAATCCACGCTGCTCAGGGTTCTTAACAGGATGTACGACCTCTATCCCGGCCAGCGCGCGGAAGGGCAGGTGATGGTCGATGGAGAAAACATCATCAGTCCCGGCATCGATGTTTCGACGTTGCGCGCCAGGATCGGGATGGTTTTCCAGCGGCCGACTCCCTTCCCCATGTCCATTTACGAAAATATCGCCTTCCCCGTTCGTTTATACCGGAAACTGCCCCGCCGTGAAATGGACGAGCTCGTCGAAAAAACCCTGGGGAAAGCGGCGCTCTGGAACGAAGTCAAGGACACTCTTCACCGAAGCGGCCTGAGCCTGTCGGGCGGCCAGCAGCAGCGCCTGTGCATCGCGCGTACCGTCGCGATACAGCCGGAAATCGTGCTGCTCGACGAGCCGGCCTCGGCCCTGGATCCGATTTCCATGGGTCAAATCGATGAGCTGATCAACGAGCTGCGCAAGGACTTCTGCGTCATCCTGGTTACCCACAATTTGCAGCAGGCCGCACGCGTCAGCGATTTCACCGCGTTTTTCTATCTAGGTAAAATGATCGAATTCGACAGCACCGCGGCCATCTTCTCATCGCCAAAAACTAAACAGACCGAGGATTACGTAACCGGCCGCTTCGGATAACGCTCTTTACTCATCATGCGAATCAACCTGGTAAGAAAGGAAACGGTTTCATGGAGTTTCAGGCACGGAAAGAGATCGAGAATATTCGGAAAATGACCATCGAAATGGCCACGCTTGCCGAAGAGGCGGTGCGTGCGGCGATTCGCGCCTTTATCGCGCGTGATTCGAAAAAAGGCCAGGAGGTTGTGGGTAAGGATGGCGAAATCAATACCCTCGAAATGGAAATCGATAAAGCGGTGTTTGAATGCCTAGCGCTCAAGGCGCCGGTGGCAAGCGACCTTCGTTTGCTCTTCTCCATGGAGAAGATGAACAAGGACCTTGAGCGGATCGGCGATCATGCCGTAAATATCGCCCAAGCTGCGGTTAATTGCAGCCGTTTCGGTAATCTTGTCTGCGGTCCGGATATCAAAGTCATGGCCTCGATAACCGAATGCATGTTTTCAGATGCGGTGACCTGTTTTATTCAAGCGGATACGCAATTGGCGCTCAAGATCCTTGAGAATGACGATCAGGTTGACGAGCTCAACCGGGCAATGACCCACGAAGTTATTGACATGGCAAAAAAGAACATTGCCTCCATAGAGGCAGCCCTCGAATTGCTGCGCGTCAGCAAAAACCTCGAACGGATCGCCGACCTCTCCACCAATATCGCCGAAGACGTCATCTTCCAGGCAAATGCGCAAGACATCAAGCACCACCATCATGTGGAAAATCCACTTTAGAAGCAGTCCCTACCGTATCCGGCGACCATGGGGGTTTTGCCTGCATTCATATCTCCGGCGGTCCGCATCTCGTGGATGCGCAGATCAGCTATATTGAAGTACGGTAATCGTATTTTTATCATCACCCTCTCTCAAAAGGATTTCACAGTGACGATCAAAAGGGCGATGGCGCTTGCGACCTGTGGCGTGGTAACCCTGTGCGGATCACTTGCCGTCTATGCGGCAACGAAAACGATCCGGGCTCGATCACCGGCATTCTGACATTTCAGCCTTGTGGAGGATTCAATGGCAACCGGACAGGTGCTTGTCGTAGAAGACGATGAAGACATTCAGGAGCTCATCGCTTATAATCTCCGGAAGGAGGGATTTCGCGCCACCTGCGTTGCCTTCCGGCGAGGAAGCGCTGCGCAAGCTCCGCACCGAGTCGTACAATCTCGTCATCCTTGACTTGATGCTGCCCGGCATCGACGGCCTCGAAGTATGCAAAAGCCTGCGCAAGCACCCATCGACCGCGGAACTGCCGGTCATGATGGTGACCGCCAAGGGGGGCGAAAGCGATATTGTCGCCGGGCTTGAACTCGGCGCGGATGACTATATCGTCAAACCGTTCAGTCCGAACGTGCTCATCGCCCGCATCAAGACGCTCCTGCGGCGCAGGAAGAAAGCGCCGGGCGATATCGATGCGCCGATCGAAACCGGCCTGATATCGATTCATCCGGGGCGGCATGAGGTAAAAGTCGGTGGCGAACTGGTTGACTTGACAAACATGGAATTCCGTGTCCTCTATTTTCTTGCGGGTCAGCCGGGATGGGTTTTTACGCGTTACCAGATCGTCGAATCGATCCGCGGGGAGAATTACCCTGTCACCGACCGTTCCGTGGATGTGCTCATCACCGGGCTGCGCAGGAAACTCGGGGGCGCAGGAACCCGCATCGAAACCGTGCGCGGCGTCGGCTATAAATTTACCGAAGAATAGACTATGTGGAGAAAAAGAATAACCTTTCGGCTTTTTTTCGGCTACCTCTGCGTCATCATCCTGCCGCTGCTGGTCGCCTCCTTGTACACCTCGAATCTCTATAAGAAGTTTTATTTCGAGCAGATCATCGCCTCCGAGAAAAAGAACGCGTTCCTCGTCGGCGGTGATATCGGCCCGTTCCTTGCGGCGGCCGACTACGGCAAGGTCGATTCCCTGTGCAAGCGCCTTTCGCGCGAGCTCGGCATGCGTATCACCGTGGTGCTCCCTTCCGGCCGGGTTATCGGCGATTCCGAAAAAAATCCCGATTCAATGGAGAACCATCGCTACCGGCCGGAGATCATGAAAGCGCTCGATTCCGGGAGCGCCGCACAATCCGCCTCCGGAAGCGAAAGCCGGTACAGCACCACGCTCCACCAGATGATGCTCTATGTTGCCGTGCCGGTACGAACGACGACCGGGGTAGCGGCAGTGGTTCGAACCTCGGTGCCGCTTGAACCCGTTTCGGCTGCCATCCATGAATACTACGGCAGAATCGCCATCGTCGGCATCCTGACGGCGATCATTGCCGCGCTCCTGAGCTGGATACTCGCACGGCGCATCATCGTCCCGGTGCGGAACCTGAAAAACGGGGCCGAACGCTTTGCAAAAGGTGAACTTGCTTCAAAGATCGAGCTCCCCGACATCGATGAATTGCGTCTCCTCGCAGGGGCGTCTCAACGCGATGGCCTCGCAACTTGACGGGAGAATTAAAGCCATAACGGCGCAGCGCAACGAGCAGGAAGCGATCCTTGCCAGCATGACCGAGGGGGTCATCGCCATCGATGCTTCGGAACATGTCCTTTCGGTCAACAAGGCGGCCGCAGGCCTCTTCGCCCTCGACGCAAACCGTGCGCCGGGAAAGCCTCTCGGTGAAGTGCTGCGCAACAGCATGTTCCTGCAATTCGCCAGGAAGATCCTCGCAAACACGGTGGCCGCGGAGGAAGACATCACCGTGCCGTTCATGTTCGACGGATCGACCGGCGACAGGATTCTCCAGCTTCACGGCAGCGTGCTGCGCAACGGTGAAGGACTCTGCATCGGCGCGGTTCTCGTGGCGAGCGATGTAACGCGGCTGCGCCGTCTCGAAACAATGCGCAAGGAATTTGTGGCCAACGTATCGCACGAACTGCGGACGCCGCTCACGACCATCAAGGGATTCGTGGAAACGCTTCTTGCCGGCGCGATTGATTCGAAGGAGGAGACCGTTCGATTTCTCACCATCATCGCCGGCCAGGCCGAGCGGCTCACAAGCCTTGTCGAGGATCTCCTGACCCTCGCGCTCATCGAGCGGGAGGAAGAGACCGGTTCCCCGGCCATGGAGACCCGTTCGATCATCGAGGTCATCAGCGCCGCGATACGCGATCAGACGGTTCACGCTGACTCGAAAAATATCACGGTCGCCGTATCCGGCGATCCGGACATCGCGGCACGCCTCAATGCGCCGCTCCTCGAGCAGGCGATCGGTAACCTCATCGATAATGCGATCAAGTACAGCGAGCCCGATCGGGAGGTCACGGTACATGCGGCAAAGGAAGGCGGCGAAATCGCGATTGCGGTAAAAGATCAGGGCATGGGCATTCCCCGCGAATACCTCGACCGCATTTTCGAGCGATTTTACCGGGTCGACAAGGCGAGGAGCCGCAAGATGGGCGGCACCGGCCTCGGGCTTGCTATTGTTAAGCATATTGCGGGCCTTCACGGCGGTCGCTGCACCGTTCAGAGCGAGCCCGGCAATGGCAGCACCTTCACCATTACCTTCCCCGCAACCGGCATCAAATCCGAACGGGCAATTATTCCATAATGACAACGACGACTATCAGGCAGGAACGACGCCGGAACGATGAATAAAGAGTAGGCGCCGATTCGGGCCTCCGGCTGAAGGCAGGAACATTGTAACCTGAAAACCGCAGATGGAAATCTCTATTTTTATATACTTTATATTATAGTATATTACGGAAATTCCTGAAAACTCCGTTCATCCCGGCGCCTGTCGGAGGACGAAAAAGGGTCTATTCCATGCAGAAGCAGCTCCTCGTCTTCCAGCGCAACGAAATCACCGAGCATTTCGTTTACCTCGCCTATGCCCGCGCCGCGCATGGAAAGAACCGTGAAATCCTCGACCGCATCGCCGCGGATGAGCTCGGGCATTATCATCAGTTTTTCAAATACACCAATCAGGAAATACCCCCCGATAGACTGAAGGTGCGCTTCTACCGACTCTGCGCCCTTTTCTTTGGATTGACGTTTGGAATGAAAGTCATGGAAAACGGGGAAAAACGCGCGGAAAAAGCCTACAGTCGCTTCGGCGGCACCATGCCTGAAATCGCGCAAATCATCCGGGACGAGGCCAACCACGAGCGGTCGCTCATCGGACTCATCACCGAGGAGCGGCTCTCCTACATGGGCTCGATGGTGCTGGCGCTCAACAACTCCATCCAGGAATTCTCCGGCATCGCCGTGGGGCTGACCTTTGCCATGGGCAATGCCGGGCTCATCGGCTCCACCATATTGATAAGCGGCCTTGCCGCCACGCTCGCCATGTCGGCCTCCGAGTATCTGTCCCAAAAAGCCGAGGAAACGCGAACGTCGGGCCGAAGCCCGGTGAAAGCTATCTCATGGGCCGGGGGAATTTACCTGAGCGTGGTACTCGTGATCGCGCTGCCGTATCTGCTCTTTACCAACTGCTACGCGGCGCTCGCGCTCGGAGCGTCGGCGGTCCTCACGATTATCATGGTCTTCACTTTTTATATGGCCGTGGTCAAAGGCCTGCGCTACCGCGCCGTGCTGCTCGAAACCCTCGCGGTTTTCGCCCTGGTCGTCGGGCTGTCGTCCCTCATCGGCCTCGGCGCGAAACGACTGTTTCACACCTGACAAGGTGCGTTCGCCCGGAGATCCTTACTTCAAAACGGCACATAACTTCCTGATTGCAACTGTGCCGCCGTCCGCCGATTTCACCCGCACGATATAGGCCGCCGGCGCGTTCCCCGCCGGCAGACTCACGCTGAAGGCGCCTGCTCCGTGAACGCTGCGGGTGGCGATGATTTTCCCGGAGGTTGTCATAACGGCTATATCGAAGGTTCCGGGATTGAAGAGCGCGACTCTGATCGCATGGGAGGATAGCAGTCTGATGTCGACGATGAACCCCGTTGAAGCATAGGCGCCGGCGGCAACGCCCGTCCCCGTTTGAACGGTTAACAAAGCGATATACTGAATCGATTGCGGCGTCGCATTCGCCGCGGTAACCGTTACGGTGTCATAATAGGTTCCCGGAGCCTGAGGTATCGATGCCAGTGCCAGGGAGTTGGTAACCTTCTGGGCATTCAGAACCGCGGTTGAAACCTGGCAATTGAGCCAGGATGCCCGGTGGGTGATGTGAATAGTGTCAAGCGTTCCGGCGATGGACGGATTAGAAATGCTGTCGATGAACGTCGTTCCCGAGGTATCCGTCTGTCCGTTCTTCACCGAGAAGGAGAGCGAGGGCGGGAAAGCGATCATTTGAATCGTCGTCAGGCCACCATAAAACCAATGCGCCAGCGAATCGACCCCAACCGGGGTGGGATGGATACTGTCTACCGATTTGTAACTGGCGATATGGCAATTGATGGTCGGAAGTCCCCTGTTAGCCGCAACCGCCTGGATCATCGGAATCATTTCTTTTGTGTAGGTGGTATCGGAGACGCAGATGAAATTTCCCGCTATTGCAGGGGGTGGGAAAATGCAGAAAATCTTCGGCTTATACCCGAGGGTCGAATAGATCGTATCGATCATCGCATAATAGGCGGGTGTATACTGCGCCTTGTTTTTCCAGTTATTGATGCATGCCGGGCTGTTGCATCCCGTGCCCGTCTGCGTACCCTGCTTCGCATCGTTGGTACCGAGCATGATGGTGATGACATCGGGTTTGAAGGCGAATAACTGCGACAACTTGCCGTTGTTCCAATAGCTGCAGTTGCTGTATGCCGGCTTGAGCATGGTTGTGGTCGTCACCCCCTCATTCTGGACGGTATCCTTTGACGAATGCCCTCTTCTGAGAAGGTTCTGCAGCGAATCGGGATAGTGATAACAACAGGTGATGCTGTTGCCGATGCAGGCAACTTTAATCTGGGCCTGGGCAGAATAAAGTAGGAGCCCGATGGATAGAATTCCGGCTGGAATCCATTGCAGATGAGCATTTTTACGACTCATTCCATCCTCCCGGCTTATTTGACAAAGCGACTGCTATTTTCCACCGAATCCCCTTACTACTTTCCCGATCTTCTTCATCGTTTCTTCCCCGCCCTTTTTTTGCAGCAGGTTCCCGGTCACTATGATGTCCGCGCCGGCCGTGAGGATCGAGGCGGCGGTTTCGGCATCGCGGATGCCGCCGCCCACGATGAGAGGGATGTCGATGAGCCTCCTTCACTTTTTGAATCATCTCGCAGGGAACCGTCTGCGGCGCCCCGCTGCCCGCTTCGAGATAGACCATCTTCATACCCATGTACTGCGCGGCCAAGGCGTGCGCCGCGGCGATGTCGGCCTTTGCGCGCGGCAGCGGACGGGTGTTGCTCATGAACTCGACCGAGGTAACCGCGCCGGATTCGACGAGCATGTAGGCCGTGGCGATGGGTTCGAGGCCGAGCCTCCGGATGATGGGCGCCGCCTTGACATGCTCGCTGATGAGGTTCACCGGGTTGCGGCCCGAGATGAGCGACAGATAGAGTAGCGCGTCGGCATGGCCGGAAAGCTGCGTCGCGTCGCCGGGAAAGAGGATGACCGGAATGGAGAGGTGTGCGCGGACACTCTTGACGAATGCATCGAAGGAGTTGTGGTGCAGCAGGCTGCCGCCGATAAGAACCGCATCCACGCCGCCCGCGCCCTCGGCTGATTGAACGATGCGCGAAGCTTCCCGGGGCGAGAAGTCGTCCGGATCGAGCAGTATCCAGTATTGCCGGGCGCCTTTCGCGATCTTTTTCAGCAACGCTTCAAATACCGGCGGCCGCTTCATGGTATGGCCTTTACTTTTTCGGTAATGAGACGGGTAGCCTCGGCGAGTGCTCCGGCAAGTTTTCCGGGTTCTTTGCCTCCCGCCTGTGCACGAAACGGCGATCCTCCTCCGCTTCCTGCCACAATGGTTGACGCGGCCTTGACGATTTCGCCGCAATTCAGGTCGTACTTGACAGCAACGTTTCCGGCGCAGGCCGCGAGCATCACGGCGCCGTCTGCGATGCCCCCCAGCACGATGAATGCGGCATCGAGCTTCTGACGCTTGATGGCATCGGATATCGCGTTGAATATGTCGTTGAAGCTTTTCTTATCGGTATCCCCAAGCGTGTGCACGTTCCACTTCAGCCCTCCCTCCCGGGCCAGGGCCGTTTCGAGAATGAGGCCCGCCTTGAGCTGCGCCTGCCCGGCGGCAAGCGATGCAAGCCGGGTCTGCAGATCGGCCGCCGTGTCGATCAAGACCCGGAGCCTCTCGATGACCGACTCACGGTTGCTTTTCAGAAGCGCTGCGACCTGCGAGAGCTGTTCTTCGCTCCACTTCAGGAGGCGCAGGCTTTCGAGACCCGTAATCGCCTCGATGCGCCGCACGCCCGAGGCAATGCTCGACTCCTCGACAATGTGGAAAAGGCCGATCTGTCCCGTGGCCTGGACATGCGTCCCGCCGCAAAGTTCCTTGGAAACATTACCCATGGATACCACCCGCACCGAATCGCCGTACTTTTCGCCGAAGAGCGCCGTTGCGCCTTCGCGCTTCGCGGTCTCGACATCCTTGATATCGGTGGCCACGATCAGATTTTCAAACCCATCCGTTCACGAGATTTTCCACCTGGGAAAGCTCATTCGCTTCGAGGGCTTTGAAATGGGTAAAATCGAAGCGGAGGCTCCTGTCGTCCACCCGCGATCCCGACTGGTTCACATGTCCCCCAAGTACCTTTCGGAGCGCCGTCTGCAGCAGGTGGGTCGCGGAGTGGTTGCGCCGGATTGCGGTGCGCCGTTCGTTCAGGATAGATGCGGTGAGCGGTCTGGTAAAATCATCCCGGACCACAACTGCGTCGGCCAACGCGCGGTGGATGACGAGGTCATTCCATTTGATTGTATCATCGATTTGGAGTGTCTTACCCGACGAGGTTTTAAGAATTCCAACGTCGCCAACCTGACCGCCGGAGGAAGCATAGAATGGCGTTTTATCGAGAATGAGCAAATAGGCGGTTTTTCCATCCTCGTAGTCGAGAACCTTATAGCGGCAAACAATAACCTCCGCTTCATCCATCTCGTAGCCGAGAAAAACGGTGCCTGTGCAGGGAGCAACTTCGATCCATCCCTCGGGTGAAAGACCCAACTCTTCGGCGTTACGCGCCTCACGTCCCCGCGTCTTCTGCTCCTCCATGGCACGCTCGAACCCCGTCTCATCTATCGAAAGCCCCTTTTCGGAGGCCATGAGGCGGGTAAGGTCCATCGGGAATCCGTAGGTGTCGTACAGGGCGAAGACATCGGCGCCGGGAAGCAGGCTATCCCCGCGCTTGACGCACAGATCAACCATGACGCCGAATTTCTGTAGGCCTTGTTCGAGCGTTGCGCCGAATCTTTCCTCCTCGGCGCGGATCACCTCCTCGACATAGATGCGCCGCTCTCCAATCTCCGGGAATGCCTCGCCCATGACCCCTTCGAGGAACCCGACCAGCCGGTAGAGATATGGCTCATTGACCCGAGCTCCGGCCGAAGCGCGCCGCGCGGCGCAGGAGCCTGCGCACCACGTACCCCCGGCCATCGTTCGAAGGAAAAACACCGTCGGTAATGGCAAAAACGAGCGCGCGGATATGGTCGGCGGCTACCCGGAACGGCGTTCCCGCTACGCCCGGATCATACGTGCGTCCGCTGATTACCTCGAGACCCGCGATGATGGGCCTGAAGAGATCGGTATGGTAGTTCGAATCGACCCCCTGGAGCACGGTCACGACGCGCTCGAACCCCATGCCGGTATCCACATGCCTGGCGGCGAGTGGAACGAGGGTTCCACCCTTTTCCCTGTTATATTGTATGAAAACCAGATTCCACAGCTCGCGGTACCGGGCGTTCTCACCATTCACCCCCGCAATCGGGTCGGCAAACGTCGCATCGCGCGTGGCGGCATCGCCCATATCGAAGTGAATTTCAGAGCATGGTCCGCACGGACCGGTTTCCCCCATCTCCCAGAAGTTGCTCTTATCGCCGAACGGCATGATGCGGTTGCGGGCGATATCGGTTTCACTCTTCCAACAGGAAATGGCCTCCTCGTCGGTAGCGTGCACCGTCGCGAACAGCCGGTCTTTTTGCAGGTTCCACACCTCGGTGAGAAGCTCCCACGCCCAACGGATTGCCTCTTTCTTGTAATAGTCGCCGAATGACCAGTTGCCGAGCATCTCGAAAAAGGTGTGGTGATAGTGATCGCGGCCCACCTCTTCGAGGTCGTTTGTTTGCCTGAGACACGCATGCATTTCTGGGAGTTTGCCACCCGCCTGAGCCCGCGCGGATTTTCTCCCAGGAAAATCGACTTGAACTGGTTCATCCCCGCGTTGGTAAAGAGGAGGGTCGGATCGTCCGGCGGCACGACCGGCGCACTGCGAACGAAGGTATGGCCACGGCTTTGGAAAAAACCGATGAAGTCATTACGGATCTGATTGGATGCTTTCATCAATAAACACTATTTTCAAGGGAAAAAGTTATAAGGCGGCTGCAAAGTGGTGAGCCGCCACTTCTACTCTTCGGATGCAGGCTCTTCCGGAACGCTGACTCCCTTATGGACCGCGCCTTTCTCTCTCACCTTTTTCTCTATTTCTTCCAGAATATCGCGATTCGCGGTGAGAAAATCTCTGGCCTTCTCCCTGCCCTGTCCGATTCGCTCGCCTTTATAAGAGAACCAGGCGCCGCTTTTTTCGACGATCTGCATTTCGACCGCGAGGTCCAGCACATCCCCCTCAAAGGAGATTCCCTTGCCGTACATGATGTCGAACTCGGCATCCCTGAAGGGCGGAGCGACCTTATTTTTAACGACCTTTGCGCGTGTGCGGCTGCCGATTACCATTTCGCCGTCCTTGATTGCGGCGATTCGACGAATATCGATTCGCACCGAGGCATAAAATTTCAGGGCATTGCCTCCGGTGGTCGTTTCGGGATTGCCGAACAGGACCCCGATTTTCATGCGGAGTTGATTGATAAAGATAAGGATGGTGTTGGATTTCGATAGGATGCCGGTGAGTTTCCGGAGCGCCTGCGACATGAGCCGGCCTGGAGCCCCATGTGGCTGTCGCCCATCTCCCCTTCGATTTCGGCCGCCGGCACCAGCGCGGCGACGCTGTCGACCACGATGATATCGATGGCGCCGCTGCGGATAAGCGTATCAGCGATTTCGAGCGCCTGCTCGCCGGTGTCGGGTTGCGATACCAGGAGGTTATCGATATCGACGCCAAGATTTTTTGCATAGGTGGCGTCAAAGGCGTACTCGGCATCGATAAGCACCGCAATGCCGCCCTTGCGCTGCGCATTGGCGATCGCATGGAGTGCGAGGGTGGTTTTTCCCAGGATTCCGGGCCGAATATCTCGATGACCCTTCCCTTGGGCAAGCCACCCACCCCGAGCGCAAGGTCGAGTGAAAGCGCCCCGGTTGATATGACCGGAACATCGGGTCTTGAGGCCCGCGGTTCCCAGCCGCATGATCGCTCCCTTGCCGTGCTGCTTCTCAATCTGGCTTACCGCCTGCTCGATCGCCGCACTCTTGCCGCGATCGTCGCGGCCTTCTTCCGGCGCTGCACCTTTTTTCGCCATGGCCTGCTCCTTTTTAAGATTTCTTTCTATGTTATTGGACGAGCGGAAGTCTAAAGATAAAACATGGCGGGGAGAAGGGAAGCGGCGGAATATTAAGATAAAAAGAAAAATTTGAGGCAGGATTTGATAGCCTGAAGCTATAAACTTCTCGTGGGGGCACCGCTTCTCGGTTTCCCCTGGCCAAAGCCGCGCATGGCGCGTCTTTCGGCGGACCCCCCTCTGCGAAAGTGCTCGCGATGCCCGCCTTCGGCGGGCGCTTTGCACTCTCGCAACGCACACGCTGAAGTGAAGGTAAGGGTGGGTTTTCAGCCTGTCTCTTTTAACGATGGCGATGCTATTTTAATTACTAAACTTCTATCTTGACGCCTCTTGTCAAATTTATTTGTCTGCATACGCACGATATACACACTTGAACCGTCGCCGGTACTCTTGCTCATGCCTGTACTCCATCGAATGATATAGTGACCGGCATTGTACATGCCTCTTGCAAGTTGCTCTACAAGTCTCCCTTTCAGGTCATAGATATTTATTGCGATATTCTGCTCCGCAATTCCATTAATCGTCGGGACATCAAACGCGATGTGCACCCAGTCCCCGGAATGGATTTGGGTACACCTTGGCGAGGTTAAACTGTTTTATCAATGCGCCTTCTGTTCTGTAAGCGTGCCGATGAAAATCTCCTGGGCCGCATAACTGACCTCTTTGCCGTCACCGCGGTCTCGATCTCAAAACTCGGCATACTTCTTTTTTCATCGTTTTCACAGCTTAGGTGTGATCTTCGCAATAACGCTGATACCATCCTTCCGTTCGGTTGTTGTTCTTACCCACACCGGGAAGGCGGCGAGACCATGGATTACCGTGCCCGAACCAACCAGATTCCCGCTTCCATCGTAGGCGCCGATTTCGCAACTGTCCTGTAAGAGATCTTGTTGCCACATAGTACCCGGATGGCCAGAACCGTGGCATTGTTACCGGTATTGGCGCGCTTCCCTTCGGATGCAGCGGGGTTGGCAGACTGAGCAGTTGATGCGCATTCGACGATACTTTCTTCGGGGACCCCGCGTATTCCAGCGTTGCGCCGCTCTTCATGTAGATACGGTACAACTTTGTCCCGCGACCAGGGTATCGATATCGTCGATCCCGTAATCCGGCCAATAGATTTCACCGGCGTTGCTTTTCACCAGCATGATCTGCGATACGATACCGGAGAGCGCGGTCTCAATCGGCAGATTGATTTGCGGGCAATTGGCAGGTTCCATCCCTTGTTCAGGGAGATCGGCGTGGCATACGCGTTGATCGCCGAGCCGACCGCGCGAACCGCATCCGTCGAATCGCTATACATCTGGTAACCTTCCCCGGTATGCAGCATCCCAATCGTTGATCCCCAAGCTGGGCCAATACGTCTTGCCCGCGAGATCCTTCACCAGTACGAACCCCTTGGGATAGTGCTCGGTTCGCATCGTCGTGGTGTCGCCGAAAACTGCCTCGGGGTAGAATCCGTAGGTCGGATGTCTATTGAAATCATACTCCATCCCGAATTGACCGGCAGACTGAAATTCACCAGCGTCGTAAAGCTCCACGCACTCGACCATTCGCTCGCTCCGCCCGCATCCGCCGCCTGCACCTTCCAGAAGTAGGTCACATTGTTCCCGAGACCGGACAGCGTTATGGTCGTTCCCGTTATCCCGGATTGGTTGGCGATAAAGCTGCCGAAGCCCGCATCCGTCGATACCTCCACCGAATACGAAGCGGCCGGGCCGCGTGTTCCATCCAAGGCTCAAGGTTACCGGTTGGGCTATTGCGCCGCTTGCCGGTGAGGAGAGCTGTGGAACATCCGGCACGGCAATTATCGTCGTGAAGCTCCAGGCTCCCGACCAGCCGCTCACGCCGCCCACATCTTTCGCTCCAACCCGCCAGTAGTAGATCGCACTGTTGACGAGCCCGCTTACCGATGCCGACGTACCGGTCAGCCTGATCTGCGCCGTCACCGTGCTGCCGAAGGTTACATCCGTCGATACCTGCACCGCGTAGGTCGATGCATTGGTTGACGTGTTCAGCTCAACCTGAGCGATATCGGCTGGTTACCTGCGCCGTTCGACGGCAGTGCAAGCTGCGGCGCGCCCGGAGCCGCGATTATCGTCGTAAAGGTCCAGACGCCCGACCACGGACTCACACCGCCGGCATTTTTCGCCCCCATGCGCCAATAATAGACAGTCCCACTGGAAAGCCCGGTTAACGCCTGCGATGTTCCCGTTAAACTCCCCTACTGAATACCGTCGTGGAGAAGTTCGAGGTCGTCGATACATCGAGATGGTATGAAGTCGCCATGCTCACGCTGTTCCAATTGAGCGATGGCGTAACCGAAACACTACCGGCGTTATTGGTCGGCGCCACCAAGGTCGGTGCAACGGGTGCCGATATGCCCGTCAGGGTGCCGAGAATCGAAATGCCGTTATTAACATAGAGAGAATCGTTGCGGGCTCCGGGGTTTTGGAGACTATCGAGATAGGTTGCCACCGCCTTCATCTCCGTCGAATGCACCGCATCCCACATCCGATACCGCAATACCTCGTTGTCGGCCATGCCGTCCACCGTCTGTGACTGCGAATTCTGGCCCCAGACCGCTATGGCGGTATTGGCGCCTTTCCATGCGACCGCACCCACGCAAAGCCCGGTGTGATTGAAGACCGCCATTTCATCACCGTTCTGAATCGCCGATCCGTTAAGGGTCGGATTTATCGAGGCCTTAATCAGAACGGTCATGCTGCTTCCGGTAATCGTGTAAGGCACGATAAAGTGCGAGGTTGTCGCGAAGCTCACGCGCCCGACCAGGCGCTGGATGCGGTTATACCCGCTGCGTTCACTCTCCAGTAATACGTTGAAAGTGTTTGCAGCCCGGAAATCGTCTGATTGGCTGCGGTGATCCCGAAACTGGAATAGGCCGTTGTCGAAAAATCCGAAACCGCCGCTACCTGCAATCCATAGGATAGTGCATTCGCAACGGTTGACCAGCTGAGATTCAGCGTCGTAGCCTGACCGGCGGCATTATTCGTTGGAGACGCAAGCGCTGGCGCCGCTATGATAGTCGTGAAATTCCATACGCCCGACCAGGGGCTTGTCCCGCTTGCGGTTGTCGCATTCGCGCGCCAGTAATACATCGTGCTGTTCGCCAACCCGCTTATCGTTACGCCGGTAGCCGTCACTCCGCCCTGATTAGAAACCGTCGTCGAAAAATTCGAAACCGTTGAAACTTAATACTGTAGGTAAATGTCCCGGGAACTACATTCCAGGAAAGAGATAGTGAAGTTCGGCAGGTTAGCTGCGCCATTGTTCGGGGAAGATAGCGTTGCCGGTATGTAATACATCGGGTAAACCGTTACATTCCCCGTAAAGGGGGTGCCCATGCCCAGGTTGTTCAACGTCCCGCATTGGGAATCCGCCGCGAACAGGCACAGGTAATTCTCACCGATTGTTAATGAATCGGTTGTTCCCCAATTATAACTCCACCTCGTCGAATCGGTACCGGCCATAGAGGTAATAAATGCCCAATTCCAACCGCTTTGCGCTGTATTCACCCTGTTGAAAACGCCCTCGATGCCGCATTTTCCGGTAAAGGTCCGGTTGACCGCGTTGCCGCTCACGGGCGGCTTGGAAACAAAACACGAATGCCACGGCACGGTGTCGGCCGTCGCCCAGACCTTCGTATCGTTTATCGGCGTTTCCGATATCACCATGACATTGCCGTTGCCGGTATTCGGCACATAAATCCTGCCGGTCACCGGGTTCACCGCTATTGCCTGGGGATACGATCCTGCGCTTACGGTAGTCGTCGAATTGGTCGCTCCGTGATCACCGTGATAGTGCTATTATTTTAAATTCCGATGCCCTGATTCGGCACGTAAATCTTGTTGGTCACGGGATTGACCGCTACCACTAAGGGATTTGTCCCGCGCTCACGGCAGTCGTCGCATTGGTCGCCCCGTCGATCACCGTGACGTTGCTCGCCGGAATTCGCCACGTAGATCTTGTTGGTCACCGGGTTCACCGCCACGGCATCGGGACCTGATCCCCGCGCTCACGGTGGTGGTCGCTTGGTCGCCCCGTCAATCACCGTCACATTGTTGCTCGCCAGTAGTTTGCCACGTAGATCTTGTTGGTCACCGGGTTCACCGCCACGGCTTGTGGATTGGCTCCCGCGGTCACGGTCGTGGTCGCGTTGGTCGCCCCGTCGATCACCGTCACGTTGTCGCTGTCTTCATTGGCGACGTAAATCTTGTTGGTCACCGGGTTCACCGCCACATAGGGATTGGTCCCCGCACTGACCGTGGTGGTCGAGTTGGTGGCGCCGTCGATCACCGTGACGTTGTCGCTGCCGATATTCGCCACGTAGATCTTGTTGGTCACCGGGTTCACCGCCACGGCCCATAGGTTTGATCCGGCGCCCACGGCGGTGGTCGAATTGGTCGCCCCGTCGATCACCGTGACGTTGCTGCTGCCGTAGTTGGCCACGTAAATCTTGTTGGTCACCGGGTTCACCGCCACGGCCATGGGGATTGACCCTACGCTCACGGTGGTGGTCGAATTGGTCGCGCCGTCAATCACCGTGACGTTGTTGCTGCGTTGTTCGCCACGTAGATCTTGTTGGTCACCGGGTTGACGGCCACGGCATAGGGGGAGTTCCCCGGTCACCGTCGTGGTGGCGTTGGTCGCGCCGTCAATCACCGTGACGTTGTTGCTGCCGTTGTTCGTCACGTAGATTTTGTTGGTCACCGGGTTGACAGCCACCGTCGGTTGGGTGCCGACCGGTTACCGTGGTGGTGGAGTTGGTCGCGCCATCAATCACCGTCACGGTTGCAGTTCCAATTGGCTACGTAAATCTTGTTGGTCACCGGGTTGACGGCAACGGCATGCGGTTCGATGGCGTTCGGGTCGGTCACTGTAGTGGTAGCAAGGGTAGCCCCGTCAATCACCGTGATGTTGTTGCTGCCGAAATTGCCCACGTAGATCTTGTTGGTCACTGGGTTTACGGCAACTGCCGAGGAATGCGTTCTCGCGACTACACTCGTCTGGTGTCGTGTTTTGGTCGCGCCGTCAATCACCGTAACGGTATTGCTGCCCGTATTTCTCGCCACGTAGATTTTGTTGGTCACCGGGTTCACCGCTACTGCATAGGGGTTTGTCCCCGCGCTATCGGTCGTCGTCGAATTAGTTGTTCCATCGATTACCGTGACATTATTGCTTCCATTATTTGTTACATAAATATTGTTAGTCACCGGATTCACTGCTACTGCAATAGGACCAGACCCTGCGCCTACAAAGGCGGTTGAATTGGTCGCCCCGTCGATTACCGTGACATTAGCGCTACCACTATTCGCTACATAAATTTTGTTGGTCACCGGGTTCACCGCTATTCCCTCCGGACTCGACCCTGCGCTCACAAAAACGGTTGAATTGGTCGCTCCGTCGATCACCGTGACATTATTGCTGTTAAAATTGGCCACATAAATTTTGTTGGTCACCGGGTTTACTGCTATGGCGCAGGGAGTTGTCCCCGTGTTTATAGTCGCTGTCGAATTGGTCGCTCCGTCGATTACGGTGACGCTATTGTCGGCCAAGTTCGCGACATAAGTTTTATTAGTTACTGGGTTCACCGCTTCAGTATAGGGATTATTCCCCGTGCTCAACGTGGCCGTAACAAAATCGGCTTTTGCCATCGCGCTATAAGTAAGCACGATTGCTCCAATATAAATTGTCATCTTTTTCCGCGGATCCATATTCCCGTTTCATTCTCGCCGTTCTTAACTTATTAGTAAACGACCTCGGCCAGAGGCCGTGGCTTTAATTTCGCCACTAACGGGGGCGTGCCGAAAAACCTTTTTCCCAATATGGAATATCCTGACTGCAAATTAAATGGGGATATTTGCAGGAAAGACATTTAGTAAATTACATTTGGCTTATTACAGAATCAAATTTTTCTGCTCGCGCGCCAAAAATAGTCGGAGAGGACAATCCTGTGGCAGAACCACGGGGCACATGATCAATACTGCCGGGTTTTGGAATTCTATTCAAACGCCCGCTTAAACTCCTCGAACACCTTTTTCATCGCTGCTTGTTCATCTGACAGTCGGATTATTTTTTCTTCAGAGAACAATGCGTTCGGTCAAGTTCGGTGATGCGCGGCCGAGCATCTCTACAACCACGCCCGGAGCCTCCGAGTTTTGAGCAATTGCTGCCTCACCCGAAAACAAATGGGCGAAACGGTGCTCCTTGGTACCGGGAAGTCGCGGGAGTTTTAATACGATGGGTCCGGTCTCCCATGCAGAGAGTGTGGCGAGCGATTCCTCCACCTCGGCCAGGTCCCGGAACTGGTGCATGCGGCCGGTGTATCCGCGGATCTCCCCGGCCGTACTCGGTCCGCGCAACATGAACACGCAGACCACCGCAAGTTCACGATGCTCGAAGCCGAATTTCGCTTTAAGGTTCTGCTCGTATTTGAGCGCTCTGCTGCCGGGAATGCTCCGCTGCCAGGCAAGCTGCTTATTGCGCAGTGTCTCGACTGCGTCAAGCACCTCCTCCTCGGAATAGGCGGTAACCGGGTCGCGGTTGGATTTCTGATTGCAGGCAAGGACGAGTGAGTTGAGGGTGAGCGGGTAGTATTCGGGTGTGGTAATCTCCTTTTCGATGAGCGATCCGAGAACACGGACCTCGATGGGGGAGAGAATAAATTCCATGGTTAGCTGGCTCCTTACTAAAGGGGCATGGCGCGCCGCGCCCTTATGTATCTATATGGTTGTGGTTGTCGTATTTCGGCACCGTTTTCAAAAGCGCCTCTGTAAGATCATATCCATCAGACTAAAATCCGCAAGATTCCTCGGAAAAATTTGCTTCGCGGTGAAATTAAAGCTATTTTTTAAAGGTAGCTTTGATTTCTCAACTCATAACAAGGAGCGTTACAATGAGTCCAAAAGCTGAAGGACACCATGCCGGTGCCGACAAAATGTGCGCGCTTACGTGCTGTTCATGTGACCTCGATGTCAAGGATATCATACCTCTGGTGAATAAACCCGCGTTCATCTGTAAAAGCTGCGGCCGGGTCGCGAACGATAAGAAGAATCTCTGCCAGCCCAAGGCCATCTGATCGCGAATGAATAATCGGCCTCCGGCAAACAATGCCGGGGGCTCTCCGCAGGTACCGGGATTTTTAAAACCCGGGGGATCACTCCTCTTTTTTTGCGCCCGCGGCCTTACCCTTCTTTCGCGGCCTCTTATTGCCGAAAGATCCCTTGAAAATCTTCCCGCGCACCGTGCGCTTATCGCCTTTACCCATGATATCCTCCTTTGAATGGTTGCTCTCTCCCGGTTCGATTTGAATCCGATAAAATAGCATTTTGCCGCCGCTATTGGGGCTATTTCCCATATGCCCACTTTGTCAACTCCTTTTCATCACCCGGCAATTTCTATTTTTCCGGATAATTCCCGAAGACATCCATCCCTTGCCATGAAACCCACCTCTTTTCACCGCAACGTCCTGCTCACCGGGCTCACCTCGTTTTTCACCGATGTTTCCAGCGAGATGATCTATCCGCTCCTCCAGGCCTTCGTCAGCACGATCCTTGCGGCGAGGGGTGCATTTATCGGTCCGGCGCTCGGCATCATCGAGGGCGTGGCGGAGTCCACGGCGGGGCTTCTCAGGGTCTTCTCCGGGTACTATTCCGACCGCTTCAGGAAGCGCAAGGCTCCGGCTATTTCCGGATACAGCCTGTCGGCCGCCGCAAAGGCGCTTCTCCTCCTGGCTTCGCGCCGGGTGGTTTTTCGTTCTGATCTCCCGATTCATCGACCGGGTGGGGAAGGGGATTCGCGGCGCCCCGGCGACGCATTAATCGCCGACTCCGTTTCGCCCGAGGTCAAGGCCGGGCCTTCGGCCTGCAACGGGCGATGGACTTTGCAGGCGCTACGCTCGGCGTTCTGATCCTCTATCTCCTTTGCCTGAAGTTCATCGACCACGCCACCGGCACCATCAAAAACATAAGCGGATTCTACGGGGTTTTCATCGCCTCCATTGTACCCGCCGCGATTGGCATCATATTTTTATTCTTCGTACAGGAACCGGCGGCGGCAGCGACCGCCGCTGCAATGCGGCCGAAGCCGAACTTCGACCCGCGTCGCTACGATAAAAATCTGAGGTTTTTCTTCCTTGCCCAGGCGATTTTCACGCTCGGCAACTCGTCAAACCAGTTCCTGCTTTTGCGGAGGATGAACATCGGTTGTGCGCTGTCGACGGTGGTACTCATGTACCTGTTTTACAATTTATCAAGTACCCTGCTCTCGCCCGCGTTCGGATCGCTCGCGGACCGGATCGGGTTCAAACGGGTGCTTTTAACCGGGTATGCGCTGTACGGCGTCGTGTATGCCGGGTTCGGCCTCGTCTCTCGCGGCGCCCTGCTCTGGGGATGCTGGCTGCTCTATGGCGTCTATGCGGCAATGACCGAGGGCATGGAAAAGGCATTTGTCGCTTCAATCGCGCCCGCCGAATCAAAAGCCACCGCGCTCGGGTTTTCGTATACCATCGTCGGAATCGTACTCCTGCCGGCGAGCGTCATCGCGGGGTTCCTTTTCAGCATGCGGCCGGCGGCGCCGTTTTTATTCGGCGCGGTAACGAGCGTCATCACCGTCCTGATCCTCGGGGCCGCAGTCCGCGAAGCGAAACACGAACGCTCATGGTGAAGTCCATCGGTTCCATAATCTCCTGGCTGCGCACCCCGTGGCGGAAATCCGCTACCCTTTCACGACTATTTTTTATCGGTGTGCTGGTGCTGGCGGGAGCGGGATCGCTCCGTCCTTTTTCCCATCGCTTTCTCTCTCGCGGCGATCCCCGCGCCTGGTCCATCGATTTCACCAATATCTACCTGGGCGGCCGACTGGCGGCCGAAGGAAAGAATCCCTATTGCGATGAGGAAATAAAGGGCAGCTGGCAACGGCTCTGCGGGAAAGAAGGCTTTGTTTGTTCCGTAACCCCGGGTCTGCCGGAACACCCGCTCCTGTATCCGCCGTGGGCCCTCGGCATGCTGCTGCCGCTTTCGCAGCTGCCGTACCGTTATGCCGATGCGCTCTGGTATTTCCTTCTCGCCGTCTCGCTTTTCGCAATCGTTTTTTTCGGATGGCTTCTCTTCGGACGCCGCCTTCCCGCCGTTATCGCCATGACGGAGATTTTTCTCCTGTGCGCGGCATTCAAACCGACGCTCATCATTGTGCTGTCCGGCCAGCCCGGCATTATCGTGTATGCGGCCCTCCTGGCATGCCTCTTCTGTTTGAAAACCTCCCGGCCTTTCATCGGCGGCCTTTTTCTCGGGATCGCTTCGATGAAAATCACCCTCGCGATCCCCTTGTATGTGTACCTTTTGTTAAAAGAGGGAGGTGCGGGGACTGGCCGGCGCGCTCTGCGTCGCCGGCGTCTCCCTTCTTGCCTTTTCTTTGTTCAGCGGCGGCCCGCACCTGGGTTCGTTTTTGCATCTGGCGGGAGTATTTAATCAGCTTCGTCTCCCTCCCGATTTTACCATGTCCATCATCCCGGCTAACAGATTCAACATCGAATCCATGTCCGAATTCGGACCGATGCTGCTCCTCATCCGGCCCCAATTTCACACTGGCTCCCCTGGATTTATGCGGGCACGGCCGGAATTCTGCTATGGATCGCCGGCCGCGGGTTCGTCACCGGCAGATATTGCGACCTGCAAAGTCTGCTTCTGTTCTTCGGCGCCATGATGCTGACCATGTATTATCAGTACGTACGATCAATTGCCTTTTCTCATTTTACTGTATCCCTTCATCCGCAGCCTTCCGGCGCGAACGACGGCTCTTTTTTATGGGATTAACGTTTTCCAATTTCTTCCGTTGGGCGGCATGCTGCATCATTTTCCGATTTTGTGCTCCTCGTTCCCCCTTGTGTTTCTCTTTCAGCCGATCATCGCACTGGCCAATACCGCGCTGCTATTCGCGGCACGGCAAACCACCCCGAAAAGTTTTTTCGCTGACGATGTATAAAAAAGGCGCCGGGATTCCCGACGCCTCATAGTCTTTCTATCGCGGTGCGAGCGAAGGACTATTGAACCAGGTTCAGTCTCGTCACCATCCGGCAGCCGTTATCACTCCAGGCCGCAAAACATACTCCTCTTCCCGCTTCCTTGCGGCTGATAAATACCGGAGTTCCGTTCCGGAGAGTATAGGCGGCAATCGTTTTCCCCTGAACGGTGATGATCTGTACGATTTTTTCAACGCCGGCAGGGAAGGAGAGCATCACGCCTTTTTCCGAATAAACGGCTCGCAGGCGAGAGGTCTTACCCGTTGGTTGCTGAAGGTGTCCCTGATGAACCGCCGTCGGGGAAACGATATACGATTCGGTCACCGGGGTACTCGAAAGGGTAACCGAAGCGCCGGAGAGCCCGCAACTGCTTGTCGCGGTCACGGTGATGGACCCGGCGGTGGTGGTGGTTCGCAGCAGCGCGCCGCAACGACCGCCCCGCATCTTCGTGGTTGCGGTAGTGACATTACCCGTAAGGGCGCCGCCTATCACGCAGGTATCGGGAAACAGCGTTGCCGGGCCAGTGACCGTAAAGGTTATATTACAGGGAGTCTGCACGCATTGCCCGCCGGCATTCCTCATCGTTGCAACGATCTGAGAAATATCCGAACCGTCGGCCCTGAGCGTGGTGAGGTCCGCCGCGAGCAGCAATTGCGTCGGCGTGCCACCCTGCCAATAGTCGGGCGCCACTCCCGTCAAGCTATCCCTGAACATGAAATACACATTCTTCGGCATCCAGAGACGATCCACGATCCCCTCCAATCCGGTCTCATTCCTGAAGGAACAGTAATCCTGGAAACACCAGAAGTGCGCTCCTCCGCATTTGTCCGTCGTACTCCATCCGCCCATCATCGTAGTGACCTCACTGTGCGCTTCGCTGGAACTGCTCACGCTCGAGTCCATGGAGTTTCCCCGTAGAAAAGCGCGGCTCCAGTTCGTGTAATCTTCGGTATTTACAATAGGGAGAGAGGTGCTCGTCGACGTGTTATAGTTCAAGCCGTAGATATCAAGGGGGTACATGACATTCCCCGAATAATTTGCCACCAGGGTAACACGGCCCGATCCCGCGACCGGATCGAGCCCGTGAATGATGGCACTATCTCTGGAAAAGTCCGGCCCCAGGGTGGTCTCGCTCGGCTCATTGAAACAGCTCCAGCCCCAGATACATGGATGATTATACCCGTCAAGGACCATTTCCGAGTCGCAGCTGTACATACGGCTCCAGAACAAAGTCAAGCCGCTGAATCCTCCATTGACCCCCCATGATGGAACCTCGACAAGCACCAGCATGCCCACGGAATCGCAGGCGCGATAAAACGCATCGGCCCTCGGATAGTGCGAACACCTGATGCTGTTGATCTCCCATGGCCTTCATCATGGCGACCTCCTTGGCAAAACGGGAGTCGGGAACCGCGTTTTCGATCCAGCCCATGAACTGACACAGACAAACACCTTTCAGTTCGGTACGGGTGCCGTTAACCGATAATCCGCCCGGAGTGCCCGCGCTCCATGAGAAAAAGCGCAAGCCGATCTTCGTCACCGCGCTGTCCACCATGGTTCCGCCGACGCTGACCAGCGTCTGAAGCGAATACAGCGCGGGGGTTGTCGGCGACCAGAGCATCGGCGAGGCGACCGCCGGCGTGGTCATGTCGAAGGGTACCACGCCGTTCGCGCCTACCGTTTGTGTAGCCGTCTGAGTCGCCACGGTCGAACCCGACGAATCACGAAGGGTAAGGGCGACCGTGACGCTCTTTGCCACGGCGGTTTCGTTCTTTATGCTGGTCAGTGCATGAACGGTCGGACTGCTTGTCGTTCCGGTAGTAGTAATCCGCTGTCCCCGGACGGGAATATAGACGCTGTCCTTAAAAATCAGATGCACGTCGCGGTAGATTCCGGAAAAAAGCAGATAATCAGGGGCCGCACCGCCGACCGATGTCCAGCCGCTGCCTCCCGGAGGGATGTTGGCGTCATTATTAATCGTGCAGTGAACGGCGACAAGCGTGGTGTCGCCTCTTGTTACGTAGTTAGAAATATCGAAGAAAAAGCCCGTATATCCGCTGTTGTAATGCGTGCCGACCTGGGTCCCGTTAACATACACGGTATCGCCCTGCATCACTCCCTCAAACCGGATGAATACCTTTTGAGCGCCGGCCGGGCAGAGGAACTTTTTCCGGTACCAGTAGTGATGGTTGGAACCGCTGGGGCTGCCATAGAAGTTGAGTTCCGCGGCCACGGTGGGCGCATCGTACGATGCGGAATGCGGCACGCTCACGGTCGTCCACGACGCATCATTGAACGTAGGCGACTGCGGTGAGCCGGCGGGATTACCCTGGATAAACTTCCAGTTCAGGTTGAAAAGAGCGTCATGCTTGAGCGTCTGGGCCTGAACCATGGAAACGCACATGATTCCGGCAAGAAAAATAAGGACGAATCGTTTCATATTTAATGCCATATTCACCCCTCCTCTATTAATTTAAGTTGCACGTTTTGTTTATCAAAGATGCGGCCTCCATCAGCAGGTAATAAAATAGTCATTGCGATTATGCCCGCGGAAAAAAACGTTGTCCGTGACGTATTTTACTTGTGCTTGCAGGCTGATACCATGCCATGAAAAAAACCTCTCCGCACAACCATCAATCCGACCTCTTCGATTCCCAGGCCCGCGACCTGCTCAAAAAAACCGCGCCGCTTGCCGATCGGATGCGGCCGCAGACACTGGAAGAGTTCATCGGCCAGGATCACATCATCGGCGAGGGGAGGCTTCTGCGGCGGGCCATTCAAATCGACCAGCTTTCGAGCCTGATTTTTTACGGTCCGCCCGGCACCGGCAAAACTACGCTCGCCCGGATCATCGCCAACACCACGAAGGCGCAGTTTCTCTCGATCAATGCCGTTCTTGCAGGCATCAAGGACATTCGCGATGCCATCGAGAACGCGCAGAAAACCCTCTCGCTCTTCGGAAGGCGAACCATTCTGTTTATCGATGAGGTCCACCGGTTCAACAAGGCCCAGCAGGACGCCCTGCTGCCGCACGTGGAGAACGGCGTCCTGATCCTGATCGGCGCGACCACGGAAAATCCCTACTTCGAGGTCAACAAGGCGCTGGTGTCGCGCTCGCGGATATTCCAGCTCTGCCAGCTTGGCGAGGTTGAACTTCGGGAGGTCGCGCTCCAGGCGCTTCGGAACACCGAACGCGGGTACGGCGGGAAAAAAATCGTCATCGATGACGATGCGCTCGACCATCTCGTAAAAGTCGCGAACGGCGACGCGCGTGGCGTACTCAATGCGCTCGAACTGGCCGTGGAGACCACGGATCCCGCGCACAACGGCGCCATTCATATTACCCGCTCCATCGCCGAGGAGTCCATTCAGCAGCGGGCAGTTCTCTATGACCGTGACGGCGACGCCCATTACGACACCATTTCCGCCTTCATCAAATCCCTCCGCGGCAGTGACCCGGATGCCGCCCTGTACTGGATGGCAAAGATGCTGTATGCAGGCGAGGATCCCCGTTTCATCTTCCGGCGCATGGTCATCCTGGCCGGCGAGGATGTCGGAATGGCCGATCCGGCCGCGCTCGGCGTTGTTGTCAATGCCGCGCGGGCATTCGATTATGTCGGCCTTCCCGAAGGCCGATTCCATCTGGCCGAGGCGTGTCTCTACCTCGCGACGGCGCCGAAGAGCAACTCGAGCATGGCCTTCTTCGACGCCATACAATCCGTTTCCGAAGAGACAAAGGACGACGTCCCGAACCACCTGCGCGACGCGAGCAGGGATTCCGAGGGGTTCGGCCATGGCGAAGGATACCTTTACCCGCATGCCTACCGGGATCATTGGGTGGCCCAGCAATATCTGCCCTCGTCTCTCCAGGGAAAGTCGTTTTACCACCCGTCGGACCAGGGATTCGAGAGATCCATCGGCGAACGCGTCGCGCAACAGCGCGAGGCGCAGATCGAGGCCATGGTCGAGGAGGATTATTCCAGTCCCCTGGCGGTGCAGCGGGGGCAAGGACGGTTCTCGGTGGCTTGAGCGCACGCTGTCGCGGCGCGGTGAGCAGCTCAGCCGTGTCCGGCAGGCCATGCTCGAATGTGCCGGCATCACGAAGCAGAGTCTCGTCCTCGATCTCAATGGCCGGACCGGGCTGCTCGCCTTCGAAGCGATGCGCCAGACGCCGGAGGGCGGCGTATGGATCCTGGTCCATGACGACCGGGCTTACGAGACCCTCCGCGGTCTTGTAAAGGATCTCCCCGCCGTTTCCCGCCCGCAGATCATCCGGACCCGCCTTGCCCATTTCAACCGGGATATCAGAAACGCAGCCGGAAGGGAGGTCAGGTTCGACGCCATGCTCGGCAGGAACCTGCTCTTCCAGACGGAGAATATGAAATCCTTTATCGGGAAGGCCGGCGGGCTGCTCGCCAAAAGGGGCGTCCTTGTCCTGGCCGAGCCGATTCCGCAGGAGGGCCAGCGGCTGTCGGACCTCGCGGAGACGAAGACCCTGACCGCCGACGCAAAGTACCTCCTGACCGCGGCGGAGGAGGAACTCTTCAGCGACAACGACGATCCGATGATCCGGTGGAGCGCCCGGTCGTTGCACGACGAGTTATCCTCCATCGAAGGCGTCGCCTGCACCATGACGGTGCTTGCGGACAGCGCCGTACGCCGGATTACCCCGCAGGATGTCGAGTTCTGGTTCCGGGAGAGGGGGGAATCGCCCCGGCCGTCGCTTGGCGACAGGATACGCAAAAAATGCGATGCGGCGACCGGCGCCGAAATCAAGGCGCGTCTGCACGGATGCCTTGATTTTAAAGAGATAGCGTGGCGCAGCTCGACGGCGATTTTCAGGATTACGTTCGGGTAAGCAATCACCGCTCCAGGATCAGCGTCACCGGCCCGTCGTTCACGAGTTCGACCTCCATCATCGCCCCGAAAACGCCGCTCTCAACAACGCGGATCTGTTTCTTCATGCAATCGATGAAATACTCGTAGAGTTCCCGCCCCTTTTCAGGCGGGGCGGCATCGATAAAACTCGGCCGCCTTCCCTTTGAGCAATCGCCGAAGAGCGTAAATTGCGATACCACGAGCGCCTCGCCGTCGATCTCCCGCAGCGAGAGGTTCATTTTCCCCTGCTCGTCGGAAAAAATCCTCAGGTCGGCGCATTTCGCCGCCAGGAAGTCCGCTTTTTCGGCGGTATCGTCCTTATGAACCCCGAGAAGAATCAGTATGCCATTATTAATTGAAGAGATGATGACGCCTTCGATTGTTACCGAAGCTTTTTTGACGCGCTGGAGGATGATTTTCATGGATTTGAGTTCTTTCGACAGGGTGACCTTGATTCAAAATAAGTTACTTCGCAGGTTGCTTTTTTTTAAGAAATCAAATTCTTCTGGATGGCCGAGCCGGGTTAACCCATTTTGCCCAAAAGGCAAAATGGACGGATTATCATAATTTCAGTTGCACCAGCCACACGTGGTGGAAGTGTTTTATAATAAACGCCATTTATTGGCTGATTTTGGGACCGGTAAAACCCGGTTGTTTTAAGTCGTCAAACTGGTAAGTAGAAGGTAAATCCGGTAATTTGCTGGGGACCCGAATCGGACGCTTTTTCTTGACAATAAGGTGTTATTGGAGTGATGCAAAACCGGGGAATTGCAGGAGAATATCAGGCATAAAAAAGGGAATTATATACTTGACTCCCTATCCTAAAGGGGGATTGTTCAAAAAGGTTGCCATTTTTGATCTATTTCGGTTATTATGCTATGATTTTTAAAATGGCATAACATATTCAAAATTAATGAGTTATGGTGAATAAGGTAGTTAAGTATATAATTCCCATAAAAAACCACTCCGGCAGGCACATCTTCGAAGAAGGGGGAGCCCCACGGTTCAGGAGGGGCATTGAGGGTTTTTCGAAGAGGGTACTCCGCCAGAGTGGTGATGGTATTTACATTTCCATTATTCTCAGCGGCATGAGCAGGAAAAGATCGTCGCTTATTTTCTCTTCCTCCTTCTCATAAACCGGATAAATCAGACACGCGCTGATCTGGGTGTTCATCTGTAATTTAATTCTCGGCGTCTTAATAATGTCGATAATTTCATTAAAATATTGAGCGTTGAATCCTATCTGGTGGGAGTCTCCACGGTACTCTATGGTTATTTTCTCCTTGGCTTCACCGCCTATTTCCTTATTAATAACAATGACTTCCAGCATATTTTCCGAAAAAATGAATTTTACAAGGTGAGTTTTCTGGTTGGAAAGGACCATGGCGCGCCTTACGGCGTTCAGGAGCGCTGCGCGGTCGATGACGGCTTCCTTGGGGTTGTTGGTCGGAATGACTTTGTTATAGTCGGGATAGGGTCCGTCAATGAGTTTTGTGCACAGCACAAAGGACCCGGCCGTAAAAACGATATACTTTTCATTGACGGTCACCCGGATGGTTTCACTGTTTTTCTCGCCCGTGATGCGGACAAGATGATTCAAACTTTTTGGTGAAATGATACTGCTGAACTTTTCCTTTATTGGAAACGTGCCATTGATGAAACAACTGCCCAGCCGGTGGCCGTCGGTGGCAACCATGCCGGTTTTTGAGGGATGATTCTCCCAGAGAATGCCCGCCAGGCACGCCCTTGATTCGTCCTTTGCCGCGGCAAACGAGCTCTTTGGAATCATTGTTTTTAACAAAGCGGAATCTATCTCAAAGACAGTGCCATCGTTTATTTCGGGAAATCCCGGAAAATCTCCGATATCCGCACCCGCAATCTTACAGTTAAACTCTCGTTCAGTTTCAATGCTGATGACATTATTTTCAACGGAAATAGTGGCCAACCCCTCGGGCAGCTCTCTGACGATCTCAAAGAGCTTCCGGGCATTCGCGGTGATATCGAACGAATCACCGTCGCCGGATACGCTGCTGATAATTTTCATCGATTGATCGAGATCGGTAGCGGCAATTTCAAGCAGATTGTCATGATAGGATAGTTTAAAATTTGTTAAAATCTGAAGCGAACTCTTAAGGGGAATAATAGGAAACAACTTTTGCAGAACATCAAAAAGAGAGTGCTGGGTAATTGAAAAGGTCATAAGGGTTGCTCCAATCTTCTTCTCTTAGAGGGAAACTCTGTCTGCATTGAACCCTGTAAGGGGTAAAAATATAGTTATCGCTCGCATCAGAAATGAATCGAAAATAATAAATAAATATTGAAAAAACATCAGAAAAAAATGAGATACTTATCCACACGCTTATTCTTAACAGAAATTATTTAATAAATTCAACAAACATACTAGAAATGTGAATAACTGGGAAAATTATCGCAACTATAATAAAATCAAAACAATAAAGCATATTGCGAATGTTGATTATTCATTGGGAAGGTATTGGTAAGGCTACATTTTGAGTGAATTAATGATATGTTCGATGTCCTTCACGAGTAATGCATCATTTTTTTTGAGGTTTTCAACATTCTTTATTGCATGGATCACGGTACTGTGATCTCTCCCGCCAAAATGCAATCCTATGGTTTTAAGGGAGTATTTTGTCAGGGACTTTGAGACATACATGCCTACCTGCCGACAGAGCGCCACCTCTTTTCTTCGATCCTTCTCCCTGATTTTATTTACGGGAATTTGGTAATATTCACCGACTTTTTCGATTATTTCATCGAGAGATATGTTCAACTTGTGATTTTTATCGGTTTCTTTCAAAACGCTGCGGACAAGATCGATGGTTATGTCGGATTTCGTGATTGAAGCATAGGCCAGGAGCTTAATAATGACTCCTTCGAGTTCACGTACATTCGAGGTTACCCGTTCCGCTATACAATGAAGTATATTTTCGCCGATATTGAGATTATCCTCCTCTGCTTTCTTCTTCAAAATTGCAACGCGGGTTTCGAAATTCGGCGGCTGGATATCAACGCAAAGCCCCCATTGAAAACGTGAGATCAGACGGTCCTGAAGTCCTGCAATTTCGTGAGGGGGGAGATCGGAGGTGAGTGCTATCTGTTTGCCGTTTTTATGAAGGTCATTGAAAATATGAAAGAATTCCTCCTGGGAGCTTTCTTTACCGGAAAAAAAATTGACATCGTCAATAAGAAGGATATCCGCATTTTTAAAATGGGAGGAAAAATTTTTAATGCTGTTACCCTTGATTGCGTCGATAAAGGCCAGATAGAACTCTTCGGACGTGCTGTAAATGACCGAATAACGAGGATTATGTGAGAGAGCATAATTTCCGATGGCTTGCAGAAGATGTGTTTTTCCGAGGCCGACTGAGCCGTAAATTAAGAGAGGATTGAAATTAGTCTTACCGGGCGCCGCGGCGACGGCAGAAGCGGCCGACTGGGCAAACTGATTATTGGAGCCGACCACAAAATTATCCATGGTAAATCGGCGGTTGAGCCGCAGCGACGGCAGTGAAAAACCGGGGCCGTTATCGGGCAGGTCCGCGGTCGCGTCGTCCGGCGGCTGAAAAACGATATGAATATCTCTGATGTCAGGTGAAAAAGTCCGCGCCGAAAGCAAAAGACTTTTTTTATAGTGTTTTTCAAGGTGCTCCGCGATATATTTATTCGGCGACGAGAGCGAAAGAACGGGATTATCCGCCACTTCGGTTACCAAAAGAGGGCGGAACAATGTTTCAAACCTGTGAGCGTCGATCGAGCGGGAGAGGTGCGCGAGAATATTTTGCCACAAGAGGGAATGGTTCATAATCGAAGGTAGGAGTAAAAATAGTATCTGACGAAGTTGGTGCAGAGAACGAATCCCCGAGAGAGTGTCCTCTCTCACCGGGAGATGGCAGCGAATCCGGGGCGGTGGGTATTTTATGGGATTATCCGGCGCCGACATATGGTGAGTAGTTGATAACAAAAGACGAAGCATGCGGGAAATAGTGCGTACAATGAAGGTGTCCCTTGATCAACGGTTTTTAAAGGAGAGCATATCATGAAGAGGACCTATCAGCCGTCAAAGCGCAAAAGAGCCAATGCCCATGGGTTCAGAAAAAGAATGTCCGCCAAGGGAGGAAGAAAAGTCCTTTCCGCGCGCAGGAGAAAAGGCCGCTCAAAACTTACCGTTTCCGATGAATGAGAATGCTCTTGCGGTCAAGGAAACAGCGTTACCCGCACAAGGGTTTCGCCCGTATCGCTTCGGGAAAAACGCTAAAATTAAAAGGAACCGGGAGATCAATGCGGTGCTGAAAGGCGGAAAGCGCTATGCATGTCCGTATTTCAAAATTTGCTATCTGGGTAACGGGTTGAACCGAAGCCGGTACGCGTTTATAACGCCCAAAACCATGGGTTCCGCCGTCAGCCGCAACGGGGCACGGCGGATCATGCGGGAACTCTTACGGAGAGGACCGAGCCGCGGATTGCATCTTGATATCCTTTTCAGGCTCAACGAATTTACCGGAGCAACGGAAACGGATACGCTGGAAGGGGCTCTTGAGCAGTGGTACGAAAGCTTAAAAAAATAGCGGCCCTCCTTGTGAATTTTCGGTCCACGGCATCAAGGTCATTTTCCAGATGCCGCAGGGCTGCTGCAGGTTTTATCCATCCTGTACCGACTATGCAGCGGATGCAATTGAAACCCTTCCTTTCGCAACGGCCGTTCCCCGTATCGTAAAAAGAGTCATGAGATGTCATCCCCTTTCACGGGGAGGATATGATCCTGTTTCAGGAGCCGTCATCCGCAGGGGGGTTGAACAGCGTGAATAGAAATACCTTGTTTGCCATTGTCCTTATAATGGCGACCGTGGCGTTTTTTTCCGGCTCCACGTGGAACAAGTTTTACTACGGTAAAATCCTCCACGAACCGCTTCCCGCCACCTATGTTCCTAAAACTCCGGCCGGGCAGGATCAGGGATCGCACATGGGCTCGGCGCCCCTCCCTCCAAACGTCACGATAGAGGAAAAACCGGCCGGATCTGAGGCGGCGGCGACGACCGTTCCTGCTATGGTAAAAATCGATACCATCTGGGTCGAGACCGACAAAATTATTGCCGGAATCAGCGAACTCGGCGCCAGGATCGTTTCGCTGAAGATGAAGGAGTATAACATCAGTCATCTCTCCACGGCAAAATCCGCCGGAGGTTATGTGGACCTGATTCCAAAAAATAGTGCCGGTGGAGCAGGACTTACCGTTAATAACATTTGTTACGATGATACGATGTTTTCTCCGGAAACGACAATTCCGGGAAACAGGATTACTGTGGCCCGGGGAAGCCAAAACACCCTGTCCCTTGTAACGCGCGATCCTGCTACAGGCGATCAAATAAAAAAACAATTTTCATTCGGCGGGGATGATTACAAGGTCGGCTTCAACGTCATTGGGAATCAGCTCAATAACAGCAAGATGTCGGTTTCATGGCCGGCAGGGATTGCAGAGAGTGAAATGCTCACGCCCGGACGGTCCGCTCAGGTGGAAGAAAGGGTGGCGCACTATTGCGATGGTACTGATGTCGAACATGTTCGCTCAACCAGAGACGATAAGGAAGAGCACAGCGGCTTCTACCGATGGATTGGCGTTTCATCGAAATATTTCTTTGAGGCAATTGTTGCCGATACCACCCGGGATGCGGATATTAAGATAATATCCATTGAGGATACGAATCATATTATTATAAATGGAAAAAGGATTAATCAGAGGTGGGTAAATTACTCGATTGCCTACCAAATGACAGTTCAGGGAAATACGGCTTCTTTCTGGTTTTATACCGGACCTTCAAGGTACATGGATCTTAAAAAATATGGCTTGCAATTCCAGAAAATAATGTTCCCGGTCCTCGGCTGGACAAAGATGTTTTTCTGGGCCGACAAATGGTTCCCGCCGATCGCGGAGTTTGTCTTATGGGTGCTTTTAATTCTATTCAAGGTCACCCGGGATTACGGCATCTCCATTCTGCTCCTTACAATTCTCTCCCGGGTTGTTACCTACCCGCTCACCCAGAGCAGCATGAAGTCCATGAACCGAATGAAGGAACTGCAGCCGAAGATCAATGCCATCCGCACCAAATTTAAAAACAATCCCCAGAAGTTGAATGAAGCGACCATGGCGCTCTACAAGGCGGAAGGTGTAAATCCGCTCAATCCCGGGTGCCTGCCGATGTTTCTGCAGATGCCAATTTTTATTGCTCTCTTCGTGGTGCTCAGAAAAGCAATCGAGCTTCGCGGCGCAGGAACCATTCTCGTTCCCTGGGTGCATGATCTCTCGCAACCTGAATCGGTTTTTTATTTCGGCACTATTATCCCTGGGGGAATACCGATGTATGGATCAAATTTCGCCATTATTCCGTTAATTATGGCGATAATGACCTACTTCCAGAATAAGATGACCATAAAGGACCCAAACCAGAAGATGATGATCTACTTCATGCCGATTTTCATGCTGGTTCTGTTCAATAATTTTGCATCAGGCCTCGTTCTTTACTGGACTCTTTCGAGTGCGCTCGGTCTCGTGCAACAATACCTGCTTAATAAATCCAGGCCGCAAGCAGTCGCGGTACAGGGAAGCGGTGCAACTCCTCCGCGATCGGAACGCCCCTCTGTCCGCCGGAAATAGATCATGCCGGCCAATGAAACAATCGTCGCTGTTGCAACGCCATCAGGGAGGGGGGCCATGGCTCTCCTGCGGCTCTCCGGTTCAGAAGTTTTTTTCATAGTCGCAAAATGCTTGAAAGAAAAAGCGCTTTTCGAAAAAGCCGAACCGCGATATGTCGGGCTTTACAGCGTTATCGATCCGGTTTGCCTGAAAACAATCGATCAGGTTACCATGATCAAGTATACCGCCCCGCGATCCTACACCGGGGAAAACATGGTTGAGATTATCGGCCATGGTGGACGAATCGTTGTTCAGGAGCTTCTCGAAGCCTTAAAGGCTGCCGGAGCCAGAGGAGCGGAAAGGGGCGAGTTTACCAGGCGCGCCCTGGTGAATGGGAAAATCGATCTTTTCAAGGCGGAGGCGATTCAAGGAATCATAGACAGCGAAAGTCAGGCCGATCATGCCTGCGCGAAAAGGCTTTATAATGGGGGCTCCCAACCGGTTTTTTCCCAATGGCGGAAGGAGCTTGAGGAGATCCTTGAACAGGTCGAGGCATCGATTGAATTTGAAGATGATGCCGCAGGAGGTCATTCCGCGGGCAGAGGAAAGCTGGATCGATTACTCAGCCTTCTCAGTGAGGATCTTCGAAGGAGGAAACAGATCAGGTTTTTGGAAGGAGGGTTGAAAGTAATCATCGCCGGTCCTGCGAATGCCGGTAAATCAACCCTTTTTAACAGGCTTCTTGGCTTCAATCGGGCCATCGTACATAGCACTCCCGGTACGACCCGCGACATGGTGAGCGAGCGAGTGACAATGGGCGATTATGAGGTTCAACTCATAGACAGCGCCGGAATCCGCGATGCCGGGGATGAAATAGAACGACTGGGGATTGAACGGTCGAGAGAGGCGATAGGTGACGCCTCAATTCTCATCTGGGTTACCGCTGCCGATGAGAAAATGGAATATGGAGAATGGCTGGAGATAAAGAATAATAGGAAAATGCCCATGATCTGCATAATAAATAAAATTGATAAGGGCGATGGGACTGAGAAAAAAAGGGCATTTAATGAGGCAGGAATCAGGAATATTTCGATCAGCTTATTGGGAAATGATCGGATTGATGAGATCGAAATGACGCTGAAATCGCTGGTGGAAAAAATTCATGGTGAAACTGAAATTCCCCATTTCATTTTAAATAACAGGCACGAAGAAATTGCCCGAAATTTGCTTCAAGAGGTGAAAGATGCGGGAGAAACATGGGATCGGGTAGAAATCGCGGCCATGCATTTGAAAGGTGCCATTGCCCGTCTCGATGAATTTTTTGGAAAATCCGACCCGGAAGCGATAATGAATAAAATATTTGAAAATTTCTGCATCGGGAAATGACTCTTCTTGTGAGGAAAAACATTTTCACGCCTTAAGATTTTCGATCATAACTCACATATCGTATTATAAATAGCATTAATTGGGGAAAAAAGGCGAAGGCATTTGAAATGTTTCACGTGAAACATCTATTAATTATTCCCCGAATTCCCGGTGAAAACCATGGATTTTGATCTTATCGTTATCGGCGGCGGACATGCGGGGATCGAAGCGGCCAATATTGCCGCCAAAAAAAGTCTCACCGTCCTTCTTATCACGAATAATCTCGACCTGATCGGCCAGATGTCCTGCAACCCTGCAATCGGGGGGATTGCCAAAGGAACTATCGTCCGGGAAATCGATGCCCTCGGCGGACTCATGGGCAGGCTTATCGATCGGGCGGGCATCCAATTCCGAATGCTTAACAGGAGCAAGGGTGCGGCTGTCTGGGGACCCCGTGCACAGGCGGATAAGGTAGCTTACCGATCAATTGCAAAGGCTGAACTCGAAAAGCATGCGACCCTCTCCATGCTTCAGGGCATGGTAAAGCGACTTCTTGTCAAGGGTGAAGAGATTTCCGGTGTTGAAATGGATTCCGGGGAAATCATCTCTTGTCGCGCCGTCGTTTGTGCAATGGGAACTTTTCTCAATGGCCTCATGCACATAGGACTGGCATCGTATCCCGGAGGGCGAAGCGGAGAACCCCCAGCCACCGGCCTTACTGAATCGATTGCCGGCCTGGGGATCAGGAGCGGGAGATTAAAAACCGGTACTTCGCCGCGGATCGATGGTCGAACCGTCAATTATGACCGGCTCGAAGTGCAACCGGGCGATGATGATGCCTGGCCTTTTTCATTTTCAACGTGCGTTCAGCCTCAAAATCGCGCCGTCTGCTGGGTAACGAAAAGCAATAGCAGGACCCATTCTATCATCAGGGATAACCTTAATCGATCACCGCTCTATGCCGGAAAGATCAAAAGCGTCGGGCCACGGTACTGCCCCTCCATCGAAGACAAGGTCGTTCGATTTGGAGAGAGGGATAGCCATGTTTTATTTTTGGAGCCGGAGAGCGGCAGCAATAGCGAGCTGTATCTCAATGGCTTGTCCACATCGCTGCCGTTTGATGTCCAGAAGAAGCTGGTCCAGAGCGTCGAGGGACTTGAAAATGCCAGGATTCTTCGGCCGGGATATGCGATTGAGTACGATTTCTTCCCGCCGGTGCAGTTGCGAAACACTCTTGAAACGAGAGCGATACGGCATTTGTTTTTTGCCGGTCAGATAAATGGTACGTCAGGGTACGAAGAAGCGGCATGCCAGGGGCTGGTGGCGGGAATCAACGCAGTCCGGTGCCTGGGCGGCGAATCCGGGTTCATGCTCGGCAGGGAAACATCGTATATCGGCGTATTGATAGACGACCTGGTAACGAGGGGTACGGAAGAGCCTTATCGTATGTTTACGTCGCGGGCCGAGTACCGTCTTCGACTCCGACAGGACAATTGCGACGAACGGCTCATGCCCCTTGCTTTCAAGCTCGGACTCATCGGACGGGAACTGTTCGATCTTCGCCGAAAGGGTTGGGAGTCAAAGGCCAGGGCGAGGGAGGAACTGGCATCTGTCCGGATTGAGCCGCAAACATGGCGGGAACTCTTTGACGAACCGCTATCGCAACCGACAAGGGCGATCGACCTTCTTAAACGACCGTCCGTAACGCTCGAAAAGCTCCTGCGCTGTGGTAACTTTGCTGCAATGCCCGAAACCGCGGCGCTGCGGTTTTCCTTGGAGCATGATATTAAATACAGCGGCTTTTTAGCCCGTGAACAGGCGGCGGTTGGGCGCGTCGCGCTCCTGGAAGAGACGATCATACCGGAGGGATTCGACTATCGGAAAGTAAAGGGACTTTTGACGGAATCTTTTCAGAAGCTCAGTGCCGTAAGGCCGTCATCGCTCGGGCAGGCATCGAGAATTCCCGGAGTCACCCCGGCGGATATATCCCTGGTGGCTCTCCACCTCACGAAAAAGAAACTGCAGGCACCCGATATCTCGCGGGAAACGACAAATTCAATAGAACGGGAAATGAAATGAACAACGTCCTCACGCCATATCTCTCTCGGGCAAAAGAGTGCTATGAATTGAAGGAACTTGAAAGACTCGGTCTTACCCCGGATCTGGATCAGCGGGAACTCATTCTGACCTATATCTGTCTGATTCTTAAATGGAATAAGGCGGCGGGACTCATTTCAAAGGGTGATGAAGACAACCTGTTTCTGCGCCACTTCTGCGACTCCCTGCAACCGCTGTTGCTTTTCGGCTTCAAGAAAAATGCCACCCTTCTCGATATCGGGGCTGGAGGAGGATTTCCCTCGATTCCCATCCGTATCTTCCGGCCCGACCTGAAAATGGTGCTTGCCGAATCCATCGGGAAAAAGGCGGCATTTCTCAATGAGGTAATAAAGGAGTTACATTTTGAAAATATAACCGTGTTCAAAGGCCGGGTCGAGAAGATGGAACGGCCGGCAGCCGGTTTCGATTACGTCGTCAGCCGCGGCGTCGGCAGCCTGGAGGCATTTTCAGAGATCGGCAAGCAATTTCTCGCTGAAGATGGGCACTTATACACCTTTAAATCGAAAAATTTTTCGGCAGAGCTCGAGTCCATCACGGTAAACAAAGAAAAGGCCGGGATTAAAATCAGTGAAATAGCGGAATATGATCTTGGAAATCAGATACACGGCCTCAATCTGGTATCGTTGGAATTCTGGCGATAGTTCGCATTAACACGTTGTTAATCATCAAGCCACGACGCGTTCATTTCTTGTGGATAAGTTGTGAGCTACGGAAGGGGGCTGAGTGGGCAAAGTAATTGCGGTCTGCAACCAAAAGGGTGGCGTCGGAAAAACCACCACCGCCATTAATCTCGCCGCATGCCTCGCCGCCGCCGAAAAAAAAACGCTCATTATCGATATGGATCCGCAGGCCAATACCACGATCGGTCTGGGCATCGATAAAAACGAACCGGAATCAACCATCTACGATGTCCTGACCCATCATCTTAAGGGCGATGCTCCCTGTGTCTTCAGCGATATCATCTTTTCATGCGACTCCATCCGCTACCTTGACATCGCCCCTGCCGCGCCCGATCTCGCCGGCGCGGAAATCGAACTCGTCAATGCCCTGGCGCGTGAGCGGCAGCTGGACCATGCGCTCGAATCGGTCCGGCGGAACTATGAGTATCTCATCATCGACGCACCGCCATCTCTCGGGCTCCTGACCATCAATACGCTTACGGCGGCGGATTCGGTTCTCATTCCGATTCAGTGCGAATACTATGCGCTCGAAGGGCTTGCGGAACTTCTCAACACTATCCGCCTTGTACAGAAAAGCCTCAATAAGCGTCTCGTCATCGAAGGGGCGCTCCTGACCATGTACGATAATCGGCTCAACCTGTCGCGAGAGGTTGCCGAGGACGTCCGGTCCTATTTCCGGGGAAAGGTATTCAAGGCGGTGATAACACGGAATGTCAAGCTGAGCGAGTCGCCCTCATTTGGAAAGCCGATCATCCTCTATGACATCATGTCGTCCGGTGCGGAAAACTACCTGAATTTAGCCAAGGAAATAATGGAGAATGAATAAAAAAGTTCAACGACGGGTGCTTGGACGCGGTCTCGCTTCACTGATTCCAATCGTTTCCGGGGATGAGGAGACGCCGGGAGGCCGCCATGAGATCCGGGAGATCGACAGCAATGCGATCAAGCCCAGTCCGGTTCAGCCCCGCATGGATTTCGATGACGAGGAGATTAAAAGCCTTGCCGAAAGCATCAACATCCAAGGCCTCCTGCAGCCGATCCTGGTCCGCCAGAAGGAGAACGGTGATTTCGAGATCGTCTCCGGCGAGCGCCGGTTTCGCGCGCTCCGGCGGCTCGGGCGGGACACGATCCCCTGTATTGTAAAGCAGTCACTTTCCGACCGGGAAATGATGGAAATGAGCCTGGTCGAAAATATCCAGCGGGAGAATCTTAACGAAATAGAAAAAGCCGTTGCCTACCAGCGACTTATCGGCGAATACTCCTATACCCACGAAAAGCTGTCGGCGCAAATGGGAAAAAGCCGGACCGCGGTTACCAACACCCTGCGGCTGCTCTCGTTGCCCGAAGAGATTCAACAGATGGTGCGCAGGAACGAGCTCTCCATGGGCCATGCCCGCGCGCTTCTCGCCGTCGAAGGGAATGAACGGCGGATCGAGCTTGCAAGGAGGATTACGGCCGAAGATCTCCCGGTTCGCGCCGTCGAAAAACAAATCCGGACCGAAACAAAGCCGAAAAAACAACGTACACCGCCGCCGCAGACAACCATCGCGGACCCCGATGTCGCCGAGGCGGTGAATCGTCTCCAATATCGGCTCGGTACCTCGGTTGCCCTTAAAACCTCGGATGGGCAGCGGGGAATAATCGAAATCCACTATTATTCGGGCAACGATCTCACGAGACTATTCGATCTCCTTTTGCCGGCGGCGCCGGCCGTTTCCGACAATGGATAGCAGAGGCCGGGGCTATACCATTCTCCTGATTCCCGGTCATAATAGCGGGAAAACGATCTCCATCCATTGTTCGCGATCGGCGCTCATCATCGTGGCCGGAATGAGTACTGTAATTCTGCTGCTTGCCGGGTTTTCAATGGTTACCTCATTCGATGCAATGCGCAAGGAGCGCCTTTTGCCGTACTTCGAAGTGATAATGAAATTCTGATCAAGGAAAATAACCGGGTCCGTCTCCTTGCGCAGAAAATCGGAAAACTTGATACCCTTGCCAACTACCTCCAGGGACTCGCCGAAATCGGCCCGTCATCGAAGATCGACCTTGCGGCTGGCAAGGCGCCCTTTCCGGGCATCGACATCACGCAATCGGTGGAAGGTAATCCCGGCATTGACGATTCGATACCCACCACGCCTCCGGTGCGCGGCTGGGTGACGCAGAAATTCTCCAACGATACCGTGCACCGCGGCATAGCACATCCCGGCATTGATATTGCCGCCGACGAAGGGACGCCGATTATCGCCGCCGCACCGGGAAAGATCAGCGATGTCAGCACTGACCGGTTCTATGGGAATCTGGTAACCATCGACCACGGCAACGGGTTCATCACCCGGTACGGCCATTGCCTGAAAATTTTTGTCGCAAAGGGGCAACACGTCAATCGCGGCCAGAGGATTGCGCTTGTCGGCAGTACCGGCTATTCCTCGGCCCCCCACCTCCATTACGAAGTGATAAAAAACGGGAAAAACATCAATCCGCTCGGGTTCATCGTAGCAGGAAAAAAATAACCCTGAAGGGAGTCGGCTATGGAGAAAAACAAGGATAAAGGATTTTATACGATGATCGGGGAAGACGCGGTGTTCGAAGGCACCATTTCGGTTCCGCACGGCATGCGGATCGACGGCGCGTTCAAGGGCAGGATTGAGACGAAGGGAATGCTCACCATCGGCACCACGGGTGTTGTAGAGGCTGATATTAAAACCGGAAGCCTCATCCTCGGCGGGAAGCTGACCGGAAACATCATCGCCGAGGAGCGGGTCGAACTGGAATCGAGCGCGTTACACAATGGCAATTTGCAGACGCGGGAACTTATCATAAACCAGGGCGCTTGTTTCAACGGGTCCTGCTCGATGGGGGAAAAGCCGGGGGACTGAAACGGCACGGCGGAAAACGGACTCCATGGCGCTTACACTTGCGAATAAGATCACCTTCGTGCGGCTGTTCTGCATTCCCTTTTTTGTCCTGCTCCTCATTTATTACGATTGGGGCGCCCGTCACGGGGAGACCAACGATCTCCTGCGCATCGCGGCATCGATTCTTTTCATTGTCACCTTTCTTTCGGATGCTCTTGACGGCTACATTGCCCGGACGCGCAACCAGATCACGCATCTGGGCACCATCATCGATCCGCTTGCCGACAAGGCGCTTCTTCTCTCGGCGCTCGTCCTCCTCTCCCGCGCTTCGCCGAACTCCTATCAGGTCCACCTGCCGATATGGTTCGTATGGCTCGTCATTTCCCGCGATTGCATGCTGGTGACGGGCGCGACCCTTATCCATGTCACCACGGGAGCCGTGGCGGTCAAGCCTCGACTGGCGGGAAAGCTGACCACCTTTTTCCAGACCGTCCTCATCGTATGGATTTTGACAGACCTGCACGCGAGCCACTTCGCCTGGTTGCTGGGCGCCGCGACGCTGTTGACGGTTATTTCCGGAACGCAATATTTCATCGACGGGATACGGCAGTTTGAGAGAGGCGGCGAAGGGGGAGAAAAGGCATTAGTGGGTTTTTAATAAATTATTTGGGCGTCCCGGCTGAAGCCGTCGCGCCTCCTCACCCCCGACCCGGTTTTATTGCCATTTTGTCAATAAAAAATGGCCTTTTTTGGATTCTCGGAAAAGTACCGGAAGTACCTGAAAACTACCGAAAGCACGACCATAAACGGTTAAAAAATGAGCGATAAACGATGTTTAAATGAGTATTAAAATCCCCATAAAAGCCTTCGTGAAAAATCGCCGATATTGGCACAGCTTTTGCTAAAACGGTTCATCCCCGCGCGTGCGGGGAACATGACTTTTCTTTCCTTTACTTTCCTTTCCTTTCCGGTTCATCCCCGCGCGTGCGGGGAACATGCACTGCCGAGTATACCGCCACGTAATATTGCCGGTTCATCCCCGCGCGTGCGGGGAACATATTGCCGATGACGACCGCCGTGCATTGGATCACGGTTCATCCCCGCGCGTGCGGGGAACATGGACGTCAATTTCGCGGGCCTTTCGGGGACGGCGGTTCATCCCCGCGCGTGCGGGGAACATCCCTTCGAGCTGCCAGGGTGTGGTCGAGCTGCCGGTTCATCCCCGCGCGTGCGGGGAACATAGGTTCGTATGCGTAAAGTCCTGTCGGTCCTGCGGTTCATCCCCGCGCGTGCGGGGAACATACTCATCTCGAACTGCTGCGGTCGACCACGGTGCGGTTCATCCCCGCGCGTGCGGGGAACATACTAATATCTTTCTCATTGAATTTGCTCAAGATACAAATTTCAAAAAGTTCTACCGATTTATTTCAGCCTCAAAGAATTTCAAAGAGCTCCCGCTGGAATGATTTACTATCGAACAATAGCTCTTCCCCGACCGGCAGTCTTTTTATTCGGTAAAAAAGCATCCTTCGGCAGGCCGTCCGGCAAGCCTTCGAGCACGATTCTCGCGCATGCAAGCGCGTCCGATTTCGCGTCATGGTGCTTGAGCGGGATTTTCAAACGGCGACAGACATCCGGCAGTTTCGTCGGATAAATATTCCATACCCTCCGGGCAAGCCGCATGGTGCAGAGAAACGGAACACTTGGCGGATTCAGGCGGGCCTCTTTACAGCAGGCATGTAAAACCATTCGGTCAAACGAAGCGTTGTGCGCGGCGAAAAAATCGATATCTTCACATAATGGACCGATCTTCCGCCAGACATCCCGGAACAGCGGTTTTTTAACGACCCGGTTCCAGGTGATGCCATGGAGATATGAAAAGATAAAGTCGCGGCGGGGCGGCTTGATGAGGGCGTATTCCTTGTGCACAATCGTTCCCTTTTCGGCAATGCACACGGACACCGCGCAGGCGCTGTCGCGGCCGTAATCGGCGGTCTCGAAATCTATCGCCGCGAACTTTTTAAACAAGACCGGTTCCGGCTCTTTGTGATTTTTCATTGTCGCCTTCATCATACGCTTTTACGCGCTCTGGCGTTCCGGCAGGAAAGAGACAAGCTTAAGTCCATCCATTTCAACCGGCATGCGCCGGTTCGGCCCGACGGTCACGAAATCGTAGCCCGATTCCGTATTGGTGGTCCAGATCATGACCGCATTCCCTTCTTTACACCATGAGCACACCTGGTCCCACAGCATCTCCCGCACCCGTTTCGACGCATCGCCCACATACACGCCGGTGCGGACTTCGATCAGATAGACGTTCAACCTTCCCCGCAGACGGGGAGGGACGCATTCAACTACGATGGCCAGCATCGCCGATCGTCTCCTTATTGGGAATCGCCACGGCCACCGCCTCTTCATGCGCCTCCGGGGGCGTGATTTCCCCGGCCGCAAGCACCTCCTCGATGAGCGGAATGATCCGTTCGAGCAGATTCGTCCGGCGGAACATGTCGCGGCACGCAAGCCTGACCTCACGGTCCGGATCCCGGGGCTTTTTCGCCGCTATGCCGAATGCCGCCGGTATCACCGTTTCGAATTTGACAATGTCGGCGATATCATAAACGAACGATTGCGGTTTGCCGGTATGAATGAACCCGATGGCCGGCGCATACCCCGCAGCAAGAATCGCCGCTTCACTGATGCCATAAAGGCAGGCCGTCGCCGAACTCAGACACCGGTTGGGAATATCACCGCCCGCCCAATTTTCAGGATCGTATTCGCGTCCGTCCCATTCAACCCTGAATTTTCTCGCGAGGATCTGATACAACGCGCGCACCCGCGCCCCTTCGATGCCCCGCAGCTGCTCGATGCTGCGCCGCAGCGGCGCTGGTTCGCCGAAGCGGATCGAGTACATTTTCCGAACCACCTTTATCCGGGCCTCGTCGTCGAGCGCAAGCTTTGCCTGATACAGGAGCCGATCCGCCCGCGCGCCGCCAGGCTGCCCGGCGGCATAGAGCCGCACTCCCGCTTCACCTACCCAGATGAGGAGCGTTCCCACGCGCGCCGCGAGCACGACCGCCGCATGCGATACCCGCGTTCCCGGCTGCAATAGCAGACAGGCGATGCTTCCCACCGGAATATGCGTGCGCACGCCGTTTTTATCGATCAGCACGAACGCGCCATCGAGAACGTCAAGCTCGCCGTACTCCAGGAAAAGCATGGAGACGCGCTCTTTCAGCATGATGGGTTTGGGAGGTGGGAGGCCGTCCATCATTCCAGCAGCTTCCTTACTTTCTTTTCAGGCAATTTCTTATAATTGACGGCGGAAACGACTTTCCGTCCCGAACGTTTTTCAAGTTCCTTCCGGGCGTTGCCCGCCACGGCGCCGCCTTCGCCGGCGACTCGTTTATTCGGTTCAAAACCGTGAATGTCCTTGTTGCGGGCTATTTCCGTGGTCGCGGCCTCGCCCAGCATCGTAAAGATCAGTTCAAGGTCCGTCATGTGATCGCGCAGGTTGTCCGATGGGCCATCGAGTCCCTTATGCTTCTTATATTCCTCGGGTGTCATGCCGAAGGCCGCCTGGCTGATCTCGGCGGTGAGGATGGAATATTCCATCTCGCTCTCAACGCCTCTCTTCTCCCATTCATCGGTCAAGGTTTTGCGAATTTCGATACCGCGTACTCGCTTTTCAATCCATTCGTCGCTGTACCCCTTGGCCCGGTAGATCGCCCGCATCCGCTTCGTGGCAAGTTCCGGATCTTCTATCTCCTGAACACGTTCATACCCGACTTTAGCCAGCCAACGCTTGAAGGGTTCCGCCTTGGGCGAAGGTATGGACTGAATGATGCGGAAAATGCCTTCGGTGTTGGCGCAGTCGGTCTCGTATTTTTTCCCATCCGACGATTCAAGCTTCAGTTGTCGACAAATTGTCGACAACTCAATTCCCGCCTCATCTTTCTCTCGAATTTTCATTTTATACCAGTAATCGCGGGGGTTTGCGCTTTCGGTAAGCGCCGCCACGACGTCAACAACCGAGAACCACCACTCGTTGTTATGTAATAGTTTCCGGATTTCGCGTTTTCTGAAAACCGCGATTCTGGTCGAAGACACGGATACTTCATCCTTTATTTTTTCCATTTATGGAACTCCTTTTCTCAAACCGGTTTCACGAGAAGAAGACCGCAACCGAAGGCCTTGGCGGGGCCGATGCCGGAATAGAGCGCTTTTTTAATAAATATTTCCGGATTTGTAACCGTTAAAATACCGGAAAAATTAAGTGTGCTGATTTTTACCGGTTTACCGTTACCTCTTTTATAAAACTGTATTTGCCGATAGCTGTCAACATTTATTTCTTTAGGTTTTATGATAAATCCGAAATCGTCCAATTTTATATCTTTTTTACCAGTGTTGTTTGAAATTACAGGCATACGTGATGAAAGCCATTTATACCCGATTTCATTCAGAAAATTCCCCCAATATTTCTCATCAATGTATTTCTTGCCTTGCTTTTTTAATTTATTTTTAGCATCCATGACGACATCGCATCTTATGACTTTTTTCCAATGCTTTTTACTATTTGCTCTTACGCTGCCGCTCAGTTTTGATACCACTGGGTTAACAAGAAGAGAGAAAGAAAGTAATTGGCCATTTTTAAGCTTAGGGTCATATGGATGTGATTCAATATTCCAAAGCCCGCTTTCATCCTTTGGTTCTCGTGGTGCGACAGCATAAAACTTTGGCCATTTGCTGCTCTCATCTCTCCGATATAAAAAATCCCTTTTCTGATCTTTAGCTATGGAAAAAAGCGTCCACAGGTGCTGATGAATTTTGTATTCGTCGCGGCAGATAACAGTGAAAAGCTTTTTTGCCTCTAAATCATCTCTTAATATTATTCTGCTGAAAACCATAATTATGCCTCGCTTTCAAGCATAGCAAGATGCTCTTCTCGTTCTTCAAACTGCCAGCGCCTTCGGGAAAGCGGAACATCGCGACGGACTATTGTTTGAATTTTATCATGTTCAAATCCTTCATCCGACTTCCCTTCCCAATGATATGTGAAAGTATCTTCTTTTTCAAATCCTTCCAATAAACAATCAAATTTGAATTTTGCATTTTTAAGCGCCTTTCGAACATTATCAGCTCTACGAATTTGTGGCTCAAGCGGCAGAGACGGCGGACAACTTTTTCGACCAAGATATAGAACAAAACAAGGTTTTTCAAGGGCGCATTTCAAACTTTTTCTTTCTTGTTCTTTTGTTCCTTCAGGATCATCAAGCGGGAAAGGTGGATTGGAATTTATGCACCAGATACAAACGACATAAAGGCCATCGCACCGATAATCACGGGTTGAAAGAATGGTGTTCAGTTCATTTTTCGGATATGAAAGTTCCTGTTTTCGGGTATAATAAGCAACATCTTTTTTATTTGGCGGGGTCTGTATGGTATGGTAATCCCGTACAAGTAAGCCCGGCGCTTGCACACAAACAGCAAAGCCATACGATTCAGCCATTCTACGGTGAATTTCATTTTCCGTACGATCCGGATTTTCCCGCAAAATGCCTTTGGCAGCGGCAAGCAGCCCGAGAATCGCGGATTTCGTCGGGTGAGCGAAGGTAGGGCGGTATTCACCGACAGCGATATCACCCCAAGACGACATGGGGCCGTAAAGATGAAACAATAAATATTCTCGCATGCATTACTCCTTTATGAAGCTAATAATTTCTTCGAGTTTCCCTTTTTTGGCAAATGCATTGTATACATTGTAGCCATCATAGCAATTTCCATAACCACGGTCCATTTCGTCTCTTGTAGATTCGAGTTCTTTGATTGCTTTTTCAAGCATGTCCTCACTATAAATAGGCTTAAGAAACGCCACTGAAAGCGAACGCGGTTGCTGCGTTCCTTTTTCGGCTAAAAGATAAGAAGCTATGGCCCGATTTGCGAAACAGTTTTGTTTCCCGCTGGGTGCAATTCGCGCGGCAGATTGAACAAGGGCGGCAAGAGCTTGATTGGCCTTCTCTGTATCTCCGGCAAGGTTTTTTTCAAGCAGGTCTTTATCAATGCAGATATAAAGGTAGAAAAGCCCTGCCGAAAATTCCGTCTCTCCCATGTGAGCGGAACCGGTTTCTTCACCGCGTTTATTAAGGTCATCAACCGCGGTAAAAAAATCGTCCTCGACGGTCACTTTATGCACGGTAATGGCATGGGCTACCTGGCAGGGAGCATCAATATTATATCCAGGATTGCTCGTGAGCATCCTCCCCCATAGCGCAGTATCGACTGCATTATTTATAGATGACATAAGGAGATCAGTCAACTTCTTTTTTATCTTTTCGGTTATTTTATTTTTATCTTCCGCAAAACTCTTCTTTTCACGATCCCGTTGCAATTGTCCTATTTCTTGAACAGCTGCGCCGAAAACCGGTTTTTCAACATCTGAATTAATAATGTTTGCAACAAGTTTTCCAATATTGGCCTTTTCTATAGGCAAGACATGGCATAATTGTTTGGTCAGAAGTTCCTTACCTGACTCTGTTTCGGGATCAGCGAAAACATTAATAATATCGCGGCTCCATTCTTTGGCTTGGTTTTCATTGATACCTTTCCATTCATTTTTAGTACCATCAAAACACTTTTCTTTTATTACATTAAAAATCCAATCTTCACCGATTTTCTTCGATTTTGTTCCAATATTGTTTTTCAGATTCATGCTTTTCTTAAAAAATTCCGATTCCCTCCATGCCCTTTTCAGGCTCTGCGAAGAAATTCTTAACCGTGTTGCGCCTCCCATTATCGCAGTTTTCGGTCTCCCCAGATCATCCCTATTCGGATTTGACGGCGGATAGGATGCCAGTAAATGCAGTTGAATAAAATTGCTCATAAAAAGCTCCTTGTGGTTGAATGTTGCCGTTTTCAGGTTTTATTTCTCATCAGCAGGTGCTTTGCTGTAATAAGCATAAGCCCATTGTTTTTTGATCGTGTCATTCCTTGTCCAGCCATAAACACTTTCAGCAAGGCTGAAAATATTTACGTTATTATCGAGCAGGTGAATAATCCGGCGCATGCCAGTTAAAAGCTCCTCATGAGTTTTGCATTTGAGCAATCGCCGAAAACGCAAACCGCTCACTTTTGCACTTTTGGAAGATTCTGATTTTTTTTCAGCAAACTGCGCGGCAATTATTTGCTCAAGTCCGCGGACATCATTATCGACTTTGCCAGGGCCATGTTTCCTTACCAGCGCAAGCAACCCAGCTATGCAGGCAATGGATTCGAGATTTTTGACGTCGCATTTGAGCAGCTTCAATCGCAACTCATGGAACTTGGGCACAAAAATTACCTCGGAAAGATTTCCACATCTCCGCAATTCTGCCCGGCTGCCCTTGTCGATTTTATGCTCTGCTTCCTGGGGGGCATCAGTTTTGCCTCCGATGCTGCGCCACCAGTCCATCAAGGCTTTACCGGCCTCGCCGTCAGGTTTGAATATTGGATACCTGTCAGCCATATTTTTATACCCTCCTTTTACTAGTTTTTCTTTCTGGTTCTTTTCTGTTTTTGCGGTAATCCGAGAGTATTAGTTACTATCTTTTGACTAAAGTTCCACTGGATTAACAGCTTTTTTGCATGAATTATATGCTTTATATCTGCTTCGCTGATGTCGCAAGATTCAACAAAATATTCAAAAAGCTTAATGGATTCATTTCTTAAAATAGAAAACCAATCTTTTTTTAGGTTTTCAATATTGACGTTTAAATCGGTATTGTTTAATTCTTTTTTAAGCTTATCAATGACATCATAAAATTTTTTTTCCGTATTTTGCCAAAAGCATTGGCCGATATTATTTATCAAGTCTTTGCTGTCATCTATAATATCATTTTCGCCTTTTTTTGATTTTGTTTTAGGGTTCTTTGCCTGCTTATTGAGGCGCCATAACTGAGTTTCCTTTTCTTGTCTTCCATAAAAAGAATAGGCTAACGCTTTTTTAAGGTTATAGTTAATTTGAACTGCGGCAGGTATAAGATTCTTCGCAATTATTCCAATAAATACGTCCTTTTTATCTTTCTCTATTCCAATAATTGGCACTACGCTGTCATAATAACATTTTGCATTTTTTTGTCCACCTTCGACATTGTAGCCAAAAGCCCATAGTCGGAATTCTGGTTTAACAAGGTAATCACCGGCAAAGAATTCATGAACAGGTAAAGATGTCATTATTTTGTCAGAGTCAGGCGGATTGGCAATTAAACCTAGCCAATATCTATATGAAATTCCGCCCGCCTGCATTCTCATAGGCATTATTTTGCTGGTTTTTTCATCTTTCCTGTATGGCGTTAATGAATGACGCCAAACCCCCTTGCTATAATTAACGCCTTTGTTAAAAGTTCGATAATGGTCTACGACATATCCTATGGCATGACATATTTCACATACGCCTTTCTTTTCTTCGAATAGCAGATTAATCCGACTAGGAATTCCCCAGAATGTATGAAGTGGATTTACCATTTCTGGTAAGGCATCTTTTCCGATCAATGATTCATTCCCGGCCAGCATCCAAAGGAAAATATAGCCAAGGTTGGATTTATTAGAATTTCCTGTAACATGCTTCTTAAATTGCCTATCAGGTATAACATTTGCCCAAATGGTTCCCCACAAACTTTTTTCATTAATTAAAAGTGTTGTTATCGGTCCGCCACCACGCAAAGAAGTACGATATCCTGATCCACCTGTGAGGTGGCCCCCAATCGTTGGACAGTTTTAAGGGGTGGATAAGGTAGTTGACATGTTGTGTTGATTAGTTGTTTTGCTTTTGCTTTTTGAAATAAAATAATAGTTGTGCAAAGGGGGTGCAGGGGGGAATGTGTCCCCCCGCCCCGGGTGTGTCCAGTTACGGCATTAAACGGGTGCATAAAAAACCTCTGACGGTGTTCGATAATTCAATGCCTGATGCGGTCTCTCGTAGTTATAGAACTGGAAATAGGCGGTGAGCCCGCGGAATGAATCTCGCGGCGACAGATAGTCCTTCAGGTAAACGTCTTCGTATTTAACCGTTCGCCAGAGACGTTCAGTGAAAACGTTATCCAGTGCACGCCCACGACCATCCATGCTGACCCGTACTCCGGCTTCCTGCAGGCGGCTAACGAAAGGAACTGCCGTAAATTGTGCGCCCTGATCGGAATTGCAGATCTCAGCTTTACCGATTTCCAGGGCCTCATTAAGGGCAGATAAGCAGAACTGGTGATCCGGCGTCGTTGAGACCGCGAATGAAAGCACATATCGACTGAACCAGTCCAGAAACGCTACCAGGAACGCAAAGCCTGATTGTAGCCGCAAGTAGGTGATATCGACACCCCAGACCTGATTGACACGTTCTATAGGTAAATGCCGCAGTAAATACGGAAACACCATGTGCTGCTTATCTGGTGCGCTCAGATTCCGTTTAGGATAAATCGCTTCCAGACCCATGAGATGCATTAATCGCTGAATGCGCTTCCGGTTAACCGAGTGCCCCATCCGGTTCAGCATGGCCATCATGCTCCGACTTCCAAAGGTGGGGTGTTGCGTATACAATTCGTCGATGGTATGCATAAGGCTAAGATTAATTTCGCTCTCTCCCTGACTTGCATGGTAGCAGCTCGAACGCGCCAACCCCAGCAGAGAGCATTGGACGGCAATACTAAGCCGAGGCTCAGACGGATCGATAAGGCGACGCTTTTCATCGGTTGAAAGCCGCCGTCTTTTTTTTTAACCATTCCAGCTCATATTGCAACTGGCCTATCTGCTGGAACAACTCAGCTTCACGCTCCTCCCGTTCCTCTCGCTCGTGTTCAGGCTTCCGGGAAAACAGCGAGGGCAGAAGATCGACTGCGTGCTTTTTCCACTTCGTGACCATGAGAGGGTGGATCCCATACCGCTTGGCGATCTCGGCGGTAGTCATTTCTCCGCTGAGTGCCTTGAGTACCACTTGAGCCTTGAATTCCGCACTGTGGCGTTTTCGTTGCATCGGTGCCTCCTCCTATAAAATCGGTTGAACCGTGCAACATGTCAATAAAAACTACCTTAGATACCTGTCCAATTTTTGGGGTCCACTACACCTGCAGCGGCATTAGCCTGTAACATATATAGTGCTGCGGCACAACATGAATAGCACATTTGTTTTGCAAAACGACGTTTAATAAAAAAATCCCGATTTTTTTCTTCGGTATTTTTAGTCGGTGCATCCATGAGCAGCCAGCATATCGGCTGGCTTAATTCGGTATCTTCATCGACGTTGGTTTCATTTCTTTTCTTTTTGCCTTTATTTTCTTCAGAAATAGATGGCATCAAATTTTCCTGCATAAACCTTGTCCTTGGCTTATCGCCATCTATCCAGTCACCATCGAGTCAGAAAGCATCTTTAACCTTTAAAAAGGCTTGTTTCAATTCTTCCGGCGTTGGAGGTTTTTCAAATCTTTTCTCCCATTCTTCTTCATTTTCAGGTGCAAAAATCGTCTGCACCAGCCCGATTAAAAACTGCGCAAGAGCGCCGTTAAAATCCGGACGAGGTGCAGCAATTTTAATTATCGGATCATGCGTTTCGGTTATTCGGTAGGGTGCAATCGATTCTTTCTTTCCCGACGCTCTTAATACAGGTATCCAATTTTCTTCAATCAGGTTAAATGTCGCTTCCGCCATCCTCTTCCTCGCTTTCGTATTTCAAACCCATTTCATCATCGTAAGTGATTTTTCCAATTTCGCCGTTTTTGTTGCTAACATATGCGCACCAATTTCCATTATTATTTTGCGTCAATGGAACAAGAACGGCCCACTTGCATTTATCGGGCATGGATTTTTCGATTTCTTCAACCGCCTTTTTCAAAATCTCATTGTCGGTTCCAGCCCAATCTTTTATCCGGTATTGGTGTACCCGTATTTCGCTTAGGTCCCATGAAAATCTTTCGGAATCAAACCACGGCTTTAATTGCTTGCCATCCCATTTTGCGAGCCGGACTGTTGTTACAAATTCGCCCATCCGTGTGGGAGCCAAAGCATCTTCTAACCATTTTCCATTTATATCTTTATAACCTTCAGAGTATATCAATTCGTTTATCTGAGCCATTTCCCGATGGGCTAATCGCTCCACAAATGCTTCATTATCGCGTTTTATAAGTTCAGGGGGTATTTCATCTTTCCCGCTATCAAAAACATATTCGATCAAAGTTCGTATATCTTCGGGCTGTTTCCATTTTCCTTCTGTTTCAAGCCTTTTCATTGTAAGCCACAATTCTGCGTGATTTAAATAAACTTTCTTCGCCCTTGGAAAGATTTTGATGAACCAAGCACTGTCCGCTTCTTTTTCTGCCGGCGGACCGAAAACCTTAAGGCAAGACGCGCCTCTCAGGTCAATTGCGCCTTTTCGAAGCAATCTATTTCCTTGTGCATCGCGCAGGTGACGATGCAATCTACCTGCGCGTTGAATGATTCGGTCTATCGGCGCAAGGTCAGTTACCAATTCGTCAAAATCGAGGTCGAGCGATTGTTCAACAACTTGTGTAGCGATAAGGATCTTGCCATGTCGTTCTTTTGCGGTACTTTTAAAGCCGAACCAATCATTTGCGTTCTTTTCTTTTACCTTCAATCGGTCACCCATTGCAAATCTAGCGTGAAACAACATTAAATTATCCGTTGAGATTCTTTTTTTCAGCTCATAGTAAGCGTCTATTGCGTCATCTACGGTATTACGTATCCAACACGCGCATTTTCCAGCCTTAGAGGTTTCTGTAATAAAATCAAAAACTTCATCGGAAGTTCTGAAGAATTCAATCTTGACGGTCCGTTTTAAATCTTCACGAGTATCCAGTTCTTTCTCATGGTTAATGGTGTTATTGTTTTGTGTCAGCAAAGGATATCTATCATTTTTAATTTCGGGTGGTATCGTACCAGTACCCTCACAAAAAGCTCTTAAGAGACTTTTACGAAGGCTATTCGGCAATGTCGCGGATAGCAAAATCGCACTGCCGCCGAGACCCGCATGAAAACGCAATAAATTCTGTAACAATTCATTGGTATAGGTATCATAGGCATGAACTTCATCAACGATGAGCACTTTGCGAAATAAACCCAAAAGGCGAAGCGATTGAAACCGTGACGGTAGAATGCCCAGAAGCGCTTGGTCGATAGTACCTACACCAACATCAGCCAAGAATGCTTTTTTGTTGTTGTCAGCTATCCAAGCCGAGCATTGCTGCTCAGCTGTTTCTTCCATTAAAACGGATTTTTCAGGCTTAGGGTTGGAAAGATTGCAAAGGTATTTTGACAGATGCCTTGCGCTATGTGCAAGGACTAAATTAGGTGATGAATTATCTTCGAAAAACCGGGCGTAAATATTTTTATTTTCTATTCTTTCATACATGGCATTTGCCGTAGCCATTGTCGGCAAGCCGAAATAAATGCCATCCGCATCCCCGGAAGCCATAAGTCGATGCGCTAAAACAAGGGCAGCTTCGGTTTTTCCGGCTCCCGTCACATCTTCTATAATAAACAAATGAGGCCCTTTTTCTATATCGCATTTTTCAACATAACGTTGCAAGGGTGTAAGTTTTTTTATTTTCGGAAAAAGGAATTTCATGCCTTTGAAAATTGAAGCATTTGCAGGAATAATAGCGGTTTCAATTATTGCCCTTTGCGCCTTCTTGCGGGCCACGGGCCAATAAACATCCAGTTTTGCCGGTTTCTTCCTAAACTTGAAAAAATGTTCATTCGAACCGATCCAATCGCACAACACAGTAAAACCAGAAAATATCCATGAGGCCTTTTTAAATTGCTCATATATATCAATGGATAATACTTTGGAATGATGGCTATTATCGACCAATAAAGCAATTAAGTCATCGCAAAAGGTATGGATGCATTCAATATCTTCATCTTTGAATGCTTGTTTAATTGTCATGAAATTCTCAGTTTTAGGCGGACGCCCATGATGGCCAAAAACAAACCTTCCGCATGTCCACAAAACTCGGGTCCAGTTATTCCGATTTTCTTCAACCGCATCAATTGAAAGCCAATTTTCCTTCAACGCAGTTTCGGAAAGACCAGTCCCATTTTTACCTTTCCATAATAGATATCCGAGTCCATCATGCTTTGGCAACCCATAAACTTCATTGCTGGTTCTTCCACGCAATTGTTTAAAAAGGTCAGGTGGATTCTGGTTCTGAAACTTTTCGGAGAACTTGCCAAGATCATGCAAAGCCAAAAAAAATGGGAGCCAGACTTCCAAAAGCCGTTCATCTATCCCGGAAATGACGGCCATCCTTTCAAGTAATCGTTTATCGCGAATGAGCAGTTCCCTTCCCACCGCCGCCACATCCAAACAATGGTACGGCAGCAGGTGATAGTCATAACCCGGCCCATTTTCCCGTTTTCTCGCCTTGCCCCAATATTTATAATAAAGCTTTCCATCCATCATGTTTTACCCTCTTAAAAAGCATCCTCAGCAAAATAACCATCCGCCGCTCTCAAAATATGAGAGTCGCCTATTTATCATAATTTTTCTTCATTCCCTCCACAATTCCCCGTATCTTCTCCCGCAGTTCCTGAGGTTCCCTCACCTCGGCCTTATCGCCCCAGCGCAGGATGTCCATGACCAGTTCCCGGCAGTCGCCGAAGGGAATCGTCAGCCGGTAGGTTTCTTCGTCAGTCCAAGTGCCCTGCTGCCGGGGGTGCCAGTTCTCGGATGAGACCTCGCGTGCGGCGATGCCGGTGAAATCGATCACGGCAAGTTTGTCGGCTGTGCCGGTGAAAATACCGTAGGTATCGGCATAGAAGGATTTCATTTTTACGGCGGGAATTACCTTGAACCTGCCGGGTGCTGTTTCAGCGGTCGTGATGCGGTTGAGGGCGAAAGTGCGGGGTTCGTTGCGGAGGTGACAGAAACCATCGACGTACCAGTTATCGCGGTAACGGACGAGCGCATGCGGTGAGATCGTACGCCGCATCACCTCGCCGGCCGCCAGGCTGCGGTGGCCGATGGTGATTCGCTTTCTTTTAAGCACTGCCCCGGCGACGGTGGAAAAAACTTTCCGGTCGCATTCACGGGAGTTAATTGAGAGGATTTTTATCCGGTCGCGGACTTTTGAGATAGAAGTTTTCTGCGCCTTGAGGAGCGGTTCGAGCCGGGAGCGAAGGGGGCGGAATAGCTCCTTGAATAAGCCGGCCTGCAGGTTCTCTATGGCATGATCGAAACAGAGCAACGCCTCGATCTCATTTTTCGTCAGCCAGAAGCCGGGCAATTCGAAGGGTTCATTATCGGTTTGGCAATAACGATAGCCGCCATAGCGCCGGTCATAGAGGATCGGCGCGCCGAGGGAATCCTGAAGATAGCCGCGTATGCGGTGGAAAGTCGCTTCCGAGCAATCGAGTTCTTCGAGAAGCGTCTTCAGCGGAACACAATACCGGCTGTCGCGCAAGGTGCGGTGGAGCAGAACCAGTTTTTCCCATTTATCCATGCAATCTCCCTGCAGGGAGATATCCCTGTTCGGTTGAAATTGACGGAATCATCCAAAAAGCATAAATTATACCTCGCACCTGACAGGATCAAATTTATCGGGCGGGTTTAGAACTCGCCCCTACGTTTCCACTTGAAAACCTTATAATCGCATAAGCCGGCAGGTCAAGCGTAATCGAATTTTTCTCATCAGGAATCCCAAATTCCGGCGCCGCCCCCGCAGGATCGTCCAATCCCCGCACCCGCTTGAAACCCTCCTCATTCAGAATCGAACAGCGGCACCCTGCCGGAAGCCCGCCGAAATCCGCCGAAATTGTTTCTCCAGTACAATTTACCGCTATAGCGGAGAATCTTCCGCCTCTTTCAAGTTCTACACCGATCACCCGCGAAGGATTGGTTGAAAACCGGCATGCCGCCGGGCTACCGATAAACGGCGAAAGCCATGAGGCAAGGATGAAAGAAGGAAAGATCTCTTCACCATCCGAAAAAATCCCCTCCGGACCGCTCAACGCCCCGAGCGTCAGGCTGTTCAACCCGCCCTCGATACAATAGGCAATGCTGCCGAGCATCCAGGCGGCGGCGAAGAGCGCGCCCCGGCGCTCATCCGGCCCGCCGTCTTTCCGGGGAACCAGCGGGTTTTTACGCGGGCGCAGGGTGAGGGGGGAAATGGAGATTTTTTTTCCCAGTGCGATGGCGCGCGCGGTCGTGAGGGTTTCCAGGAGTCCCGGCAGGTTCTCCATTATGGCGATGGCATCGAAGGTGTGGACCTGCGGCGTCGCGCAGTAGCATATGCCGTCAACCAGGCCGAGCGGCGGGCGGGATCGGTTAATTTCCACGAAATAACCGTTTGTTCCTGCGAAGAGCTTCGTATCAGGAAAGGCGTCCCGCACTATTTTTACACAAGAGGGAAGAATGGGTTCCAGAAACGCGGGACCGTTCGCATGATAGATGAGAAACCGCGAGACGGGGATTTCCGGGGATGTAAACGCCTCCGCGATGACCCGCGCCCCGGACTCCGCATCCCCGCCGAAATGGAGCGCGCATTCAATCGGAACTACGTGCTTTTTTCCAATCGAAACGGCCCGCCGTGCCGCTCCATCGATGTCCTTTCCGGATAACCGGATGTCGATTCGCGCATGTGAAAAATCAAGACTTCGCAGAAGGCCTTCGATGCGGTTGCCCGAAGGCCGCCCCGTAAAGCTCTCGCGCCCTTCACTGGTATCGGCGGTGAATCCCAGACGGGGAAATACGCCCGAAGGCCGGGAGACGCGAAAATCAAGGCGCAACGGGGGCGCGGGACTGAGCGCATGGCAGGGAAGTGATTCTGAAACTGAAATGGTTACCTTCTGCCCGATCGTCGTTCCCTTCTCTATAATTTCCTTTCCTGCCGCGTCAATCGGCGGCGCATAGGTCTTGAAGGTGAAATCGGTCCAGTTCCGCTGATCTTCGGTTTCAAAGAGATCGCCGTCGAAACGGATGGTCGCCGTCCGTCCGTCAGCCGTACCGTAGGTCATGGAACGGATGTTCGTGAACGGCTGCCGCGGTGCAATGAGCAGCGGGAAAGCGGAGTGGATGCTCCCGCCGTCCGACGTCTCCACGACGCAGGGTTTTCCCTTGCACAGTGCCGCGGAATGGAGCACGCAGAAACCGATCCGCCTGCGTTTAAAGGAGGAGAGCGCCCTCCCTTCCATGGAAAAGGCGAGCTCACCGTCTTGAGAACCGGTAATGTTTCCGTGCCAGAGGAAATCGATCTCTCCCCTCCGGTGGCGGGAGTCGAACGTTACCGAACAGGATGAGGAGGTTTTTTCGATGCTGAGATTCGAGATTTCGCCCGGTATGGTGTTCCAGAACTCATCGCGCACCGCAAGGTAAACGCGCCGGACCACTTCCCCCCGCCCATTGGCGACGCCGCGGATTCCGCCGCTCTCAAAAATGAAGGAGAGCGGACCCGCGCGGAGCGCTTCACGCTCCTGAGATGATGCGGGAAGCGGGAGAACCATGCCGGAGACCTTTCGTCAGGCGGACGGGACGGTTTTTGAAAACCGTTGTTCACCCTGCTGAAGGTTAACGATCATGTCCCCGAAGGTAATATGCGCCGCGGGTGAATCCGCCCGTTTCTGACAGTTGTTGATGAGTGAAGCGACGAATTCGCGCGTATAATCGGCCGGTGTCGGCGGCACATGCAGGCCCTGGATCTGGAAGTCGTCGAGAACTTCGAAAACCGGCGTTGCGGAGAAATCACGGGTGGGCACGTAGCGCTCCTTGTCGCGGGTGCCGTGCAGATAGTCGGCGCGAACCAGCCAGTTGAGGAGTCCGAGAGCCTGCTGTTCGGTGAGCTCGTAGGTGCGTATGTAATAGGAGAGACTCGGCGGATTCCTTTTCAGTTGAAAGGCGGCCACCGCATCGATGAGCATGCGCAGCAGAAGATAGGTTTTATAATCGCCGACCCGGCGGTCCCACCGCTGCGCCGCGCGGAGAAACGGGCGGAAATTCTGGTGCACGCATGCCACCTCGGCGCCGAACAGGACGATGAGCGAGACGAAAAACAGCGAGACGAGAAACAGCGGCAGGATCTCGAAGGTGCCGTACATGGTATGCGTCTGCATTGACAGCTTCACGAACAGTCCGAAACCGCCCCGTACGAATTCGAAAAGAATTCCGGCCACCAGGCCGCCGATGAATGCGGAAGTAAACCGCACCCTGGTGTTCGGCAGGAGCCAGATGAGTGAAACGAAGGCGAGCACCATGATGAAAAAAGGGAGGATATCGATCAGGCTGAGGAACCCGGAAAGATGGGTCAGCCAGGCGCTCTTCCGGAAATCATACGAGAGGTAGAAAAGAAGCGGACTGTATACCATGACCATGGTAAAGGCGCGAAGACGCACGAAGAACGACCGTGGTTTCGCAACTTTCCATATGGTATTGAAGGACTCCTCCGCGGCCCCGAAGAGGCCCACCGCCACTACCACGAGGACGCCGATGCCCCATCCGCGAAGCCGCTGCGCATTGACGAAAAAAGTGGATATATAGCCGAGGACGGCGGGCGGCGCGAAGGGGAGAAGAACGGAGAAAAACTGTTCGACCTCATGGGGGCGCACCTCAACGAGACTCGCCAGCATGAAGGCGGGCGTCGCCACGAGCGGGATGAGCGTCAACAGAAGCGCGAACGCCAGCGCCGAGGCCCGGGTCAGGCAGTGGTTGAGAGCGTATTCGGAAAAAACAATCCGGAGGAAAACCGCGACCCTGAATAGCGAATGCCAGAACCCGCTGCCTTTGGCTTTGAGCGAATCCAGCGCCTCGCGGGGATCGTGGAGGAGATCATCCCAGAATTTTTTGGTGAAAAGGTACATTTAGAACGAATAGTACAGGGCCGTTTCCACGGTAAGTCCAAAGTGGACGCTGCTCTGCTGCAGGGTGGTGTTATACATGAGCCCGGTCATGACGCTGAACGATACCCTCTTCGTGTGGAAATCCAGGCCCGGTCCGCCGCCGATATAAAGGGTGGTCGTCTCTGAAACGCTTGATTCGGGATAAATGTCAAGATAAACGGTGTCCATGGAATAGGAATAATGCATGTGAGCGCTCACATAGCCGAATAAGTTGAGACCCCTTACCGAATTGATTACCTTAAGTCCGGTGACGCCCGTGCTGACGCTGGCATCGGTGGAACTCGTGGTCTTATCGTAGTAGGGTCCGCAGGTGAGTTGCAGGCCATAGCCGTTGTCGAACCATTGGCGATAGGAGAGCCCGTAGCCGGTCGTGAATCCGGCGGCGAGGCCGATATTGTATCTGCCGACATCGTTCTCGCCGGCAGAAACCGCACAAAGGCTTGCCGAGAGAAGAATAATCGCGGAAATTTTACCCATGAAGCCTCCCCCGCTTGCACTGCTGGCGGCAGTTCAAAGAAAATAATTAAAGGAATCGGAGACAATTGCTCCGGATGCTTTGCGGAATTCGGGTCGAATTACCGATCTATGGCATTGACGGCAAAACCATCGCGCCTTCTCAGGAGTAACAACCATCGGAGCGGGAATTGAACTTCCGGAATCGCGCGACCTTCAGTTTCTGCAGCACATATTGACCGGTGACGAGAAGCACGCCGAGGCCGTAGTGGATGCTGCGGGAAAAGTTGATCGACGAAGCCTCCTCGAAATACTTGGTCGGACAGGTCACCTCGGCGATCTCGTACCCGGCGAAGAAAATCTGGGCGATCATTTCATTGTCGAAAACGAAATCGTCGGAATTGGCCCGATAATTGATTCGTTCCAGCACCTCGCGGGAAAAAGCGCGGTAGCCGGTGTGATACTCGGACAACTTCCGGCGAAGGAGCGTATTCTGGATCAGGGTGAGCACGCGGTTGGCGATGTATTTGTATCGCGGCATGCCGCCGCGCAGGGCGCCGGTGCCGAGAATGCGCGAACCGAAGACGACGTGGTAGAGTCCGCTTCCGATGAGCGACGCCATGGCGGGAATGAGCCGGGGCGTATATTGATAATCGGGATGGAGCATGATGACGATGTCCGCTCCGCGGCGGAGCGCCGTGTCGTAGCAGGTCTTCTGGTTCCCGCCGTAGCCGAGGTTTTTTTCATGCGCCACCACGCAGGAGATGCCGATTTTTTTGGCGACCTCCAGGGTCGTGTCGCGGCTGGCATCATCGACAAGGATAATATCATCCACGAGGTCCCGGGGAATTTCGGCATAGGTCTGTTCAAGCGTCGCGGCGGCGTTATAGGCCGGCAGCACCACGACGACCCGCTGGTTGTGAATCATGCGCTCCTCCCGTAGTGCCGGCGAAGCCCGGATGCCTCCGCCGGCGGAAGATGAAAATGACGAGGGCCGGAATACAGCACCCCAGGATCGCGCCGCCGGCGGTGTCGAGCGGAAAATGCGCTCCCAGGTACACGCGGGAGTAAGCGACCAGAACCGCCGGGATAAAAACAAGAATGCATTTTTTCTTTAACAAAAGGAAGATAATCGCGGCGGCGGCAAATGCCGTGGCGGCGTGACCGGAAGGAAATGAGTGCTGCCGCAACCGCTCTCCGAGGACATGCAACCGACCCGGTCCGCCGTTTGCGGAGGCCGCCGCGAAGTACGCGAGGGGACGCGGACGGTCGATGCTGCGCTTGATCTGGGTGTTGCAGATGCCCGTCAGTACGCCCGCGATTGCCGCGACCAGAAGCGTCCGGGCCAGAAGAGGACGGGGGGTGAACAGGAACAGCGCCGCACCGGCGGCCGGAACGGCAACCCACCCGTTGCCGAGCCAGGTGACAAGAAGGAAAAACCGGTCGAAAAACAACGTATGATGGGAATTTATAAGGGAAAAAATGACGACATCGAGATGGGCTAGATGGTGGAGCATGATGCGAGGGTTCGGTTAAGAGGAACCGCGCGGGATCTCAGGACGGTGCGGCCTGATCGCCGCATGAACCTTCAGAGCCATGTTCTTCAGGCGGCCGAGTTCTTCCCTCGTAACGCTCTGGTCGCCGTCGCACAGGGCATTGGCCGGGTCATTGTGGGTCTCGATGAGGAGGCCGTCCGCCCCGGCAGCAACGGCGGCCATGCTTACGCGCTCCACATAGTGCCGGTTGCCGATGGAGTGGGAGGGATCGAAGATGACCGGCAGATTGCTTTCACTCTTGAGAACCGTTATGGCTCCTATGTCCGGAGTGTAACGCTGGAATTCGGGTTCCTCGAATGTGCGAATGCCCCTGAGACAGAGAATCACGTTCGGGTTGCCGCTCGAAACGATGTATTCCGCGGCCAGAAGAAAGTCCTTGAGCGTCGAGGAGTCCCCCCGCTTGAGCAGGATTGGTTTCCTGGTATCTGCGGTCAATCGGGCAAGCTCCTGCAGGAAACCGTACGATTTCATGTTGCGCGCGCCGATCTGGATGATATCAGCATATTCGATCACGTTTTCGAGGACGTTCCGTTGTTCGAGGCTTCCATCGGCCGAAATGTGGCGGTGGAGACCGGTCGCCTCGGTGACGATTTTAAGGCCGAACTTTTCGCGGACACGGGCAAGAAGCTTCAGACCATCGAGCCCCATCCCCTGAAAGCTGTAGGGCGAGGTGCGCGGCTTGTAGGCCCCGCCCCGCATGATCTTGATTCCGAGCGCGCTGACATAGGCGCCGATGATCATCACCTGCTCTTCCGTTTCAAGCGAACACGGTCCTGCCATGAGGGCGAGACCGCCCCCGCCGATGGTGTAATCGCCGACCCGAATGATTTTATCGGCGGAAGAGTACTGCCGCGACACCAGCTTGTAGGGCTTGCTGATCCGCATGACCCGGTCAACGCCGTCGATCTCGCTGAAATAACTCTCTTCGAGCCCGCTGAGGTCCCCGAGAATGCCGATGACGTCGATGCCGGTCGAGCCGTGGATGATCTCGTATTTGAACCCGGCCGCGACGACGCGGTCGAGAACCGCTTTTTCCTGCAACGGCGTGGCGCCTCTGGCCATGTGGATGATCACCGGGTGCTCCTGACGATACTATTCGTACTCTTTACAATAAGACATATGAATATACTATATGATTGAAGCGGTGATGGGAATTGCCCCCGGAGGGCAATCGGCGGATTCCTTCGAAAATCGCCGAATTACTGCACCATCGGGGGGCCTATTACTGTTATATTATTATACTTAATACAACCTTTTGGAAGGACCGAATATGAATGTTCGCGGATTTTTATTTATTATGATTGTCAGTTTCTCTTTCGCGGGAAATTCCATATTCATGAAGCTCGGGATGAATCGGATTGGAAAATTCACCCCCGGCGTGGGCGAGTGCCTCCCCTTTCTCATGAAAGTCATTTCCTCTCCATTCGTTCTTCTCGGATGCGCGCTCGGCATTCTCGGCACGCTGTTTTATCTGGACCTGCTCTCGAAATACCCGCTGACCCTTGTTTACCCCTCGTTAAGTCTGGTTTACATCATGGTCGCCCTGGCCGGTATCCTGTTCCTCGGAGAAAAAGTTACGCTGATCAACTGGGCCGGGATCGTGCTCATCTGCCTCGGCGTTGGGGTCATTTCCATCAGAGGATAGTTGGAAACGCTAAAATTTTATCCGGTAGACATTTTCCTTCTGAAACCCCGGAAATCCGGTCAAGACCATCAGGTCGAGGGATTCGAGCCAGGTCAGCTTCGCCGCCGGACAGATTCGCGGTTTCCCTTCATCTGACAGGAGCGAGCATGTCAGTTTCGGCGGGGTGGAGGCCGCCGGGAAGTGCAGGGTCACCGAATCGATGCCCTTCCAGCGAAGCAAAAGCGTGTCGCGGGACCAGAAGGCCGTGAGATCGGCCTCGCGGGACATTGGTTTGCATTCAAGAATATTATCGGGGCGATTGGGGAACCCGTCGATGAAGGTCCAGGAGATTCGTCGTGGAACGGGCCGCGACCAGGTGCGCAGGAGGTTGGCGAGGGTTCCCATCTCCCTTGCCCGGTAGTCGAAGCCGTGGAGTTCGTCGGGATACACCTTGAAGGTTACCGGAACCTCCTGATCCTGGAGGGCGTGGACAAACCCGGTGACCGTTTCTATGGGAAAGATGCGATCGTGCCCCGCATTGACATTATAGATCGGCCGGGCCTTGAGATTTCCGGGAACGAGCGGCATGCCGACCATGGGGAGCATGCCGCCGAAGCCGGAAACCGCGATGAATCCGGCAAACGGCGCCGGGATGGTGTTGGCCGCGGCATAGCAGCCGGTCGCGCCGTCGGAAACCCCCGCGAGGAATACCTTGTCCGGATTGATCGGGTAGTGCAGCGACATGTAGCGGAGCGTCTGCAGGATCCGATACAGTCCGTTGGCGCTCCACCAGGGGGTGTAACGGTTGGCGGAGGGGCTGGCGATAAAAATCTTGAAGGTGTCGGCTAGGTCGGAAAGCATCCGGAACGCGGAATCGCCCTTGTCGGTACGCGGCGAACCGGTGCCGCCATGGAGATAGATGATGAGCGGATAGGTGGTGTCTGGCGCAACCGCCGCAGGGGTACTATACCCCATGCAGTAGGAGCTCCCGGCGGTGTCGGTGAGCCACGCCTTCCGGATCCCCGTGGCGAAACTGCTTCTGACCGAGCGGAAAGCCGCGATAATAGTTGCGGAATCGGCCCGCTCCCCGGCAAGTTCCACTCGGGCTTGTATCGAAGGATTGATGAAATAGTTCAGTATCCCGGTTTCGGAGGCCGTGGGAAGCGTTTTTTCAGAGCAGCCGCTGAAGATTCCGCAGAAACAAAGAAATGCCGCGGTTCGGCACATCGCTTTCCGGCTCATTGCACCGTAAGGCTCTGCATAAAGAGATCGGTGGAATCGAAGATTTGCACGGCGGGAATGAATCCGATCCGTGCGAAGGTCTCTCTTATTTTTTCATTCGGCCCGATGACGACCATCCGGCCGTTTTTCCGGACGATTCTCCTATTCAAATTCAGAATGATGCTCATCGCGGCGTCGTCGAATCCGGTAACCAGGGTCAGATCGAGCGCGATCCGCTCATCGTGCCCGGATTCGATCTCATCGAACGTTTCGCGGGCGAGCGGTATTGAGTTGACTATGAAATTCCCCGAACACTGTAACACAACGCCATTCTTCCCGCGTTTCGATTGTAATCGATAAATCCATCGTTTTTTTCCATTTCTCATGGTAATCCTTCGAGGCAGTCCTTCGGGCCGGTGCTACGCTCAAAGTATAAATGAAAGCACGGCTCCGGGCAAGAGGTGAGCCGGAAAATTTTGCATAAAGCAACATGCCGTTCATCGCAGGGGATGGTCGGGAGGAACCACGGTGAAGGCGCGGGTATGACCCCTGGAAAACCGGAAGACAACGGCCGAATTCTCCCCTGAATGATCCGGAGCCGGATGCATGCGCGGCGACCCCGCCGCCGGAAGAGGAAAAATCGTATCGAATCCCGGTACGATGACTTTTACATCCATGGCAAAGGGCCGGTAGCGAACCGTGCAGGTGCAGCCCGTTCCGGGAGTATAAACGGAATGAAACGAGTTGTCCGGCAGAAAGGCGACATCTTCCGGACGTGCGCGTGAAGCCTCGCCCCCCGATGGTTCCGGGAGTGAAAGCACCGCCGCCGAAGGGGGAAAGCCGGCCCCTCCGCTATCCGCGTTCATGGCCTCCATCACTTTCCGGAGGAGAAACACGCAATCGAGCCGGTTGCCGCAGTCGTGGCGGACCCACGGCATCACCTGCATCGAAAAGGCGCTGGAGAGCGCAGGGACCGGTCCGTTGGCGATGAGGCACGCCTCATGCGTCGGCCAGCGGATGCCGAGCAGCCCGCATCGCGGCAGTTCGAACCGCACCGCTTCGGTTTCCCGCACCGAGCGGCGAAAGACGATGTCGGCCGGCAGAAAAATCGCCGCCAGGCAGACGGCGGCAAGCAGCCAGCCTTTCAGGAGTTCCGGGCGGATTGCCGCCGCGCCGATCAAGACGGCCGCACGAAGAAGATGATGAACTCCACGGGCAGGACGGGATAGGCCGTCTGGCTCCAGGGGAAACAGCAGGCGATCTTTCCAATCGCCACCACTAGATCCATGCATCGCTCCGATGCCCAGAGCGGAATGCCGGCCGCAAAGGGCAGCGTTGCCTGAAGGGGTAGCCCGGTAAAAAATGCCCACAGGGAACCGGTCATGGCAAACGCCCCCGCGGCATTCCCGATGATTCCGAACCAGGAAATAAAGCCGAAATGATAGAGGAGAATGGGCGCGGTGGTGAGAAAACATATCAGGGAGACGGCAACCGACGAGGCAAGAATAGCGGCCGTACCGCGAACAAATCCATTTCGCGGCCGGGAGATCCGACGGTTGCAAATCGGCAGAAGGGTAATCATGCCGAAGGTTGCCGCAAAGGAGAGCTGGTAACCTTGACTGAAGAGATTTTCGGGCGAGAGCGCCAGAAGGGTCGTTCCTGCGAGGCCGAGCGCCTGCAGGCCATACCTTTTTTTCTCGAAAATAAGCGCGGCAATCACAAACGTGGCCATGATGGTCGCGCGGAGGAGTGACGGAATCATGCCGATGAAGAGAAGATAGGCCCAGAGCACTCCGAGGGCGATCACGCCCGTCGGGTCCGGTTAATGCGGAGCAGCCGCAAGAAAAAAAACAGCGCGCCGGTCAGGATGACGGTATGGAGGCCCGAAATGGCGATGAAATGATAGATTCCCGGCTTTCCGGAAAATGATTGTTGATATAGGGAGAGAGATATTCGGTATTGTCGAGGATCGACGCCATCAGGATGGCGCGATTGTCGTAATCAACTATCCGGTCAAGCGCGGCGAGGGTGACCTTCCTGAATCCCGCGGCGAGAATCTCGAACGGCGATCGCGCCGAAGCCAGGACTTCGCACTGTCGCGCGCTGAAGCGGCCCCATACGCCTTGCGCCATCATCGCGCGGAACTCATCGTACGCAAAGGGATTCCGCCGTATGCGGGGAGGGGTGAAAACTCCCCTGCACGGTTACCAGATCGTATTGCGGCGGCCTGGAAGGGGCGATGCAGGCGAGGGTGAGGCCGTGAAGCGCGGGGAATGAAGCGCCCGGCAGGGAGTCGATGCGCAGGAGGAAGTGATAGTCCTCATAGTACGGCATCGGCGGGGAGATCACCTTGCCGACGACCTCGACCGGCTCTCCGTCGCCGGCCCAGGTGTGGAAGTCGTCGCAGAGCTCTATCTGGTGCGCCCGGCGCGAAATGCACAAAATAATTGCAAAGAGGAAAAAGGCAATGATACGAAAGGCGGGAGGACGGGTGAGAATTCCTGAAGGCGGCGAAGAGAATTATTGCGGCGAGCCAGACCGGAAAGGGAAACAGGTGGTAAGCCGCTGCGCAGAAGCTGAACGAAAAGGAGTATGCAAGTGCAATGCCCGGGATACGGCGATCCAACTGAGGAAGCCGGGGAGGCGGAACCAGGTGAGGAATGTGGGAAAGGGAAAGGAGCCGGGAGCCAGGAGCCGGGAGCCAATTCTGGGATCAGCCATTACCACCGTCCTTTAAAGGGGGAAGTCTCCCCCTCGCTTCATCCCGGCCAAAAACACGGCCGGTATTCCGTTGCCCCCTCGGTGTGGCCGGAGAGTTTGCAAGATAATTAATTTTATTGACTTTGCGGTACTTTAAAAAACATGCGGCAAATAAAAATCGTCTAGTTTTATGTTTTGTTTTTTCGCAACAGCCTCGTGTGTCCCCCCAACCGGGTGCCTATTACTTGGCACTCGCTCACCCGGGGGTGACACGGCTCGGCCATCCAAAAGGATTTGACTTTATTATTGTGGTAAACCCCGCTGCCCTAAAGAATTTGACTTTCTTCAAACTTCCAGCATCCTCCCCACGATCCCGCTTATCTCCTTCGGATTTCCCTTCCCCCCTGTCAGTTTTATCGCCTGGCCGACGAAAAATCCCATGAGCTTCTTCTCCCCGGCGCGGAAGCGTTCCGCCTCCTTCGGGTTGGCCTCGATCGCCCTCCTTACCGCCTCTTCGAGGAGCGATGTGTCCGAGACCTGCGCCAGCTCATGCTCCTTGATGATTACGGCAGGGTCTTTGTCCTCGGCTTCTATTAATGGAAGTATTTTTTTCCCCGCCTGCATGGATATCTCACCTGCGTCAACTTTCTTGATTACATCGACAAAACGCTCAGGGGTCAGGTGAAGCTTACTGAAATCAATCTTTCGATCTTTGACTATATGAAATATTTCGCCGCTCCAGTTGGCTACCGTCGTAGCGTCGCCAGGGCTGAAGAGATTGTAAGATTTTTCCCACCAATCGGCCATTGAGGGCGTCGCAGTCGTGGAATCAGCCAGATATGCGCTCAAGTGATAATCTGTTTCGAACAAAGCTCTTCGCTTTGCAGGAAGCTCAGGCAGTTGTGCCCGAAGCGTCTCCACGAACGACTCCTCGACGACAAGCGGCACCAGGTCCGGGTCCGGGAAGTAGCGGTAGTCGTGGGCGTCCTCCTTGGAGCGCAGGGGAGCGGAGGTATTGGTCGCCGGGTCCCACTGGTAGGTCTCCTGACGGATCGTACCGCCGGAGCGCAACACGTCGGCCTGACGCAGGACCTCGTAGTGGAGCGCCTTTTCGAGACTTCGGAAGCTGTTCATGTTTTTCAACTCGACCTTGGTGCCGAGCTTCGCCGCGCCCGTTCGGCCGCAGGGAGATGTTCGCGTCGCAGCGCAAACTTCCCTCTTCCATGTTGCAATCGCAGATGCCGAGGTATTCGAGAATCTGTTTGAGGGCGGTGAGGTAGGCGTAGGCCTCGGCCGGGCTGCGCAGGTCGGGCTCGCTCACGATCTCCATGAGCGGCGTGCCGCACCGGTTCACGTCGAACAGCGAGTCCGCATCCTGGTCGTGGATCAGTTTACCGGCATCCTCTTCGAGATGAACGCGCGTGATGCCGATTCGTTTCTCCTTCCCGTCGACAACGATGGGAAGACCGCCCCCCAGGCAGATCGGCATATCGTACTGCGAGATCTGGTACCCCTTGGGAAGATCCGGGTAGAAGTAGTTCTTGCGGGCGAAGATCGACTTCGGAGCAATGGAACTGCCGACGGCGAGCCCCATGCGCACGGCCATGCCCACCGCTTCACGGTTGAGCACGGGAAGCGATCCGGGAAGCCCGAGACAGACCGGGCAGCCGTGGGTATTCGCCGCATCGCCGAAAGGGGTGGTGCAGCCGCAGAACATCTTGGTTTTCGTCAGAAGCTGGGCGTGAACTTCGAGGCCGATGACCGTTTCAAATTCCACTCTCAAGCTCCCGGATACGCTTTCCTCTTCGAACCGCCTCCCGCTTTGTCCGGATAAAGAGGAGGAGCATGGGGAAGAAGCCCAGGACCAGCCCGGCGACAAATACGGCCAGAACATAGAAATACACCGGAAAGGCGCGCGTCTTGAAAAAGACGATGCTCACGCTCACCTCCTGCCTGAAAGCGGGCTGCCCGAACGTCAGCATCAGGGTTACCGCGATAAAAACCGTAATAATGAGCAATAAAAACCATGTCATGGTCCGCATCGCGTCACTCCCTTTCTGCAATGAGCGTCATGCCGCTTGAGCGCAGGACCCGCACCGGCAGCACCGTTCCCGGCGGCAGGTCGGCATGCGGGATAAGAATCCTTTTGCATCCCCGGTCCCGTCCCCGGAGAAATTTTTCACCGCGTTTCTCGAAAGGTCCGCAGACCATCATGGACGCGGTACGGCCCGCCATATTCCCATGGATGGTGCGGGTTATCGCGGTCTGGAGCGCGATGAGGCGGTTCAGCCGTTCGATTTTTGCGGCGCGCGGCAGGCCGTCGTTGAGTTTGGCCGCCGCGGTTCCTTCGCGCGCCGAATAGGCGAACATGAACGCGGCGGTAAAGCGCACCTCTTTGACGAGAGCGAGCGTGGCCGCGAACTCCTCCTCGGTTTCCGAAGGGAAACCGACCATGAGATCGGTCGTGATATCCGCATCCGGCAGGAGGCGGCGGATCATGGCGCACAGCGAGCGATAGTGGTCAACTGTGTACTTCCGGTTCATGAGCGACAGAATACGGTCGGAGCCCGCCTGCACCGGAAGGTGAATATGGGGGCAGATTTTCTCGTTCTCCGCAATGGTGCGGATCAGCTTTTCGGTGCAGTCCTTCGGGTGCGAGGTCATGAAGCGGACGCGCGCGAGTCCGCTGATCCCGGCGATGCGTTTAAGCAGTCCGGGGAAATCGGTTTCGCCGTCGCGGTATGAATTGACATTCTGACCGAGAAGGGTCACCTCGCACACCCCGGTTGCCGTTCGGGCTTTGACGTCGGCAACGACCGTCTCCGCCCGCAGCGAGGTCTCCCTGCCGCGGACGAACGGAACGATGCAATAGGCGCAGCAGTTATTGCACCCGCGCACGACCGGAACGAATTCGCTCGCTTTCGGTTCAAGAGGGACGGGCGTTCCCGCTTTGTCATCGCCGAAATATCGCCGGATCACCGCTTCCGGGTCACCGAGTTCGGGGGCGCCGATCACCGCATCGATGGCCGGAATTGCCTCCTTCAGGTTCGCGCCCAGCCGCTGCGCCATGCAGCCGATGACCCACAGCCGTCGCCCGGCGGATCTCCCCTTGATGGCGGCGATTTCGGCGATCCGCGCCCGGGCCCGGGCTTCCGCATGCTCCCGTACGCTGCATGTGTTGACGATGATGAGGTCGGCCTCTTCGGGTGAGGGGGTTTCATGCCATCCGCGGTGTGCAAATGCGTCAAGCAGGGAATCGGAATCGGCCGAATTCATCTGGCAGCCGAAAGTCTGGAAATATACGGATGGCATGACGCAGAAAATAGTTCATTTCCCGCGGATCGGGCTGACGGCGCCGGCGGGCTTTCCAATCGAAGTGGCGGACGTCATGAACTATTTTACCGTGAAAACCGCCCCCCGCGTTGTTCAATCGAGAGCGTCGTCATGTCCCATGTCGAGTGGATCGCATTAAATTCCGTCAAGGGTTTGGGGCCGGTGCGGATCAAGCACCTCATCGATCGCCACGGTTCCGCAGAGGAGGTGTTCCGCCGCTCCGTCTCCGAGTTGCACCATGAGGGCATCATCCCGGACGCATGCATTGCCGGCATGTCAGTGAAGGAGCTCTTTGCCGAAGCGGAAAACCAGGCGGCTTTGGCCGAAAAAGAGGGCGTCGGGATCCTCACCCTCGCTTCACCCGAATACCCCCGGTACCTGAAAGAAATCTTTGCGCCGCCGCCCGTTCTTTTCGTGCGCGGCGATGCCTCGGTGTTTACGCTCCCGTGCATGGCCGTGGTCGGTACGCGATCGCCGACCGCCTATGGCAGGAGCGCGGCCCGTTTGCTCACGAAAGAGCTGGTCGGCGAGGGGTTCGTCATCGCGAGCGGCCTTGCGCGGGGCATCGATGCAATTGCCCACGAAACCTGCATCGAGCAGGGCGGACGAACCATCGGGGTGCTCGGGTGCGGCATCGATATCCTCTACCCGTCCGACAATGCGGCGCTCGCGGGAAAAATCCGCTTCGCCGGCGCGCTTATTTCCGAGTTTCCCATGGGGACCAGGCCGGAGCCGTTCAATTTCCCGCGGCGCAACCGGATCATCAGCGGCCTTTCCGCCGGAGTCTTGGTCGTTGAGGGCGGTGAGAAAAGCGGCGGGCTCATCACCGCATCCTACGCCCTGCAGCAGGGCCGCGACGTATTTGCGGTCCCGGGACCGATTACCTCGCCGCAGAGCGCCGGCACGTTCAACCTGATCAAAGAGGGGGCAATTCCCGCGCGCAGCGGCCGCGAAATAGCCGAGGCGCTCTCGCTTTTCGGCAATTACCATCATAAAGGGCAATCCCCCGGAGAAACGCCGGGGGGTGTTCGGGGAGGCATCCAGCTTTCGCTGCTCTCGGAATTCGAGCGAAGCATCTACGAGACGCTTTCGGAGACGCCCCGCCGCATGGATGAACTGTCGGCCATTGTCCAGAGGCCGGTCATGCAGCTTTTCGACGTTCTTCTCATGCTGGAGCTCAAGGGGCTCGTGCGTCAGCTGAGCGGCCAGCAGTATATCCGGGTATGAGGGGTGAAAGGGAGCCGTCGTTGCCAATGGGTATAAAACGGGTCATCGGATGGGGGGTTTCCGCTGCGCTGCTTTCCGGGGCGGGGTTCTTTTTCTTCGGGAAGCAGGGCATCTATTATCTCTACCGTGAAGAAAAGGCCAAGAGCGCGGAGATCCGGCAGGGCAGGCGCGCCATCGATTCGCTGCGGCAGGAGATCGCCAGGTTAACAAATGACACGACCTATATCGAACGAATCGCCCGTGAAAAGCTCGGCATGGCGCGGCCGGATGAGAAAGTTTACAAATTCATCGAGAAACGGCCATGACTAGAGAGCACTCCCGCGTCGGACATTTTTTCCGGGAGATCCGGAGGACGGTGTTCGCCGGCATTTTCATAGCGATCCCGGCGGTGCTCTCGGTGGTCATCCTGTGGCGGCTCTTCGAGTGGGCCGACAAGGCGCTTCCCGGCGCACTCGGCCTTCACTGGCCCCCGTTCGCCGGGCTCTTCGTTTCGCTTCTCATCCTCTACCTCGTGGGCCTCGCCGCGAAAAACTGGTTCGGCCGGAAAGTCATCGCCACCGGCAACGCCGTCATCGCCAGCATCCCGGTTCTTAACAAATTATATCTGATCATCAAGCAGATCGTCGATACGGTGACTATTGACAAGAAGAAATTGTTCGAGCGGGTGGTGCTCATGAAATACCCGCACCAAAATTGTTACGTGATAGGGTTTGTGACGTCGGAAGACAACCAGCCGTTTTCGGCAAAGGCCGGGAAAAAACTGGTTGCGGTCTTTGTCCCCAACGCGCCGAACCCCACGACCGGATTTCTCTTTTATACACCGGAGGAGGAGCTTGTCACCGTGGATATTCCCGTTGAACAGGCATTCAAGCTGGTCGTGTCGGCGGGAGTGCTCGGCGCGGGAGGCCAGGGAGGGGAGCCGGTTCATCTCTCCGCGCGCGGGAACTGGCTGCAAATTTTCCGCCCCGGACCCGCGCGGGAAAACCGGGCCGATACTCCGTAAAAGTACACCGATGAGCATCGAAAAAACCCCCGCAATCGTCCTGTCGCTCATTCCTTTTCAAGAGTCAAGTTCAATCGCCGCGCTCCTGACGAGGAGCCACGGCCGGGTAAGCGCGATTGCCAGAGGGGTACGCCGTTCGCCGCTGGCGGCTCTCACTCTGGAACGCGGCCTCGTGGCGGAGCTTGTGCTCTACCTGAAACCAAACCGCGATCTTCATACCATCGGGCAGATCTCCGTTGCACAGTATTACCCGTCGATCCGCGGCAACCTCGGCAAACTCACCCTGCGGGATGCCGCCTTCGAGCTTATTCTCAAGTCGGTCACCGCTCCCGAGACGCATCCCGAACTGTTCGATTTCGCGTGCGAATTTCTCGACCGCCTCGAAGAAGCCGATCCGGCGGCGATCCCCCTTCACGAACTGTGGCGATTCTTTTGCGGGTGGGCGCTGCACCTCGGGTTCATGCTTAACCTGCGGGAGTGCATGCGCTGCGGGAGCGATGCCGTTGCACGGGAAGGGGGGGTGCTCGCAATCGACCGGGGAGGGCTCCTCTGCCGTGCATGCGGCGGCGGTCCGGCATCCGCCTTTGTGCCGGGGCCGGCGGTCTCATTTCTTTGTAAACAGGGAGCCGCGGGAAGCGATTGCGGCATCGAACCGCTTCCCGCGGCGGCACGGATGCGGCTGACCCGCCTTTTTGCCGATTACTGCCGGTTTCATCTTGAAATCCGAACCGGGCTGAAGGCGATCGATTTTCTCGAGTCGGTATTTTTTTAAACGATTGTAACGGTACGGGGAGACTCGAAGCCTGCCTACCGAGTATTTTAAACGAATAGCATCACGGCTGATCCGCGCCATCGATGAGAGAATGAAGACGCACCATCAGAGAATAATCGGCATATCGGGCGGCGTGGACCGCTTTTTACGGCGTGCGTTCACTGACATCGATGTCGAAGGTCCGGCGATCGATGCCCCGGCGGTACAGCGGCATCCCCACATGGTGGTCTGTACCCACCGGTCCCATGTCGATTATTTCCTGATCGGTCATCTGCTGTTTTTCCGGGGCTTCAAGCACCTGCGGTTTGCCGCCGGGGACAACCTCACGAAACTTCCCTGGATCGGGTCCCGGTTCCGTTCGTTCGGCGCCTTTACGGTGGCGAGGGAGATTGCGTTTGAACGGAATTACGTGAAAAATCTCTGCAACCAGGTCGTGAGCATGATGGCGCAGCGGGAAGCGGTGGTCGTTTTCCCGGAGGGTGGCCGCAGCTATTCGGGCTCCATGCTCGAGGTGAAAAACGGCGTCCTCGGGGCGGCAATTCTGATGCAGTCGCAACTGCCCGATGAAGAGGTCGTTCTGCTGCCTATGGCGATCTCCTATGAGTGCCCGCCGGATGTGCCGTGGTTCGATCTGCTCCTTACCGGGAAAAAATTCCGACGCCGGACCAACTCTTTTTTAAAGCGGCTTCTGGGCAGCATCTTCTATTTCGGCGCCGATATCATGGCGTTTGCGCCGTTCTTCCTCGCGCGGAGATGGGGAAAGCCCTACGGGGCGGTTCATATCGACTACGATCCCCCGCTTGCGGTACGCGACGTAATCGATATAGAGGGGAACCGGACCTCGGGCGGTCGCGGCGATGTTTTTTTCGAGCATCGCGCCTCCATGCAGAAGCTTGCGGATATCATGCAGCAGCGCTTCTGCGCCCTCTATCGGATGCTCCCGATGCATGTCGTGGCGTTTCTCCTTCGCACGGGCGGCGCGCTGTCGCTCGACGAGGCGGTTTCGCGCCTTCCCCCGGTGATCGAGGCGTTGCGGCGGGCGGGACGGAACATGAAAACACTCGATCGCCTGTCATCGCTCTTCGGGATGGCAGCCGAAGGTCAGCGGCAATTGCTTCGCCTCAAGGCCATAACCCTCAAGAATGAGGTCATGACCGTTCGAAAAAAATCGATCGTCGGGTATTACGCCGCGCCGGTCATTGACGTGGTGAAACCATAAGCAGCGGGCAGAGGGGAGGTCTTCATGGTGTTTGAACAGTATCTTGCCATTCCGACCGTCGTCGATCTCGAGAGCGACGATAAAGTGGAGGCCCTGCGGGAACTTGTCGCCGCCTTCTGCAAGGCTACCGATATACGGAAACCGAGGAGCATCATCGACGAGATCCTGCGGCGCGAAGAGTCCGCCTCCACCTTTATCGGCCAGGGACTTGCCTTGCCGCAGGCCAGGGTGCCGATCAGGGAGCAGTTTGCCGTCGCCGTCGGCCGCAGCAAGACCGGGATCGAGTATAATGCGGCGCGGAAGGCGCGTGCGCATATCATCGTGCTTCTCGTTTCCCGCGACGATGCGGATAGCTCCCTTCACATACAGCTATTGTCGGAATTGGCGGATTTCTTCAAATCCGATGCGGTTCGGGAAGCACTGCTCCTGCCCGAGGTGCAAGGTCGATATACGGGCGGTGTTGCGGTCGCTGAAAAAAGGGAGCGTCGCGCAGGAAAAAGGCGCCCGCCGCCAGCGCCGGGATGTCATGCCGATCCTGCGTGCCGCGATGAATCTTGCCCGGGAGATCAAGGCCGGCGCAATCATGGTGTTCGCCGATGCCGTGCGGGAGAACGAGTTCCTCGATCAGGTCAAGACCGGTGTGAAGCTCATTGTGGTAACCAGCAACAGGACGCGCTTTGATCCGAAGGGCGACCGCCGTATCAAAGGCTTCCTGCAGGTGCCGGCGATCCCCGCATCGCGGACCGACCAGGTGAAGATCGGCATCCTGCTCGGATTGACAAGGGGACTTATCAGCCGCGGCGACGCGGTGGTATGCATTTCCGGCAAACCCAATAACGATGTCTTCGATACCATCGTGGTCATCGATGTCGAGAAGGAGTACGATTTCTTCTTTGCCACGACGCAGAACATCGTGCCGCCGGAGGTCAAACCGGAGGTGCTCGAACGGCTGATCGCCATTGCCGGCGAGATCGCCATTGAGGGACGCGAAGGGAAGCCGATCGGGACCATTTTCGTGGTCGGCGACACCAATTCGGTAACCGCCCATGTGCGGCAGCTCGTCATCAACCCGTTTCGCGGGTACAGCGAAGCGGAGCGCAACATCCTCGATCCGAGCCTTGCGGAAACGGTCAAGGAGTTCAGCAGCATCGACGGCGCCTTCATCATCACCGGCGACGGCATCGTGGTGTCGGCCGGCAGCTACCTGCGGCCCGCGGCGGTCGACGATGCGCCGCCGATTCCGAGCGGTTTCGGCGCCCGTCATGCCGCGGCGGCGGGCATCACCGCCTGCACGAACGCCCTGTCGGTGGTCGTGTCGGAATCGACCGGCATGGTGACGTTGTTTAAAAACGGGATGGCAATGATGGCTCTTGTGCGGCCGGTACGGCACGATAAGAACGAGGTGCAGAGGCTCTTGTAAGGGAGCGGCGTCGTGAGCCCCCGCTTTTTTCGAACAGTACCTTTCGCCGGACCCGTAGTTTTCGCCGCCTTCGCCGCGTTTATGTCCGCCTCCAGCGGAGCGGACCTGCCGGATTCGCCTTCCCCGGCGACCGTTAAACGAAGCCTCCTGCGGAAAATCAACACCTTCCCCCATGCGATGGTTCAATTTCCGGACAGCGTGACGATTCTCTATCAGCGGTATCCGCTATCGGGAAACTATCCGGCGGCCGCGTTCGATACGGCAGCGAAAAAAATCGAAGCATTGCTGTCGCAACACGGCACCCTGCATGAGATCACGATCCGGAAACTCGCGGGTTGTCTTCTGGACGCCAACGACTCCTGCGTACCGTTCCGGTATCTGGCGACGCCGTGCGGGATCAGCGCCGAGTCCCGTGAAAAGAAGGCGGAGGTCGGCAGCTTTGTCAAGCTCAACCGGGAGGGGGACTTTGTCCCGACCAATGCCACCCGCACCATCAACAGCCGTACGACCGAGGTCACGGTTCGCTTTGTCATGGTCGATCTCGATGCCCGGACCGTTGTTTTTGACGATTGGGAGAAGGCGACGGTCAGCGACGACGAGACGATCAGGGGCATTTCTCACAAGGGCGAGAAACCCGGCACGCCGGCCCGCGATCAGGTCTGGACCGGTATCATGAGAGTTACAGCAAAGGTTGAGGCCAAAATTAAAACGAAATTGTGGACGAAATTCTAATCTAAATGTTTTCATTCGTCTATTTTTTCAGAAACGTATACGTCAGCCCCGCCGAAAATGTCTCCTGTACCTGCAACGCCCTGCTCTGCTGGGTGGTATACACCAGAAAAAACGACATGTTAAACATCAGGTATTTGGCAAAGGAGAGGGTCGCCGTATTCTCCCAGTTTACACGCGGGTCGCGCCAGGCGCCGTTTCCGGCCGGTCCGGTGGTTTGCCCGGACTGCGAACTGACTATCGCCTCATAGACCCGGAGGTCGCTCAGGAGGGTGGCCCATTTTTTTGCATTGGTGGCATTCAGGTGCATATCGACCTCCACGCCGCCGTCATTGGCGGACTGGGTGTTCCGGAGTTTGCTTGCAGTATCAAGAACGTCGCGATCGATATACTGCTGCATGGCAACGCCGCCGCGGGCCGACCAGGTGAGGGTCGGCGTCTTCCGGAGCGTCTTATCCACCCCGATAGCCTCGGTAACGGTGATCGGATTGATGGAGCGGGTTAGCAGCGTATCGCTCGCATCCTTGAACTGGCTGATGAAGCGGACGCTCGCGAACGGGTCGGCCCACCAGCCGGAGGTGAGACGCAGAAGCTCCTGGCCATCGATGAGATCGACCGATGTCTGCGGCAGGCTCCAGATATGACTTGTCTTGTCCTGCGTCTCGGTCTGGCCGTACTGGAGCTTGAGCGTTGTCTGGGCGTTGAGATGATCGGAGAGCTGCTTCTCCGCAATGCCGAGGAATTGCGCGCTCCAGGAGAAAGACCCCGCGTTGCCGCCGACCCAGCTGTTACTGTACGAGTTGACGACCGTTCCGAGGTTGCCCGTGGCGTTGATCTTCCAGGGATCTGCGGAAATTGGATTAAAAAAATAGCCAAGGGAAAACGTAAGAAGCATTCCTGCCGGCAGCAGTCTCATGGAACCTCCTTGTGTGGGTATAAGAAAAAACTACGTACAATATAGAAAAAAACAGGGCTCTCCCGGTCAATTTTTATGGAAGGCGGATAAATAAGGAGGGATAGGGCAACAATATATAAAAAAGCAGGGCGCGCCCGGTCATTTTTTTTGGAAGGCGGATAAATAAGGCCCGAAATGACGTTAGAAGGGCGTTTTATGGGGGGTAAAACGGCGTTAGAACAGGCTTTGAATAATTGAGGAAGCCCTCTTCAGATTCAGGAATCTCGCAGATTCATGCATCAAGAGAATATGTTATGGCCTCAGAAGCAAATTTGACGGCATTTTTTATTTGACAGCAAGATGAAAATGACCTATATTCATGAGGAAAGCAAGGCAACCTGAGCAGGATTTCTATTTTTCAGGTCTAAATGGAGAATTACAGATTAATATCCAAATTTAATCGGAAGGAAATCTCATATGAATAATCTTCAAAATATCATTTTCCGAAAACTTGCCATTGAAGGGGAAAGTTTAAACAATAGAATACATGATCGTCATGCTCCTTTGATCGGACATTACAATGCGACTAACGGGAATTCCTATTTCGCCGTTGTGCTTGGATCAGCATTACAATGGACTCACCATGCTACCGATGGCAATGATTTTCTAGATTATGCAATTCCTTGGTTTGACTCGAATGATCCGTTAGATTTAAACATTTTGGATAATTTCGATGGGTATTTGGGGATTGAGAGTCTAATCTCTGGAATGACCGGTCTGAAAATCTTTAAAGATGCAGTCAATGCCATTTTGCCAGATTTCGAGCACTGTGATGCCAAAGATATTGTAAAATGTCAACAGCAAGCGTTGAGGCATATAACAAGATTGATTGATAATCATCAGATATCAGGAGTCGGAACATGGCTTTTTCTTGGCCCTTTTAAAATAATACTGACAATCGAAAATAAGCATTGGGCTGATTCAAACATTGATGCAATTGTGCTTCCAACCGGCAGGGAAGTGGTTAAAGGGATTATGCGATTGTTAAATGAATTCCCGCAATTTTGTAACTTCGATAGAAACTGGTTGAATGAAAATGAACCCGGTCTTCGTGTCGGATATGCCACCGAACAACTTATTCATACTGAATGTATTCGAATAGCAAACATAGCAAATTCAAGGGCCGTGCATATCAACAGTGGGCTTTGGTTATATGGGGCAAGAGAAATCGACCTGCCATAAGAAGCATGGGAAGGAATTCCTAAATGCCCACTTTCTCAGCAGCCCTTAAATCCAAAATTCAGTGGAAGAAATGGGAGAACCTCATTTAATAAACCATAAGATTGGAGTTAGAAATGGTTAGAGCAAAAAAGATTCAGCGGTCAAAATTAAATGAAAGTGTTGAATTGAAAGGCTTGATTTTAACAGTGGAAAAAACAGATGGCACAATCATTTCCCTTCCCTTATTTAGCCGTGAAAGGAAAAAGGGGAGTAGGGTTGCGAAGTGGTATGGGCCGAGAAATATCAGAAAGTGGTTGGGAGAAGAATTTGGAAAAAATACAGATTCTTATGATAACTTATTGGCAATCTATGAGCAAAATAAAGTTGTATTTAGAAAGATATTTGCATAATATTGAATAATTGTTCGGGAATAATCCAATATGATTTATCAGATGCAGAATAAATGTATTAAGTGTGGAACCACTCAGAATTCATCAAGCCATCTGCTCGTAGGGACTTGTTCAAGGGGTGGTGGTCATGAGTGGGTTGATAATTAATAAACATGGGCTGACAAGCCGGTAACGTTAATCATCAAATACTTATTTGGGTGGAGCGCTATGGTGGACGATGCGTCAACCGCGTGGGGCCGTAGCCTCCTCAACCGCTATGTCCACCTTTATAGGATCAACGGCATCAAGAGTTGCGGTTTCTCTGTTTAAAATAGTTTTTATTGAACCAGATAAATAGAGGAGAATTATAAAAAATGCTCTACAAACTTGGAAAATCAGAAAAAATATTTAACTCAATCGATCCGCTTCCGTTCCACAGTTTACCTTTAGAAAAGGAACTCGAAGATCTTTTGGCACAGAATCTTTGGGACGTGCTCTTTGAAGGTAATGAGTTGATGCCCATCTTACAGGAACGCCCATGGCAGCCAGAGGCAGATATATATGCTCTTAACAAACAGGGTGATCTTGTGATTTTTGAATTGAAACGGGCACACGCCAGACGGTGGAGCTGTTCATCAGGCGCTCCAGTATTGCGAAAAGGCTGGAAGATTAAGTTACGAAAAGCTGGAAGAAAAGTTCCGACATTATCGGGATGACAAGCCCGTGAACCTTCAGGAAGAACACAAAATTGGTTTTGATTTAGAGCACCCGCTGGATCGCTCTGCATTCAACAAGAAACAGCACCTGATTATAGTGGGGAGTGCAGGCGATGGGGAATTAGTTCGTAATGTGGACTACTGGAAGTCAAAAGGAATATCAATTAGTTTCATCCCGTATCGTGTTTACCATATCGCCGGTGAACACTATTTTGAATTTTTCTCTCTACCCTATGACCAACATTCAAATCCTGACCAGGCGAAGGGTGTGATCTTCGATACCAACCGCACCTACGAGGAAGATGACATTTGGTATATGTGTACAGGCAACCGGGTCGCTGCTTTTGGCAGCATCAAGGGAATCGTGCATTCCTTCAACAAGGGCGACATAGTTTTCCTCTATCACAGTGGTTACGGCATTATAGCGGCAGGTGAGATAAAGAGCGATGTGAAAGAGGACGTTGACTCCGATGCCATGTATCGTGATTTGAAATGGTTGACACCTGTACCAAAGAAAGGTGAACCACTCAAGTACATGCCTGTACCGCAGATTAAACAGGTGACAGGTTGTAATTTTTATTGGGCGAAGACTATGAAACCCCCCTTTCTGAATAAAGAAGAATCGGTACACTTGCTTGGGGAACTGAAAAAAGTTTTAGGATAAGCTTATGAACGAAGCTGAAACCAGAGCCGAACACATCGTCGGGTGACCTTATGATCACGTGTGGACTGGATCTCCAATCCAGTTATCCTATCGGGTAGCATCCAACATTCATACCGGTAAACGGACTCATCAGTTTTGAAGCCCTTTCCAAGCAAAGAGATCGCGGGTCATCGAATAAATATTTTGATCCTTTAACTATCCGTTATAGATGCATTCTTATTTTAATATTCCCCGCTTCTGCTTCTTACCCGCCGCCGCCCCCGTGTCTGCCGCATGCACCACCCTCGGCCCGCATCCCCCGCACGGCTTCGTAAACGTCACCCCCTCGACCTCCCAGCGCGCGCGCGCCTCGATCGTATCGGCCATCACGTGAAAGGGTTCCGGCGCGACGAAGGGGAAAAGCTCGCCCCGGTCGGGCCTGCCGTTGCCGTTGACATCGCTGAAATATTCGACGAGTCCCCTGCCGTAGGGCAGGGAGTCGAAATGGAAGCATCCGCCGCTGTCGGCGCTGATGGTCGGGGCGGCGCCGGAGAGCGGCAGGAAGCGCCAGACGCGCTCCGGGATCGGCCGGAAGGCAGGGAGCGCATCCGCGCACTGCCGTCGCGAGGCTGTCCGGATCGATGGTGGAGAGGGTTATCGCGGCCGCGGTATCCGCCGAGGCGCTGTCGCGCGGCCGGAGCGGTTGCCGGTCAGGTTGCGGGCGGCGGATTGCAGGAGGGTAAGGCGGTACCGCATGCCGGGCAGGAGGTGGCTTTGGGAGTGAGCGGTACGGTATCGGCGAAACCCGCGCCCGTTTGCAGCGGTATCGCACGGTTAAGGGAATCGGTGAGAACGAGCGGCGCGGGGAAGGTGACGGGCTTTGAAAAAATCAGGCGCAGCCGCGCCGCGGGTGGCGGATTACCCGTCGGGGCCGCCGACAGGAACGCGGGGCGGACCGTATCGGGCGCCCTGATGCCGTTGCAGCGTATGGTGTCGGTGATGGTTGCCGGCCGGACGCCGTATGTGCCGTGTAAACCTGCATAGTAAACGGTAGGGCGTGAGCGAAAAGGTGTCGTCGAGGGCAAGCAGCGTCCGCGTTCGATTACTCGAGCCAATAGGCATCGTGCACCGAAGGCGCTCCGCCCTTCCCGTCGGCCCGTTCGAGCGACCATGCCGCATCCGAATAGCCGCGAAGGGAATCGAGCGGCGCGGTCCAGGTGCACTGGATGAGTTTCGCCGAGAGCGCCTTGGCAGACGCTAATTTCGACGTCGCCGTATCGGTCTCGACCGGGTACAGGGTGACGGTATCGGGTTTCGTGGATATGGTCACCTCGCGGAGAACGGGCGCAAAACCCCGTTCGATGCCCGGATCGAGCCGGCGGTTGTTGTTCTGGTCCATGAAGGCGACGAGCCGGTAGGCGTCGCTGCGGATATTCAGGAAGGAGAAGAAGCCGGAGCTGTCGGACTGGGTAAGGTAGTCCGGGGCGCCGAAGACGATGGTGTCCGCGTTCGCACCGCGTTTCGTCGAATAGAGCCCGACGATGGCCTGGAACGGCCGGGACGTGGTATCGATGATGCAGCCGGCGAGGCGGCCGCTGTCAAGCACCCGGCCGGTCGAAAAGACCAGGGACCAGGCGCTGGTGAGCGCGTTGCCATGAAAATCCTGCAACGCCGAGATGATGACCACGTGATAGGTGGTGGAATCGGCCAGGGGCTTGCGCGGCGCGATCTCGAGGTTCCGCGCCGAGACGCGAACGGTAAAACCCTGAGCCGGGGGCGGCTGGATGGAGGCGCATTTCAGCGCCGATGCCGGCGTGATCCACTTCGAAAAGGTAATGGTGATGCGGCAGTCGCGGCGCACGCCCGTCGTGCCGGAGGCCGGAGTCGACGACACGACGACGGGACCGGTGTGGTCTTCGGGGCCGCCTCCGGGCATCATCTGGTGGGCGCAGGCGAGGAGGAGGCAGAGGGGAAATGATACATAGCGAAAGGTCGATTTTTTCATAGGGGGACCTGCCGCCTGCGCGCTGTAGGGCACGGCGCGCCGTGCCCCTGCTCTTACCGGTAATAGCTTGGCGGATGCAGCCCGTCCCAGGACCGGATCAACCTGCCGATGCGGTTCCAGCGGATCTTTAGGGGCAGTTCCCACCAGGAGACATCATTGTCGAGCGAGAAGTAGAGAATGAACGCCTTTGCCTTGATGAAATTCCGGTTCAGGTAGCCCCAGTAACGTGAATCCATGGAATTATCCCGGTTGTCGCCCATCATGAAGTAATTATCGTTCCTGACCTTGTACTCGGTCACCGGCTTGCCGTCGAGCCGGAGAATCTTCCGGATCTCCGCTTTCTGGCCCGGAAATGCGTTCTTTATCTGCGTGATGTTGTTATCGATCCGCGTCCAGTCGTCCGCATCGATCCGGGACTTTATGCTGTTGAAGGTCACGCTGTACTCCTGGCGTGAAAATTGGTCCTCCAGCGGAATCGGGCGCATGTCGGCCAGCGAATCGTTGATATACAGGCGGAAATCGATGGCCACGCTCTTCGCGGGGTTCTCCTGGCGGACCAGGCTCCGGAAAAAGACGAACTCCCGCAGATCAAGGTCGGCCGGGCGGATGATATCGCCTTTCTTCGGGATGCGGAGCGGCTTGAACTCCGCGATGCGGGGGTCGAGACGCGCGTCGTAGATGAACTTTCCATGTGGCGGCAGGATAAACTCCTTGCCGTCGATGAGGAGCTGTCTGCCGTGGGTTTCGATGGTCTGGCCCGGTCCGGCCACGCAGCGCTTGATGAAGTCTTTCTTTTCCGAGCCCGGATATTTGAAGATGATGACGTCGCCGGGCTTGGGATTGGCGATGCCCGGGAACTTGCTGTAGGAGAAGGGCAGCACCGGTGCGCCGTAGATGAACTTGAGCCCGAGCAGGAAATCACCCACGAGCAGGCTGTCCTCCATGGAGCCGGTGGGTATTTTAAAGGCCTGGATTACATAAACGATGAAAATCAGCGCCATGACGAGGGCGGAGGTCATCTCCCGCCCGAACCTGAGAATGCCGGCTTGTTCTGATCGACGATCGGAATTCGGTGTCAAGAATCCTCCTCTAGTGCCGCGAAAGTGCTGAATGACGACTTCTAAAATACGTTCCCCGCGCGTTTGTATTCATGCTTCCACGCATTAGTTCCGGGAAAAATAACGAAGCGTTTCCTCATGAAGGAAGCCGTTGGAGAGGATAATGGAGCCGTTGTGAACCGACCGTTTTCCGCCGATATCGCTGAAAACACCGCCCGCCTCCGCCACGATGCAGGCGCCGCTCGAGCAGTCCCACGGCTTGTCGAGAAGATTCACCGCGAGGTCCAGTTTTCCGGATGCCACGCACACGTAGGAGTAGGCGTCCATGAATCCGTAGGCATAGTCCCATGCCCGCATGAGCGCGAGAAGCGCCTTCCCTTCCCTCGAATCCGCTTTTTCCCGGAACCCGAGCGCAACGCCCGTGGCGGCATCGAGCGTCCGTACCGAGGAGACCCTGATTGCCTTTCCATTCAGGAAAGCGCCCTTTCCCCGCGTCGCCCAGCAGGTGAGGTTCATGGCCGGAAGGTGGATCACTCCCACGACCGGTTCATTTTCCTCCTCGAGTGCAATGAGAACGCTGTACGTCGGGATGCCGCGCAGATAGGGACGGGTGCCGTCGAGCGGGTCCACGATCCAGCAACGGTTGCCCCCGGTCACGGTCCCCGTCTCTTCGCCGAGGAATCCATCCGCCGGGAATGCCTTGAGCAAACGATCACGGATCAGCGTTTCGCAGGCGCGGTCAACCGCGGTAACGGGTGAGGCGTCGGCCTTCAGTTCGGCCGCGGGAAGTTTTTCCTCGAAGGAGAGTTGCAACTCCCCGGCTTCCCTGGCAGCCAGCAGGGCCTCGGTAAGTTCCCGGCTATGATTCATGGCAGAACTTCCTTTGGGGCGGCGGCGGCGCCGCCACCGATCCTCGCGGTCGGGCTTGGAGTGCAGTAATATACGTCAGTCCGCGGATCGTCGTGCTCCTGCACGGGAACAGCTCTACTACGAAGGCGGATGGATTTATCTTGCGCAGGGGTTGCGAGGGAAGTCATTTTATAGCGGCTTCGCCCGCAAAGAGCCTGCCGGGGGGCAGGCCGCGGGCGGCGGATGATTCGCGCCGTCCCTGCACCGGAGAGGTAAGCGGGAAGAACTATTTATTCACCTCGTACATGAGGAGGATCCATGGCCGGAATCAATAAGGTAATACTCATCGGCAACCTGGGGAAAGATCCCGAATTGCGGTACACGCCGGGCGGACAGGCCACGGCAAACTTTACTCTGGCGACAACCGAACGCTGGACCGATAAAAACGGGCAGCGTCAGGAAAAGACGGAGTGGCACAACATCGTCGCATGGGCAAAGCTGGCCGAACTTGTCAACCAGTATCTGAAAAAAGGCCGTTCGGCCTATGTCGAGGGCCGCATTACCTACCGGTCATGGGACGACCGGGACGGCAACAAAAAATATCGTACCGAAATCGTCGCCCAGACGATACAGTTTCTGGGAAGCGGTCCGGGCGGCGTCGGCGCGGGCGGTGGTCCGGGCAACGGCGGCGGACAGGAATCGTACGCTCCTCCGGAGAGCGCGCCGAAAAGCCCGGCCGAGGGCGAATCGTTCTCGCAGGACCCCGGATCGATCGTCGAGGAGAATCTCCCCTTTTAAGAAATGGAGGATGATTTTCCGCGGGCGGTCTGACCGGCATTTGATTGGGGAAGACGAATGAGTGCGGACATTACGCCGATTATTCTCATGACCGGTTTGACGATTGTCGCCGTCATGATCGCCATCAACACGCATGGTCGCCTGCGAAGCATTCTCTCCTACAGCCTGGCAACGGTCCTTTTCGGTCTGACGGTGGTGGTTTATTTCAACCATGCTCCTGGGATAGTTCATAAAGGGTATGAGAGCGGCTGGCTTCCGTTCGAGCCGGTGGAGAAAGGAATAAGTAACCGGCATCCCACCCGTCCGGCGGAAACCGGCAAATTATCACCGGAGGACCTGCAGGCGGCGGTTTCGCTGCAAAAATTGTCGGCCGAAGGAATCGCCTGCGCCAACGTGCTTCTCAATAAAGAGCTGAAGGATGAATCGGTCGAGCTGGAGACCCTCGTCGGCAGGGCGAGCGAAATGCGGAAGCGCGTGGAATCCTTAAGAAATGCGTTTGCGGGAATTTCGGTGACCGACACCGCATTCAGGAAACCGGATTCATTGATAAAAGAGGGGATACAACTGCTTTCCGAGGCGGCGCAACTGTATCTTCAATATTATTATGCCGAAGACTCGACTCAGGAAGTAACGCGCGAAAACCTGCTACGGCAGAAGGCAAAGGAGGCGAATGAGCGGTTTAAGAAGGCGGGGAATATGTTGAATTCCATGAAATAAATGATCGTGACAACCTGTACGGTCAAGGCTATTATCTCGCTATTTTGACCATTATTATAAAACTCCTTGCCCCGAATTTAAAATTATTCTTGAATGAGGCCACTGTAAAAGGTATTTTTGAATCTTTTGCACTTTGAAGGCGAGTGCGCCCGCAGAGAGGCCGCGGAGGGTGCGGTCATCATGCCCGAAAAGCACGGTTTATCTCTCTTTACGCAGAGATGCGGTATTTATTATGATCGCCAATGCATTTCTTTCTTGGCGCAGGGCGCGGCAGGCAATGATACTCGAAATCGCCAAAATTCCGGAAGGCCGTTCGATCACGGCACAGACCATTGACCTGGCCGCTTTTAAAGAAGATCTTCCGGCTGTTGAGGGGAAAATTCCGTGCGAGGCGACGATCGACCGTTCCGGTGGAATGTTGTATGTTCAACTCCACTTCAGCGGCACCTTCAAACTTGAGTGTTCCCGCTGTCTGGAACCGTTCGATTTTCCCATGGAAGGCGTCCTGCGGCTCGTGTTAAAGGAACGGGCAGGAAAATTCGAGTCCGTTCTCGATGATGAAACCGCCGATTTCTTTTTTGACGCCCGTCATTGTGAACTGGATCTCGGCCCTGCAATATACGAAGAGATCATGACCGCTTTTCCCATGAAGCCGCTCTGCAACGAGAGTTGCAAAGGGATCGATCCGGGCGGCGCAAGCCGGAAAGAAGAACCGGTTGATCCCCGGTGGGAAGCGTTGAAAAAATTGCGAACTCGATAATTATCATCCTGCAGAGGAGGCGTTATGGCAGTACCCAAGAAGAAACATTCCGTAATGAGGCGTGACCGTCGGCGCAGTCACCTTGCGCTCAAGCCGTCATCGCCGGTCTTGTGCTCGCATTGCAAGCAGCCGATGGTTGCGCATCGCGTATGCGCCAACTGCGGGTACTATTCCGGCGTTGAAGTAAAACCGCCCGAAGAATGATCTTCGGTCCCAAAAGCGACAAAATCCACGGAGAGTATCGGGGTTGACCACTTTCTCGAACGTCGGTGAAGGGGGAGAGGTGCGTCTCGCTGTTGACGCGCAAAGCGGCGATTACGGTTGCCGCGTAACGATCAAGGGTGTTATTGACGCTTTTTCCGCGGCCGAATCGCCTTTCCATGTCCATTTGTGCGGGGACCAGGAAGCCGTCGTACGCGCATTGGCCGAAGAAGGGGACAAGACGGCTCGATTCCGGGATAGAATCACCATTATCCATTGTCCGGACAGGATCACTCCGCGCGAACGTCATCGAATCTGGGCTTGGCGGCACCGGACCAACGCTTCGGTTATCCGCTGCATCACGCTTCAAAAAGAGAAGGTCGTGGATGCCTCGGTTAGTGCCGGGGACACGGCAATCCTCCTCGGAGCGGCGCTTTTTATTTTAGGAAGGCGCAGAGGGGCTCCCCGGCCCGCACTTGCGGCGTTCCTGCCGACCATGCAGAATAAGCCGGTTCTTCTGCTTGACGTTGGGGCAAATCTCAAATGTCGCAAGGAGCATCTTACCGCCTTTGCGATGATGGGAATCGAATATGTCGGCGCCATGTGCGATAAGCAATACCCCTCGGTCGGACTTCTGAATGTCGGGAAAGAGAAGGTCAAAGGGTTTTCCGCCATCGGCGATGCCAATAAGGTTTTGCGCAGGAAATGCCCCGAGTACATCGGGTACATCGAAGGTAATGAAGTGCTCTCCGGACGGGCCGATGTGGTTGTATGCGACGGCTTTGCGGGGAATGCGCTGCTGAAAACCTGCGAGAGCTTTCATGCGTTTATCGCGTCGGTGATCGAGCGGAAACGCCCGGATCTGCTCGGCGAGATCCGGCAGTACACCTCGGCGCTCGATCCGGAAAACTATGGGGCGGTGCCGTTTCTGGGCATTAAGGGCATTGTCCTGAAGGCGCACGGAGGATCATCACCCAAGGCGATCGCCAGCGCAATCGCGGCGGCGATTCAGGCAGTGAAGCGAAATAAGACCGAACGGCTTTTTTCTTAATAAATCATAGAAAGGGTTGAAGAAACGTGACTTCCTTCAAACGATCACGAATCCTGTCGGTCGGAGCCTATGTTCCCGACACCATCATGACCAACAAGGATTTTGAAGCGTTTCTTGATACATCCGACGAATGGATCGTTACCCGCACCGGCATCCGGGAGCGTCACATCGTTCCCCGGGGCAGCCGGGTTCGCGTTTCCGAGCTCGGCACGAATGCCGCCCGCATTGCGCTTGAGCGGGCCGGAGTCGCCCCGGACCAGATAGACGGCATCATTTGTGCAACGATCACCCCTGATACCCTCTATCCTTCCACCGCCTGCATGCTCCAAGCCAATCTCGGCTGTAAGAACGTCTTTGCCTTCGATCTCCTTGCCGCGTGTGCGGGATTTATCTATTCGCTGTCGCTGGCCAACAGCATGATCCTCTCCGGCCAGGCAAAAACCTTGCTGGTCGTCGGCGCGGAGATCCTGACGAAAACCGTTGACTGGACCGATCGCGCGACCTGCATCCTCTTCGGCGATGCGGCCGGGGCGGTGGTGGTTCAGGGAACGAATGAGGATGAAGGTATCCTTTCCACCTGTCTGGGCAGCGACGGCGCCCATGGAGATATCGTGAGTTTCTCACCCTGGGGCGAAAACAGGTTCCTCTACATGCGGGGTAACGAAGTATACAAGCACGCCGTTCGCCTTATCAGCGAGATCGGGCAGAAGGCGGTTATTGCGGCGGGACTCACCCTTGACGATATCGATCTTTTCATTCCACATCAGGCGAATATAAGAATTATCAATGCCGTCGGCGAGCATCTGCATATGCCGAAGGAAAAAGTGGTGACCAATCTCGAACGTTACGGCAACACCTCATCCGCCTCGATACCACTGGCGCTCAACGAGGCATGGGGCGAGGGCAGAATAAAAAAAGGATCCAGGGTTCTTTTCGCCACTCTGGGAGGCGGACTGGCATTTGCCGGGGCGGTGGTGCGTTTTTAACCTTTGCATGCAGAATTGAGTCGCGTCATGAGCTATGCATTTCTCTTTCCCGGCCAGGGCTCCCAGGCTGTCGGAATGGGCAAGGATCTGTTCGACGGCTTTGCCGCGGCCCGGAACCGCTTCACCCAGGCCGATGCGCTGCTCGATCGTGAGCTGACAAAAATAATATTTGAAGGTCCCGCCGAGGCCTTGAACCTTACCAGTAACACGCAGCCGGCGCTCTTCACCGTCGAGGCGGCAATTACGGATCTCATTGCTGAGAAGGGGATTATTCCGGTCATCGCCGCGGGCCATTCCCTCGGTGAGTACGGCGCACTGTACTCCGCCGGTGTTTTGAGTTTTGAAGATGGCCTCAGGCTGGTTGCGATGCGCGGCGAACTCATGGCGGCGGCTGGTGAAAAACAACCCGGTGCCATGGCGGCCATCATCGGCATGGCGAAATCAAAAATCGAGGAGGTGCTCAAAGGGATCACCTCGGGTATCGTGGTTGCCGCAAACCAGAATGCGCCGGACCAGACCGTTATTTCAGGCGATATCGCGGCGGTTAACGATGCCTGCGTTGCGCTGAAAGGTGCAGGCGCCAAACGCGCGATTCAGCTTCCGGTAAGCGGCGCTTTTCACTCCCCGCTCATGCAGGGCATTGCCGATGCGATGGCGGACCTGCTTGCGACGATTACCATCAAGACCCCGAAATGCCCGATCATCGCAAATGTCACGGCCCGACCGGAAACCGACCCGGAAACCCTGCGGGGGCTGCTGATCAGGCAGCTAGTCTCGCCGGTTCGCTGGGTTGACTCCATGAGAGCGCTCGAGGCGAACGGAACAATGAAATGCATCGAGGCGGGGCCGGGGAGCGTGCTGCGCGGCCTTGCCAGGAAGTGCAGCGAAGCGCTTACCGTTGTTGCGGCGGATACCGCGACCAACATATCTTTTTTGCTCGACAATAAATAGCCGTCATCTCATCCACAGGGAGAGCGGATTGATCGACTTCGGGTGTACTTCAAAAAAGGCTCTCGTGACCGGCGGCGGCCGCGGGATCGGAAGGGAAATTGCGCTCCGGCTTGCGGCGGCAGGCAGCGACGTGGCGGTGAGCGATATCGACCTTGCTTCAGTTGAATCCGTTGCAGCGGAGATAAAAGCGCTTGGCAGGGAGTCGCTTGCTCTCAGAGCCGACGTTTCGTCCGCCGACGCCGTCGCAACGATGTTCGGGACGTTTTTCACTTCTTTTCAGAAAATCGATATTCTCGTCAATAATGCCGGCATCACGCGTGATACGCTTCTCATGCGCATGAAGGAGAGCGACTGGGATCTCGTCCTGGATGTGAATCTCAAGGGCGCCTTTCTCTGCTGCCGCGAGGCGGCACGGCCCATGATGCGCGCATCGGGCGGAAAAATCATCAATATCGCCTCGGTCGTCGGCATTAACGGGAACCCCGGCCAGGTCAATTATTCAGCCTCCAAGGCAGGACTCATCGGTCTTACCAGGACCCTTGCCAAGGAGTTCGGCAGTCGGGGGGTTACGGTGAATGCCGTCGCGCCGGGATTCATCCGAACTGCCATGACCGAAAAACTTCCGGAGGCGGACAGGGACAAATACACGCACAACGTCTCTCTCGGTCGCATGGGGACACCGCTCGATGTCGCCAACGCCGTGCTGTTTCTTGCCTCCTCTCTGGCGGATTACATTACCGGTCAGGTCGTCATCGTGGATGGGGGACTGATCATGTAGCCCGCAAATTACCATTTTATATTCGTGTCGTAATAACCATTTCATGAAAGGGGTGCTCTGTGAGCGAAATTGAATCTAAAGTAAAGCAGATCATTGCGGAAAAACTGGGCGTCAGCGAAGATAAGGTGACCGCGACGGCTTCATTCGTCGACGATCTGGGGGCCGATTCACTCGACCAGGTTGAACTCATCATGGCGTTCGAGGATGCGTTCGAAATCGAAATTCCCGATGAAGACGCGGAAAAACTGCGCACGGTTAAAGACTCGCTGGACTACCTGCAAAAAAAGCTTTAATCGCTTCCTCCCGATCCGATTCATGCGGTGCGGTCGGATCGGTCTTTTGATGAGCCCGTACAGCAATTCCTTTTATCAAGGGGAAGGATAGTAACCGGCAATTATGTCGCAGAGAGTCGTTGTTACCGGTATGGGAGCGGTCAGCCCCGTAGGAAACGATATTGAGTCCTTCTGGGGCGGCTTGAGTGCCGGCAAATCGGGTATCGGTCCGGTAACGCATTTCGACGCCGCCGCTTTTCCCACGAGAATTGCCGGGGAGGTCAAGGGTCTGGATTTCGCCAACTATATTGAAGCGAAAGAGATTCGGCGGACGGATCGGGTAATTCTGTTTTCGCTTGTCGCGGCCCGGGAGGCCATGAAGCAGGCGAATATCGATTTGTCCGCAGAGGATCCCTACCGCTGCGCCACCATCATCGGCACCGGCATCGGCGGCATTTTCACGCTTGAAACCGAACTTAAAAAATTGCTTGATCGCGGTCCGGGACGGGTCTCCCCGTTCCTCATCCCTATGATGATTCCCGACATGCCTGCCGGCAGAGTCTCCATGGAGTTCGGCCTAAAAGGCGCCAACTTTGCGGTCGTAAGCGCCTGCGCTTCGTCGACGCACTCGATTGGCGAAGCGTACCTGCATATAAAAGCGGGGATGGCCGATGTTGCCGTTACCGGCGGGACCGAAGCGGCGATCGTTCCCATTTCCTTTGCCGGGTTCTGTTCCATGGGTGCGATGTCGCGGCGGAACGAAATACCGGAGAAAGCCTGCTCGCCCTTCGATAAGAAACGCGACGGGTTTGTCATGGGAGAAGGCGCCGCAATCGTGGTGCTCGAATCGCTCGAACATGCGCTTTCGCGCAAGGCCACCATCCATGCGGAACTTGTAGGATACGGCGCCACCGGCGACGCCTACCATCTGACCGCCCCGGACCCCGAGGGAACCGGCATGCAGAAGTGCATGGAGCTGGCCATGAAGATGGGCGACCTGCGGCCGGACCAGATCGATTATATCAATGCGCATGGAACCTCGACCGACCTGAATGACAAAATCGAGACTGCGGCCATAAAGAAGGTGCTCGGCGATTCCGCGAAGAGCGTGGCAATAAGCTCGACGAAGTCGATGACCGGCCACATGCTTGGAGCGGCGGGAGCCATCGAGTTCATCGCCACGGTGCTGGCAATGAAAAACGGTTTGATTCCACCCACCATCAACTATGATGATCCCGATCCCGACTGCGATCTCTTTTACGCCCCAAATGTCGCGGTGGCGAAAAACATTCGCTACGCGCTCAGCAACTCCCTGGGTTTCGGCGGACACAACGCCTGCCTTGCCGTAGGAAGGTATGAGGCTGCTTAAGTCTTTTGCGCGGTTTTTCAGGTCGTTTTTACCTCCCGGTGGCCGGGACATTTCCGAGCAACCCCTGAAAAAAGTTCAGAAAATAATCGGGTACCGGTTTCGGTCGCAGGATCTTCTGCGGCAGGCGCTTACCCACAAGTCGTCGGTATCGCCGGAAGACGGTGAGGGGCTGCTTTCCAACGAGCGCCTCGAATTCCTGGGCGACGCGGTGCTCAACTGCCTGGTCACCGAGCACCTCTACCATGTCTACCCGGACCGGCATGAGGGACAGCTTTCTAAAATAAAGTCGCTCATCGTATCGAGAAAGATCCTCGGGGAGATCGCGCGTTCGTTCGATATCGGGCCGTACATCATTTTCGGCGCATCCGAGGAGAGGACCGGCGGCAGGGACCGCATGTCGATACTTTCGAATACCTTCGAAGCGCTTCTTGGCGCGGTGTTTCTTGATGGCGGGAGCGCTGCGGCTGGCAGGTTTCTGAAGAGGTTTCTCTTCGGCCGTATCGATGAGATTCTCGAAGATGAGCGTCATGTCAACTATAAGAGCCTTATCCTTGAAATGGCCCAGCACGACGGGTTCGGCATGCCGCGCTACATAACGGTTGGCGCTCTCGGGGCCCGATCATGCCAAGGAGTTTACGGTTCGCATCGAGATCGGCGGCGTTGTACTCGGCGAGGGCAGCGGATCGAATAAAAAGATCGCGCAGCAGATCGCCGCGCAGGACGCGCTCGCGCACTACGATAAGGAAACGATACAATTTCATAGCAAAGGAGCGGCTGACGATGAACTGGTTTCTCACCGATGAACAGACAATGATCGTCGAAACGGCCCGCGAAATCGCGGTAAAGAAAATCCTTCCGGTCAGGGAGAAGTACGATCAGGAGGGGATATTCCCCTGGGACGTTGTGCAGGCGCTTGCCGAAGCGGACCTGTGCGGGCTTTACATCCCAACCCGGTACGGCGGGTTCGGCGGCGGCGTTTTCGAACTCTGCCTTGCGGTCGAAGAGCTCTCCAAGGTGTGCGGCGGTATTTCGCTCGCCATGGCGGCAACTGCGCTGGGCACCTTCCCCCTCCTGCTTTTCGGGTCGGATGAACAGAAACAGAAATATCTGCCGGAGATCGCGTCGGGTAAGCTTGTCTCCGCCTTCGGCCTTACCGAGGCCAATGCCGGTTCGGACGCCCTGGGCATGAAAACCACCGCGGTCCGCGACGGCGACTACTGGATCCTTAACGGCACCAAGCAATGGATAACGAACGGCGAAAATGCGCAGGTGTATTCAATTTTCGCGAAAACCAATCCAGCCAAGGGAGCGCGCGGCCTCACCGCCTTCATCGTCGAAAAAGGAACGCCGGGATTTACCTTCGGCAAGCATGAGGACAAGATGGGAATCCGGGCATCCAGCACCACCGAGCTCATTTTCCAGGATTGCCGCGTGCCGGGCAGCGCCATCCTCGGTCGCGAGGGCATGGGCTCCATCGTGGCCATCAACACCCTCAACTATTCCCGGCCGGGCGTTGGCGCACAGGCGCTCGGCATCGCCGCGGGAGCGCTCGAGGAGTCGGTCCGCTATTCCCGCCAGCGCGTTCAGTTCGGCGAATCGATCTCCTCATTCCAGGCGATCCAGCACATTCTCGCCGATATGGCCACCCAGGTCGAAGCCGCCCGGGCGTTGCTCTACGCTACGGCAAAGACCATCGATGCCGGCGAAAAGCGTTTCTCAAAGGAATCGGCCATGACCAAGCTCTTCTGCTCGGATACGGCCATGAAGGTGACGATCGACGCGGTCCAGGTCATGGGCGGTTATGGTTATATGCGTGAATATCCGGCGGAAAAGCGGATGCGCGATGCAAAGATAACGCAGATTTACGAGGGCACGAACCAGATACAACGCAACGAGATCGCCCTCCAGCTTATCCGGGAAGCGGTCTCGGAATGATTGCCGGCGGGAGGCCGGATTCATGCGGCGGTCTCCCGAATTTCCCCTATGCTAATTTGTCAAAGGCGGTACCATGGCGCGCATTGAGATAGCTCCTTCGATTCTTTCCGCTGATTTTACCTGCCTCGAACGCGAAGTAAAGAAAGCCCAGGATGCGGGCGCCGACCGTATTCATTGCGATGTGATGGACGGCCATTTCGTCCCGAACATCACCTTCGGCCCCCTGGTGGTCGAGGCAGTGCGGCGCTGCGTCGCCATTCCGCTCGACGTACACCTCATGATTGCCGATCCGATGAAATACGTGAACGATTTCTGCAACGCCGGCGCAGATACGCTCATCGTGCATGCCGAGGTATGCGACGTTTTTCTGGTTGCGGCCGCCATACGGAAAAACAATGTCCGGCCCGCGGTTTCGGTGAACCCGGATAAGCCCGCCTCGCTGTTCCTCCCGTGCCTCCATACGGTCGACCAGGTGCTCATCATGACTGTTTTCGCCGGGTTCGGCGGGCAGAAGTTCATCCCGAAAATGCTCGATAAAATAGCCGAAGTCCGCGCCGAGGCGCTGAGACGCAACCTCGTGCTCGACATCGAAGTCGACGGCGGTATCAATGATGTAACGGCCGAGGCGTGCGCGAAGCGCGGCGCCAATGTGTTCGTTGCCGGGAGTTATATCTTCGGCCATGAGGATTTAGCCGCCCGCATCGGAGCGATCCGGACGGCAGCCGGCAGGGGCAGAGAACGCATGGGGCATGAGGTATAATTTTTAAATGGCTCCGCAATCCCGATGTCATCTTATTTTGGGATTATCGTTTCTCATCATAATCTCGCTTTTCTTCTCCTGTCAAACGCCGCTTACCCCGGTGGATAAAACCTCCGATCCCATGGAATTCGAGAGCGTGTGGCAGTACTGCAAGGCGTGGAGCATCTATCAGGATTCGAGCATCTACGATAGCGTGAACCACCCGGTGATTCCTAAAAATCCTTTTGCCTTGAGCAGTCCTGGTGCTATCATGGATTCGATTCACGATACTCTGAAGGGCAATGATTATACTTGTTATGGTTACCAGTACTATCCACCTGACGGGTTCGATACATTCTATAATTGGTCGTCCGCATCCATCGGTCCCGCGCCGAGTGTTGCATCCGCAACAGCAACCCCCCCCCTGCCGTATGATTCGAACGTCACACTCGACACCTTAACCGATTCCACCGCGCTCCTGACCATTTATACCTTCGAGGCGGCGACTGATGGCCAGGTTTATAGCGATTTTCTCTATTTTGTTCAACCGCTTCTCGGTTTTAAAAATATCATTATAGACTTGCGCGGTAACCTCGGAGGCTACATTGACGAGGCGCAGAATATCATCGGTTCGATGGTGCCGAACGGAACCGCCTATATACAGGCGCGTCAGCGTGACTTCGACTCCGTTTCAAACAAATATGTGACGCTCGGCTGGCACCCGTGGGTTACCTCGCAGAGTCCACTATGGCCCGGCAAGCACTACGCGGTAATCATGGACGGTTGGACCGCCAGCGCCGCCGAGCTCACTGTTGCGGGGTTGTATGAGGGGCAGAAGGCGGGAGGGAAGACCGCCTTTCTCCTTGGCAGTCGCAGCTACGGCAAGGGTATCGGCCAGGTGCTGTTCGAACGGCGGGAAAGCTGCTACAATTCGTTCTCCGGGATCGATACTTTTTATAACGCAGATGAAGATTCGATGGAAGTCGTTCCCTTTGTCTCCAATGACTTCCTTGATCTTAAAATCACCTTTTTACAACTACAGGGGGTTTCGCCGCGCATCGGCTTTTATCACCGCATCGGCATAGCTCCCGATACCGTTCCTGCGGCGATTACCCGGCAGGTTGACTCCTTGTTACCCATTACTACCCCCGATACCTCTACCTCCGCCGATAGTGTCAGCGCCTATCAGCGGCCGATATGTTACGGGGTAAAACTTCTGGAACCCGGAGTGAATATCGATTCGCTTATCCTGGATACGACCACCGTTCTGGCAAAGAAAATTGCTTCCCCGCTCCCAAAGCGGGTTGCCCGGCGCCGGCGAAGCGTTACGCAAGTTGTCGAAAAGGTGATCCAGACCGATAAGGTTCTGCTGTCGAAATAGCCTGATTGCGGTACCGGTCAGTGCTCATGCTGCGGCAAAATATGTTTCGGCTTTGCTTGCCCCCTCTTTGCAGCGTGAGGGAGGGGAGTCCTGCCATGCGCCGTCGATGCGGCACTTCTCCCGCCTGTCGCCGGAGCCGATAAGTCCTAGGTGGGAAGCATACACACACTCGGTTTAAAACCCCGGCAAATGTACCAGATGTAAAAACACCTAGTCACATCAATGACCTTTTTCAGCGTCCCGCTCTCTGAATCTGGTTGAACTACCGTTTATTCTCCGTATTCGCCCCTCCTCTCCTGCACCAAATTATAATTTCTATAACTTATGTCCTCCGTTCCCGACACCGAAACGGCAGCTTCCGCCGCTCCTGAAAAAATGACCTCACGCCGCTCATGCGGCAATACGCCGAGATCAAGGCGCGCAACCCCGGCGCGGTGCTCCTGTACCGTATGGGCGACTTCTACGAGATGTTCAACGACGATGCAAAGATCGCCTCAAAGGTGCTCGGCCTCACTCTGACTTCGCGCAACAACGGCAGCGCGGAGAGCACGCCCCTTGCCGGATTTCCCTACCACGCGCTCGACCGCTACGCCAACCGTCTCGTCAAGGCAGGCTACGCCATCGCGATCTGCGAGCAGATCGAAGACCCCAAGGCGGCCAAAGGGATCGTCAAGCGCGACATCATCGAGATCGTCACCGCCGGCACTGCCACCGATGGGTGCTTTCTCGAAGAGAAGGCCAACAACTTCATCATGAGCCTCTGCCGCGTGAATGGCGCCATCGGCGCGGCAATATGCGACCTCTCCACCGGGCAGTTCGAGGTCGAGGAGGCTTCCGCCGAGACCATGATCCATGAGATGATGCGCGTGGGGCCGAGCGAACTCCTCGTACCCGCCTCCGAAGAGGACTATTTTACCAAGGCATGCGCGGAGAGCTACAGGAAGATCGTGATCTCGCCCTTTGACCCATGGAAATTCTCGTACGATACGGCTTCGGCAGCGCTCAAAAGCCACTTTCAGGTGGCATCGCTTGACGGCTGGGGACTCGAAACGCGCACCGGCGCGGTGTGCGCGGCCGGCGCCCTGCTTCTGTACCTGAAGGAGCAGAAAAAGAACGATCTGCGTCACCTCTCCACCATGACGCTCCGCTCTCTCTCGGCATTTGCGGAACTCGATCCCTCCACCATCCGCAACCTCGAACTCCTGCAACCGCTCCAGAGCGACGAGGCGGATGGCACGCTCGTGTCGGTGCTCGATAAAACCGGCACCGCCATGGGCGGTCGCCTGCTCAAGCGATTCATCACCCGGCCGCTCCGGGAGGTTGCCTCGATAGGCGAACGTCTTACCGCCGTCGAACGACTGAAGAAGGACGCCTTCTGCCGGGCCGAACTCGGGCTCCTGCTCAAGCGGGTAGCGGATATCGAGCGGCTCATGAGCCGTATCTCCCTCGAACGCGCCGGCGGGCGCGACCTCGGAAGCCTGCAAAGCTCGCTCGAAACGTTTCCCGCAATCACCCGGCTTCTCGCCGAGATCACATCGCCACTTCTGTCAAAGGCGTGCGAGGCGCTTCGGGGGTTTGAACCGCTGGCGCGGAAGATAGGCGATACCATCGTGGACAATCCGCCGAACTCCATCCGGGAGGGCGGGATCATTCGCCCGGGAATTTCGAAGGAACTCGATGCGATCCGTGACGCTGCAACGAGCGGCAAACAGTGGATCAGCAAGCTACAGGAGAGCGAACGGAAACGCACCGGCATTTCGACGCTCAAGGTCGGGTACAACCGGGTATTCGGCTATTACATCGAAATTTCCATGGCCAATGCGGTCAATGCTCCAGCCGACTACATCCGCAAGCAGACCTTGACTAACGGCGAGCGGTACATCACTCCGGCACTCAAGGAGATGGAAGACACGGTGCTCGGCGCCGAGGAGCGCCTCTCGTCACTTGAATACGAGCTTTTCGTCTCCCTTCGCGCCTCGGTCGCCGCCGAGAGCGGCCGCATACTCGCCGCCGCCGAAGCGGTTGCGCTTATCGATGTGCTTGTATCATTCGCGCAGGTCGCCGCAGAGAACAACTATTGCCGGCCGGTGCTTATCGAGGAATCCGACCTGGTCATCCGTGACGGGAGGCATCCGGTGGTCGAGCGCATGGTGGCGAGCGGATCATTCGTACCCAATGATCTCGACCTGATAAAGAAGGAGTCGCAAATCCTACTCATCACCGGTCCGAACATGGCCGGAAAATCGACCTACCTCCGGCAGAACGCTCTTATCTGTATCATGGCACAGATGGGATCGTTCGTCCCGGCAAGCTTCGCCCAGATCGGCATTGTGGACCGATTCTTTACCCGAGTAGGCGCTAGCGGACCGTCTGGCGCGAGGACTCTCCACGTTTCTCGTCGAGATGATCGAAGTGGCCAACATTCTCAATAATGCCACGGACCGAAGCCTCGTCCTGCTCGATGAAGTAGGCCGCGGGACTTCCACCTTTGACGGCATATCGATTGCCTGGGCGGTGGCCGAGTATCTGCACGAAACCGCCGGGCGCCGATGCCGCACCCTGTTTGCCACGCACTACCACGAGCTTACCGAGATGGCGCTTCTCTTTTCCCGCATTAAAAATGTACATGTTAAAGTCAAGGAGTGGAACGACCAGATCATTTTTCTTCGCAAGATCGATCACGGCTCCTGCGACCACTCCTACGGAATTCAGGTTGCGCGACTCGCCGGGGTGCCGCGCAAGGTGATCATTCGGGCGCGGGAGATCCTCTCAAACCTCGAAAACATGGAGTTTTCAGCCGACCATACGCCTATGCTCGCCCGTAGAGGGGAGATGACGACGGCTGCGATGGCGGAGCAGACGAGCCTCTTTTACGCATCCGGGAGCATAGGCGCGGCTGAAAGCGTGGCTCCCGAGATCGTAAAGCGGCTGCAGGCGCTTGATATCGATGACCTTACCCCTGTCGATGCATTGAACCTACTCGCGGAACTGAAACGGAAAGCGGAACAGGCGTAACCTGTCCGGTCAATGGACAAGCGAAAGTTTTTATTGCTTTCCGCCGAAACCGGAGATATATTCCTTGAAACCGCCGCCGGGGAGGCAACCGACTCTCACAGGAACGTGTCAATGGCCAGAATCAGCAAAGGACAACTGGAAAAACTCCAGAGGAAGTACAAAACCGACGAGGCAATCGGCAAGCTGTTCGGGATTTCCCGTCAGGCGGTTCATCAGCTGCGGACCAGGTACGGCATCGATCCCGTCCCCGACAAGCAAGGGGAACGCAATGCGGAGATTCTCCGGCAGTACGAGCGGGGATTATCCGGTATCAAGCTGGCGAAGAAGTTCAAACTCTCGACCTCCCAGGCCTATAGGATTATAAACCAACGCGCCATGAAAAAGGAGAGAAAAAAATAACGGATCCGGCGGGGATGGCCGAACGTGTACGACCGCCATTTTTTCGCACACATCTGTTGAGCGGAGCCCCATCTGCCTGCTATTTTTAATCAAATTCCATGGCTGTGACTACCGAAGATACGCTGATCATCATCCCGACCTACAACGAGCGGGAAACCATCGGCGAACTGATTCCGGCTATCCGTGCGACCTTGCCCCACGCCCATATTCTGGTGGTGGACGACGGTTCGCCGGACGGCACCTCAGCTATTGTCAAGGGTCTGGCCGCAACCGTCGAGGGGCTCTTCATCCTTGACCGGCCCAGGAAGGAAGGCTTGGGCAAAGCCTATGTCGCGGGTTTCCGCTGGGCGCTTGAACGGTCCTACCGTTATGTCTTCGAAATGGACGCCGATTTCTCGCATGATCCCAAATACCTGCCCGATATTCTGGCGGCCATGGGCGAAAATGATCTGGTGGTCGGCTCCCGCTATAAATCAGGTGTCAATGTTGTCAACTGGCCGATGTCGCGGCTTCTGCTCAGCTACTTTGCCAACCGCTTCGCCAGGTTTATTACCGGCATCCCGGTGCAGGATTGCACGGGCGGGTACAAGTGCTTCCGGCGCTCGGTTCTCGAAGCGCTCGACTTTGACTCGATCGCTTCGTCCGGGTACTCCTTTCAGATCGAGGTGAATTTCTTTGCCTGGCAGAAGGGATTCCGTATCGCCGAAATTCCCATCGTGTTTACCGATCGAAAACTTGGCGCGTCGAAGATGTCGTCAAAAATCATCCGGGAAGCATTCCTGCTCGTCATCTGGAAGCTTTTTTTCGCGTCTTTCCTGAAGAGGAAGAGGTAATTGGAGAGCCGGCCGAACCCTCTTATTTCGGTTGTTATCGTCAATTACAAGGTGCCGCGGGCACTCGTGCAGGCGGTGCGTTCCCTCAGGGAAGCCGACGGTTACGACCGGACCGAGGTCATCGTCGTCGATAACGCCTCGGGCGATGAGTCAGAAAATCTGGTGCGGAAAAACTTTCCTGAAGTAAATTGGATTCAGCTCAAGCAGAATATTGGGTTCGGCAAGGCGTGCAACGTGGGTGCGCGGAGCGCCTCCGGATTCTACCTGCTTCTGCTCAACCCCGATACGCTCGCGGCGCGCACCACCCTCTCGACGTCGGTTGCTTTCATGGAACAGCATCCCGAGGTTGGATTGCTGGGGGCGAAAGTTCTCAATTCGGACGGCACGCTGCAGATGAGCTGCCGCCGCGGGTTCCCCACGCCGGTCGCGGCGTTTTACCGGCTGAGCGGCCTGAGCCGCCTGTTTCCTGCAAGTAAACGCTTCGGGCGGTACAACCTCACCTATCTCGATCCCGACCTCTCCTGCCGGGTCGATGCGATCTCCGGCTGTTTCATGTTCTGCAGACGGTCGCTCTTCGAGTCCGTTCAGGGTTTTGACGAGCGCTTCTTCATGTATGGCGAGGACCTCGATCTTTGCTGGCGGATCAACGAAACCGGGGCCGTGGTATGGTATCACCCGGAGATCCGGATCATCCATCTGAAGGGAAAAAGTTCGGCCAAGCGTCTGTTACCGTCCAGGATCAACTTTTATGAGGCAATGATCCTGTTTTCACGGAAATATCAGTATATTCACCGCTCTTTTTTTCCGCGATGGCTGATCAATGCGGCCATTATCATCCAGGCGGCGTTGAATATCGGGTCAAAGATTCTCCAATCTCTGACCGCCGCCCTCGTTGATCTCCTCATCATCAACACCACGTTCGCGCTCTGTCTCACCGCGAGATTCGCTTACAAGATGGCAAATCCCTATACCACCTCGACCCTCATGGCAATGATCGGCGTGCATGCGCTTCTCTCCGGATCATTCCTCTCCATGTTTGCCTTTAACGGGGTGTATTCGAGAAAGAAATCAGCACCGCAGGCCGTGCTTCTCTCCGGTTTTTTTGCATCGATATTGTTCATGGCTTGTGTCTACTACCTGAAATTTCTCGCCTTCTCCCGCATTGCTTTCGGGATCGCCGCACTTCTGATTGTGTTGCTCCTTACCCTATGGCGGCAGATTTTGCCCGTCATGCTGCGCCAGGGCCAGCGCATCCTGTACGCGCGGGACAACGTCATCATCATAGGTAACGGCCATATTCCGTCGCTTGTGATCCAGAACTATGAAAAGCAGAAAACCGCCACGATTGTGGGAGTTCTCTGGACCGGTGAGGGAGAGCCGCCGGGGCAGTTCGAAGGGTATCCGGTGCTCGGCCGAATCGATGACGTGGCGGCTGTTTTAAAGCGTTTTTCCGTCGATGCGCTGCTTATCGCCACCCCGCTCCCGTGGTACTCCCATATCATCGAGGCGCTGGCGGAAGTCAGGAGAAAAAACCTCACGATACGGTGGGTACCCCGAGACCTCTTCGACATGAAGGCCGAAGACGTGCCGACGGTTATTCCCCTGCATGATTTTTCAGTATAGGGCAGTGAAATACTCTGGAGGCGGCATCCAGATTTGAACTGGAGATGAAGGTTTTGCAGACCTCTGCCTTACCGCTTGGCTATGCCGCCTGAGAGTGAAAATTGAAGGGACGTGCATACATGCACGAAAAAGATGGAGCGAGAGACGGGACTTGAACCCGCGACAGCCACCTTGGCAAGGTGGAGCTCTACCACTGAGCTACTCTCGCGCAGAGTGGTAAAATAACACACTTTGGGCGAAGGAGTCAAGAATTTGCCCCCCCCGCTCCCTGAGCGCCGCCTACCGGTAAGGCGGATCACTGATAGTATTTTTAAATGATGCAGTGCCTTCCCATGATTTTCTTCCTCATGGCAGTTACAGCAAATGGCGGAATGACGACCATACAACCTCATGGAGCCCTCCCGGCGAGGGATTCTGCAGGCGAGCAACCTTCGGCAGTCGACACCACTGTCCTTCCCATAGTAAAACCGGTGACGGATTCGAACCGCGCAACCATCGCCGGCCGAGGTGATTCAACTCCAGTACCGGCCGGAATAAAAACGCCGAAAGATTCGGCTCAGTCCGTGACAAAGCAAACGGCATCGCCAAGTGAGCCACAGAAGATAAAACTTTTGAAACGCAAGTACAACGGTCGACGCCAACTCCTTCTTGCCGTGTTTATGATGATCTTCGTCATTGGAATCGTGACCATGGCGCAACAGTGGAATCCGCGATGATACATTCCACCGCCCGGGCTATCCATACCCATCGCTTACAATGCATTTTATACTATGCATCTGGTCCGCGATCCTTCGGCAGCGGGGTAGGGTCTCATTTCCATGAATAAAAATGCGATAAAAATACTGCTCGATGCCGGTGCCGTTATTCTCCTCGGAAACGCTTTCGCCTTCGCCGCTGCGGTTGTACCCGCCGGGCACGAGGATTCTGCGCGGACATCGTCAGGTATGTCAGCATCGAAGTGGTATGACGAGGTTCATGAGATGACCCTTCTTGATGGAACGAAGTTGGCCGGAACCATCACGGCGCAAACCTCTCGTTTAATAACCATTCTAACCAGTGATAGTGCGACCATTGGCATCCCGATCGTGCTCATAAGCACTTTTGACGGACGACCCTACTCGGCCGACTCTGCAAACGCCATCTGGAAGGGTAATGGCGCATTATTGACCGGCAAGGGGAAGGAGTCCTCAGGTGCACCGCCATGGCGTACAGGTTCCGCACAGAACAATTCCGAAATTGCTGGAAACAGGAATTATGGTATAGGGGGAGTGGCATCGATAAATGACCTTCTGGGTGCATTGCGATCCCTCGACTGGGAGAAACGTAGCGCAGCGGCCCGCGAGCTTGGCATGCGAGGTCAATGGAAGGGCGGCGCGATCGAGGCGGTCTCGGCGCTTCTCGGTGATACCATCATGGAATCATCGCTTCTGCAGGTGCCGCAGGCGGATTCTTCTGCACAGGCGAAACTTCTGTCGCCCGGCCTGGAGGCGGCTAAAGCGCTTGCGGCTATGCAAGAGCGTGGATTCGACGAGCTGGCGCATCAGATGAATAATGTAAATCCGCTTGTGCGGCAACGCGCCGCATTCGGCTTGGGTGAAACCCACAATAACCAATGCGTACCGATACTGCTGAAGACGCTTAAGGACCGGGATCCGCAGGTTCGTGCGGCGGCAGCCGGCGCACTTCATTTTGCCGAAGCGACGCCGCAACTCATCAAGGCAGTCGATGACAACGATGAGAAGGTACGGGCCGGCGCTGTGACCGCTCTCGGCCAGATCGGTGATGCCGCTTCCGAAAATGCACTCGTCGCCGCACTTGGTGATGTCAATCCCTCGGTACGCTCGGCCGCGGCAGGAGCCTTGGGAAGGATTGGCAGTAGGACGGCAATATATCCCCTCACCACGGTGATCGCCGATCCGGAGAGGAACGTTCGCCTCAGTGCGGTAATCGCGCTTTCCAAAATACGCGACAGCGCGACGGTTCCGGCGCTTATCGCCAGCCTTAAGGATCACGATGGCGCGGTAGTAAAAACTGCAGCCATTGCACTCGGCGATATGCGCGATCCGCGCGCCATATCGCCGCTTCGATCCGCGCTGCAGACCTGCCCGGAATCGGCACGCGGTACGGTCGGCCTCTCTCTGAAGCTCCTCACTGAAATTCCTCTCCTTATCGGGGCGCTCGATGATAGGGATACGCTGGTCCGCCGCAACGCGGAATACCTCCTTTGGCTCATTACCGGAAAAAAACTGGGGTATGATAAAAAAGCATGGGCCGATTGGTTCGTATCGCGGGGCGATTCCGGAGAGACAAAAACCCCACAGGCTAAGTTTGGCGATACTGCTGCCGCTCCGGAACCGAAATAAATAAGCGAATGTGTCGCTCTACCGGTTAATAAGATATTTGGCAACGATCGAGTCGAGCGGCGTCGACCCTCTTCGCCCGCACTGAAACTCCTCCAGAGCGATCAAATCCGAATCCCACACGATATCGCCGGGCGCCGCGATCAGTACCGCACCGGGTTCATGAGCGCCGAGAAGTTTTCCATTTTTATGATAATAATGGCTTGGACTCTCATGTGTGGCATAGGGATGCATCGCCGGAGGAATATCGCTTGGCCTGAACCAGAGCTTGATCTCGCGTTCCGCTTCCGTATCCGTGGCAGAGGCATGGATCAGGTTGTCCATCCGTTCCCCGATGACCTTGCCTTCGGCATTCTTGAGAGGGGCGACCGTGCCGAGGGCGCGGATGCAGCCGGGCATCTGGTCCCGAGCCTGGTGCGGATTGGTAGGTCCGGCAATGGCGCGAAGCTTTTTGACCGCATCGGGTCCCTGATAAATGATTGCGATGACCCGTTGCTTCTCCGGTGCTCCAGGATAATGAATGGCTCCGGTAATATAATCCAGGAGGGAAGCATAAAAAATCTTGCCCCGATGTTCTGCATAATGTTCGGCGGCAAGCATTGTCGTCACATGCACGATTTTTACTCCTGCAAAAACGAGCCCGGTGTGATATTCCGAAAGCAATGAAAGAACATAGCCGGTGAGCGAATTCCGGAGGGCATCCGGCTTTATAAGTACCAGTGTCTGTTCCAATCCAGTACCCATGATCGAAGACTCCTTATAGTGTGTGGTGCGGCGTCATTGAATTTTCGAGGTATTACATAAACAAAATCTCCGGGAGGGAAGTCAGGAAAATACCTTATTTGAACATACCAGGCATTTTATGGTTTTATGAGCTGAGAGTTAGGGGGTTGGGGAGTTGAAAGAAAAAAATAAAGATTTCTTTAACCTTGGAACTTTTCCGGCGAAAGTGATTTACAGATTTGGCAAATTCAAAACCCCAAAAGGGATCAATTATTTTCCATACCCAATGGGCACCTCCCAATCCACCTGTGCCATTCTCATGCCGAACTGGATCGGCGACCTCATCCTTGGCATTTCGGTCGCTATCCGGAAAAAACGTGCAGAAATGCAAAACCTTTCACTCATTGTACCCGAGCGGCTCTGCGGCCTCACGTCGCTTCTCTGCGATCTGCCGATCATCCCTTTCCGGCGCAGGAACCGGGGGGAATTTTTCGGCACGGTCAAATTTGTGCGGGAATATTCATTTTCAAAACTTTATATTCTGCCGCACTCTTTCTCTTCGGCTCTCTTCGGGCTTTTCACGCGTATTCGCTCACGCCGGGGCGTATCCGCGGAGCTTCGCGGTTGGATGCTGACCGAACGGCTGCCCGCTGCCGCCGCATCCCGCACCCGGCATCTTACCGGTGAGTATTCCGAGGTGGTCGAGACGCCCTATCGCGATCCCGGCGAGTGGGAAGGCCTGGCGATCAATAAAACGGCAGAATATGAGGGGGCGGTGGTTTTCTGTCCCGGAGCGGCGTATGGCCCGGCAAAACAGTGGCCCTATTTTGACCGGCTCGTGGGGCTGCTCGACGGCAAAAAGATTGTAATCGTGGGAGACCTCCATGACCGATTGATCGGTGAACGAATCGCGGCCGAGGCGCCGGGGCGGATTGTCAATCGCACGGGTGATACGACTCTCGAACAGGCCGCCGACATAGTGGCTTCCGCCGCGGTCGTCATCTCAAACGATTCCGGCATGCTGCACCTGGCCGGATTTCTCGGAACTCCCTGCGTGGGTATTTACGGATCGACGTCAAACACATGGACCCGGCCGCTCGGCAGGGCGGTTCGGATTGCGACGGGCGAATGCCGTCGCGCACCCTGCTACGAACGCACCTGTCCGGAAAAGCGCTACAATTGCCTTGCCGGCATTGACGCAGGGAAAATTGCGGCTCTTGTGAACGAACTGCTCACATATAGCAAGGCATAGAAAGAGCTATGTTGATAATCATATGAAGAAATCCTCTACCCGACGAGTCATTCTCACCGGCGGGGGCACTGCCGGCCACGTGACGCCGAATCTGGCGATAGTGCCGCTTCTGCGCAGACAAGGATTTGATATCCGCTATATCGGCACCTCGCGGGGGATGGAGCGGGAGCTGATTATAAAAGAGAACATCCCGTACTATGCTGTTCCGGCCGGTAAGCTGCGACGCTATGCCGATGTCAGGAATATCACCGATATCATGCGGATCAAACTCGGTTTCTTGAAATCGATCTTTCTCATTGCGACCATCGGGCCGGATGTCGTTTTCAGCAAGGGAGGGTTCGTCGCGTGCCCGGTGGTCTGGGCCGCATGGATCATGCGGGTTCCGGTGATCGTGCATGAATCCGACATTTCGCCCGGGCTTGCTAACAGGTTATCGTTCCCATTCGCCTCGCAGATCTGCTACAGCTTTCCGGAAACGGCCTCTCACCTGCCGCGCTTCAAAAGCCGTCGAGACCGGCATACCGGTCCGGGAGGGGCTCCTTGTGGGCGATCCGGCGGCGGGGAAAGCCCTGTGTGGTTTCACCGATGCCAAGCCAGTCCTCATGGTGATCGGCGGCAGCCAGGGAGCGCAGGCCATAAATGTCTGTGTGCGTGATGTGCTCGATGCGCTTCTTCCCCGATTTAATATCTGCCACTGCTGCGGCAAAGGAAACCTGGCAGAGCCCCGGCAGGGGTATGCCCAGTTCGAATATGCCGACCGCGGAACTCGCCGACCTCTTTGCGCTCGCCGATGCGGTCGTTTCGCGCGCCGGAGCAACGGCGCTCTTCGAACTTCTCGCCCTTAAAAAACCCGGTCTGCTCATTCCGCTGCCCCTGAGCGCAAGCCGCGGAGATCAGATTCTCAACGCACGTTCGTTTGAATCGCGGGGCTTCAGTCTGCTGCTCCCGCAGGAAAAAATGACAAAGGAAACACTCTCTGAGGGCATTGGGCTTCTGTTCGAAAAACGGCGGGATTTGATCGGCCGCATGGAGAATGCCGCGAAGATGCCGGCCGCGCAGCGGGTGGTCGCGATCATTGAGGAGGTGGCGTTGCAGGGACACGGAAGAAGGTCAATTGATGCCTGATAGGAATGAACATCAATTATCGTGATTTTTTAGAAACATTAGGTTGGGGAAAATGCCAAGTTTCGCAACTTTGAAGATTCTTCACCCCGCTCTCCTCGGATTTTATATATAATTTCTAGTCGCTGTCTCTGAGTAAGGACACAAAACCCTGACCCCCCACAAGGATATAAAAGGGAATGACCATACCATCGGACAATGCATCGAAGGTCTCATCAGCCCACGTTGCTGCCGTGAAGGCTCCCGCGTCGCAAGGTACTGAACCAAAGGCCCCGATCGCCGATTGTACAATAACCGATTTCGATACCTATCTTTTTCGGCAGGGGAACCATTTCAAGCTGTACGAAAAGTTCGGCAGCCATGCCATGACGAGCGCCGAAGGAGTAAGGGGGGTCCATTTTGCCGTATGGGCACCGAATGCGAAGCGGGTGTCGGTGGTCGGCGATTTCAACGGGTGGAATGCCGAGGCGAATGACTGCTCCCCACGGACCGACGGGTCGGGGATCTGGGAAGGGTTTGTCGCCGGGCTCGGAGAGGGTACTCTCTATAAATATCACGTCGAATCCCGATTCCACCTCTACACGGCCAATCGCGGCGACCCATTTGCTTTCTTCTGGGAAACACCTCCGTTGACATCGCCGATCGTCAAGGCACTCGACTACCGGTGGCAGGATGCATCGTGGATGGCGAAGCGCAAGGAGGCCAATGCAATTGATAAGGCCCAATCTATTTACGAAATGCACATCGGTTCGTGGCGCCGGAGAAGCGACAAGAAAGACGACTGGCTGAGCTACCGGGAGCTGGCTCCTCTCCTTGCGGATTACCTGAATGAGTTCAAGTTTACCCATGTGGAATTCATGCCCGTCATGGAACACCCCTTTTACGGCTCATGGGGGTACCAGACCATCGGGTATTTCGCCCCCACGAGCCGTTACGGGACGCCGCAGGACTTCATGTATCTCGTCGATTATCTGCACCGGAACGGCATCGGGGTGCTGCTCGACTGGGTCCCTTCACATTTCCCGGGCGATGAACATGGGCTAGTCTATTATGACGGCACGCATCTCTATGAACATGCCGACTCGCGCGAGGGGTTTCATCCGGATTGGAAAAGCTACATTTTCAACTACGGCAGGGGGGAAGTGCGGTCCTTTCTTTTTTCCAGTGCAATGTTCTGGTTTGAAAAGTTTCATATCGACGGACTGCGCGTCGATGCGGTTGCCTCAATGCTCTATCGCGACTACTCCCGCAAACAGGGAGAGTGGATACCGAACAGGTTCGGGGGCCGCGAAAATCTCGAAGCCATCGCGTTCCTGAAACGGCTCAACGAGGAAATCTACAGGACGTTTCCCGATGTCCAGATGATCGCCGAAGAGTCCACCGCCTGGCCCATGGTGTCGAAGCCCACCTATGTGGGCGGACTCGGCTTCGGCATGAAGTGGAACATGGGATGGATGCATGACGTGTTGTGCTATATGGGAAAAGATCCCGTGCATCGGAAATATCATCACAATGAACTTACCTTCAGCATGCTGTATGCGTTCTCCGAAAACTACGTGCTCGCCCTTTCACATGATGAGGTCGTTCACGGCAAGGGGTCCCTGGTTAATAAGATGCCGGGGGACGACTGGCAGCGGCTTGCCAACCTGCGCCTTCTTTTCGCCTTCCAGTTTACCCATCCGGGGAAAAAACTGCTTTTCATGGGAGGCGAATTCGCTCAATGGCGCGAATGGAGTCATGACTCCGCGCTCGACTGGAACCTCGCCTCCTACGGACGCCACCAGGGGATACGCCTTCTGGTACGCGACCTTAATGCGCTCTACCGGACCGTTCCGGCGTTGCATGAACTGGACTGCGAAACCGAGGGGTTTGAGTGGGTCGATTTCAAGGATTGGGAGAACAGCGTCATCTCCTATCTTCGCAGGGGAAACGATCCAGGGGAAGTCGTTCTCGTGGTGTGCAATTTCACCCCGGTGCCCCGCTATAGATATCGGGTCGGCGTGCCCGAGGGGGGCGTCTGGAAGGAGATATTCAACAGCGATGCAGCGCTCTACGGCGGCAGCAATCTCGGCAATAGCGGCGGCGTGATGTCGACGGACAAGCCGTGTCTTGAAAGAAAGCATTCGCTGGAGCTGACGCTTCCTCCGCTCGGCGCGATTGTTTTCCGGCATGAAAAGCCCGGCGAAAGACCCGACGGCATCGCCGGAGAGAGCGAAGGGAGTTTTGCGGTGACCGGGAACGGCATTGCCGGTGCCGCCGAGACTTCCACCGTGCCGGAAAGCTCCGCGTAAGTTATTTCATCCTGCAGTTTCCGGGGGGTCATCGGAGGTTCCATTCCCTGTCAGTTCCTGCTCCTCCATGAGCCGCTTTCGTTTATCGTTGCGGATTTTCACGGCAATGAACGCGATGACGGCGAAGAGCGCGCCGAGGAACCAGAAAAGATAGGCATCGCTGAAAAGAAACACTCCCCGATACCGCTGGACGATGTAATTTCTCACCAGCCGGTCCAGTTCATCATCGGTCAATCCATACTCCCGCCGGAGCGCGGTGTCGAACGAGCCGCTCGAACGAAGCGAACGCAACAGCTCCGGAATGCCGTCGAGACCGTAGCGGTCAATCATCCAGGCGACGGCAAGGTGGCTTTCGCTATAGGCAAGCTCCGCCCCGCCGGCATCGAATCGGTTGACCATTTCTATGGAATCGAGGGGCAGGAGCTTCTTGGCGAATACGGCCCGGGAGAGCGACAATTGTTCATCAAAGGAGAGCTGGCCGGAGAAGGTCATGGCGACTCCCTCATGAAACCAGCGCGGCACATGGAGCCTGCCGTAGGCCCGTTCAAGGGTGATATGGGTAAGTTCATGTACCGTCACCCGCGGAAGGTCCATATCGGGAAGCGGCGAGCGGTCTATGGGAATAACGATGAGATCCCGCCCGACGGCGCCTCCTCCTCCCCACTCCGGCAGACGAACGCTCAGCTTTCTTTCATCGAAACGGGAATAGAAGACAATGGTGATCGCCCGACGGTCGATGGCCGCATCCGGCGCCACCGTTTTCCATATCCGTTCATAGTTGTGCATGACAAAGGGGCGGGTAATGGCGGAAGGAACCCTGCCGCTGAGTGCAATCGTCGAGTCGGCGGAATCCTCTCCCGCCCGCATCGGCTTCACAAAACACAAGAATATGACCGGGACGAAAATGCGATAATCCATTGTCAACGGTTCTCCTTCACGCGAGAGCACCGGAAACAGCTCTCCGGGTAAAGGTACGGGTTACCTGAAAAATAGATGCGGGATCGCGCCGGGCTTTATGGCGGGGCTCTTCAGATAGTATCTTTAAGCCTCTGCAAAAGGCTGCCGGAAATTCTTCGCCACGAATGCGGAAGCCCCTGCGTGAAAAAGAGGATATCTTCCATGTCGCCAAACGATTGTTTACGTACCTATCTGTCCGGGAAGACTGTAAACGAAATCGATGCCGGGTTTCTTGCCTACCTCGCCAATCTCGCATGCGTCGCCGGCACCGCCCCCGGGATCGCGCGCTCAATCGTCTCGGAACTTGCCGACCAGCGTTCGAATCTGAAACTTATCGCCAGCGAAAATTATTGTTCCCTGGCTACGCAGCTTGCAATGGGTAATCTGCTCACCGATAAGTATGCCGAGGGGTTCCCCTTTCATCGATTTTATGCCGGATGCGGAAATATCGACGCGATTGAAGCATATGCCGTGGATCAAGCATGCCGTCTTTTCGGCAGCGAACACGCCTATGTGCAGCCGCACAGCGGCGCCGATGCCAACATCATCGCCTATTGGGCGATTCTGACCACCCGTGTGCAGAATCCCGCCATGAAGGAACTCTCGGAGACCAACCCTTCGCACCTTTCGCATGAGCAGTGGGAGAAACTTCGCCGTAAGCTCGGCAGTCAGCGTCTGCTCGGCATGGATTACTATTCCGGCGGCCATCTTACCCATGGGTACCGCAACAACGTTTCGGCGCAGATGTTCGATGCGTACAGTTACGGCGTGGATAAGAAAAGCGGGCTGATCGATTACGACGAGGTTGAGAAGATGGCGCTCGACATAAAGCCCCTTATCCTTCTTGCCGGCTACAGCGCCTACCCCAGAAAGATCAATTTTGCGCGCATGCGTGCCATCGCCGACCGGGCAGGATCGGTCTTTATGGTTGACATGGCGCATTTTGCCGGTCTCGTCGCGGGCGGGGTGTTTACCGGCGACTTCAACCCGGTTCCGCATGCGCATGTAGTCACATCAACGACGCATAAAACGCTCCGCGGCCCGCGGGGCGGATTTATTTTATGCGTGAATGAGTTCGCCGAAAGCGTGGATAAGGGATGCCCGATCGTCATCGGCGGTCCCTTGGGTCATTGCATGGCGGCAAAGGCGGTTGCATTAACCGAGGCTAACGACCCCTCCTTCGGCCGCTACGCCCGCAAGGTGGTCGACAATGCGCGGGAACTTGCCGAGACATGCCGTTCGTTTGGAATGCTTGTTGCAACCGGAGGAACCGACAATCACCTTCTGCTGATTGACGTAACGCCGTTCGGCATCACCGGTCGACAGGCGGAAAGCGCGCTTCGCGAATGCGGCGTTACCTGTAACCGGAACTCGCTGCCGTATGATCCAAACGGTCCATGGTATACCAGCGGTCTGCGGATCGGCACACCGGCGACGACAACCCTCGGCATGGGAGCGGGTGAAATGCGCGAAATCGCCTCGATTATCCGCACGGTGCTTTCCGCAACCCGGCCCGCAATGGTGGAAGAGGGCCAACGTGCGGGACAGCCGGGCAAGGCGAAATACATGATTGCAGCGAAGATCAGGGAGGAGGTCCGTGAACGTATCGGTGGGCTTCTCGGGCGATTCCCGGTGTATCCGGAGCTCGATCTGGCATTTCTTCAGGAATCGTTCGGCTGAAACGTAAGCACCCGCCGGATACGGTCGAAATACCGTGTTTGAGGGCGATTATTGATTTTTCTTTACATCGACCCGGCCACTGATTTATACTTTCACCAAACGCGGGAGCGTACTTTTCTTACCCACTCTTAACAAAAAGGAGTAACCATGGCAGGAAAAAGTTTGACGCAAACACAAACCATCGCCAAACTGGCCGAAGCGGCGGAGCTTTCAAAGAAGCAGGTGAAGGAGCTTCTCGACAACCTGGCGCAAATTGCTTATAAGGAAGCGAAAAACGGCTTCACGCTGCCGGGGCTGGGCAAACTCGTTCTCGTCAATCGTAAGGCCAGAACCGGCAGAAATCCCGCTACCGGCCAGCCGATTCAGATTCCGGCGAAAAAAGTCGTGAAATTCCGCGTTGCGAAAGCGGCCAAGGAAGCTATCGCGGGAGCAAATAAGAAGAAGTAGCCGTTACGGGTAAATCCTTTGAAAAGGCCTCGTCATTAGGGAGGCCTTTTTTATTTTATCGGTAAAGTAGCGGAGGAACGATGGTGCAGTGCGCACCATTGAACATGGAGGCCGGAAGGCTCACCGCGTGCGGTATACATGCCGGGGTAGTATCATGGCATCCGTTGAAGGGTGGCGAGGGACCGATTCGGCAAATGCCGGTGATTGGACGGAGGTGAACGCACCGTCGGCCGAAACCGGGCAGGGGTGGCATACCGCCAAAAATTCTTCGGCCGCTTAATCGTAATCACTTGGAATGTCCGGTTGTGGTACAGGGTGACGGCGGCGGATTCCCGATATGCCGATCTCATTTCCGTTTCAGGAAAAGGTCTATGAATCGATTAGTTCCCATCATGGCAGGAATCTTTTTGGTGTGCATGACAACGGCGGCCTCCGTAAGCGTTCTCGAAAATTCCTCATCCCGGCTGGTTTTCCGGTGGAACCTCCCGAGCTTCGACACCGCTTCGATAAAAGTTTCCGGCAAGTTCGTGACGGTGCTGGGCTTCAATGACGCGAATATTTCACTGGGCTCGGCAGGGGAACCCGTGCTGCCGGGGCATTCGGTGTATATCGGGATTCCCCTTTCCGGCACCATACGCGTAAGCTTCCATGCCGGCCAGGTTCAAACATTCAAACTGTATAATCCGTTGAAGAAATACCCTTTCAAGGGCGACGGCATATTCCCTCAGAAGCAGGTCATGCAATTCGCGGATGAGTGGGTGTCGAAGCCTCGCTATGCCTGGCTTAGAACCATGCGAACGGCTCAAATTGCCATTCGTCCCTTCCTTCCTTCCGGCGACGGGCGGACGGTCAGGGTTCTCCGGAGCGGCGAGTGCACCATAGAATTTCCCGCCGCTGTTTCGGGCGGCCATGCGCGGGTCGCGAAAACCGCCTACCGGAAGATGCAGAAGCTGCTTGTGCTGAACTATGACGTCGCATCCTCCTCCTGGGTCAACCCGCCCGCAAAAGCCCTGCTCAAGGCGGCTGATCCTTATCCGTTGACCTATGGCGATCAAACCCTTCGAACCTTTACCATCGGCGACGGGCACGGCGGAATGAACGAAATGGCGACGAATGAAAACGGCATTCTCAAGATATCCGGCGCTCAAATCATGCAGCTCTGGGGTGCGCAGGCCGGCCATATCGGAATGGGCCAGGTCGCACTTTACGCTTCACCGAAAGGAGAAATGCCGACCGATATCCCGGGCGCCGGCGCGATTCCCGCGGGCATTCAGGAAGTTCCCCTGTTTCGGTACGATCGCAATGGAAACGGTGTTGTCGATTCCGAGGATTATTTCCTGGCATGGGTCACCGGTCTTAACGACTGGGTCTATGATACGTCCCGCCGCAACTTCGGGTACGGTGTCGATAATTACGACGATAATCGACACTATTGGCTTTGCTTAAAGCCCATAGGAGACGGCGCTTCGATAGCTCATTTTACGCAGCCTGCGGGAAGCGGCGATACGGTCGATTACTTTACCAACCATTGCATGTTCGGGGAACCCGAGTTTCGATTCCAGGATGTAAGCGGCAATATTCCGGCCGAGGCTCCGGAAGTCGGCTACTCCTGGGTGCAGATTACGCCGAACAATCCCGCTTTTACCTATCAGCTCAATCTTCCCAATGTTGATTCAACCGGCGGCGGCGTTCTGCGATTATCGGCCTTCACCGAGTCCATAGCGGCGGTGACGGGGTCCATCGGCGGCGTGGCAATCCTCGGAAGTTGCCAGAGCGACCAGGATTACCCGGTTTCCCGTTGGGGCAATGGTACGCTGCATCTGCAATATGCCGATAACGGGGGAACCTGGTTCCAGCTTATTTCCGTCCAGGCCGATTACCGCCGGCCGCTCCGGGCAACTATCTGATACGGTGCGCATGCAGGTCTTTTCCGCCTGCAGTACCGGGGTCAGGCAATATCGTTTCTCGGGCGGGCAGGGCATGACCTATGTCTTCCGGATTCCGCAGAACGAAAGCGCCATTTCCTTGATCGATACGGTCCCTCAGGGCATGCCCGTGGTCTGGAGCGATTCCGGCAATATCGGAGCGCGCTATTTTTTGTGCAACCCGGCGGGATTTTTCACCTTTCCTTCCGTGGACAGCTTCCTGCCGCCGCCCGGTCGGGTAAGCGGCACCAACCAATATTGCGTACCGAATCTCAGGGATGTCGGCAACCAGGCGAATTTTCTGATCGTTACCCATCCGAACCTTCTGTCGGACCCTACCTTCATTGCCGCGGTCGAGCGTCTTGCGGCACATAAGGCAAGCATAGGGTTCCGGCCGGGAATTGTGAGCATTAATGATATTTACACCGATTTTTCCGGTGGAAACGTGGATCCCGTTGCGCTCAGGAATTTTCTGGCATTTGCGACCCGGAACTGGGCTTCGTGCGATTCCCTCGATTACGTCATGCTGATAGGCGATGGAGACTATGATTTCAAGCAGATTAAAACCTCAGAGGTCAATTATATCCCGCCCGCCGAGCTGAATAATGCCGAGGTAGATGATTTTTACGCCAATCTGACGCCGGGCGAAGAGGGACAGCTGTCGATTGCACTCGGCAGAATACCCTGCCAGACGATCTCCCAGGCTGCCGCCGTTGTCGATAAGATCATCGCGGTGGAAGATACCCAGAAGGCGGATTGGAGCTCGTGGCGCAACACGATGCTCTTTGTCGCCGATGACGATATGCAGGGTCCCTATATCGATCCGATCGGCGACGGACATCAGGTAAATTCCGATCAAACAGCCGATGCGGCAAAAAACTGCCGCCCATCGCTTAATCTTGAAAAAGTGTACCTTTTCGAGTATCCATGGAATGCCAACCGTGAAAAGCCGGAGTGCGCAACGGCAATTAAAAACGCCATAAACAACGGCGTCGGCTATGTAAACTTTTTCGGCCATGGTTCTTCGGTTCTCTGGACCGATGAGCATGTGTTGACCGTACCCCTGGCCGCCCAATTGTCCAATGCGAATCAATATCCCTTTATCTCCGAATTCTCCTGCTCGCTCGGGGAATTTGACGTCCCGGATAACACGACGCTCTCCCAGGTCCTGCTCGAGATGTCCGGGGGGGGAGCGATCGCCACCTTTGCCGCCACCCGGGAAGCCTCCTCGGATGCCAATAAAACCCTTGGAATCAGTCTCTATTCGGATCTTCTCGATACCCTTTCCGAGGCATCCATCGGCATGGCGATGATCGCGGCGAAAGCGGAAAATCCGGGCTCCAACACCAGCATCTATGCGCTCTTCGGCGATCCCTCCCTTCGGATTGTCCCGCCGTCCCGCCGGATGCAGGTGGCCGTTACGGATACGAATGGGAAAGCGAACGATACGCTGCAGGCGCTCGAAAAGGTTGAAATAACCGGACAAATTCTGGATACAAACGGTAACCCCGATGCGCACTACGGCGCGAACGCCCCGGCCTACGTTCATATCGGCATATACAACCCGGATTATACTACCGGCCGGACGGACGGAGGCGCGGATACGTCGGTGCGGTTCTGGCTTCCGGGGACGCCGGTATTTTCAGGCAACGCTGCGGTTCATAACGGGGTTTTTAAACAGGCCGCGTTGCTTCCGCGGAGTCTGACCTTCGATACCGATAGCGCTCTGCTCAACGCGTATGCATGGGAAGGACCGACCGTTGGCGTCGCATTCAACGATATGCTGTATTTCCACGGCACCGCGCCATCCTCCAGCCTGACCAAGGATTCCCTCGGGCCGCAGATATCCGTCAGGCCGATCTATGACGCCGCATCGATGCAGTCAAGCGCGGTATCTTTTACCAATCATATTGAGTCTTCGTTGCCGCTGCAAATCGAGATTCTCCTGAGCGATCCGAACGGCATCAATGTCATCGGCTCCGGCCCGGACGAGGGTCTTACCATGGAAATCCCCGGGGTTCAGGGCCGCTGCAATATCAACAGCAAGTTCCAGTTTGCAGCGGGTGATTACCGGAAGGGAAGCGCGATAATAGGGTTTGAATCGGGTTCGCTGAAACCGGGTTCGTATTCGGTCGCGTTAACCGCCCAGAATCTGCTCGGCACCATCTCCCGCCTGACCTTCGCCGTAGCAATCGATGATTCCAACAAGCTTAACCTCGACCATGTTCTCAACATCCCGAATCCCATGCGCATGGGGCAATCAACCCGTTTCTTTTTCTCTCCCACGCTTACCACCACTCAGAATACCAGCCCGCCGATCCAGGCCAGCTTCACAATTAAGATTTATTCTCTTGCCGGAAGGCTCCTGAAGGTGATCGGCAATGCGCAGAACGGCGAATCCTGGGATGGCCGCGACCAGACCGGGTACGTTCTGCCACCCGATGTGTACCTCTACCAGGTTGCCGCCGCGTATCAGAATACCTATACGGGCGACGGCCTGAGCGGACCAGCAAATGTAAAGAGCAAAATCCAGAAACTCGTGATTTATCCGCCCAAGAAATAACGTTACGGCCCGTGGTTACATCCTGAACTCTCCCTTGTAGACAAATACGCCGACGGTTGTCATGGTTTCCTTTTTTGTATCAGCTCGCAATTACAGATCCGCACCTCCGGAAGGCCGTCCCTGTCCTTCAGCAAGGCGTTGTCCGGATCGAGCGCGAGAAGCAGGTCGTTTGCTTTCAGCAACGAGCCGTCGTACCCTGCGTTATCCAGCTTGCGCCGGATCGATTCGAACAGCTGCGTAAAAAGCGACGGGTCGATCAGGTGTTTTGCCAGCGCCTGTTCAAGATTGAGCGGCCGGCAGAGCCGGTCGGTCTGCGTGGCAACCCACCAGTCCGGCCCATTGAAATAGCCGCGCAACGTGATATAATCGTGATTCTCCCGCAGGAGAGGCTTCCCGTCGGTCCCGCGGAGCGATCGGTGAGAATCGTAACGGCGCGGGTCGATGGAAGGCGCGGCCCGGGTCGTACCGGTCATATAGATCGCCCGCATATAGACGGTCGGAATATCATGTTCGTTAAGATGCTGGGCTATGGCGAACTCCTCAAAGGGGCTGTTGTACCCGAATTCCTCAAGCTTTTCAGGAAGGGGACAGGAGGCATCGGGCAGGGGCAGTTCGCCTACCCGTGATGTTTTCCATACCAGGTGGATATGGTCTTTGGTCACGGTGTAGTGCACCTCGTTATTTTCCGAAAGCTTCCAGGCGTGCGTCCGGCGCCAGCGCTCCGGGAGGAAATAGTCGAAAAGCCGTGCATTGCGGCCGACAACCCAGAGCGTGCCGCCCGTACTTTCCGCCTGCCCGACGACGTAAGGCACTCCCAAAATATCCACCGCCGCAAGGTGCGCAGGGATAGCCGTCGGCGTGAACCGGTCGCGCTGGTCGTCGAGATAGGAATGCCGCCTCGACCGATAGACCTCCTCTTCATGGAGGGGCGTTCTGATCAGAAGCTCGTAATCGACAATAGAAAAACTTCCCCGTGAAACGAGATCGCCGATCATGCGGGCGCGCAGCCTCCTCGTGTTCTCCACGTCGTCGGCGACCACCGTCTCCATGCTGCGCATGTCTTCCTCCCCGATGACGACATGGGAAGGCTTCATATCGGCGACGACATACCCCTTGGCAGCCAGATCGCTCGTTGCCTTTTCGGTAAGCGGGCCGAGCAGTTCCTTGAGGGAATCCGCGCCGAAACCGGCCTCGGAAAAAAGCTGGACGAGATCCTTGCCGTGAATCCATCCGTAAATGAGCTTATATTGACGCAGAATATCGATATCGATCCCGGGATGGCGGGCCCGGATGCGATTGATTTTTTCGTATGACCGGCCGCTCTGCCACAGCTGCATCCGTTCCGGCGGCACATAAATGGCCAGCGGTTCCTGCAGCCTGCAGCGGATATCCGGGGGACCGAATTTCCCCTCGCGAAGCTCCATGACGAGGGCAAATTCCTCCCACGGGCTGTTGAACTCCGTATTGATGAACTCCAGAAGCGTACGGGTTTCGAGCGGCACGTCTTCCCCGACACGGCAGTTTTTCACGACCAGGTCGAGGTTCCGGCCGCGCCGGGGCTTTGTCGGGACCCGGTACACGGCGCTGGTCCCCTCCAGTCGTTCCCGCCGCGCCTCGAACCAGGAGGGTTCATACCAGTTGTCGAGTTCGAGCAGGTCGGCGTACTGTATGCCGAAGCGCGTGAGATACATATCGCCGCCGTCGCTGGTTTTACGGTGGGAGTAAACGACGCCGAGCACCGAAACGAGCGACTCCGCCGCGACCGAGGCCTGCATCGGGAGAAGCTGTTCTTCCGCGAATTCCACGTTACCCCTTCTCCCTCATGCTTCAACCCTGTCGATGATGCCGCCGCCCAGCACCGTGTCGCCCCGGTAGAAGACGGCGGACTGCCCCGGTGTAATCGATGCATGAGGTTCCCTGAAGGCAACGCGCGCGGCGGATGCGCCGGTCACGGCGACGACTCCTTCCGCACCGGGCGTCGCCGACCGGATTTTAACGTCTGCCGGGAAGGTCCCCGTCATCTCCTCGAATCCGTTCCATACGCAATCGGCCACGGTAAAGGTCGATTTGAGCGTTTCTCCTTCGGTTCCGACGGTGATGCGGTTGCCCGCGGCATCGATCCGCAGCACATAGAGCGGCTCCCGAAAGGCGATGCCGAGGCCTTTGCGTTGTCCGACGGTATACCGCCATATGCCCGCATGGCGGCCGAGTACCCTGCCCGCGCCGTCGACGATATCCCCCGGAGTGCTTTCGAAGCCGACGATATCCCCATACCCGGTGCTGCAGAAGTCCTGGCTCTCCTCCCTGTCGTGTACAACCAGCCTCGCCTCCCGTGCCACGGATCGGACCTCCTCCTTGCGGAAGCCTCCCAATGGAAAGAGCGAGTTCGTCAACTGCTCCTGCGTGAGCCGGTAGAGAAAATAGGATTGATCTTTTCGCGGCTCGATACCCCTTTGCAGGATGGTTCGGTGATACCGCGGGTCGCGCCTCAGCCGTGCATAATGACCGGTGGCGAATTTTTCGAACGAAATGCCCATCTCATGCGCCGCCCGGGGCAGCACGCCGAATTTGACGGCATGGTTGCAGCGCACGCAGGGGTTAGGGGTCCGTCCGGCGCGATACTCCTCCCTGAAATTATCGAGCACGATCCTGTCATACGCGTCCCTGCAATCGACGACAAAATGAGGAATTTTCAGAAAGCCGCAAATCGCCTGCGCCGCCTCGATATCCTCCGCCTCTCCCGGTCCGTAACAGGAGTTGGCCTTTCCGTGTCCCGTCGCTGCATCCCCCTTCCAGATCTTCATGGTAATGCCGACGACCTCATGCCCCTCATGCTTCAGGAGAAAGGCTGCGACCGAGGAATCGACCCCGCCGCTCATGCCGACCGCAATCTTCATTCCAGCGTTCCATTCCTTTTGAACAATATCAATATAGGTATGCGTTTTAAAAATACCTCCATCCAATACCATTTTTCGCTTCCAAAATTTATATTTATGCTGCCTGAAAATATGTTGAAGACGTGCGAAAATGGTTTTGTAACCTTCTCAAGATAGGTAATTACGCACCATTAGCTCAGTTGGTAGAGCAACTGACTCTTAATCAGTAGGTCCTCGGTTCGAATCCGAGATGGTGTACCACTGAAAAAGCCTCGTAAACCCCTTATTTTATGCGGGGTTCGGGGCTTTTTCATTATGTCCGAACATGGAAAAACGCTCTTCCTGATTTTTAAGCTAAAAAGCATTGCATTTGCCTGCTAATGATGATAAAATCGACTGTCTGCACCGTGGATCAGGCGCTATGACGGAACCCGTAAAAGCGGCATCATTCGAGGTCATATGGACCGTAAGACGATTGCTCTAGCGCGGATTGCAGCAAACCATTGGCGCGAGAAACCGATGAATCTTTTGGTTGTTGGCTGTGGCACCGGTCGTGAAGCCGGCGTACTCGCACGGTATTTTCACATCAATACCATCGGTGTAGATATCGGAAACGAGTATGCCTTTGATCGCGAGGGTGCCGCACCTGCAAAGCTTGAAATAATGGATGCGCAGGCCTTGGAATTTCCCGATAAGTATTTCGACTTTGTTTATTCGTTCCACGCTCTCGAACATATGGCCGATCCGCGACGCGCCTTGTGTGAAATGGCCCGCGTACTCAAGCCGCATGGCCTGTACGTCCTTGGCACACCTAACAAAGCCCGCGTAGTGGGTTATATCGGCTCGGCGACGTCTCGTAAGAACAAGCTCAAATGGAACGTGAATGACTGGGTGGCTCGTTTGCGTGGTGAGTGGCGCAACGAAGCCGGTGCACACGCAGGTTTCACACAAATGGAATTGCATTCAATGGCTTCAACGTCTTTTGAGAATAAAAGCATATTGATCTCTGACGAGTATTATTCTGAATTATATGGAACAAAGGTAGTTCAATGGCTCAAAGCGATGAAAATCTCACGCTGGATTTATCCCTGCGTCTATATAGTGGGCAATAAGCAAGAATGAGGTGCGCAGCATTGACCTGTTTTGGCTGACGGCACACAAAAACCGCATCAGTAGGTCGCCGGTTCGAGTCCTTCATGGTGTACCGCTGAAAAAGCCTCGTAACTTCTTATTTTATATGTGGTTCGGGGTTTTTTTATTATGTTCGAACGTGGAAAAACGTTCTTCCCGACATCGATGAGGTGGGCGAGGCATTCGGAGCCGGGGAGGCGATTATCGACTTCGAAATATTATTCGGCGGGAATGGAGGGAAAAAGAAGAAAGGAATCCGGACGAAAATCATTTTTGGTGAATGTTGGGATAAAAGAAAGAAAATGCCCGTTTAAACGGCAATAAATCTGCGTTTCGTCTGCGCCCGTCTGCGTAGTAGCTGCGGCAATTACAGCTTTTAAGCTAAAAAGACGCTGATTTTCACACTTTTTCCCGAAAACGTGAAGACAAATAGCGCAGAAGAATAAACAGAATGCCGGATGTTTGCACTTTTTTAAGAAAGGGCTTGATTTCAGCGCGAATCGGCCATTATTTTCTTGCCAGAAGATTAAGAAGGAGAGCTATTATAAGACTAATCAGGGTTAAGTATTACAAAATGGAGCCAAGCGAATGAACTTTGAAGAAAAGACACTCCCAATGATTAGGGCTGTTTTTGATAAAGAAATGGACTCCATTTTAAATGGAGAAACCATTTCAATAAAGGCAAGCACCAGGGAATTGAAATACCCACAAGGGGAAATACTAATTAATTTATATGCCATGTCTGATGATAAAGATAAATTTACAGAACACCTTACTAAAGGCGTTAGGGAGCATGGCGTTTCATTTAATAATGATGAAATCAATGTCAGCGGCTTGTGTTTTTATACACTAACCATGACAGGTAATGCGGATAAAGCCGTAAAAGCATTAAGCGAAAGACAATTTAAGCTTGACAGAATAAATACTATTCTGTTGCATATATTTGAATCAAACAATGAATACTATTCTTTTGAAATGCTTGGTGAAATAATACGCTCAATAGATGAATATTTGGCTGGTAATTATAAATTGAAAGCAAGGATAATGTCGCTAGCAATTCAAAAAAGATTTGATATGGTAGGCAGGATAGTAAATAAAGTTAATGTGGAAATAAATCAGGATAGAGCGCAAGTCATTGAAAAATTAAGATACTTACAATTTGATCAATCTTATTCAATATATTTAAATGAAATTGATCAGTTTCTGTTAAGTGATTCTGAATCACTAAGCGCAGGCATGATAGCAAGCCTGCGGGCATTTGAAGAAAACTTGTTTAAGGAAATGGCAAAGAAAATTCAGGCAAAAACAGGTGACAAGATTCCTTCAAATGAAAAGTCAGAGATGGGAAATATCAGGAAATATTTAAAAGAAAAGCTTTTGCTTCCTGACCATGAAGATAAGTTTATTTCAGACTTTATTAAAATATTGCACACAGAAGGCGGCCATGGCTTTTTATCCTCCAAAGAATACTTCAGATTGAGCAAAAACATAATGATTGAGCTTGCATTGTTCTTGCTATCTCAATCAGAAAAAATATTGGTATCATAACCTTAACAGAAAGGCTTTTTATGGTAATGGTTGAGATACTTCTTAGAAAAGATGAGTATGATAAACTGTGCCAACTTCGTGCAAAGGAAAAAGACGGAGTGAAAAGCAATGAAATATTAGACAAAATAGGGGAAATAATTATTGATAATGTAAAAGCGAAAAATTTTAAGGATGCAGCGAAAAACGAGTCACCTTTTATCCGCGGTAGAATGGGAAGATAACCTTAGCGTTAAAATCGAAGATGAATACAACAATGGAAAATACTCAAGACAACCCAGTTTGGGGTGTTTATGATCTATTGCGAACTACAAGATTAAATGGGTCATCGGTACTTTAAATGATACCCACAACAGATAGTGTTTTAAGCCTGGTGTGGCCGTCTGTTACACCGCGTTCCAGCGTGGAAAATCCAGCCACATTACGAATGCATAATTTGAAGCGGCAAGTTACGCCGCTCAGGGTACAATTCAAGACCACCGCAATGAAAAAAGATAGCGATACGATAATGGTTACGATTACGAAACCCACACGCAAGACGCTTCACCTTTTCTATTTTTGCATTCAGGCTTTCGCCAAGAGCATTTGTTATATGATGGGTTGCATAGGTAACGATATTGGCAAGATGTGCTTTAATTGATTTAGCCGCTTTGACTATAGGTGCAAGACGACTATGGGTTGCCCACCAATACCAATCTTTGAAATATCGGCTCATCCAGCCGGGAGTTTGATAGTCCCAGAGATGCCGAATATTTTCCTTTATCGCCCATGCCCTGCATACTTTCAAGTCTCTTTTTTGCAATTGTTCAAATTCTTCTCTACGATAATCCGGAATATTTTCATTATTCCACAACCACAGATATTTGGTGCCTTTAAGCGTATCAATGTTGCGATTTATCAAATCCCGATGTTCTTCCTTGCGAACAGCATCAACGGCTTTAGTGATTATTCGTGTCACATGATAGCGGTCGAATACAATTTTTTGTGCCGCGTCCGGGATATACTTTTTCGTTGCTGCGATGAAGGGGTCCCACATATCCATGGCAACGCATTGAACCGTAGCCCGCTCTTCCGGTTTAAACTGCTGGTAATACCTTTCAAGGCTTTCCTGCTCCCGCTCATCGCCAACGTATACCACGCAGGATTTATTTATATCGTACACCAGCGTTTCATATCGGTGCCCTTTGGCAAAAGACTTCTCATCAACACCAATGCGTTCAGGGATAGCATGTGGCTTGCGGGCCAATCCTCGATTCACAGCCCTCTCATAAATTCGCCAGGCCAATTTCCAGTCAATGTCAAGAACTCGGCAAGTGCTTTCAATACTACATTCCTGTTCCAAATCAAGAACAAGGCTTTCAAACTCATAGGTAGTAGTCGCATTATTTTCGCCAAGGCCAGAGACTATTTGTTTTACCCCATGTTGTTCGCAGCGAACGCGTGGAACTCGAAGATGCAAATAGGTCGCCATCTGGCAGGTATTCAGGTGTCGAATTTCACGTTCCGGCGCATGGTCATACACGGAATAAAACTGACGGCACTCAGGGCATGGAAATTCAACCCCGGAAGCGTGTTCAATCCAAATATCTACTCGCTTTTGCTGATGGTTTAGCTCTAACCGTGTGATATGCCAGGGGAACCGTATGTTTAAAAGCTCGGAAAAAAACTCGGTGTCTTTCATAGTCCAAAAATACCTGTTACACTATAGATAGGGGCGACCCATGAAAACTACCGATGCGGCGATTAAATATTTAGAGCTTATCCATAAATAAAAGTTGTTTGTCTGAAACATATCATCGCACAGGCGAGTTGAATAAGTCCTTCATAACTACGAGCTAATTTTTCAAAACGGACCAGCAATTTCCGATATCGATTAAGAGCTTATCCGTAAATTATATTTAATGCATGGCGCAAACAAAACGACGCCGGGTCTGCAGCCGGGACGCGTCCCCGACACCGTATCGATACAAGTCCTGGACGATATCCGATGAATTCTGGGCAAAAGTCGAGCCCTTGATTCCAGATCCGGTGCGTGACCCGAAGCGAAAATACCGTCGGGCTCCAGGTGCTGGCCGCAGGCGGATTGCAAAGCGCGTTGTATTTGCTGCGATAGTGTATGTTGCGCGTACTGGTATCCAGTGGAAAGCATTGCCAAAATCGGAATTCGGTGCCGGAAGTGCGATCCACGCGTACTTTATGGCGTGGGCTCGCGCTGGCGTGTTTGAACGCATTTGGACGACAGGACTGTCCGAGTATGATGAACTGGAGGGAGTCGCCTGGCTATGGCAAAGCGTTGACGGAAGCACTAACAAGGCTCCGTTGGCGCAGGAGTCTGTCGGGCCAAACCCGACGGATCGGGGAAAAAATGGGGACAAAGCGTTCGGTACTTGTCGACGCTCGTGGCGTCCCGCTTTCCGCCGTCGTATCAGGAGCCAACACGCACGATTCACGACTACTGGGGGCGACATTGGACCAAACCCGACGTGAATCGTCCTGCAAAAGAAACAACCTCTGCCTTGATGCCGGGTATGTGGGGAAGGCAGATGATGTGATAAAACACGGATTAGTCCCACACATCCGTCCGCGTTCTGAGGAACAAAAGCGCGGTCGGGGCAAGAAAAAAGCGCGTCGTTGGGTAGTGGAGCGCGTGTTTTCATGGCTGAATCAATATCGAAAACTCAAAACTCGATACGAGAAGCTCGATGTGTCGCACCAAGGTCTGCTATCGCTCTGTTGTGGCATGATTGTCTGGCGTCAAATAATCGTTATTTACGGATAAACTCTAAGCCATGAATGACATCGCTCGACCACCCACCGGCGGGCTTTATACTTCGGATTTTTGCGTTTCATTTCGATTTCCTCACCCCGCTGTTTGATATGCGGAATGTAGCGTCGATTCAAGCATTCTTTCAACGCAGGTTCACCGCTGTATCCTTTATCAGCACACAAATGATGCGTTCGCCTTTGCTTCGTTTTCGGACGCTTTACCACAATGTTGTTCAACGTTTCAGGAAGTAATTTCATGTCGTGAGTCTGGGCTCCGCTGACGATGATCGACAGTGGGATTCCACGGCCGTCTACGAGAACGCTTCGCTTGGTTCCTTTTTTTTCCCCGATCTGTGGGATTTGGCCCCACCTCCTCAATTGCCAGTGGTGCCTTGTTCATTGAACCATCAATACTTTGCCATCTCCAGGCGATTCCTTCCATCTCATCGTACTCGGCAAGGCCTGCTTTCCAAAGTTTTTCAAATAATCCGGCAGCCTGCCATTCAAGAAAATATCGGTGGAGCGCACTTGCGCTGCCAAAACGCTCTTTGGGCGCAGCTTTCCATTGTATTCCCGTGCGCAATACGTATACAATGCCTTCAAGCACCTTTCTTGGAGGAATTGGCTTCCTTCCTCCTCCGGGGTCGCGTATATACTTCCGTTTCCGGTTCCTCTGTTTCTTGGGTATGTATGGCTCAACCTTTTCCCAAAATTCATCAGAAATATCCCATGAATACAGCCGTTTCGACGCGTTTTCATCCATGCACTAAATATGATAAATGCCAACCTCAATGTCAATATTATTTATGGATAAGCTCTTATTATTATGGACATAAACTTTCATTTTGGAAAACAATTAATACCATCGTTCAAATTTGCTTGATTATTTCTGCTCCATCCTCAGCAATTGCAGGATTGTTTTTTTGGCAATTCCCCATGGGGAAATGTATTTGGCAAATCTTATTAAGTTTTACTGCAATAATAGCAGTTTTGCACCCGGTATTTAAAATTTCGGAACATAATCAAGATTATGAAAAAACACTTCAAGGATACCGTATAGTTGGGCATCAATTAGATAAAATACAAATGCTGATTACGCAGGATAGATGTTATTCTGAAAAACATAGAACACTATTGGAAGTAGCAAATGAAATGATTGGAAAATTAAAGGAAAATGATCCTGATTCTGAAGTTAATGATAAGATTCGTAAAATATGCCAAAATAAAGTTGAAGAAGAACTACCAGTTGAATCATTTTATATTCCAAAGGAGGAATAATGGCTAATGAACCACGACCACAGCAACCATCACGCCCACAGCCACCTAAACAACCACCGGCCCAACCGTCTAAACAACCACCGGCACGACCGCAGGTACTCCCTGAGCGAAAAACATACCCTGATTTTGTTCCAGGACATGTAGAGCCAGATAAACCATGGCCTAAAAAATAAAATTTAATCATAAATACGGGTAAATTCCCCATAGCTTGCTAGGGGTAGTTCATTCAGAAAAAATAATTCTGAAACATGAGGGGAAGTTTTCGCGTGATGAACCGCGCCTCCTTATGCCGGAAACTTTCCTGAGCTTTTTAGCTTGATCTGACAGAATTTTTTTCTATGTTTGTCATTTGCCAAAACTACCCGGCCATCCCTTTTCCCGTCAGATGCAGATAATATTCAAGCTTCGCGATCAGCACCGCGGACTGAAAGGGTTTGCACAGGCTGTCGGTGAACAGGTACTCCCTCGGGGCGGCCATGACCGGATCATGGGAATAGGCGCTGACGACCAGGATCGGCATTATGGGGTTCAGCTTGCGCAGTTCGATTGCCGTTTCCTTGCCGTCCATGCCTCTTTCGATGACCAGGTCGAGAATGGCGGCGTCAAACGGATTTCCCTCTTCCCCGCGCGCGGCGGAACATGGCGAGCGCCCCGACGCCTTCCTTCGCGGCCATGGCGGTGTAGCCGCGCAGGCACAGCAGCATTCCGATTGTCTCGCGGACGATCCGCTCATCGTCCATAATAAGAACCTTACCCATCCCTTTGCTTTTGCTCTCGTTGTGCATTGCAGCCTCCAAGGTTATGGTGAATTATTCCTTTTCCGCTTGCAGGTACAGGTTAAACGTCGTCCCTCTGCCGGGTGTCGATTCGACCTCGATCCCCCCGCCGTGCCGCTTGAGCACCGAATAGGCGATGGAAAGGTTGAGGCCGCCGCCTATGGGTTTTGTACTGAAAAAGGGGCTGAAAATATGGGGCAGCGATTTTTCCGGGATGCCGATGCCGTGATCGGCGATGGCAAGCCGCAGATAGTCGCCCGCGGGCAGGTTCATGCGGCTTGTTTCCGACAGCGTCGTATTGGCGGCTGAAACCAGGAGATCGCCGCCTTCGGGCATGGCTTCAATCGCGTTGCATACCATTCCCTGCAGCACCTGCCGGAGCTGGTCCCGGTCGTACAGGCAGCGCCGGAGGCCGCCGGAAACCTCTATGGAGCAGCGGACGACGGAGCCATCGACGGCCGATCGTATTACCTCCTCCGCAAAGGGGAAAATCGGCGCGCACCGCAGGATGGGAGCTCCGCCATTTGCGAACGTGATGAGGCGTGAGGTCAATTCCCGCGCCCGATGCATGCTGGCGAGCGCCTTATCGAGATCGGCCGCCGCGGCGACGTTGTCGATCTTGACCTTTGCGCATTCGATGAAACCGAAGATGCCCATATGGAGATTGTTGAAATCATGGGCGATGCCGGCCGCAAGAACGCCGAGCGCCTCGAGCCGTTGCATCGTGATGCGATTCGCCTCGGCATTTTTGCGCTCGGTGATATCGATGAGTGAACTCTGAAGGTACTTCCTGCCGTTGAAGACGATCTCGGAGGTTGCAACGTTGAAGTCCCGGACCCGCCCGTTTTTCAGGATGAGTTTGGCGTCAAATTCCTGCGGGCCGGTGCGGATTTGTTTCCGCTTCGCCAGAACCGTCTCCCTCGATTCCGGCGCGACGATATCCATGATTGGGACCGTGGCAAGATCATCGGGCGAATCGTATCCGAGCATCCGTAAAAAAGATTGGTTGGCAAAGACGATCCGGTTTCCTCTGGTTATCGTTATGCCATCGTGCGACTGCTCGACAAGGGCCCGATATTGCGCCTCGGATTGCGTGATTGCCTCCTCGGCCATGACCCGCTGGATGCCGACCGAGGCGAGGCTTGCGATGGTTTCTATCGCCGGGGTGTTTTCGAGCGTTACCCCCTTCGGCAGCAGAATGCCCAGTGAACCATAGAGGGTGTCGTTCCAGGATAGTCCCATGGCATGGATTTCAACGATGCCGAGCAGCTTTTCCAATGCGAAGCATACCGGCTTCGGGATGACGCGAAGCGAAAAATCCCGGAGGCCGTTTTCGAGATGGTGCAGTTTGCCGTCCCTGAAAAACAGCAGCTCTTCCGGTGTCGCCCGCGAATGGGAAAAGGTCATCTGGAACGGATCGACGCGCAGAATTGCTTTTACCGCATCAAGGTATCGGTCGCAGCCGAATTGCCACGCCATCTGCATGGAGATGACATCCCCGTTCACCGGTTTGCTCATAATAAGCATCGCATCGGGAACCAGTGCATGGAACGCCTTACCCGCCAGATTAAATACTTCCGATAAATTTCTGCTGGACACCAACGACGCGCCGAACTGCTTGAGAATCGTGAAGGAACGGTTTTCCTGCCGATTTGCAGCCTCGGTATATATCATATTCGCATTCCCCATTCGCCTCTTTGAAGATATAGTCGTCCTGCATACATGGAAATCACCGCTCACCGGGCATGCAGACGACCACGCCGGCTTTCCCTGACCAGTATGGATTATATCATAGTTTGGTAAAAAGGTAAAGAATGCCGACGTGCCGGCATGGAGGCAGTCCGTGGCGTGAGTAGGGATGGGTCGGGTCAAGTCGGAGTTACAGCGACCGAAAATTGGGTTGCTACGATCAAACTACCTGGGAAAGCATACCACATGAAGCGAAGCCCCTGCGTATTTTTTATTGATTTGAATATTTCTAAAATGTATATAGTACACCGATGACCACGGCATTCTTTCCCATTTTACCGTGATAGTACATTCTTTGTTTTTTCTATAGTTCTTAAGTTCTTACAATTTTTGTTACAGGGAGGAACATATGAACAAAAGATGTTTGTTGGAAAAAATTTTCTATTACGGGACCCTCGCTGCAACGGTCTGCAGCTTGTTTGCATTGCTGCCGGCGTCGGTCTATGGTGCGTCAGACACGACTGCGGAGGCATGGCAAATCAAGGGCAAAGTCACGGACATACGGGGGAATTTGATTGCCGGTGTTCAGATTTGCGTTCCCGGAAGCACCACCGCCTGCGCAACCTCGGCGTCGAACGGTACGTTCAGCATCAGCGGCAGCGCCGTGGTTGCGGTGCGCCATAATCCCGCCGTACAACTCGCCGATAGGGGCATTACCCTGGATAGTCGCAATGGGAAACTTTTCCTGTACACCCCCGGCAGCCTTCGCGGCAACCTGGAACTATTCAATGCGGCCGGCAGCCGATTGGCTGGGATCAACGATCTTACCCTGTCGTCGGGCGCCAGCCGTCTGGATTTGCCGGTATCACGGTTTGGCACGACCATGCACTTTCTCCGGCTTTCCAGCGGCGGCATGCGGATGACCTGGAAGATCGTTCTTGGCGGAACCGGGGCATTTTCGGCGGTCGGGAGAATCAGTCAGTCTTCAACGTCAATTACGACCGCGGTAATCGAGGCCGCTGCCGTCACCTCCCTGCCGGTTCCGGTTACTATTGTTGCGACAAAAAGCGGCTATACATCCCGCAATTATTATGCGGTCACCACCCCGGACACCCTGGCTTGGATCATTCTTGCCTCGGTGAAAGACGATTCCACCTATAAATCACCCGGCGCGAGCTACCCCGCTTCGGCGATACCGCCCAATGTGCTGTTCGGGCAGGCGGATTGTTATGCATGTTCGACGGTCTACAGCGGGAAAAAAGTAGGCGAACTCCTCGGTTACGGGGTCAGCAATTGCTGCGGCGCGATAACGTTCAATAACGTATTCGCGCCGAAGGACTCCAACTATCTTATTACTTTTGGCTATATGTGCGCCACCGGCGACAACGACGGTGACAGTACCTGTGGAACTAAAGTTAAAACAGGGTATGGGTGTCGGCCGATGCAATTCAGCATCAATGGTGACACCGTGAAGAACGTCGTATGGCAGATGCCATGTTACAACAACCCGAGTTGGTGTTTTGATCATTATGACACCATCACCCTCCCACTGAAGGCGGGGTTGAACAGCATGCATTTTTGGAGCAGCACCACCGATATGCCCGACCTCGACCGGATAATTGTAAAAGACGGAAGGACGTACTGAATGGTTTCTGAAATAACGCGCAGCCAGGTCGCAACGACAGAAAAAAATTGATTCATTTTGCCGCGCAGCTTAATTTATTATTCATCATCATCTTCAACTTTTTCTGATGAGGGGTATTCCCTTACCACCTTCCAGAGGAGGATACTTATGCATGAATTCTTCCGGGAACCATGCCGGACCGTCTATCGCCATGCCGCCGTGGTAGTTTCCGCGGTGTTCTGCTTATCCGCCGCTCCGACCATTACGCAGGTGACTCCGAACGTCAATCCGGTTCCGAAATATGAAAAGCTGGAGCTCACGGTCGGCCTCACCGCAGCGTATGCCAACCCTTACGATCCGAACCAGATCGCGCTTTCGGCGGTGTTTACCTCGCCGACGAGTAAAATATGGACGATCAATGGATTTTATAACGGCTCGCAATGGAAGATCCGGTTTGCCGCGAGCGAGACCGGGGCGTGGAGCTATGTGGTGAAGGCAACGGACTCCACCGGTTCGACGCAGAGCGCCGCGGGGAGTTTCAGTTGCACCGCTTCCGCCAATCACGGGTGGATAAAGGTAGCGCCGAACAATCGATACCTTTGCTATGATGATGGGACTTCGTTTTATGGGGTGGGTATGGCGTATTGCTGGAGCGTTACCACCAGCGGCCTCTCCACGTTGCAGTCCTCCCAATGCAATACCTGGGTTTATTGGAACGGCACCTACGGCGGCTACAATCTTATCGAATCGCCCGCATCGGGAATTGGAAAATACGACCAAACCGCATGCTCCATGATCGATAGCATGCTAACGTGGTCGGAGGCACGAGGACTCAAGATGATCCTGGTGCTCTGGCCGCACGATTATCTCGCACAGACCATGACCGGAAGCTGGCCCAACAAATGGTCATTAAATGCGTATCAATCCATCGTCAGTTGCAAGAATTTTTACAGCGATTCGACATCATGGTCCTACCAGGCGAAGCAATACCGGTACGACATTGCCCGCTGGGGATACCACACTGCACTCCTGAGCTGGCAATTGATCGATGAAATCAGCGGCACCGACGGCTATGTGTCGAACCAGGCCTCGGCAAATGCCTGGATGACAAAATTTGCCGGCTATTTTCATACAAACGATCCTTTCAACCATCCGACGGAATCCTCCCTGGGCGGGTACTGGCCCCACGGGGATTCGGTGAACACCATGTCGAATACGGAAAATTACAGCAGTTACACCGCCCCCTTCTGGGCGGGTCTCACGGATAGTTTGTGGAACGCCTATGACAAGCCCGCCATTAGTGGAGAGGCGGCGGGAAGCAGCATCTCTACCGGTCTCTGGTCCCCGCTGGCCAACGGGATGGCGATGAATCCCATGTTCTGGCAATTCAATCAGGGATTGGACAACACCGCCGACCTGGCGAATTTCCCTCCCTTTGCAAATTTCGTCGCGAGCATAAATTTCGCCGGATTGACGTCCTTGAAGAGGGCGAACGTCACCGTAACCGGCCAGACCGCTTATGGAATGACAAGCGATCAATTGACCTTCGGCTGGATAACGGGGACTATTTCCGGCAAGAGCCTGAGCGTCACGGGATTGGCAAATGGAAGTTATACCCTGCAATGGTGGGATTGCACGGCGGGAACTAAACTTTCAACCGGCACGGTATCGGTGACCGCCGGTTCGCTGACCGCGGTCGTTCCCACGACGACGGAGACCGCCATGGCATTCCAGATCATATCGCCGACCGCGGTTATTGCGCACGGTTCGCCGGCAACGGGAAACGTCAGGCCGATTCTTTCCTGCGTGCATGGTTCGCTGCGGCTGCTTGAACCGCTTGCCGGCGGCGGCGTGATAAAAATCATGACCATCCAGGGACGCACCGTTGCAAAGTACAGGGTAGCGGGTTCGAATATAACCGCCATTCCGGCCGGCCGGATGCAATCAGGGGTTTATTTCGCGGAAATCGTTTCCGGCAATAAACGGTTCCGGCAGAAAATACAGGTGACGGATTAAAAAATATATGCGGAAAGGGAAACCGCATGTGCCGTTTCTCATTATATGGATCAAGTTGATAGTCGGAGATGAAACAAAATAAAGAGAAGGCGCAGCATCCTCTACGGGAGATAACACCTGACAAGGGATTTCGAATCGGAGCCTTTCAGAACCGCAACCTGCTCTATGGCGTGCTGCTTCTTGTTTCCGTCCTGTTTGCCTATCATCCCGCATGGCAGGGGGCGCCGATCTGGGACGACGATGCCCATTTAACCAAGCCCGAACTCCGCACGCTTTCGGGATTGGGAAAAATATGGACGAAACTCGGCGCCACCCAGCAGTACTATCCGCTCGTGCACAGCGTCTTCTGGATCGAGCACCGTCTTTTCGGGGATGCCCCCCTCGGTTATCACCTGCTTAACATTTTCCTGCATGCGCTTTCTTCGTTTCTGCTGTACGGGATTCTGCGACGACTTGCCATACCCGGTGCATGGCTGGGGGCTGCGCTCTTTGCCCTTCATCCCATAGAAGTCGAATCCGTCGTGTGGATCTCGGAGTTGAAGAACTGTTTGTCCGGGGTATTTTTCTTCGGCGCCATTCTGACGTATCTGCACTTTGACAGCGGGCGGAACCGGCGGTTGTATCTGGCTTCATTCGTATTATTCAGCCTGGGACTCCTGTCGAAGACCGCCATCGCGCCACTACCGGCGGCCATGCTTGGCATCCTCTGGTGGAAGCGAGGCCGGATCGATTGGAAAGAAGATCTCCTGCCGCTCGCGCCTTTTTTCCTGGCCGGAGTCTCATTCGGCCTCTTTACCGCATGGGTGGAGCGAACCTATATCGGGGCGAATGGCCGGGAGTTCACCTTTTCGGGCATCGCACGGGTTCTCATCGCGGGCAGGGCGATCTGGTTCTATCTGGGCAAACTCATCCTTCCCCTGAACCTGACGTTTATCTATCGGCGGTGGGTGGTGAGCCAGGCGGTATGGCGGCAATATCTTTTTCCTTGCGCGGCCGGCGTGCTTGCCCTGGCCCTCTGGTGTGTGCGGCGGCGTTCGAGGGCTCCGCTCGCGGTGTTGTGGTACTTTGTCGTAATGCTCTCCCCGGCGCTGGGGTTTATCAATGTTTTTCCCTTTCGCTATTCGTTTGTCGCCGATCATTTTCAATACCTTGCCGGAGTCGGCCCGCTGGTTCTCGCGGGCGCCGCCCTGAGTTCGGCCCTTTCGGGGTTGAAAAAGCCTTTTGATGGTGCCGCGCATGCCGCCGGACTGACGATCCTGACCATTCTCGCGATTGTAACCTGGCGTCAGTGCGGGATGTATGCCGATAACGAGATACTTTATCGTACGACCATTCAAAGGAATCCCGAATGCTGGATGGCGTACAACAATCTCGGCTTCATGTTTATGGGCCAGGGAAAGATGGACGACGCATTCACCTGTTACCGGAAAGCGCTGGATCTCAATTACGAATATCCCGAAGCGCACCTCGGGCTTGGCGCGGCCTACCTGAAGATGGGAAACACGACCGAGGCCATGGCGCATTTTCAAAAAGCATTGACAATAAGCCCGGGCTCCGCGCTGGGCCACTACGATCTCGGCTGCGCCTTGCTGCACCTCGGGCGGACCGATGAGGCCGTCGTCGAATTCCGGAGGGCATTGAGCATCAATCCTTCCGATGCCCCCTCTCATCTTAACCTCGGCGATGCGCTTCGTCAACTCGGGCAGACCGATGAGGCCGTCGTCGAATTCCGGAGCGCATTGAGCCTCAACCCATCCTACACCATTGCCCATAATAACCTTGCCGGCGTGCTGCTGCGCCTCGGCCGGTTCGATGAGGCCGTTACTCATTACCGGAAGGCGGTTCAGCTCGAGCCCCGAAGCATCGAAATAGGTCTCAACCTGGGCAGGGCTCTCCTGAAGGCCGGGCGGGGGAGCGATGCCGATGCCAGCTTTCGGAAAATCATGGAGGTTAATTCCACGGATCTGGATTCATTGCACCGCCTTTGCGAGGTCTTCATGCAGATCGGGCAGCCGGGGTATGCCATCGTTGCGGCAAATCAAGCCCTGACTCTGGCGAAATCGGCGGGTCAGGAAGCCTTGGCGCGGGAGATTGCGGGAAATATAGAAGAGATGAGGAGGGGGATGAAGGAAGGAGCCGGGAGGAAAGAAAAAATGACAGAGTGACAAAGTAGAAGATAAAAAAGGAGTGAGGAGTCAGGAGAAAGTCCCCCCTCTTTTTATTCATACAGGTAAAGGTAATGGCATTTCCGGTTTTGCGGTTTCGCATATGCGGTTAAAATATTTATAAAAGCCTGAGATAAATGACTCTGATAACGGTTCAAAATAAAAATCGGTTGAGATGGCTTTTCGGGCCGGGTCTTTATTGCATTGTCCCGCTGGCGCTCACGGTAGTGGTATTCCATGGCTCATTGAACAACGGCTTTACCAACTGGGATGACGACGACTATGTCACCGATAATCAGCTCATCCGGCAACTTTCCCTCCAGAACATCCAGCGGATATTTTCGCCGGCGACGCTTGTCAGCGCCAACTATCAGCCGGTAACGATCCTCTCGCTTGCGATCAACTATGCCCTGGGGAAGCTGAATCCCGCGGTGTATATCCTCACCAATTTATTATTGCATCTTTTGAATGTCCTGCTGGTATTCTTGTTTATCCGGAAACTGGCCGGGAACGACCGCATCGCCGGGATATGCGCGGTTCTTTTCGGCGTCCATCCCATGCATGTCGAGCCGGTTGCCTGGATCACCGGAAGAAAAGATGTGCTGTATGCGTTCTTTTTTCTTTCGGCGCTGCTCAGCTACCTTCGGTACAGGGAAAAACACGGCAGGGAAAAAGCGGTTGCCTATAGCCTCGCCTGCATTCTGTTTGCCCTCTCCCTGCTTTCCAAATCGGCCGCAGTCACGCTACCCTTCATCCTGCTGCTCGTCGATTTTTATCAGAAAAGAAAGTTCACCGCCGCGCTGCTGCTGGAAAAGGTCCCGTTTCTCATCGGTGCGATTCTCATCGGCATACTGGCGATTCAGGGGCAGAAAAGTCAGGGAACGTTGGTCGAGGGTGCGGCATATCCGATAATGGGCAGGATGCTCATCGCCTGCTATTCTTATATGTTTCATATCGTGAAATTTTTTGTTCCGGTAAAGCTCTCCGCATTCTATCCCTATCCCCCTCCGCAGCAACCATCATCATGGCCTATCTGGTATAAACTGTCGCCGCCCGGCATTCTGGTCACTGCATGGGCGGCATATTATTTGAGGCGGAATAAGGCCTTCGTATTCGGGGCTCTCTTTTTCTCGATCTCCATCATTTTCTTTGTCCATTTTGTCCTGGTGGGAGCAACGATCGCCGCGGACCGGTTTTCCTATGTTCCATCCATCGGCCTCTCCTTTATCGTCGCCTGCTTTTTTGAAAGGTTTTCCGCAGGGGTTTTTTTTCGTACCACCGAAAAGGCCCTCGTTTTCGTGACGGGAATTCTCATTATTGCAATGCTCTGCCTTGCCGCGCATCGGCGCTGCCGGGTCTGGACGGATAGCATTACCCTGTGGGCCGATGTGATGGCTAAAGAGCCGAACAGCTCGTATGCCGTTTTTCTGGGCAACGAGCGCACCGGTTCCGCATTGATGCAAATCGGCCAAACCAAGGCGGCCATGGCTCATTTCCTGAAGGCGATGAAATATAACCCCCATGATGCGAGGGCTCATTACAATCTCGGCAACGCCCTGATGCAGGTGGGACGGGCGAACGATGCCGTTGCCGAGTACCGGAAGGCATTGGGCATCGACCCGGGGTATGCCGTTGCCCACCATAATCTTGCCGTTACGCTGCAGCAACTCGGGTTGACCGATGAGGCCGTTGCCGAGTACCGGAAGGCATTGAACATCGACCCCAATGATGCGCTCGCCCGCAATAACCTCGCCGGTGCGCTGTTGCAACTCGGGTTGACCGATGAGGCCGTTGCCGAGTACCGGAAAGCGCTGGATCTTGATCCGCGGTATTTCGATGCCTACTGCAACCTGGGCATCGCCCTGATGCGGGAGCGTCGGGCGGCCGATGCCGTTGCCTGTTTTCAGAATGCCCTGAACGTAGCACCGGCCGACCTGACGACGCTCAACCATCTCAGCAAATTCTTCTTGAAAATCGGCAGAACGGACCTGGCGGTTGACGCCGCCGGGAAAGCTCTGGCGCTGGCAAAAGCGACGGGCCGGGAGGATTTAGCGCGGGAAATTGCGGGCAATATGGAAGAAATGAAAAAGGGGGAAACAGTACAATCAAAAAATTAAGATTTAAGACGGAAGGTCGTTCTTTGTATCCAAAAAACGTAAAAGCCCGAATAAATGAAGACTTCGATGACGGTTCACAATAAACAGCGGATGAAATGGCTTTTCGGGCCGGGACTGTATTGCATTGTCCCGCTGGCGCTCACGGCGGCGGCGTTTTATGGTTCATTGCATGACTCCTTTCTGAACTGGGATGACGATGTCTATGTCGTCAATAATCCTCTCATTCAGCAACTTTCCTTCAGGACCCTTCACCGGATGTTCTCGCCGTCCACGCTGGTGAGCGGAAGTTATCAGCCGGCGACGATCCTCTCGCTCGCGATCAATTACGCCATTGGCAAACTCAACCCAGCGGTATATATCTTCACCAATATTTTTGTGCATCTGTTAAATGTCCTGCTGGTATTCCTGTTTATCCGGAAATTAACTCACAGCGACCGCATCGCCGGAATATGCGCGGTTCTTTTCGGCGTCCATCCCATGCATGTCGAGCCGGTCGCCTGGATCACCGGACGGAAGGACGTGCTGTACGCGCTCTTTTTTCTTTCGGCATCGCTCTGCTACCTCCGGTACCAGGACAAAAAAGGAAGAGAGGCGGTGATTGCCTATGGCCTCGCCCTTGTTCTTTTTATCATCTCGCTGCTCTCGAAATCCGCCGCCGTTACCCTGCCTGCCGTACTGTTGCTGCTCGATTTTTATCGGAAAAGAAAGCTCACCGCCGCGCTGCTGCTGGAAAAGGTGCCGTTCCTTATTCCGGCGATCCTCCTTGGAATACTGGCGATACGGGGTCAGCAAAAAATCGGTACGCTGGACTTCGTCGCGGGATTGCCGGCGGCGGGCAGGATACTTGTCGCATGCTATTCATATATGTTTTATGTCGTTAATTTTTTCCTGCCGGTGAAGCTTTCGGCATACCATCCGTATCCCGGTGTACCGCTGCCGGCTTCATGGCCCGTCTGGTATAAATTATCGCCGCTTGGCGTTTTCGCCGCTGCGGGATTGACCTGGTTTTTCAGGCGAAACCGGGCCCTCGTATTCGGTCTTCTCTTTTTTTCGATCACCATTATGTTCCTGCTGCATTTTATTCCGGTCGGAGCGACGATCACCGCGGATCGATTTTCCTATATTCCCTACATCGGCCTGTCGTTTATCGTCGCCGTTTGCTTTGAAAACCTCGTATCGGGCGGATATCCGGGGCGCGGCGTAAAGGCACTCATCTTCGCGGCGGGAATCCTCGTCGTCGCGGCGCTCGCCTTTGCCGCGCATCAGCGCTGCCGGGTGTGGAAGAACAGCGTTACGCTCTGGAGCGACGTTATCGCCAAGGAACCGGCCAACGGCGAACCCTATACCAACCTGGGAGCGGCTCTTATCACCACCGGGAAAGCCGATGAGGCGCTCCAGTATATACAAAAGGCAATATCGCTCCACGATAGTCTGGCATATTTCAACCTTGGAGTCATATTAAAAAACGCCGGGAAGTTCAACGAGGCGCTTGCCGCTTTTCAAAACGTGACGAACTACTGCTCCAACGGCGCGCAGTTGTACGCAATGATCGGCTCCCTGTTGCTCCAATCCGGGGATGTGGATGGAGCATTGGTAAATTACCGTAAAGCCGTACGGGTCTATCCCGACAGCGTCGAGTTGCTGAACGGATTAGGGTATGCTTTGCTGCATGCCGGACAGTACGGTGAAGCCGCCGCCGAATGCCGGAGCGCATTGAGCAAAAACGTCGGAAATGCAATCACCCGCCTCAACCTTGCCGATGCGTTGCGGCAACTCGGCCGGACCGATGATGCCATCGCCGAGTACCGGAGCGCATTGAACATCGACTCGTCGAATACCATTGCCCGCAATAACCTTGCCGGCATGTTGCGGCAACTCGGCCGGACCGATGATGCCGTTGCCGAGTACCGGAGAGCGCTGGAATCCGATCCCCGGAGTATCGAAGCGCGTCTCAACCTGGGCAGAGTGCTCCTGAAGTCCGGAAAGCCGGGTGATGCCGATGCCTGTTTTAATGAAGCGGTGGAGGTGAATTCCTCCGATCTCGATTCATTGCACCACCTCTGTGAGGTTTTTATGCAGATACGGCAGCCGGAGTATGCCATAAAAGCGGCAAATCAAGCCTTGATGGTGGCAAAAGCGTCCGGCCTGGAGGCGGTGGCGCGGGAGATCGCGGGAAACATAGAGGAGATGAGGAGGGGGGTGAAGGAAGGGGCCGGGAGGAAAGGAAAAGAGACAAGGTGACAGAGTAGAAGATAAAAAAAGAGTGAGGAGAGAAGAAAGTCCCCCTCTTTTTGTTCATATAAAAAACTTATAAAAGCCCAAGATGAATGACTTCGATGACGATTCAAAATAAACCTCGCATGCAATGGCTTTTCGGGCCGGGACTGTATTGCATGGTTCCGCTGGCGCTCACGGCGTTAGCCTTTTACGGCTCCCTGAATGACTCCTTCACGGACTGGGATGACGATAACTATGTCACCGATAATCCCCTCATCCGGCACCTTTCCCTTCAGGGCATCCACAGGATATTCTCGCCGGCAACGCTTGTCGTCGGCAATTACCAGCCGGTGACGATCCTGTCGTTCGCGGTCAATTTCGCCATCGGCGGGCTCAATCCCATGGTATATATCGCCACCAATATTTTATTGCACCTGTTAAATGTACTGCTGGTATTCCTGTTTATCCGGAAATTGGCCCGGAACGACCGCATCGCCGGGATATGCGCGGTTCTTTTCGGCGTCCATCCCATGCATGTCGAACCGGTCGCCTGGATCACCGGAAGAAAAGATGTGCTGTACGCGCTGTTCTATCTTTCGGCACTGCTCTGTTACCTTTGGTATCGGGAAAAAAACGGCCGTAATGCCGTAGGCGCCTATGGCCTCACGTGGATTCTCTTCGTCGTTTCCCTGCTCTCCAAATCGGCCGCCGTCACGCTGCCCGCCATTGTGCTGCTCGTCGATTTTTATCAGCAAAGAAAATTCACCGCTTCTCTGCTGCTCGACAAGGTTCCATTCGTCATTCCGGCGATACTGCTTGGAATACTGGCGATACAGGGTCAGCAGAGGGCGGGATCGTTGGGCTATGATCCGGCATGCCCGATCATGGGCAGGATGCTCATCGCCTGCTATTCCTATATGTTTTATATCATAAAATTCATCGTTCCGGTAAAGCTCTCCGCATTTTATCCCTATCCCCCCCCGCGGCAATTCGCATCATGGCCTTTTTGGTATAAACTATCGTCACTTGGCGTTCTGGGAAGCGCCGGGGCGATATATTATCTGAGGCGGAATAAAGCCGTTGTATTCGGATTCCTCTTTTTTTTGATCTCCATCATTTTTCTTGTCCATTTTGTCCCGGTCGGGTCAACGATCGCCGCGGACCGGTTTTCCTATATTCCCTACATCGGTTTGTCTTTTATCGTCGCATTTTACTTTGAACGCCTTATATCGGGCGGATATCCGCGGAGCACCTCGAAAGCACTTAGTATCGTGTCGGGCATTCTCATCATTGGGGTTTTTTGTTATGCCTCGCATGAGCGCTGCCGGGTCTGGAAGGATAGCCTTACTCTGTGGAACGATGTGATCGATAAGGATCCGAACGACCCCTGCACCGCTTATATAAGCAATGAGCATATCGGCATCGCGCTATTGAAAGATGGTCAGCCCGAACAGGCCGTGACCTATTTGTCAAAAGCGGTGGAACTTGACCATTTTTTTGCCTATGACCACAATTTACTCGGCACCGCGTTGTGGCAACTCGGCCGGACCGATGAAGCGATTGCCGAATACCGGAAGGCATTGAGCATCGACACCGGGTATGCCATCGCCCACAGTAATCTTGCCGGGGTGCTGCGGCAACTTGGCCGGACCGGCGAGGCCGTTACCGAATACCGGAAGGCATTGAGCAGGGATGCCGGCAATGCGGCCGCCCGCCTCAACCTTGCCGATGCGCTGCGGCAACTCGGCCGCACCGATGAGGCCATCGCCGAATACCGGAACGTACTGAGCGTCGACTCTTCGAATACCATTGCCCGCAATAATCTTGCCGGCATGCTGATGCAACACGGCCGCTCCGATGAGGCCGTTGCCGATACCGGAGGGCGCTGGAACTCGATCCCCGGAGCATCGAAGCCCGTCTCAATCTCGGCAGGGCGTTTCTGAAGTCCGGAAAGCCGGTTGATGGTGATGCCTGTTTTAACAGGGCGGTGGAGGTGAATTCCTCCGACCTCGATTCACTGCACCGCCTCTGCGAAGTTTTTATGCAGATAGGGCAGCCGGGATATGCCGTAAAAGCGGCAAGCCAGGCCATGATGCTGGCGAAATCGACGGGCCGGGAGGAGCTGGCGCGAGAAATTGCGGGAAATATTGAGGAGATGAGGAGGGCGCATGAAAGAAGAAATAGGATTTAAGGGGGAATGTCGCCCATTGTGCCGAAAGGCGCAAGGCCGCGGCAAACCGCGGGGAATTGAACCCATAGAGATTCAAATTCATCGATAGTAGTCGCCCGAGGGGGGCCGGGTTCTAATAAGGAGCGGCAATGCCCCGGACGGTGCCGCCGCTCATAAACCGTGGGGCTGGAGGAAGGGGCGGAGCGCCATTCCGGCAAAAGATCATTAAAAAATCCTTGACTCTGCTCCTGGATACCCTTATATTATCCTCCACTAGCTCTTGTAACATATATTGTTGTTTGTTGAAATTCAGGATTCCTTCGAGGGCGCCCGGTGTCCCCGAGCCGCTACGGAGAAGGATCACGTTTCATTTAAAAATCGAACATTATAACCCGAAGCCTCAGTCCATGTCCGAAAGAGGAGGTTCAAAAATGGTTCCCATCAGGCATTTGCGCGGTGATCATCGAGCAATTCGCTTCGTCGGCTCCTCAATGAAACAATTCTGGTGGATTGCGGCGATGGTCGGTGCGCTGGCGCCGTCGGCCTTCTCGGACTCGCTGTCTGTTTTCTGGCCGTACAATACCCCCATTACTCTCAATACTACCAACGCCGGCGTTACCACCAAGCAGACGAATTTTCCCGTTCTGGTCCGCTTGACGTCGAGCAATGCATTGGCGGTGTTTGCCGGAGCTCAGGCAAGCGGCGCCGACCTGCGGTTCTCCCGGTCGGCCACCGACACGGCGCAGTTCCCCTACCAGATATGCAAGTACAACCAGGCGAAGCAGACGGCGTATATCTGGGTGAAGCCGGACACGATAGGGGGGAGCAACTCGACGCAATCGATACAGATGTGGTGGGGAAATGGCGCCGCGGCGGCCAAGTCGAACGGACCGGCGGTGTTCGCACCGGCGAACGGGTTCGTCGCGGTATGGCACCTTGACAGCGCCGGGGTTGCAGCCAACGGCAAGCCTACCTTTAATGACGCCACGGGAAACGGCTACATGGATACGGGTACCACCACCATAGTGGATTCCCCGTCGGTGATTCTCGACAGCGCCCGCGCTTTCAATAAATGGAACTTGCCGAATACCGCTGGAGGTACGGGGGATTCCATCTACATCAACAGCCTGCTCGGCAGTCCGGGCAACGGCGCCGGTCATGCCGTGACATTCTCGGCATGGGTAAAGGCGGATTCGCTTGACCAGTCAAGTCATAAAACCACCGTGGCTTCGCTTGGAAATGATTTTTCCGTGGAAGTCAATAGTAATGGAACGGCAAATGTATACGATACCTTGCACTGTGCGTATCGCGCTTCCACCAATTGGAACTTGCAGCCGGTGTACACAATGGGCGCGATTCATCCTCCGGCCTGGAAGCATATTGCAATGATTATAAACAGCGCAAGTTCTACCGCTGATACATGCGCGGTATATGTAAATGGAGCGCTGGGGCAGGCGCTGGGAACTACCAATGCCACGTCGGGGGTGATGGTGTATCAGACCGGAGCCAATTTGAGTACGTATATGGTATTGGGTGCCGATGACGGCAACACCGGCAGAACGGCATTCTTCGGCGAGATAGGCGAGGCGCGCGTCGAAAACGTCCGCCGCTCCCCGGACTGGCTCAAGCTGAGCTATCAGAACGAGCAGGCCGCCGACGCGCTGACGAGCCTGAGCGCCATGATTGGAACACCCACGCTCTCCTCGCCCACAAACCTGTCCGTGGGGTTGCAGACGACCCTGACTCTCAGTTGGAATACGTCCCTCGCGGCGACGCTCGTACGGGGTGCAGGTATCGACGGCTGCGACCTTCGCCAGCACGGTCTTCCAGCAGACGGGCATTACGATATCGGGGGGAGGCGCCGTCACCGCCGCCCCGCCCGGTCTTCTCGGGTTTACCACGTATTACTGGCGCGTGAATGGGGCGATCGGCGCTCAGACGAGTTCCTGGACCGCCGCGTGGACCTTTACGACCATCGCCGGATGGGGCCCTCCTCCGCTAACAACGCCGACGAATAATGCCATAAATCAACCAGTCACGCCCACGTTGACGTGGGCACCGGACAGCGGCGCGACGTCGTATTGGCTTCAGGTTTCCACCGAGTCGGCCTTCGCAAATCCGATTTATAACAGCGGCGATCAGGGCCTGACATCAATCTCTCAGAGCGTTCCCGGCCTGTCAAATTATACCACATACTACTGGGAGGTCAATGCGAACAACGGCTCGACCGACGCCGGCTGGTCGGCAATCTGGACATTTACGACGGTCATCGAAACCCCCTCGCTTTCGGCGCCGACAAATGGCGCGGTGAACCAGCCGCTGACCTCGTTGAGCCTGAGCTGGGGAGCGGTGACGGGAGCGGCTTCCTACACCTTGCAGGTCTCAAGCGTGGCGGGCAGCTTCGCCTCCACGGTTTACGGCGGCAGCGTAGCGGGCACGTCGCAGATCCTCCCGAACACGTTCAACACCAATACGACCTATTACTGGCAGGTGAATGCGGTCGGCGGTAACGGCGGGGCCGGCGCGTGGGCGGCCTACTGGAGTTTCCAGACCGTTCCCGCAATTCCGGCAGCGCCGGTGATTGGTTCACCATCGAACGGCGCGATAAACCAGTCGGCATCGCCGACCCTGAGCTGGAGCAGCTCGGGAAGCGGCGGACCGCCGGCATCGTATACCCTGTGGATTTCCACCGCTTCGAATTTTTCCAGTACGGTTGCCTATAGTACAACCGGCACCAGTCAGGCAATCGATCCGCTTTCGACGCCTCCCTATGCCTATTACTGGCAGATCCAGGCGACGAATTTCGGCGGCACGGGCCCCTGGTCGGCGGTCTGGACCTTTTCTGTCACCGAAGACTACACCCAATGGGGTAGTAATACTAACCTCACGGTCAATACCGCCTCAAACGGCGCCAATATTTCGAGTACCGTGTCCAATTTCCCGGTGCTCGTCCGTCTCAATTCGACCAACTTTTCCGGATGGGGCCAGACGCAGCCGGGAGGCGCGGATATTCGCTTTTCTCTAGGCGGCTCTCCATCGTCGCAGCTCAGCTACCAGATCCAGCGCTGGGACGGGACTCGCGACCTGGCTGAAATCTGGGTTCTTGTGCCGACGGTAACCGCAAGCGCCGCAACGCAGCTTACCATGTACTGGCAAATGGCCGGCGTGGTCAGCCAGTCGAGCGGGCCGAGGGTGTTCAGTCCGGGTAATAACTTTGTGGGGGTCTGGCATCTTCAGGATTTGACCGATGCAACCGGCAACGGCAATACCCTTACCAATACCGGGGCTGTCAAGGTTTCCGGACAGATCGACTCGGGGTATTCCTTCAACGGCACCAGCGGCGAAATCATGAGCGTTTCGGGCGTGATGGGCAGTCCCGCAAACCTCTCCATGTCCTGCTGGATGAGCACTTCGTCAACGAGCCAGATGGACTACGTATCACTATCCAATGAGGCGGCGCTTGAGTCGAACGTCAGCGGGAGCAATGCCGCTTTTTTCCAGAACAATCAAACCAGCAACCAGTGGGTTTCAGCCAATTATGCAGCCTCGTCGGTGTTGTACGGCAAGGGATGGACCTATGTAACCGCGAATATCAATCCCTCCGGTTCATCACCGCAGGAATCGTTTTATGAAAACGGCGCTGTTCCCGCCATGGGGACGGCCGCCAACAATTGGGGGTCGAACACCTACCCTATTTCATATAATGTAAGTCCCGCCACCACGGGTCTGGGCTATAACGCCGGCAGCAGCAGTCGTTATTTTAACGGATCGCTCAATGAGGTCCGCATCGAAAATACCAACCGCGCCCCGGCGTGGATCGCGCTGAATTATGCAAACCAGCAGACGAACCAGACGCTGGTTACCTTCAATTCGTACCAACTCTCGGCTCCCACGCTTTCTTCACCGGCGAGCGGCACCGGGAATCTTGCGACCGCAAGCCAGACCCTGAGCTGGAACTCCGTAACCGGCGCGGCATCGTACACGCTGTGGGTATCGACGTCACAGAGCTTTTCATCGGGGGTGACAAGTTACGCCGGTTTGACCGGGACATCGCAGGCCCTGAGCTCTCTCTCCCCCGCCGCAACCTATTACTGGCAGGTTTACGGCGTGGCCCCCGGCGGGACCGTCGGTCCGGGAGGAACCAGCAACTGGGCGAGTTACTATTCCTTTACTACCTCGGCGGCGGCGCCGTCGAGCGCGCCGTCGCTCTCGCAACCGACGAACGGCGCCGCGGTCGACACCACCTTATCGCCGACGTTAAGCTGGAACGCTCTTGCGGGAGCCTATAGCTACGGGGTGCAGGTTTCGACCTCGAGCACCTCATTCGCAACGACGGTCTTCAGCCAAACCGGGCTGACCGGGACTTCGCAGCAGGTCGGGCCGCTTAATTATACCAACTACTATTGGGAGGTCAACGCGGCGAACGCCAACGGCACCGGCCCGTGGTCGTCCCCCTGGGCGTTCACCGTCACCCTCGCCCCGCCTGCGCTCTCCTCTCCGGCCAATATGGCAAGCGGCCAATCGGTCTCGCTCTCCCTCAGTTGGAACAGCGTAGCGAACGCATCGACGTACGATGCGCAGGTATCGACGTCGAATACATTCGCCTCGACGGTTTCCGATCAGCCCGGGCTGACCGCTCTCTCCGCCGCGCCGGCGGGACTCGCCTCCGGCACGATCTATTACTGGCGGGTAAGTGCGTTGAACGGCAACGTTACGGCATGGTCCGCGGTCTGGACTTTCACCACCCTCTCTCCCTGGGGAGCGCCCACGCCCCTGCTTCCGGCCGCCGATGCGACGAATCAGTCGATTTCGCCGACCCTGACATGGACGGCGGTGAATGGCGCGGCGTCGTACGCTGTGCAGGTTGCGACCATTACCGACTTTACCGCGACGGTCTTCAGCCAGTCCGGTCTTACCGGCACAGTGCAGTCCTTGGGCGGGCTCTCAAATTATACGACTTACTACTGGCAGGTCAATGCCGACAGCATCTCCGGGGCTATAACCGCATGGTCGCCCCTTGACAGTTTTGTTACGACCATCGCAACTCCCACCCTTTCTGCTCCGTCAAACGGGGCGATAAATGAGCCGCTCACGTTGAGCCTGAGCTGGAATACGGTGCCGGGGGCGGCGACAACCTATGCCCTGCAGGTCTCGACCGCATCGGGTTTCGGGAGCACGGTTTTCAGTCAGGCAGGATTATCGGGTCTTTCGCAGACCGTGGCCCTTACTTCCAATCTGAGGACGTACTATTGGGAGGTCAGTGCGACCGACGGCGTCAATGGCAGCACCCCGTGGGCGGCGTCGTGGAGTTTCACGACCGTTCCTCAGGCGCCGGGAGTGCCGGCGCTGGCTTCTCCGTCGAACAACGCGATAAACCAGTCGGCATCGCCGACCCTGAGCTGGAACAGCACCGGCGGCGGAGCGCCGGCATCGTATGCTTTGATGGTATCCACCGTTTCGAATTTTTCCACGACGGTCGCCTCTGTCAGCGGAATCACCGCGACCAGCCAGGCAATCGATCCCCTTCCGGCTCCCCCGAACTATGGCTATTTCTGGGAAGTCCAGTCAACGAATGCCGGCGGTACGAGCGTCTGGTCGTCGGTCTGGTCTTTTTCCGTCACCGAAAACTACGCCAGTTGGCTCGATTCTACGGGGATTACGGTCAACGGCGGATCGAACGGCGCGAATATCGGCACCACGGTCAGCAATTTCCCGGTGCTGATTCGTCTCAATTCAACCAACTTTGCCGGGTTCGGCACGGCGCAGCCGGGCGGTACGGATATTCGCTTCGCATCGAACGGTTCGCAGCTTTCCTATCAGATCCAGCGATGGGATGCGACGGATAATCTGGCCGAAATCTGGGTCCAGACGCCGTCGATACCCGCGGGCGGCACGACGCCGATTACCATGTATTGGGGAAACGGCGGCGTTTTCAACATGTCAAGCGGGCCGGCGGTGTTCAATGCAACCGCGGGATATGCGGCGGTGTGGCACCTTTCAGACACGACTGACGCCCGCGGCCTGCTGCCCCTGAGCGGCGCGACGCAGCCGACGACGAAAGTCCCGGGAATTTTCGACTCGGCGTATACCTTCAACAGCACGAGTCAGTTTTTTAAGACGCCGGATTCGACATCCTCCAATTCCACCGCTCTGAACTTTTCCTCTTCCACGTCATTTACTCTTTCCGGATGGGAGCGAGACACGAGCGCCGCCATCGGGGGCGGGGATCGTATGATCGTGAGCAAAGGCGGCAGTACGTGGAATATGGGAGAGAGAGGCGCCTCCACCAGCAATTATGAGATGATGTCTGCAATGAACGGCGACTGGATATGGGACACGACAAAGGTACGTCCAACGCTTGGCGCCTGGCATCACATAGTCGGTGTCCGGAGTCTTACCCAGGGAACATCGCCCATTTATGCGGAGTCTCTCTATGTGGACGGCGCTTTGTCGATACCGGCCAGTGCGATCAACGGCGGCGCCGTGACCGCCGTAACCACTCGTGCCGTTGACATAGGCACTCAGCCCGATAATCCTACCGATTGGTGGAAGGGCCAGCTCCAGGAAATTGAAATTGCGAACGTCATCCGCACCCACGACTGGGTCAATCTGAGTTACCAGAACCAGCAGGCGAACCAGACGGTCGTGACTTTTAATGCATATCAACCGGCCGCGCCGTCGCTTTCTTCTCCGGCGAGCGGCGCTACGGGTCAAACGTTTTCGAGCCTGACCTTGAGTTGGAACTCCGTTTCCGGCACGACATCGTACGGGTTGATGGTATCGACCTCCGCGACGTTTGCATCGACGGTGACCTATCTCACCGGTTTGACAGGAACATCGCAGACCTTAGCTTCCCTCCAGAGCATCACGACCTATTACTGGCAGGTTTTCGACGTGGCTACCGGCGGCACCGCCGGTCCGGGCGGAACCAGCGCCTGGTCGGCTTCATGGAGTTTCCAGACCAATTATGCGGCGGCGGGAGCGCCGACGCTTTCGACTCCGGCGGCCGGCGCGACGGGTCAGGTGGTATCCGGATTGACCCTGAGCTGGGCATCGAGCGCCGGCGGGCCGGTGACATCCTACCAGGTGCAGGTGTCGTCGACCAGCGGCAGCTTCGCTTCAACGGTCTGGGGCGGGAGCGGGATAGCCCCAACCTCGCAGGTGCTGCCTAATACTCTCGCCAGCAACACCCCCTATTACTGGGAGGTCAATGCAACGGGTCCCGGCGGCGGTTCAGCATGGTCGTCGGTGTGGACCTTTACCACAGCCGCCCTTCCGGGAGTTCCGGCGCTTTCGTCCCCGACGAACAATTCGCAGAACCTGCCGATGGCCGGATTGGTCATGGGCTGGTCAACGGCTTCAGGAACGCTGACTTCCTACCATTTGCAGGTGTCCTTGAACGATCCAACGTTTGCATCGACGGTATTTGACACCTCAACGGCGCTGGTTCAGGAGGCATTGCCGACGCTCGCCAATGGCGGCGCCACATATTACTGGAGGGTTGCGGCCACGGGTCCCGGCGGCGTTGCCTGGGCAAGCGCGTGGTCCTTTACGACTATTGCAACTCCCACGAAGGGGAGCGCGGATTTCTCCCTGGCGTATTCGTACTATCGGACGATCACCGTTACCCCGACCGGGACCGGGGCGGTTTCGGGCTTTCCGGTGCTGGTCCGCCTCACGACCGCCGATTCGGCGGTATTTAATAATGTTAAGAGCGCCGGCGGCAACGATATTCGTTTCACCTATGATAATGTCGACGGCAGCCATTCGGACTCGGCCAACTTCGAGATCGTGCGGTTCAACCAGGCCAAGAGGGTCGCCGAATTCTGGGTGTTGATTCCCACCGTCAATGCGGCCGGTACGCCGACGACCTTCAGGATGTATTTCGGCAACTCCGGCGCAACCGGGTATTCGCCGTCGAATTCCCCGGCTGTTTTTTACTCGGCCGTGGCGGGGGACGCGGGAGTATGGCATTTCGGACCGGATGGCACCTCCGGCGGTAACTTTGCCGATGCAACGGGTAACGGTAATACCGCGGTCAATGGCGGCAGTGCCCCCGCCGGTGGCGGTCTGACCAGCTTGGGAGAAGGGGTGACCGGGCAATGCCGCTGGCTTAATAACAGCAACGGCACCAGCGGTCCCTGGGATTCGATTAAGGTTTCGAGCGTGTTCGGCTCGATTGCGGCTCCCATAACGATGTCGTGTTGGATCAAACTGAGTGCTAAACAAGGCGGCGTTGCTACTACCGCTTCTTCAATTTTTATATCTGTTGGAAATTCATATGACGTTATGGATCATGCCGGAGCGCTCGGAAGTTCGGGGGCCGGGTTGATGGGTCGTTATGGTACTGCCGCCGCTAAAAGCGCTACAGTTAATACCACGGGTATTGCAACGATAGATTCATCAATTTGGAAACATGTTGCCGTGGTATATCAATCAATATCCCCCTATGCGATTCTTTATGAAAACGGTATCTCAAGGGCAACTTCAACTAGTGGTCCGCCGGTTTTTAACTCCAGCGGCACCGGTTCAAATGTTGGTGAACCCTGGACGATGTTCGGTACCAATGCCTATAACGGCGGGAACAGCAACGGCATAGGCGGGTATCTCGACGAAATTCGCATTGAACCCGTAGTCCGCAGCGCGGATTGGCTCAGTCTGTGCTACCAGACGCAGTCGACGGCGAGCACGGATTCCGGCGCTACTGCCACCGGTCTCCCGGCGTCCATCGTTTCTAATGGGTCGTTGACCCCGCAGGCCGCGCCCGGTGCGCCGACGCTTGCCGCCCCCAGTTCCGGCACGATCGGGACATTGGTTTATCCCGTTTTGAGCTGGAACGCGGGCAGCGGAGGAACGCCGACTTCCTACGCGTTACAGATATCGACAAGTTCAGGTTTTTCAACGACGGTATATGACAATGCCGGCGCGACAAGTCCGCAGACGGTCAGCCCCGCGCTTCTCCCCATGACGACCTATTATTGGGAGGTGCAAGCGACAAATTCGAGTGCGACGGGTTTCTGGTCCGGGGTCTGGAGCTTTACTACCGGGTATCAGCCCCCGGCGGCTCCCGCGCTTTCGTCCCCGACGAACATGGCGCAGAACCAGCCGATAGCCGGATTGAGTCTGAACTGGTCATCGAACGCCGGCGGGCCGGTGACCTTCTATCAGGTTCAGGTGACGACCGATGCAAGCTTCAACTCAACGGTCTATAGCTGGGGTATGGTGTCGGCGACATCGCAGGCATTGCCGGCGCTCGCCAACGGAACACCGTATTACTGGAACGTCGCGGCATCCGGTCCGGGCGGCACAACATGGTCGGCCGCGTGGACCTTTACCACCATCGTCACCGCACCCGGCGCGCCGACGCTCGCTTCGCCGGCGGACAGCGCCCAGGGCCAGCCTCTGTCGCTCGCCCTGAGCTGGAACAGCGTGAGCAGCGCGGTTTCGTACCATCTGACGGTTTCGACGATCTCGGATTTTTCAACGACGGTGGTCAGTCTGAAGGGTTTGACCGCCGGTACATCGCAGACGGTAAGCGGTCTTGTGAACAATGCGACCTACTACTGGCGGGTGGGGGCGAAGGATATCGGCGGCGTGAGCGCGTGGTCGGGCGTCTGGAGCTTTGGAACGATCCCGCACTTCATGGTGTTCGACACGAATACCGGCAATAACATGACCGTTCTGGTGCAGACATCGATTAATCCGGTTCTTAACGGATTGCCGATTCAGAGCGGCGATGAAATAGCGGTTTTCAACCATACCGGACTCTGCGTCGGAGATGCCATATGGAGGGACACCAATACCGCAATAACGGTCTGGGGTCAGGATCCCCAGCATCCACTGACGGTGGACGGCATGGCCGATAGCGAGGTATTGAAGTACCGGATGTGGGATGTGGTACATTCGATCGAGATGGCGGCGGTGCCGACCTACTTTACTCACGCTCAAAACCCCGAAGCCCAAAACGATTCCTTATATGTTATCGGTGGGATTTCGATTCTTTCGAGCCTGCAGGGCATATCGGCGCCCGTTGCGCCGAACCTCGCTTCGCCGACCAATACGGCGGGGAATGTTTCCATATCGCCGACGCTCAGTTGGAATAGCGTCAACACGGCGGTATCCTATCATCTGAACGTATCGGTCATGTCGGATTTTTCAACGACGGTGTACGATCTGCGGGGCTTGACCGGAACCGCGCAGGCGCTGTCTGGTCTTGCGAATTCCACGACCTACTACTGGGAAGTTGGTGCGAAGAATGCGGGCGGGGTGAGCGGCTGGTCGGGAGCGTGGAGCTTTACGACGATTGTCGCCACACCTGGTGCGCCGGCGCTTGCACTGCCGACGAATGGGACGACCGGCGAGCCGGTAAGCCTGAATCTCTCGTGGAACAGCGTGAGTGCGGCGGTCTCGTACCGTCTCGATGTTTCCGCGGGCACCGGTTTTACGACGACGGTATTCAGTCAGGGGAGCCTGACGGGAACGTCTCAGGCGTTAAGCGGCCTTGCCAACTCCACCGCTTATATCTGGCGGGTGGGGGCGAAAAATGTCGGCGGGGTGAGCGCCTGGTCGGGCGTGTGGACCTTTACCACCATACTTTCGACGCCGGTTCTTGCTATGCCGACCAATGCGTCCGGCAATGTTTCCATATCGCCGACGCTGAGTTGGAGTAGCGTCAACACGGCGGTATCCTACCATCTGAATGTATCGGTCATGTCGGATTTTTCAACGACGGTGTACGATCTGCGGGGCTTGACCGGAACCGCGCAGGCGCTGGCTGGTCTTGCGAATTCCACGGCCTACTACTGGGAAGTTGGGGCGAAAGACGGCGGCGGTCTGGTGAGCGGCTGGTCGGGAGCGTGGAGCTTTACGACGATTGTCGCCGCACCTGGTGCGCCGGTGCTTGCACTGCCGACGAATGGGGCGACCGGCGAGCCGGTAAGCCTGAATCTTTCGTGGAACAGCGTGAGTGCGGCGGTTTCGTACCGTCTCGATGTTTCCGCGGGGACCGATTTTACGACGACGGTATTCAGTCAGGGGGGCCTGACGGGAACGTCGCAGGCGTTAAGCGGCCTTGCCAACTCCACCGCTTATATCTGGCGGGTGGGGGCGAAAAATGTCGGCGGGGTGAGTACGTGGTCGGGCGTGTGGACCTTTACCACCATACTTTCGACGCCGGTTCTTGCTATGCCGACCAATGCATCCGGCAATGTTTCCATATCGCCGACGCTGAGTTGGAATAGCGTCAACACGGCGGTATCCTATCATCTGAATGTATCGGTCATGTCGGATTTTTCAACGACGGTGTACGATCTGCGGGGCTTGACCGGAACCGCGCAGGCGCTGGCTGGTCTTGAGAATTCCACGACCTACTACTGGGAGGTTGGGGCGAAAGACGGCGGCGGTCTGATGAGCGGCTGGTCGGGAGTGTGGAGCTTTACGACGATTGTCGCCGCACCTGGTGCGCCGGTGCTTGCACTGCCGACGAATGGGGCGACCGGCGAGCCGGTAAGCCTGAATCTTTCGTGGAACAGCGTGAGTGCGGCGGTTTCGTACCGTCTCGATGTTTCGGCGGGCACCGACTTTACGACGACGGTATTCAGTCAGGGGAGCCTGACGGGAACGTCTCAGACGTTAAGCAGCCTTGCCAACTCCACCGTTTATATCTGGCGGGTGGGGGCGAAGGATGTCGGCGGGGTGAGCGCCTGGTCGGGTGTGTGGACCTTTACCACCATACTCTCGACGCCGGTTCTTGCTATGCCGACCAATGCCTCCGGCAATGTTTCCATATCGCCGACGCTGAGTTGGAGTAGCGTCAACACGGCGGTATCCTACCATCTGAATGTATCGGTCATATCGGATTTTTCAACGACGGTGTACGATCTGCGGGGCTTGACCGGAACCGCGCAGGCGCTGGCTGGTCTTGCGAATTCCACGACCTACTACTGGGAGGTTGGGGCGAAAGACGGCGGCGGTCTGGTGAGCGGCTGGTCGGGAGCGTGGAGCTTTACGACGATTGTTGCCGCACCTGGTGCGCCGGTGCTTGCACTGCCGACGAATGGGGCGACCGGCGAGCCTGTAAGCCTGAATCTTTCGTGGAACAGCGTGAGTGCGGCGGTTTCGTACCGTCTCGATGTTTCGGCGGGCACCGATTTTACGACGACGGTATTCAGTCAGGGGAGCCTGACGGGAACGTCGCAGGCGTTAAGCGGCCTTGCCAACTCCACGGCCTATATCTGGCGGGTGGGAGCGAAAAATGTCGGCGGGGTGAGTACGTGGTCGGGCGTGTGGACCTTTACCACCATACTTTCGACGCCGGTACTCGCTTTGCCGACCAATGCGTCCGGCAATGTTTCCATATCGCCGACGCTGAGTTGGAGTAGCGTCAACACGGCGGTATCCTATCATCTGAATGTATCGGTCATGTCGGATTTTTCAACGACGGTGTACGATCTGCGGGGCTTGACCGGAACCGCGCAGGCGCTGGCTGGTCTTGAGAATTCCACGACCTACTACTGGGAGGTTGGGGCGAAAGACGGCAGCGGTCTGGTGAGCGGCTGGTCGGGAGCGTGGAGCTTTACGACGATTGTTGCCGCACCTGGTGCGCCGGTGCTTGCACTGCCGACGAATGGGGCGACCGGTGAGCCGGTAAGCCTGAATCTCTCGTGGAACAGCGTGAGTGCGGCGGTTTCGTACCGTCTCGATGTTTCGGCGGGGACCGATTTTACGACGACGGTATTCAGTCAGGGGAGCCTGACGGGAACGTCGCAGGCGTTAAGCGGCCTTGCCAACTCCACCGCTTATATCTGGCGGGTGGGGGCGAAAAATATCAGCGGGGTAAGCGCCTGGTCGGGCGTGTGGACCTTTACCACGGTCATTGCGCCTCCGGGCGCGCCGCAACTCGCACTGCCGACGAATGGGGCGACCGGCGAGCCGGTAGCCTTGAGTCTCTCGTGGAACAGCGTGAGTACGGCGACCTCGTACCATCTCGATGTTTCTGCGGGTTCGGACTTTACGACGACGGTATTCAGTCAGGGGAGCCTGACGGGAACGTCGCAGGCGTTAAGCGGCTTTGCCAACAACACCGTTTATATCTGGCGGGTGGGGGCGAAGGACGCCGGCGGAGTGAGCGCCTGGTCGAATATCTGGACATTTACGACAATTATCGGGGCACCCGGTGCGCCGGTGCTTGCACTGCCGACGAATGGGGCGACCGGCGAACCGGTCAACCTAAACCTCTCGTGGAACACGGTGACCTGGGCGTCCTCGTACCATCTCGATGTTTCTGCGGGTTCCGATTTTACCACGACGGTATTCAGTCAGGGGGGCCTGACGGGAACATCGCAGGCGTTAAGCGGCCTTACCAACTCCACGGCCTATATCTGGCGGGTGGGGGCAAAAAATATCAACGGGGTAAGCGCCTGGTCGGGCGTCTGGACCTTTACCACGATTATTGCGGCTCCCGGCGTGCCGCAACTGGCCTCGCCATCGAGCGGCGCGACCAATGTACTGCTGCCGGTGGTCCTGAGCTGGAACACGTCAGCCAATGCGGCGACCTATGCGGTGCAGGTATCGACGGATGCGGCATTCGGCAGCACGGTGACGGCGCAGATCGGTCTGACCGGTACGATGGCGTCGGTAAGCGGTCTTGGCAACAGTGCGACCTACTACTGGCGTGTCGGCGCGAAGGATGCGGGCGGTGTGAGCGGCTGGTCTGGCGGTTGGAGCTTCACGACGATTGTTGCGGCGCCCGGCGTGCCGGCTCTTGCCTCGCCTTCGAACAGCGCGGGCAGCCAGCCGGTATCGCTCAGTTTGAGCTGGAACACGTCAACCAATGCGGCGACCTACGCGGTGCAGGTATCGACGGATGCGGCATTCGGCAGCACGGTGACGGCGCAGATCGGTCTGACCGGTACGATGGCGTCGATAAGCGGTCTTGGCAACAGTATGACCTACTACTGGCGTGTCGGTGCGAAGGATGCCGGCGGTGTAAGCGGCTGGTCGAATGCGTGGAGCTTCACGACGATTGTTGCGGCGCCCGGCGTGCCGGTTCTAGCCTCGCCTTCGAACGGCGCGGGCAACCAGCCGGTATCGCTCAGTTTGAGCTGGAACACGTCAGCCAATGCGGCGACCTATGCGGTGCAGGTATCGACGGATGCGGCATTCGGCAGCACGGTGACGGCGCAGATCGGTCTGACCGGTACGACGGCGTCGATAAGCGGTCTTGGCAACAGTGCGACATATTACTGGCGTGTCGGGGCGAAGGATGCGGGCGGTGTGAGCGGCTGGTCTGGCGGTTGGAGCTTCACGACCATCGTGGCGGCTCCGTCGGCGCCTGCCCTTGCCTCGCCTTCGAACGGCGCCGGCAACCAGCCGATCTCTTCGTTGGGTCTGAGCTGGGGCAGCTCTGCCCTGGCCACCTCGTATGAAGTTGAGGTATCGCTGTCGAGCGGGTTCGGCAGTACCCTCTTTGACCAGAGCGGAGTGCTGACCAATGCGACGGTGAACGGACTTGTAAACAGCACGACCTACTACTGGCGCGCGAATGCGTCGAATGTGGGCGGCACGAGCTGGTCGAATGCGTGGAGCTTCACGACGATTGTTGCGGCGCCCGGCGTGCCGGTTCTTGCCTCGCCTTCGAACGGCGCGGGCAACCAGCCGGTATCGCTCAGTTTGAGCTGGAACACGTCAGCCAATGCCGCGACCTACGCGGTGCAGGTATCGACGGATGCGGCATTCGGCAGCACGGTGACGGCGCAGATCGGTCTGACCGGTACGATGGCGTCGGTAAGCGGTCTTGGCAACAGTGCGACCTACTACTGGCGTGTCGGCGCGAAGGATGCGGGCGGTGTGAGCGGCTGGTCGGGTAGTTGGAGCTTCACGACCATCGTGGCGGCTCCCGGTGCACCAGTGCTTGCCTCGCCGTCGAACGGTGCGGGCAACCAGCCGATCTCTTCGCTGGGTCTGAGCTGGGGCAGCTCTGCCCTGGCGACCTCGTATGAAGTTGAGGTATCGCTGTCGAGCGGGTTCGGCAGTACCCTCTTTGACCAGAGCGGAGTGCTGACCAATGCGACGGTGAACGGACTGACGAACAGCACGACCTACTACTGGCGCGCGAATGCGTCGAATGTGGGCGGCACGAGCTGGTCGAATGCGTGGAGCTTCACGACGATTGTTGCGGCGCCCGGCGTGCCGGTTCTTGCCTCGCCTTCGAACGGCGCGGGCAACCGGCCGGTATCGCTCAGTTTGAGCTGGAACACGTCAGCCAATGCGGCGACCTATGCGGTGCAGGTATCGACGGATGCGGCATTCGGCAGCACGGTGACGGCGCAGATCGGTCTGACCGGTACGATGGCGTCGGTAAGCGGTCTTGGCAACAGTGCGACCTACTACTGGCGTGTCGGCGCGAAGGATGCGGGCGGTGTAAGCGGCTGGTCGGGCGGTTGGAGCTTCACGACGGTCATCGCCCTGCCGGATGTTCCGCAGCTCTCGTCGCCGGCAAGCGGCGCAATAGCGCAGCCGGTGACGTTGAGCCTTGGGTGGAGCACGTCGGCGCGCGCGGCTTCGTATTCTGTGGAGGTATCGACGGATGCGGGCTTCGGCAGCACGGTGACGGCGCAGATCGGTCTGACCGGTACGATGGCGTCGGTAAGCGGTCTCGGGAACAACGTGACCTACTTCTGGAAGGTGTCGGCGGCGAATGCCGGCGGAGCGAGCGCGTGGTCGGGAATATGGAGTTTCACGACGCTGGAGAATTTCAGCCTGCCGGTCAATGCGGGATGGAATATGATTTCGCTGAACATCAGGCCTTCGGATTCCACCCCTGAGGCGGTTTTCGGCGACACCACGACGATGCGAACCGAGCACTATCCCAAGGGGTTTGTGCTGGTGAAGGATCTCGCGGGCGAGACGTATTGGCCCAGCATGGGGATCAACGGTCTGGGCACGCTGCATACTGGCGAAGGTTACCAGATGTATAGCGATTCGACGGATACGGTTCGGGAGGTCGGCTCTGCGATCAATGCGTATGCCACGCCGATCTCCCTGAACAAGGGATGGAACCTGCCGGCGTATCTGCCGCAAATCAATCTGCCGATTGAGACCACGCTTTCGGGTATCGTATCGCAGATCATGCTGGTGAAGAGTAACATCGGTGACATCTACTGGCCGGATTACGGGATCGACGAAATCGATACCATGGTTGCGGGACAGAGCTACTTCATGTACATGAAGAGCATCGCGACGCTGGAATACGCAGGGTCCCCGAAGGAAGCGTCGTCGAATGCGCATCGGTTGCTCAGTCTGCCGACTCCGCACCATTACGGGAAGCATGCCAATACCGGGAATAATGCCTCGGTTCTGGCCACCCGGGTGCTATTCGGCAACCAGGCTGCTCCGGACAGTTGCGAAATCGGCGCCTTTGATGGAAGCGGGAATCTGGTCGGTTCGGGCACGGTAATCCATGGCCTCGCCGCCTTCCCGGTGTGGGGCACGAACACCCAGACCAAACGGAAGGACGGTCTGGGCGCTTCCGAGAAGATCACCTTCAAGCTGTGGAACAAAACAGGGGAGTACCCGGTGACGTTCCAGACAAACGATGGCAGTGCGGTGAGCTATGCGGCGCAGGCGGTTTTCCTTGGAAGCCTTTCGGTGCCTGAGGGAGCGCTGATCAGGGAGTTCAATCTTGCGCGGGTGTATCCGAACCCGTTCAGGGGATTCGTGCGGGTGGCCTTCGACGTTCCGACGATCAACGGGGTGGCGGAACACGATATTGAGATCAATATTTTCAATATGAAAGGCATCGTGGTTCACCAGTTGGCCCGTGGGAAGTATGCGGCCGGACACTATGTGGTGTCGTGGAGCGGCGAGTCGTCGGGAAGTGCGATGGTCGGATCGAGCGTGTACGTGATTCAGATGAAGGCGGCCAACTTCGACAAGCGGCTGAAGCTGGTCAGGATTCAGTAGGTCGATTTCGATCGTAGCCTTCCGGGTTTCGCAGCCCTGCCGATGCGGTAGCGGAAGGGCTGCTTTTATTTATGTATGATGGAAACAGCCTGATTTTTGTAGGCAGGGAGAATGTTTCGATATATTTTCCTACTATCGATTTTGGTTTGTTTTTTATCGATTAAACCCGATGCAGCACTCAGCTTAAGAGGAGGAGGAATACGCTATGGCGTGGTACGATAATTTGTCCAAAAGCCTTCCTGCAAGGAAGGGTGTCGAATTTTCTGGAATAAAAATCGGATTTCTCGCAACCATGGTTGCCGCGCTGGTGCAGGCGGCATTCGGCCAGGACACGCTGGCTACCTGGCTGTACAGTACGCCCATTACGCTCAACACCTCCCCTACCGGTGGAAATGTTACCACCAAACAGACGAATTTCCCCATTCTGATCCGTTTGACATCGGCCAATGCTGCGTCGGTGTTTGCCACGGCGCAGTCAAACGGCGCCGACCTGCGGTTCTCCCGGTCTGCCACCGACACTGCGCAGTTTCCCTACCAGATAAGCAAGTACAACCAGGCGACCCAGACGGCGTATATCTGGGTGGCGCCGGACACGGTGGGGGGAAGCAACACATCGCAATCGATACAGATGTGGTGGGGCAAGGGCGCCGCGGCTGCCAGATCGAATGGACCTGCGGTGTTCGCGCCGTCGAACGGGTTCGCCGCGGTATGGCATCTTGACAGCGTCGGGGTTGGGGCCGGAGGCAAGCCCACCTTTAACGACGCCACGGGGAATGGCTACATGGATACTGGTACCGCCACCCTGGTGGACTCCCCGTCGGTTATCCTTGACAGTTGTTATGCTTTCAACAAGTGGTTACTACCGTCAACCGCCGGGGGGCAGGGTGATTCCATCTATATCAACAGTTTGCTCGGCAGTCCCGGTAACGGCAGCGGCGGCGCCGTTACGATCTCGGCATGGGTAAAGCCGGATTCGATTGACCCCGCAGGGAAAAAAGTCACCATTGCTTCGATTGGAAATGATTTTTCCGTGGAAATTCAAGGTGGAGGAAATGTAAACGATACCTTGCACTGTGCATATCATTCTTCGGCAGGGTGGAACAACGGCGCCGGCAACCAGCCGCTGGGCCCGATTGGCGCGATTCATCCTCCGACCTGGAAGCATGTTGCATGGGTTGTAAAGCCGGCGCAGGATACGAACGCGGTATATGTAAATGGGGCGCTGGGTCAGGCGTTGTTATGTACTAATGCAATAGCGTATGCGTCCGGAACTAGTTTGGGTCCGCAGACGGTATTGGGGGCCGATGAAGGGAACACCGGCAGAACGGCGTTCTTCGGCGAGATGTGCGAGGTGCGCGTTGAAAACGTCGGTCGGTCCGCCGACTGGCTCAGGCTGAGCTTTGAGAACGAGCAGCAGTACGATTCGGTGACGAGCCTGAACGCCAACGTTCCGGGAATCCCCGTACTTTCCTCTCCGTCAAATGGAACCGTCAATGCGGCGCTGATGCCGAACCTGAGCTGGGGCAGTGTAATCGCCGCGGCGTCGTACGGCGTTCTGGTTTCGACCTCTTCCGCCTTCGGCGCCACGGTCTTCGGCCAGACGGGCATTCCCACGGCGTCCGTAACGGCCTCCGGCCTCGCAAACACAACAACCTACTATTGGAAGGTGTGTGCGATAAACGTAACGCTGGCCAGCCCGTGGTCGAGCGTATGGAGCTTTACTACCACTGCGCTTCTCCTGCCGGCGGCGCCTGCGCTCTCATCGCCGACGAATGCGGCTGCGAATCAGCCGTTGAACCTGACCCTGAGCTGGGGCGCGGTGCTTGTCGCATCATCCTATGCGGTGCAGGTGTCGACCACAACAAGTTTCGGCGCTACCGTGTTCGGCCAGTCGGGCCTGACCGCACCATCCAGCCGCGTAAGCGGCCTGGCGAACGGCACCACCTACTACTGGAGAGCGAGTTCCGCGAACATGGCGGGCAGTACATGGTCCGGGGTCTGGAGCTTCGGAACCATTCCCGGCACGGCAGTAGTGCCGGCCGGAGGTCATACAGCGCTGAAAACGGATTTCGTCATCAGGGGTGAGGCGCTTTCGTATTCGCTGACGTCACCGGGCGAGGTCGAGATTACCTTCCGCGACCTGCTCGGCAGGACTGCGCTGCAAGTGAAGCGGACGCAGGCTTCCGGCAGCTATGCCATGGACCTCCGAGACTGCGCACTCGCCTCGGGGCGGTATATCGTGCGGTTCAGGGCCGCGGGGATCGACCGGAGCGTGCCGGCGGTCGTGACGAGGTAATGAGTGATGCCGGCGTATTTTCAGGGTGAAAGTTTTATGCACGATAATGCTATGACATAAATTGGAGGAAGGCGCCGTCCGCGCCATATCGAGGGATGCGTAGAGTTCAATTCAACCATTGAGCGATAAAACTCGATGCAGCAGTCTGCTTGAGAAAGAGGAGGTTGCGCTATGGCGAGGTACGGTTCTTTGCACGAAGGCCTTCCTGCGGGGAAAGTTGTCGGCTTCTCCGGAATAACGATCGGATTTCTCGCGGCCATGGTCGGTGCGCTGGCGCAAGGGGCATTCGGCCAGGACACGCTGACGACGTGGCCCTATAATACCCCCATTACGCTCAATACCTCCGCCACTGGAGCAAGCGTTACGACCAAACAGTCGAATTTTCCCGTTCTTGTCCGTTTGACCTCCGCGAATGCGGCGGCGGTGTTTGCCGGGGCGCAGGCAAACGGCGCCGACCTGCGGTTCTCCCGGTCTGCCACCGACACTGCGCAGTTTCCCTACCAGATAAGCAAGTACAACCAGGCGACCCAGACGGCGTATATCTGGGTGGCGCCGGACACGGTGGGCGGGAGCAACGCGTCGCAATCGGTACAGATGTGGTGGGGAAAGGGCGCCGCCGCGGCAAAGTCGAACGGGCCGGCGGTGTTCGCGCCGGCGAACGGGTTCGTCGCGGTATGGCACCTTGACAGCGCCGGGGTCGCGGGCAACGGCAAGCCTACCTTTAACGACGCCACGGGAAATGGCTACATGGATACGGGTACCACCACCATAGTGGACTCCCCGTCGGTGATTCTCGACAGCGCCCGCGCTTTCAATAAGTGGTTACTGCCGAGTACCGCCGGGGGGCAGGGGGATTCCATCTATATCAACAGCCTGCTCGGCAGTCCCGGCAACGGCGCCGGTCATGCCGTGACATTCTCGGCATGGGTAAAGGCGGATTCGCTTGACCAGTCAAGTCATAAAACCACCGTGGCTTCGCTTGGAAATGATTTTTCCGTGGAAGTCAATAGTAATGGAACGGCAAATGTATACGATACCTTGCACTGTGCGTATCGCGCTTCCACCAATTGGAACTTGCAGCCGGTGTACACAATGGGCGCGATTCATCCTCCGGCCTGGAAGCATATTGCAATGATTATAAACAGCGCAAGTTCTACCGCTGATACATGCGCGGTATATGTAAATGGAGCGCTGGGGCAGGCGCTGGGAACTACCAATGCCACGTCGGGGGTGATGGTGTATCAGACCGGAGCCAATTTGAGTACGTATATGGTATTGGGTGCCGATGACGGCAACACCGGCAGAACGGCATTCTTCGGCGAGATAGGCGAGGCGCGCGTCGAAAACGTCCGCCGGTCCCCGGACTGGCTCAAGCTGAGCTATCAGAACGAGCAGGGCGTTGATGCTTTGACGAGCCTGAGCGCCGTGGGTCCGGCGGCCCCCGCGCTCTCCCAGCCTGCCAACATGGCCGTGGGTCAGGCGGTGAACCTGTCGCTCAGTTGGAATTCGTCCGCCCTGGCATCGGCGTATTCGGTGCAGGTATCGACCGACGTGAACTTCGGCAGCACGGTATTCCAGCAGTCGGGTCTTGCGGTAACCTCGGCCGCCCCGACCGGTCTTGCCAATGGTACATGGTATTACTGGCGTGCGAATGCGACCAACGGGAGCTATACGAGTTCCTGGTCCGGCGCCTGGAGTTTCCTGACGATCGCGTTATTCGGCGCTCCGCCGCTGGTTACGCCGACAAATAGCGCCATAAATCAATCAACCGCACCTACGGTAACGTGGGGGGCGGTCAGCGGTGCGACGACGTATTGGCTTCAGGTTTCCACCGAGTCGGGTTTTGTGACGCCGATTTTTAACAGCAGCACCCTTACCTCGACCAGCCAGAGTCTATCCGGCCTTTCGAATTATACCACTTATTACTGGGAGGTCAATGCTAATAACGGCTCGACGTACGGCGGCTGGTCGAGCCTGTGGAGTTTTACCACGGTCATCGCGATGCCGGTTCTTTCTTCTCCCTCGAGCGGCGCGGTGAATCAGCCGGTAACGTTGACGCTGAACTGGGGTGCCGTGCCGGGAGCGGCTTCCTATTCGCTCGAGGTGTCGAGTTCGGCGACGTTCGCCGGTGCCCCGGCGGTCAACCTGTCCGGAATAACGAATCTTTCGCAGGCGGTGAGCGGGCTCGCGACCTCGACAACGTACTACTGGGAGGTCTCCGCGACCGGCGGCAACGGCGGAACGGGCGCCTGGTCGGCTTCCTGGAGCTTCACGACCGTTCCGCCGGTGCCGGGGGTTCCGGCACTCTCCGTTCCGGCCAATGGAGCATCCGGTCAGCCCCTATCGCCGAATTTAACCTGGGGCACGGTCGCAAACGCCGCTTCGTATGAGGTGCAGGTTTCGCTGTCCTCCGGTTTTTCATCGAAGATTCTTGACCAATCCGGTCTTACCGTGACCTCACAGACCATCGGTCCGCTCGGGTTTGCAACCGCGTATTACTGGCGTGTGAGTGCCGCCAACATCGGCGGTGCAAGCGCCTGGTCGGGCGTTTATGCATTTTCCACGGTCGAGAATTACAACCTCTGGTCGAATCATGTGCCCATTGGACTCAATACCACCTCGGGAGGAGCAAATGTCAGCACTACGGTCTACAATTTTCCGGTGCTGATCCGTCTCACTTCTTCCAACTTTTCCGGATTCGGATCAGTGCAGGCCGGGGGCGCGGATATCCGGTTCTCGAAATCCGCCGATTATACCATGGCGTTTCCCTATCAGATCCAGCGCTGGAATGCGGCGAATGATCTGGCCGAAATATGGGTCTTGCTGGACACGGTGCTCGGGAACAGTTCGACCCAGACGATTACCATGCATTACGGCAATGGCGGCGCGGCAAGCTTGTCGAGCGGGCCCGCGGTGTTCAGTCCGAGTAATAACTTTGTTGCGGTCTGGCACTTGCAGGATTTAACGGATGCGACAGGCAACGGCCATACCCTTTATGATACCCTCAGTGCGGCTCCCAAGGTTTCCGCAGTGATCGACTCGGGGTATTCCTTCAATGGCACCATCAGCCAACATCTTAACTGTACGGGCGTGATGGGCAGTCCCGCCACCCTCACCCTATCCTGCTGGGCGACTACCGCGGTAACCACCCAGGCGGACTTCGTATCGATATCCAATGACGCGGCGCTCGAGTCGAACGCCAGCGGCGCCAATTGCCTGTTTTACGAAAACACCGCCACCAACTGGGTTTCATTCAGTAATACGGCAGCTTCAGTATTATCCGGCAAAGGGTGGACCTATGTCACCGGTGTTATCAATCCCTCCGCTTCATTTCAGGGATATTATGAAAATGGGGCTATTGTCACCGGTTTGACGAGTGCCAACGGTTGTGGAACGAGCAGCGTCGCCATAGATTATGTTCAAACCCCCAGCACAACCGGTGTGGGCTATAACCCCAATAATGGTCGTTATTTTAACGGATCGCTTAACGAGGTCCGCATCGAAAATACCGCCCGCAGCGCTCCGTGGATTGCATTATGTTATGCAAACCAGCAGACGAGCCAGACGCTCCTGAATTTCAACATGCTGCCGTCGGTACCCACGCTTTCCTCTCCGACCAATAATGCGGTTGGTCAATCCACCGCGCTTACGCTCGTCTGGAACAGCGCTTCGGGAGCCTTGACCTATGAGGTGCAGGTGGCGACCGCGGCGGGGTTCGGCGCGGCGATAGTTTCCGATCAGGCCGGAATCGGCGTTCTCACCGCCGCGCCCGCCGGTCTTGCCGGGGGCGCGACCTATTTCTGGCGGGTGGATGCGACGAACGGAAACGGAACGACCGCCTGGTCATCCGTCTGGAGCTTTTCCACCCTGGCCCCCTGGGGAGCGCCCGTGCCCTTTCTGCCGGCCAACAATGCGATCAATCAACCGACCTCGCCGACCCTGAGCTGGTCGGCGGTGAGCGGCGCGCAATCGTACGGCATCCAGGTTTCCCTCGCTACGACCTTTGCTTCAACGATTGTCGGCCAGACCGGCCTCACCGGAGTATCCCAGGCTCTGACCGGCCTCTCCAATTACACGACCTACTACTGGGAGGTCAATGCCTATGACGGCATCAGCCTGACCACCCCCTGGTCGACCATGGACAGTTTTACAACGATAATTGCGTCCCCGGTCCTCTCCGGTCCCTCAAACGGGGCGGTAAACCAGCCTGTCTCGTTGAGCCTGAACTGGGGAGCGGTAGCCGGAGCGAATGCATACGCGCTCATGGTCTCGACCTCTTCGGCATTCGGAACCACCGCATTCAGCCAGACCGGAATCTCCGGAACTTCGCAGGCGGTGAGCGGACTCGCTCTCTTGACAACCTACTACTGGGAGGTCTCCGCGACCGGCGGCAATGGCGGTACAGGCGCGTGGTCGGCAGCGTGGAGTTTCACGACCGTTCCACCGGCGCCGGGAGTTCCGGTGCTTTCTACTCCGGCGAACGGAGCCTCGAATCAGCCGCTGTCGCCGACCTTGACATGGGGCACGGTCGCGACGGCCGTCTCGTATGAGGCGCAGGTATCGCTGTCTTCTGGTTTTTCATCGACGGTTCTTGACCAGCCCGGCATCACCGCGACCTCTCAGGCCATCGGTCCGCTCGTGTCCGCAACGACCTATTACTGGCGGGTGAATGCCGCAAACGGCGGCGGCGTCGGCGCCTGGTCAGGCGTCTATTCCTTCACCACGGTCGAGAATTACGCCACGTGGTCGTATCACATGCCCATTAGCTCAATACCAGCGCGACGGGCGCGAATGTCGCCAATAATGTTTACAATTTTCCGGTGTTGGTCCGTCTTACCTCATCCAACTTTTCCGGGTTCGGCTTGGTGCAGGCCGGGGGTGCGGATATCCGGTTCTCGAAGACCGATTATACGAAGCCGTTTCCCTATCAGATCCAGCGGTGGGATGCGACGGATAATCTGGCCGAAATCTGGGTTTTGCTGGATACGGTATATGGGAACAGTTCGACCCAATCGTTTGTCATGCATTATGGAAACAGCGGCGCAGCAAACCTTTCGAGCGGTCCCGCGGTTTTTAGTACCGCTTCGGGATATGCGGCGGTGTGGCACCTGCAGGACACGACCGAAGTCCTCGGCAAGCTGCCGTTGACCGGATCAGCGAAGCCGACGACGAAATTTTCCGGAGTCATCGACTCGGCGTACAGCTTTAACGGTTCGACTATGTTTTTTAAGACGGCGGATTCGACATCGGTTAATTCAACCAGCCTGAACTTTCCCGCTACTACGTCATTTACTCTTTCCGGATGGGAGCGCGATACGAGCGCCGCCCTCGGGGGCGTGGATCGTATGATCGTGAGCAAGGGCGGCAGTACGTGGAATCTGGGAGAGAGAGGCGCCTCCAACAGCGATTATGAGATGATGTCTGCAATGAACGGCGCGTGGGTATGGGATACGACATTGGTTCGTCCAACGCTTGGTACGTGGCATCATATCGTCGGGGTACGGAGTGTTACCCAGGGGACGTCGCCTGTTTATGCGGAGTCCCTCTATGTCGACGGTATTTTTTCGATGCCACCGAGCGGCGCGATTAACGCGGGCGCCGTGACTGCTGTAACTACTCGTGCCGTTGACATAGGCACTCAGCCCGATAATCCTACCGATTTGTGGAAGGGCCAGCTCGAGGAGGTTGAAATTTCGAATGTCGCCCGCACCCATGACTGGGTCAAACTGAGTTATCAGAACCAGCAGGCGAACCAGACGCTGGTGGCTCTCGCCACCCTGCCGTCGATACCCACGCTTGCTTCACCGGCCAATAATGCAACAGGTCAACCAACCGCGCTCACGCTGAGCTGGAACAGCGTTTCGGGAGCGTTGACCTATGAGGTGCGGGTGGCGACCGCGGCGGGGTTCGGCGTTGCGACGGTTTCCGATCAGGCAGGGCTCACCGGCGTTTCTGCCACGGTTGCCGGACTCGCCGGCAGCACGACCTACTACTGGGAGGTGAACGCGACCAATGGCGCGGGCACGACCGCATGGTCCGCGGCGTGGAGTTTTACCACCACCATCGGTTCGCCGGCCCTCTCATCGCCGGCAAACGGAGCGACCGGCCAGCCGGTGACCTTGAGCCTCTCCTGGGGCAGCGTGAGCGGAGCGGTCTCGTACGGGGTGCAGGTATCGACCGATATGTCCTTCGGGAGCACGGTGTCCGGACAAACCGGCCTTACCGGGCTTTACGGGGTCGTGACCGGCCTGACGGGCGGTGTGACCTATTACTGGGAGGCGAACGCGACGGGTGCGGCGGCCACGGGCGCGTGGTCGGGAGTGTGGAGTTTCAGCGCGGGCATGACGCAGGTGATACCGCTCAACACGGCGTGGAACATGAAGTCGCTGAATGTCATTCCATTGCAGGACACGACCACGGCGGTGTTCGGGACCGACCCCGGCGGCTTTTTGTTTGTGAAGGATAACGCGGGGGACGTGTACTGTCCTGCGGCGTACCAGGATAACATCAACTATGTTCAGGTCGGGCAGGGGTACCAGGTTTATACGACCGTTCCCGATACGATGGAAGTGATGGGCATCCCGGTGAATTATGCCGCCACGGCGATATCGCTCTCCTCGGGCTGGAATACGATCGCCTACCTGCCGCCGAGTGACGATTCGATAGAGCATGCGCTTGCGGGCATCGACACGTTGCTGATCATTGTCAAGAACAACTCGGGCCATGCCTACTGGCCGTCGCTGGGGATCGACGATATCGGGATCATGTATGTGGGAGAGGGGTACAAGGTGCTGATGAGTTCGGCGGCGTCGCTGACCTATCCGACGCCGGATACCGGGGTGGCGAAGCGGGTAGCCGCGAGGGGCGGGAAGACGATGCTTCGGCTGCCCGAGCCGCGGCACTATGCGACGCATGCGAATACGGGGAACAATGCGACGCTTCTGGCGAAGCGTGTGACCATCGGGGACAAGGCGGTTCCGGACTCAAGCGAGATCGGGGCGTTTGATGGGACGGGGAGTCTGGTGGGTTCGGGGACGGTGATGCACGGGATCGCGGCCTTTGCGGTGTGGGGGATCGACCCTCAGGGAAAGACGAAGAAGAAGGACGGCTGCGCGGTATCGGAGTCGGTGACGTTCAGGCTGTGGGACGGGAAGCGGGAGTATCCGCTGGATTACGTTACGCAGAATGGGACTCCGGCGAAGTATGGGGTGGATAAGGTATTCCTGGGAGTGTTGAGTGTTCCGGAGGGATATCTTATCACGAAGTTCGATTTGACGCGGGCGTATCCGAACCCGTTCAGGGGATCGGTGAAGATAGCGTTCGATGTGCCGACGATAGGCGGGGTAACGCAGCATGCGATCGAGCTGGCGGTGTACGACCTGAAGGGGAGCCTTGTGAAGCAGTTGGCGAGCGGGATATACCGGGCCGGTCACTATGCGCTGTCGTGGAACAGTGGCGAGGGCCGTGAATCTGCGGTGGGATCGAGCGTGTACATCGTGAGGATGAAGGCGGCCAACTTCGATAAGAGGCTGAAGCTGGTAAGGATTCAATAGAAGAGCAATCAAAAGTTGGAAGGAATCGAAGCCCTGCCGGGGGAAAAACGGCAGGGCTTCTTTTGCGAACTCACAATAGCAGTAAGAGTTTTCGCAGGGGAAGTAACGTTTACAAAATAGAACACTGATTTTATAAACGTATTAAAAGTTTAAGGGGGGGATCGATATGATCAATAATTCCGGCTCATATGCGGCAGGCAGTGCCTTTCATGGATGCGGCTTCCCACTGAAAAAATTCCAGTGTTTTACCGCCATGGCCGCAATGCTCGTGCAACTGGCGATTCTCGCCCTGCCCGGTGCGCTTAACGCGCAGTTCACCAATGGGGGATGGCTTTATAACCGGACCGTCACGGTCGCGCCGACGGGGCTCTCCGGATCCGCCGAAACGAACTTCCCGGTGCTCGTCCGCCTCAACGGAAAAATCGCGAACGGCGGCAATTCCAGCGACTCCCTGGTATTCGCGAACTCACTAAGCACCGGCTATGACATCCGATTTGCCCAGACCGGGTACACCGATTCGGTTCCCTTCGAGATCGAGCGGTACGACAATGCCAACATGTATGCCGAATTCTGGGTCCTGATTCCAAGTGTGTCGGTTACCGCCAGCACGACCTTCAAGATGTATTTCGGCAACGCCGGCGTCAGCGGATCACCCTCGGCGCCTTCGCGGGTATGGACGCATGCCAACGGTTTCGGTCTGGTCTATCACATGAATTACAACGCCGCCAATGCGAGCGATGTCGGTCCCGATGGTGTTACCGGAACCTACACGAGCGGCATCACCATGAATACGGGTACGACGGCCACGGGTGCAATCGGGTATGGCGAGAGCTTCGGCGGCGCCAGCGGCAACGACTACACCGCCGTTCTTAGCGCCAATGGCAAGCCTCCCGCTTTTCAATACCTATGGACGGTCTCCGGCTGGTTCTATTTGAACAGCAGCGGCAATCTCGGCGGTGGAGTTTTCGATAAAGGAGCCGATCTTACCTCCACCTTTCACTCGGGGTCTAACGGTTTTGTTTTCTGCAATGGAACCGGGTTCGGCGCCGGAACCTGTCCCGCCTATTCTAACTATTATGGGAACATGCGGACAACCGCGACCGTGGGAACCGGCGGCTGGCACCATGTAGCATGGGAATATCAGGGTACCGGATCTTCATCAACGGCGCCGGCAACACAGAATATTTTCATAGACGGCGCCGCTCAAACACTCTCGGCTACGGCTTATGTAAACAAAGCCGATGGCTATGCGGATGTATGGGTGGGCGCATGCAATAACCATATTGCGTCGACGAGTGACTATTTTAACGGCTCCATGGATGAATTCCGCATCGATACCGCGTATCGCAGTGCGAACTGGGTAGCCCTGAACTATCAAACCCAGATGCCGCCGTCGGTAGGGGCTGGCATCGTATCGCTCAGCCCATTTATCCTTGGTCCCGGAGCCCCCGTACTCTCCTCCCCGACGAATAATTCGATTAACCAGCCGATAGTCAATTTGTCTCTGAACTGGACGTCGGGCAGCGGCGCCGCGGTGACTTCCTATGAGGTTCAGGTGGCGACCAACGCGGGTTTTTCGTCAACGGTGTACGACTTCCCCGGCGTGACGGCCACGTCGCAGGCCTTACCGACCTTATCAAATTATGTAACCTACTATTGGCGTGTCGACGCAACCGGGTCCGGCGGGACCGGGCCATGGTCGGGCGTCTGGACCTTTACCACTGCAACGCTCTGGGCGCCTCCGCCCCTGACCGCTCCGGCAAACAATGCGATCAATCAGGCGCTCTCCCCGAATGTAACCTGGATGGCGGTAACCGGTGCAAGCTCCTATGAAATATATGTAACAACCGATCCCACCTTTGTTGCAACCCCGTTCTTGGATCAAACCGGCGTTACCACGAATACTCTGAATATTCCGGGGCTTGCTAATTATACTACTTATTACTGGCGAGTCAATGCCTATGATAACACCCTTACGCAAAGTCCCGATCCAACCGCTTGGTCAGGCGTTTGGACCTTTACCATCGTCATCGCCGCTCCGGTTCTTTCGACACCAACCAATAATGCAACAAATCAGCCGTTATCGTTAAGTTTGAACTGGGGAACGGTGACTGGAGCCGCTTCCTATGCGGTGCAGGTATCGACTGCATCGGGTTTCGGGACCACGGTTTTCAGTCAGTCCGGATTATCGGGCCTTTTGCAGACGTTGGGCGGGCTCGCGACTTCGAAAACGTACTACTGGGAGGTCTCTGCGACCGGCGGCAATGGCGGCACGGGCGCATGGTCGGCCGTCTGGAGCTTCACGACCGTTCCACCGGCGCCGGGAGTTCCGGCGCTATCTACTCCGTCCAACGAATGGGCGGGCCAGCCGCTGACCCCGAATTTGACCTGGGGGTCGGTCGCGACCGCAGCCTCGTATGAGGTGCAGGTATCAATGTCTTCCGGTTTTTCACCCACAATTCTTGACCAGCCCGGCATCACCGGGACTTCCCAGACCGTAGGTCCGCTGTCGTTGACTACGTCCTACTACTGGCGTGTCAACGCAACGAATGCCGGCGGCACGGGCTCCTGGTCAAGCGCCAGCTCCTTCACCACGGTCGAAAATTACAGCCTCTGGTCGAATCATATACCCATTGCGCTTAACACCACTTCGGGTGGTGCGAATGTCGCCAATAATGTTTACAATTTTCCGGTTCTGGTCCGTCTTACCTCATCAAACTTTTCCGGGTTCGGCTCGGTGCAGGCCGGGGGTGCGGATATCCGCTTCTCGAAGTCCGCGGATTATACCAAGCCGCTTCCCTTTCAGATCCAGCGCTGGGATGCGACGCGGGATCTCGCCGAAATCTGGGTATTGCTGGACACGGTGCTGGGAAACAGTTCGGCCCAGACGATTACCATGCATTACGGCAATGGCGGCGCGGCAAGCCAATCGAACGGGCCGGAGGTTTTCACCTCAGGCAATGGATTTATCGGGGTTTATCATATGCAGGATTTGACCGATGCAACGGGAGCCAATACGGTCGGCCTTACCGACAGCGGGAGTACGCCCACCAAAGTTCCTGCGCCGATCGACTCGGGATGGAACTTGAATGGAACGAGCGATTTCAGGATTGCAGGCAATTCGGGCGCTCCGGCCACCGTTACCCTGTCCGCCTGGGTGAATGTTGCGAGCGGAGCCGCAAGTGCACAGCAAATTATTTCCCTTGCCAATTCTCCTTCACTTGAGGAGGAGGGCACCACCGGCACCAATGTCATGTTTTATAATAATGCCGCCGGCAGTTGGCCTGCATGGAACGGCACTGCCGCTACGGAATTGCCCGGCAACGGGTGGCAGTATGTTACCGGCGTTTTCAATCCCGCGGGTTCTTTTGAGGGGTATTATCAAAATGGGGCAGTTCCCGCCGGTTTGCAGAGTGTCAACAGCATGGGAAGCAGCAATTCAGGTATCGTTTATACTCAAACACCTCAGACCACCTGTATAGGCTATAATTCAACAAATACCGGTCGTATCCTGAACGGATCGCTTAACGAGGTCCGCATCGAAAATACCGCCCGCAGTGCGAGTTGGATAGCGCTGTGCTACGCAAATCAGAATGCGAACCAGACGCTCGTGAGTATTAATCCTCTGCCGTCGGTTCCCACGCTTTCTTCTCCGACCAATAATTCGGTCGGTCAATCCACCGCGCTCACCCTCGGCTGGAACAGCGCATCGGGCGCCTTGACCTATGAGGTGCAGGTGGCGACCGCGGCGGGGTTCGGCGCGGCGATAGTTTCCGATCAGGCCGGACTCAGCGGCCTCTCCGCCGCGCCCGCCGGGCTCGCCGGCGGCGCGACCTATTTCTGGCGGGTGGATGCGACAAACGGAAACGGAACGACCGCCTGGTCATCCGTCTGGAGCTTTTCCACCCTGGCCCCCTGGGGAGCGCCAATGCCCTTTCTGCCGGCCAACAATGCGATCAATCAACCGACCTCGCCGACCCTGAGCTGGTCGGCGGTGAGCGGCGCGCAATCTTACGGCATCCAGATTTCCAACACTACGACCTTTGCTTCAACGATTGTCGGCCAGACCGGCCTCACCGGAGTATCCCAGGCCCTGACCGGGCTCTCCAATTACACGACCTATTACTGGGAGGTCAATGCCTATGACGGCATCAGTTTGACCACTTCCTGGTCGACCATAGACAGTTTTACAACGATAATTGCGGCCCCGGTTCTCTCCGGTCCCTCAAACGGGGCGATAAACCAGCCTGTCTCGTTGAGCCTGAACTGGGGAGCGGTAGCCGGAGCGAATGCATACGCGCTCATGGTCTCGACCTCTTCGGCGTTCGGAACCACCGCATTCAGCCAGACCGGAATCTCCGGAACTTCGCAGGCGGTGAGCGGGCTCGCTTCCTTGACAACCTACTACTGGGAGGCCGGTGCAACCGGTAATGGCGCAACGACTGCATGGTCGACTGCCTGGAGCTTCACGACCGTTCCACCGACACCGGGAGTTCCGGTGCTTGCTACTCCGGCGAACGGAGCCTCGAATCAGCCGCCGTCGCCGACCTTGACCTGGGGTACGGTCGCGATGGCCGTCTCGTATGAGGCGCAGGTATCGCTGTCCTCCGGTTTTTCATCGACGATTCTTGACCAACCCGGCATTACCGGGACCTCTCAGGCCATCGGTCCGCTCGTGTCCGCAACGACCTATTACTGGCGTGTGAATGCCGCAAACAGCGCCGGCGCCGGCGCCTGGTCAGGCGTTTATTCCTTCACCACGGTCGAGAATTACACCGCATGGTCGCATCATTTGTCCATTGGACTCAATACCACGTCGGGTGGCGCGAACGTCGTCAACAATGTAACCAGGTTCCCTGTTCTTGTGCGCCTCAATCCTTCGAATTTCTCGGGATTCGGTCAGGTAAACTACCAGCCCGGCATCGGAGCAATCGATGTCCGTTTCTCGAAAACCGACTATACCAAGGCGTTCCCGTACCAGATCGACTACTGGTCGCCGACGAATGATACGGCAGTAATCTGGGTACTGGTGGACACCGTGTTTGGAAACAGCTCCTCGCAGAGTATCGTGATGCACTATGGTAACGGCAGTGCGGCCAACGCGTCCAACGGTGCGGCGGTTTTCGATACCGGCAACGGCTATCAGGCGGTGTACCACTTCAGTGAAACGAGCGCCGGCAATGCGAATGACGCGACGGTGAATGGGTATACCGCTACGAACATAGCGGCTCCTGCGGTTGTGTCCGGAGTGATCGGAAACGCCAGAAGCTTCAACGGGACAACTCAGGGATTCTGGGTGCCCAATACCGAATCTCCGCCGAGCAAGGTATGTTTTCCCTCACAGGGAATTTATACTTTTTCAGCATGGGTTCTGTCGAATTGGACCACCGGGGATGGGAGTACTCCGGCAATAATTTCAAAGGGCACCACCACCGCTGGACAGTACCACCTTTTTGAACGCGGTACGGCGGGTACTACCACCTCGTATGAATATTCTCTTATGGAACAACGGGCAAGCGGCGGGGCGCAGTCGAAGAGAACGCCGGCGGGAGGAATAGCAGCTTCGACGCAGGGCACGTGGGTGCATATCGTCGGCGTCCGGAACGGACCGACGACCCCCATAGCGCTTTATATCAATGGAGTGAATGCCGGTACGGGTTCGGACTCCGTCACCAGCGGCGGAACGCGGGACACCACCGAAGATGTCGGCATAGGTACACGATTGACTACCGGGTCCTCCCCAACCGATACCAATAGATGGCATGGCCTGATCGACGAGCCCGAGATTGCCAGTGTGGCCCGCGACAGCAACTGGGTAAAGCTCTCGTTTCAGAACCAGCAGGCGAACCAGACGCTGCTGGCTTTCGCCACCCTGCCGTCGATACCCACGCTTGCCTCCCCGGGAAATAATGCAACGGGTCAACCAACCGCGCTTACGCTGAGTTGGAACAGCGTGGCGGGAGCGTTGACCTATGAGGTGCGGGTGGCGACCGCGGCGGGGTTTGGCGTTGCAACGGTTTCCGATCAGGCGGGGCTCACCGGCGTTTCTGCCACGGTTGCCGGACTCGCCGGAAGCACGACCTACTACTGGCAGGTGAACGCGACCAATGGCGCGGGCACGACCGCCTGGTCCGTGGTGTGGAGTTTTACCACCACCATCGGTTCGCCGGCCCTCTCATCGCCGGCAAACGGAGCGACCGGCCAGCCGCTGACATTGAGCCTCTCCTGGGGCAGCGTGAGCGGAGCGGTCTCGTACGGGGTGCAGGTATCGACCGATATGTCCTTCGGGAGCACGGTGTCCGGACAAAGCGGCCTCACCGGGCTTTACGACGTCGTGAGCGGCCTGACGGGCGGTGTGACCTATTACTGGGAGGCGAACGCGACGGGTGCGGCGGCGACGGGCGCGTGGTCGGGAGCGTGGAGTTTCAGCGCTGGTATGACGCAGGTGATACCGCTCAACACGGCGTGGAACATGAAGTCGCTGAATGTCATTCCATTGCAGGACACGACGCACGGCGGTGTTCGGGACCGACCCCGGCGGCTTTTTGTTTGTGAAAGATAACGCGGGGGACGTGTACTGTCCGGCGGCGTACCAGGATAACATCAACTATGTTCAGGTCGGGCAGGGGTATCAGGTTTATACGCACGGTACCCGATACGATGGAAGTTCTGGGCATTCCGGTGAATTATGCCACCACGGCGATAGCGCTCTCCTCGGGCTGGAATATGATCGCCTACCTGCCGCCGAGTGACGATTCGATAGAGCATGCGCTTGCGGGCATCGACACGTTGCTGATTATTGTCAAGAACAACTCGGGCCATGCCTACTGGCCGTCGCTGGGGATCGACGATATCGGGATCATGTATGTCGGAGAGGGGTACAAGGTGCTGATGAGTTCGGCGGCGTCGCTGACCTATCCGACGCCGGACACTGGGGTAGCGAAGCGGGTAGCCGCGAGGGGCGGGAAGACGATGCTTCGGCTGCCCGAGCCGCGGCACTATGCGACGCATGCGAATACGGGGAACAATGCGACGCTTCTGGCGAAGCGTGTGACCATCGGAGACAAGGCGGTTCCGGACTCAAGCGAGATCGGGGCGTTTGATGGAACGGGGAGTCTGGTGGGTTCGGGGACGGTGATGCACGGGATCGCGGCCTTTGCGGTGTGGGGCATCGACCCGCAGTCAAAGACGAAGAAGAAGGACGGCTGCGCGGTATCGGAGCCGGTGACGTTCAGGCTGTGGGACGGGAAGCGGGAGTATCCGCTGGATTACGTTACGCAGAACGGGACTCCGGCGAAGTATGGGGTGGATAAGGTATTCCTGGGAGTGTTGAGTGTTCCGGACGGGATATCTGATCACGAAGTTCGATTTGACGCGGGCGTATCCGAACCCGTTCCGGGGTTCGGTGAAGATAGCGTTCGATGTGCCGACGATAGGGGGGGTGACGGAGCATGGGATCGAGCTTGCGGTATACGACCTGAAGGGGAGCCTTGTGAAGCAGTTGGCGAGCGGGCTATACCGGGCCGGGCACTATGCGTTGTCGTGGAACAGCGGCGAGGGCCGAGAGTCCGGGGTGGGATCGAGCGTGTACATCGTGAGGATGAAGGCGGCCAACTTCGACAAGCGGCTGAAGCTGGTCAGAATTCAATAGAAGCGTCATCCCACATTCGAAGGGAGTGAAGCCCTGCCGGTAGGAAAACGGCAGGGTTTCTTTTTCCAGGAGCTTGATTTAATTATCTGCGGAACGTAATTTATGATCAATTATTGTATGACCCTAATTTAAAGGGAAAACCCTGAACAAATTATAAAGCCCACCTTAAACATTTCACAAAAGGATGGATGGCATGAGTCTCAACAGAAGGCAGTTCCTGAAAAACACCTCGATCGGTGCCGCCGGACTTGTCGCAGGCGCGGGCGTGGTGAAAAAGAGCGCATTTTCGGCCCAGTATCCGACACCCGCAACGAGTGATGTTGCATTTATCGGCGGCAGCGCCACGTACGGGGGACTTACCGGGAGCCGCGCACAAACAGATGATCAAGGATTTGATGGTGCCGTTTACGTCACTCATTCAAAACGCAATAACGGCAGGGAAGAGTATCATTCTCAAGCCGAATGGCGTCGGCCCCGACACCACTGCCGACTCGAACGGGTATAATCTTGCCACCACCAGTGTCTATGCGCTTGCCGGACTTATCGAATTTATACGGTCGATCAACGCGACCTACCCCATTACCATCGCCGAGGCGAGCTATACGTCGAATAATACATCGTTTGACTCCGGCGGGTTTTTTACTTCTTCCAATTGGCCATCGTTGGTGAGCTCCTATTCAAATGTCACGCTGGTCGATTTAAACAGCAACAAAACCTCGGCCGGGGCGACAGCCGGCTATGCTCCTGTGGTCAGGCATTTATGGCATTGGGATTTGAAGACCACCGACGCCATCTATGCGGCGCCGATTTATGTAAATCCCATGGGTCTCAATACTTTCATTATTTCGGTATGCAGGCCGAAAACGCATAACAACGTGGTCGTCACCTGTACCACCAAGAATATGTGCATGGGAATGCCGCTTGCGAGTATTCCTACCAGCTATACCAGTACACGCGCGAGTGGCGGCAGCGTTACCACTTCCAAGAATGCCATGCACGATGGATCTCCGGGGGGACAATATACCGGAGAAGATAAGGTTCTCGAGTGGAACATCTTCCAGAATGCCAGCCAGTTCGTTCCGCTCGGCCATCCGGACCTTGCGATCTGTGATGCATGGGAGGGGATGCAGGGGCAGGGACCCGACGGCGGCACGCCCGTCTTGCAGTATTGCATGATCGCCGGCACCGATAATCTTGCCGTCGACCGGCTCGCGGTGAAACTGGTGGGGATATCGGATACTGAAATCGTTCCCCAAGCGTCATCGGGTGCCCCTACCCCGTCATACTCCGACTGCCGATACCTTCTGTGGCAGTCGAATGCGGGGTTTGGTAACTACAACCTTAACAAAATCAACTTTATAAGCGGTTATGGCTCTTTGGCAACGTTAAGCACCTTTATCAAGCAGTATACGCTGGCTACCAATTACACCGCCAGCCCGTTTTACGAGACAGCGTGGCAGGGCGCCGACACCACGGGGCCTACCTCTGTTCTCGATAGCCAATATGTCAAATTGAACCCAACCGCGGTGCAACGGCACGCGGCGATGCCGTACCCGTACCTCGATTCGCAGAAGAACCTGTGGGAATCCGGAGTCGTCGGCGGCAATGAAATAAAAATCGATTTTATTCTGCCCGGCTCCTTTTTGATCGACCTCGGCATTTACAATATTAAGGGCCAGGAGGTCCGCAGGCTCGGACATGAATATCTGAACGGCGGATCGTATTACAAGGTGTGGGATGGCCGGGACAATCACGGTCAGCGGGTGGCGAACGGTAACTACATCATCAAGCTGCAGTTCGGCGAACGCGCGATATGCGATAAGGTCGCCCTCGCGAGGTAGCCGAAGAGGCGTTATGAGACGTGCAATGAAAGGTATTGCAGTACTGATTCTGGCCGTAACCGGAGTTTCGGTTTACGGCCAGAGTTATGGTAAAGTGGATCTTCCCGCGCGGCTCGCCGATTCAGGGACGACCGTGAAGGCGGTAAAGACCCATCTGCTGTATTGCGAAGGACCGGTTGCCGATAAAAACGGGAATGTTTTCTTTTCCGAACAGGGTTCCTCGCCGACGGATAGCGTGATATGGAAGGTAACGCCCGCCGGCGTCGCGAGCATCTGGAGAACGGGCATCAAGGTTCCCAACGGTAACGCCTTCTCCATCGACGGGAATATGCTGTGTTGCGAAAGTCAAAAACTCGTCGAGTGCGATTCGTCGGGCAATGTCGTTAAAACCCTCGTATCCGGTTCATCGTTCGGGAACATCAATGACCTGAGCATTGCGTCGGACGGTGGGGTATTTTTTACCAATAATGTATCCAATTTCTGGTTCCGATCGAAGGACAGCGTCATAACCACCTTTACTTTAACAAACCAGGATCCGAATGGGATATATTATGTTGAAGAGAAAAATAAGCTCTATGTTAATTTATGGAGTCAAAATAAGGTCGTTGTCTATACGGTCGGCGCGAATCATGCCGTAAATACCGCCAGCGAGAAAACATTTTGCTCCGTCGGCGGCCCGGACGGCATCAAGGTCGATTCAGAATATAACGTGTATGTTGCCAGCAACACCAGCACTGGTTCTACCCCGGGGTGCATCGTCGTTTTTGATTCTCTGGGGGACTCGCTCGGAAAAATCGTCATGCAGCAGGATAACAATCAGAATTCGAATGCAAGCAATTGCAATTTCGGAGGCCCTGGCAATAAAACGCTCTACATTACCGGGGACAGTGGGTGTTTTTCCGTCCAGCTCAAGGTGCCGGGACGCGTTGTGCCGGTTACTACAGCGGTGCGGCAACCCACCGGCGGTTCCGTACCATTCAATGGAGCGAACCGGCAAACAAAGCAGCAGCTTTTCCTGGGCGGAACCCGGTCTGCAGGCGTCGGCTCGCCGTTGCAGGATATGGCAAATCCCTCCATTCTCTATGATCTCAATGGGAGAAGAGTATATACGGCTACCCCCTTACCACACAGTTCCGGGCAGGCGAACATACCGCTCGGCCTGTCTCCGGCCGTGCTTATAGAGCGAACCAACCCGGCTCCTTGACCGTCGCATTATCGGCGCGGTTCATGCCGAGGGTTGAGCCACCAGTGTAAAAAACAAAAAAAGGAGGCGCTATGGTTGACAAGAAAAACATCCCCGCAATGCGGAGTATTGTGGCGCTGTTGTGTATTTCCTTTTCACTGTATGCGGCGGACACGCTGTCTACGTGGCAATATACCGCCGCCATTACGCTCAATACCTCCGCGACGGGTGCAAACGTTGCCACCACGCAGAAAAATTTTCCCGTTCTGATCCGTTTGACCTCTCTCAATGCGGCTCCGGTGTTTGCCACGGCGATGACCAACGGCGGCGACCTGCGGTTCTCCCATGCGGGCGACACCGGGCAGCTTCCCTTTGAGCTCATCAGGTACGATGCGGTGAACGAGCGGGCGGTTATCTGGGTGAAGGCGGACTCGGTGCAGGGGAACAATGCAAGTCAAACGATAAGAATGTGGTGGGGCAAAAACGGCGCCGCGACCACGTCGAATCCGGCGGCGGTTTTCGCGACGGCGAACGGGTTCGATGCGGTGTGGCATCTTAACAGCAGTACCGGAACGGTCTCAAATTATACCTTCAACGATGCCACGGCGAATGGGTATGCCCTTACGGGTTCCGGCACGACCGGCACGGTGGATTCGCCCGCGGTGATCGACAGCGGCCGCGCCTTCAATACGGTCACCCCCTCGGGAAAAGATTCACTTTGGTTCAACGGTTGGGTCGGCAGTCCCGCACACGTGACGATGTCGGCATGGGTAAAGATTGATTCGATTGACTATGCCGGCGGAGCTGTCAAGAGTTCCACCATTATTTCCATTGGAAACAGTGTCGGCGATGAGTTTTATGAGAACGGCACTACCGGACTGGATTCGTTGCAGACGGCATGGAATACCGGCGCTACCAGTTGGAGCAAGCTCATTACCACCCACAACTTAGGCAACCTTAAGCACCAGTGGGTATATTTCGTGGCGGTCGACGCTCCAGGGGGCGGCGGGCAGGCATTGTATTTAAACGGCCTGCTGATTAACTCGAGTACCAATACATCGGCAATAAATTATGCAACCTCAAATTATAGGAGTACATTTACGGAATTGGGATGGAGTACCGGCGCCGGCCAGACTGAAGGGAAGTTCTTCGGCACGATGTGTGAGGCGCGCATCGATACCGGCGCCCGTCCCGCTGACTGGATCAAACTGTGCTTTGAGAACCAGCAGGCCGCTGATTCCCTGACGAAAGTCAGCGTTTTGTCGAATGCGGGAATCCCGGCGCTTCTCTCTCCATCAAACGGGGCCGGGAATCAGCCGACATCATTGAGCCTTACTTGGGGTTCGGTTTCCGGCGCGACCTCCTACGGAGTGCAGGCATCGACGGATGTGAACTTCGGCAGCACGGTGTTGCAGCAGTCGGGGCTGGCGGTAACCACCCAATCGCTCACCGGGCTTACGGCAGGCACTACGTACTACTGGCGCGCGAATGCGACGGGCTCCTCCGGAACGGGCCCATGGTCGAGCGCGTGGAGTTTTGTTACCGCCATCCCGGCTCCGGGTGCACCCACGCCCCTGTCGCCGACCAATGGCGCCCCCAATGTGCCGGTGAATGTCAGCCTGAGCTGGAGCACGGTAAGTACGGCATCATCTTACCAGGCGCAGGTATCAACCGATGCCGGCTTCGGCACTACTGCGTTCAGTCAATCGAGCCTGACGTCAACCTTCACTTCTGCAAGCGGCCTTGCGAACAGCACCACCTATTACTGGCGGGCAGGCGCAGCCAACGCGGGCGGCAATGGTCCATGGTCGGTGGCTTGGAGCTTCGGGACCATTTACGGCACCGTCGGCATTCCGGTTCTCTCCTCACCGGCAAGCGGGACGTCAAACCTGCCCCTGACGGTGACGCTTAGTTGGGGAGCGACCTCTTCGGCCTCGACCTATAACGTGCAGGTTTCAACCACCTCGACCTTTGTTCCCACGATTTACAGCCTGAATTCGCTTATTAACACATCGACGACAATCAGCAGCTTGAACCCCAATACAACCTATTACTGGCGCGTCGATGGCACCAATACAGGCGGATCAGGCACATGGTCTGCTATCTGGAATTTCACGACTACCGGTACTGAGGTGTTACACGCGGGAGACCTGCATACGCTGAAGACGGATTTTGCAGTAAAAGGGAATACGCTTGAGTATTCTTTGGAGTCAACAGACCCGGTCGAGATAGGCTTCAGCGACCTGCTCGGCAGGATTGCGCTGGTGGTGAATCGAACACAATCCGCCGGTCATTATGCAATTGAACTTAAAAACTGCAACCTTGCGGCAGGACATTATATCGTCAGTTTCAAGGCAGCGGGAATTGAAAGGCAAGCGTCTATCGTAATAACGAGGTAAGGAACTGCATAGAAGTCTATTCACTGTTGGCTAATTGAAAAAGGAAGGCATCCTCAGGGGTGCCTTCCTTTATTTGGCGATTGCCAATAGGATCAGCTCACATTAGGCATTAGGAAGCGGATCCCCATGCTTCGTGGTCTCCGCGCACTTCGAATTTGCCGAGAACGGCAAGTTCAGGGGAGGTATGTCAGCATGAGTTTTCGCTATTTCCCGACGAAAATTTTCTGCACCGTCATAAATTTCGTACCCTCGTCGTTACAAGACAGATACTGGTCGAAAGACCGCTTCGCCCATAAAAAAAATTCTGCGGGTTCAAGCCGCTGAAAAATGCCAGGCGTTTGCCGTCAAGGCGGGATACTTCGATCGAGTAAGGTCCCTTGATCTCCGCTGCAATTGTCAGGGAACCGTCGGGGCGAAGTGTAACGCGAGTATCGAGTTTCAAAGGGAATTTCAAGGCGTTGCCACCATGGATCGCGGAGGGCGCTACTGCAATGGAATCCAGATTTCCGATGAAAGTACCGCTGGCAGAATAGGCGGCAAGGAACAGCTCCGAGGCATTCGCGGGTACGATGATCTTTTTATTGAGGACAAAGGAATCCAGTGGCGTCACGGCGTTGCTGTCGGCCGTCGAAAGAATCGATCCTGAAGAATTGATAAAAACTGATTTTACGTATCCCGGATAAAATACGCCCCACGAGCCCTGTACGGCGACCGAATCGCTGGACGGCTGCGCAGCCAGTCTTCTCGAGATACAGGCCGGCATTGTTGACCCAGGCGATGGGGCCGGGCGACCGAGCCGCATACCAGTCTTCAACCATGGTTATGGAATCTCCCGGAGGCAGGGTCGACACCGGACCCTTGACCTCGTCCTCAGGAATGAGCAATCTATTGAGATTCCGTATAAACCGCTATCGATGTACCGGAGTCGGGATAGGTTACGCCGGTTACACAGGTAAATTTTTTCGCATAAGCGTAACCATTGCGGCGATCGACATAGCAAATCCATCCGGCCACGTCGTCGGCGCCGAAAAGCGATTTCATTTGTCTATGTTTGATGCCCATGATGCCGGCCCCGCCGGCATTTGTGAATTCCTTGCGACGTATCCATCATGTTTTGCAGGAATGGACATATCCTTTTCCCTTCCCGAGGGTGCTGGCGGGATTCAAAGGGACATAAACCCATATCATCGTGTCCGAGGTAATTACCGGATTTCCGCCGGTGCACTCGGTTACGTCCCATATTCCGTGCGGGATGGCTAGCTGTCGAGGTCCCATTGTTTAACAACGTCATGGCTATGTTGATCTCGCGTCGATGCGGAGTACATCGTGAGGGTTCGCTTGAACTGGCAACCAGCGAGGCTGGAAAAGTCCGAAGACGTTTCCACCTGGCTTGCAAATAGACGGCACAAGTATCGGCGGTATTTTTAACGAATGGTTGAAGTGTAGGCTCCTAAAGTAACTAAGAATGGAGGCGGCCATGTGCCGGGCCAGCTTGATTGCGGAGAAATATCGGTGAAAAAACCACCATAGACCGTACCTGCCTGGGACTAGTCGGAACGTGTTACCTATCTCGCCGCTGGTTATGTAAATCGGGGCATGGGCGCCGAGATCGTACTGCATCGTCCTTCCCCCAATTCTCGGCACCGCCGCCAGGGTACATGAGGGAATTTTTCATCACAATCACCGAGTCCCAGTTTTTTCCCCAAGCCAGAGTTCCCCACGAGTGGTAATTAGATTTTTTCGATATTGTACATTGTACGTCTGGGCGGAATAGCATTCCCGCCAGATAATAATACATAGACATTTAAAAACAATTATCCGGGTCATCATGCCTCCGTCAGTTAGGAATTTTCCATGTTGCGGTGAATACCCTACCATACGACTCCAGTGGTGGTTTTATGTCTATACAATATAATTGTAGGTTTTCATCTATTCCTGAAAGGCCCTATGACCTTTATCAAAAGGTTTTCCTATCACATTGCAGCCACGGTGATTTATTCTCCATAAATTAACATTTAATAGGTAATATTCATAATCGAAATAGCATTTAGGAAAAATCACCTAATCATGAGCGTTCTGCTTTTCTTTATCTTTCCCTTTATTAAATCATAAGTCCCCGTTCCTTCTCGAGAAGGGTCTTCGAAGGCTTCGTTTGTTATCTTTTTTTCTGCCTATTGTACCTTTACCATCCATCCATGACGATCCTCGATCTCGCCGTACTGTATGGCGAGAAGCTCCTTATAGAGCCGTGTCAGCACCGGCCCGGCCTCACTTTCGCCGCTGAAGGTATAGACGCGGTCGTTATGCGTTATCGAGCATACCGGCGTGATTATCGCTGCGGTGCCGCACGCGCCGACCTCGGCGAAATCCGCGAGCTCTGAAAGCATGACCTCACGACGCTCTACCGTAAAGCCGAAGTCCTCTGCGAGCTGCTGAAGGCTCTTATTGGTCACCGAGGTGAGGATGGAATCCGACTCCGGGGTCACATATTTATTATCCTTTGTAATCGCAATGAAGTTTGAGGTACCGAACTCGTCGATGTGCGTGCGCGTACCCGAATCCAGGTAGAGCGAAATGGTAAACCCCAGCTTCTTCGCCTCGATGTCGCCCAGAAGACCGGCGGCATAGTTGGCCCCCGCCTTGATCTTTCCCACTCCGCGCGGCGCTGCGCGATCGAACTTATTCTGAACCATGGCGGCCATTGGTGAGAAACCGTTCTTGTAGTAGGGACCCACCGGCATGGCGAGAATGAGGAAGGTGTAATCGTCGGATGGCGAGATGCCCACGCGTGGACTCGTTCCAATGAGGAGCGGACGAAGGTACATGGACGCACCAGTGCCGTAGGGCGGCATCCAGTCGAGGTTGCCGGCAACCACCTTTTTGCACGCCTCGATAAAAAGCACCTCCGGGACCGGTTTCATAACGAGCCGCTTCGCGCTATGTATCAGCCGTTGCGCGTTCTCTTGCGGCCTGAAGAGGGCGATGGAGCCATCCTTCCGGGTAAACGCTTTCAACCCCTCAAAGCACTCCTGCGAGTAATGGAGAGCGGCGGCGGCAACATGAATAGGCATATTCGGATCGGTACAGACCTTAAGTGCACTCCAGCCGCCATCCTTAGTGAAGTCCGCCCGTAGATAGCTGTCGGTCTGCAAGTATTGAAAACCAAGATCCCGCCAATTCAGTTGTGGAGCCATACCGTTCAAATCTCCTGTCGATAAAAAAGAAAATCATATGTTAAAATCATATTAAAATAGGTAAACAAAGAATATCGTTCAATGCCGCTATTTACGATTACTGATTTTTCAATGTTTCCTTCATCAGTTTAAATTTCAATGCGTCGATGAGTGCGAGCCAAGAAGCCTCGATGATATTCGTGGAAACACCCACGGTTCCCCAGCGCTCGGAACCGTCGGACGATTCGATGAGTACCCGCACCTTAGCGCCGGTTCCGTCACGGCCGTCGAGTACCCGAACCTTGAAATCCTCCAGTTTCACCTCGGCAAGCGAGGGGTAGAACCGCACCAGCGCCTTACGCAAGGCGTTATCAAGCGCATTTACCGGGCCGTCGCCATCGGCTGCAGTGTGCTCCACGATGTCATTCTCGCATACCTTGATTGTCGCTTCCGACCAAGCATCGCCGTTTTGCCGTTTCTCCTCGAGTACGCGGAATTCGAGCACTGAAAAGGGTTCTGTGAACTGGCCGAGCATCTGCCGCGCGATGAGTTCGAACGACCCCTCAGCCGCCTCGAACTGGTACCCGCTGGCTTCCAGCCGTTTGATGTGAAATAGGAGCTTTTTCACACGCGGATCTTTTTTATCGAGGTCCGGACAAATGGCCGCGAGCTTTTCGAGCATGGTGCTCGAACCGGCCTGGTGCGACACCACGAACTGCCGCGCGTTGCCGACCGTTTCCGGCGCGACATGCTCGAACGACTGGCGGACCTTTCGTACCCCATCGGCATGCGCACCCGCCTTGTGCGAAAAGGCCGCTTCGCCCACGTAGGGCTGTCCCACGACCGGAATCAGATTTGCCACCTCAGCGACAAAGCGAGAGACCGGCCGCAGGAGCGCCAGCTGCTCCGACGAAATGAGCGAAACTCCCTTTTTCAGCTGCAGGTTCGGGATGATGGTGCAGAGGTTGGCGTTGCCACACCGCTCGCCAAGCCCGTTTATGGTTCCCTGGACATGGGTCGCGCCCTCGATGACCGCAAGGCAGGAAATCGCATCGGCGCAACCGGAATCGTTGTGGATATGAATGCCGAGCCTGCCATTGACCTTCGGCACCACCTCGCGCCAGATGGTCAGGAATTCGTCCGGCAGCAGACCGCCGTTCGTATCGCACAGAACTAGAATATCGGCTCCGGCCTGCTGCGCGGCGGCAAGGGTCTTCATCGCATAGCCGGGATTGGCGCGGTAGCCGTCGAAAAAGTGCTCTGCGTCGTAGATCAACCTCGTCGGCGTACCGCTTGCAGAACGCGATCGTCTCGCCGATCATGGCGAGATTCTCGTCGAGCGTGGTGCGCAACACCTTCTCGACATGCAGATCCCAGGTCTTGCCGAACATCGTGATTACGGGCTGCGCCGCTCGCGACCATGGCCTTAACAAACTCGTCATCCCCTGGCCGTACGCCCGGCCGACGCGTGCTGCCGAACGCCGCGACGCGTGCCGACAGCTTCAGCTTCTTCACCTCGCGGTAATAAGCGGTATCGATCTCGTCGGTCGGATTGGGCCACCCGCCCTCGATGTAATGAATGCCGAGTTCGTCGAGTTTTTGCGTAATCCGCAGCTTGTCGGAGAGCGAAAGATGGATGCCGAGCCCCTGGTTGCCGTCGCGGAGCGTGGTGTCGTAGAGCATGACGTGAGATTGTTTCAGATTCATCATTTTTATCTCTTGGTGGGAACGCCGCTGAAAGATCCGTTCATGGTTCGACACGCTCACTACGAACAAGACAATTGTTAAAGGTTCCCCGCTACTTCACCATTGAAGCGACCAAATCTCCCACTTCCCTGGTTCCCATTCCCATCCGTCCTGCCGACATGCTCTTGATTTTACCCGATGCGAGCGCGTCATGCACCGCTCGGTCGATTGCACCTGCTGCAGCAGTCTCGCCGAACGTTTCGAGCATCATGCCGCCGGCACAGATTGCGGCCAAGGGGTTGATCACGTTGAGGCCAGTGTACTTTGGCGCGCTGCCGCCGATCGGCTCGAACATTGAAACGCCCTGTGGGTTGATATTGCCGCCGGCCGCGATGCCCATGCCGCCCTGGATCATGGCGCCAAGGTCGGTAATGATGTCGCCGAACAGGTTTGCGGTAACGATCACGTCGTAAAATTCCGGGCTCTTCACCATCCACATTGTGCAAGCGTCAACGTGGTTGTAATCCTGCTTAATATCCCGGTACTCGGCATCGCCGATTTCCTTGTGCGTGCGCACCCACAGGTCGCCCACATAGGTCAGCACGTTGCACTTGTGGACAAGCGTCAAGGTCTTCTTCGGGTTATTGCGCCGGCGCGTATAGTCGTAGGCGTAGCGGATGCAGCGCTCCACGACCGGCCGCGAGTAGAGCATGACCTGCGTGGCGATCTCGTTCTGCGTGCCGACCATGGTCGCTCCGCCCATGCCGGTATAGATGCCGCCGGTATTTTCGCGAATCACCACGAAATCGATGTGCTCGGGCCCCTTGTCGCGCAGCGGCGTTTCGACGTTCGGATAGAGCTTGACAGGACGAAGGTTGATGTACTGGTCAAGCGCGAAACGAAGCTTCAGCAGAATGCCAAGCTCCAGGATGCCGGGCTTGACGTCGGGATGGCCGATGGCGCCCAGGTAGATGGCATGGTGCTTCTTGAGATCATTGATCGCGCCGTCCGGCAGGGTCTCGCCGGTCCGTTTGTAGCGCTCGCCACCGAAGTCATAATTGGTATAATTGAACGCGAGACCGTATTTCGCCCCCGCCGCGTTGAGGACCTTTACGCCTTCGTTGAGTACTTCCGGCCCGGTGCCGTCACCCGGCATCAGGGCAATATTATACGATTTCATTATCCTTGTCCTTTGTTCATTATTGTATGAGTAACCATCTGTTCAGCAATCAACGGCGGCCGGGCTATTCTGCTTTGGCAACTTTCTCCGGAACTTCTTCATCCGGGCGATCTTATTAACAATATCCATATATGCGAGGGCCGAGGCTTCCACGATATCGGTGCTCGTGCCGGTGCCGACAAAAACCCCTTCGGCTGCGCGGCCAATCATGGTTACCTTGCCTTGGGCCTCACGGCCTTCGGTCACGGATTCGAGATGATAGTTCTCGATGGTAATCTTGTACCCCACGATCCGGTCAATCGCTTTGGTGGCGGCATCGACGGCACCGTCGCCGGTCGCCGCTTCTTGGTCGGATTTCCCGTCGTGGCTGATGCGCGCTGCGGCAGTAGCCATGGTGCCAAGTCCGCTCGTAACGCTCAGGTACTCAAGTGTAAAACGGTCTGCGAGTTCACCCGCATTCTTGGCCTCCATGAGCGCGATTAGATCGTCGTCGTACACCGAACCTTTCTTATCAGCCAAAGCGATGAACCTCTGATAAAACTCACCGATATCGACATCCGACTCGCCGTACCCGAGCACGGCAAGCCGCGACTTCACCATATGGCTTCCCGAACGGCTCGTGAGGTTCATCCGGTTCTCCCGGAGCCCAACCGATTCCGGGGTCATGATCTCATAGGTCTGGCTTGCCTTGAGAACTCCGTCTTGGTGGATCCCCGACGAGTGCGCAAACGCATTCGCGCCGACGATGGCCTTATTCGCCGGTACTGGCATGTTGCAGATTTCCCGGACGAGACGGCTCGTGCGCATGATCTCTCTTGTGTTAATATTGAGTGCAAGGTGACGGAAGAGATCCTTCCGTACCTTGATTCCCATGACTACCTCTTCGAGCGCCGCATTGCCGGCACGTTCGCCCAGGCCGTTCACCGCACACTCGATCTGCCTCGCGCCGTGGGCGACTGCGGTAATAGAGTTGGCGGTGGCCATGCCGAGATCGTTGTGACAATGGACCGAAATAACCGCGTCGTTAATATTGGGCACCCGGTTAAACAAGTCGTCGAAGATCGTGGCGAACTGCTCAGGCGTCGTGTAGCCGACCGTATCAGGGATATTGATTGTTTTCGCCCCGCATCGTATGGCGTGCTCGACCACCCGGCAAAGAAAATCGGTGCCGGTTCTGCCCGCATCCTCGGGCGAGAATTCGACATCGTCAGTGAAGCGTCGCGCCAGGCGGATGCTCTGTCCGACCATGGAAAGAATCTCGTCCTCCGATTTCTTGAGTTTCTTTTCCATGTGGATCGCCGAGGTTCCCACGAAAAGATGGATCCTCGGCCGCTTCGCCGGTTTCACCGCCTTGCTGCAGGATATGATATCCTTTTCGACAAGCCGCGCCAGCCCGCAGATCACGGGTCCTTGGATTTCACGGGCGATGGTCGAAACTGATTCGAAATCGCCGGGCGATGAGATCGGAAATCCCGCTTCGATGATATCGACGCGTAGCCGCGCGAGCTGCCGGGCGATCCGGACCTTCTGCTTGACCGAGAGACTCGATGAGAGCGCCTGCTCGCCGTCACGGAGCGTGGTGTCGAAAATGATGAGTTTTTCTTGTTTCATAGGTAGCAGTTCCAGTATATGAAATTACAATTTTTATAAGAAACTTCTAAAAAATCCGTTCATGGTTCGACAAGCTCACTACGAACGGGTTTATTTCAAAAGTCTCGGACGGGCTTTAGATCGCGCCCCCTCAGTTCTCTCCACGGCCGCCCGTTCCTTTGACGTTCTTGACGATTCCCCTTGCTTTCTCCTTCGGGCGCAAGGCGCGTACCGCGGCGCCAGCCCGCCACATCTCGGAGTCGTGAATCTCGGCCAGCTTTGCAGCAAGGAATTTCTGGTAATCCTTGCCGCCGCAGTCGTGAATGACCTCGGCGGTCTCCTTGCCGGTCTTGACCGACTGGTACAGTTTTTCGAAGACTGGCAGGTTGGCTTGCCTGAAGATCGGCCGCCACTTGAGCGCGCCGTGCTGCGCGGTCACTGAGCAGTTCGAGTACATCCAGTCCATGCCGTTTTCGTCCACGAGCCGGATCAAACTTTGGGTCAGCTCCTCCACGGTTTCATTGAACGCCTCAGACGGGCTGTGGCCGTATTTGCGAAGCACATCGTACTGCGCCTGCATGACACCCGCGAGAGCACCCATGAGCACACCGCGTTCGCCGGTCAGGTCGCTGTACACCTCTCGCTCGAAGGTGGTCGGGAACAGGTAGCCGGAGCCGATGGCGATACCCACCGCCTTGCACCGCTCCTCCGCCCGGCCGGTTGCGTCCTGGAACACGCCGAAGCTCGAATTGATCCCCGAGCCGGAGAGGAAATTGCGGCGGACATTGGTGCCCGAACCCTTGGGCGCGACGATAATAACATCGACATCCTTGGGGGGAATCACGCCGGTCTGGTCCTTATAAACAATCGAAAAGCCGTGCGAAAAGTAGAGCGCATCGCCGGGCTTCAGGTTCTTCTTTACCGTGGGCCATATGATCCGCTGCGCCGCGTCGGACACGAGCATCTGAATGATGGTACCCCTCATCACCGCCTCTTCGATCGGGAACAGCGTTGTGCCCGGGACCCATCCGTCCTTTACCGCGCGGTCCCAGTCCCTGGCAAACTCTTTCGCCTGGCCGATGATGACATTGATGCCGTTATCCTTCATGTTCAGCGACTGCGCCGGCCCCTGTACGCCGTACCCGATCACGGCAATCGTCTCGTTCTTCAGCACCTTGCGCGCATGTGCAAGCGTAAACTCCTTACGCGTGGTGACTTCCTCCATGACGCCCCCGAAATCAATCAGTGCCATAACGACTCCTTTATTATTAGGTGAATGTTGCCGTTTATTCCTTTGTCTTGGCGATCGCGATGGCTCCGGATCGGACGATCTCCCGTATCCCGAATGGTCGCACGAGTACGATGAAATCGTCGATGCCCTGGGAGGGGCCCGCAAGCTCAACGGTCACCGATTTCTGCGTTACATTGACGATCCGTGCCCTGAAGACATCGCACAGGTCAAGGATCTCGTGCCGGTTCGCCTTGGATGTGTCGATACGGATGAGCAGAAGCTCCCGCTCAATGATGGGACGGTCGATGAAGTCGATCACCTTGATCACGTCGAGCAGCTTGTTGAGCTGCTTGGCGATCTGTTCGAGAATCGCCTCGTCACCCGTCACCACGATGGTCATGCGAGAAACCGTGACGTCTTCGGTTTCCGCGACGGTAAGGCTCGTTATATTGTAGCCTCTGCTCGAGAAAAGATTTGCAATGCGTGACAGGGCGCCGTGACGGTTTTCAACAAGCAAGGAAATGATATGCGTGCTCATCACCCCTCCAGCATGATGGCGCTGAGCGGCTTACCCGCCGGAACCATCGGGAAAACGTTTTCATCCTCGATCACCATGAACTCCATGAGTGCCGGTCCGTCCACGGCAAGGCCGTTCTTAAGCACCTGTTCGACCTGCGAAGCCTTCTCAGCGCGGAAGGCGGGAATTTCATAGCTTGCCGCGAGTGCGATGAAGTCAGGGACAAAGGCGCGTTTGCACCCGTTGACACCGCCGCATACGCCGCACGCCTCCGGCTTCCTGCGGAGGCAGGTCGCGCTCCGGCGGTGGCCGTGGAAAAGATCCTGCCACTGGCGCACCATGCCGAGCCACCCGTTGTTAAAGATCACAATCTTGACCGGGATCCGGTTGAGTGAAATGGTGGCCAGCTCCTGGATGTTCATCTGGATGGAGCCGTCGCCAGCGACCACGACCACTCTCTTGTCAGGGTAGGACATAGCCGCGCCCATGGCCGCCGGGAGCCCGAACCCCATGGTTCCCAGACCGCCCGAGCTTAAAAGCGTCCGGGGTTCGGCGAACTTGTAGTATTGAGCCGTCCACATCTGATGCTGCCCCACATCGGTCGCCACAATCGCCTTTCCCTCAGTCACCCTGTAGAGAGACTCTATGACCGACTGCGGCTTGATGTCGGTGTCGGATTCAGATGGCTTATAGGCAAAGATGCCGCCCTCGGTGAGGGAATCGATCCGTTTGTTCCACTCGTCCCGGTTGCGGACGGCCACGAATTTAATGAGCTCCCCAAGGATCTGCTTTGCGTCGCCCACCACCGGAATATCGACTTTGATGATTTTGGAGATCGCCGACGGGTCGATATCCATGTGGATGATCTTCGCCGACTGGGCGAAATGGTCCACGTTGCCGGTAACCCGGTCGTCGAACCGGGCGCCGATGGAGATGATCAGATCGGTTTCCTCGAGCGCGGCATTGGCAGCCCGCGATCCGTGCATGCCCGGCATGCCGATGAAGAGCGGATGGTCACCCGGAAAACCGCCGAGACCCATGAGCGTGAGCGTCACCGGAGCGTTGATCTTTTCCGCAAACGCGCGGAGCTCGCGATGCGCGCCGGAAAGAATCACGCCCCCGCCTGCATAGATCACCGGTTTTTTTGCCTCACCGATCGCCGCAGCGGCCTTCTTGATCTGCAGTATATGGCCAATAAGCTTCGGCTTGTAGGAGCGAATCGAAACCGTTTCCGGATATTCGTAATTATCAAGCAGCGCCCGCGACACGTCAGCCGGGATATCAACGAGCACTGGTCCGGGACGGCCGGTTCGCGCGATGTAGAAAGCCTGCTTGAGCGCCTGCGGAAACTCTCCGATCGTTTTTACGAGAAAATTATGCTTGGTGATCGACCGCGTGATGCCCGCGATATCGGCCTCCTGAAAGGCGTCACTGCCAAGCACCGGCGTCGGCACCTGGCCGGTGAGCGCTACCATGGGAATCGAATCCATGTACGCGGTCGCGATGCCGGTAACAAGGTTGGTCGCTCCAGGGCCGGAGGTCGCGAGACATACGCCCACCCTGCCGGTAGCGCGCGCATAGCCGTCGGCCGCATGTGCCGCCGCCTGTTCGTGCCGCACCAGTATGATGTGGGGAGTGGTAACATCATACAGCGCATCGAAAATAGGAATGACCTGACCGCCAGGATACCCGAACACGACCTCCACGTTTTCTTTCTGTAAAGCATCTACCAGGATTTGTGCACCTGTCTTCTTCAAGGTACCCTCCATGCGCCGAACGCGGGAAAATCTTTTTAAAATACCACTTTTATGCAAATTGGCTCAAGTATTCGGCGAAACAGCGAAAAAAAAAGCCCGCTTCCTTTCGGGAAACGGGCTTTTTTTTTCGAATTTTGTCAGATCAAAAAGCCGTTTCCCTCGATTCGGGGACAATAACCAGAACACCCCGCAGGTTAATAACCAATAGGGTAACCTTGGAAACAAGCGCCGTTGCAAACATTCTCACCATCATAAATACAAAATAACTTTTTTAAACGGATGAAGTCAAGTTTTTTTTGCACCGTCATGAAAAGTCGCTTTGAACCCGCATGCGCAGGAATCTGGGGAGGGGCCCCTGCATCCATTTCCGCCCGTTTCCCCGGATTGCCTGATTTTGGGCGGATGATATAGATTGTTAATGATAGAGACCAGGTTTAACCGGGTCGCTGTCGGATTTTTTATCATTTCGGAGGATTCCACATGAAAAAAACGATGGCTCTCTTCATTGCGATGATCTTTCCCCTCTTCGCAGGCAGCACGAAAATCACAGTGCCCGACAACGCGCGCACCATCCGGGCCGGTCTCGAACGCGCCGATGCGGGCGATACGGTCTTTGTCCGGAAGGGAACCTATCATGAAAAGGTGGTGCTCAAAGACGGGGTTGTCCTGCTCGGTGAATCGACCGCCGAAACCGTTATTAAGGGAAAAAGCGGCAGCCCGGTCGTGACGGGTGCCGACAAGGCGGTCGTCAAGAACTTTACCATTGAAAACGGCGACAAAGGGATTCTCTGCGAAGGCGTCGCCATGACCATCGAGCACAATTGCATCTGCAACAACCGCGGCAGCGGCATTCACTGCCTCCTGGTTCTTCCGCATATTATAAACAACGTTATCTATCTGAACACGTGGAGCGGGATCTACTGCGAAGGGGCGCGTACCTTGCGGGCCTCGATCGAGAATAATATCATAGGCGAAAACGGCAATTGCGGGATCATGCTCCTTGGAAACAGCGAGGTGATAGTGCAGAATAACGTCTTTCTCGGCAACAAGCAGTGCGGAATCTGGGCTGCCGAGGGGGCGAGGAGGAGCAGGGTCGTCTTCAATGATTTCTACATGAATCGGGTACCGTTTAAGGGGTTTGTCCAGGCGAACCAGACCAATTTCGGCGTCGACCCGCATCTCGACTTGGAAAGCAGCTCCCCGGTGGAGCTCTTTTCCAAGCGCTCCGAGGTGCTCCGCATGCGGGGTAAGGACAGCAAGGACATCGGCCTTATTTTTCCGCAGTAAACAATTGCCGCTGAGAGAGTTTTTCGTTCGGAGATCTCATGCACCACCACCACTTCCTCTTTTTTGCAGGCCGGATCGGGGTGGACACCATTGAATTCGATGCCGGGGAGGCGCGCCATGCGTGGGCCGCACTGCGCCATGCGCCCGGAGATCCGATCCGGGTAACCGACGGCGCCGGCACGCTGTACGACTGCCGGGTTGACTCCATCGGCAACAACCGTCTTTCGGCCGTCATCCTTAACAGCACCGCGGTAAAAAGGCATGCCTGCCCCCTGCATCTCATCGTTGGACTCCCTGAACGGGACGCCTTTGAAACGCTCGTGTGCGACCTCACCGCGCTCGGCGTGGAACGAATCACCCCCCTTGCGGCCCACCACTGCCAGCGGCCATGGTGGGAGCAATGGGAAGGCAAGGCGGCGGAACGGCTGCGAAGTAAAATGGTCGCGGGTATGAAGCAAGCATGCTACCCCTTCCTGCCGGCGCTCGACCCGCCCCTTACTTTCAGAGATATCAGCTCGGTGCTTTCGGGGCAGAGTTTTGTAGCCGATGCGGCAGGAGAACCGTTTTCAACAATGCTTGAGAGGATAAAAGGGGAGGGAAAGGGCCGGTTTTCCTGCATCGTGGGACCGCCGGGTGGGTTTACGGAAGATGAAACTGCGGCGTTACGGGCGCTCGGTGCGCTGCCGGTCAAGATTGCGGCGGCGAGACTTACGACTGAGCTTGCGGCCGTGGTAATGGCGAGTGAAATCATGGGCGGTAGGCTGCCTTAGGATACCTTAAAAAAATCCCAATTTTTGTCCCGCCAAAAAATTTGTTCATGAAAAGCTTTCCGGCAAACTGAGGACGGCACGCGGATTTCAAGGTAGTCGAGAACTCGACAGTCTCAAGTCATAAATAAAGCAGTGAGTGCTTTTTTTAGTCCCAGGAGCTATTATTAAGATTCTTAGGGAGTTACGCGAAAAAAACGATGCGGTTGGGTGCTGAATAATGAACCTGGTGAGAGTGGTTTCCTTTACTCATGATTTACATCCTTATGCTCGTCAGGCATGAAGGCAGCCAGTATGGATTCTTCCCATGAAAATTCCGCAATGGTCATCACGCTGCCAAAGGATCTCGACCGCCTCTGGGTTGAGGAGTCCCGCATTTTCGACCGGCGCGGAGCCGGGCTGATACTCGATTTCTCGAACACGGTGCGCATCGACTCCGTTGCTCTCTGCGCCATCAGGCTCCTTCAGGAAGCCATGAAAGCGCGGAACATCCGCCTCGTGCTGCGGAATATCTCGGAGGAACATCTTGCTCTTCTCGATTCCTCTTCAGTTCCCCCCCACAAAGGTGCGGTAATCGCCGCCCGTTCCCTGGAGGGCGGGATCTTTACACGAATCGGCGGTCGGCTTATTGACGCCAAGGAGAACTGCGTCGTCGCCCTGAGCGTACTGGTCGAGATGCTCTACTGGGGAACGATAGGCGTTCTTGAAAAAAGGGAATTCCGCAAAGGAGTGCTCGGAGAGCAGATGTACCTGCTCGGGTACAAGGCTCTCGGCATCGTGGGGCTTCTCTCCTTCCTTATCGGCATGGTTCTGGCGATTCAGGTTGCCATGCAATTGAAGGATTTCGGCGCATCGGTGTTTCTCGGCCCGCTCATCGGGATTACCATGATCCGCGAGATGGGACCGCTTCTCACCGCGGTGATCCTTGCGGGGCGCACGGGCAGCGCCACGACCGCGGAGATCGGCACCATGGGCGTAGGAGAGGAGCTTGACGCGCTGAGGACCATGGGAATCAACCCGATCCAGTTCATGGTGGTGCCGAAGTTCTGGGCGATAACCCTTACCATGCCGGTGCTGTCCATGCTTGGAACCGGGGCGGGTATCCTCGGCGGATGGCTGGTCGGGGTATTCTATCTCAACCTATCGTCGTCAGTATTCTGGGAGCAACTCAGTGAGAATCTTCATGCGGAGGATGTGTTTGCGGGCTTCATAAAATCCGTGGTCTTCTCCTGGCTGATCATCTGGATCGGGTCGTATTTCGGCTTCAGGGTGCGGGGCAGCGCCGAATCGGTCGGGCGCGAGACCACGGCAAGCGTCGTCGCATGCATATTCATTATCATCGTTGCGGATGCGGTTTTTTCTTTTATCTTGTAAACCTGCGGCGGGAATATGAGTTCATCTCCCCAAAAGCCCATTGTCGCGGCGACCGGTATCTCGGTCAGCTACGGCGACCTTCGTGTGTTGTCCGGGGTCTCGGTAAACGTCTTCGCCTCGGAGATCAGGGTGATTCTCGGCATGTCGGGGTGCGGGAAAACCACACTGTTAAAAACCATGGTCGGGCTCCTGCGGCCGACCACGGGCTCGGTACGCCTTTTCGATGTGGAAATAGGCGAACAGGACGATCCGGCGACCATCGCGGTCCTGAAGAAGGCGGGCGTGCTGTTCCAGAATGGCGCCCTGCTCGGCTCCCTTACCGTTTCGGAAAATATCGCATTGCCGCTGCAGATGCACACCGCCCTGCCGGCGGCGATTATCGCGGAAATCGTCGCCTACAAACTCGCCCAGGTAAAATTGAGCGGGACCGGGCATCTTTATCCCGCCGAGCTATCGGGGGGCATGCGCAAGCGGGCGGCCCTTGCCCGGGCGCTCGCCCTCGACCCGCCCCTCCTCTTCTGCGACGAGCCCTCGGCCGGACTCGATCCGGCCACCGCGGCCGGGCTCGACCGGCTGCTTCTCGACCTCAGGCGAACCCTTGGAATTACCGTGGTGGTCGTGACGCATGAGCTGAGGTCAATTGAAACCATTGCCGACAATATTTCATTTTTACATGATGGTACGGTGCTGTTCGACGGAACGCTCGCCGGGGCGCGGAATTTGACAACCGGTCCGGTGAGCGAATTTTTCGCCCGCACCGAGCCGCCTTCCCCCGCGGGTAAGGGCGGTTTCCGTTACGGGTTCATCGTGGAGAGAGGCGCATGAACATCTCGAATGCTCAGCGGGCGCGACTGGGAATATTCGCGGCGGCGGGAGGCGCGGTGCTCGTGATCCTTCTGTCTATATCCCTTGGTGTCAAGCTCAGCCAGCGCACGAGCGCCTACTGGGCATTTTTCAAAGGAGAATCGGTCTCCGGCCTGGAGCAGGGCGCTGAAGTCAAATTTACCGGGGTGCCGATCGGGCGGGTCGAAAAGATCTCCTACGATGCCGCCGATCTATCCAAGGTCAAGGTTGCCTTCAGGGTGCAGGCCGATTTCCCGATGAAAGCCGATATGTATGCCACTACCGGCCTGCTCGGCATTACCGGCCTCAAATACATCGAGATCATGGGCGGAACGAACGCCGCACCGACCCTCAGGAGCAACGCCGAGATCCCCACGCGCACCTCCCTCATCTCCTCCATCTCGGGCAAGGCCGAGGCGATCGCCGCAAAGGTCGAGCTGCTCGTCAACAACCTGAATACCCTGACCAACCCGGACAGCCTGCGGTCGTTCCGGATCATGCTCGACAACATCGCCGCTGTGACGGGTGATGCGCACGGGCTCGCCTCCTCCCTTACGCCGAAGGTCGATTCGATGGCCTCTTCCGCCGTGACGGTCATGAGCAAGGTCGAGAGGATTGCCGGCAACGTGCAGGACATCACCGCCACGCTCGACCATGCCTTTTCCGCAGGACAACTTTCAGCCACTATCTCCTCGATCGATTCGGCGGCGCTTTCCCTCAAGCAGGTTACGCAGAATCTTTCACTCATCGTGCTGCAGTCGCATGAGGATTTTGCCGTCAGCATGCGCAACCTGCGCGAGGCTACGGAAAATGCCGATCAGCTTACGCAAATGCTCGTTGAGAACCCCTCGCTCCTGCTTCGTAACGAAGCGCCCAAAGAAAGGTCGATGCGATGAATCGTGGCCGCCGGCGGCGATGGATAATCGGTCTGGCCGTGCTCGGAGCAATTGTCGGGTGCGGGGCTATCCCGCTCAGGCACTTCTATGAGATGAACTACCTTCCGTCTACCAACTGGGCGCGCAGCTCACCCACCCCGTACCCCTGTACCATCCGGGTGGCGGACTTCGGCATCGAGCAGGCGTATAACCGGCCAGAAATCGTCTATCGCCAGAGCCCCTTCCAGCTCCAGTATTATTACTATCGTGTCTGGGCGGTCAAACCCGACCGCATGGTGACCGACCTGGTTTACAAGCACCTCCTTCTGTCCGGTCTTGTCGCCAATGTCATCCGCCGCTACGACGAGAGCACGAAACCCGATTACGACCTGAACGGCAATCTCGAAGCGGTTGAGGAGTACGATTCCGGCGAGCTGTGGTTCGCGCACCTTGCCCTGACGGTCAGCCTGACCAAACTTTCCGACCGTACCTCGATCTATGTGCGGCGGTTCGATCTCCGTAAACGCGTCTATCAACACACGCCCGAATACGTCATTCGCGAAATGTCATCGCTTTTGGAATATATTATGACGCAAGTTATCCACGATCTCGACGAAAAATTCGCCCTTGACTACCATGTCCCGCTCAAGACAGCCGACACCGCCCGCGCGACACCCGAAAACGGCATTTCCCCCTCGGTGCGGGAGGTCAAATAGGTGGCGCGAATGAGATTTACGACAGGAGTCGGCAGTGCACTCATCGGCGCAGGAGGTTTCTTCGCACTATGGGGAGAGCTGCCGCCCGACCTTCCGGGAAACGAAATACGGCACGAGGACCTCATCGCCGCGATTCCGAAGGACACTGCCGCGAATGCCAGGGGGCAAAAATCATCGGCCGGAGGAGCCGGTACGCTTTCCGAGCAGGAACAGAAGACCTGGGATGCGCCGCCCTTGTCCGAACAGATGGGAGGCGCGGAGTCCTTTATCCCTATCGGCAAGGGCGGCATCTTTGTTCCCCGATTCACCGCCGCCACAAGCGAGCCCGAAGTCCTTGTTCTTGATTCGACCGGCCATACCGTTATTTCGGGAAACCCGGGTCGGACCTTCAGCGTTGAGCCGGGCGTCTATACCGTCGTTTTCGGAAGCGGCGCGCACGAGCAGCGCATCGTCCGGAAGGTGACCGTCGAGGAGGGCAGGACCGTTCCGATCATGCCGGATTGGTCCGGCCTTACCGTTGAAACGATCGATTCCCTCGGTGTTTCATTCCGGGGACAGTATGAACTGACACGCATTGATGAATTTGAATCCTATGGTCAGGGCTACGGCGCGCATCCCGAACTCGGCGAGGTGGTGAAAACCTGGATCGTGGATTCAAATTCGTCAAATAGTGAGCTCATTGTGGCCCCGAACGAAACGCCGAGCGAATCGACAGTTTTTTCGAGCGGGCGAGACCGGCCCAATCGGGCATAATAGGAACGGTTCTTCTCCTGACGGTCACCTTTCGTACGATGCGCTGCTGGTGCGCCGCACTGCCGAGAACGACGGTATAGGCGCCCGGTTCAACGCTGAAGGTGCGACACGGATTTCCCGAAATGACGGTGTGACCGATGGAATCGAGAACAAGGACTCTGGGGCTCGCTCGTTGCGGGGGGGAGTGGGGAACGAAGATGCCGCCCTTGCCTATCGGGACAAAGGACTCGAGCGCCTCCATCTGTTGGGACGAGGGCGGCACATCCCAGGTCTTTCCCCTCTTGCTCGAAAAGCGTCCGAGGTGCAGTTTTTTGGTTGTGGGCCCTTGCGGCGTTCGCGGCCGTGTGCTTCGGGATCGCGCGGAGGTGAGGTCCTCAGTGCCGTATTCCCGCTCCCGGGAGGTGAGGCGGCAGCTCTCCCCATAGTGGGATGAAACCTCCTGCGCCGATGAGCGCACTGCCGAGTACTGTGGGAAATCGCATCCGCGCCACCTCCTTGACCTCCCGCGCCAAAGGAGGTTGTGCATGTTTCAGGAGTGCGCGCGGGCATGTGGGCTGACTTGAGCGGGACATGGTAGTCAAGGGCGAATTTTTGGTCGGAGATCGTGGATAACTTGCGTCATCATATATTCCATGAGCGATGACATCTCGCGAATGACGTATTCGGGCGTATGTTGATAGACGCGTTTGCGGAGATCGAACCGCCGCGCATAGATCGAGGTACCGGTCTGAAAGTTGGGTCAGGCTGACCGTCAGAGCAAGGTGCGCGAACCACAGCTCGCCGGGGATCCGTATTCCTCCCACCGCTTCGAGATTGCCGTTCAGGTCGTAATCGGGTTTCGTGCTCTCGTCGTAACGACGGATGACATTGGCAGCAAGACCGGATAGAAGAAGGTGCTTGTAAACCAAGTCGGTCCACCATGCGGTCGGGTTTGACCGCCCACACGCGATAGTGATAATACTGGAGCTGGAAGGGATCTGGCAATAGACGATTTCTGGCCGGTTATACGCCTGCTCGATGCCGAAGTCCGCCACCCGGATGGTCTGGTGGGCGAGTAAGAAACCCAGTTGGTAGACGGAAGGTGGTTCATCTCATCGAGGGGCCTAAGCAGGGTGGTCCCCGCATCCGACAAATTGCTCCGAGTACGGCC
>CAWJXL010000001.1:0-12970 GCA_963846695.1 uncultured Fibrobacterota bacterium | reverse complement strand
CAGAAGACCTGGGATGCGCCGCCCTTGTCCGAACAGATGGGGGGCGCGGAGTCCTTTATCCCTATCGGCAAGGGCGGCATCTTTGTTCCCCGATTCACCGCCGCCACAAGCGAGCCCGAAGTCCTTGTTCTTGATTCGACCGGCCATACCGTTATTTCGGGAAACCCGGGTCGGACCTTCAGCGTTGAGCCGGGCGTCTATACCGTCGTTTTCGGAAGCGGCGCGCACGAGCAGCGCATCGTCCGGAAGGTGACCGTCGAGGAGGGCAGGACCGTTCCGATCATGCCGGATTGGTCCGGCCTTACCGTTGAAACGATCGATTCCCTCGGTGTTTCATTCCGGGGACAGTATGAACTGACACGCATTGATGAATTTGAATCCTATGGTCAGGGCTACGGCGCGCATCCCGAACTCGGCGAGGTGGTGAAAACCTGGATCGTGAAGCCGGGCGTTTACAAGATCCTCGGCGTGGGACAGAGTTACAACAGCCTCACCGGCTTCGTCACCGTCCGCCTCCTTCCCGGCGAACTCTGCCGGTTCCTCCTTGTGCAGGATTCGACCGATTACCGGATTCTCGGCGGCGGCACGGTCGATGTGACCCCTCAATCGAAGCTTGCCTCACCATGGAAATACGGCGCCAGTCTCGGCGGCAGCGTAAAGTTTAACGCCACGCTCGATCAACACCTGGGTGACACCGTCACCAATACGGATTTCGGCCTGATCTCCACGCTCTGGCTCACCTACAGGAAGCAACCCTACGAGTGGCAGACCCATATCCGCCTCAATGAAGGGTTCGATTTTTCCGGGCTCAGCGTGGATAACCTGCAAACCAATGCCGACGATTTTCTACTCAACTCGCTCTTCATCTGGCGTTTCGTTTCATGGCTCGGTCCCTACGCCAATACGCAGCTTCTGGCCAGTTTCATGCCGGTGAAATTGCTCCGCACCAACACCACCCCGTACTTCTGCCTCCTTGACGGGAGTGGAAATATCTCACATTTCGATTCCACCAGCGAGACCTTCCGCCTCAAGCCGCCATTTTCTTCCGTGCTGCTCAACTTCGGAGCCGGTCTCAATGCCGATGCGATCAATTTTCCCTTTCTCGAGGCCAAAGTCCGGGGAGGTTTCGGCGGCTCCTACTCCTATTTTCCCAATCAGTATCAGATCGGCGATTCCTCTACGATTACAAACTATAGTTCGCTCGACACTATCACGAAAGCGAAAGTCGGCAAGTCCGTTATTCTGCTCCCGACATCCGAGGCCTCGGAGTTCGGCATCGGTCCCCAGGCGGCGATCAGCGGGCTTCTGCGCCTCGGAAGAGTCATTACGGCTGACGGCGAACTGGATGTTTTTGATCCGGTTGATCGTCCGAAGAGGCCGGATTACAACATCATTTCAACGATAAGCTGGCGGCTTTACCATTGGATCACGCTCGACTACAACTACACCTATCAGCGTCAGCAGCCGGAAAATGTCAATGCACAAGTCAATAAAACGACCTATGGGGTCTGGCTCCGATTCTCTTTTTCGAGCCGGTAGGGTGATTATTGCGGTAAGAATGCTATTCTGTTTTTTTCGCCGGTACCAGAATGACCGGCACCCCGCAGCGCGAACAGATTTTCGGGGCAACGCTCCCTTCGAAAACCGCATTGAGGCCCGAACGTCCATGGGTTCCCAGGACCAATAGGTCGGGCTTTTGTCTCGCTATGCTTCGCAGGAGGGCTTTTTCCGGGTTTCCCCGTACGAGAAGCGATGAAACGGTCAGGCCGTCCGCCTCAAGCCGCTCACGAATCCCTTCAAGATATGCCTTCCCCTGTCCGGTTGACATATTGAGAAGCTCTTCGGTGACGCGGGGAAGGAGACGGCTGATGGTCCGCAGTCCTGCGCCGACTTCTGAGGATCGGGGTATGGCCAGCACCGGGAAAACGGCGGCTTTGAATGCGCCGGCAAGAAACCGCGCAACGGCGACCGCCCCTTCGTGTTCTTCTCTTCCATCAAGCGGAAGCATGATCGATCGGCAGGTAAAGGCGGTTACGGAATGACCGTCGAGCGGGGGGATAAAGAAGACCGGAACGGTGTTTACCGCGGCAACCTGCTGCGCGATGGAACCCCACAGGAATCGCCGGATATCATGGTCGCCATGGGTGCACATCATGACGATATCGGCGGCAAGCTCCTTCACATGAAGCGCGATGCCGGCCGGAACGCTTGCCATCGCTCCTTCATGCACGTGGCAGGTAACCGCCACACCTTCCCGTTCGAGCGATACCCTCAGGTTGTCGAGATATTTTTCAGCCTCCTGTCCACTTTGCAGATGGCGTTCGTCGTGTACTTCCTGCGGCGGATGCTTCTCGATCACATGCAAAAGAGCCACGGGGGCGCGGCAGGCGCGGGCAAAGACACGGGCTGCCGGGAGCACCGATTCGGCGGAGCGCGATCCATCGAGAGGGATAAGAATGCGGGTGAACATGGCGATTCCTTCACAAAAACAGGCGAATCAGCAAATAGGCGTTGAGCGACAGGATGAGCGCCGCAATGAGACTCGCGATGATGGTGGTGAGGGGACGATTGACCAGATGGCCCATGACCGATTTCCTGCCGGTAAATATGATGAGCGGAATGACGGCGAAGGGCAATCCAAAGGAGAGCACGACTTGACTCATGACGAGCGACCGCGTGGCATCGATCCCGATGCTTATGACCGCGAGCGAGGGGATCATGGTAACGATCCTGCGGACCCAGACCGGGATGCGTCGCCTCAGAAATCCCTGCATGATTACCTGCCCGGCGCTGGTTCCGACGGTTGACGAAGAGAGCCCGGATGCAAGGAGCGATATGGCGAACACGAGGCTTGCAGCGCCTCCGAGGAGAGGCTTGAGCGTCAGGTGCGCCTGCTCGATGGTCGCCACATTGTTCATGCCGCGGTCGTGAAACGCCACGGCCGCCATGATGAGCATGGCCATGTTGACCAGTCCCGCGATGGTCATGGCAATGCCCACATCGGCGATCTCGAAGCGAAAAAGCCTTCGCTGCAGGTGAGGATCCTTCACGATGATCCGTCCCTGCATGAGCGCCGAGTGAAGAAAAATGACATGCGGCATTACCGTAGCGCCCAGTATGCCCGAGGCGAGCAGCACCCCTTCGCCGCCGCCGAAGCCCGGAACCACAAGATTGCGGCCGATGAGCCCCCACCGCGGGTTTCCAAGCAGCATCTCGATGAGATAACTTACCGCAATGATACCCACAAAGCCGGTGATGATGCTTTCGATCGGCCGGAACCCGAAGCGCTCAACGGCGAGAATCGCAAAGGTCACAACCGCGGTAATAATACCCCCGATGAGCAGCGGGATGCCGAAGAGGAGATGAAACCCGAGCGCCGCGCCGATGAATTCCGCAAGGTCGGTCGCCATGGCGACCACTTCCATGATGACCCACAGCGACCACGTCGCCGCTCTGGGAAACCGGAGACGGCAGTGTTCCGCGAGATTGAGCCCGGAAGCGATCCCGAGTTTTGCGGATAATCCCTGTATGAGCATGGCCATGAGGTTGCTGGCAAGAACTACCCATAGAAGCTTATAGCCGAAGGCGCTTCCCGCCTGGATGTTTGTCGCGAAATTTCCCGGATCCACATAGGCGATACTGGCGATAAAAGCCGGACCCAGAAACGGGAGCAGGCGTTGTGGGAAAAATCCGCCCTGCGTATGATGCAATACCTGTTCGGCGGCATGGACCGTGGAGATTGAGGAATGGGAGAGCTTTTCCATATTGATTGGAAGAAAATAGATGGACATCCTCCATAAAAATAGGATTTAGCTCGATGGATAGGATTAAATGATACGAGATGAGGGGAGCATGGCTTCGGGCTCTTTAGGCTTCAGCAAAATCTAAAGCCTGAAAGGTCTCGGAACACCGCGGCCCGCGACGGCGAAGCAGAAACGCCCGCATGTCGCTTTTGTCTTAATAAAAAAAGATCGCGCGGCATGCGCTCCGCGCGATCCCTCTCACAGGAAAGAAACAATTCTCCTCCTTGTGCTGTTTCCTATGAGAGACTCTGATGATGCTCAAACCACTCCTCCTGGCGCTTTCGCATCTCATCACGCGTCAGAACCAGCTTGTTGGTCGCGATAAACCAGCAATGACCGAACGGATCCTGAACCTGGCCTGTCCGATCACCCCAGTAAGCATCCAGAATCGGCATAATGACCTTGCAGCCGGCTTTGGTCGCCTCCCTGAAGGTTGCATCGGAATCCTGTACGTAGAGGTACAGACTTGCCGTTGCGAACAGCTCCGGACCCCTTTCGTGCTCGTTGCCCATCGCATCGGCGAGCATTATCGATGTATCGCCGATTCGCAGAAACGCCATGATCACCTTTCCATCCGGGCCATAATCCACTTCACCCACTACCTCGGCGTTGAAGATCCTCCGGTAGAAATCTATGGCATCGCGGCAATTGCCGTTGTACCACAACAGGGTCGTCAGTGAACGCATCCCTTCGGGAACAGGTTTTGTCGCCTTCACCGCCATACCGTCCTCCTTCCGTGAAAGTCTTACCGTATAAACTCTCTATCAAGAATACGATTATGTCCCTCGCAACTGATTTCTCCTCACGCACGCCGATCACCCGGCCCCTGCCCGGCGTAACCCCTCCGAAGCCTTATACTATAGTGGGGACCGGCGGGAAGAGGTATTTTCAGGGATTGATTTCAATCCAAACGATTCACCAACCGCCGAGGTATTTATGGCCCGAAGGCTTGATGAAGTTTCCCGCACCTTTTCCGAATATCTTCTCGTTCCTCGTCTTACCGGAAAAGGTCATGTACCGAAAAACGTTGTGCTCAGGACGCCGGTTGCGAAGTTCAAGCAAGGCGAATCGTCGCCTTTTTCGCTTAACATCCCATTTGTGTCCGCGAGCATGCAGTCGGTGTCCGGCGCCGAAATGGCGATCGGACTATCGAGAATGGGCGGTCTTGCCTTTGTTTACTGTTCCCAACCGGTTGCGCAGCAGGCGGCGATGGTACAGAAAGTCAAGAATCACAAGGCGGGATTCGTTCCTTCCGACTCGAATATACGACCCGATACGACGCTCGCCGAGGCGATAAGTCTTCGCAAGAACACCGGTCACTCCACCATGCCGATAACCCACGACGGCAGTCGTAACGGCATCCTGCTCGGCATCCTTACCGATAAGGACTACTGGGAGTATGAAGATGACCTGCGGCGCCCGGTGAGGGAATTCATGACTCCCAAGGAGAGCGTGGTGTATGGAACGATCGGCCTCACGCTGCACGAAGCGAACCATCTCCTCCGGAAGCATAAGAAAGAGTGCCTGCCGATTCTCGACGCCGGGGGCAGGCTCCAATCGCTCGTTTTCAAGAAGGATTATATCGATCACATGAACAACCCGGACGAACTTCTTGATGGCCAGAAACGACTGGCCGTGGGCGCCGGCATCAACACGCATGATTACCGGGAGCGGGTTCCGGCTCTTGTCGAGGCCGGTGCGGATGTGCTCTGCTTCGATACATCGGACGGCTACTCGGAATTCCAGAAGGAAGCCGCCCTCTGGGTACGGCAGCGCTATGACCGCACCGTCGTGCTCGGCGGCGGCAATATCGTGGACGGCGATGCATTCCGGTACCTTGTCCAGGAGGCAAAACTTGATTTCGTCAAAGTCGGCATCGGCGGCGGTTCGATCTGCATCACGCGCGAGCAGAAGGGCATCGGCCGGGGACAGGCCTCGGCGCTCATGGCCGTGGTTGCGGAACGGGATAGGTATTACAACGATACGGGCATATATATCCCCGTCTGTTCCGACGGAGGGCTCGCCAATGACACGCAGATCATCATCGCCCTGGCCATGGGGGCCGACTTCGTGATGATGGGCAGGTACTTCGCCATGACCAACGAGAGCCCGACCCCGCGCATTGCGATCAACGGCCGTATGTACAAACCCTATTGGGGCGAGGGATCAAACCGTGCACGCAACTGGCAGCGCTATCATGCGGAAGAAGAGGATGAATCGGCGAACAGGTTCGAGGAGGGCGTCGATGCCTACGTTCCGGTGCTCGGTCCCTTGCGCGATGTGATGGCGGTCACCCTTGCCAAGCTTACATCGACCATGTGCAACATGGGATCTTGTACCATAAGGGAATTCACCGACAACGCGGTGCTGACCCGTATTTCGGAGCAATCCTTCGTCGAGGGCGGCACCTCCAACGTTTTCACCTTCGATAAGGATCTCCCGCGGGAAGCGTAGCTCGTCCCTCCCGCAATAATCGCCGTTTTTGGCCGTATTTTAATTCCGCTTCGCAACCGGATCACGTAATCAACAAGGAGGATGCATGCGCCGCAGTGCCCTGAAACCTGTCATACCCATTTCGCTCACCGTGATCGCCTGTATCGCCGTCGCCCTGGTTGTTCACGGCACCGGTTCATTCGCCGAATCCGGACGTCCCGAGCACGGTTCCATCGTCTTCGGCGCGGAGCAGAAACCGGATATCCGCTCTTCCGCGCAGCTCGGAGCCTTTAAGACCGTTATCGCCGATGTGGCGGATAAGGTTGTTCCGACGGTTGTTTCCGTCATTCCCACCAAGATCGATACGGTTGTTTTCTCGAACAATCCCTTTTACCAGTTTTTCGGCGGCGATCCCTTCGGCGGAGGGTTTGAAGATTTCTTCGGGCAGGCGCCGCGCGGACGGCAGCGGCAGAACGAACCGCCCGTTGAGAAACGTGAATACCGCCAGCAGGGGCTCGGCTCGGGGGTGATCGTTTCGAAGGATGGATACATCCTGACCAATTACCACGTTGTCGCAGGCGCCAATGAAATCGAGATTAAAACCTCCGACAAGCGAAGCTTCCGAGCCGAGGTGGTCGGACTCGACTCGCTCGCCGACGTGGCGGTGATCAAGATCAAGGAGACGGTGCGGGACCTGCCCGTCGCCTATCTCGGCAATTCCGACAAATTACGGGCCGGCGACTGGGCGATCGCGGTCGGCAACCCCTTCAGCCTGACCTCGTCGGTGACGCTCGGGATCGTTTCCGCGCTCAAGCGCACCGCGCCCGGGGGGTCCGATGCCTACCAGAACTTCATCCAGACCGACGCCGCGATAAATCCCGGCAACTCCGGCGGCGCACTTGTCAATATCGACGGCGAGCTGATCGGCATTAATACCATGATCTATACGCAATCGGGCGGGTACATGGGAATCGGTTTTGCGATTCCCATCAACATGGCGCGGGAGATCATGGAGGATCTTATCTACGAAGGCAAGGTTTCACGCGGCTGGCTGGGGGTTTCCATCCAGGATCTCGACGCTGCGACCCGCGACGCGATGGGACTTGACGCAGATGTCAAAGGCGTGCTTATCGGCGATGTTTTCAAGGGGCAGCCGGCCGACAAGGCGGGCATCAAGCGGGGGGACGTGGTAACTTCCGTCAATGGGCAGCCGGTCGACGGGCCGAACGATCTGCGCCTCGCGGTCGCCGCGATCCATCCCGGGGAAAAAATTCCGCTTGAACTCCTCCGGGGCGCGAAAAAGATGACCGTGTATGTCACGCTTACCAACCGGGATTCAAGGAAAATGGAGAGCATCGCCGCCGGCGGCCCGCAGGACGAGGGGGAATCGGCCGGTCTGATCGAAAAACTCGGCATTAAAACCCAGGGACTCACCGAGGAGAAATGTAATGAACTCGGCATCGATCCCGGCACGAAAGGGGTGGTCGTGCTTGAGGTCAAATCCTCATCGCTGGCCTGGGAGCAGGGTTTGCGACCGAACGATATCATCCTTGAAGTCAACCGACGACCGATCGCTTCCCAGAATGATTTCAAGGATGCCGTGAAATCGGTCAAGAGCGGCGAAGCGCTCCTGCTCCTCGTGCTTCGTGACGGAAATACCTTTTACCGGGCGTTCAAACTAGAGAAGTAGGCTTTGAAACGGCTCCCCCACCTTTCACGGGGGGGAGCCTTCTTCCGCACCCCGGTCTCTTCCTTCATAATAATGCCGGTCATGCGGCTATTAAGCTTCTGATCCTGTCGTCGAGCTGCTCTTGATCGGTCGCAAAGGAGCACAAGCCGGCGGCGCTGAGCAGCGAGTCGAGGGCGAGCGTTTCCTGCCCGATGCGGTCGATCCAGAAGTTATGCCTCGGGATTTTCCCCTCATCGGAGAGTTGTCGCAGCTCCTCTTTTGAAAATGGCGGAAAGAGATCGGTAAGGCCCACCTCATTCGCCCGTCCGCGGAACTCTTCCGCATCGCCCGGAAGGTCGTGAAGAAGCTTTTCGGCGAAGGCATAGACCGGATCCCTCACCTCCCACAGCGTGTAAAGACGCACCCGTTCCGGCTCGATTCCGGAGGAAAGTTCGACCGGATAGTTCTGCTTGAGGCAGGAGGCGAAACGAACTTCCCTTGATTGCGCCGCTCCCATCGCGGCTCCTATCGGGATGGTGTGCACATCGATGCCGGCAAGCGCCGAGATCTGTGAGGCGTTCCGTATGCTCGCCGCGATCTGACGTGTGGCGCCATGGACTTCGCCGTTTGCCTCAATGACGGCATGCTGGCTCGCGATCGTGGCCTTTTCCCCCACCATCCTGCCGTTGCCGAGTTTGTTGGTTTCGACATAGGAGTTCAGCCTGCCGAGGAAAACGTTGACAAATGCAGCTTTGGCGAAAACGGCGGCGATATAGTTCTGCCGGGCGCTGAACCCGAGCGTCATATTGACCGGAACTCCCGCGAGCGTTAACCTTCGCGTCGCAATGAGGCCCGCCGGCGTAAGAGGGATCTTGATGAGAAATCGTTCCGGACAGATGGCATGGTAGCGTTTCGCGTAGGCGATGGTGGCGTCGATATCATCGGCAAGAATGGTGTGAAGCTCGACAGAAACAAAGCGCGGGTTGAACGCCTGGATGAGCCGCAGCCCGTGACGGGCGTTCAGAATAAAGGCGATCTCCAGGATGCGCGCCGCAAGGTCGAGATGCAGAAGCTCCCGGTTGGCGGAGCGGATAACATCGTCATAGATCCCCTTCTGCACCTCGCTGTTGAGCAGCGTATTATTTACCGTGATGCCGGTGAACTCCCGTGTCCATGCCTCCCGTGCAGCCGTCAGATCTCCGGTATCGAGCCAGGGATCGGTGCCGACCGACTTGAGGCCGGCCCAAAACGGATTTGATGCAAACGCCTGGGAAGGGGGTGCGAGTTCGATCCCTTCTTGGGCGAGAGCGGCGACCTTCTCCGCCGTCATCTCATCGACCTTCTGAAGAATAGTATTTGCGCTTATTTTCATAGGGACTCCCTTTCCTCTATAGAGATGCCAGGTAGCAACTATTGTGCCGAATCACGGTACGATAATTGTGCGCTGTTGTGCCGAATTTTCCGGAGGTGCTGATGATTTAAATGAGAGTACGAATGCGGGGAGAGCAAAAACAAAGCATCTGAAGTTTCAAAAAGGGGTCGCAAAAATGGGAATCAGCACGAAGTTAGCTTTATGTGCCGTGAACATCATTATTTTTTCAGGAATCAGGAGAAGTAACCACCATTGCAACTCTCCAGGGAAAGGAACCACTGCGACCAATGCGGGGTGCGATTCTCGAAACAATTCAGGAACGGGTCGGCACGGCGTTGAAGGAGATCGTGAATGAGTGCGATCTGGAGCACGGCATTCGGCTGCACAGCCCGCTCCTGTTTGACTGGCTGCGGGAGTTCGTGCTGCGAAACGGGAAAAGCATCCGCTCATCCCTGTTCATCATCGCCTATTCCGGATTTGCCGACAGGGCCGTCCCCGGTCTCTACCGCAGCGCCGCGGCGCTCGAACTGGCGCACGATTTCGTTCTGATCCACGACGATATCATCGACCGGGCGGAGACGCGGCGCGGAGCGCCGGCCCTCCACCGCCGGATCAATGAGTACATCCGGCGGCGTTCGATCGCCTCGCCGGTGCGGGGGGAGGATCTCTCCATTGTCATGGGAGACATCCTGTACGCGCTTGCTATGCGTGAGTTCCTGTCGATCAGGGCCGAGCCGCGACGGACCATGCGGGCGCTACGAATTTTTCTTGAAACCGGCTTTCTCACCGGCCATGGCCAGTTTGCCGAACTGGTGAGCGGATTCAGGACCATCGCCGACATCACGAAAGCCGAGATCTACCGAACCTACGACCTGAAAACCGCGGGATACACCTTTGCCGGGCCTCTCGCCGCCGGAGCGCTGCTCGGCGGCGCGTCACCGGCCCGGGTCGATACGCTTTTCAGGGCCGGCATGCGGCTCGGCCGGGCATTTCAGATACGCAACGATCTTCTCGATATCTATCAGGGCAATAATCTTCAGAAGAAAAGCGATTTCAAGGATCTAACCGGGGCGCGCCGGACGATTCTTCTCTGGCATGCGTATCATCACGGCCACAAAACCGAGCGGCTTTTTCTTGACCGGCTGTTGTCCGCGCCGGAGCTTGGCGAGCGGGATTTTGCGCGGTTCGCGGACATTCTCACCCGATCCGGGAGCCGGCGGTTCGCCGAGGCTGAAATCGGCCGACTGGCGAAGAGCGCGTTTGCGGATGGCGCGATGAATTCCATGAAGAGTGATTACGCCGAACTTCTTAAGGAGTATTCGAGGGAGTTGCTGTTTGCGGATGCGGCGGAGGAGGGATAGAAAAAAAGTTGCCGGGGCGTTATAGTTGACTTTGTAGAATATAGGATGTTAAGCGATAGGAGACCTGGATCAGAGATCCAGGGCACACGGGATCACAGGGTCACACGATAGGGGCACCCGTGCAAAATCCCCAAAGGGGTTATCCCAATAAAAATGTAAGAAAATATATTTTATTCAAAAATTAAACCAGCCCGTGCATTACAGAGTGCATTTGATAATTCTTCAATTTGTTTTAGACCTACATAAGAAGGTGGAAACCATTCAGCAATAATTTCAACTCTTCCAAGGCTTATTTTTGAATAGGCACTATCAAAAGGAAAAGTACGAAGTTTAGAAATACTCTTTTCTGCCGCTCTATCTAAATATTTTGCAACACTACGCTGCTCACCTGTACCAAGGGTTTTGCTAAGGTTTACACATAAGCATATTCTTTTTCCAGTATCTGTTAGTTCCACAATAATTTCCTTTGTAGTATCGAGGCATATTATCCTTGCCTTTCTTTCAAACTCACTAAGTTTTAATGTTCCTTCTGTTTCTATACGGCAGGCAATCTCAAGAACTAATAATTTGTTTTCGGCCGGGAGCGTATTTAATTTTGTTATTTCAAATGCACTGCGAAATGCTGCCAAAGCCTCGGAAAATCCCATTCTTTTTGCCTGCAGGTCATAAGTACATTTTTCAATAATCAAAGCAAGGTATCTTGGTAAACAAATCCAATCGCATTCAAAAGTACTTTTAATAGATTCGCTAATTTTATGGGTAAACCCTTTAAAATTTTGTTCATTGGGCCTTGGATCTTCTTCACAAAAAAGGAAAAATGCGAGCATTCCATAGCCGAAAACATCAACAGCAGTATTTCGTGTAGATACACCGCTCCTTAAACCTGTTGCTGTTTGTTCAGGTGCAGCATATCCTTGTGCTCTTGCACCATGGACAACAGAAACATCTAATGCACCTTTGTGCCAAGATAAGTCGAAATCCAAGACAACAATGTTTATATCATCCATCGGTCCAAAACAATCTTTCATAATGACATTGGTTGGTTTAAGGTCCCTGTGAAGAACTCTTTCTTCAAGGTCATGCGCAGAATGAACAATTTCACCCACTTGGACAAGGGCTTCTAAGCATCTATTTAATGATGAAAGCCAACCACGCTCCTTTGCTTCGTAAAGCGTTGGACCATCAACGAAATCCATGAAAATACATGCTGGTATTTCATATGCCATTTTAAGCGGCACCATACCAAGAACCTTGTGTTTAGTAAGGATACGCATTGAGTTTACACCACGACGAAAGCTAGTAAAGTAATCGCGCCTACTTTTAACTTCATTCATCAGAACCTTTACAGCCACACGATCACCAGTATTGGTATTTATGGCTTCATAAACTTGCCCAAACGCACCACTACCAACGGAACGAGTTACTTTGTATCCATGAAGATGGTCATAATTTGTTCCAGGAACTAAAAGCCAGCAGTCATGGATAGCTCGCATATATTTTGTATAAAATTCCTCTAACTTTATAACATATTCAAATGTAAGGCTACTATCATCGGGCATAAAAGACAAAATAGCCTTATTGAGCATAGTGCGTGCTTCTTCAATTGGAAAATTTATTATATCTTCGGGGCTCGGTAGACTCTCTGGATCAATTTTCTCCCCTATGAAAGCACTTGGAGGAGGTAAATCTATTGGTATGAAACCCAACAAATCATCAAGGAGTTCCTGTATTTCTGTATGTTTCCCTGCGTCAGAGGGATTATAAGGAATAACTCCTATTCCTCGTTTACTTAGTGAGGTAATCAGACTATGTGAAGGATTAGGAAGAATTATAAAATGTTTCGATCCGGTGGTTGTATGATCTAACATTGCTGTTTCGAGAAGATAATCAAAAATAAAATCATTAGGGTTAAAACCCATTATTAAAATATTTTTTGTATGAAATGCAGCTTTCATGAATTCAATATAAGGAGTATTCATATAAAGCAAAGTGCGCTCTTCAGTTGTAAATACCCAGGAACGCGGATGAGCAACATTACCATGCGCTTGAAGTACAAATTTATCAGAAGAAGAAAGATAATTAGAATAGTGTGAAATATCTTGGCTGGTTGCTGAGTCAACATTTTCCCTGAAAAATCTTGAATAAGAATGCATAGCACAGTTATCAAGATTAAAAGTTATAATGCCTTTTATTCCAAGATTCCATAATGAATCATAAGTTTTAGGGGTATCATTAACATGTTTAAGAGTAAGCTTTTGGGTAATAATTCCTTCATAAATAGTTTGTGGAATATTGCTTTAAGCAATACGAGACTTATTTTTTTAGGGTTAAA